>CAVUFL010000018.1:0-22007 GCA_963740805.1 uncultured Alphaproteobacteria bacterium | reverse complement strand
GGCAAATGCAAACCGAGGTCCTGCGCGTAGATCGGCAGCAGCAGCACGATGGCGCCGGCAGGCGCCGGGACGCCGACGAAATAGCTGCTCTTCCAAGCCGGTAGGTCTGTGCGGTCGAGCGCCACATTGAAGCGCGCAAGCCTGAGCGCGGCACACACCGCATAGATCAGCACGGCGATCCACCCCATGCTCTTCAGATCGTCGAGTGCCCAGTTGAACATGATGATGGCCGGCGCCACGCCGAAATTGACGAAATCGGCAAGCGAATTGAGCTCGGCGCCGAAGCGCGACTGGGCCTTGAGCAGCCGCGCAACGCGCCCGTCGATGCCGTCGAGAAATGCCGCAAAGACAAGCGCGGCGACGGCCAAGTCCCAGCGATGCTCGATGGCCATGCGGATCGCGGTCAAGCCGGCGCACAGCCCGAGCAAGGTGAAGATATTGGGGATCAGCACCCGCGTCGGCACCTGGCCGCGCGAGAACACACGCGCCCGCGGCTTGCGATCGTCTCTTTCAGGATCGAAGGGAGGAAACATGGGACGAGACCCTCTGCACCATCCTAAGGCGCGCTGCCGGCGCGGACATCGCCGCCGGAAAGCTCGGCCATGGCCGTCTCGCCGCCGATCGCCGTTTGCCCTGCCGCAACCAGCACGTCGGCGCCGGCCGGCAGATATACATCGACCCGGCTGCCGAAGCGGATCAGGCCGATATGCTCGCCTGCCTTTACGCTAGCCCCCTCGCCCACAAAAGTCACGATCCGCCGCGCGATCAGACCTGCGATCAGCACCACGCCGATCTTCTCCCCTTGCGGTGTTTCGATGACAAGCGCGCGCCGCTCATTCTCCTCGCTCGCCTTGTCGAGCTCGGCATTCAAGAACTTCCCCGGCACGTAGGCGCTGTGCACCACGCGTCCTGCCACAGGCGCCCGCACCACATGCACGTCGAGAACCGAGAGGAATACCGAGATGCGGGTGAGCAGCGCCTCGCCGAGCGCAAGCTCCTTTGGCGGGACCACAGTGCCGATGTTGACGATCTTGCCGTCGGCGGCGCTCACCACGAGGCCTGGGCGCTGAGGCGTCACCCGTTCAGGATCGCGGAAGAAATAGGTGCAGAGCACGGTGGCAATCACGCCGAGCCAGCCGAGCGGCGGCGCGATCAGGAACAGGATCAGCGCGGCCACGGCAAAACCGGCGATGAACTTGTGGCCTTCCGGGTGTATCGGCACGAAGGCGCTGGTGATGCTGTCGAGGATGGTGTGGCGTTCGCTCATGGTCGGGTCGCAGTCCTAATTACCGGCAGGGCCTCGTCTTCGAGCCGCTCGGCGGCTCTCGACTCTGGTTCGGGTTCGTGATCGAGCACCTGGGCTAGCCGTTCGCGGGCCTGATCGGCTTCGCGCTGGCGCGCCCATAGGCTGGCATAAAGGCCGCCGCGCGCGAGCAGCTCAAGATGGGTGCCCTGCTCGACGATCTCGCCATGATCGAGCACGATGATGTTGTCGGCATGCACCACGGTGGAGAGCCGGTGGGCGATGACGAGCGAGGTGCGCTCGCGCGCGACCCGCTCGAGCGCATCCTGGATCTCCTTCTCGGTGTGGCTGTCGAGCGCCGAGGTTGCCTCGTCGAGCATGAGGATCGGCGGCGATTTGAGGATGGTGCGGGCGATGGCCACGCGCTGCTTCTCGCCGCCGGAGAGCTTCAGTCCCCGCTCGCCGACCAGCGCATCGTAGCCTTGCGGCAGGGTCATGATGAAGTCGTGGATCTGAGCGAGCCGCGCCGCCTCGCGCACCTCGGCGTCCGTTGCCTCCGGGCGGCCATAGCGGATGTTGTACAGGATCGTGTCGTTGAACAGCACCGTGTCCTGCGGGACCATGCCGATGGCGGCGCGCAGCGAGCTTTGCGTAACGTCGCTGATATTCTCTCCGTCGATCGAGACGCGGCCACCGCTGAGCTCATAGAAGCGGAACAGGATGCGCGAGATGGTCGATTTGCCGGCGCCTGAAGGACCGACGATGGCGACCATCTTGCCCGCCGGCACCTCGAAGCTCACATCTTTCAGGATCTGCCGCTCGGGATCGTAGGCGAAGGACACGTTCTCGAATTTGATCTCGCCCTTGCTCACGCGCAGTTCCTTGGCGCCGGACCGATCGATAATCTCCGGAGGCTCGTGCAGCAGCGCGAACATGGTCTCGATGTCGATGAGGCCCTGTTTGATCTCGCGATACACCATGCCCATGAAATTGAGAGGCAGATAAAGCTGCATGAGGATGGCGTTGATCATCACGAAGCCGCCGATGGTGAGCGCGCCGGAGGCCACGTCGCGGGCCGCGAGCAGCATGCAGATGACGGTGCCGACGGTGAAGATCACCGCCTGTCCGGTATTGAGCAGGCCGAGCGAGGTGTAGGTCCTGATCGCCGCCCTCTCGTAACGCGCCATGGAGGAATCGAAGCGGCGCGCCTCGTGATCCTCGTTGCCGAAATATTTCACCGTCTCGTAGTTGAGCAGGCTGTCCACCGCCTTGGCATGAGCCTCGGTGTCGGACTCGTTCATGTCGCGGCGGATGACGATGCGCCGCTCGCTAGCCCAGAAGGTGAAGGCGACGTAGAGACCGACCGTCGCGAGCACGACCAGCACATAGACCCAGCCGAAATAGTAGGCGACGAGACCGGAGATCATGAGCAGCTCGACCGCCGTCGGAATGGAGTTGAGCACCGCCATGCGCACGATGGTGTCGACGCCGGTCACGCCACGCTCGATAACCCGGTTCAACCCGCCGGTGCGGCGCTCCAGATGAAAGCGTAAGGACAGCTCGTGCAAATGCCTGAAGGTGCGGTTGGCAAGCTCGCGCACCGCGTGCTGGGCGACCACGGTGAACCATACATCCCGGAATTGGGCGAACAGCACCATCATCACCCGTCCGACGCCGTAGGCGACGATGAGGAAGACGGGACTGGCGGCAAGGCCGACCGCGGTGATCTCCTTGCCTGTCGCCTCTCCGGTGAGGAGGTCGACCACCGCCTTGTAGGCGATGGGCACCATGAGGGTGATGGCCTTGGCGATGATCAGCGCCACCATGGCCATGACCACGCGCCTGCGGAGATCGGGACGGCCGGCAGGCCAGATGTAGGGAGCGAGCTCGCGCAAGACCGTGAGGTGCCCGGTACGCGCTGCCATCAGCGCGTCGCTCCTCGTTTGCGGCAGGTCCTGCATGGAAACTTGTTTTACCCCTTGGCGCTTCCGCGCGGCAAAAAGGGGTAGCGTCGAAGCGCTACCCCCTAGCCTCTCAAGCATATAGTACCGAGGTCAGGCGGCCTCAAGCAGCCGCTGTCGCGAAGGCCGGCCCCGCGCCATCATCTCCCAGCAGGAATGTGGAATTTCTGCCTTGGGTAGATCCAATGCGGATTGCGGATCTTGCGGCGGTTGTCGCGCACGATGGCGCGATAGTGCCAACCGCCGCCGTAATAGGCTTCGGCGATCTCCCACAGCGTGTCGCCCCGGCGCACCGTGTAGACCCGCGGACGATGCGGCTTGCCTTTCGCACGTTTCTCGGGCGTGAGCGCGGGCTTCGCCTCTTCGGTAGCGGCCACTTGCGATTCAGGCTGAGGCCCAGGCGTGGCCGCCTCGGGCGCCGGCTTCTCCGCCGGTGCTGGAGTTGGCGAGGTCGGCGCGGCAGCGACTTCCTCTTTAGGTGCGGGCTTCTCCATGCGCATGATGCCGATCGAAGCCGTGCCGACGACGATGCCGGTTCCCTCCTCGATATTGTCGGCGCGGAATTTGTGCTCTCCGCTCGCAAGTTTCCTCTCTGCCTCGAAGGTCCAGGTCCCGTCGCTTCCGACGCTCACCTCGCCGAGCGGCGTGTCATCGAAATAGAGGAAGACGCGCGCGCCGGGCTCGCCGGTGCCGGAAAGAGCGACCTTTCCTGAGTCCGTGCCGGTGTCCTGATAGTCGACGCTCTTGAACACGACCGGCGCCTTTGGCGGTGCTGGCGGCTTCGCTTCGCTTGGCGGCGCGGCCACGACCGGGGCCGAAGGCTCAGCCGGCGCCGCCTCAGGCTGAGGCGCCGCGGCCTCTTCCTCCTTCGGGTAGACAGGCTGTGGCTGCGACGATAGATCCTGCGGCTCCGCCGCTGCCACCGGAGGCGCCGGCTCCGCTTGCGGAGCCTCGGCAGCCTCTTCCGACGGATAGACCGGCTGAGGCTGCGACGAGAGATCCTGCGGCTCTGCAGCGGCAACCGGCGGCTGTGGCTCCGCCGAAGCGGCCTCCTCTGGCGGCCCATCAGGATAGACCGGCTCAGGCTGGCCTGACGGCTGCTCCGCTTGGGCGGTGGCAGGCTCGGCAGGCGCGGTTTCTGCCTCCGGTTGAGGCGGAGCTTCTTGTGCCGCGGTTTCGGCCCCTGCAGGTTTCGGCTCGCGGCCGAGACGAAGCGATGCGCGCCCCTCCACCACGCCGGTTTTCTCGTCGTAAGTGTCGGCGCGGACGGTGTGTTCGCCCTCGCCGAGCTTCTTCTCGACCTCGAACGTCCAGGTGCCGTCGCTGCCGATCACCAAGTCGCCGATCGGCTGTTGGTCATAGAAGAAGAACACATGCACATTGGGCACGCCGACGCCCGACATCGTGATCTTTCCGCTGTCCGGCGTAGTGTCCTGATAGTCGAGCTTGCTGATTTTCACGGGAGGCTTCGGCCGCTCAGGCGGCGGCGCATTCTCGTCGGGAACCACCGGCTCCGGCTGGCCTGGGACGGCTTGCGGCGCCTCGGCCTGCTGCTCGGGCGCAGGCGCCTCCGGTGCCGCGGCCTCCGCGGGCGTCTCCTCTTCAGGAGCGGCAGGAGCGGCTTCCTTGGCCGGTTCTTGCGCGGCAGGCTCCTTCTGCGCGACCTCCTCGCTTGGCTTGCCGACGGCGACCTGGACCGGCTGCTGCCCGGTCAGCGCCTGCGTCCCATCGGGTGAGGTCGCGCGCAGTGTGAGCGAATGGTCTCCCGCGGGCAAAGGCTTGTCGAGCACGACGCTCCAGGCGCCCTCCTCGTCGGCTTTGGTCTCTGCGATCTTGTCTCCGCCGCTCTCCAAGGTGACGGTCCAGCCTGGCTGGGCGCGGCCGGCGATCACGCCTTCGCCGGTCGGCTCGATGCGGACGACGTCGAAGCTCGGGACGGACGTGGGCTTTGAGAGCGCCGTCTCGGCCGGTTGCGGCTCTCCCGGCTTTGGGTGCTCGGCACCGGGCTTTTCGCCGGTCGCCACCTTGTCCTCGACGGAAGGGGCGGCACCCTGATGCCGATAGAGATAAATGCCCGCTGCAGCGAGGGCGATCACGCCGATCACTGCCACCAACAACGCTACACCCTTGCTGCCCATCTCTCGTTCGATCCTCCGGCAAACGCCCCTCTTGGTGTCGTTATCCCGCCGCCAGGACCGAAGGGCTCAGTCCGCCGCGCATGCTCATCGCCGCACCCTACATCTGTGGACAACCAGCTGCCAATACGAACGGTGAAGCCTTCCTTGACGTTTCAAAGAGGCCAATGGCACATGGGTTCCATGCAAAAGTCAGCTAACCTTCGGAATATCTGCGTCTATTGCGGATCAGGCCCCGGCCGGAACAAAGCCTTCGCCGAGGCCGCGCGCGATTTTGGCCGCATCCTTGCCGATGAGAACATCGGACTCGTCTATGGCGGAGGTAGCCTCGGGCTCATGGGTGAGACGGCCCGCTCGGTGATCCGCCATGGTGGCAGGGTCACGGGCATCATCCCCGCTTTCTTGAGCGCGCGCGAGCACATGCTGCTCGAAGCTCACGAATTGATTGTGGTCGACAACATGCATCAGCGGAAACACCTGATGTTCATGAAGTCCGACGCCTTCGTGGCACTGCCCGGCGGTCTCGGCACGCTGGAGGAATTCGTCGAGCAGCTCACCTGGTCGCAACTCGAGCAGCATCAGAAACCCATCGCGCTCGTCAATATCGATGGCTTCTGGGATCCGCTGCTGTCGCTGTTCGCGCGCATGGGTGAGGAAAGCTTCATCCGGCCCGGGCTCGAGCTTCACCTCGAAGTGGTCGACCGGGTTGACGCGGTCATTCCCGCCATCACCCGCGCTCTCGTTCCCCGCGACGAGGTGGCGGAGGCCGAAGCCGAAGCCAAGGTCACCGCGAAGTTCTGAGTGTCCTATTGAGGCGCGGTCGCGCCGTCGCGGATCAGCTTGTAGTTGATGGAGTTGAGCAAAGCCTCGAACGATGCATCAACGATGTTCGGTGAGACGCCGACGGTGAACCAGCGGTTCCCCTCCCCGTCCCTGCTCTCGATCAAAACCCGCGTCACGGCGTCGGTGCCGCCCGTGAGGATACGCACCTTGTAGTCGACGAGCTCGAGATCGTCGATGTAGCTCTGATAGCGGCCGAGGTCCTTGCGGAGCGCCGTGTCGAGCGCGTTCACCGGGCCGTTGCCCTCGCCCACCGACAGCATGGTCTCGCCGTCGATGCGCACCTTCACCGTCGCTTCCGACACGGTGACGAGTTTGCCGACGGCGTTGTGGCGGCGCTCGACCATGACCCGGAAAGACTCGACGTCGAAGAATTGCGGCACATTGCCGAGCATGCGGCGGGCGAGCAGCTCGAAGGAGGCGTCGGCCGCCTCATAGGCATAGCCGTTGGCCTCGCGCTCCTTCACCTCGTCGAGCAGCCTCGCGACGCGCGGGTCGTTCTTGGGGACGGCGATGCCGATGCGGTCGAGCTCGGCGAGAATGTTGGAGCGGCCGCCCTGGTCGGAGACCAGCAGTCTCCGCCGGTTGCCTACGGAATCCGGCGGCACGTGCTCATAGGTGCGCGGGTCCTTCTGCACGGCAGAGACGTGGATGCCGCCTTTATGGGCGAAGGCGGACTCGCCGACATAGGGCGCGCGGCGGTTCGGCGCACGATTGAGCAGCTCATCGAGAATGCGCGAGGCGTGGGTGAGCGTCTTCAGCTTCTCCGGCGTCACCCCGGTCTCGAAGCGCTCCGCATAGTCCGACTTCAGCAACAGTGTCGGGATGATCGAGGTGAGGTTGGCGTTGCCGCAGCGCTCGCCAAGCCCGTTCAGCGTGCCCTGGATCTGGCGGGCGCCGGCGCGCACTGCGGCGAGCGAATTCGCCACGCCATTGTCGGTGTCGTTGTGCACATGGATGCCGACATGATCGCCGGGGATGTGCTTCACCACCTCGGCCACGATCCTCTCGATTTCCTCAGGCAACGTGCCGCCATTGGTGTCGCACAGCACCACCCAGCTTGCGCCGGCGTCATAGGCAGCCTTGGCGCAGGCCAGCGCGTAGTCGGCATTAGCCTTGTAGCCGTCGAAGAAATGCTCGCAGTCGAGCAGCGCTTCGCGCCCAGAGGCGACGACGGCTGCCACCAACTCAGCGATGGCTTGCAAATTCTCCTCAGGGCTGATGCTGAGCGCCACATCGACATGGAAGTCCCAGGTCTTGGCGACGAGGCAGATGGCCGGCGCCTTCGCGGCGAGCACCGCCTGGAAGCCTGGATCGTTGGCGAGCGAACGGCCGGGGCGCTTGGTCATGCCGAAGGCGGTGAGCTTGGCCAGGCCGAGCTCCTGCGGCGCCGCGAACAGCTTGGTGTCGGTGGGATTGGCGCCTGGGTATCCCGCCTCGATATAGTCGATGCCGAGCACGTCGAGCTGTTGGGCGATCAGTCCCTTGTCCTCGAGGGAGAAATCGACACCCTGGGTCTGGGCGCCGTCTCGGAGCGTGGTGTCGTAGAGATAGAGCCGCTCGCGGGTCATCGCGCGACCTCCCAGGTGGTGACCAGCTCGCCGGTCTTGGGGTCCTTGGCGTCCTTCAGCTCGATGCCCATGGCGGCAAGCTCGTCGCGGATGCGATCGGCCTCCTTGAAGTCCTTGGCCTTGCGCGCGGCGTGCCGCTGCGCGATCAGGGCATCGACGTCGGCCTTACCTGCAATGGCACCGGGTTCAGTGGATTTCACGCGCTCCATCTTGGAGCGGTCGCCTGAAAAGCCGAGAAAGCCGAGAGCAGCGCGAAGCTCGCCCCATTTGCCTGCACTGTGCAGCTCGTGCATCGCAGCGATCGCCTTCGGCGTGTTCAGATCGTCGGAGAGCGCATCGAGCACACGACCGGGAACGCCAGCGGCGGCCGGTTCCTCGCCCTTGAGGTCGCCATACCACTCCCATAGCGTCTTGTGCGCCTCATCGAGCCCGACCAAGGTCCAGTCGAGCGGCTGCCGGTAATGGGTGCGGAGCATGTTGAAGCGAAGAGCTTCGCCCGGCCAGGCATAGCCCTGCCAGCCTGTCAGCAATTCATGAATGGTGACGAAGTTGCCGAGGCTCTTCGCCATCTTCTCACCCTCGACCTGGAGGAAGCCGTTATGCAGCCAGTAATTGGCCATGACCGGCGTGTGGAAGGCGCAGCGCGACTGGGCGATCTCGTTCTCATGGTGCGGGAAGACGAGGTCGATGCCGCCGCCATGAATGTCGAAGGTCTTGCCGAGATGCTTCCACGACATGGCCGAACATTCGATGTGCCAGCCGGGACGCCCCGGCGCCGCGATGCCGGCAGGCGAGGGCCATGACGGCTCGCCTGGCTTCGACGGCTTCCACAGCACGAAGTCCATGGGGTCGCGCTTGTACGGCGCAACCTCGACGCGGGCTCCGGCGATCATCTCGTCCAGCGACCGGCCTGACAGTTTGCCGTAATCCGGCGTCGCCGCGACATCGAAGAGCGCATGATCCTCTGCCACGTAGGCGCAACCGTTGGCTACGAGATCGTCGATCATCTCTTTCATGGCGGCGATGTGTTCGGTCGCCCGCGGCTCGACCGTCGGCGGCAGGCAACCAAGGGCGGCAACGTCCGCGTGGAACTGCTTCTCGGTCTTCTCGGTGACGCGCCGGATCGCCTCGTTCAGCGGAAGATCCGGATATTCCTCGGCCGCCCGCGCATTGATCTTGTCGTCCACGTCGGTGATGTTGCGGACATAGGTGACATGCTCCGCGCCATAGAGGTGCCGCAACAGACGGAACAGCACGTCGAACACGATGACCGGGCGCGCATTGCCGATATGGGCGAAGTCGTAGACCGTCGGTCCGCACACATACATGCGGACATTGCCTGCATCTATGGGCTGAAACTGCTCCTTCTTGCGAGAGAGCGTGTTGTAGAGCCTGAGCGCCACCAATAGCCTCGTTGCCTTACGGCCGGCCGGCGTTCGGTTCTTTTACGGAGGTGAAAGGTAAGTGAGAACGACCCGGCCAGCTCTTTGCTAGACCGGAATAATGCAGCAGGAAATGATAACGATGCGTTCTGCGTGCGCCATGATGGCTCGCTTATGGCGGCAAACATTAACCGCGTCAAGCAGCCCATCTTATTCATGCCGCATTGACCCTTAAGCTTGGGCGGGCATAATGCGGACGGCCTAAGGCCCGGGCCGGAACGGCCTTTTGGGGGTCGGCATCAGTCGGAAACGCCAAGAAGTGAACGCCCGTCACGAGCTTTCGCCGGCTTTTCCAGCGCGCCGCGGTGGCCGTTACCGCAGCCTCGCCATTTTCGCGCTGTGCGGCGCGGCCGTCGCGTTCGTGGCAGGTGATACGCAGGCCCAGGACGCCGACCACCAGATCCGCTGCATGCAGTTGCAGCAGGAACTCGCGAGCGCCCAAGGTGGCGGGGGCGCTTCGGAGCTGCCTGGCATCGACAAGCAAATTCAAGGCGCCACCCGCGTCTACCAAGGCACTAAGGCGGCGATGGAGGATGCCGGTTGCTTTGAGAGGGGCTTTCTCATCTTCGGACGCGGCCTGGTGCGCAGCCCCAAATGTCTCAAGATGAACGACCAGGTCGAGGACGCCAGACGCCAAGTTGAGCAGTTCCAGGCGCAACGCGACGCAATTGCCGGCGGCCGCGGCAATCGCCGGCGCCAGGCCGAGCTCATGGACGCGCTCGCCCGTAACGGGTGCACCGGCGGCAGGCCGATGCCGCAGCAAGCACGTCGCGACAGCGGCGGCGGCGGATTGTTCGGCTGGTTCGGCCGTGGCGGCGGCGACGACCAGGCGCCGGCGCAACCCGAAGGTCCGGTCTATCGCAGCATCGATCCGAACGGACGCTACCGCTCGGTCTGCGTGCGCACCTGCGATGGATTTTTCTTCCCGGTGAGCTATCAGACCTATGCCAACCGCCTGGCGCAGGACGCCACCGTCTGCCAGTCGAGCTGTGCGGCGCCTGCCGAGCTCTACGTCTATCGCAATCCCGGACAGGAGATCGATCAGGCCATCTCGCTCAATGGCACGGCCTATGCCGATCTGCCCGCCGCCTTCAAATACCGCAAGGCGTATATCAAGGGCTGCTCCTGCAAGGCCGACGAATACAATCCGACCGAGATCGAGGCGGCGAACCAGAAGGCCGAAGCCACACCGGCGCCAGGCAAGCCGGGTAAGAAGAAGGCCGCCGCACCAGCGGCCCAGGCGGCAGCTCCGGCTCCGCCTCCGGCGCAGCTCAACCTCGACGTGACCGGCTCAACGCCGAACGCAGGCGCACCGGCACCACAAGCCGAAGCCCCGGCAGCGGAAGCTGCCCCTGCCCCTGCGGCAGCCGAAGCTGCGCCGCAGCAGTCGAGCGTCGCCAAGCGCACGCCAGCGCCTGCGCCGCAATAGCCTCAAGCGATCAGGCCGTCTTGCCTTCGAGCCGCGCCAAAGCTCGCTCCCGGCCGATCAGCGGCAAAAGCAGCTTGAGCTCAGGTCCATGCTCGCGGGCGGTGAGCGCGAGCCGCAAGGGCTTGAACAACGCCTTGCCCTTGATGCCGGCCGCCTGCTTCACCTCGGCGGCCCATCGCTCCCAGGTCAATTCGTCCCACGGCTCCGGCGGAAGCAGCGCCGCGGCCTGCTCGCACAGCGCGGCGTCGGCGATCACCGGCTGAAGCGGCCCCTTCACTACCTGCCACCACGCACCTGCATCGGACAGCACCGCGAGATTGGAGCGCACGGCGAGCCAAAACGCCTCGCCGTCACCAATACCCATATCGCGCAGCCGCTGCGCCACCGTTTCGTATGGCAGCGCGTGCAACAGCCGCGCGTTCAGCGCCCTCAACTCCGCGACATCGAAGCGCGCCGGCGCGCGCGACAATTTCCCGAAGGCGAAATGCACCACAAGCTCATGCAGGCTCCGATGCGGGGCGATCGTATCGGAGGTGCCGATAGTGGCCGAATAGCTCGCCACGGCCAGAGGCTCCAGCCCCTCCTCGCGCAGGCCCTGGATGGACAGCGCCCGCTCGCGCTTGGAGAGCGCCTGGCCCTCGGGCCCAACCAGGAGATTGTGGTGGCCGAAAGCTGGGGGCTCGGCGCCAAGCGCCTCGAACAGTTGAATCTGCGGCGCCGTATTGGCGACGTGATCCTCGCCGCGAATCACATGGGTGATGCCGAGGTCGACGTCGTCGACAACGCTCGGCAGCGTGTAGAGATAGGTGCCGTCGGCGCGGACCAGCACCGGGTCCGACAGCGACGCTGCGTCGACATGCTGCTCGCCGCGGATAAGATCGTTCCACACCACGTCGCGCGTTTCGAGCTTGAAGCGCCAATGGGGAGTTTGCCCCGCCGTCTCAAATTTCCGGCGGTCGGCGTCGGTGAGCTTCAGCGCGGCGCGGTCGTAGACCGGAGGCCTTCCGCGCGCGAGCTGGCGCTTCCGCTTCAACTCGAGCTCGTCTTGCGTCTCGTAGGCCGGATAGAGCCTTCCGCTCGCCTTCAGCTTCTCGACCGCGGCGTCGTAGATTGCGAAACGGTCTGACTGCTTCACCTCGTGGTCCCAGGCAAGACCGAGCCAAGTCAGGTCTTCGCGAATGCCTTGCGCGAACTCTTCAGTGGAACGCTCGCGGTCGGTGTCGTCGAGACGCAGCAGCAGACGCCCTCCCCGCTGTTGCGCGAACATCCAGTTCAGGAGCGCGGTGCGGATGTTGCCGGCGTGCAGGCGGCCGGTCGGGCTTGGCGCGAAGCGCACGGTTGTTGTCATGAGCCCTCGACAAACTTGCAGAGCGGCTCGACAAACTCCATTCCCTTGCGAGCAAGAGAGCCCCCCACCCCGACGCCGCAAAGCGGCGTCGGACCTCCCCACGAGGGGGAGGTATGGAGCCAGCAGATACGCTCTACCATCTAAAACTTCTCGCGGAACTTGTTGGTGATGGGATAGCGCCGATCGCGGCCGAAATTCTTGGCGGTGATCTTCACCCCAGGCGCCGCCTGCCGCCGCTTGTACTCGGCGAGGTAGAGCATGCGCTCGACTTTCTTGACGACCTCCGGCGCATGCCCGCGCGCCACGATCTCGGCCAACGGCATTTCCAGCTCGACTAGGCAGTTGAGAATGTCGTCGAGCACGTCGTAAGGCGGCAGCGTATCCTGGTCGCGCTGATTATGCTTCAGCTCCGCCGTCGGCGCCTTGGTCAGGACATTCTCCGGGATGACGCGGCCGGTAGGCCCGAGGCAGGTTTTCGGCCTCTCGCGATTGCGATAGCGGGCCAACGCATAGACTTGCGTCTTGTACAGATCCTTGATCGGATTGAACCCGCCATTCATGTCGCCATAGAGCGTGGCATAACCGACCGACACTTCCGACTTGTTGCCGGTCGTGATCACCATCTGCCCGAATTTGTTGGAGAGCCCCATCAGCAGCGTGCCGCGGGCGCGCGACTGCAGGTTCTCCTCGGCCGTGCCTGGGTCGCCGCCATCTGAGATGGCCGCAAGACTCTTGGTGAGCCCCTCCACAGCCGGAGAGATCGGCATTACGTCGTAGCGGATGCCGAGCGCCTCTGCGGTCCGCGCTGCATCGTTCAAACTCTCGTTGCTGGTGTAGAGATAGGGCAGCATGACGCCGTGCACGCGGGCGGCGCCGAGCGCATCCACGGCCATGGCCACGCAAAGTGCAGAGTCGATGCCGCCAGAGAGCCCAAGCACCACGCCGGGGAAGCCGTTCTTCTCCACATAGTCGCGCAACCCCGTGACGCAGGCGAGGTAGTTGGCGGCATCGCCCTGCTCGATGTCGGCGAAAGGCTGAGGTTTGCAGTGCCAGCGCTTCCCGTCCTTGCGCCATTCGGTCACGCCAAGCGCTTCTTCCCACGCCGGCATTTGCACGGCGAGGCTGCCGTCGGCGTTGAGCACGAAGGAGGCACCGTCGAATACGAGCTCGTCCTGTCCGCCAACCTGATTGATATAAGCGAGCGGCAATCCGGTCTCGGCGATACGCGCCCGCGCGATCGAATAGCGCTGACCCTGCTTGTCCATCCAATAGGGCGACCCATTCGGCACGATAAGAAGCCCAGCGCCTGCATTGGCCAACGCCCCGCAGACCTCCTCGCTCCAGATGTCCTCACACACCGGCACGCCGAGCGAAACCCCCCTCACCTCGATCGGTTCCGGCAGCGGACCTGGGGCAAAAACCCGCTTCTCGTCGAACACCCCGTAATTGGGGAGGTTGTATTTGAGCCTTACCGCTACGATTCGGCCCTCGTCCAAATAGGCCACGGCGTTGTGCACGAACGGCCCTTCCGCCCAGGGAAGACCGACGAGCACGGCAGGGCCGCCGTCGCTCGTGTCGCGGGCGAAGGCCTCGCAGGTCTCTCGCGCCGCCCGCTGGAACGCGGGCTTCAACACCAGATCCTCGATCGGGTAGCCGGTGAGATAAAGCTCGGTGAAGGCAATGAGGTCGGCGCCCTTTGCCGCAGCTTCCGCCCGCGCCGCCCGCGCACTCTTCAGATTGCCGCCGATGTCGCCAACGACGGGGTTCAGTTGCGCGAGCGCGAGCCTGAAGCTGTCTGTCTCTGGTTTACTCATTCTGCGAACTTAGCGTTTCCATCCGAATGGAAAAGACGTTCTTCCCCCCACCCGGCGCGTCCGGACAAGTCCGGAGCGCGCCGACCTCCCCACGAGGGGGAGGTATGGCCGATGATCAGGGGCGCGCAACACACTCCCATCCCTCCCCTTGATAGGGAGGGTGGCGATTCCGGCTTTAGCCGGGATCGCCGGGTGGGGTGACCAATGGAACTCTTGGGCAAAGGGTTCAGGCCCGCGCCCGGACTATTGCAGGTATGCGCTATTCTCCCGCCGCAATGGAAATCTCAGGCTCGGGCCGTCCCTCGCGCTCGCGCTTCAACCTCTCCGAAACGATGAAGGCGAGCTCAAGCGACTGGTCGGCATTGAGCCGCGGATCGCAATGGCTGTGGTAGCGGTCGGACAAATCCGTCTCGGTGACGGCCTTTGCGCCGCCAACGCATTCGGTGACGTCCTGTCCGGTCATCTCGACATGGATGCCGCCGGCATGCGTTCCTTCCGCGCGATGGATGTCGAAGAAGGTGGCAACCTCCGAAAGGATGAGAGTGAACGGCCGCGTCTTGTAGCCGCCCGCCGCCTTTATGGTGTTGCCGTGCATCGGGTCGCAAGCCCACACCACGGTCTTGCCTTCGCGCTCCACGGCGCGGATCAGCGCCGGCAGGTGCTTGCCCACCTTGTCGGCGCCGAAGCGGCAGATCAGCGTGAGCCGCCCGGGCTCGTTCGCCGGGTTCAACGCGTCGATCAGGCGCAAGAGCTCGTCGGGCCCGCAAGCAGGCCCGATTTTCGCGCCGACCGGGTTCTTGATGCCGCGCAGGAACTCGATATGCGCCTGGTCGAGATTGCGTGTGCGATCGCCGACCCAGAGGAAATGGCCCGAGGTCGCGTACCAATCTCCGGACGTCGAATCCACGCGGGTCATCGCCTGCTCGTAGCCGAGCATCAGCGCCTCGTGACTCGTGTAGACCGTCGTGGTGCGAAGCTCGGGCGTCCGCTCAGGGGTGAGCCCGCAGGCGCGCATGAAGCGCAAGCTCTCGGCGATATGCTCTGCCAGTTCCTGGTAGCGATGTCCGGCAGGGCTGTCCTTGACGAAGCCGAGATTCCACCGGTGCACGTGATCGAGATTGGCATAGCCGCCTTGCGCGAAGGCACGCAGCAGATTGAGCGTCGCCGCCGACTGCCGGTAGGCCATCAGCATGCGCTGCGGGTCCGGCGTGCGCGCTTCCTCGGTGAACTCGATGCCATTGATGATGTCGCCGCGATAGCTCGGCAGCTCCTTGCCGTTCTGCACCTCGGTCGGCGCCGAGCGCGGCTTGGCGAATTGTCCGGCGATACGGCCGAGCTTAACCACCGGCGAGCCGCCGGCATAAGTCAGCACCACGGCCATTTGCAGCAGCACCCGGAAGAAATCGCGGATGGCGTCGGCGCGGTGCTCGGCGAAGCTTTCGGCGCAATCGCCGCCCTGCAGCAGGAAGGCCTCGCCGGCGGCCACGCGGGCGAGCTTGGCCTTCAGCTCGCGCGCCTCGCCGGCAAATACGAGCGGCGGAAACGTCGCGAGCTGCTGCTCGACTTCGGCGAGCTTGTCGAGGTCCGGATAGACCGGAACCTGCTCGATCGGTAAGACGCGCCAGCTATCGGGGCTCCATCGCGGGGCCATCTGAAATCTCTCCAAAAAGGGGCTGACGCTATATAGGCGCTTCGCCCCCGCCTGGCTAGCAGACCATGGTTGCTAAAGGCTAACGCCGAATTTGGGCAACAGCCAAACCGCCAAGAGATAGAGGGCCACTGTCATTGAGAATGGCACTCGTGCCACTGCTTCGCAGTTGCGACCACGGCCATTGCTCCCCCCTCCCTCTCATGCCACATAGCCCCGAACGCAAGGAGCGGCCACGTGGACCCAAGACATCTCGAGCACGGTCATCGCCCGAGCGAAATCGCCAAGCGCCTCAAGGAAGGGCCTCGCGTCAGCTATCTGCGCGACTGGGTCTATGGCGGCATCGACGGCACCGTGACCACCTTCGCCGTTGTCGCCGGCGTGGTAGGCGCCGCGCTCTCCACCAAGGCCTTGCTCATTCTCGGCGTGGCCAATCTTCTCGCTGACGGCTTCTCCATGGCCGCCGCCAATTTCTCCGGAACCAGGGCCGAGATGGAAGAATACGAGCACGTGCGCAACATGGAGGAGCGCCACGTCGAGATTGCACCCGAAGGCGAGCGCGAGGAGATCCGTCAGATCTTTCAGGCCAAGGGCTTCGAGGGCGAGGCGCTCGACAGTGCGGTGAAGGTCATCACCCAGAAGCGCGACCGCTGGATCGAGACCATGATGACCGAGGAGCACGGTCTGCCGCCGATCAGCCGTTCCCCGGGACGGGCCGCGCTCACCACCTTCCTCGCCTTTATCGTCTGCGGCTCGATCCCGCTCGTGCCCTTCGTCCTCGGCCTTCCCGCCACCATCGAGGCCTCCACGGTGATGACCGGGCTCACCTTCTTTTCCATCGGCTCGCTGCGCAGCCGCTGGTCGCCTGCGCCATGGTGGCGAGCCGGACTTGAAACCTTCGCCATCGGCATCTCGGCAGCCATCATCGCCTATATCGTCGGCGTGCTTCTCGGCGGCATCATCCAATAGTCGCGAAGCGGCTACACGCTGTCATCCGATTGTGCCACATTGCGCCGCCATGGCGATCCGCGAGCCAAGCTTCACAATCGGCATCGAAGAGGAATACCTCCTCGTCGACAAGGACAGCCGCGACTTGGCGCAGGAACCGTCCCCTGCCCTCCTCGCCAAATGCCAGGAGGCCTTGCTCGATTATGGGAGCCAGGTCAGCCCCGAGTTCCTGCGCTCGCAGATCGAGGTCGGCACCAGCGTCTGCCACACCATTGCGGAAGCACGCGAGGAGCTGATCAGGCTGCGCACCACCGTCGGCACTATCGCCGACGAGTTCGGCCTCGCCCCCATCGCGTCCTCCACCCATCCATTTGCCAGCTGGCGCGATCAGCAGCACACCGACAAGGAGCGCTACAATGTGCTGGCGCGAGACTTGCAGCAGGTTGCGCGCCGGCTGGTGATTTGCGGCATGCACGTTCATGTCGGCATCGAGGACGACGACCTGCGCATCGACCTGCTCGGTCAGGCCGCCTACTTCCTGCCTCATCTGCTCGCGCTTTCGACCTCGTCGCCCTTCTGGGAGGGGCAAGTGACGGGCCTGAAATCCTACCGGCTCGCGGTGTTCGACGAGCTGCCCCGCACCGGCATGCCGTATCAGTTCGGCAGCTACAGCGAATATGCCCGCTCCATCGAGGTGCTGGTCAATGCCGGGCTGATCGAGGATGCCACCAAAATCTGGTGGGACTTAAGGCCCTCCGCCCGCTTCCCCACGCTCGAGATGCGCATCACCGATATCTGCCCGCTGCTCGCCGACGGCATTACCATTGCCGCGCTCTACCGCTGCATCTTGCGCATGCTCTACCGCTTGCGCCGCCAGAACCAGCGCTGGCGCACCTACCCCCCCTTCCTGGTGCGCGAGAACCGCTGGCGCGCCCAGCGCTACGGCACCGGCGAGGGCATGGTCGATTTCGGCAAGGGCACGGTCGTGCGCTTCCCCGAGCTGATGGAGGAGTTGCTTGAGCTGATCGCCGAGGACGCCGAACATTTCGATTGCGTCCCCGAGGTCGCCCGCGTGCGCGACATCGTCAGGGAAGGAACGAGCGCCGACCGGCAGCTCGCGCGTTTCGAGGCGGTGAAGGCGCTTGGCGGCAGCGAGCAGGCTGCCCTCGTCGCCGTGGTCGACGGCATCATCGACGACACGATGCTGATGCCCTAGCGCCTAGCGCCTGCAATGCGAACCCCCTCTCCCCTCCGGAGAGAGGGTTGGGGTGAGGGGTAGTTTTGATCGGATGCCCCCTCACCCGGCACGCTAAAGCGTGCCGACCTCTCCCCAAGGGGAGAAGTGAAAAGGAGTGATCGCCCTAGAGCGTGGTGCCCATGCCGCCATCGACATGCAGGTCGGCGCCGGTGATGTACGCGGCCTCGTCCGAGGCGAGGAACAGCGCGGCATTGGCGATATCCTGCGGCGTGCCGAAGCGCCTGAGCGGCGTCTGGGTGAGCAGCGCCTTGGCGATCATCGGCTTCTGCATGTAGCGGCCGATCAGCGCCGTCTCGACATAGCCCGGACAAAGCGCATTCACGCGGATGCCGTAAGGCGCATATTCTACCGCGAGGCTCCGCGATAGCGCCGACACAGCCCCCTTGGTCGCCGAATAGACCGACATCTGCCGCGTATGCTTGGTGGCCATCACCGAGGAGAGATTGATGATCGAGGCCTTTCCTGAGGCTTTGAGCAAATCGAAGGCTTCGCGCGCGCAGCGCACCGTGCCGTCGACATTGGTCTTCCACACTTTGTCCCAGGCGGCATCGTCGAGATGGCGGAAGTCGCTCCGCTCGCCGACGCCGGCATTGTTGACCAGCACATCGAGCCGCCCGAACTTCTCGGCCAAGCGGCCCATCAGCGCCTTGACTTGCTCGGTGTCAGTCACGTCGACGGTTTCGGCCTGCGCCGCACCATTGCTTTTGGTGATGGCATCGGCGACCTCGCGCGCAGCCTCGCCGTCGCGGTCGGCGACAACCACTTGAGCGCCTTCGCGGGCGAAGGTCTCGACAATGGCGCGCCCGATGCCGGCGCCAGCGCCGGTGACGAGTGCGATCTTGTCCTCAAGCCGCCGCATCAGACCCTGCCATGGGGGTTGGCGCTTCCCATTTGTGCCTGAGCGTGACGAGCTCCTCCGCAGCACTTGGGTGCAATGCCATGGTCATGTCGAACTGCGCCTTGGTCGCGCCCATCTTGAGCGCGATCGCCGCCATCTGCACGATCTCGGCGGCGTCCGGCCCGAGGATATGGCAGCCGAGCACCTTGTCGGACGCCATGTCGACCACGAGCTTCATCAGCATTCTCTCGTCGCGGCCGGCGAGCGTGTATCGGAGCGGCCGGAAGACGATCTTGTAGATGTCGACCACATGGCCCATCTCGCGCGCCGATTCCTCCGAGAGGCCGACCATGCCGATCTCCGGATCGGAAAACATGGCGGTCGGAATCATGGCGTGATCGACGGGGGTCGCCTGATCGTTGAACACCGTCTCGGCGAAGGCCGTCGCCTCATGGATGGCGACCGGCGTCAGGTTCACCCGGTCGGTCACGTCGCCGACGGCATAGATATTGGGCACGGACGAGCGCGAGAACTCGTCGACCACCACATGGCCGTTCCAGCCGAGATCGATGCCGGCCTGGTCGAGACCAAGCCCCATGGTGTTGGGCAGCCTGCCGGTGGCGGCCATCACCAGCCCGGCCCGAATGCTGTCCCCATTCCTGACATGGACGCGGTAACCCTCCCCTTCCTTGTCGATGCGCACAATGTCGGTGTTGATGCGGATATCGATGCCGCGCTTGCGCATCGCCTCGGCGAGCCCGTCGCGTAAGTCCGCATCGAAATTGCGCAACACCTGATCGCCGCGATGGATCACGGTCACCTTCACGCCGAGCCCGGCAAAGATCGAAGCGAACTCCATGCCGATATAGCCGGCGCCGACGATGACGATGCTTTCAGGCAACTCTTCCAGCTGGAAGCATTCGTTGGAGCTGATGAGATGCTCAGCGCCCGGCAGCTTGGGGATCATCGGATGGCCGCCGGTGGCGACCAGGATGGTCTTGGCGCTGATCGGCGCATCGCCGTTTCCGAGCCTCACCGTGTGGGGATCCTCGAGCACCGCGCGGTCGAGAATGATGCGCACGCCGGCCTTCTCCAGCGTGCGCGTATAGACGCCGTTCAGCCGATCGACCTCGCGGTGGATATTGCCGATCAGCGTTGGCCAATCGAAACGGAGGCCCTCGCTGCTCCAGCCGAAATTGCGCGCGTCGGCAAAGGCGCCAGCATAGCGGCTGCCATAGACAAGCAGCTTCTTCGGCACGCAACCGCGGATCACGCAGGTGCCGCCGACGCGATATTCCTCGGCGATGGCCACCTTGGCGCCGAGCTCCGCCGCGAGCCTGCCGGCGCGCACGCCGCCGGAGCCGCCGCCGATCACGAACAGGTCGTAGTCGAAATTATTCACCTGATGGGGTCCGCTGCAGGAGTTGCACGCCGCTGGCGGTCGCCACGATAGCCAAATCGGCCACCCCGAGGAACAGCCCGTGCTCGACCACGCCAGGCACGCGCTTCAGCGCGAAGGCGAGCACTTCCGGCTCTTGAATTTGGCCGAAGGCGCAATCGAGGATGTAATTGCCTTGATCGGTCAGAAACGGCGCGCCGTCCTTGGTGAGGCGCTGGGTGATCTCGCCTTTGCATCCGGCTTGGCCCGCCATGGCCTCGACCATGCGGCGCGTGGCGGCAAAGCCGAAGCGCACCACTTCGACCGGGAGCGGAAACCGGCCGAGCGTCTTTACCAGCTTGCTGTCGTCGGCGATCACCACCATCTGGTCCGACGCCGTCGCCACGATCTTCTCGCGCAACAGCGCCCCGCCGCCACCCTTGATCAGCCGCAATTGATCGTCGATCTCGTCGGCGCCGTCGACGGTCAGGTGCAGGTGGGGCGTCTCATCGAGCGTGGTCAGAGGAATGCCGAGGGCTTTGGCTTGCACGCGCGTAGCTTCGGAGGTCGGCACGCAAAGCACCTTGAGTCCCGCCGCCACCTTGACGCCGAGCGCCTCGACGAAGCGCGCCGCGGTCGAGCCGCTGCCAAGGCCGAGCCACATTCCGTCGCAAACGAGATCGAGCGCGCGCAATGCCGCGCTTTCCTTGAGCAAAGAGGAATCGCCAAATTTCACGGGAAGATGCCCTTTGCGGCGAAGTTGGGCCTAGCCTTGCAAAGCCAAGGATGAGATATGCCGGGGCTGCCTTCCCCGGTCAATGCGATAAGCCAAGCGAGGATGATTAACGTGCCGCGCGCCAATTTGAGAGATGCGACGATCGTTTTCGATCTCGACGGCACGCTTATCGACACGGCGCCTGACCTCACCAACGCCTTGAACGATGCTCTCGCCCGGCGCGGCCATGCCGCGATTGCGCAAGAGACCATTCGTTCCGCGGTGGGGTTCGGCGCTCGCGTGATGATCGAGGAAGCATTGCGGCGCGCTGGCGCTGCCGAGGACATCGACGAGATGCTGGCCGAGTTCCTGGTTCATTACGAGGCGAACATCGCCGCCCAGAGCAAGCCCTTTCCCGGCGCCGTGGCTACGCTCGAGACGCTGGCGGCATCAGGGGCAAGGCTCGCAATCTGCACCAACAAGCGCGAATATCTGACACGCAAGCTGCTCGAAGCGCTCGGCCTTCAGCATTACTTCCAGGGAATCGCCGGGCGGGACACCTTCGCCGTGTCGAAGCCAGACCCGGGTCACCTCACTGGTGTGATCGCGCAGGCCGGCGGCGAGCCGTCCCGCGCCATCATGGTGGGAGACAGCGACGTCGACATCCGCACCGCCAAGGACGCTCGCGTGCCGTCGATCCTGGTGAGCTTCGGCTACGCGCGGGAGGCGCTGGGCGATCTTGTTCCCGACGCGGTGATCAACCATTTCGACGAGCTCGTGCCGAGCGCCAGCTCCATCCTTGGGGTTCCGCCAGGGATAAGCCGGCGCCGCTAGCCGCGCCCACCTACGCCACAGATTTGCCCAATTTCGACCGGACTGCTCTCAACGTGGAGCCACAGTCGAAGGCCACCTTCACCCGCCTCTAGCTCATTTCGCTTACACGCTTTTCCAAGGGAGAGAGAACGATGCTGAGACGTGTCGTGATCGGCGCGAGCCTGGCCTGCCTGATGGGCGGCGCCGCCTACGCCGTTGACGAGCCTGCCGAAGGTGACGATCAGTGCACCCAGCAGCTCGCGGCCGCCGAGGAGGCCGCACAGAACAAGATCGACGCCAACACCATGAGCGAGGAGGACACCGAGAAGGTGAACGAGCTCCTCGACCAGGCCGACGCGCAATGCACGGAAGGCGACCTCGCCAAAGCGACCGAGACGCTCCCCACCGTCAATAAAATCGTGGGCAAGTAGGCTTTGTGACTTGAAGGGCGGCGTGATCTCACGCCGTCCTACCCCTTCCGGCCGCTCTTCGCCGGCCAATCCTTGACTTGCGCGGCTCTCAATCGCTAAATCCGCACTTGAGGCCGAAGCGGGCGGTTAGCTCAGCTGGTAGAGCACTGTGTTCACATCGCAGGGGTCACTGGTTCGAGTCCAGTACCGCCCACC
>CAVUFL010000017.1:0-26452 GCA_963740805.1 uncultured Alphaproteobacteria bacterium | reverse complement strand
CCCTCTTTCGACCAGGGTCAAACAAGAGAAAAGACAAGGACGGAAAATGGAACGGAATCATCGGCCGCTCCCGGCAACGCGTATCCCCCGTGATGACAGAGATTGCCGAATTGTTCAAGGGAACGAAGAAGAGGATCGTGATCAAGAAAGGGTCAGGAGCGCGGCATCGATCTTACTTCTCTGAGATCTGCGGTGAGAAGATCAAGATCAGGTCCCGTCGTCATTTCCGCCATACAGCCGTCTGCTGCGGTTTGGGAATGTGCGTGCGATGTGATTGATTGCGGCGCCGATATTCCAGACCATCAGAACGGGTTGAGCTCGACGGCAATCGTCATCACCCACGCCCATGCCGATCACGCCGCGGGACTCGCCAAGGGTGCAGCATGCCCGGTGCATGCCACCACGGAAACCTGGTCGCTGCTTGAGCACTATCCCGTCCAGCACCGCAAGCAGGTTTGTCACCGCGACCCGTTCTCCATCGATTCGGTGAGCTTCGAGGCCTTTCCGGTCGAGCACTCTCTGCTCGCGCCCGCCGTCGGCTACCGTGTCAGCTCCGGCCGCGCCGCCTTCTTCGACGTTCCGGACCTCGTTTCCATCCGTGAGCGACGTGAGGCCCTTGCCGGCGTGGCGCTCTATATCGGCGACGGGGCCACGATCGTGAGATCGATGATACGCAGGCGCGACCATAGCGAGATCGGGCACGCACCGATCGCCAAGCAGCTCCGCTGGTGCCAGGAGGAGGGAGTTGCCCGCGCCATGTTCACCCATTGCGGCAGCGAGATCGTGCGCGGCGACGCCCGCGTGGTCAGCGCGCGCGTCCGCAAGCTTGGTCACGAGCATGGTGTCGACGCGCGGGTCGCCGACGACGGTCTCACGCTCACCCTCGATCATGGCTCGGCCATTTCTTGACCTGGCTCAGTGCCATCGATTTTGCCTCCCTTGGCAAGGGCGGGCAGACCTTTGATCCCCGGCCAGAACTTGGCCCGGAGGCCGGCGGCAGTCGGGGGTCGCGAAGCGGGAGCGGGAGGACGCTCCTTGGCAATCGCGGTCAGTCTTTTGGCCGCAGAGGTCGTTGATCGATGGCGGAAAAGACGCCGTTGCTGCGCGACGCAGCGATCTCGCCATTCGGGCACAAAAAGTGCGGCAAAACGGGCGAATTTTACTGCCGCCGAAATGCGCCAAAGCTGCGCGCATATTAGGCAACGCTGCTTCGCACGGCGCCCCGCGCGACGCGCTCACGGACGCGTTGCGAGCGACGCGACCGGTCGCTATCCTTCTTTGCTGCTGCACCGGCAACACCCTGATCTTGCTTGGTTTTGAGAGGCGATTGCGAAGAAGCGAGAGGGCTCTTTTAGTGGCCAAATTTCGTGGCGGAAATGTCACAAGACTTTTGAAAACGTCTGCGCCTCCTCGGATAGCAATTTACCTTCGGAGAGGAATCCGTATTAGTACACGTAGAACTCTCTTATTGGGGGGGTTCTGTCACGATGCTCGTGATGGGGCTCTACCGGGTGACGCCGGGAGGCTAATTCGGACCGAGAGTTTGGATTAGGCAATTTATCAGGGAAGGTGGAGATGGACATGTTTGGGGGACTGACAAAAACATCCAGCCGCATCGCCATCGCAGCTGCGCTTGGTATGACGCTTGGCGGTTTCGCTATGAGCGCCAGCCCTGCCAAGGCCGCGGATCTGGGTGGCGATTGCTGCGCAGATCTTGAGGAGAGGGTAGCGGAGCTCGAAGCGACGACCGTCCGCAAGGGCAACAAAAAGGTCTCTGTGACCTTGTCCGGTTGGGTGGTCAAGCTAGGGTCTTGGTGGGACGACGGCCACGAGACGAACTTCTACGTGGGTGACAAGGACACCACCCTGTCGAGCCACTTCCAGATTTCGGGCAGCGCAACGATCGCTCCCGGCTGGTCAGGCGGTTACACGATCGCGGTCGAAACCCCGGGCACCAGCTGCTCGGTTGGCTTTGCCGAGAACCAGTTTAACGACAATGCCTGCTTGTTCGGCGACATCAACACGCTCCTCTCCTATATGTGGTTGAAGAGCGACAAATACGGCACGATCAACTGGGGTCAGCTCAGCCAGGCGACGGATAACGTGGCCCTGCTTCCTGACCTGTCCGGCACGGTCATCGAATCGAACGCCGTGGTGTTCGATGGCGCGGGCATGTTCGTCCGTGTCAAGGGCGCCAAGAACTCCAACGATCTCGCGAGCGAGTTCACTTGGGGCGGCGTGCTGACTTGTAATACAGCTGGCGGCGGTCTCGGCGCCGACTGCAACGGCTATCCGCAGAACGCCGTCCGCTACGACTCGCCGACTTTGGCGGCTTCAGCATGTCTACGTCATATGGCGAAGACGACATGTGGGATATCGCCGTCAAATACGCTGCTGACTGGAATAGTATAAAAGTGTCGGCGGCAGCCGGCTGGACCCAGCTGACCGACGAAGGCTGCTCGGCCACCGGCGTTCCCAATGGCGGCGCAACCTGCTCCAACGTCGCGGTGGTTGGTGGCGGCGGCACGCCGTTCCAGAATTATCGTCAGGATGGCCAGCTGTTCCAGGTTGGCGCATCTATCTTGCACGTCCCGTCGGGCCTGTTCGCTTACGGCCTGTACCAGAACGACCAGGAAGAGGGCACGCAATACAAGAACTTTAACTTCAAGACCGGCCGTGTGACGGAGACGCCGCTGCCAACGAATCCGATACCTGGTTCGTGAAGGCCGGTATCAAGAAGGCCTGGATGCCTCTGGGCGCCACGGTGATCTGGGGTGAGTGGGGCCAGTATAACGACATGTACCGGGGCCTTTGCGGCGCACCGCCCAGCAGCCTCTTCCAGAATCCGACCTTCTGCGTGGCCCAACTTCCGGTCGGTGTATCCAGCTCGGCAACAATACTGTAAGGGACAGGCCATTACCGCTGGCGCGCTGGTGACCGGCTCAGAGGTGCAGCGCTGGGGCATCGGCGTGGTTCAGGAGATCGACTTTGCCGCCATGCATGTGTTCGCTCGGTGGCAACATCTTGATCTCGACCTGGACGCCGTCAGCTTCGGCAATTTTGGGATACCGGATGGACGCAGGCTCACCACCAGCTTTGAAGGTCTCGATATCTTCCAGATTGGTGGCGTGATCTTCTTCTAAACAACGATCCACCTTCCAAATTGAAGCCGCCCCTTCGGGCGGCTTCTTTTTTGGCGCTTGCGCTTGCCGCCGCCTAAACAGGATGGCGCGGGCCAGGCCGCGGTCTTGAGAGCGCCCGATTGTGCGAGGAAAGCCGGCGACATGGGGATGTTGAGCAAAGCCAAGCTGGCCCTGCAGAATTTCCGGTTCAAGCTATGGCGGCTGCGCCATCCTCAAGCGACGTTCAAGGACTATTTCGCCGCCATCGCCAAGGACGACCTCGCCCGCGGCCGCCAGCACCCAAGCCTCGGCGAGCACTTGAAATGGGGCGACCGCAGCGAGCTCGGCGCGCGTCGTTCAAGCGCCTGCTGAAATATGGGATCACCCCGCAGGATGTGTTCGTCGACTATGGCTGCGGCACGTTGCGCATGGGAGTTCATGCCATTCGGTTTCTGGAGCGGGGCCGTTATTGGGGCTTCGATATCGACCAGGCGCTGCTCGACGAGGGGGCGAGGCTGATCGGTCCTGAGATGGAGAAGAAGGCGCCGAATTTGCGCGTCATCTCGGCTGCGGCGGTGAGGGAAGCCGCCCAAGCCAAGCCGGCCTTTCTGTTCTCGCTCAAGGTCTTGATTTACGTTCATCCCGACGAGCTCGACGAGTATTTCGGAAACATTCTGACCATCATCGGCACTTCGGGACGCGCCATCCTCACCGGCAAATGGAGCTCGGGCGAGCCGTTTCAATTTGCGCGGCAGAGTTGGGCGCACTCTCTGGAAAGCCTCAAGGAAACTGTGGCGCGACGCGGAGGTCAACTTATCGTGCTTAAGGAAGACGATTCCCCGCGTACCGACATTGTTGCCGAGGCCAAGACTGGAATATTGGAGGTGCGCGCGGCACGCTGAAGGTCGCGCAGCTAGTGCGATACGAGCTCATCGTCAAACCCTCCCCCACGCACGCAAGACCGCGCCTCCCTGCGCGAGCTTCGCCTCGCATCTTTGGCGGGTTCTGGGCTACGGCTTCCTACCTGATCTCTGTAGCGTCTCATCCCTCCCCTTGATGGGGAGGGTGGCGAGCCCGGCTTGCCGGGATCGCCGGGTGGGGCGATGCTGTCCCCCACCCCGACGCCGCCGGTGGCGTCGTCGGACCTCCCCGCAAGGGGGGAGGTATGAAACTTATCCCCACTTCCGCGCCCGCGCTTATTCTGCACTTACCTCGTCCACTTAGGGGCGCCATCGCGAGGCGTCGTGAGGCGGGACGAGGTGCGGCGCCCTGCGGGCCGGCGATACGCATCGCCGGCACTCGGGCGGTGACGGGGCTCCCCCCGGGATCACTAAGGGTCCCTGCCAGGAGCTGGCTGACGACCTGAGGCAAGTTTGGACCTCAGGCGAAAGCGGGGCCCGGCCAATCGCCAAATCGCCGCAAATGCGCATGCGCTACCGCTTCGCTGCTTGAGCGCATGTGGCGCGCCGAGAGGCGCCCGCACGTCCAGCAATGGACGTGAGCAACAATGGATTGCGCTTTTCGGCGCGCCATCCCCTTCAGGGCCCACTTCGTGGGTTTTGTCGGGGATCATCAACAAACCCCGGATGCCGAAAATGCATCGTGGCAACGAAGGAGCATGCCTGCAAGCCGAGCAAATTTGCATATCGAGACGGCGCAATGGACTCCCCGCTCTCCCCTTGTGGGAGAGCACGCGCTCGCATCGCGAGTGCGGTGAGGGGTCAGCGGCGAACACGCCGCGTCATACAAAAGAATCAGCAGAGGCGCGAATTTCAATCGCACCTCACCCTTCCCACCATGCGACTTGCGCATGCGCCAAGAGCGCCGCGCGCAAGAGCACACATTGCGGCATCACGGAGCACGCCAGTATGGTTGAGACGGCGCAGCAAACGCCATCCCTCCCCTTGATGGGGAGGGTGGCGAGCCCGGCTCCAAGCCGGGATCGCCGGGTGGGGTGTGGCGCTTGGCCCCACCCCGACGTCGCCCCATCTTCAATGCGCTAGCGCTTCGCTACTTGAGCGCGGGGGCGTCGTCGGACCTCCCCGCAAGGGGGAGGTATGAAGGGAGGCGCGGAGCCCAAGGCCGCAGGGTTGTGGAAGGCCGAATACGAGGCTATCTGTGAGGCAAGAAGCCTGGCCCCCCTGGCCCGCTAAGAAAGATCGCCATGCAGAAGGAAACGCCAAAGGCCGAAGACCGCACTCCGGTTCTCGTCGTCAAGAACGTCTCCTATTATTACGGATCGAAGCAAGCCCTCGACGATGTGAGCTTCGAGGTATTTCCCGGAAAGGTGACGGCACTGCTCGGGCCCAACGGCGCCGGCAAGACGACGCTGTTCTCGCTGATCACGAGATTGTTCGACGCTCCCACCGGACGCATCGAAATCGTCGGCCGCTCGGCCGCGGAGTTGGGAAGCCGGGCGCTCGAGCCGCTCGGCGTCGTGTTCCAGCAGCCCACCCTCGACCTAGACCTCACGGTGAAGCAGAACCTGCGCTACTTCGCGGCGCTGCGCGGGTTGGCCCGCAAGGACGCCGATGAGCGAATGATGCGGGCCTTGGACGCTCTCGACATGGCCGAGCGCGTCAATGAACGCGTGCGCGACCTGAATGGCGGGCATCGGCGGCGGGTGGAGATTGCTCGCGGCATATTGCACAGCCCCAAGCTCCTGCTCCTCGATGAGCCGACCATCGGCCTCGACGTGCCAACTCGCACCGCCATCGTGCGGCACATCCATGAGCTTGCCCGCGCCGATAATATCGGCGTGTTGTGGGCAACGCATCTCTTCGACGAAGTCGAGCCTGACGACGATTTGCTCGTGCTCAACAAGGGGCGCATCGTCGCGCGCGGCGTTGCCAAGGACGTCGTGGCGGAGACCGGTGCTGGCGATCTCGGCGGGGCCTTCCGGCTCCTGATCGGCGGTGATACGCAAGAGGACATTGCCGCATGAAGCCGATGCATTATCTCCGCGCTTTCTACGGCATCGTCTGGCGTGAATTCCTTCGCTTCCTCCAGCAGCGCGAGCGGTTTTTTGCGGCACTGGTCAGGCCATTGGTTTGGCTCATTATTTTTGCCGCAGGGTTCCGCGCTGCGCTCGGCATCTCGATCATCCCGCCCTACCAGACCTACATCACCTACGACGTCTACATCACGCCTGGCCTCGTCGCGATGATCCAGCTGTTCAACGGCATGCAGACCTCGTTGTCCATGGTGTACGACCGGGAGATGGGCTCCATGCGCGTGCTGTTGACCACGCCGCTGCCGCGCTGGTTCCTGCTCGTGTCGCGACTGTTCGCCGGCGTCACGGTGTCTCTGTTCCAGGTCTACACGTTCCTGCTCGTGGCTTATTTCTTCGGCGTCGAGCTGCCGCCGTGGGGCTATCTCGCGGCACTCCCGGCGCTCATTCTCACCGGCATGATGTTCGGGGCGCTCGGCATGCTCGTGTCCTCGACCATCAAGCAGCTCGAGAACTTCGCCGGCATCATGAACTTCGTGATCTTCCCGATGTTCTTCGCCTCGTCGGCGCTCTATCCGCTGTGGAAGATGCGCGAAGGCAGCCTGTGGCTCTATTACATCTGCATCTATAACCCCTTCACCTATGGCGTCGAGCTGATCCGCTTCGCCTTCTATCTCGAGGTGAACTGGCAGGCGCTTGCCGTGGTGCTGGGCTGCCTGCTCGTCTTCGTCGGGCTGTCGGTGTGGGCCTACGATCCGTCCGTGGGCATCCAGCAGCGCAAGGCCGCTGCCGCCGCAGCAGCGGCTTGAGGATCAGCCGGTGGCGAAGTTGGCCGGATGGCGCTTGAGGAGATCGGCGTAGATCTCCTCAACCACGGCAGCGTCTCGCTCGCCTTGCGGGATGGGAATTGGTACGACCGCCACCACATGGGTCGGCCGCGGCGCGAGCAGCACGAGCTGATCGGCGAGCAGGATCGCTTCTCTCGGGTTGTGGGTGACGAGGATCGCCGTGGTCGGGCGCTCCGACCAAACTTGGAGCAGAAGATGCCGCAACCGGTCGGCAGTGCGCTCATCGAGAGAGACGAAGGGCTCGTCGAGCAGCAACAGGTCGGGATGCGGCGCGAAGGCGCGGGCCAAGGCCACGCGGCGGGCAAGCCCAAGCGACAGCTCTTGCGGGTAGCGCGGCAGCATGTCGGCGATGCCGACCGCAGAGGCAAGACGCTCAAGCTCGGCGTTCGACATGTCCTCGGCGACGAGCTGAATATTCTGCCGAACCGTGCGCCAGGGAAGCAGCCGCGGCTCCTGGAACATGACGCCGATGCGCGCGTTGTCAGGCACGTGCACCTTGCCGGTGAAGCGATCGTCGAGGCCGGCGACAATGCGCAACAGCGTGGTCTTGCCGCAGCCTGACGGGCCCATCAGCACCGTCATGCTTTGCGGCTGCACCTCGAGCACCAGGTCGCGGATGGCCGGGATTCGTGTCCCGTCCGCCCCGACATGGGTCTTGTCCTCGATGCTGATCTCAAACCGGCTTGTTGCGCCAGCGGGTCGTACGTCGTTCAAGGGGCTGCACCAGCAAATATTCGATTGCGAGCATGACGGTGACGAAGGCGACGGTATAGCCGAGGATGGCCGTAACGTTGAAAAGCTGGAAGTTTAGATGGAGCTCGAAGCCTACGCCATTCGGACGCCCAAGCAGCTCGACCACCAAAACAATCTTCCAGATCAATGAGATACCTGAGCGGGAGGCAGCGGCGAAATAAGGCTGAAGCTGCGGCAGGGTGACGTTGCGGAGCTTGCTCCAGTACGACAGGCGATAGGCGCGCGCCATCTCGTCGAGCCCGGGGTCAAGCGCTCTTGCGCCCTCGCGCATGGTGACGATGGCGTTCGGGATCTTGTTCAAGGCGACGGCGCCGATGGCTGCGGCTTCGTTTAGCCCGAACCAGACATAGGCGAGGATGATGATGACGAGGGCGGGCAGGTTCAGAAGCACGATCAGCCAGGGATCGAGCGCCCGGTTGAGCGCAGGCGACTCGCCCATGGCGAGACCGATCACGCTGCCGATGGCCATGGCCACGACAAATGACGCCGTCACCCGCCACAGAGTGATGCCGAGCTCGGCAAGGAGATCGCCGTGCAAGGCCTCGTCGACCACGTAGCTCAGCACTTCCACCGGACCAGGCAGCAGCCGGCTCTGGGCAATCTCAGCGGCGATGAACCAGACAAGCAGAAAGCCCGCGACGGAGAGCACGGAAACGATCGGTCCGCGAAGGCCGCGGACCCCGTTCAAGGTGCCGGGAGGGGCCGCGCTCACGCTCAAGACTTGCCGCCTTTCCAAAACGTGCCGGGGGCAAGCTCGGCGCCGGGCCCGACAAGCTTTTCCCCGCCAAGCTCGCGCAAGAATTGATAGAGCACCTTGGCGTCGGATTCGTTTTCGGCGGTCGAGCGCTCCGGAATGCCCTCGCGGTAGCGACGCCGGAGCGCCTCGAAGGTCGCCTGGTCGTCGGCCCGCATCAGCGGCCTGATGACGTCCCACGCCTCGTTGGAGGTGGCGAGCAGCTCGTCGGCCTTGGCCGCCGCGCGCAGGAAGCTATCGATGGCCTTCCGGTTCTCGTTGGCCCAGCTCTCGCTGAACACATAGCCGACCATGGCGACTTCGCCCTTGGCGCCGAGCTCGCTCACCACGTCCTCGATGCCGATCAGCTGCTTGAAGCCCGCCGCCTCGAGCCTTGCGGCGTAGGGCCAGAAATTGAGCACGGCGTCGATTTCGCCTTGCTTGGCTTTCTCGGCAAGGAGTGGCGGCGCGCCGAACACTTGCGTGGTCTCGGTCCTGAGATCGAGATTGGCGGTGCGGAGCGCATAGGCCACGATCAACAGCCAGCTCTTGTCGAGCGGGCCGCCGGCGACACCGAGCTTCTTGCCCTTGAGGTCTGCCAGGGTTTTGATCGGGGAGTTGGCGGGGACCATGATGGCGCCGAGCGCCGTGGTGAAAGGCGAGAAGGTGAAGTCGGCGCCGCCGGTCCGCTCGCGCGACACCCAAAGCCAGTCGGTGGCGATGATGTCGACCGAGCCGCCTTGCAGGCCTACGGCGGTCGCCTCGGTGCTCGCGAGCGGCACGACATCGAGCTCGATGCCCTCGGCCTTATCCAGGCCGTTCTTCTGGATGGTGTCGAGAACCCAGCTGACCGTACCGAATTTCAGGACGCCGACCGTGACCTTGGACGCCGCCTGGGCCGGCTCGCCGAAACCGAATGCTGCAATGGTGGCAATCAGGAATGCTAACAGAGCTGGACGCAACGGGCGCTCCTTCCGCGTTGTTTCTTCTTCAGTCCCAAATCGCCGGGATTCGCCACAGGATGAGCGGGCAGCTCCAACGCCACTACACGCGGCAGACGCTGCTTGCGAACTCGCGTAGGCGAGCCCCGGAATGGGTATGGCGCGTGACCGCGAGAGTGGCGGGGCATACTCTACCCATCCAGCCGAACTAAGCAAGATTTGCCTGGCAAGATTGCCACTCTTCCGGGTGTGTTTTGCCAAACCGTTCCGTGCCCCCGCGTTTATGCCGGAGCTTTGAGGCGATAGCCGTGGCCGCGCACGGTTTCCAGCAGCGGCTCGCGGCCGGGTGCGTCGATCTTGCGGCGGAGCCTGGCGATATAGACGTCCACGACATTGGTGAGCGGGTCTTCGCTATAGCCCCAGACCTGATTGAGGATGCGGGTGCGCGAGAACACCCTGCCTGGCGCCCCCATCAATAGTTCAAGGATGGCCAGTTCCTTGGCGGTGAGCTTGATCTCCTCGCCGCCGCGTTTGACCTCGAGCAGATCACGGTCGAGCACGAGATCGGCAACCTGCAGGACATTCGATCGCGGAACGAAATTGCGCGAGCGGCGGACCAGCGCCTCGATGCGGGCGAGCAGCTCATCGAAATCGAAGGGCTTGGCGAGATAGTCGTCGGCGCCGACGCGCAAGCCCTTGATCTTGTCCTCGAGCGTGTCCATGGCGGTCAGCATCAGAATGGGCGTGTGGTCGCCCTCCAGGCGCAAGCGCTGGCAGACGTCATAGCCGTGCATGTCGGGCAACATCAAATCGAGCACGATCACGTCGAATTCGCCGGTCTTGGCGAGATCGACCCCTTCGGATCCTGTGGCGGCGACGGTGACGCCGTGATTTTCGGCACGGAGCCCGCGGTTGATGAAGTCGGCGACCCGCGGCTCGTCTTCGACCAAAAGCACGTTCACGCCGCAACCTCCGGAGGAGACGCGGGCAGCGCCACCGTGACGGTGGTGCCTTCGCCCAAACGGCTGTTCATTTCGATCCTTCCCTTGTGGGCCTCGACGATGGCCTTGGCCACCGGCAAACCCAAGCCTAAGCCTTCTTCGTTGTGCTCGCTGGCGTTGCCGCCGCGGCGAAACCGTTCAAAAATTCCTTCCATCTCCTCAGGCGCGATGCCGATGCCGCGGTCGGAGACGCGGACCCGAACCTCTCCGCCAGCACTTGCTATATCGACTTTCACCTCGCCTTTGGAATTCGAATAGCGGACAGCGTTATCCAAGAGAACCATGAAAAGTTGCCGGAGCCTTGCCGGATCGCCATGCACCAGCTCCTGTGCCGATCCGTTGGCGTAGGTAATGTCGACCGCCTTCGGATGGGCGATGACCTTGGCGTCGCCGCACACCTTCTCGAGCAAATTATTGAGGTCGATAGTCTGCAGGTTGAGGCGAGCGGCGCCGGCTCCTTGGCGGGCGATGAATAGAAGGTCGTTCACCAGCATGGAGAGGTGCTTGGCCTGCTCGACGATGCGGGCGATCGAGTTCTTATATTCGGCAACCGGCTTGTTCCGCCCGCGCAGCGCGATCTCGCCTTCACCGCGAATGACTGTGAGCGGCGTGCGCAGCTCATGGCTGATGTCGGCGAAGAAGGCGCGCCTTGTCTCGTCGACCTTGCGCAAAGACTGGTTCGCCTGACGCAGCTCCTCGGTGCGCTCGGCCACCTGGGCCTCGAGATTGGCATGCGCGCTTTGCAGCGCTTTCTGATGCGACTGGAGATCGTCGGCCATGCGATTGAAGCTTTGGCCGAGATCGGCGAATTCGTCGCGCCCGGTAATGGCGATGCGATGAGAGAGATCGCCCTCGGCGAGCACGCGTGTGCCACGCAACAGCTCGGCGAGCGGGGCGCGGAGCCGCTGCAGGAGCAGCATCACCAGCGCGAGCGTGACCAGAATCGCAAGGACGGCATGAATCTGACTGATCCGCTCAAGCCTGCTCAACAGCCGCGCGGCATCGGCATCGATCCTGACAACCTCGGCGGTCTCGTCGGCGACCGCGACCTCGATCAGCTCGTTAAGCTTCTTGTCGATGCCGCCCTTGAGCAAAGCGAGCAGCGTCGACCAGGCGATATCGGGGCGCCCGCGGCTGCGCAATTGCTCCACTTCGCCGAGCTGATCGAGTGCGTGCTGAAATTCGCTTTTGATGGCGTTGAGCCGGTCGAGCTCGGCGGTCTCTATCCTGCGTTCCTCGGGGCCGACCATGGCGAACTCGATTTGGGTGAGCCGATCGAGCTCGGCGAGATCGAACTCGATGACCTGGTGCAGGTAAGCGGCTCCAAGGGGGCGGTCGCTGATCCCGGTGAGAAGCGTGTCGGTCCAGGCCTTGAACAGTTGCTGGCTATGCCGGGAAAGCTGCAACTGGCGCTCCAACTCCTGATGGGCGATGCGCGAGCGGCTGAGATAGCTGTGCGACTGGCTCACGCCCCAATAAGCGAGGCCCGCGGCGGAGAGAGACAAGGCCAGCAGCAGGCAGGCGGTGATCAGGAGCTTGGTCTGGTAGCGCATACGTAAATCTCAGGGTTTCTGTGGCGGATGAGCAACAGAACGCGGCTGATCTTTATATGGGGACGAGCGCAGGCTTTATGGGCACCGCTCCCATGGTCAGCACCCAATTTATACTGGGTTTTGTCTGGTAACTAAGGGCGTCTTTCAACCCGCAGGCGCGGTCTTTCAACTTGGTTTCATGTGTCTTTCATCTTCTTGCCAGGAGTGGAGCGTGTCTTGGCAATCATTGTTGCCAAGCCTGGGCGAGGGACTTTTGCTAGGTTTGCGGCTCAAGGCTTAAGCCCGAATCATAAGCAAGGCTTTCTTTGGGGGGCTGCACTTGCGAAACCAACCGATGCTACAGCGAAAGCTGCAGCACCTGGCGTGCACTGTGGCGGTTTCCGCCCTTGCGACGGCCGGGCTGACACTGGCCGGCACCAAGCCGGTCTTGGCTGAGTTCGAAATCCAAGAAGCCGGGATCGAGAAGGGCGAGGTCGAGCTCGAATATCGCGGCGCCTATCATTGGGGCATCCCGAAAACCGCCAAGGGTAACGAGGCAGAAGAGGAAGAAGAGAACTACGCGCTGGGCGAAGTGAACGACACCGTTCAGAGCAACGAGCTCGAGCTTCAGATGGGGATCACCAATTGGTGGCTGATTTCAGCCACCGCCGGCTTCGATAAGGCGCAAGGCGAGAATTTGCGTGGCACGGCGGTCGAGGTCGAGACCCAGTTCGGCTTGGTTCGTCGCGAAGGCAACGGAATCGGCCTTGCGTTCCAAATGGGATATGAAACGGCCATCAACAATCACAAGCACCTTGACGATGCTGAGGCCAATGAATTCGCCTTCGGTCCGATCGTCGAGTGGGCACGGGGGTCGTTTTTATTGACGCTGAACCCGTTGTTTACAAGGCAGCTCGGCACTTACGCCGATCAGGAAGGCCTAGGCTTCGAATATGGCTGGCGCGGCGAGTACGACTTCGCCAAGCATTGGGGTGCCGGAGTCGAGATGTTCGGCGAGATCGAGGATCTGGCGAATGCCGGCTCGTTCAACGATCAGGTTCATAGCATCGGCCCAACCCTGTTCTGGAAGCCTAGCGGTGGCGAGGAGGACGAGGATGTCGGCGACGTCGGCGAGGGCGATGACGACAACGGCAAAGGCAATGCTCCAGAGCCCGCCAAGACGGAATTCTCCATGAATGTCGGCTACCAGTTCGGGCTGACGGACCTCACGTCGGACGGCGCGCTGAAATTCCAGGCCGAGCTCGCGTTCTAGGGTCGGGCGCGCTTGCATCCGAGACAGAAAGTGGCGGTCCTCATTCCGCGGGAGCGTCACTTTTGGCTTGACGAACGGGATATCCGGCAGCCATCAAACGCTCCATCATGCTGATCAAGGTGCTCGGGTCTGCGGCAGGCGGCGGTCTTCCGCAGTGGAATTGCAACGGGCGAAATTCGGCCGGCGTACGCAAGGGCGTGGCCGGGCTCAAGGCACGTACCCAGGCCTCTGTGGCGGTGAGCGCTGACGGCCGCAATTGGGTGCTGCTCAATGCGAGCCCCGACCTGCGCCAACAGATCAATGAGACCTCTGAGCTGCAGCCTGCCACCGATAAGGGGCCGCGCAACAGCCCGATCAAAGCCGTCGTGCTCACCAATGGCGACGTGGACGCGATCGCAGGGCTGCTCACCTTACGCGAAGCGCAAGCCTTCATCGTCTATGGCAGCCGCCGTGTGCTGGACGTGCTCGCCTCGAACAGCATCTTCGACGTGCTCGATTCCTCCCTCGTGGCCAGGAAACCGATGACGCTTGGGCGGCCGTTCGCGGTCGAAGGCCCGGAAGGCCCGGTCGGGATCGAGATCGAAGCCTTCCCGGTGCCGGGCAAGGTCGCGCTCTATCTTGAGGATGAGAAGGCCGGCGGAGGCTTCGGCACGCAGGAAGGCGACACGGTCGGCTTGAAGGTGACGGAGAGTGGATCGGACCGGCACTTTTACTACGTGCCGAACTGCGCCAGGCTGGACGATGCGACAAGCGCGAGGCTCAAGGGCGCGCCGCTCCTATTCTTCGACGGCACGCTCTACACCAATGACGAGATGATCGTGCAAGGCCTGATGAACAAGACCGGGGAGCGCATCGGCCATATGAACATGTCCGGCGCGAACGGCACGATCGCCACCTTCGGCGATCTTGGGGTCAAGCGTAAGATCTTCATCCACATCAACAATTCCAATCCGGCGCTGCGCGAGGACTCGCCCGAGCGGGAAGCGGTTGAGGCGTCCGGTTGGGAAGTCGCCTATGATGGGATGACGATAAGGATCTAGTCCATGTGCGGCATCGCGGGGTTCTTGGACCTTGAGCGCCGCTCCGGCTCTCAGGAGTTGGAGGCGCTCGGGCGCGCCATGGCAGCGAGGCTCAATCATCGCGGCCCCGATGCGCACGGACTTTGGGCTGACGCCGAGGCAGGCGTGGTGCTCGGCCACACCAGGCTTTCCATCGTCGATCTGTCGCCGGCAGGCGCGCAGCCGATGGTGTCGAGCTGCGGCGCCTGCGTCCTCTCCTACAATGGCGAGATCTACAATGCCGCCGATCTCCGCCCTGAGCTTGAGGCGCGTGGGCGGCGCTTCAAAGGACACTCCGACACCGAGGTGCTGGTCGAGGCCATCGCCGAATGGGGCGTGAAGCCCACGGTCGAGCGCCTCATCGGCATGTTCGCCTTTGCTCTGTGGGATCGGCGAGACCGGACGCTCGCCCTCGTCCGCGACCGCCTCGGCATCAAGCCGCTTTATTGCGGACGGCAGAATGGGCGCATCATCTTTGCCTCGGAGCTGAAGGCCTTCGAGGTGCTTCCCAATTGGCGGCCTGAGCTCAACCGCGACGCGCTCGCCGCCTATTTGCGGCTCGCTTATGTGCCGTCGCCGCATTCCATCTATCGCGGCATCGACAAGCTCGCGCCAGGCCATATCGCCACCATCGACGCCGAAGGCAAGATCGAGACTGGAGCCTTCTGGAGCGTGGAGCAGGCGGCCAAGCGCGGCAAGAGCGCGCGGTTCGAGGTGAGCGACCGCGAGGCAACCGATACTCTAGAGATGCTGCTCGGCGACGCTGTGGGCCGGAGGCTCGTCGCCGACGTGCCGCTTGGCGCTTTTCTCTCAGGCGGCATCGACTCGTCGACCGTCGCGGCCATGATGCGCATGCGCAGCAATACTCCGGTGCGCACCTATTCGATCGGCTTCAAGGAGGAGGGCTTCGACGAAGCCCCGCATGCGCGCGCGGTCGCCGCTCATCTCGGCACCGAGCATACCGAGCTCTATGTCAGCCCTGCCGAGGCACAAGCGGTCATTCCCAATCTTCCCTCGATTTATGACGAGCCCTTTGCCGACTCCTCGCAAATTCCGACCTATCTCCTGTCGAAGCTCACCCGCGAGCACGTCACCGTGGCGCTGTCGGGCGACGGAGGCGATGAGCTGTTTGCAGGTTACACACGGCATCGCTTCGCCAGACTTGCGAGCAACATGCCTGCGCCGGTGGGCCGGGCTTTGGCTTGCGGCTTGGGCGTAGCGGGGCCGGCGCTCTGGGAGCACGTGTTCAGCCTACTGCCGGCGGGGCGGCGTCCGCGCCTCGCCGCCGACAAGATGCACAAGGCCGCGAGGCTGTTCGGCGCAGGTGAGGAAAGCGGATATCTGAGCCTAGTCAGTGCCTGGGACGATCCGCAAGCGCTCGTGAATGGCGGCAAAGAGCCGAAGGGTCCGATCTTCGATGCTACGATCGCAGGCGCGCTCCCCGATACGCTCGACCGCATGCAATATCTCGATACCGTCACCTATCTTCCCGACGACATTCTCACCAAAGTCGACCGCGCCAGCATGGCGGTGGCGCTCGAAGTCCGCGTGCCCATCCTCGACCATCGCATCGTGGAATTTTCCTGGCGGCTGCCGGCCCGCTTCAAGATGCGTGGAGGCAAAGGCAAGTGGCTGTTGCGGCAGGTGCTCTATCGCCATGTGCCGAGGAAGCTGTTGGAGCGGCCGAAGTCTGGCTTCGCCATACCCCTCGGGACGTGGCTCAGGGGACCGTTGCGGGCCTGGGCCGAGGAGCTTCTGTCGGAGCAGCGGCTCGCCGAAGGCGGCCTGCTCAATCCCGCTCCGATCAGGGCGCGCTGGGCAGAGCACCTCGAAGGCACACGCAACTGGCACGCTTCGCTGTGGACTGTGTTGATGTTCCAGGCTTGGCGGCAGCCACGCGGACTCTGACGGGCCGCTAGCCCAACACCCGGCGGCCTGCAGCTCCCACTTCGCCGAAAGCGACGACATTACCGGTGCGCGCGACGGGCGCAGGTTTTGGCGTCCGCTGCGCGGCCGTGAGCCAATAGGCTTCGATGCGCTCGGCAAAGGGCCGCGACCGCTCGGCGAACAATCTTTCGCCAAGCATCTTGGCGTCGCGCCGCAACGCTTTTTGCCGGCTGCGGCATTGCTTCAAGAAGGATGTGGTGGCGTCGGGGCTCGCAAACGACATGGTCGGCGCCGAGATGAGATGCTGCAGCATGGCGATGTCGTGATCGTCGCCGAGGATTTGCGACAGGCTGCGCGAGAGTTCGACCCGCGCCGAAAGTTCGGACGGCCAGCAGGGCGTAAGCAACTGCATATGGCGCCAATGATGCTGCAACGTCTTGCGCCACTCGTGGAAATCCTCGGCGCTGCCGCTGACAAAGGCTTTGGCCAGGGCCTTGCGTCCGCCGCTGTAGGATTGGCGGAGGCCCTTGGTCACTGATTGGAACCCGTCGGGATAGACCGCGAGGCGGGTCAGGGCCGGCCTGATGCTGGTGAGACCCTTGATGGCGTCCGAAGCGGTGCTGCTTTCCAGACTGCGCGCGGCTGACTGCCGGCGCTCCCGCAGCCAGTTGCGCAAGGCCGGGATCGGAGTTCCGTCGGTATCGTCCTCGGCGTCGCCAAAGAGCTTATTGATGGCATCGAGCAAAGCGGGGGCATCGCGCGCCGGGGCAAGGCCCTTTGCGATGCTGCGCAGGCGTTCGGCGAGGCTTTCATAGACCGGCTCGGGCAGGCCAGGCCTGATCAGCACCATGAGGGAGCGTAATCTTTTCAGGCACTTGCGGGCGTCGTGAACGCCTTTGTGGCGGTCAGGGGGAACGGCGAGCGCGGCGCAAGCTGAAATCCACCTCGGAACAGGCGGCGCGCCGCACGGCCTCGCTCATTGGCACCGCCGGATTAAGACTGAAACCCGAACCCATCCAACCCCTCTCCGCCCTAAGGCGCGCCTAGCGATGTTCCAGAACCGACTACCTTCGGTCAAGGGGGTCAGGAGTGTTGACAGGCTGTGGATAAGTGCCGCCAGGAGGCCGTGGCGGCGATCCAGCCGCGTGCGCGCTGCTCGGGATCGTTGCTCATCACGATGTCGGTGACCACCGCTGCTGACGATGCACCGGCGGCAAGCACGTCAGTCGCACGCTCAAGAGTAATGCCGCCGATGGCGACCAGTGGACACCTGATCTTAGCGCGCCATTCGCCGATGCGGGCGAGGCCTTGCGGCTTCCACCGCATCGCTTTCAACTTTGTCGGATAAATCGGGCCAAGCGCGACATAGTCGGGAGCGGCGGCAAGCGCGTTGTCGAGCTCATCCAGGCTGTGGGTGCTGATGCCGAGCCTGATGCCGGCGTTTCTAATGGCGCCAAGGTCGGCGCCGGCAAGGTCTCCCTGGCCGAGATGCACGAAGTCGGCGCCGAGGCTGATCGCCTCGCGCCAATAGTCGTTGACGACGAGCTGGCAGCCATGCGCCGAAGCCAATTCGAGCGCGCGCGCAATCTCCGCCTTGATCTCGTGTGGCGGCATGTCCTTGACGCGAAGCTGGATGAGCTTCGCGCCCTGGCTTGCGATGCGGGCGACCCAGGCTGCGTCGGGAAGGACCGGATAGAACGGATCGAGCAGGCGCGCGCTCAAGAGACGCGATCGATCTTGAAGAACGGCGTGCCGGCAACCGGCGTCGACGGCGAAGCCATGTCGCGCGGCTCGATGAGGCCTGCCTCGAAGCCAAGGCGCCCGGCCTCGATCGCGCGGGCGAAGGCTTCAGCCATCTTAACCGGATCGCCGGCCTTGGCCACTGCGGTGTTGAGCAGCACGGCGTCATAGCCGAGCTCCATCGCTTCGGCCGCTTGCGACGGAGCGCCGATGCCGGCATCGATGATCAGGGTCGTGTCCGGGAAGTAGGCGCGAAGCGTCTTCAGCCCGTCGCGATTGATGAGCCCGCGGGCCGAGCCGATCGGCGAAGCCCAGGGCATCAGCACGCGGCAGCCTGCGCCGACCAGCCGCTCGGCGGCGCTCAAATCTTCGGTGGTGTAGGGGAGGACCTGGAAGCCTTGCGCCACGAGGATCGAAGCTGCCTCGACCAGACCGAACAGCTCCGGCTGCAGCGTGTCGTCATTGGCGATGACCTCGAGCTTGACCCATGGCGTGTCGAACAGCTCGCGCCCCATCTCCGCCGTGGCGATCGCTTCCTTGGCGGTGTGGCAGCCAGCGGTGTTCGGTAGTACGCGTACGCCGAGGTCCTCAATCCGCTTCCAGAAGCCTTGGCCAGCGCGCATTCGCGCCAACTCGCGCCTGAGCGAAACCGTGACGATCTCGGCGGAAGACGCCTCGACCGCTTCCTTCAGCGTGGCGGGGGAGGGGTATTGCGCCGTTCCGAGCAGCAGCCTGGACGTGAAACGCTCGCCATAAATCTCGAACATCAGCCGCCTTGCCTCGGCGCCACGATCTCGACCTCGTCGCTCGGCGCAAGCGGCGTTAGCCCGCGCTTGGCGGAAGCAACGAAGCTGCCGTTGAGTGCGGTCGCCACTTTCGCTTGCGCAAAGCCGAGCTTGACGCACAGCTCGGCAAGGTCGCGCGCATCGGTGGCCACGGGCTCGCCATTAACGAGAATCTGCAACGAACACCTCCGGATCGGTCGCGCCGGTCTCGATGAACTCCGCCACGAGCTCGGCCAAGACCGGCGCCAGCAAAAAGCCGTGGCGGTAAAGACCGTTCACATAGATATAGCGCCGGCCGGCCATAATCCTAGGCCGATTGTCGGGAAAGGCGGGTCTCGCGCCCGCCCCTTGCAGCACGATTTCGGCCTCGGCGAAGGCCGGGTCGAGCGCATAGGCTGCGGAAAGAAGATCGAGCGCCGAGCGCACACTGATCGGGCCAGACTCCTCGCTCTCGATCACCGTGGCGCCGATCATGTAGACGCCGTCGCCCCAGGGCACGACATAGAGCGGAAAGCGCGGGTGCAGGAGCCTGATCGGGCGCGACAGCTTCACGTCGCGGCTCTTCACCACGATCCGCTCGCCGCGCACGCCGCGCAAACTCGGCAGCTGATCCATGGCGGCAAGCCCGCGGCAATCGATGACGAGATCGGCATCAGCGGGGAATTCTCCCTCGCTGAAGCGGAATTCGGCGCCGGCGGCCTGTGCTTGCTCGAGCAGGAAATGGAGCGCCGGCTCAGGCGATAGATGTCCTTCTTCGGCGTAATAGAGGGCTCCGGCAAAACGATCGATCAGCGCGGGCTCGGTCGCCGCGAGCTCCTCCGGAGATAGGCGCTGGTGACCCTCCGTCATGCGCGCGAAGCGGTCGAGCTCGGAGCGGTCGCGTTGCAGCGCCACGACGACCGTGCCGTTCGCCACAGCACCAGGATACGTCGCGCGCCACAGCGCGAGGCCGCGGCGACCGAGGTCGCGCACGACGAGTTCAGCGCTTTCCTTCTCGCAATTCGGCGCGAGCATAGCGCCGGCATAGAGGCTGCAGCCATGCATGAAAGGCACCGGCGAGCGTTCGCAGACCGTCACTCTGTGACCGCGGCGCACGAGCGTGAGCGCCTGCCAAAGGCCGACCACGCCGGCGCCGCGGATGGCGATGCTGCGCACTGCCATTCATTCCAGTCTTGTGATGACAACGCTACGGGCTACGAAATCGATCTCGAGCCTGCAATTGAGAAGGAGTTCTATGCCCAACACGACCTCTTCATCTTTCTTGTTTCGGCGTCGAGCAAGCCGTTCTTGCTCAGTTTCCCAAATAACGAGCGGAGATACGAAGGGCTCTTCGCCCAACCAGTCGATGCGTCCGCTGCTTAGTCGAAAGTGTTCCGTCCTCTCGCTCGCCAACACAGCGCGCACTATGTGTTGGCTCCTGATCTGCAAGTCCATCTGTTCGGCCTGGTATTCATCAAGGATCAGCGATCCGTTGAAGCCGGTGTCGATGAAGGCTGTTAAAGGCTCCGGGAATCCACTCACGCTGAGCTTCACAAAAGGGCGATTGAGATCGTCGAGGGTTCCTCGGATCACATCAAGCTGCCGCAAAAGGTGAAGCTCCTATGCGCAAGCAGTAGCCTGCTGTCTCAGCACCGAACCTCTCGATGAATTTGCGGTGCACGTCCGAAATCGTGGAGGCCAATACGTACGCGCCGGACTGCACGTTGATCATCACGTATTTGCCGAAATGCTCCGGCTCAAGACGCTTCGCGATCAGAGAAAACTCCTCAGATCTGTCCAGAATTTCCGTATCGATCAATCCGGTTTTCGGAAGCGCTCGTGTGCGGCTCATACCCAATCCCAACTCACCGTGTCGACAAGCCAGAATAGCCCTTCGCAACGCTGACGTCTAATCCCCGAGCGCCGCGCCTTCGCGGCGTGGGTCGGCGCCGCCTTCGAATCCCTCAGGGGTAATGGCGACGATGGCGAGGCCGCTGGTGAAGGGAAACCGCTCAACCTTATGGCCGAGCTTGGCCATGCCGTCGGCGAGGGAATCCAACTCTTGCCCGGGCTCTAGCAGGAACGGCCCGCCGGTCGAGCCGAAATTGGCGAGCGCAGTGGCGGCTTGCGGATCGAGACGCCAATCGAGCAAGGCGATGATGGCCTTGAGGTTGAACAGGATGATGCCTGGTCCTCCGGGCGAGCCGAGCAGGAAGCGTAGCTTTCGGCCGTCAGATCCCTCGGCGAAGATCATGGTCGGGTCCATCGAGCTCCGCGGGCGCTTGCCCGGCTCGACGCGGTTCGCCACAGGACGGCCCTGATCATCGACGGGGACGAAGGAGAAATCGGTGAGCTCATTGTTGAGCAGAAAGCCGCGCACCATCAGATGCGAGCCGAAGGCTTGCTCGATGGAGGTGGTCATGGAGATCGCGTTGCCGTCGTCATCGACGATGGAAATGTGGCTGGTGCCGACATTCTCCAGCGTCGCATCGCTTCCATAGGCGCCTCGGCGCGTGTTGGGCGGTGTGCCTGCCGTCACCTGCCCGAGCGCACGGGTCGGATCGATGAGGGCGCGGCGCTGGTCGAGATAGGATTTGTCGAGCAGGCCGGCGAGCGGGGCGGGGACGAAATCCGGATCGGCAAGGTAACGCGCGCGATCGGCGAAAGCGAGGCGTTCGGCCTCGACGATGCGATGCACGGGCTCGACGGCGAGAGGTTCACTGCCGAGATCGAAAGGCTCGATCAGCTCAAGCACTTGGCCGATGGTGACCGCGCCGGAGGAAGGAGGGGCCGCCCCGCACACATCGAAGCTGCGATAGACGACGCAGACCGGCTCGCGCAGCTTGGCGCGATAGCGCGCAAGATCCTCGGCCGTGAGCTTGCCTGGCCCACGTGGATCGCTTTGCACGGCGGCAGCGATGTCGCGGGCGATGCCGCCTTCGTAGAAGGCCGCAGGTCCGTCTCTGGCGATGGCCTCGAAGGTTGAGGCAAGCGCCGGATTGCTCAGCTTGTAACCTTCGGGCCTGGGGCGCCCGTCAGGATCGAAGAGATAGGCGCGCGCCGCGGGGGAGAAGCTCGCTGGATCCAACTCGGCGAGAAGCTTGGCGAGGCGGGGCGAGACCTGAAACCCGTCGCGCGAGAGCGCAATCGCCGGAGCGAACAGCTCGGCCCAAGGCAGCTTGCCGTATTTGTCATGGGCGAGCTTCAGCGCGGCAAGAACGCCGGGCACGCCGACCGAGCGGCCGCTCTCGGCGGCTTGCTTGAAGGGCAGCGGCTTGCCGGCGGCATCGAGGAACAGCTCTGGCGTCGCAGCTTCAGGCGCCGTCTCGCGACCGTCGAAATTTAGCAACGTCTCGGTGGCTCGATCCCAGGCCAGCAGAAACGCGCCGCCGCCCAGCCCAGATGATTGCGGCTCGACGACATTGAGCACCATCTGGGTGGCAATGGCGGCATCGACGGCGCTGCCGCCTTTGCGCAGGATGGCAAGGCCGGCCTCGGCGGCAAGCGGGTTCGCCGCCACCACCATGTGCCGCTTGGCTTTGGCGAGCGTCTTCTGGGTGAAGCCGCTTGAGCCTTCCGGGCGGTCATAGGCTCTGCTGTCCGTGCCAGCGCCGAAGGCGAGGACAAGGGCCAGCGAAACGGCAAGTAATGGGAGTTTGTTGATACGCATCATAGACACAGCATAAAGGGTTTCGCTGCGGGAGCCACAAGCTCCCATACCTCCCCCTCGTGGGGAGGTCGGCTTGCGCAGCAATCCGGGGGGCTTGCCGAAGAGTCATCACCCCACCCGGCTCGGCCTTTGGCCGAGCCACCCTCCCCATCAGGGGAGGGATGGAGAAGACCGTATGCTCAGACTTCCCCGGCACGCTTGCGTCAATGGAAGTCGCGGGATTTGGGGATGATGCGCATCGAGCGGGGGTGGCGGCGGGGATGCCAGCGCGGATGGGATTTCTCGCGGGCAGCAAGCGGGCGCTTGACGTGATCGGCAGGCGCAAGCGGGAAGGGCGTCTGCTCCTCGTCAGGCGGCGAGCGCCAGGAGCCTTGGTCTGGCCGCTTCACCTCGTCGGCATTGGCGAGCGGAACATTCATGCTGTCCGCATCTTCTTCGAGGAGCCGCAGCCAGTCGCTGCGATCTTCGAGCCTCTCGGCCACGACATGAATAATGTCCTCATGCCGCTGGATGCGGCCATGCACCACCACGAGCCGCGCGCCCATCACCACTTTGCGCATCCGCTCCAGCACCTTCGGCCAGATCACCGAATTGGCGACTCCGGTCTCGTCCTCGATGGTCATGAACACCACGCCTGCGGCCGAGCCTGGACGCTGGCGCACCAGCACGACGCCTGCGACGCTCACCCGTGCGCCGTCGCGCGTGCGCTTCAGATCGGCGCAAGAGAGGATGCCTTCGCTCGCGATTGCCGCGCGGAGGAAGCTCATCGGGTGGGCTTTGAGCGAAAGGCGCAAGGTCCGGTAATCGTTCACCACATGCTCTGACAGCGGCATGATGGGAAGCGTGACTTCTGGCTCGGCGCCTGCCTCTGCAGCTTGCGCATGGTCGAACAGGGGCAGCGGCAGTTCCTTGGGCAGGCCGCGCACCTCCCATAGCGCCTGGCGGCGATCGTGGCCGAGCGAGCGGAACGCATCAGCCGCAGCGAGACGCTCTAGCGTGGCGCGGCCGACGCCGCTCCGCCGCCACAAATCGCGCACATCGCTGAAAAGTTCTCCTTCCTGTTTGTCATGCCCGCGCAGGCGGGCATCCAGTAACCCCTGGCCTTGGTGATTACTGGATCGCCCGGTCAAGCCGGGCGATGACATAGAGAAAGGTGGAGCGAACAAATGAGGGTTCAGCTCGGCGGGAATCCCGTCGCGGATCGAGACGATGGCCTTCACATCATCCTCACGCAGCCCGTCAACCTGCCGCATGCCGAGGCGCAACGCGAAGGTGTGTTCCATTCCTCTTTCCTTGTCATGCCCGCGCAGGCGGGCATCCAGTAACCCCTGGCTTTCGTGATTACTGGATCGCCCGGTCAAGCCGGGCGATGACAATGGAAATGAGGGGGAGAAATAGGCAGGCTCCAGCGTGCAGTCCCACAGGCTGTGATTGATATCGACCTCGCGCGCCTCCACCCCATGGTCGACCGCGCAGCGCACGATCTGCGCCGGCGCATAGAAGCCCATGGGCTGCGAGTTGAGCAGCGCGGCGGCAAAGGCAGCGGGGTAATGGCATTTGAGCCAGGCAGAGACATAAACGAGATGGGCGAAACTCGCGGCGTGGCTCTCGGGGAAGCCGTATTCGCCGAAGCCCTTGATCTGGTTGAAGCAGCGCTCGGCGAACTCTTGCGGATAACCGCGTGCCGTCATACGGCTCACCATCTTCTCGTGCAGCCGGTCGATGGTGCCGCGGCGGCGGAAGGTGGCCATGGCGCGGCGAAGCTCGTTCGCCTCGGGGCCTGAGAATTTCGCCGCCACCATGGCAAGCCGCATGGCCTGCTCCTGGAACAGAGGCACGCCGAGCGTCTTGCCCAGCACCTGCTTCAGCTCGTCGGCAGGACCATGGTCCGGATGCGGCGAGGGGAACTCGACCGCCTCATCGCCGCAGCGGCGGCGCAAATATGGGTGCACCATGTCGCCCTGGATCGGACCTGGCCGCACGATGGCAACCTCGATGACGAGGTCGTAGAACTTTCGAGGCTTGAGCCGGGGCAGCATGTTCATCTGCGCCCGGCTCTCGACCTGGAACACGCCGATCGAATCTGCCTTGCACAGCATTTCGTAAACGGCGGGATCGTCTGGCGGCACGGTGCCGAGCGAAAGCTCGCGGCCGTAATGCTCCTTGATCAGGGCGAAGCCCTTGCGGATGCAGGTGAGCATGCCGAGGCCGAGCACATCGACTTTCAGCAGCCCGAGCGCATCGAGATCGTCCTTGTCCCACTCGATGAAGGTGCGATCCTCCATGGCGGCGTTGCCGATGGGCACGACCTCGGACAAAGGCCCGCGCGTCAGCACGAAGCCGCCGACATGCTGGGAGAGATGGCGCGGGAAGCCCAGCAGCTCTTGCGTCAGCTCGAGGCAGCGGGAGAGCAGCGGGTCGGTGGGATCGAGTCCAGCCTGTCGCACATACTCCTCGGGCAGGGCAGAATTGCTCAAGCCCCAGATGGTGGTGGCAAGCGCGGCGACAGTGTCCTCCGAGAGCCCGAGCGCCTTGCCGACCTCGCGCACCGCCGAGCGCCCGCGATAGGAGATCACCGTGGCGGCGATGCCGGCGCGGTCGCGGCCGTAGCGGCCATAGATATATTGAATCACCTCTTCACGCCGTTCGTGCTCGAAATCGACGTCGATGTCGGGCGGCTCTTTACGCTCGGGCGAGACGAAGCGCTCGAACAGGAGGTCGATCTCGGTCGGGTCGACATTGGTGATGGCGAGGCAATAGCACACGGCGGAGTTCGCCGCCGAGCCGCGTCCTTGGCAAAGAATGTCGAGGTGCCTCGCGTAATGCACAATGTCGTGCACGGTGAGGAAATAGCGCGCGTAGTCGAGCTCCTCGATCAGCGCGAGCTCCTTCTGAAGCGTGTCGCGGACCTTCTCGGGGATTCCGTCGGGGAAACGCCAAGCAGCGCCCTCCCAGGTCAGATCTTCCAGATGCGATTGCGGGGTCTTGCCTTCAGGCACGGGCTCGTCTGGATATTCGTATTTTAGCTCGTCGAGAGAGAAGCTGCAGGAATCTGCGATCTCGATGGTGCGGGCAAGCGCGTCCTCATAGCCGGCGAACAGCCGCGCCATCTCCTGCGGAGGCTTGAGGTGCCGCTCGGCATTGGCTTCGAGCTTCAGCCCCGCGTCATGGATGGTGCATTTCTCGCGGATGCAGGTGAGCACGTCCTGCAAGGGCCTGCGGTGGGCGGCGTGATAGAGCACGGCGCCGGTGGCGACGAGAGGAGTGCCGACGCGCGCCGCGAGTTGCGCCAGCGCGGCGATGCAGGCGCGGTCGTCGCCGCGATAAGAGTGACTGGCGGCGAGATAGAGCCGCGTCTGTGGCCCCAGCGCCTGCTTTATGCGGCGAAGGTGGGATTTCGAAGTTGAGCGGGTCAACAACGCTCTCCCTCCCCCTGAAAGGGGGAGGGTCGGGGTGGGGGTCAAGTCTTCGAGCAGGTGTTGCGTGTCGACCCCCACCCGGTGCTGCACTTCGTGCAGCACCACCCTCCCCCTTGCTGGGGGAGGGATTTAAGTCCGTAACGCTGCAATCTCTTCCCCCTCCCCCCTTGTGGGGGAGGGTAGAGAGGGGGGTGAGCGGCAAACTCTGAGTTTGAGATTTACCCCCCTCCGCGCGCCTAAAGGGCGCGCGTGCTCCCCCACAAGGGGGGAGCGGGGACATCTTGGCAGGCTCGGAGGTTTCCCCCCGCGCGGGGGAGGGAAATCATCAGGCGGCAGCGCGATGAAGATGAGGCCTTCGGCGTGGGCGGCGACATCGTCGAGATGAAGCGTGCACTTCCCCTTCTCGGCGCGGCGCTGACCGAGGGTGAGCAGCCGGCAGAGCCTGCCGTAAGCGGCGCGGTCCGTCGGATAGGTAAGCAAGCTCGGCGCGTCGTCGAGATCGAGGCGGCAGCCGACGATGAATTCGATGCCGCCGACCTCACGTGCGGCAAGGTGCGCGCGGACCACGCCGGCAAGCGTGTTGCGGTCGGTGACGGCGATGGCTTCAAGCCCCAGCGCCTTGGCCGTCGCCACCAGCTCCTCGGCGTGCGAGCCGCCACGCAGGAAGGAGAAATTGGTGGTGACGTCGAGCTCGGCGTAGCGGGTCATTTCTATTGCGTTACCGCTTCCACGCTCGCGTATTCGCTGCTTGAGCGTGCCAT
>CAVUFL010000016.1:0-78622 GCA_963740805.1 uncultured Alphaproteobacteria bacterium | reverse complement strand
ATCTTCTTCATGTAGTCCTGGAAACACCCCAGACAGTCTCACTTCCAAGCGAGGCTGTCAGCTGCCGACTCAAAACAGGCGGTCAGGTCACTATGAAATTCCTATAAGCCGGCCTCCTCGTTCCATCTCGAAAACATACGCAGGTTAGGACTAGCTCTTCACCCGAGCGGGACGCCGTCCCCCGACGCGCAAACGTGCGCAGGGGGAGGTATTGGCGCCCATCCGCAAGGAGACACCGCATGTTGGACCTGATCCTGATCGCCGTCGGCGTCGGCTTCTTCGCGTTGTCGATCGCCTACGTTCTCGCCTGCGACCGTCTGTAGGAGGCTCGCCATGATCTTCGACTATTGGCTCGCCGGCATCGTCACCGCCGGGCTGCTCGTCTACCTCACCTACGCCCTGCTGCGGCCTGAGAAATTCTAGAGGCGCTCCATGACCCTCAACGGCTGGATTCAGATCGCCATCTATTTCGTGGTCCTCACCGCCCTCGTCGTGCCGCTTGGCCGCTACATGGCGCGCGTCTTCCAGGGCGAGCGCACGTTCCTGACGCCGGTGCTAGGCCCCGTCGAGCGCGGGCTTTATCGAATCGCCGGGGTCGACGAGACGCGCGAGCAGCATTGGATCACCTATACGGTCGCCATGCTGCTGTTCAACGCTGCAGGCTTCCTTGCGTCTACGCGCTCATGCGGCTTCCAGGCCTGCTTGCCGCTGAACCCTGCAGGCATGTCGGCCGTCGCGCCGGATCTCACCTTCAACACCGCGGTCAGCTTTACCAGCAACACCAACTGGCAGAACTACGGCGGCGAAAGCACCCTCAGCTATCTGACCCAGATGGTTGGCCTCACCACCCAGAATTTCGTTTCGGCCGCCACCGGCATCGCGCTCGCCGTGGCGCTGATCCGCGCCTTCGCGCGGACCTCAGGCAAGACCGTCGGCAATTTCTGGGTCGATCTCACCCGCTGCACGCTCTACGTGCTCTTGCCTCTGTCCATCGCCGCCGCACTTGTCCTCGTCTGGCAGGGCGTGCCGCAGAATCTCGGCGCCTATGTCGATGCGACCACGCTCGAGGGCGCCAAGCAGACCATTAGCCAAGGTCCCGCTGCATCGCAGATCGCCATCAAGCAGCTCGGCACCAATGGCGGCGGCTTCTGGAACGCAAATTCCTCGGTGCCTTACGAGAACCCGACGCCGCTCAGCAATTTCCTCGAGATGATCTACATTCTGCTCATCTCGGCTGCGCTCACCCACACTTTCGGGCGCATGGTCAAGGATGAGCGGCAGGGCTGGGCGCTCTATGCCGCCATGTCGATCATCTTCCTCGCTTTGGTGGGCTTCTCCTATTGGGCTGAAGGCTCGGGCAATCCGAACTTCGCAAGCCTCGGGCTCGATCCTGCCAATATGGAAGGCAAGGAGGTCCGCTTCGGCATCGCCAATTCGAGCCTGTGGGAGGTGGCGACCACCGCCGCCTCCAACGGCTCGGTCAACTCCATGCATGACAGCTACACGCCGCTCGGCGGCATGATGGCGCTGATCATGATGCAGCTTGGCGAGATCATCTATGGCGGCGTCGGCTCTGGCCTCTACGGCATGCTGCTGATGGTGATCGTCGCCGTGTTCGTGGCAGGCCTGATGGTCGGCCGCACGCCGGAATATCTCGGCAAGAAGATCGAGGCGAAGGAGGTCAAGATGGCCATGCTCGCCATTTTGATCCTGCCTCTGTCGATGCTGGCATTCACCGCTGCGGCCGTGGTGCTCCCGTTCGGGGTGTCGAGCATGGCCAATGCCGGCCCGCACGGTTTCAGCGAGGCGCTCTATCTCTACACGTCGCAAACCGCCAATAACGGCTCGGCCTTCGCCGGCATGACCGGCAACACGCTCTGGTACAACACCACCGGCGGGCTCGCCATGCTCATCGGCCGCTACTTCGTCATCGTGCCGATGATGGCCGTGGCCGGCTCGCTGGTGGCCAAGAAAATCGTGCCAGCCTCAACCGGCACCTTCCCCACCCATGGCGGCCTGTTCGTCGGCCTGCTCGTGGGCGTCATCCTCATAGTCGGCGGTCTCACCTTCTTCCCGGCGCTCGCGCTCGGGCCGATCGTCGAGCACTTCGCCATGATTGCAGGACAATTGTTCTGATCGAGCTTCCGGAGTGTTAGCCATGGAAACCTCTCATTTACGCAAGCGGATGCCGGTCACGGCGCTGACCGATCCCAAGATCGTCATGCCTGCGATCGGCGCGGCCTTCGCCAAGCTCGATCCCCGCGCCATGATGAAGAACCCCGTGATGTTCGTGGTCGAAGTCGTCGCCGCGCTGACCACCGCGATCTTCATCCGCGAATGGCTGAGCGGCAGCGAACATCTCGGTTTCACCTTCCAGATCATCGTCTGGCTGTGGATCACGGTGCTGTTCGCCAATTTTGCCGAAGCCGTGGCCGAGGGACGCGGCAAGGCGCAAGCCGCGAGCCTGCGCCAGACCCGCGAGGAGACCAAGGCCAAGCTCATCGTCGATGGCAAAGACCTCGTGGTGCCGACGTCAGCCGGCGAGCTCAGGCCAGGACAGGTGGTGCTGGTCGAGGCAGGCGACCTCATCCCCTCCGACGGCGAGGTGATCGAGGGCGTCGCCTCGGTAAACGAGGCGGCCATTACCGGAGAGTCGGCGCCGGTCATCCGCGAGGCGGGCGGCGATCGTTCTGCCGTCACCGGCGGCACGCTGGTGGTCTCCGATTGGCTCAAAGTGCGCATCACCGCGGCGCAAGGCTCGACCTTCCTCGACCGCATGATCAGGCTGGTCGAGGGCGCCGAGCGCCAGAAGACCCCGAACGAGATCGCGCTCAATATCCTGCTCGCGGGCATGACGCTGATCTTCGTGTTCGCCACGGCGACCATCCCGAGCTTTGCCGCCTATGCCGGCGGCACGATCTCGCTTGTCGTCGTCGTTGCCCTGTTCGTGACGCTCATTCCCACGACCATCGGCGCGCTTCTATCGGCCATCGGCATCGCCGGCATGGACCGGCTGGTGCGCTTCAATGTGCTCGCCATGTCGGGCAGGGCCGTGGAGGCGGCAGGCGACGTCGATACGCTGCTCCTCGACAAGACCGGCACCATCACCCTCGGCAACCGCCAGGCCACCGCCTTTCTGCCCGTGAGCGGCGTGACCGAGAAGGAGCTTGCCGATGCCGCCCAGCTCGCCTCGCTCGCCGACGAGACGCCTGAAGGCCGTTCCATCGTGGTGCTGGCCAAGGAGAAATACGGCATTCGCGGCCGCGACATCCACGAGCTTGGCGCCAAATTCATCCCGTTCACGGCACAAAGCCGGATGAGCGGAGTCGAGATCAACGGCTCGTGGATCAGGAAGGGCGCGATCGACGCGGTGCTCGACTATCTCAAGTCGGCCAAGGCCGTCAGTGCCGGCGCCGCCGCTGCGCGCAAAACCTCCGTCAGCGCCGAGCTTGAGCGAGAGGTCAACGCCATCGCCGAGACGATCGCCAAGTCGGGCGGCACGCCCCTTGCCGTGGCCAAGGACGGCAAGCTGCTCGGCGTCGTTCAGCTTAAGGACATCGTCAAGGGCGGCATCCGCGACCGCTTTGCCGAGCTTCGCCGCATGGGCATCCGCACCATCATGATCACCGGCGACAATCCCATGACCGCCGCGGCCATCGCCGCGGAAGCCGGCGTCGACGACTTTCTCGCTCAGGCCACGCCTGAGGAGAAGCTGCGGCTCATCCGCGATGAGCAGGCCAAGGGCAAGCTCGTCGCCATGTGCGGCGACGGCACCAACGATGCGCCGGCTCTGGCCCAGGCCGATGTCGGTGTCGCCATGAATGCCGGCACGCAAGCCGCGCGCGAGGCTGGCAACATGGTCGACCTCAGATTCCAATCCGACCAAGCTCATCGAGATCGTGGAGATCGGCAAGCAGCTGTTGATGACACGCGGCGCGCTGACCACCTTCTCGATCGCCAACGACGTGGCGAAATATTTCGCCATCATCCCGGCGATGTTCCTCGCCTTCTACCCGCAGCTGCAGGCGCTCAACATCATGCATCTCGCGACGCCGCAAAGCGCCATCCTGTCCGCCATCATCTTCAACGCGCTGATCATCATCGCGCTCATCCCGCTCGCGCTGAAGGGCGTCGCTTACCGCCCGATCGGCGCCGGTCCGCTGCTCAGGCGCAATCTGCTGATCTACGGGCTTGGCGGCATCATCATTCCTTTTGTCGGCATCAAGGCCATCGACCTTTTGGTCACCGCCTTGCATCTTGCCTAAAGGAGAACGGCCATGCTGAAAGAACTCCGCCCCGCCATCGTCCTGCTCCTTGCCTTCACCATCCTGACCGGGCTCGTCTATCCCCTGGTCATGACCGGTGTGGCGCTAGCGATCTTTCCCAATCAGGCGCATGGCAGCTTGATCGAGAAGGACGGCAAAGTGCTCGGCTCAGCGTTGATCGGGCAGTCCTTTACCTCGGACCGCTATTTCCACGGCAGGCCGTCGGCCACCCTCGGGCCGGACCCCGCGGATCCCTCAAAGACGACCTCGGTGCCCTACAATGCCGCCAATTCCGGCGGCTCCAATCTTGGCCCGACCAGCAAGGCGCTGATCGAGCGGATCACTGCCGATGTCGACAAACTGAAGCAGGAGAACAGCTCAAGCCCGGTCCCAACCGATTTGGTAACCACGTCCGGCAGCGGTCTCGACCCTGACATCACGCCAGACGCCGCCTATTTCCAGGTGCCGCGCGTTGCCAAGGCGCGCAACTTGCCGGAAAATGATGTCCGCCGGCTCGTCGCGGATAACATCAAGGGCCGCACTCTCGGCATTTTCGGCGAGCCGCGCGTCAATGTGCTTGCGCTCAATCTCGCTCTGGACGGCGCCGGCACGCAGCAAGGCGCGGGAAAATAGCCCGCGTAGCACCTCATGGCAGAACAGCGGCGTGAGCCGGATCAGCGTCCTTCGCCTGAGGCGCTGCTCGAAAAAGCCAAGAAGGAAGAAAGTCGCGCCGGGCGGCTCAAAATCTTTCTCGGCGCCGCTCCCGGCGTCGGGCAAGACCTACGAGATGCTGCAGGGGGCCCGCGCCAGGGCGAAGGACGGCGCCGACGTCGTCGTCGGAGTGGTCGAGACGCATGGCCGCAAGGAGACCGAGGCTCTGCTCGACGGCCTTGAGGTCCTTCCCCGCCGCGCCATCAAATACAAGGATCACACGCTCGAGGAGATGGATCTCGACGGCCTGATCGCGCGCCGCCCGGACCTGGCGCTCGTCGATGAGCTCGCCCACACCAATGCCGCCGGTAGCCGGCACCCCAAGCGCTATCTCGACGTCGAAGAGCTGTTGAGCAAGGGCATCGACGTCTACACCACGCTCAACATCCAGCACATCGAGAGCCTGAACGACGTGGTGGCGCAGATCACCGGCGTGCGCGTGCGGGAGACCGTGCCCGACTCGATCCTAGACCGCGCCGACGCCATCGAGCTTGTCGATCTCACTCCCGACGACCTGATCCAGCGCCTGAAAGAGGGCAAGGTCTACGTGCCGAAGCAGGCCGAGCGCGCGCTCGAGCACTTCTTCTCCCCGGCCAACCTCACCGCTCTCCGCGAGCTCGCGCTCCGCCGCACGGCGGAGCGCGTCGACGAGCAACTGCTCGACGAGATGCAGGCGCGGGCGATCTCAGGTCCTTGGCCCGCCGGCGAGCGTCTCCTTGTCTGCGTGAGCGAGGACCCGCACGCGGCGGGGCTCGTGCGCTACACCAAGCGTCTCGCCGATCGCCTGCACGGACCTTGGACCGCGCTCTATGTCGAGACCAAGCGCAGCCTGCAACTCTCCGAGGAGGAGCGCGACCGCATCGCCGACACGCTTCGGCTGGCGCAGGCCTTGGGCGGCGAGCCGGTCACCATTCCCGGCGGCGACCGCCGCATCGCCGACGACGTGGTCGGCTTTGCGCAAGCCAACAACGTGACCCAGATCATCATCGGCAAATCCACGCGGTCGTCCTGGTTCGAGCTGCTGCATGGCTCGGTGGTCCGCGATCTCTTGCGTTGCTGCGGCAATATCAGCGTGCACGTCATCGCCGGCGAGGAGCTGGACAAAGAGACCATCCCGAGAAAGACCGTCCGCACGGCCGAACGCGCAGAGCCTTTCGATGCGCGGCCCTATGCATTCGCCTTGCTCGCCGTGGCCGTGGCCACGGCCTTGAGCGCATTACTTTGGCCGGGGATCGGCACCGAGAACACCGACCTCGTGTACCTCACGGCGGTTGTCGGCATCGCGGTGCGCTTCGGACTGTGGCCTTCGCTCGTGGCCAGTGCCGCATCGGCGCTCTGCTACAACTTCTTCTTCACTTCGCCCTATTACACCTTCGCCATCGCCGATCCGCGGAACGTCATCGCCGTCCTGTTCTTCGCCATCGTGGCCGTCGTGGTCTCCAATGTCGCGGCGCGCGCGCGCACCCTTGCCGTCACCGCCATGGCCCGGGCGCGCACCACCGAGTCGCTCTATGCCTTCAGCCGTAAATTGTCGGGCGCCGGCACGCTCGACGACGTGCTGTGGGCAAGCGCCTACCAGGCTGCCTTGATGCTTAGAGTGAGGGTCGTGCTTCTGCTGCCTGAAGACGGCACGCTTGCCGTCAAAACCGGCTATCCGCCTGAGGATGTTCTCGACGATGCCGATCTTGCCGCCGCCAAATGGGCCTGGGACCATAATCGTGCCGCAGGCCGCGGCTCTGACACGCTGCCTGGCGCTAAGCGGCTGTTTCTGCCTATGCGCACCGGCCGCGGGCTGGTGGGCGTCGTCGGCATCGACAGCGACAAGCCCGGTCCGCTCCTCACCCCTGACCAGCGGCGCCTGCTCGACGCTCTGATCGACCAGGCTGCGCTGGCCATCGAGCGCGTCCATCTCGTGGACGATCTCGACCAGGCCAAGCGCAGGGAGGAGGCCGATCGCCTCCGCTCGGCGCTGCTCACCTCCATCTCGCATGATTTGAAGACCCCGCTTGCCTCCATTGTCGGCGCCGCGGGCGCGCTCAAAGATTTGTCGGGCGCCCTCGACGAGGAGGCCAAGGCCGATCTCGTCGCCACCATTCTCGAAGAATCGGAGCGGCTCAACCGCTTCATCGCCAATCTGCTCGACATGACCAGGCTCGAGTCTGGCTCGATCAAGCCCAACACGGCGCGGCACGATATCGGCGAGATCGTGGGCTCGGTGCTGGAACGTGCTAGAAAAATCCTGGTCCATCACCGCGTAGAGGTCGACATCGCCAAGGACCTGCCAATGCTCGAGCTCGACCCGGTCCTGTTCGAGCAGGTCTTGTTCAATCTCCTCGACAACGCCGCCAAATATGCCTCGCCCAAGACCACGGTGCTGATCCAAAGCTGGCGGGAGGCCGAGACCGTCAAGCTGCAGATCGTCGATGAGGGCAGCGGCATTCCGACCGAGGAGCTCGATCGCATCTTCGACAAGTTCCACCGCGCCGAGAAGCAGGATCAAGTTAGGGCCGGCACCGGGCTTGGGCTTGCGATCTCCCGCGGCTTCATCGAAGCCATGGGCGGCTCGATCGCCGCGGCAAACCGCACCGACCGGCCTGGCGCGGTGTTCACCATCACCCTGCCGGTGCCCAAGCCCGCCGCGCGACTGGACACCGCCGCATGAGTGCAGCTCCCCTCAAGGTTCTGGTGGTCGACGACGAGCCGCCGATCCGCAAATTGCTGCGCATGGGGCTCGAGACCCAGGGCTATCAGACCATGGACGCCTCGAACGCCAAGGCCGCTCTCGAGCTCATGTCCGGCAAGCCCGATCTCGTGATCCTCGACCTCGGCCTTCCCGACATGCAGGGGCTTGAGCTCTTGCGCCAAATTCGCGCAGCGAGAGAGGACCTGCCGATCGTCGTGCTCTCAAGCCGCGGCGATGAGGTTGCCAAGGTGGCGGCGCTCGACCAGGGCGCCGACGACTACGTGACCAAGCCCTTCGGCATGGAGGAGCTGCTCGCCCGCATCCGGGCGGCGCTCCGCCATCAGCTGCAAGTGCAGGGCGAACGCCCGGTCTTCAAGCTTGGCGGCCTCTCGGTCGACCTCGTGCGCCGCATCGTCAAGGTTGACCGCAAGGAGGTGAAGCTTTCGCCGAAGGAATATGACTTGCTGCGTCTCTTGATCCAGCACGCAGGCAAGGTGCTGACCCATAAGTTCCTTCTCAAGGAACTTTGGTCCACCAGCATCGATCCGCAATATCTGCGCGTTTATGTCAGGCAGCTCAGGAACAAGATCGAGCCTGATGCCTGCGCGGCCACGCTACATCTTGACGGAAACAGGCATTGGCTATCGGCTGAAGGCGCCTGAGTGAAAAGCCCCGCCTCGTCCAATCCGCGAATGCAAGCTGGAGCAGCAATGAAGATCAGCGATTTCCTTGTCCCCACTCAGGTCATGATCGATGTCAAGGCGAACGACAAAGATCGCCTGCTTGAGCAGCTCTCGATGGAAGCAGCGGCAGTGGCGGGCCTGCCCGCGGACGAGGTCGCGCGCGAGATCGCCAAGCGCGAGGAGCTTGGCTCGACCGGCGTCGGCAACGGCGTGGCGCTGCCTCACGCGCGGCTCACAAGCCTAAAGACGCCATTCGCGCTTCTCGCCCGGCTCCGCCACGGCATCGACTTCGACGCCATCGACGGCGAACCGGTGGACATCGTCGTGTTGCTGCTGATTCCGGAATCAGGCGACAGCGCCAAGGGCAATGCGTTGGCCTGCGTCGCCAGGGCGCTCCGCGATGCTGAAACGTTACGGAAGGTCCGCAGCGCGCCTGACCGCGAGGCGCTCTATCGCGTCATCGCCGACGCTGCTTGAGGGCATAGCCTCAGAAAGGTCGTCCGAGCCGCGTCTGATATTGCCAGAAGGCGATCAGCCAAAGGGCATAGATGCCGATCACCAGCGCCACGCCGGCGAGGTCGCGCTTGCCGTCGTGCTCGGCAGGGCTGAGCCACCAGGTCAGCTGCCGGCTCACCCAAGGCAGGATCAGGCTGAGCAGGACGACGCTGACCGCGTTGTTGATGAACAGAAAGAGCCAATAGGGCAGGTGGAAGATGCCGACCAGGATCGGCTTCTGCAGCCATTCGTTGAGCAGGAACACGAGCGGGTAGAGCACCATCAGCACGACCATGTTCTGCTTCCACGCCGATGGCGGGGCAGCGCCCGGAACGTCGAACCACTGGTCGAAGCCTGTGCGCACGATCCTGGTGTGGCACTCCTCGGTAAAGGCCTCCGACTCTTCGAGCAGCTTCTTCCGCTCGGGCGAGTCGAGCCAGGTCTGCAAATTCGCCTCTGAATCGAAGCGCAGGATGGTGAGCCAGTCCTCCTGCACGCCTGGGACCGGAGGCTCGCGCCGATAGCCTTGAAAGCCGGGAGACTTCGCTTGTGCCTCGGCGATGCGGCGTCCCCACTGCAGAATAAGCCTCTTCCTGCCCCGGCTTGATCCGCGTCGAGATCACGGCCGAGACCGGCGCAGGCAGCACGCCAGGCTGGGAATCGCTCACGAGGTGAACGTCGTCCTGGCCGACGAGAATGGACTGCGCCTCCGCCACGAAACGCTGGCGCTCGGCCGAGCGCAGCCAGGTGACGGCCGCACCGCGCGAGGCGAAGCGCTGCAGGATGACCCAGTCGATCTGGGAGGGCGGAGAGGGCGGCATCACCGTCTCCTTGACGAACCCTGGTTGCGCGGCAACCGACTCGCTGACGCGCTGCTGCCATTTGGCGAATTCCTCGTCCATGCCGGGTTCGACCCGCGTCTGGGTGACGATGGTCACCGCCTTTCCGTCCTGCGCGGTCATGAGCCGAGCCTGTCGAAGATGCGCTCGGGCGAGAGCGGCAGGCTCGTGAAGCGCACGCCGGTGGCGTCGGCGACGGCGTTGACGATCGCAGGCGCCACGCAATTGATGCCACATTCGCCTTGCGCCTTGGCACCGAGCGGCCCGATCTTGTCGTAGGTGTCGGCGAAATAGATCTCGCTGCGCGGCACGTCGGCGAAGGCGGGGATGCGGTAGTCGCGGAGCGCCGGGTTCAGCATGACGCCGTGTTCGTCGTAGACCATCTTCTCGTAAAGCGCCCAGCCGAAGCCCATGGCGATGGCGCCGTCGAGCTGGCCGCGGCACTGCATGGGATTGATCAGCCTGCCGACATCCGCCGCATGCACGCTCTGCAAGGTCATGATCTCGCCGGTGACGCGATGCACGGCGACGCGCACGCCTTGCACGTCGAACCCTATCGTGCGCGGCGACAGATACGCCTTGCGCCTGACATCGAAGCGGTCGCCGACCTTGGCGCCCTCGGCATGCAGCTCGGCAAGCGTCATCTTCCGGTTGGCGCAGACGATCGAGTCGTCCTGCAACCGGCAATCGGCCGGCTCGCAGCCGAAATGACGGGCGGCGAAGGCAATGAGCACGTCGCGGAGCGCGAGAGCCGTCTTCTCCACTGCCTGGCCGGCGACGACCGTGCCGGTGCTGGCAAAGGTACCGGTGTCATAGGGAGTCTGATCGGTGTCGCCATTGATGATGGCGATGTTGCTCGCGCGCGTGCCGAGCACCGAGGCGGCAATCTGCCGGTGCGACGTGGTCGAGCCGTTGCCCATCTCGGTCGAGCCGACCGCAAGGTGGTAGCTGCCGTTGGCAAGGAGGCGTATTTCGGCGCCCGAGCGGTGCTCGGTCGGGGGGCCTGAATTCGAGCATGGAAAGCGCAACCCCGGTGCCTTCCAGCCAGTCGTCGCCTTCGGGCTTGGGCAGCCCCCGGCCGCTTTTCAGCGCTTTCTCGACGAGATCGAGGCACTGATCGATGCCATAGCTGCCGAACTCGACGTCTGACGGGTCCTTCCAGATCGACTCGATGCGGTCGGTTTCCCTGACCTTGTTGATGCGCCTGATCTCGAACGGGCTGATGCCGAGCAGCCGCGCGAGGTCGTCCATCGCGCATTCGATGGCAAACGTGGATTGCGAGGCGCCGTAGCCGCGAAATCCGCCAGCCGGGACCATATTGGTATAGACCGCGTAGCCGTCGGCCTTCTTGTTGACGCAGCGATAGGCGGCGATCGGGCTGCCGAGCGCCGCCGCCAGCGTCTCGCCGCCATGGCCGCCATAGGCCCCGGTATTGGAGACGACCCGGACCTGAAGCGCGGTCAGCGTGCCGTCCTTCTTGGCGCCGAGCTTCACATGCGTGGTCATCGGGTGGCGCGTGGTCGCGCCGATGAACTGCTCTGCCCTCGTGTACTCCCACATCACCGGGCGGCCGAGCTTGAGCGTAGCGAGCGCGCACAGATCCTCGGTGACCATCTCCTGCTTGCCGCCGAAGCCGCCGCCGATCCGCTCGGTGAACACATGCACGTCGCGGTCGAACAGCCCGAACAGGTAACAGAGCTTCTGCTTGGCGATGAACGGCGCCTGCGAGCTGGTGCGCACATGCAAGCGGCCGTCCTCGCCCCTCCAGGCGAGCGAGCCGTGCGTCTCAAGATGCACGTGCTGCACCCGCGAGGTCGAGTAGGTCATCTCGTGGATGGCGTCGGCCTCCCTGAAGCCTTCCTCGACGCTGCCGAGCTCGCCGTGAATGTCGACATAGATGTTATCGCTGAAGGCGACGCTCTTCTTTTCGTGCAAGATCGGAGCGCCAGGCTCCATGGCGAGTTCCGGGTCGAACACCGCCGGCAGAGGCTCGTACTCGACCTCGAGCAGGCGGCAGGCTTCCTCCGCGGCGGCCTCGGTCTCGGCCACGCAAGCCGCGACCCGCTGGCCAACGAAGCGCACGACGTTATCGAGCATGTAGGTGTCGTCGGGGTCGACCAGGTGATCCTCGTGCGTCGCCGTGGAGTAGAGCTTGCGCGGCACGTCCTCCCAGGTGAACACGGCGACCATGCCTGGCACGGCAAGCGCCTTGTCGCGCTTGATCGACTTGATGCGCGCGTGCGCATGCGGCGAGCGCAGCACCTTGAGATGCAGCGCTCCGTCGGCAGGCACGTCGAGCGTGTAGCGCGCCTTTCCGGTGACGATCTATTCTGCGAACGGGTTGCGCAGGCTCTTGCCGCAGGCTTCCACCCCCGCGGCCTCCTCCTCGACATTGACCACGCCGTGCAGCGCATCGTCGATCGAGTGATAACCGGTGCAGCGGCAAAGATTGCCTTTCAGGCGGTGGGGCAGATCCTGCCGCGCCTCGCCGTCGAAGGTCGCCGCGGTCATGATCATGCCTGCGGCGCAGTAGCCGCATTGAAAGGCCTGGGCATCGAGAAACGCTTGCTGCATCGGGTGCAACTTGCCGTCCTTCGCGAGTCCTTCGATGGTGGTGATCTCGTGGCCTGCGCCGCGGAAGGCAGGCACCAGGCAGGAGTGATAGGGCACCCCGTCGAGCCAGACGGTGCAGGCGCCGCAGTCGCCCTGGTCACAGCCCTTCTTGACGCCGAAGAAGCCGAGCTGGCGCAGAAAAGTTCTGAGGCACTGCCCAGGCGCAGGCTCCGCCGAGAAGGTCCTGCCGTTCACGGCGAAATTCATGCCGGCGCTCCAGGGTTTGCCAGCTCGGCGCGAATTTGCTCGGCATAATAATAAGTGAGCCGCCGCCGATAGGCTGGCGAGCCATGCACATCGTCGAAATAGCCGTCGGCGGGAACTGCCTCATCGATGGCGTGGCGCAGCTCAGCGGCGGACGGCGCATGGTCGAAGCTGATCTGCACCGGCCGGGGCGTAGCGGCGGTTATGGTCAACAGCAGATCGTCCTCATCGGCGTTCCGCGTGCCGATGAGAAACACGGCAGAGCGGCCGAGATGGGTGAGGGACGAGCGGTGCGAGGCGAAGCGCTTGCGGAGCGCGCGCGCAGGCAGATGGATGTTGCGCAGCAGTTCGCCAGGTGCAAGCACATTGGCGTGGTTGCCGGTGACGAAATCGATGGCCGCAACCTCGCGTGGAGCCCCGTCGCGGGGCAGGAGCGTATAGCGGGCCTCGAGCGCGGTGGCGAGCGTGACCATCGGCCCTGCCGGCAGCGACATGCAGATGTTGCCGCCGACCGTGGCTGCGTTCCAGATCTTGAACGAGGCGAGAAAGGCGCGGGCACAGAGCTGAAACAGGGGCGCCGCGGTCCATTCCGCCGGCGCGTTGAAATCATAGAACTCGGCGATGGTGCAGGTCGCGGCGATGTCGAGACCGGTTTTGGAAGCTGAAAGCGCCGGCCAGCGGAGCGAGCGGAGGTCGATCAGGGTGTCGGTCGCGATCTGCGGCGTGGAGAACAGCCAGGTGCCCCCGGCGAGCCAGGCGTAGCCGGGGGTCCACTTGACGATCTCCTCGGCGGAGCGAGGGTGCTTCACTTCTTTGATGGTGTTCAGATTCACGTCTGCAGCGAGACCCGCCGGCTGCAATCCCATGCAGCGGGCGTCGGCGTCCTCCCCAGCGCTTCCTCGAAAACCATTCTAGCTGCATTTTCGCGCTCGAGGTCAATGCTATAAGACCGGTCTTCAGGGCTTGACTGTCGACCAGGGAGTTTCGGACCAAGCGATGAGTGCCGGCGATCCAAGCGTCATTCCAAGCGCCTTAGATTGGCTGGAAGAGGGCCGCCGCGTGGCCCTTGCCACCGTCATTCAGACCTGGGGCTCGGCGCCACGGCCGGTCGGCAGCCAGCTTGCCATCGACGGGGGAGGGAATTTCCTCGGCTCGGTTTCGGGCGGCTGCGTCGAAGGGGAGGTGATCGCCGAGGCGGAAGAGGTGCTTCTATCTGCCAAGCCAAAGACGCTCGAATTCGGCGTCGAGGACGGCACCGCCTGGAAGGCCGGGCTCGCCTGCGGCGGCACCATCCGCATCTTCGTCGAGCCGCTGGAAGGAGGCGCGCGCGAGGGGACAAGCGTGCTGCATCAACTCGCGAGCGACATCGGGGCGCGCCGCAAGACTGCGTTGGTGACGGAGCTTGCCACCGGCAACCGCCGGCTTGCCCATGCGCCAGGCGATCTCGGGGACGATCTGGCTCCGGCTCTTGCCGAGGCCTTCCGCCAGGATCGGAGCATAGCCTTGCCTGGAAGCAACGGCGAAATCTTCATCAACGTGTTTGCCCCGACCACGCGCCTCGTCATCGTCGGCGCCGTGCATGTGGCACAGGCGCTGGTGCCCATGGCACGCGCGCTCGGCTACGATGTTTTGATCGTCGACCCGCGCGCCGCCTTCGCCACGCAAGAGCGTTTCGGCGATGTCAGGATCGAGCACGATTGGCCTGACGAGGCGCTTTCCGCCGCTGGCCTCGATGCAGCCACGGCGGTGGTGGCGCTGAGCCACGACGCGAAGCTCGACGATGCGGCGCTGATCTCCGCGCTTCGCTCCGACGCCTTCTATGTCGGCGCGCTGGGGAGCAAGAAGACCCACGCCGGCAGAGTGGAACGCTTGAAGCAGGCTGGAATCGCCGCCGCCGACATCGCGCGCATTCATGCCCCGATCGGCCTCGATATCGGCGCGCAAGGCGCAGCCGAGATCGCGCTCTCCATCATCGCCGAGATCACCGCCGTGGCGCGGGGCAAAGGTGGAGCGCGTCCATGAGGATCGCGTGCCTCGTGCTCGCTGCAGGCAGCTCTTCGCGCATGGCGCCGCGCAACAAGCTTCTCGAGCCGATCGGCGGCGAGAAGATGGTCCGCCGCGTTGCCGCTACTGCGATTGCGAGCGGCGCTGAGCCCGTCATCGTCGTGACCGGGCACGAGGCTGCGGCGGTCGCGGGGGCGCTGCGTGGGCTCGACGTCACCATCGTTGCCAACCCCGATTACGCCGATGGCCTGAGCACGTCGCTGCGGGCCGGCCTGCGCGCCTTGCCTGCCGGCATCGACGGCGCGCTGATCCTGCTCGGCGACATGCCTGAGGTGGAGGCGTCGGTGCTCACCTCCTTGATGGCGGCCTTCACCGGCGAAAGCGCGATCTGCGTGCCGGTGCGCCATGGGCGAAGCGGCAATCCGGTGCTGTGGGGAAGAAGCTACTTCGCCGAGATGATGCGACTTGACCGGCGACACCGGCGCCAAGCCTCTGATGGCCCGGCATGAAGCGCAGCTGATCGAGGTCGCAGTCGCGACCGACAGCATCTTCGAAGACGTCGACGCGCCGGAGGACCTTGAGCGCCTCAAGCGATCAGGCGCAACCGGCTAGCCTTTAGTCGCCGCCAAGCACATTCGGCTGCGAGCCGGCCGTCGAGGCGACGGTGCCGAGCGGCTTGACCAGCATGTTGGTGGCTTGCGGCGAGGGCCTGACCAGCTGGTATTTCACCACTTGCGCGGTCTCGTCCTTGGCCGAGACGCCGCTCACGAGCAGGTTGGCGCCGTGCGTCGTGCTCGTGGTCGCCACGGTCACGCCGCCACCGCCATCGAATGGCGTGAAGCTCGCCATCTCGCCGAAGCCGACGATCGGACTATGATCGGCAGGCGCGAGATACATGGCAGGGCCGCCCTGTAGCGCCGAGCCGCTGGAGAACACCTTCACTTGGCCTGGACCTGCGAGCTGGCCGACCACGATCCGCTCAGCGCCGCCGAGCGTCCCTCCGAGCCAACCGGTGGCCAGCGACAGGCCGCCTTTATAGTCGAGCCCGAACGGCATGAAGGCTGCGGCGAGGTTCGGCTTTCCCGCGTCCTCAGGACACATGTCGGCCGTCTTGCCTTCGCTCTTGGCGCTTGCGGGCTCGGCACTGGCGGTCTTGGCCTTGGTCCCGATTGCCGGCATCAGCGGGTAGACGAACACCTTCACCTGCGCCGGGCTGCCTGGGCCAGGTGCGGTGACGATGCTGTGGCGGCCGGTGGCGAAATCGACGAAGCCCGAAGCGACGCTCACGCCGGAGCTGTCTTCCGCATAGGGAGTGAAGGACGAGAACAGCGAGGGAGCCTTGCCAGGCTGAGACGGCAGGTCTGAGCGGTACACTTTGACTTCGCTTGAGGACCCGGGCCCGGAGCCCACGATGATGTTGTCGCCGGTCGATCCGTCGATCGGCGACGCCGCCACGCTGACGCCGCCCCGCGCGCTTGAGTTGAACGCCTCGAAGCGGGCAAGCTCGGTCTCGAATGCGGACCCGCCGCCGGCCACCTTTCCCGGAATAGGCGACGACTTCCGGCGCATGATCCTTGCCGGCGCCGGCCAGGAGATCGTAAACGCCGTCGTCGTTGACGTCGCCCATGGCCACGCTGAGGTCCCCTTCGTAGCCGGGGAAGGGGGTAACCGTGGCGACGAGCTTGTCGCCGTTGCCGTCATAGATCTTCACTTGCGCCGGCTGGCCCTTCGCTCCTGGAACCGCCACCGCATAGGTCGACACCGCGGGGATGACATTGACCATCATCATCAGCCCGTTGTCCTCGTGGTTGAGGCGATGGCAATGCATCACGAACAGGCCGGTGAAATCGTCGAACTTCATGCGCAAGGAGAGAGCGCCTTGCTGGATGACCGACTCCTCAGGGCCAAGGACGGGCGCAGGCACGTTGGCGTTGTCGACGGCCCACATCTCGGGTCCGGTCTCAATCCCCCTCGTCGGATCGAGATAGTAAGTGACCTGGAAGTCGTTGACGTGGATGTGGATCGGGTGCTCGTCGTTGTTGTTGTTGAGGAATTTCCACTCCTCGATCGAGCCTAGCCGGGGCTGGAGCAGGGGCACATAGGGAAATTCGAGGCCCTCGAACACGTAGGTGAAGGATTTGGCGTCGGACGTGCTCGCGAGATTGTTGAGGAAACCGCCCGAGATCGTAAGCTCGCGCGTCACGTCGGGGGTGACTTGGGAAATGTCCTCGAACACGGTATAGGCGTCGAGCTTCTGCCCCTCCTTGAATGCGGTGGTGACGCCTTTGCCGCCTGAGGTCGTCGCTCTCGCCAGGACCTGCGTCGGGGAGACAAAGAACCCGTCATAATAGCTCACGGCCTCTGGAAGCACGCTCAGGCTGCCGAGCACCGCCGGCGGATTCTCCGTTCCGTCATTGGTGTAGAGCACGCCTGGCGCGCTGATGGTCGAGGCTCCGCCGCCGCGTGGCGGCATCTCCAGGATGAGGTCGCCTTCCTCGGGCATCGTCACCGCGATGGCATAGCGGGTGGCAGGCGGAATGAGCAGCTTGGTGCCGTTCTCGAAAACTGGATAGTGGACTTCCGGATAGGGGACCCCGTCCTGTCCGACGATGGCAATCTTGGGGTGGTTGCCCGTCGCCGTCTCGGTCAGCTGCACGGGCGTGTAGACGACGTCGCTGACATTGGCGAGCACCCAGATCTCGGTCTGCCCCGCTTTGCTCTTGACCACCGGCTGGAACTGGCCGTTGACGGTGAACTGCACGTCGCGCTTGTAATCGGGCAAGCTTGGATCGGCCGGCACGGTCTTGTCGGTGCCGTGGAAAGGCGTAAAGCGCTGGAGATTGCTCGGGATGAACTCAAACCGCCCGCGCTCGTTGCGGATCGACAGCGGGCCTGAGTACCAGATGGTGAAAAACTCCGTTCCCTTCTTCGAGTCGAAGAAGTTCACCGGCGTAAGCAGCGGACGGTAGGAGCCCTTGGCCAGCTCGTCGCCTTGCGGCGGCTTGATGGTGTTCACCCATTGCGGCCAAGTGTAGTTGTTGAGTTGCGGGCTCCCTCCAGCCCGGTCGAACACATAGTTATATTGCAGCAGCATGTTGCGGATCGGGATCTGGTTCTGCGTGACCTCCGGAAGATTGCCGTCGGTGCGACCGATGGCGAGCAGCCCGACCATGCCGTAATAGACGTGCGCCGCGGTGAGCGTGTGCAGATGCGAGTGATACCAATAGGCGCCCTGCGGCATGCTCTTGGGGATGTTGTAGGTGTAGGTGTTCGATCTGCCGGCAGGGATGTGCAGCAGCACGTTGTCGGCGTTCCCCTTGGGGCTGACATGGATGCCATGCGTATGCAGGTTGAGCGGTGACGAGGACATCTGCGGCGGGTAAAGCGGCACCTCCTCGCCTTTCGCGGTATAGGCCGGATCGAAGAAGTCTTTGATGGTGAGGCCGGTGAGCGCGTTGTCGAGATGGACGATCAGAGTCTCGCCGGGGAAGACGTGCAGCGTCGGCGCCGGATAGAGATTGTCTCCAGAGGTTTTGCCGTCTGACGCTGTGCCGCGGATCAGCTCATAGGCAAAGACGAGAAAGTTCTTCACCGGAACCGACACCGTATCGAGGCTGGCCGAACCTTGCTTGGCGATGAGCCGCACCTCGAGCACGCCGTCCTTGCTCGCGAGCGTCACCGGCTCATGGAATTCGGGCCGCACTGCGGGATCGAATGTTGCGCTTGTCTCTTGGGCTTGGGCGGGTGAGCCGTGCCATGCCGCGACCAGGAATGCTGCCGCGAGCAAACTCACGAGCACACGCAGACTCCGTGTCATTTCGAACCCCTCCCGGAAGGCGAGCTTAGCTGATGATGGTTGGCATGTGCCGGTGAAAGCTAGGTATCGATAGGCTACACGCCAAACTTCCTGTGGATTTGTCGCTCGCGTCAACACGGTTAAAGTATCGTGGCCGAACGCCGCTGCAGGAAACCTTGGGGAGGCCAAGTTTCGGCCTAAATTGCCTCTCAATTCGGCGACGGTCGCATGTACGCTCGGCCGGAGTTGTGCGATGCTTGAGGGGCGCTCGTATCCATGAATGAGGGTTGGCAGCCGTCGCTGCCGCATCGGGCTGCAAGGGGGGTCTTCCCCAGCGATAGGATTGGTCGTGGCTCTTTTGCGTCTGTGGCGGCCACTGCAAACCGAACCGGCCGGCGGGGATGTTGCCCTGTGGAGGCGAGCCCTTCGCATCTCCATCAGTGTCATCGTGCTCCCGGCCTTGAGCATGGCCATCCTCTTCACGCTCACCAAGGTGATCGCCCAAAGCGACCAGTGGGACCTGCCAAGCGGGCGCCTGCTCGACACAATCCTCTCCTCCTGTCAGTTCGAGCATTCAAGCCGGGCCGGCGTCGATGTCGAGCATATGATCTGCCCGACGCGGCTCGGCGCCAGCGCGTTTCCGCAAGTCCTGAAAGACGCCGTCGTCGCCAGCGAAGACGAGCGCTTCTATACGCATGGCGCCATCGACCACCCTGCTACGCTGCGCGCCGCCTGGCATTTTTCCCTCGGAGACCGGCAAGGCGGCAGCACGATCACCCAGCAGCTTGCCCGCTCTATCCTGCTCAAGAAGGAGGACAGTCTCGAGCGCAAGCTGATGGAGGCGGTTCTCGCCATCAGGATCTATGCGCGCCTGTCGCGGAGCGAAATTCTCACCCGCTACATGAATGTCGTGCCGCACGCGCGGAACATGTACGGCTTCGACGATCCGGCGCGTTACTATTTCGGCGTCGGCGTGCAGGATTTAACTCTTGCGGAGGCGGCGCTGCTGGTCGGCATGCTGCCCGAGCCCAACAATCGCGATCCGCTGAAGAACCCTTCCGCCGCCTTGGAAAGCGCGGCGATCGTGCTGCAGCGCATGGTTGCCGAGAAGAAGATCACGCTTTCCCAGGCTGTGCGGGCAGAGGACGAGTTGAAGCGCCGCATCAGGGACGGCAAGCTTCGCCGCGGAAGCCAGGTCTACACGCGGCTCGAATATCGTCCCTACCGCGATCTCGCTTTGAGGGAGGCGAGCGCCAACGGCATCAAGCTGCCGGAAGACTACCGGCTGATCGTATTCATCGATCCCGAGTTCCAGCAAACGCTGCAGGCGCAAATCTGCTCGATCACCGGCGCGTATCGGGGCGCCGGATTCTTCATGCGGCCCTCAGGCGAGGCTCTCGCGCTCACCGGGTCCTGCACCTACACGGGCGAATGGAACCGCGCCACCGACATTGCGCGCTCGATCGGATCGACCGGAAAGCTCTTCCCGCTGATCGGCGTGCACGAAGCCGGCTTGAGCCTCAATGAGCGCTTCTCGACCTGGCCGCTGCGGCGGTCGATCTGGCCGGCCGAGCCGAGCCCCCTTTGCCGGAAACGGGCGATGGTCACTCTGGACTACGCGCTCGCCCAGTCCTGCAATCGGCCTTGGACCGAAGTGTCGATGCGGCTTGGTCAACGCGTGACCGACATCGTCAAGCGGTTCGGCATCACGCCGCCGAATGCGCCCTCGCTCGTGCCGATCGGCGGCGTGCAGACCTCGCCGATGAAATTGGCGCAAGCCTACGCGGCGCTGGAAAACGACGGCATGCTGCCGCAGATACGCTTCCTGATTGCGGCGATCGGGCCGCGCGGCAATATCGTTGGCGTGCCGGCGGCGAAGGACGGACCGCGGGTGATGTCGCCGGCGACCGCCTCTTCCGTCCTCCAGGCCTTGCGCGGGCCGGTCAAGCGAGGCACGGCGCGGGCCGCAAACTCGGTCCACGCCCTCGTCTACGGCAAGACCGGAACCTCGTCGCGCAACGAAGACGCCCTGTTCGTCGGACTGACGGAAGGCTTTATCGGCAGCATCTGGCTTGGCTACGACCGGCCTCAGCCGATGCCGGGCATTCACGGCGGCGGCACGCCGGCAAAGGCCTTCGCCAAGCTGACCGACTTCTATTACGTCAGGCTCGCCCAAGCCCGCTTTGCGGAAGAAGAGGAGATGGCATCGAGGGCGTCGCCCTGGGGCAAGTTGAGACTTTTCGCGGCAAGGCAGCCTGGGATCATCGCGATGACGATGCTTGGCTCGCTGGTGATGTTGTTCTTCTTGCTGCCGGCTTTGTTCCGGCGAAGAGAGCTCACGGCGAGCGCGGCGTCCACCGAGCCGCCGCAGGACGATCGCGAACTGCACCCTCAACCCTATCAGCAACCGCCTCAGCAATCGTCTTGAGCGGCCAGGTTCAGGCGGCGGAGATGAGGGCGAGCAGGCCCTTGAGCAGCGCTTCCGGCGTCGGCGGGCAGCCAGGGATGTGCAGATCGACGGGGACGACCTTCGACACGCCGCCTTCCACCGCATAGCTCCCGGCGAAAATGCCGCCGTCGGCGGCGCAATTGCCGACCGCCACCACCCATTTCGGGTCGGGCGTCGCGGCGTAGGTGCGCGCAAGCGCCTCGCGCATGTTCTTGGTGACCGGGCCGGTCACCAGCAGCACATCGGCATGGCGGGGTGAGGCGACGAAGCGCAAGCCGAAGCGCTCGAGATCGTAGAAGGCGTTGTTGAGCGCGTGGATCTCGAGCTCGCATCCATTGCACGACCCGGCATCGACTTCGCGAATGGCGAGGCTCCGGCCAAGCTTCCGCCGCGCGGTGCGATCGAGATTTGCCGCAAGCTCGGCCAAGGCTGCGTCGTCGGGCTTCGGCGCCGGCTCGGTCAACCGCCCCCGCACCACATTCTTGAAGAGAAGTCGACGCATGTTCGTCCCTAGAGGTCGTGGCCCGAGTAGGAGCAGTTGAAGGATTTGTTGCAGAGCGGGAAGTCGGCGACGATGTTGCCTTCGATGGCGACTTCGAGCAGCGGCCATTGGAACCAGGACGGGTCGCGCATGTGACAGCGCTCGATCAGTCCATCCTCGCCGATGCGCACCGCGATCGAGCACGTCGCCGCGAAAGGCCTCGACCAGCGCGAGCCCCTCTCTCGCGCCGCCCGACTTGGCGCGCTCCGTGTGCAGCTTGCCCTTGGGGAGACGTTCGAGAATCTGATCGATCAGCTTCAGACTCTGCTCGACCTCGCGGATACGGATCCACACCCGCGCATTGACGTCGCCGTCGTCGCGCACCGGCACCTCGAACTCAAGCTCGTCATAGGGTGCATAGGCCACCGCCGCCCGCGCATCGAAGGCGCGGCCCGACGCACGCCCGACATAGCCGCCGGCGCCGAAGGCGCGCGCCAAGGTCGGTGAGAGATAGCCGGTGGCCACGGTGCGGTCCTGCAGCGAGGCGGTGTTGTCATAGATCTCGATCAGTTGCGGGAACTGGCTGCGCACATTGGCGAGCAGCGCCTGCAGGCTTTCGATGCCTTCAGGGCTGAGATCGTCGGTGACGCCGCCAGGCACGATGCGGTCCATCATCAGCCTGTGGCCGAAGCAGCTTCTCGCCGCCCGCAAGGTACGCTCGCGCAGGATGCCGCATTCGGCGAAGGCCAGCGAGAAGGAGGCGTCGTTGCAGATGGCGCCGATGTCGCCGAAATGATTGGCGAGACGCTCAAGCTCGGCCATCAGCGCGCGGAGCCATACGGCGCGGGGCGGAACATCGATCTGCAGCGCCGATTCGACCGCTTGTGCGAAGGCGAGCGCGTAAGCCACGGTGCTGTCGCCCGAGGTGCGGCCGGCGAGCTTCGCCCCCTTGTCGAGGGTGGCGCCGGTCATCAGCGACTCGATGCCCTTATGCACATAGCCGAGCCGCTCTTCGAGCCGCACCACCGTCTCGCCGCTTGCGGTGAAGCGGAAATGCCCTGGCTCGATGATGCCGGCATGGACCGGGCCGACCGGGATCTGATGCAGATCCTCTCCCTCAACGGCGAGGAAAGCGTAAGGGTAGGCTTCGATGGCGCGCTTGCGGCGTCTGCCGAGCGGGCGGGTCACGCCCCAGACACCGAGATCGAGCCAATGCCTGGTGTCGGAGGCGCCAACCGGCTTCAGGCCGTAGAGGTCGGCGATGGTGCGCTCGAGCCTGATCGCCGCCGGATGATGGGCACCGACCGAGGGGAACTTGCCGTCGGGGCAGGGAAGGGTGAACACCGCGATTGCGGCCGACAGCTCCTCGAGCAGGGCAAGATGCACTTGCGTCCTTGTCAGCCCACAGGCCGAGCAGCGTCGGCGCGCGCCTCGACCAGCTCCTGCAGCGCAAGCTGCCAGCCGTCGGCGCCGACGACGGCGCGCGGGAAAGGACGGTGGCTTTCCGCTTTGCGGCCGGTCTTGGCGATGGCGGTGAGCGGCATGGTCTCGACCTATCCGAGAAGCTTGGCCACGTTCTGGAACCAGGCGACGAGCGGTCCAGGCAGATAGATGCCGGCGACGAGCACGAGCGAAAGATGAGCGAACATCGGCAGATAGGAGCCCTTTGACTCATGGTTGGGCCCGCGCGGCTCGCCGAAGGCGATCGCGTTCAGGCGCAGGAACAGGGCGCCGACGCCGACGAGAAGCCCGAGCACGAGGGGAAGGGCGAGCAGAGGCTCCCGCGCAAAGGTCGAGCTCACCACCAGGAATTCGCTCGAGAAGATGCCGAGCGGCGGCAGTCCGGCAATGGCGACGACCCCGAGCACCAGGCCCCAGCCGAGCACCGGATTGGTCTCGGTCAACCCTCCCATATCGGCGATCTTCTGCGTTCCCTTGACCTGGGAGATGTTGCCGACGGCGAAGAAGATGGCCGATTTGGTCAACGAATGCAGGGACATGTGCAGAAGTCCGGCGAAATTGGCGAGCGGGCCTCCCATGCCGAAGGCGAAGGTCACGATCCCCATGTGCTCGATCGAGGAGTAGGCGAACATGCGCTTGATGTCGCGGCGGCGGTACAGCATGAACGCGGCAAAGAGCAGCGAGACGAGGCCCATGGTGATCATCAGCGGCCCAGGCGCGAGCGCATCCGGGTTGGCCGCGAGCAGCATCTTGAACCTGAGCAGCGCATAGAGCGCGATGTTGAGCAGAAGCCCCGACAGCACCGCTGAGATCGGCGTCGGACCCTCGGCGTGGGCATCCGGCAGCCAAGCATGAAGGGGGAACAGGCCGACCTTGGTGCCGTAGCCAAGCAGCAGGAACACAAAGGCAAGATTGAGCAGCGCCGGATCGAAGCTCGCGGCGTGGGCCACGAGATCCGTCCACACCATGGCGTTCAGGCCGCCGCCAATGGTGGGCTCTGCCGCCATATAAATGAGAATGGTGCCGAACAGAGCGAGCGCGATGCCGACGCTGCCGAGGATGAAATATTTCCAGGCGGCTTCGAGCGCCTCGTGTGTCCGATAAATGCCGACCATCAGCACCGTGGTCAGCGTGGCAAGCTCGATGCCCGACCCACATCACGCCGATATTGTTGGTGACGAGCGCGAGGTTCATGGCGAACATCAGCACCTGATACATGGCATGATAAAAGCGCAAGAACGCCGGCGAGAGTCTGCCGGTCTCGAGCTCATGCTCGATATAGCTCGCGCTGAACGCGCTGGTGGTGAAGCCGACGAAGGTGGTGAGCACGATGAACACGTTGTTGAGATCGTCCACCAGAACGTAAGGCCCGGTCGGCGGACGCTGGAAGAACAGCGAGAGCGCAGCGAGGAAGGTGAGCAGGGTCGCCACCACGTTGAGGCGTGCCGAGAGTTTGTAGCCTGGCAGCAGAGCGAGCAGCGCCGCGGCGACCGCAGGGATGGCGAGCACGGCGGCAACGGCATTGAAGCTCACAGCCGCTCTCCCCGGAAATGGTCGAGCGCGTGCACGTCGACCGTGTCGAAGCGCTCGCGAATGCGGAACAGGAAAATTCCGATGATGATGAAGGCGATGAGAATGGAGAAGGCGACGCTGATCTCGACCACGAACGGCATGCCCTTGGCGCCGGTGGCGGCGAGCACGAGCCCGTTCTCCAGCGACATGAAGCCGACGACCTGGCTTACCACGTTGCGTCGCGTCACCATCATCAGGAGGCCGAGAAGAACCACGGACAGCGCAAAGGCGAGGTCCTCGCGGGCGAGCGGATCGGCTTCAGGGGTGACGCGCAGCATCACCACCATGGAGAGCGCGACGAGGCCCATGCCGAGCAGCATGGTGAGACCGATGCCGCCAACGGTCTCGATCTCGCGATGAATGCCGAGCTTGACGATCATCCGGTGCAAAGCCACGGGGATGATGATCGCCTTGAAGATGAGGGCGATCGCCGCGGTGATGTAGAGATGCGGCGCGTCCTGGGCATAGGCTTGCCAGGCCACCGAAAGCGCGAGCACGAACGCGTGCAGGGCGTAGACGTTGAGCAGCGCGTAGAGCCGGTCCTGGTAGAGCAGCATGAAGCTCACCAGCACGAGCGAGCCCGCAAGCAGGTGGGCGGTGTCGTAGGTGAGGTTCTGCATCTAGAGGCTCCGCGACACGAACATGAGAAGCGTGGCGAGCAGGCCGAGCATCAGCGCGGCGCCCAAGAACTCCGGCACGCGGAACACCCGCATCTTGGCGATGGAGGTCTCGAACACCGCGAGCAGAAAGCCTGAAACGGCGAGCTTGGCGGCATAGGCGGCGACGCCGACGAAGAGCGCGGCAAGGCCGGCATGCGGCGCGGCGATGCCCCAGGGCATGAACAGGCAGGCGATCAGCGAGACGTAGAGCAGAAGCTTGAGCTCGGAGGAAAGGTCGATCAGCGCCAGGTGACGCCCCGAATATTCGAGCACCATGGCCTCGTGCACCATGGTGAGCTCGAGATGCGTGGCGGGATTGTCGACCGGAATGCGCGAATTCTCGGCGATCGCCACCATGATCAAGGCGATCAGCGCCATGCCGAGCGATACGCGCAAGCCGGCCTCGCCGGAGGCGAGGAAGGCCGCCATGGTCGAAAGCTGGGTCGAGCCGGCGATCAGCGCCAGCGTGAACACGATCATCAGCATGGCGGGCTCGGCGAACGAAGCGATCATTACCTCGCGGCTCGAGCCGATGCCGCCGAAGCTCGTGCCGACGTCGAGACCGGCGAGCGCAAGGAAGAAGCGCGCGAGCCCAAGCAGCGCGATGATGACGATGAGGTCGGCAGACCAGGAAAACATCAAGCCGGTGCCGAAAGTTGGCACCAACGCCGCCGCCACCCAGGTTGCAGCGAAAATCAGATAGGGAATGGCACGAAACAGCCATGACGCGTTGTCGGCGAGCACCACCTCCTTGCGCAGCAGGCGAACGAGATCGCGATAAGGCTGAATGAGCGGTGGGCCCTGGCGGCGCAGCAGCCACGCCTTGACCTTGCGCACAAAGCCCGTGAGTAGCGGCGCGAGCGCCAGCACCAGCATCATCTGGAAGGCCTGGACGGCGAGGTTGAAGATCATGGCCATATCGCGAGCACCAGGAGGAGGCCGACGAGCGAAGCGAAGACGAAGCCGAGATAATGCTGGATGCTGAGCGACTGCAGCCGGTTGAGCCGCCCGGCCACGGACTCGACGGCTACGGCGACGGGTGCGTAGAGCGTGTCCCAGATGACGTCGGTCAGGCGCATCACGATGCGTGCCGGCCTCGTGTCGCCTGGCGGCGGCATCTCGACCTGCTCGCTTGCGCGAAACACGAGCGTGCCGAACACGCGGCGGATCGGCTGGGCGAAGCTCGAGGCGGTGTATTGCGTCTGAGTGCTCGGGTCGGGATAGCCGCAATCCCAGGCCGGTCCGCGCCGCATCCGGTCGGAGGCCAGCCGATGGATGGCAGCAGCTGCGGCGGTTGCCGAAAACACCATGAACAGGAACACGAGGAGGCCGTTATAGGAGCTGCGGCCCTCGGCGATGGGGACGATGGAGAGATAGGGCACGCCCTTCTGCAGCGGCATGCTGTCGCCGACCATGGAGGTTGCCACGGGGGCGAGCGCATCGATGAAGTAGCCGGGAAGGATGCCGGCGAGCAGGCAGAGTGCGGCGAGGCCGCACATCGCGGCGAGCGAGAAGGCATCTGCCTCATGCGCGCGTGAGGCGGCTTCGGTGCGCGGCCGTCCGAGAAAGGTGATGCCGAAGGCCTTGACGAAACAGGCCGCGGCAAGTGCCGCCGACAGCGCAAGCAGCGCGCCGACCGCGGGGATGAGGAATTTCAGCCCCCAGGCAGGGATCTGCGGGCTCTGCAAAATGGCTTGGAAGGTCAGCCATTCGGAGACGAAGCCGTTGAGCGGGCGGCAGCGCCGAGATGGCGACGCAGCCGGTGAGGAAGGTGAAGGCGGTGAGCGGCATGCGGTGAATGAGGCCGCCGAGATGCTCCATGTTCCGCTCGCCGGTTTCGGTGAGCACGGCGCCGGCGCCGAGGAACAGGAGGTTCTTGAACAGCGAATGGTTGAAGACATGCAGGAGAGCAGCGGTGAAGGCGAGCGCGGCAGCCCAACCAAGGCCGTAGACCTGAAATCCAAGCGCAAGCCCAAGGCCGATGAAGATGATGCCGATGTTCTCCACCGTGTGATAGGCGAGCAGCCGCTTCAGATCGTGCTGCATCAGCGCGTAGAGCACGCCCATGACGCAGGTGATGCCGGCAAGCGCGAGCACCACCATGCTCCACCACCAGGCTGGATCGCCCAGAAGGTCGAACACGATGCGCACAAAGGCGTAGACCGCGACCTTGGTCATCACGCCGCTCAACAGGCCCGAGACGTGGCTCGGCGCCGCAGGATGGGCGAGCGGCAGCCAGGCATGCAGCGGCACGAGACCGGCCTTGGAGCCGGTGCCGATCAGGACGAGGCTGAGCACGAGTGCGACGAGGGTGGGGGCTGGATGGGTGGCGCGGATCGCGTCGAAGGCGTAGGCGCCGTCAGGTCCGGCAAGAAGGCCGAAGGCGAGAAGCAGCGCGAACGTGCCGAAGCTCGCCATCACCAGATAGACATAGCCCGCGCGCAAATTCTCGCGCACATGGTCGTGCGCCATGACGAGCGCCCAGGACGAGAGCGACATGAACTCCCAGGAGAAGAGAAAACTATAAGCGTCGTCGGCGACGACCACGAGGGTCATGGCGGCGAGGAACAGAGGGTAGAAGGGCAGCACGCGCTGCGGCGCCGTCTCGTGGCGGCCGAAGCCGATGCCATAAAGGCTCGCGGCGGCGCCGCCGAGATTGATCACCACGAGAAAGAACGCCGACAGCGCGTCCAAGCGGAAATGGGCGCCGAGCCAGGGAAGCCCGATCGGCAGGACCGAAGTCTCGGCCGGGGCTTGCCCAAGCAGAGCTGCGAGCCCGGCCATGAGACCGATGCCGCAAAGTGACGAGCGATCCTCCGTAGATGAGGGGGCGGTCGAGCGCGCTTCCTCTAACGAGAAGCGACAAGACCGACAGGGCAATGAGAGCCGCAACGGTGGCGAGGACGACGGTGAGCGCCATCGCCGAGCTCACAAGAGGGGCCGCGCAGAGCGGCCTCCGTTCCGGCCCAGAGCAGCGTCGGTGCCAGCTTGGCTGCCGGCAGGATCAAAAGCCTCGTTCGATGTCATGCGCGTGTCGACATTCCCCGGCGGGATCGCCCGCCGCTCGCCTTCATCCGCTCAATGCCTGGAGAAGAATCCAGCCATTTCAGCATGTTCGCTGGTCGATTACCAGGAAAGCCGCGAAGCCCCGCATTTGCGCAGCATTCTTTGACGGTTCCTTCTAGCAAGACCGGAAAATGATGTCATGGAGTTCGCTTAAGCAAAATCGCGCTTTTCAAGCCTGGCTTGGAGGTGCAAGACGAACGCGTTCCCGCTTGCAACAAAAATAGGCTCGCGAAGGGAGGGAGGAGCCGATGGCTCGCGTCAAATCTTGCTCGCTTCAATTCGTTCTGGTTCTTGCGGCGGCGCTCCTCACGCTTCCCGCAGCGAAAGCTGAGACGGCTGCTCCGCTCAACGACCCCGTCGCCTATTGTCAGGCGGCCGGCACTATCGATGCCCCCGACGCCAAATATAAAGGCCCGGCAGTGCCTGATTGGATGGTGAAGAAAGCCTACCCGCCGGACGCGATCAAGGCGCAGAAAGACGCCGGCATGGATCCGAAAAGAGCGATCGTCTGGCGCTGCGCGTCAGGCGCGGTGCTGATATGCGTGCAAGGGAACGCCCCGCAATGCGGCAAGGCGAGCACGAGCAAGACTCCCAACCAAGGCGATGCAGGATTATTGCGCCGAGACGCCGAACTGCCGACGTGATTCCGCTTTACGTGATCGGGCACGAGAATCCGATGATCTATGACTGGGGCTGCCACGGCAAAGAGCCCACCATCAAGAGCCAGGTCTTCAAGGTGGACGCGCAAGGCTATCCCGCCGAGCTCTGGCAGACAGTGACGCCTTGATCGCACGACAAGGGAGAGAGGCATGCACAAACCCCTGCTGATGCTCGCCGCCATGGGCCTCCTGCTCGTCCCCGCGAAGCGCCGAGCCGACGATCATTGGCGAGCGCGACGGAAAGAATGTCGTCACCGTCCGCGCAGGCGAGGCCACCCAGTCGAAACAGGGCCTGCCCAACTTTGTCGGCATCTCCGGCGCGACCGCCGGCGCCAAGCATCTCAGCCTGCTGAAGGTCGTCATTCCGCCTGGCGGCTCGGCCGAGGCGCATGTGCACAAGGGCTATGAGTTGGCGATCTACCTGATGCAGGGGCGCGTCGAGACCCGTTATGGCGAAGGGCTGAAGAAAAGCGTGGTGAATGTCGCAGGGGACTTCCTGTTCATTCCGCCTGACGTGCCCCACCAACCTTTCAATCTCAGCGACACCGAACCAGCCATCGCCATCGTCACCCGCAACGATCCGGACGAGCAGGAGCACGTGGTGGTCTACCCGTACGCCAAAAAGAAATGACAGTGCTGGCGCGGGTTCAGGCAGTGTCTCGCCCTGTCCGCACAACCGGTTACCAAAGGAGAAGAATCGCGGCTTCTTTCCGCGGGTCAACTGTGTAGACTAAGGCGCTCACCAGACCGGCAAGCGGTCTTGTCTCTGGTATCGCATCAGTTTTTGGGGAGGGGTGGACATGAAACGCGTGAGTTACGTTCTCATTGCCTTGGCCGCGTCGGTCATGGTCATTAGCATCGCTGTCGGGCGCGCTTTGCCCGCGCGCTCATCGCCATTCCCTTGCAGGGACAAAGCGCGCAGCAGCAAGAGAACGACCGCTCAGCTTGCGCCGACTACGCGGTCGCCGTGAGCGGTTATAGCCCGTCCGGATTGCCGATGATCGTCCGTGCCGGTCCACCCGGCGTCATCTCCGGGCCCGTACCCACGGCCCCGATCATGGTGCAGACCGCGCAAGGGCCCGTAGTGACGTCGGCTCCTCCACCCGCAGGCTTGATCGGCGGCGTCATCAACAATCGGCAGCTTGCCGCGCTCGACGCGCTCTATGCCAATTATCTCGCCGCCGGCGCCGCCTGCCTTACGGCGCGCGGCTATCAAGTCCAGATGAACGTCCCCGGGCAATAAGGAGAGCGCAATGCGAAACTTGATTCTGGGGCCAGTGGCCCTGATTGCCGGCCTCTGCGCCCTTCCTGTCGCCGCGTCCGCCGCGGCGAGCGGCTCCTACATCTGCGCCATCGGCGAGGTCTATGAGTGCGAAGCCGTCAACGGCTGCAAAAGGGTGTCCACCGATACCATCAACCTCTCAGAGTTCATCATCGTCGACGTCGACAAGAAGCAATTGACCGAAGCCGCTATCGGCGAGAACGGCGAGACTGAGGACATCGAAGGCCTGAGCTCGGACGACAAGAACATCTTCCTTTACGGCACGCAGGGCAAGGAGACCTGGAACGCGACCATTTCGCTTGAGAATGGATCGTTCACGGGCGGTATCTCCGACGCCCCATCGTCATTCGCGCTGTTCGGCAACTGCACGAAGAAATAGCTGCTAGACGTTCGTCATGGCCGGGCTTGTCCCGCCTACGCGGGTCGGAGCCTTGTGACCGCACTTCCAGTTATGGCTTCGGTGGGCGAAGGCCCGGCCATCCACGTCTTCGCCGTTAGGGATTGGGCTTCGCCGGCGGGAAGATCGTCTTCCAGTCGTTCTTCATGTTGGCGATGGTCCAGCCTTTGCCGGTCAGCCTCGTCCATCAACGCCTGGGAGAAGGTGCCGACTTTGGAATCTGGCAGTCCGCCCGCCGGGCCATAGGCATATTCGCGTGACCCGTCGGTGTGATAGACGAGCCCCATGAAGCGCAGGCCGTCGCCGGCAGCGGTCCACTCCAGCATCTCCTTGTCGCCGTTGGAATTGCCGAAGGCGAAGATCGGCCGACGGCCGATAAAGTGGTTGATGCCTTCGGGCTTGCCAGGCCCGTCGTCGACGAACAACACCTTCGGCATCTTGATCAGCACCGGGCTTGCGTCCCACATCTGATATTTAGTGACGCCGGCAGAACCGATGACCTGCTCCGGCGGAATGCCGTAGGTCTTGTCGGCGAAGTTTCGCATGAACTCGACGCCGCCGCCTGAGACGATGAAGGTCTTGAAGCCGTTGGCGCGAAGATAGTCGAGGAGCTCGATCATCGGCTGATAGACGAGGTCGGTGTACAGCACCTTGAAGCGCGGATGCTTGGCCGTGGCCAGCCAGTCCTTCACCGTCTGGTCGAAATCGGCGGTGGTGATGCCTGAATGGGTCGCCTCGACGATTTCGACCATGCCCTTCTCTCCCATCGCCGCCACCGCGCTCATGTCGCCGGCGAGAATCGACTTGAAGGGCTCTTGCGTCTTCCATTCAGGGTGCTGGTTTGCGGTGGCCTTCACCCGGTCGATGGCAAAGGCAAATTGGGTGTAGATCGGCTGCTCCACCCATAACGTGCCGTCATTGTCGATGGTGGCGATACGCTCGGCAGGCTTCACATAGTCGGGGCCGCCTTCCTTGGTGACCGCCGTGACGAAGTCGAGGATCGACTTCTTGGTCGGCCCCTCATTCCACGAGGGCAGGGGATCGGCGGGGGCTGCCAGCGCTTGGAGAGGGACAAGGCTTGCGAGCCCGAGAGCGAGCAGAGCCGCGAGAAACCCCCGGCGACTAAACTTGTTCAACATCGATATGGCCTCCAGGTCGAAGATGAATGCGGGCGCCTCTTGCGATGCGCCCGCTCAAATCCACGCCCTATTCGCCGGGATGTCCCTTGGCGATTGCGGCTTCGACCTGCTCCTTCACAGCCTGAAGGTTGAACGATGCTCCTTTCTGCATCGGCGGAAACTCGATGGCCGTCTGCGCCAGTTCACCGACTTTCTGCTGGACATAAACGAAGCGCCAGAATTCGCGCGCCATGAATTCGTTCATGTAGCCTGGCGCTCCTTCCAGCAGGTTGGTAATCGGCGTCCGCTCGAAGGGATCCTGCTTGATGTTGACCATGATCGGCATGTTCACCGCAACCTTCGGCCCCGGCCAGCCCTCCGGCTGGTCGAGGAACCGATATTTGAAGTCGTCGAGGCGGAGACCGGCGAGGTTGGACTCGGTGAAGTACCAAATCTCATGGCGCTTCGAGGGCCCTTTGCCGGTGAGAAGGTCCATCTGGTCGTAACCGTCAAGATAGACCTTGTAGGTTTGATCACCGAGCTGCTTGCCGGCCTTCAACTCGTCAACAATGTTGGGGTTGCCAGCGGCAGCGACGAAGGTCGGGAACCAGTCGAGCCCAGAGAAAATCGAATTCTCGACCTTGCCGGCAGGCACCTTGCCCGGCCAGCGGATGATCGCCGGCACGCGGAACCCACCCTCATAGACGGTGCCTTTGGTGGCGCGGAACGGGGTCATGCCTCCGTCAGGCCAGGTGAACACCTCGGCGCCGTTGTCGGTGGAGACGACGACGATGGTGTTATCGGCGATGCCTAGATCGTCGAGGCCTTTCAACAGCTCGCCGATGGAGTTGTCGAATTGCGCCATCCCGGCTTCTTCCATGCCGTAGTTCGTCTCCGGGTTCATCATCGCCTTGTATTTTTCGGAGAGGAAGGTCCACACATGCATGCGCGTGGTGTTGTGCCAGAGGAAGAACGGTTTGCCCGCATCCTTGGCCCTCTTCATGAAGTCGATGGAATCTTTGACCAGCACGTCGTCGAAGGTGGTCATGTCGTATTTGGCGCCCGCGACCCCTTCACCGGTGCCGCCGTAAGGCGTGCGCCCGGTATCAGGCCCTGGCGCCAGCGGTCCTTCGTCCACGATCTTTTGCTTGCCGATCGCGCCCCAGCGCGGCTGGACCGTCGCATCGTCGGTGTCGGTTGCCCAGCAATGGACGAGGTTGCGCGGACCGACGGCATTTCGCATCGCCGGGTCCGTCGGATAGGAATACCAGTACGGGTCGGACATGGCATCGAGGTGATACAGATAGCCGAAGAACTCATCGAAGCCGTGCACGCAAGGCAGGTATTTGTTCAGGTCGCCGAGGTGGTTCTTGCCGAACTGGCCTGTGGTGTAGCCCATCGACTTCAGCGCCGTGGCGATGGTTGGCGCTTGCGCCGGCAACCCGATATCGGCACCAGCCTGACCGACGGTGGTCATTCCGGTGCGGATCGGCAGCTCGCCGGTGATGAAATTGGCGCGGCCCGCGGTGCAGCTCGCTTCGGCATAATAGTCGGTGAAGCGCATGCCTTCCGATGCCAGCCTGTCGATGTTCGGGGTTTTGCCCGACATGATGCCCTGGTGGTAGGCGCCGATGTTGAACCAGCCAATATCGTCACCCATGATGAAAAGAATATTCGGCCGCTGCTGCTGGGCTTGAGCTGTGGCCGGGACCACGGCAACCGACGACAACGCGATTGCGATCAAGAGCATCGCGCCGCCGATCGAATTGAGCGTCCTCCACCATGCTTGATGAGGTGCCTCAGAGTTCGTGGTCGTCTTGCTACTCATGACGTTTCCTCCTCCTCGTTCGGTCTTGTATTTTCGCGCGGCCGGCATCGTATTCGGCGGGAAAGCATCTGTAACCCGGGAAAGATGCCGAACGGCCAAAAGTGATGGAATTCTGGATGAATTGCTTGGCGATTTGGTGACGGCGCTTCGAGTCCATCAGCCGCCTCTGGATTCGCCCTCGATTTCCAGCGTCACGAGCCGGGCCAGCAAGGTTGCAGGGTAAAGCTGCCCGATCATCGCCTCCACATTGCTGAGGCTGCGGGCGAAGGCGTTGAGCGGCGCGATATCTCCCGACCCCGCGGTGGTCAGCGTGCCGAAACTGAAATATATCATGGTGCTCGACAGCGTCGGACTGTCTTTCACCGCCATTCCGGAGAAGGCATCGGTAGAGAGCACGCCGACAAAGGCGTAAAGCGCCGCGAACGTGAGCCCAATGGCGAGATAGAGCAGGATCGCGCCCATGATGCGGTGAAATGTGATGCGTCCAGGCGCGAACACCGCGCGGCCCACCACCCAGATCAGGACGAGCCCCATGATGATCCAGGCGCTGGCGTTCAATAAGATGTCGAACGAAGAGGGCTCGTGCAGCCGAAACCACGCCGCCGCGGCTGAGAGGCTGAGCCCGAAAAGCATCAGCAATGCTGGGATCGCCCTGCCGGAAAGCACGAGAAGCGCTCCGGCAACCGCCAAGGCGAGCAGGAAGCCCACGATGTTGGTGTCGCGGGCTGCGCTATGATGCAGCGGGGCGAGCACGAACATCCAGAAGGCAAGCACAATCGTCAGCACTGTGAGCAGCGGATCGCGCAGCTGTTCGCGCAGGCGATTGAAGTCGCTTCTCGCCTTGTCTCGATCGGCTGCGCCTCGAACCATGGCCGGCTCGCAGATTGTGGGCGCCTACCAGCGGAAGGCCACGCCCAAAACTGGGCCGTGCTGGATCCAGTCTAGGCCATTGCGGCCATGCGCACCGTCTTGGTGATAGTCGACCGAGAGCGCGCGATAGCCGACGACGCTGCGCATCGTCGTGCCGAAGGCGTTGACATCGAAGCCGTAGGTGGCAACCGCCTGCCAGGAGAATTCGCTCCCCGCGCCGAAGCCGCCGACGTCGCCTTCAAGGTTGAATTCGGAGCCTGACGCGAATTGATGCCGCATGCGCCCGCCGACCACTGGATCGACCCATTCGAGATCGCTGGCGTGGACTTCGGCAATCGCCCTCGAACCCTTCACCTTGCGCTTGAGGTCGAGCCCGACGCGCTTGAAATCGGCTTGGACGTCGGCGGTGAGCGCCCCGCGCACTCTGAGCGACAGATCGACGTCCTGGCTCCAATAGCGCGCGCTGCCCATCACATCGAGCGCCGTGTACGATGCCGAGTCTCCCCATTTGGCGACCTCATAGAAGACGCCGGACTGCACGATGGCCTCCTGATAATCGAGCTGGGCATTGCCGTTGATCTTGAGATTGCCTTTGATCGTGGCCTTGAAATCGGGAAGCCTGGCGAAGGGATTCCCCGATGCGCTTCTGTTGATGTCGTAGTTGAGATGGCCGGGAAAACCGAGATCTGCCCACACCGCGTCGGTGAACAATCCCCATCGGCCCTTGCGCGCTTCGAAATAACCCATCAGGGCGGCGAAACTGTCGCTCTTCTCGGCGATCTCGATGAAGCTCTCATCGACATCGACGGTGTGTCCGCGCGCCGTGACGTTGCCGTTGATGCCGGTGAACCAGCCATAGGGCGTGAAGCTGAATTTCCAGGGATTGACCGGCTGAGGCTCGACATAGGACGCGCCCGGGCCTGGCCCGAGATCGGCGCTCCATGCAGAAGTCATAGCGGCGAAGAGACCGCAGGCAAGCACCAACGCAGATCGCAAAACAGCCATTTCCCAACGCCCTCCGAATGCTGCCTAGAAAACTAGCATGGCCCGCCGAGCTCCCTGATGCTTTCTCGCCACAGTCACAAAATTTCAGAGCTCGCTGCGCTTACCACCGATGCCGAGCCTCCGTGAGCCAATCGCTATTCGCTCGATTTGTTGTTGCGTTGCGCCTGGCTCAGCTTCTCGATGTCCTCTGGCGACAGCTGCGGCCTGTTGATCACGAGCGTGAGCTTGTCGAGCTTGCCGGTGAACTCGAACGGCACCTGATAGTCCTGGTCGTCCACCGGTGTGCCGGTATCGGCGCCGATGTCGAAGTTCTCGTCCCACTGCATGATGAGCGGCACCGTGTGCTCAATCGTTTTGGTCGCGACCTCCTTGCCGTCGACCTTGAGCACGCCGGTCCCGCCCCTTCCGATGCCGCTCACATTGTTGAACGCAAGGGTGCCCGCGCCGAGGCCATCATATTTGAAATCGAACTCGAGCGTGTGTTTGCCGGGAGTGAGCGCTTCTGGCCCTTCCCACCGCGTGCGCTCGAGATCGAAGAAATTATAGAGGAACACGGGCTTGCCCTTGAGCAGGTAGAACCCGTAGCCGGCAAAACGCCCGCCCTGAGTCGCGATCATGCCGTCGCCCCCGCCCTCCGGAACCTCGATTTCGGTCGTGTAGTTGAAGGACGCATTGAGAATGCTGGGGGCATCGCCGTTCGGCGTGCCGGTCACCTTGCCGGACCAAGTGAATTCATTGCGTCCCGCCGCAAGGTTGGGACGGGGCTGCACGAGCCGCGTTGCCACTGTCGCGTCAAGCGGTTCCACTTGGTACTTCTTCGCCTCCTGCCAAAACAGCTGGTCCAACTCCTTGACCTTGTCGGGGTACTTGTCGGCGAGGTTGTCGGACTGGGTCCAATCCTTGCTGAGATCGTAAAGCTCATAAGGGAATCCCGCCGGGTCCTGACTGACCGCGCTGGCAAGCACCCAGGGTGGCCGCATCACCTTGGTGCTGGCGATCCATCCTTCGTGATAGATCGCATGGTCTCCCATCATTTCGAAATACTGGGTCGTATGCTGCGACGGCGCATCGGCATTGGCCTTGTCGAAGGTATAGGCAAGGCTCGTGCCCTCGATCGGCGCCTGCGGAATGCCGTCCACCATTTTTGGCGCCGGAATCCCCGTCACGTCCAAAATCGTCGGCACGATGTCGATCATATGAGCGAATTGATTGCGGACGCCGCCTCTATCGTTGATTCCCGTGGGCCAGGAGATCGCCATCCCCTGGCGCACGCCGCCGAAATGCGAGGCAATTTGCTTGGTCCATGAGAACGGAGTGTCGAAGGCCCAAGTCCACGCCACCGCCATGTGCGGATAGGTCTGGTCCGAGCCCCAGGCGTCGTAGAACTTGAGCTGATCGGCGACCGGGATGTTCACTCCGTTCAGCGAAGCGACCTCGTTCGGCGTGCCGATCAGCGTGCCCTCGGCGCTATTGCCGTTATCGCCGTTGATATAGATGATCAGCGTGTTGTCGAGCTGGCCCATGTCATCGATGGCTTGGATCACGCGCCCAATTTCGTGGTCGGTGTAGGCGACGTAAGCTGCGAAGACATCGGCCTGGCGGATGAATAGCTTCTTCTCATCGTCGGAAAGCGTGTCCCACCTCTTCAACAGATCGTCTGGCCAGGGCGTAAGCTTGGCATCTTGCGGAATCACCCCAAGCTTCTTCTGATTGGCGAAGATCGTGTCGCGCAGCTTGTTCCAGCCTTCGTCGAACAGGTGCATGTCGCTGATCGTCTTGATCCACTCCGGCGTCGGGTGGTGCGGCGCGTGGGTTCCGCCCGGCACGTAGTAAATGAAGAACGGCTGATCGGAATTGACCGCGGTGATGCGTCTCAGATACTCGATCGCATCGTCCGCCATGGCGGTAATCAGGTTCCACTCGGGGTGACCGTAATAGGGGTAAATTGCCGTCGTGTTGCGGAACAGGTTCGGCTGCCATTGATTGGCATCCCCGCCTACGAAGCCGTAGAAATAGTCGAAGCCCATCCCAACCGGCCACTGATCGAACGGGCCTGCAGGACTCGCCTGGAAGTCAGGCGTGTTGTGGTCCTTGCCAAACCACGACGTCCAGTAGCCGTTGGCCTTGAGGATCTTTCCAACGGTCGCCTTGTCCTTCGTCATGAAGCTGTCATAGCCGGGATAGCCGGTCGCCTGCTCGGCAACGACACCGAAGCCCATCGAATGATGGTTACGCCCGGTGATCAGCGCTGCCCGCGTCGGCGAGCAAAGCGCGGTCGAATTGAAGTTGGTGTAGCGGAGACCGTTGTTGGCGATGCGGTCGAGAGCAGGCGTCGGGATGACGCCGCCGAACGTGCTTGGAACGCCGAAGCCCGAATCGTCCGTCATGATCAGCAGAATGTTCGGTGCGCCCTTCGGCGGCACGACGCGCGCCGGCCAGTAGGGTGTCGACTGTGCTGCGTTGCGCTCGATCTTCCCACCAAATTTCTGGGGCATCGGCGGGATTTGCGCCCCGTCGATGGTGGTGGTGGCGTCAGGCGCTCCGGGCTTGCCGGTGATTTCCTGAGCGAGCGCTGGCATCGCACCGAGAACGGTGAGAGCAATGCAGCCAAGCAGCCGCGAAATCGATCGGCCGATGGTCATCGTAGCCTCCTTAATTTCCAATGAATTCCGTGCCTTAGCTAAAGTGTCCGGTCGCGCCTGCGTTGATCCACGTCAACCCCCGCTACTGCGCCGCGGCGGGCACCCCCTCGGCCTTCGTCACCGGCGGTGGATTCCATTTGCCGGTGAGCGCCGCCGACTTCGGCGCATAGAGGCGCATGGTGAGATTGAAAGGCCCCTTTGGCGCCGGCAGCCAGTTGGCTTCCTTGTCGGCTCCGGGGCTCTCGTTCTGGAAATAGAGATCGAGCGAGCCGTCGGGATTGTAGCTGGAACGGCATCCAGCTCGACACGGCGAAGCGGTTGAGCGGGTTTGCCACCTGAAACCCTGCCGGATCGTAGACCGTGATCGACCAGAAGGCATCGACCGGCGGCGTTTGTCCCTTGTCGAAATGGATCGTGTAGTTGCTGGCGCCATCGAGCGGCTTGCCGGTGTCGTCGGCGAGGTTGAGAGGATAGATCGCGTCTTCGGGCAGGTTGGCGCCAAGCCCCAATTGACTGACCAAGGTCCGCTTCAAATAATAGTTGCCGTACACGCCCATGGTGTCGGTGTTCATTGACCAGCCATTGGCGATGCGGGCGAGCGTCGGCATTTTCCACGCCATGAGCTTCTGCGCGTCCTCGGGCGCGCTTTCCAGCCCGGTCTTGACGGCGGGATCGGCCTTGTCCAGGTCGAAGCTCTTGCCCGCCTCGAAACCGACGCGCTTAAGCCGCGCGATGATCGGCTGATCGGTGATGTGCGGCGGATGCAATTTGAGCAGCTCCGCGGCGTAGGCAAAGAACGGGCCTGCCTTCATGGTGTCGACCTGCACCTTCGGCGGCGTCTTCATGTCGATCGAGGGATCGATCTTCACTTCAGGCGCCACAGGCTCCTTGCCCCATTGCGACAGCGGCGTGATTTTGTAGCCCTCCTGGATCTTGTGCACGGCGTCGTAGTCGGGAGGGCCGTCGGTTTTGGTGCGGCCGATGATCCACACGTAAGGCGTCGGCGCTTTGATCTCGGTGAAGCCGTCAGGTACCGCGCCGCTCCAGCCTGGAGGCGTCACCAGGAAGTTGCCGGCTTGCGTTCCCGTGGTGCGCCAGCCGGGCGAGGCAAACACATCGGTCCACATATCGAGCATGGGCAGCAGGTAATACCGTCCGCCGGTATCGGGCACTGAGACGACCATCGGCTCCTTGGTCAGATCAAGCCAACCGCTCGAATAGAGCGTATCGAAGTTGGGTCTGACGACGACGCGCAGGTCGGCAGTGGGGAAAGGCACCGACATTGGCGAAGCGGTTCATCGGGCCGCCGATGCCTCCGGGTGTCGGTTCCTGATTGGTGAGCTGCTTGCGGGTCAAGTCCATGGTGATGAGCGAATAGAAATAGAGATAGGCGTCGACGCCGATGGCGTGCGCCTCCTCTTCGCTGACTGTCGCCTGGGCCACAGCTGCCGGCGCGGCTGCCGCCGCAAGCAAGAGTCCTAAGATCGCGCCAATGACTTTGCCGCTCACCTCACGCTCCTCCTTGTTTATGCCACGGTCGAATCCTGCCCGAACTCAGCACCTTTTGGGACAGAATGTGTGGCAATTGCGCGCAAAACTTGGCCCCCAAGCCATTGTTGCAGATTGGCACCGCGCCAATGGCATTCTCGCGGGCGAGGGAACTTCTCAAGTAGCCAGGCGATTGCCTGCAAAATAGGCTTTAGGCTGCCAAACCGTCTGATCGCATATGTCGGGGGTCGCGATGCCGCGGGGGAGCGCCTCACCGCTCGGTAAAATCCTAAAAGCCGCTCATCTTCGAGCGGTCGATGCCGTCGCGCCGATCTTTGCTGTGGCGCTCGCCACGGCGCTTGCCGCGGTGTGCACCGCCGGTGCAGCGCATGCCGCCGAGTATGGCACCGGCCCGTGGGTCAAAGGCTACACCGATATCTTCGGCGGCATCGTGCCGCCGCAACCTGGCCTCTATGTGCGCAACGACGCCTATCATTACGAAGGCGAGGTCGGCGCCACGATATTCAACGGGAATGTTCAGCTCGGCGTCGACGAGAGATACCTCGCCGACATCCTGGCGCTGACCTATGTGACGCCGTGGAAGATTTTGGGGGGGACCTACGCCGTCGCCTTGGCGCCGTCCATAGTGCAAATGAATATTGATGTTGGCGCGACGATTCCGGGGTTCAGCTTTACCGGTCCCCGCGGCCTCAGGACCTTCAACATACCGTCCTTGACGGTCACCGCCATCGACCACGAGCTTGCCCAGGGTGACACCGCCTTTGCTCCGCTGGTGCTCGGCTGGAACGAAGGCAACTTCCACTGGAACTTCGCGCTGTTCGGATTTGCCCCGACCGGCGAGTACAGCAAGAACAATCTTGCCAATACCAGCCTCCATCATTGGGCGGTCATGCCGAGGCTTGCCGCCACCTATTTCAATCCGAAGACCGGGTGGCAAGTGAACGGCGCCGCCGTCTATTCGGTGAACTGGGAAAATCCTGCCACCGACTATGAGACCGGCGAAATTTTGAATTTGGACGGCGCCATCACCAAGAATTTCGGCGCGCTCGGCGTCGGCGCCGTAGCCTACGCCATGATCCAGACCACCCCAGACTCTGGCGCTGGCGCCCGCCTCGGCGCCTTTAAGTCGAAGGTCTATGGCGCCGGTCCCATCATCACCTATTCGATGGGCGGGCTTACCCTTCTCGCCAAGTGGTATACCGAGTTCGATGCCGAGAACACCTTCGAAGGCAATACCGTGGACGCCGCGGCGAGCTTCAAATTCTGAAGGCTGAACCTCTCAATATTTTCCCGCCGGCGCTAACTCTCGATCAACGACCTTGCTGACATAGTCCTGGCGCATAAGGTCGACGCCCGATCAAGCCAAAGAGAATGCCATGCCAAGCTCGCGAAATGTCATGGGTGGAAGCGCAAGTCCCTTCCTCGAGACGCCGCAGCCGCCGTTCGGGCCCGCGCCCCCGCCGCTCGCAGGAGCCGAGCTTCCCTCCTTCCGCGCTTCCTTCAACGCCGCCAAGCCGAAGATCTGCGACGGCGGCACCGCCAAGGAGGTGACGGTCTCCGAGTTCCCGGTGTCCGACAAGCTTGCCGGGGTCTATATGACGCTCGATCCGGGCGGGCTGCGCGAGCTGCATTGGCACGCCAATGCCGCCGAATGGGCCTATGTGATCGACGGAGACTGCCGCGTCACCACCATCGATCCGCAAGGACAGGCCGAGATCGTCGATTTCGGCCCAGGCGATGTCTGGTATTTCCCGCGCGGTCACGGCCATTCGATTCAAGGGATCGGCCCAGGCGTCTGCACCTTCGTGCTCGTCTTCGACAACGGCTATTTCTCCGAGTTCGGCACCTTCTCCATCACCGATTGGGTGGGCCATACGCCGCCTGAGGTGCTCGCCAGGAATTTCAACCTGCCGGCTTCGACCTTCGCCGATTTCCCCAAGAGCGAGGTCTATATCGCCAAGGGCCCTGTGCCTCCGCCATTGCCGCCGGTTCCTGCGCCAGGCTCGCTCTACGAGCCTCCGCTCACCCACCGCTATCGTCTGCTTGCTCAGGCGCCGGAAATTTTCGACGGCGGCACCATGCGCATCGCCTCGATGGCCGAGTTCCCGATCTCCTCGACCATGACCGGGGCGCTTCTGGTCATCAATCCGGGCGGGATGCGTGAATTGCATTGGCACCCGAACGCCGCCGAATGGCAGCTCTATATGAAGGGAACCGGCCGCATGACCGTGTTTGGCAGCCACGGGCGCGCCCGCACCGACGAGTTCGCTCCCGGCGACGTCGGCTACGTTCCGCAAGGTTATGGCCACTACATCGAGAACACCGGCGATACCGACCTTGAGATCGTGCTCGTTCTCAACAACGCCACCTATCAGTCGATCTCCATCACCGCCTGGATGGCCTCCAATCCCGACCTCCTGCTCGCCACCAATTTCGGCGTGCCTGAGAGCGTCTTCGCCAAAATGCCGAGCGGCGAGGTGGTGATGCCGGAGTGAACATGCCTCCTGCGCCTGACAGCCTGTTTACCAAGAGCGGGAGCAGCTTTCGCTGTTAGCGAGTCATGGCCGGCTCTGTGTCACGCGGGACAAGCCAAATACTTGTTCGTGATCTGTTGTTGATCGCGCTGACGGTCTCATCGGGCGCGGTTGACGCGATCAGCTACCTCAGCTTGGAAGGGACGTTTTCGGCCTTCATGACCGGCAACCTCGTCTTCTTGGGGCTTAGACTCGTCCGCACCGATGGGCCCCAGTTCTTGCCGGTCATTGTCGCCCTCATCGCGTTCGCCATAGGGAGTTATGTCGGGACCCTGATGACGAACTCCGAAAAGCCCGGTCTGTGGCCTCGCCGCGTCTCAGCTGCGCTCGGAGTCACTGCCGCCTGCCAGCTCGTGTTTCTGGTTATTTGGGCAGAGATAGCCGGCCAACCCCAGAATCTCGCCGTAAGCCTTCTGCTCGCTCTGTCAGGTCTCGCTATGGGCGTTCAGACAGCCGCTGTGCGATCGCTCCAGGTGAAAGGAATATTCACGACGGCTGCCACGTTTACCCTGGTAGCCTTCATGGGCGATCTGGCTGGTTCGAGACCCATCCCCGAGCTGCCCCGCGTCGCTGGCGTCCTTCTCGGACTTGTTCTAGGTGCAGGACTTGGAGCGTTATGTCTTAGGTATGTGCCGATCTACGCGCCGGTGTTACCCCTCGTTATTACGCTCGCGGTGGCGGCCCTAGGCTTGTTCGCTCTTATGAAAGAGCAATGACAGTTGAAAGAGCTATGACAGTCTCCACCTTCGATGTGGGCTCATTCGCCATCCGGCCAAAGTCGGGCCTCTAGATCGCAATCAAACCTTGGTGTTTTGCGTTTCGGCCGTCCCCGGCTAAGCTCCCGGCGAGACCAACTTAAGCGAGGCCACGACGCCTAATCTATCGGCGCGTCCGGCATTGATCATGAACGCGCAGAGAAACGAGAACGACACTCCCAGCCGCGACGGCGGCGGCGACGGCACCACCACTTTGCCCCCCGAGGCGAAGAAGCAACCCACCCCCGAAGTACGCGAGACCGCACCGCCGCGCCCGCGCAAGGGGGTTGGCCGGGTCATATTTCTGCTGCTCGCCGCCGCGCTTGCCATCCTCCTCTATCGCTATTGGGGCATCTGGGAGCAGTGGGGCTTCTTCCAGTCGACGCAGACCGCGCCTGCGGCACCTCCCCCTCCCGCGGTGACGGTGGCCAAGCCGATCGTGAGGGAGATGATCGAGTGGAAGGATTTCACCGGACAATTCGAGGCGGTCGATTTCGTCGACGTCCGCGCCCGCGTCAGCGGCTATCTCGAATCGATCAATTTCGTCGACGGCCAGATCGTCAAGAAGGGCGACCTCCTCTTCGTCATCGAGCCTAAGCCTTTCGAGCTCGCGCTCGAATCGGCCAAGGCCGATCTCGCCCAGGCCAATGCCAATCTCGACCTCGCCAAGGCCCAGCTCAGCCGCACCGCCGAGCTCAGAAAGAAGAGCTACGCCACGGAAGAGACCTATGACGAGCGCGTGGCCCAGGTGAACACGGCGACGGCATCGCGCGATGCCGCCATCGCGCGACTAGACCAGGCGCAACTCAATCTCGACTATACGCGCGTGACGGCGCCGATCGCCGGCCGCGCCAGTCGCCACGAGCTGAGCGTCGGCAATTTGGTGATCGGCGGCATCACCGGCACGCCGACGCTGCTCACCACCATCGTCTCGCTCGATCCCATCCATTTCTTCTTCAATGTGAGCGAGGCCGACGGCATGACCTATAAGCGCCTCGTAGCCAAGGGCGAGATTCCCTCGGCGAGGGACACCAAGACTCCGGTCGAGGTGCAGGGCCAGCTCATGGACGAGACCGATTGGCCGCTGAAAGGCATCATCGATTTCGTCGACAATGCGTATGACACCTCGACCGGCACCATCCGCGTGCGCGCTGCCTTCCCCAATCCGCAATATTTCATCACCCCTGGCCAATTCGGCCGCGTCAGGGTGCCGATGTCGCAACTCCATCCGGTCATGCTCGTGCCTGACGCAGCCGTGGTGACCGACCAGTCCACCAAGCTCCTGTTTACCGTAGCGCCTGACGGCACCGTGGTGCCGAAGCCGGTCGAGCTCGGTCCGGTGGTCGACGGCAATTTGCGCATCGTCAGGAGCGGGATCACCAAGGACGACAACGTGATCGTGGTCGGGCTGCTGCGGGCGCGTCCGGGGCAGAAGGTCACGCCCGAACAGGGCACGACCGAAGGTGCTGCGACGCCGAAGCAACCATGACCAGCAGCGCGCCCGGGGCTACCGCCGCATGAACATCTCGCATTTCTTTATCGACCGGCCGATCTTCGCCGCCGTCATCTCCATCATCATCACGCTGATCGGCGGCGTCGCCTATTTCGCCCTGCCGGTCGCGCAATATCCGGACATCGCACCGCCGTCGATTTCGGTGACGGCCCAGTATCCAGGGGCGTCCGCCGAGATCGTGGCCAAGACCGTGGCCACCCCGATCGAGCAGGAGGTCAACGGCGTCGACAACATGCTCTATATGACGTCGCAATCGACTGGCGACGGCAGCATGTCTCTCGCCGTTACCTTCAAGCTCGGCACCGACCTCGATACCGCGCAGGTGCTGGTGCAGAACCGCGTCGCCATCGCCCAGCCGCGTCTCCCTGAGGAGGTGCGCAATATCGGCGTCACGGTGACCAAGCAGTCGCCTGACCTGATGCTGGTTATCCATCTCTATTCGCCCGACGGCACCCGCGACCAGCTCTATATTTCCAACTACGCCACGCTGCACGTGAAGGACGTGCTGTCGCGCATCGACGGCGTCGGCAACGTCACCATCTTCGGCGCCCGCGACTATTCGATGCGCATCTGGCTCGATCCGGAGAAGCTCGCCATTCGCGACCTGACCGCCGGCGACGTGGTCGCGGCGCTGCGCGGCCAGAACGTGCAGGTCGCTGCCGGCGTGATCAATCAGCCGCCGGTACCGGTGCCGGGGGCTTTTCAGCTCAACGTCGAGACGCAAGGGCGCCTGAGCGACACCGAGGCTTTCGGCAACATCATCGTCAAGTCAGGCAGCGACGGGCGCGTGGTGCGGGTCCACGACATCGGCAGGGTTGAGCTTGGCGCCGCCGATTACGGCCGCAACGGCTATCTCGACGAGAAGGTCGCGGTGCCGCTCGGCATCTTTCAGCGGCCTGGCTCCAATGCTCTTGCCACCGCCGCGCAAGTGCAAGACACCATGAAGAAGCTGTCAGAGTCCTTCCCCGCAGGGCTCAAATACGACATCGTCTACAACCCGACGGTCTTCATTTCCCAGTCGGTCGAGGCGGTGATCCGGACCATGTTCGAGGCGGTGGTCCTCGTCGTGGTGGTGATCATCCTGTTCCTGCAGACCTGGCGGGCGTCGATCGTGCCCATCGTCGCCATTCCGGTGTCGCTGATCGGCACCTTCGCGGTGCTCTCGGCGCTCGGCTATTCGCTCAACAATCTCTCTCTGTTCGGCCTGCTTGCTCGCCATCGGCATCGTGGTCGATGACGCCATCGTCGTGGTGGAAAATGTAGAGCGCAACATCCGCGAGGGGCTCAGTCCGCGCGATGCCGCCTACAAGACCATGGAGGAGGTCGGCGGGGCGCTGATCGCCATCGCTCTCGTGCTCACCGCCGTGTTCATCCCCTCGGTGTTCTTGACCGGCATTCTCGGCCAGTTCTTCCGCCAATTTGCCGTCACCATCGCCACCTCGACCGTCATCTCGCTCATCGTGTCGCTGACCTTGAGCCCGGCGCTTTGTGCGCTGCTGTTCAAGCCGCATGTGCCGCATCCGGAGAAGCAGAACATCTTCGTGCGGCCGATCAATGCCTTCTTCCGCGGCTTCAACCGGGCTTTCGAATGGCTGTCCTTCCGCTACGGCAAGATGACCGGCAGGCTCGTGCGCGTATCGCTGATCATGGTGATCCTCTATGCCGGGTTGATCGGGCTCACCGGGTACGAGTTCTCGCGCGCGCCGACCGGCTTCATTCCGCAGCAGGATCAGGGATATCTCATCAACATCATCCAGCTGCCGCCAGGCGCTTCGCTGGCGCGTACCGACGAGGTGGCGCGGCGGGTGAACAAGCTCGTGCTGAATACTCCGGGCGTCGCGCACACCGTGCCGATCGTGGGCCTCGACGGCGCCACCTTCACCAACGCGCCGAACTCTGCGGTGATCTTCTCGCCGCTCAAGCCGTTCGACGAGCGCGCCAAAGAGGGGCTCACCGCGCAAGTGATCAGCATCAACCTGAACAAGCAATTCGCCGCCATCCAGGACGGGCTCATCATCAGTGTGTCGCCGCCGCCGGTGCGCGGCATCGGCACCACCGGCGGCTTCAAGCTCGAGATCCAGGACACCCATGGCGGCGAGCTCACCGAGCTCGAGACGGTCGCCCAACAGGTCATGGGCGTAGCCAACCAGACACCTGGGCTGGTGAATGTTTTCACCACCTTCAATACCCGCACGCCGAAGATCTGGGCCGATATTGACCGGGTGCGCGCCGAGATGCTTGGGGTCAGGACCGACGACGTGTTCACCACGCTAGAGGTCTATCTCGGCTCGCAATATGTGAACGATTTCAATTTCCTCGGACGAACCTACCGGGTCACAGCGCAGGCCGACGGCCAGTTTCGCCAGGATCTGCACGCCATCTCGCAGCTGAAGACGCGCAACGCCAGCGGCCAGATGGTGCCGCTCGGCTCGGTTGCCGCTTTCAGCAACATCACCGGCCCCTATCGCGTCGAGCATTTCAATCTGTTCCCGTCTGCCGCCGTGCAAGGCGGCACGCTGCCCGGCTATTCCACCGGCTACGGCCTCGCCGCCATGGACAAGATCGCGGCGCAGCTTCTGCCTGACGGCTACGCCGCGGCCTGGACCGAGATCGCCTATCAGGAGCAGCTCGCCGGCAATACCGCCATCTACGTGTTCGGCGCCTCGGTGGTATTCGTGTTCCTGCTGCTCGCGGCGCAATATGAAAGCTGGGCGCTGCCGCTCGCCGTCATTCTCATCGTGCCGATGTGCCTGCTCGCCGCCGTCAGCGGCCTCTTGCTGCGCGGCTTGGACGTGAACATCCTGGCGCAGATCGGTTTCGTGGTGCTGATCGGCTTGGCCGCCAAGAACGCCATTCTGATCGTGGAGTTCGCCCGCCAGAACGAGGAGCACGGCGAGGATCGCTTCCAGGCTGCGACCGAAGCGGCCCGTGTCCGCTTGCGCCCGATCCTCATGACCTCCTTCGCCTTCATCCTCGGCGTGCTGCCGCTCGTCATCGCCACCGGCGCAGGCGCCGAGATGCGCCAGTCGCTCGGCACCGCCGTGTTCTACGGCATGATCGGCGTGACCGTGTTCGGCTTGCTGTTCACGCCGGTGTTCTACGTGGTGGTGCGGAAATTCGCCGCGAAGCCGCACGCCCATGGCAGCAGCGCGCCGGCCCCGGCCGAATGAGACTTTGTCCGCTCGAAAAGCGGCGGGGCGCCTCAACTGAAAATATGGCTCGCGGTGATGCCGTTGAAGATCGACTGCACGGCGATGGCCGCAAGCAGCACGCCGAACACGCGCACGATCACCTTTCGCGCCGTGAGCCCGATCAGATCGTGCACTTCCTGGGCGAGCAGGAGAAAGACGAGCGTGACCAGCATCACCGCGAGGATGGCGAGCACCACGGCGACGAGCAGCTTCGGGTCGCCCTTGGTGCCGGCGGCAAGAACGATGGCCGAGGCCATTGCGCCAGGTCCGGCGAGGAGTGGCGTGGCGATCGGAAACACGGCAATCTCGGCATGGTGCTCGGCTCTCGTTTCGGCTTCCTCGCTTTCCTTCAGAGTGAGCCGCGCCGGCGATGGGCGCTTCGACAGCGTCATGTCGAGGGCGATGATCAGGAGGATGATGCCGCCGGCAACCTGCAGCGCCGGCAGAGAGACGCCGAGCTGGGTGAGTAGCGGTTGCCCGAACAGCGCGAAGGCGAGCACGATCAGCGTGGCGATTGCCACCGCTTTCAGCGAGATCGCGCGGCGCTCGGCCTTGGTCGCGTTCGGCGTGAGCGAGGCGGCGATCACGGCCGAATTGATCGGGCCGATGACCGCAAAGAAGGTGGTGAAGGCGGTGAGCGCGGTTTCGAGCATGTGATTAACGAGCAAGCCATGATGCGGCGCCTTGCCTATGAAATAGGCGTCCAAGGACGTTGCCTATCCAATCGGCATCGGCATAAGATTATCGGCATAAGACGATGCCATACCATAAATGAGAAGCGCGCCCAGGCGGGAGTTAGAGGTCGCTGACGAGAACCGGACAGGGTGGACTTGCGAAGTACTGAGATAGCGGAAGCGCGGGTGCGCGAGGCGCCGGCACCCTCCCGCCGATTTTTCGACGAGATGCGCGAGCCCGACGGCACGGTGAGACCGGCCTATGCCGATTTTGCCGAGCTGCTCGACGATCTTTCCATCGAGTCCCTGGTGACCAAGCAGACGGCGGCTGAGGAGCTGTTCCGCCGGCTCGGCATCACCTTTGCGGTCTATGCCGAAGGCGGCTCGACCGAGCGGCTGATCCCCTTCGATCTCATCCCGCGCATTCTCGCCAGGTCCGAATGGGAGCTCGTGCAGCGCGGCTGCATCCAGCGGGTGAAGGCGATCAACGTCTTCCTCTACGACATCTATCACGACCAGGAGATCATCAAGGCCGGCCTCGTGCCGCCGGAATTCGTGCTGCTCAACTCGGCCTACCGGCCTGAGATGTACGGCGTCGAGCCGCCCAACCGGGTCTACGCCCATATCGCCGGCATCGATCTCGTCCGCACCGGCGAGCGAGACTTCTTCGTGCTCGAGGACAATGTGCGCACGCCGTCCGGGGTGTCCTATGTGCTCGAGAACCGCGAGATCATGATGCGGCTCTTCCCCGACGCCTTCTCCGGCCAGTCGATCATGCCCGTCGGCAACTACTCCGAGCGGCTATTGGAGAATCTGCGCGCCGTTGCTCCCGGCGACGCCGACTCTCCCGTGGTCGTGCTGCTCACGCCTGGCCGCTACAACAGCGCCTATTTCGAGCATGTGTTTCTCGCCGAGCAGATGGGCATCGAGCTCGTCGAAGGCGGCGATCTGTTCGTGCGCGACGGCTATGTATGGATGCGCACCACCGAAGGCCCGGTCAAAGTCGACGTCATCTATCGCCGGGTCGACGACAACTTCATGGATCCGCTCGCTTTCAATCCTCAGTCGGCGCTCGGCATCCCTGGTTTGCTGTCCGTCGTCCGCTCCGGCAGGGTGGCTCTCGCCAATGCGCTCGGCACCGGGGTCGCCGACGACAAGGCGATGTATTGCTATGTGCCGCGCATGATCGAGTTCTATCTCGGCGAGCACGCCATCCTCAACAATGTGATGACCTATATGCTGCGCGATGCCAAGCAGCGGCAGCACGTGTTCAACAATCTGCACAACCTCGTGGTCAAGGAAGTGCAAGGCTCCGGCGGCTACGGCATGCTGATCGGCCCTGCCTCGACCGCCGAGGAACGCGAGGCCTACAAGCTAAGGGTGATGCAAAACCCCGAGAATTACATCGCCCAGCCGACGCTCGCGCTCTCCACCGCGCCGACGCTGATCGACGGCGAGATCGTGCCGCGCCACGTGGATCTCAGGCCCTTCGTGCTCTCCGGCAAGGAGACGAGCGTGATCCCAGGTGGGCTCACCCGCGTGGCGCTGGTCAAGGATTCGCTCGTGGTCAATTCGAGCCAGGGGGGAGGCACCAAGGACACCTGGGTGCTGGAGCGGGGCTGATGCTGAGCCGCACCGCCGAGAATTTGTTCTGGATGGCGCGTTCCATGGAGCGGGCCGAGAACACCGCGCGCATGCTCGATGTCAGCTTCCGCATGTCGCTGCTGCCCTCCACCATCGACAAGCTGGCGCTGCATTTCGAGCCGATCCTCGATATTGCTCCAGGCTCCGGACGCCGCTTCCACGAGCTCTATGACGAGCTCAATCACGAGACCATCATCCGCTACGTGGCGCTCGAGCCGGAGAACGGCGGCAGCGATCTGGTCCTTGATCCACTCGGCGCGCGAGAATGCCCGCGCCCAGCGCACCGCCATCTCGAGCGAAGCCTGGGAGAGCCTCAACTCGACCTGGCTGCAGGTGCAGAACCTCGACTTCGAGGGGCTGAAGCGCTGGGGCTATCGCGATTTCTTCGACTGGGTGAAGGAGCGCTCGCATCTCTTTCGCGGCGTGGTGTTCGGCACCATGCTGCATGACGACGCCTTCCGCTTCATCAGGCTCGGCACCTTCATCGAGCGCGCCGACAACACCGCGCGCATCCTCGACGTGAAATATCACGTGCTGTTACCGCACGGCGAAGAGGTCGGCGGCTTGATCGACTACTATCAATGGGGCGCGCTGTTGCGCTCGGTCGGGGCTTTTCGCGCCTACCGCAACGTCTATCGCGACACCGTCTACCCATGGCGCATCGCCGAGCTGCTCATCCTGCGCGAGGACATGCCGCGCTCGCTGCACCATTGCTATCAGAACCTGATCGGCACGCTCGACGAGCTCGCCGGCAAGAAGGAGCTGGAATGCCGGAGGTTGGCCGGCCAGACCTATGCGCGGCTCAAATATGGCCGCATCGACCGGATCTTCCGCTCGGGCCTGCACGAATTCCTCACCTCTTTCATCGAGGCCAACAACGCGCTCGGACTGCAGATCCAGGAAGATTTCCTGATGATCCCGGCGGCGGTGGCAGGGGCCGCGTAATGTTGCTGATCAGGGTCGAGCACACCACCGAATATGCCTATTCGAAGCCTCTCGTCGCGAGCACGCAATATTTGCGCCTGACGCCGCTTTCCGGCAGGACCCAGGTGGTGGAGAGCTGGAGAGTCACGACCCCCGGCGCTGTCCTTCATCAATGGTATGACCAATACGGCAATTGCTGCCACACCCTCACCGTGGCCCAGCCGGTCACCGAGCTCGCCATCAAGGTGAGCGGCCTCGTGCGCACGCGCGACACAAACGGCGTGGTCGGCCTTGCTCCGGCTGAGCTGCCGCTCGGTCTCTATCTGCGCGAGACGTCGTACACGGTCTGCTCTGAGCCGATCCGCGCCTATGCCTCACGCTTCCGCCCAAAGGTGAACCGCGACCGCATCGAGGCGTTGCATGAGATCATGCTCGCCATTGCCGACGACGTCGCCTACACCAAGGGCGAGACCCATGTGCACACCACCGGCGCCGAAGCTCTGGAGCAGGGCAGCGGTGTCTGCCAGGACCATGCCCATATCTTTTGCGCCGTCTGCCGCTCGCTCGGCATTCCGGCGCGCTATGTCAGCGGTTACCTGTCGCACGGCGCAGGCCACGAGGCGCATGCCTCGAGCCACGCCTGGGCCGACGCCTACGTGGAAGATCTCGGTTGGGTGAGCTTCGATCCCTCGAACCGCACCGGTGCCAATCAGTCGTATATTCGCATCGCCATCGGCCTAGACTATGCCGAAGCCGGCCCCATCCGCGGCGTGCGCAGCGGGGGTGGGGTTGAAACCATGACCTACTCGGTTATGTTTCCAAGCCAACAACAACAAGCTCAATAAGGGGGCCGGCTTGACCTACTGCGTTGGCATTCTGCTCAATGAAGGCTTGGTGCTGGCCTCGGATTCCCGCACCAACGCCGGCATCGACCGCGTCTCCACCTTCCGCAAGATGCATGTCCTGGAGAAGCGGGGAGAGCGCTTCTTTGCCCTGCTCACCGCCGGCAATCTGTCGCTCACCCAAGGGGTAATGAGCCTGCTCGGCGAGTGGCTCGACTCCGGCGACCCGGAAAGGGATCTGTGGGCGGTGGGCTCCATGTTTGCCGCCGCGCGAGCCGTGGGCACCGCCATGCGCGAGATGCACAAGGTCGACGGCGGCTACCTGCAGCAGCACGACGTCGATTTCAGCGCCTCCTTCATCCTCGGCGGCCAGCTCAAGACCGGGCAGCTCAGACTGTTCCTGATCTACGACGCGGGCAATTTCATCGAGGCCATGGGCGACACGATCTACTTCCAGATCGGGGAGGTGAAATACGGCAAGCCGATCCTCGACCGCATCATCCAGCCGAGCACGAGCCTCAACGACGCGGTGAAATGCGCGCTGATCTCCTTCGATTCGACCATGCGCTCCAACGTGTCGGTTGGGCCGCCGATCGACATCTTCGTCTACCGGCGCGACTCCATGGCTCCAGGTTTCACCATCAGGCTGGAAGGGTCGGACCCTTATCTCCGGTCGATCCGCGACGCCTGGGGATCGGCGCTGCACAAGGCATTCCAGGACACCGTTCCGGGGCCAGGCTGGAAGATCTAGCCTTTTGAGGCTCTGCCGGTCTGCTAAAACTGCGAGAACGCACAACAAGGGAGGAATGTCATGCGTACGAAAATTCTACTCGCGGCGGGGCTTGCCGTCATGGCCGGCGCCGGGCTCGCCCTGCCTGCTTCGGCCGAAGCGGCGGACTACACCATGTCGCCAGCCGGTCCGATAGATACCCGCAACACCTTCGTGGCCCCTGTGAACTCGGTCTTTGTCGTGGACAACGCCAAGGGGCAAATCAGCATGTGCTTCCCCGACAACAAGGACGGCAAAATCCTGGTCGTTTGCACGCCGGCGACCAAGCTGCCCTGACAGGAAGCAGGTCCATCGCGGCCTTGCGCCGCGGTTGGAGAGGAAGCCGCTTAGGGCTTGCCGCCGGGCATCCCTGTCGGCGTGCTGTCCTGGATCACCTGGGCTGCGAGATCGCGGATCTCCTCCAGCTGGTGCACGAAGCTTTCCATCTGCTTCCGCGCATGCTCGGTTTGCAGCTCCATGGCCTGGCTCACGTCCTTGCTTTCGGTGAGCTTCATCGCCAGGTTGAAATTCGCCTCGGCGTTGTTGCGGGTGATCTCTGCAATTTTCTCATTGAGAGAGCGCAGGCCGCTGCTTGCCGTCTGTGAGCTCGTTTCGAACGTCTTCCACGTTTTCTCGCTCGTCGCCGCAAAGGTGTCGAAGGCCCGTTTTGCTTGCTCGATGCTGACCTTCATCAGGTCGCGGAACGCATCCGGCACCTCCGGCTTCATGAACGCGTCGTTGGCCATGTTACTCTCCTGTCCTCGCAACTGCCCTCGCCGGCCGCTGTCCGGTTGCCGCCGGCTTGCGGCCTTCTCGCCCGTCAGCAGCCAGGTGCTGACCGGCCACCAAGCAGCCCACCAAAAGCTCTTGATCAACAAGCTTAGCACAGCGCGGGCCTTTTAGGCAGGGGAGGGGCGTCGTCGCCGCCCTGCCACATCATGGTGAAAACCGCGCAAAGCTGCCAGCGCGCGCGTGGAATTTGCTTTTCAAGCGCGGTCACTTGCGTCTTACTTAAGACGGGGAACGGAATCGCCACAGGGTAAAGGGCATCAAACCACTCGCTTGATCGGAGCGAGGCCAAGATGTTGGCCTTCACGATCAAAGGAAGGTTCAAGATGCGACGCATCCCGCTCCTCGCTTTAGCGATCATGGCAGTCGCGCCTTTGGCGCACGCCGAGATGCTACCAGCCTACGATTCCGAGGCCATTTGTGCCGATGTCGCGGGTGGCTCGGCGAGGCAGGAGCTGATCATGCGCGGCTGCCTCGATTTCCAGGAGCGGACGCGTAAAGAGATTGCGCTAGCCTGGGACAAGCTGCCGCTTCCGGTGCAGGAATCCTGCACCAAGGCCGCCGAGGGAAGCGGCGACTATTGGCGGCTCAAATCCTGCATCGACAAGGAAGTGCGCTCCACCTCGGCTGCGACCGGGCATTAGACCCTAAGGGAGCGCCGGCCGCAGATCTGGCTCCCGTGCCATTCCCGGCGCACCGTGCGTTCGCGGGATCGCGCCCTTGAACACCTGAATGAGGTCCATTTCGTTCAGTTCCTCGTCGCTCGAGGCTGACAGAGCAAGGTCGGTATAGGCCCTCGCGCTCTGGTCGGCCTTGACGCGCTTCAGTGCGGGGCGGAATTTGAGGAAAAGCTGCGCCCAACGGACCCCTGAGGTGAGCGATTCCACCACCCGGCGCGGATAGAACAGAAGCGGGTTCTCGATCTTCATTCCCCGCCGCCGCTGGGTACGGATCTTGCGCCGGACGATGCCGCATTCGAGCGGGTGCACCTTCTCGATCAGGATGGCGCCGAGAAAATGCACGACCGAGGAATAGAGCGCGCTGGTGCGCTTGCCGCGCGCCGCGTCGCGCCTGAGCACGGTCTCGACGTGCTTCGGCGTATAGAACTGCCGCCAGGAATCGAAATAGACCTTCTCCCACGCTGCGTCGGACATGATCGGGTGGTGCGTGACCCGGTGGTTGAGGTCGTATTTATTGAGGTCGGGGTCCATCCACACGCCCTTGGCGTGCAGAACCTTGTGGTCCTCGGAGCCGGGAAGGGGAGTGAGGAAGAAGAACTCGATGAGGTCGAGCGGCATCTCCCGCTGGATGATCTCGATATTGCGGGCGATTTTCTCCGGCGTGTCGTTCGGGAAGCCGAGGATGTAGCCGGCATAGGTGATGACGCCGGCATCCTTCCAGGCCTGCAGCATCTTGCGGTATTCCCAGATCTTGTTCTGCCGCTTCTTGGCGGCGGCAAGCGCGTCCGGATCGATATTCTCAAGCCCGATGAACACGCGGGCGCAGCCGCCACGCGCGGCCTTCTCGATGAAGCCAGGCAGCCGGTGACACAGCGTATCGACCTGCAGCGTGACCTTGAACTTGAAGCCCTGCTCCTCGCTGCAGCCAGATCAGACGGTCGAGAATCCCTTCCCAGTCCTTGTTGCGCGCGAAGTCGTCGTCGGTGATGAAGAACCGGTTGATGTTCTGCGCCGCATTGGTGCGGATGATCGCCTCGACATCATCAGGCGTGCGATGGCGCGACTTGCGGCCCTGCACGTTGATGATCGTGCAGAACGAGCATTGGAACGGGCAGCCTCGGCCTGCGTCGAAGCTGGTATAGGCCCCGGCCATCTTGCGCACCACCTTCTCGGGCAGGATCGGCAGCGTGGCGTTTGTAAGGTCCGGCAAATCTTTCATCAGATTGTAAAGTGGCTTCAGTTCGCCGGCCCATGCCGCCAGCAGATACCTCATCCATGCGCCCCTCGGCCTCTCCGGCGTAGATCGAGATGCCCAGTTGCTGCGCCTCGACGATCTCAGGCGGAGTTTCGGGCAGCATGGCGATGCTGCCTGCCGCGTGGAAGCCTCCCATGACCACCTGGATTCCCGCCTCGAGGAAGGTCCGGCCGATATCGACCGCGCGGGGGAATTGGTTCGACTGCACGCCGACGAGACAGACCACGGCGCGGTCCGCGGCTTTCAACCGCTGAATCAGCTTCTTGAAGCGGACGACCGTATTGGTCTCATCGATCACGTCGATCTCGATGTCCACATCGTCGCCGAGGATCTTCCGCGCGCGGCAGTCGTCGATCAGGCTATAGACCGACGCGAGAGAATTGGAGGGTATGGGGGAGCGGAACCACTGGATGACATAGCCGTCATCGTCATAATGCGACGGCTTTATCAGTATGATGAGAAATCGCTTGGCGCGCGCCATTTTCCCCCCAATGCCAGAAGGTACCAGCCTGGCAATATGATCCGCACCCTAATTCGGTGAATTTGTGACCGGCTCTGGATGTCACAAGCGATTCAAACGGTTCCGGCGCTGGTGACGGTCTGGAAAGGGCGGTCGCCCGGCTATTTCTTGCGATCCCAGGCGGAATCGTCGAGCGACACTGCGACCCTGAAGGTGAGCCCGTTGCTGCGCAAATCAAAGTCCACTGCTAGGCAGCGGGCGGCCGAGCGCAAGCTCGCGCCCATGCTGTCGAAGAAAAAACTCCGCGTGGCGAAAGTTTCGCAAGCGCCGCCGCTTTCGCGCCGGGGCGAGCCGTCGTTGGGAGCGCCCTCGTAGTTGTCTGAGGCGCAGTCTTCGGTCAGCTCGAAGCCATTGCCGATCATGTCCTGCAAGCCCCAGGCGTTCGGCTGATAACTGCCGACCTGCGCCGTGCCCTCCGGCGACGGATTTTCCGCGCATTTCGCCACGATGCGCGCGTTGTAGACGGACTTACTGTCGGCAAAATTCCCATATTTGCAAAGGTCCTTGAGACCGCCGCCGAAGTAGAACGGCGTGGTACTTCCGGCGCGCGCGGCATATTCCCACTCCGCCTCGGTGGGGAGACGGTACGGCTTGCCCGACTTCTTGCTGAGCCAGTCGAGATAGCCCCGCGCTTCGCGGTGCGAAATGCAGGTCGCCGGCTGCTGATCGGACACCTTTCCGCCAGGGCTGCGGAAATTTCCGTCCGAGATAGTGACCAGCGCCGGTGGATAGTCGTCGGCCGCAGGCTTCGCGGTGCCGATGAACTTGCCGCGATTGGGCCCGAACTCCGGCAGCCTGAGTTGGCAGACACCGCCCGTCTTGGCGCCGGTCTCAGCGACATAAGCCGCAAATTCGGCGACCGTGACCTCATGCCTGCCGATGGCGAAGCTATAGCCGATGGTCACCTCGTGCTGCGGAAGCTCGCTTTGAATGGTGTAGTCGTCGGCAATTTTGCGGTCCTCCTTCGAGGCGCCCATCAGGAACTTGCCCGGCGGCAAGACCACCATCTCAGGACACTGATCGCAGTCCTTGAAGGTCGAAAGCGGCGCTTGCGCTTGCGCGGCGGAAAGCATCATGAGGGCGAGCATCGCAGCGAGCAAAGGACCGAAAAGCCGCAAGGTAAGGTCCCCTTTGCCGGGCATCACGACCCAGGCTTGAAGTAGAAGGCTCCTTCAATCGGCGAGCTTGAGAGCCAAGGCTTCTGCGCCCCACCGGTCGTCTGCTTCACGACCCAGGCTTGAAGTAGAAGGCTCCTTCAATCGGCGAGCTTGAGAGCCAAGGCTTCTGCGCCCCACCGGTCGTCTGCTTCACCTTCAGCCCGACCCGGTTGAAGCTGTCGAAAAGACCAAGGCCTGGGGTGCGGATCACCTCGGCAAGCGCCTTGGTGTAGGGGCTGTTGCCGTCACTACCGTCCTGCGCGACGGTGCCCGGCTCCGTGGCGAAGGAAATCAACGTGCCTTCCGGCGCCTGCATTTGCGCCAGGCCGCCACTTGCGGTCCTGAAGCCGCGCCCGGCGAGTGGATGTTACGGCAGGCATCGAGCATCACGATATTGAGCCGCGTGCCCGCACTCTCCATCTGCCTCAGCACCAGGTTGGCATTGAGCATCTGGAAATCGGCGTCCGTCTCCTTGGATGGATTGGCATCGACCGGTATGAGGTAGTTGTCGCCGCGCATCTGCATGCCATGTCCGGCATAGTAGAACAGCCCGACATCGGCGCCTTGCATCTTGTTGCCGAATTCCTGCACGGCGCGATCGAGGCCGGTCTTGTCGAGATCAAGCTGCGGGCCATCGCCGACGAGTGTGAAGCCGTTCCTTAAGCGCCGCCGCGATTAGCTTGGCGTCGTTTGACGGATTATCGAGCTTGCCGATATTGCCGTAGGCCGAATTGCCGATCACTAGCGCCACCCGCTTGCCGAGGGGGGTGGGGGTGGAGGACGTGAGGGATGTTATGCCAGCTGTGGGCGCCGCTTTCTCAGCAGCTACCGCTTTCTCAAGCTCGGCTAACGCTATCTTGGCTTCAGTATAGTCGGGCTTTAGCTCGAGGGCCCTAGTCAAATCTGCGCGCGCGAGATCAAGTTTGCCTGTCTTCAAATAGGCGACGCCCCGCGGCTGATACAAATAGGCCTGACGAGGGTCGAGTTCGATCGCGCGCGTAAAGTCGCTGATGGCAAGTTCCAATTCGCCCTTGTTCTGATGTGCAAAAGCGCGATTGCCGAAATTGACAGGGAACGTAGGATTGAGTGCCACGGCACGCGTGAGATCATCAATTGCGAGATCATTCTCTCCCTTTTGCAGGTAAGCCTGTCCTCGATTGCTGAGAGCGAGAAAGTGTGACGGCTCGATCTCAAGAGCGTGCGTGAAATCTGCGATCGCCCGATCATAGTCTCCCTTGGAACTGTAAGCCCGGCCGCGATTGTTGAAAGCCATCGCGCGTTTCGGATCGATCTCAAGGGCCCGTGTAGCTTCTGAGATGCCGCGGTCATAATCGCCTTTCATGTTATAGGCAAACCCCCGCTCGGTAAGCGAAAACGCGTCGCGTGGGTCGAACTCGATAGCTGTCGTCGCATCAGCTAAGCCGTGGTCGTAGTCCCCGAGCGCGTTGTAGTGGTAGGCACGCCAGGCGAAGGCAGTCGCCCGGTTCTTTTCGGTCTCTTTTCCAGCGAGGATTTGGCTGCAGGCCGAGATGGCTGCGTTGTGGTTTTTGCCGCCGCAGGTATCTCAGAGACTCTGACTGGCGGCTTGAGCGCGTGGCGCTATGGCCACCAATGCGATGATAGAGGCAACAGTTGCGAGGGTGCGGCGCATGGGCGTGTCTCCCATACCGACTTAGGTGTACCGGCGTCAGGATACACCTTGGCGCAAGTCACATGAACCGAAGCTGAACGGGTTCTCCCCCTACCGTTTAGCAAAACGTCACCCCGGCGAAAGCCGGGATCCAGTTCATTGTTTCGCGCTACGCGCGGCTGGATTCCGGCTTGCGTCGGAACGACGGGTATAGGTGAGGAGCTCTACTCCACGATCATCCCCACGAGGGTCTCAACCTGTCGGCCTCTTCGGCGGGTTTGTCCCAGCGGATGCGGTGGATGCGGGGAAAGCGCATGGCGACGCCGGATTTGTGCCGGGTGGAGCGATGCACGGAGTCGAAGGCGACCTCGAACACGAGCTTCGGCTCGACCTGGCGCACGGGCCCGAAACTATCCACGGTGTGATTGCGCACGAAAGCGTCGAGCTGCCGGAGCTCCTCGTCGGTGAAGCCGAAATAGGACTTGCCCACCGGCACGAGCTCTGGCTCGCCGCCCTCGCCATTGCGCCAGGCGCCGAAAGTGTAGTCGGAATAATAGGACGAGCGCTTGCCGCTGCCCCGCTGCGCATACATCAGCACGGCGTCGAGCGTGAGCGGCGCGCGCTTCCATTTGTACCAATGGCCCTTCGGGCGCCCGGCGAGATAGGGGCTCGTCCGGCGCTTCAGCATCAGCCCTTCGATGCCGGTCTCCCGCGCGCCCGCCCATAGCTTCTCCAGCTCTTCGATCGAGCCGAAATCGAGCACCTCCGAGACGTCAGTGCGCGGCGGCCGCGCCTTGGCGTGCCAGGCTTCGAGCCTGCGCGGCGCTCCGACGAAGGGGAGGGGACGCAGATCCTCCTCGCCGTGCAACAGCAAGTCGTACAGGCGGATATGCGCCGGGTGCGATTTCAGCATGGCGGGCGTGACGGTCTTGCGGTTCAGCCTTTGCTGCAGATCGTTGAACGGCGCGACCTCATCGCCCTCGCATCACCAAAAGCTCGCCGTCGAGCACGACGCCAGGAGGCAGCCCCATGACCACATCCGGAAAAGCCTGAGAAATGTCGTCGCCGGTGCGGGAGAAGAGCCGCCGCTCGCCGCCCTGGTGCACGGCCTGCACGCGGATGCCGTCCCATTTCCATTCCGCCACGAAGTCATCAGGATCGATCAGGGCAAGCTCCCGGTCCTCGATCTGATGCGACAGCATCAGCGGCCGGAAGGTCGCCGTGGTCCCGACGTGCGGGCGCGGACCTTTGCCCGACAGCCAGGCGAACAGCTCGGTGTAGGGCGGACGAAGCCCGTGCCAGACCTCCTCGATATCGGCGAGCGGCATCTTGGACCATTCGGCGAGCGCGGTCTTGGCGAGCCGCGCCGAGACGCCGACGCGGAGCGCGCCGGTCAAGAGCTTGAGCAGCGCCCAGCGCTCCGTGGCGTCAAGCCCGTCGAGCCAGTTGGCGAGCAGCCCCGGCACCTCGCTCGGCATAGCGCGCTTCAGCTCTTGCACGATATCGTCAAGCCGCGGTGTCTGCGTTGACGCCTCAACACCCGGCCAGATCAGCGCGATGGTCTCTGCGGTGTCGCCGACATAGTCACGTGAAAGTCCGAACAGCACCGGATCGATGCGCGCCTCGATCATCTCGCCGAGGATGCGGCGAAGCGGCAGCCGGAAGAACAGCCCGTCGGTGAGTGCCGCGAGCGCCCAGCCGCGGTCCGGATCCGGCGTCGCGGCAAAATAATCGGCAAGCAAACGAAGCTTGTCGTTGCGCGACGGCGTGTAAGCGAGCCGGTCCAGGAGTTCCGCGAATTTCTTCACGACTCCTCGTCCTCGCGGCCGATCAGCGCCAGCGCCCGGCCGACGCGCCCGGTGGATTGGATGTGATGCAGCAGCGCATCCTCGCGGCCGTGTGTGACCCACACCTCGTGCGCGCCGGTCTCGTGAATCGTCCGAGTCAGCTCGCGCCAATCGGCGTGGTCCGAGATCACGAGCGGCAGCTCGACACCGCGCTGCCGCGCCCGGGCGCGGACCCGCATCCAGCCTGAGGCGAAGGCAGTCAGCGCATCGGGCATGCGGCGCGACCAGCGGTCGGCGATGGCCGAAGGCGGCGCCAGCACGACGGCGCCTTTCAGCTCCTCGCGCTTGGCGCCGGTGGCTGGCTTGAGCGCGCCGAGCTCGACGCCGAAGCTCTCATAGATCTGGCAGCAGGCTGCGAGCGCGCCATGCAAATAGATCGGCTCAGCGTAACCAGCCTCGCGCAACAGCGCGATGAGGCGCTGGCACTTGCCGAGCCCGTAGACGCCGACCACATGCGCCCGCTCGGGAAACTGCTTCAACGATTTGAGCAGCTTCGCCACCTCTCCCTTCGCGTCCCCATGACTGAACACCGGAAGCGCGAAGGTCGCTTCGGTGATGAACAAGTCGCACGGGACAAGCTCGAAGGGAGGATTGGTCGGGTCGGCGCTCCGCTTGTAATCGCCGGAGATCACGGCGCGGCGCCCGCGCCACTCGATCACCACTTGCGCGCTGCCGAGCACGTGGCCGGCGGGCGCGAGCCTCACCGTCACGTCGCCAACCTGCAAGGTCTCGCCATAGCCGAGCGCTTGGGTGCCGAGCTTCGCCGCGCTGCCGAGCCGCGCCTTCATCAGAGAAAGCGTCTCGCGCGTGGCAAGCACATGATCGTGGCCGGGGCGCGCGTGATCGGAGTGAGCGTGGGTGATCACCGCGCGATTCACCGCGCTGTGCGGATCGATGTGGAATCCGCCGGGACGGCAATAGAGGCCGTGGGTGCCGACGGTGAGCCAGGATTCGAAGCGCTCAGGATGCATGACGAGCTACTACTACCAATTGCATACCGTGGCACGCACTCGCCATGCGGTTGTTGCAATTCTTCTGGTTCACAATCGAGAGATGCAGCATAGTTGAGGCTACTTGGCGCGCGGGTGTTCACCTTGGGGGGTCGCGTCGATCACGCATATAGTGTGCGGCTTGCACGCGAGGCGACGCGTATCTGTGTCCTCGGTGGAGGACTTTTATTGGCGTCGCTCGCTTGCGCCCAGGCCCAAGATCCGCACAGCGAAATCTTCACTGGGATCGAGGCGAGCAACAACGCCACAACCGGCTATTTGGGCGCGGGCTACGCCTTCGGCAAGGGACTCTACGAGGCCGGCTGGCGGGTCAGGGCAGTCGGCGCCCTTGGCCGCTACGACTACCGGGGAACTCTGTTCGGTGCCGGCACCGATCTCTCCACGACCTTCGACGGCAAGGCTAGCTATGGCGCAGCTCTTATCGGCTATCAGTTCCGCGCGAAGCTCTGTTCTTGAAGCTGTTCGCAGGCGTCGAGGCCGAGGATCAGAACATCACGCCGCGCGATCCGGAAAACTCGGTGCAAGGCAGTGCCGTCGGCGCTAAGCTCGCAGCGGAAAGCTGGCTCGACCTTTCGCCGCTGTGGTTCCTGTCCGTCGATGCGTCGTACGGAACTGCGTTTCAGCAATATTGGAGTCTCGCACGTGTCGGGCGCCGTCTTTCGCCTCGCTTCTCGCTCGGGCTTGAAGGGGGCGCGCTCGGCAATGAGGAATACGATGCAGGCAGAGGCGGGGCCTTCCTCAAGGCCAACCTTCGCGGCCTGGAGCTCACGCTCTCCGGCGGCTTCACCGGAAATTATCTCGAAGACGAACCGAGCGGCTACGTGTCGCTCGGCGTCTATCGAGCCTTCTAGGCTTTGAGACTGGGTGCACTGCCGGCCCCGCCCCGGCAGTGCTGTCCTCATCGGCGTGGCGTTCGCTGAAGGCCGACCGGATTTACGGTCAAGCGGGCGACGCGCCCACCTTGGTTGTGCATTCTGTGCCAGAGAGCCTGCCGGAATGCCCAAGCGAGAATCTCTCCGAACAAGAAGGATGACGCAACGACGACGGCAAAGCAAACGGGAGTTCACACTCTCCAGCATTTTCTTGTCGATGTTCGAGACGGCGTTCCGTGGCGAAATTCCTGGCGCGCGAGGAGGTCATCGCACGTCGTCGCCGCGAGCGATGCGCCAAACGCGATCGCGGCTCACGCGGGCAATCAGGATTTGGTCATCACCTCAGATGCATAGGCTCGCGCGCGCGCGCGCGTGCCGGGCGCCATGTGCTTGGCCGGTGCTCTCGCCTGCTACCCCGCACCGCGGGACAGGCCGGCGCGGCAGCTCACGCTTTGTGGCAGTTGGGTGACAGCACAAGCCCCTAAAGCCAGTGGACAATTTTACCGCCGCTGGGTGGGCGTTGGTGTCGGCGCCGGCTTCGGCGCCGCGTTCGGAACGGAGCCGGTTTGCGCAGGCGTCGAGGGCTTCGCCTCCGCTGGCTTGGGCTTTTCGTCGGCGGTCGCGGCCTTTGCATCGCCGGGCTTGGATTTTTCCTCAGCGGTCGATGGCTTTGTCTCTGCCGGTTTCGATTTCCCGTCCGCGGCTGAAGGCTTTCCGTCCGGGGGTGCGGCCTTTGCATCAGTGACCACCGGCTGCTCGCGCCACGTCTTGAAGCGCGCGGCAAGCTCCGTGCCATGCTCGTTCCACCATGCCTCGTCAAATCGCAGCGCCTTGCGGAAATTGTCCGGCGCGGTCGGCAAATAGGGTTTCATCTCGATGCCGATGGAAGGATGCTTGCCGACCAACGGAATCGCCGATTTGCGCATGGGCCCATAGGCGATCAGCGCGGCTTGCGCCGCCATCTGGGCCGGCTCGGTGGCGAAGGCGATGAAGCGTTTGGCCTCGTCCTTGTTGGCGGCAGCTTTCGGGATCGCCCACAGATCGAGGTCGTAGATCTGCCCGTCCCACAGGACGTCGATGCGCTGGCGGGCGCCGACCGAGGCGCGGAAGATGCGGCCGCTATAACCGGCCGCCATCGCAGCCTTGCGCTGCATCAGCATGGAAATGGCGTCTTCCGCCTTGTCCCACCACAGGATGTGCGCCTTGATCTTGTCGAGCGCCTTGAAGGAGCGGTCGACGCCCTCCGGCGTCGCCAATTGCGTGTAGACATCGGCCGGATCGACGCCGTCGGCGAGCAGCGCAAGCTCGAGCGTGTAGCGCGGGCCGTTGGGCAACGCCCGCTTTCCCGGGAAGCGCTGGAGGTCGAGAAGGTCGGCGATCTTCGAAGGCTGCGCCTTGGTGAAGGCCTGGCGGTCGAAGGCGATCGCCGTCGACCAGGCGACGCTGGCGATGCCGCAAGGAGCGATGCCGCCCGACAGAAAATCGTCGCTCGCGCTTTGACCTCCGGGCGCGGAGGTCAGCGTCGAGCTATCGATCTGTTCGAGCAGCCCGTCGCGGCAGAGCGCGTCGAGAGCGCCTTGCGACACGTCGACGATGTCGAACGGAGAAGCACCGGTGCCGATCTTGTCTTTGATCGCGGCAAGCGTGCCGTCATAGGTCTCGGTCTTGATCTTGACGCCGGTCTTCTTGGTGAACGGCTCGAAATAGGCGATCTCCTGCGACTGGCCATAGGCCCCGCCCCAGGTGGCAACGGAGAGCGTGACGTCACTCGGCTTGGTCTCTGTGGCCGGCGCATCTTGCGCGCTCGCGACTGGGGGGGCGAGCATCAACCAGGCGGCGGCAAGGGCCACCGCGCAAGGACGGCAATTGGCTGACATGACGCTCATCATTCGTGTCCGGTCAAAATCACTCGCCTAGGTCAGTGCGGCAAGACCTGGGGTCCCGTCGAGCCCGTCGGCAAGCTGCCGTCGCCCAGCGTCGGCCGATCCGCTCTACGGATGATGGGCTGCAATAACGATCCGCGAATTGAGACCTTTGGCGCCTCACCTTGATTCGATGGCGAAGCCCCTGCCGGAACAATGGGGTTCGCCACCGTGAGACTCCAATCGAGCGTCCGCTTCGTCACATCGACGTCGCCGGCCCCGGAAATCGTGCCCCGCGGCGTGCGCATGCTCAAGGACTGGCACCAGACATGGCCTCCCCCTAGACGGCAATCGGCATCGAGCTGATCGAACGGCGTGGCATTGTCGTGGCTCCAGCCGTCGTCGTTGAGCGGCGTGGGTCCCGCCAGCAGACGGGCAAAGTCGACCGGCACGGCGCCGTCTTTCGCCTGAAGCTTGACGGTTCCGGTTAGGCTGCCGGTGAATTGCGTGGGATCGCTGCCTTCGGCGGCAAGCTCGGTCTTGATTTTGGCGGTACCGCTGATCGGGACAGCGAGGGCAAGCGGCTGGAGACAGGTATCGAGGGCAACATCGTCCAGATTGGCGACGAGATTCACCTGTTTGCTCGGCCTGAGCGAGATCGGCGTCCAGCCGCCCATCGGCTGAGCCACCGCACAATTCGAGCTCGCCGACCTCGCTCCCCACCACCCCCTGCTTGGCGCTGACGGTGAAATCCGCCCCGTCCGAGCTTGAGCGCGCCGGCATCGATAGCGGCGGCCGAGATGCGCAAGTCAGCGTCGATAAATTGCAAGAGCGGCCGATTGAAGGGAAACGCCGCCGTCGTCGACGGCGTGGGGGCTGCCTTGTCGTCGCTCGAATTTGTCTTGCCGAGATAGGGATCGAGCGTCAGCCGGTCGAAGGCGAGCGTGCCTTCAACGCGCGGCCGCAACCCTGTTGCGCTGAGCGCAAGCAAGCCTACGGCCTTGTTGCCGTCCAGCGTGAAGGTTCCGTCGTCGAAGGTGAGCGCCGATCCGGCAAAATGGAAGCCGCCTGACGCCGAGAAGCCCTTCAAGCTGTCGCCGGCCGGCAATCTGACGCCGAGCCAGTTGAGAAACTTGCGCCCGTCGTCGATCTCGGCCTGCATGTCGCCGTCGAGCTTGAACTCGCTCGCATAGGATGCCGTGCCGTTCAGTCTTACGCGGATGGGCTTGGAGGAGACCATAAGCGCGAGCGGAAAGCTCTCGACCCCGCCGGCCGCCGTTGGCGATCCGCTTTGCAGGGAGTAGCGCACCGTCATGTCCTTGTAGGCGAAGGAGCCGAAACCGGAGACGGCGCCGGTGTCCTTGCCGGCGTCGATATGGGCGTAGATGTCCTTGATGGCGCCGCTGTGATCGGCCGGCAGCGTGATCCTGCCGTTGCGCACGTGCAACACGCGCACCGGCGCTCCGCCGAGCAGGCTGGTGAACAGGTCCTGTGCAGGCGTTGCCGCAAGCCCGGCCGGCGACGTATCGCGTCGCAAGGTGATGCGCGGCTTCAACAGGCGGAGCGCGTCGATGGTGATGCGGCCGCGCAAGAGATCGACGAGATCGAGCGAGATTTTGGCTTCCCTGACGATCAGGGTTTGCACCGCCGGAAGCCTGGTGCTGTCCTGCACCTCGAGCTGGCCGCGCACCGAGACGTCAGGCAGGAAGCGCACGGTTACCGGTCCGGTGAATTTGACCTCGCCTCCCGTCCACGCCGACAGCTCTGAAGCGACACGATCCCCGAAGCGCGAGGTATCGCCGATCAGCCAGGGAATGAGGGCGATGGCGAAAATAAGAACCGCAAGCAGGCTGACGAGAAGCCACTTCCATGGCAGCTGGCTAGGCTTCATGCCGTCAGACCCACCCGTTTCCTTGCTGCCCCAGAAGGAGAAGCGCGACCAGTTCTATGCCGCCCAAGCCCCAGGAGGTTTTAGCCCGATTGGCTGGAGATAGCGAGCCCGCCGCCCCGATTTATTGGGCGATCGAAAGCCCCTCCGCCGCTTCCGCCCCTGCGGGAGAGGCCGCCCGGCGGCTGCTCGAGGCTCCAGGACGCCCTGCGACAATGATTCCATGCAAAAGGAGAACCGGGGCGAGGCTCACCACCACGATGGTGAGCGCCGATAGCCCTGCTTCCTCGTAGCGGTAGAGCGTGGCGAGCGTGAACACCTGGGTGGCAAGGGTGTCGAAGTTGAAGGGACGGAGCAACAGCGTGGCCGGGAGCTCCTTCATCGAGTTGACGAAGACGAGGAGGGCTGCGGCGCCGAGCGCCGGGCGCAGCAGCGGTAGATGCACCCGCCACAGGGTTTCGCTGATCGTGGCGCCGAGCGTCCGCGCTGCCGCGTCGGTATTGCGCGAGATCTTGCTAAGACCGGCCTCGATCGCACCCAGAGATGCGGCGAGGAAGCGGATGGCGTAGGCAAGCACCATGGCAAAGGCGCTGCCGGAGAGCAGGAGCCCCGTCGGCACGTCGAACAGCGATCGCATCAGGGCGTCGACGCTGTTGTCGAGCCTCGCAAGCGGGATCAATAGCCCGATGGCGAGCACGGTGCCGGGAACCGCGTAGCTGATGGCGGGGATGACGCTCAAAGTGTGGATCAGCTTCGATCTCGTCTGCCGGCGCGCGTAGCCAAGGATCACGGCGAAAGTCACGGCGAGACAGGCGGCAGATGCCGACAGCATCAGGCTGTGCAAGGCGGCCTGCCAGAACTCGGGCGCAAGGCCTGCGGCGATATGGGCAAGCGCGTCGTGGATCAGGACTGCGGCCGGCAACACGAAGCCGAACAGCACCGGGAGCGCGCAAGCCGCGGCAGCGAGCCATCCAGTTGCGCCGGGCAACGTGTCCTCAGGCAGATGGCGGTAGCGACCGGTGGTGTGGTGGTAGCGCCGATTGGCCCGCATGGCGCGCTCGATCAAGAGAACGGCGAAGACGAAGGCAAGCATGATGCAGGCGATCTGGGCGGCGCCCGCCAGACTGTTGCGGTCGAGCCAGGTGTCGTAGACCGCGACGGTGAGCGTGCGCACGCCGAAGAACTCGACCGCGCCGATGTCGTTCAGAGTTTCCATCAGCGCGAGCGCAACGCCCGCGGCAAGCGCAGGTCTCGCCAGCGGCAGCGCCACCTCGAAGAAGGTTGCAGCGGCGCTGCGGCCAAGCGTGCGGCTCACCTCGAGCACGCACACCGACTGCGCCAGGAAGCTCGCCCGCGCAGTGATGTAGACGTAAGGGTAGAGCACCATGCTCATCACGAAGATGGCGCCGCCAACGCTCCTGATGTCGGGAAACCAGTAGTCCTTGGCGCTGTGCCAGGCGAACAGCTCGCGCAACAGGCTCTGCAGCACGCCGGAATAGTCGAACAGCTCGAGATAGCAAAAAGCGATGATGTAGGTCGGGATGGCGAGCGGCAGAAGCAGCAGCCACTGGAACAGGCTTCGCCCCGGGAAGCGGTACATGGTGACGAGCCAGGCCGTGCCGGTGCCGATCAGGAGCGTGAGCGCGCCGACGCCCGCCATCAGCGCGAGCGTGCGGCGCAACGCGCCCGGCAGCACATTGGCAATGAGATGCGGCCAGGTATCGCCGCTCGACTGCAGCGCGAGCACGCCGATGGCGAGCACCGGGCCAATGGCGATCAGCGAGATGATGGATGCCGCGACCGACCAAGCGAGATTGCCGCTGTCGCGCAGTCGCGCGAAGTGGCGGCGCATGGAGTTTGGACGCGATCCGCTCAGTTGCGCAGCGTTTGGCAATCGCGGCGCGCTCCGTCGAACGGTGCGGCAAGCGCGGCGACGGCCTCAGGCGACAAGAGCTGATCGGCCTCCTGCAGGGCATCGGCAAAGGCGTTGGCGGCGTCGATGACCGGCTCGACCAGGCTCGATCCGGTGAGCGCCAGCGCGCAAGCGCGCATGGCCGGGCAGCGATGGTGCTGCGAGGCGGCGATCAGCGAAATCGCCATGCACTCGTCGCGGCAGAAGCCGGCGCAGCCGAACGGGTAATATTCGATCTTGCGCGAGGCCGAAGTCCGCACCGCCCTGACCCAGCAGGCAAGCTCGGTCACCGCCCGCTTCGCCCGTTCAGCGCCGAGCACCTTTGCGTAGGCATTCCACCCGGTCTCCCAGCAGGCGATGTCGCCGGTGTCATAGCCCGCGAGCCAGCAGCGGAAGCCGACGCCGACCAGCCACTCCGCCCCGGTCTTGCGTGGCGGCGGGGCGTGCACCCGGCCCATCTTGTCGATCTTGTTGTGGATGCTCATCGAAACGTCCCTCTCATGAGCTCGGACCGTCATCGAAACCGACCTTGTCGACGAGCTCGCTTGCTTTCTTGCGCAAGGCGGCAATCTCGTTGAGCGAGATCGGATCGGCCTTGAAGGGCCCCCAGGACTTGACCAGCGGCGACCAGGGAACGCCCTCCTTCACCGGGTATTCGTTGTTCACGTCGGCGTACATTTCCTGGCCCTCGTCGGAGGCCAGGAATTCCATCAGCTTGAGCGCGTTGTCCTGGTTCGGAGCATTCTTGGCGAGCACCGCGCCTGAAATGTTCACGTGCGTGCCGCGGTCGTTAGTGTTGGGGAACAGCATGTTGACCGAGTTCGCCCATTCTTTCTGCTCGGGCTCTTTCTCGTTCTTGAGCATGGCGCCCATGTAATAGGTATTGCCGACGGCGAGATCGCATTCGCCGGAATAGACGCCCTTGACCTGCATGCGGTCGTCGCCTGCGGGCTTGCGCGCAAGATTGGCCTTGAGGCCCTTCAGCCAGGTCTCGGTCTCCGCCTCGCCGTGAGCCGCGATCATCGAGGCGATCAGCGCCACGTTGTAGACGTGCTGGCCTGAGCGGATGCAGATCTTGCCGCGCCATTTCGGGTCGGCGAGGCCCTCATAGGTGATCGCGTCGAGCTTCACCCGGTCCTTCGAGGCATAGACCACGCGAGCCCGGCGGGTGAGGCCCCACCAGATGCCTTCGCTATCGCGATAGGCCGCAGGGATCTCCTTCTCGAGCGCCTCGGAATGGACCACTTGGCCGACGCCTGCTTCCTTCGCCTGCATCAGATTGCCGACATCGACGGTGAGCAAGAGATCGGCGGGACTATTGCGCCCTTCCGCCGCCATGCGCTCGATCAGGCCCTTCTCGGCGAAGATCACGTTGACCTTGATGCCGGTCTCCTCGGTGAATTTCTTGAACAGCGGATCGATGAGATAAGGCTGGCGGTAGGAGTAGACGTTCACCTCGCCCGTCTCGCCGGCCTTGGAATCATGGCCAAGGGAGCAGACGAGGACGAGGGGAGAAGCGCGAGCAGGACGCGCCGCGTGGAGGAAACTTGCATGCTCACCTCTCCGATGGCCCGGGGGTCAAGGCCCCGGTATCGGATTCCGACTTCATGACTTAAAAAGGCACATTTCGGCTTAAGGGGTGAGCAGGCCACAAGTCAACGATAAAGTCATGATTTTCTTCAATTTAGAAGCCTTCTAAGCTTCACAATTCAAGTAAAGACCTGCAGCCGTGCAATATAGGGAGAGTGCATAGATGCAATTTCTTCGAGCGCAGGCCAATAGTTCTCGCGATGAATGCAGTCTTCGCGTGCCTGAAAGATGAAAATGCGGCCGGCTGCCGCGGGGGAGCCTTACGGCGCGGCGAGGCGGTCCTTGGCGAAGATCACGTCGGCCGAGGTGCCGGCCCCGCGCTCGCTCGCGATGAGGAGCCGCGCCCGATTTGCCTCGACCAGCGCCTTGGTGACGGGAAGCCCAAGGCCGGTTCCGGTCTGCTTGCGCGGCGCCGTATCGAGCTGATGGAAGGGCTGCATGGCGGCGGCGACTTCGTCCTCGGTCATGCCGACGCCGGTATCGTGCACGCGCAATCGCAAGTCGCCGCCCTCGATCACTCTTGCCGAGACGATCACCTGGCCGCCGGCATTGGTGAACTTGATGGCGTTGGAGAGGAGGTTGAGCAGGATCTGCTTGAGCCGCCGCCGGTCGGCGATCACCGCCGGAAGATTCGGCGCGAGCGACGTTCTGAGCAGGATGCGCTCGCGCTTGGCGAGCGGTTGCAGACTGTTGACGCAAGCCTCGACCAGCTCCGGCAGATCGACCGCGGTGAAGTCGAGATCGAATTTGCCGGCATCGATCTTGGAAATGTCGAGCAGGTCGTTGAGCAGGCTGAGCGCGTAAAGTCCGCTCTGATGGATGTCCTCGACATAGCCGCGGTAACGCGGATTGCCGATGGCGCCGAGGCGCTCCTCCAGCATGAGCTCGGTGAAGCCGAGAATCGAATTGAGCGGCGTGCGCACTTCGTGGCTGACCTTGGCGAGAAAATCGAGCCGCCGCGCGACCGCTGCCGCATCGGACTCTTCGTTTGCCTCCTCGGCCTCGGAGACCGCTTGAGGCTGCGAAGCAGCTGCAGGCGTCTCGGCGTCGAGCGTGGCGCCATCGACGAGGCGAAGAAGCTCGAGCTCGCCGGCGAGAGATTTTACGTCGAAGCTGATCTTGAGGCGCCTGCGCCCGCGGGTCAGCGCCTCGACGGCGACCGTCCGCTCCCGTCCGTTGTGGGCGCCGGCGTTGAGCAACGCCACGCCGCCGGGAACGATGGCCTCAAGTCCTCCGGCAGCGGCGAGCTCGTCAAAGGACCGGTAGCCGAAGGCATAGGCGAAGGCGGCGTTCGCGTGCACGAGGTCGCCATGGGCGAGGATGCCGATCGCCGCAGGCATCGCTTCGAGCAGCGCCTCGATGCTGGCGCGGCTCAGAGAGAGTGTCTCAAGCCCGAGCGCACCTGCCGGCGACAGCGAGCCTGGCCCGCGCAACACGCGCCCCTGCACAGCGCGGGCGATATGCTCGAGCGCCTCGCGGTCTGCGTGCACATCGGTCTTCGGCCTTAGCTGTACGGGATCGACCATTAAGGACCCTGTTGGGTCGGTTGAGCGTAACGACATGTCTGTTGCGTGCCCATGGGCCCAGCCGCCCAGCGGAGCCTTTGAGCTAGGATTGGCGCCGCCGAATCAACTCATCCACTAAATTTAGGCGAATCAGCTGCATTGCATAGCCCGAAAGCGCCTCCAGGTCCGATTCTCAGCCAGGAAAAAATTGATCTCATTTGCTCAAGATTGCCCTTGCTATTTTGCACTGCAACAATTATTATTGCACTGCAGCATAGATGAAGCGGACGGCTTTCCCCACCGGCCGTGACGAGAGGACGCGATGCCCCCCAAGACGAAAGGTAAAGACATGAACGCCACCTATACTCCCCAGGCCGCCGCCGAGCAGGCGCGCGAAGCCTTCCGCAAAGGCGCCGAGCAGTTCGAGAAGTTGTCGCTCGACACCACCGTGCCTGAGAGCGTGCGCGCTCTCGCCGAGAAGACCGTGACCCAGACCCGCGAAGCCTATGAGAAGGGCAAGGATGCGCTGGAAGAGGCCGTCGATGCGCTCGAGCGCTCGTTCGACGCCGCCGGCCAAGGCGCCACCGCCTTCAACCGCAAGCTCATCGACATCGCCCAGCGCAATCTCAATTCCGGCTTCGACCTCGCCAAGAGCCTCGCCGGCGCCAAGAACCTCGCCGAGATCGTCGAGCTGCAGTCGGCCTTCATCCGCCATCAGTTCGACGTGTTCGCCAATCAGGCGGGCGAGATCAGGGCGCTGACCACCAAGATCGCCGCCGACACCACCGAGCCGATCAAGGCGCAGGTCACCCGCTCGCTGGATACCATGCGGAAGTCGAGCTAAATCCGGCTCCGCGTTAAAGCCGCGGAGACGAAATTGTTAGAGTGAGTAAAGCGTGAGAATGACATGAGGCCCGGGATCGAACCCCGGGCCTTTTGTTTTGTTTAGCGTTCGGCCTGTAGGCTGGCGCAAGCCCCGGCTCCCGCGCTTGCAAGCTTGTGCCGCTGCGCATAGGTTCCGGGCCAGGCTGGAACACGATGCCGCCGTAGCTCAGCTGGTTAGAGCGCTTGACTGTGGATCAAGAGGTCGGTGATTCGAATTCACCCGGCGGTACCAGCACTTTCAATGATTTAGCCCATTTTAGTGGTCAAAATCTTCCCATGAAAGTCCAAATGGGAAGTCTATGGGAAGACGTCGCTACGGAGGCGCGTAAGCATAGCCGGAAAGCATAACGGGACTGTGCTGGCTTCCTGGCATGCCGGGAACATCGCGCATAAAGCGGCGCTTGCGACAGAGCGCGGGCTTACGTTGAGAGGCATTCGCCGACCGACTAGCACCGCGGAGGGCTAGAGACAGAATGCGGCCCCTACCTCGTAGGCAGCGAGGGGGGCCCGCCGCGATCTCAGAGGGCAGGCGATCTGATTTCGCTTCGTATTGCGTCCACGATTTTTTGAGCAGTGGGCGAACACGCGCTTCTGTTTGGGGCGGACGTGTTGAGGAGGCCTGTGAATTGCTCAATCCAGTAAGCTTCAAACATTTTAAGTTCCATAGGCGCCACGTCTTCTTGGATCGGGCGAACTGAAACCGTTCCTCCGCGTCTCAAAACGCCGCGTATCCAGTCACACACCGCTCCCTTTTCGTCTTTGTCCAAGGCAACTGCGAGATGCTGCTTGAGTTTTTTGGCAACGTCTCCCCGCGTTTGCCCCACGTATCGAGGCATGCCGTCTTCTGTTGAAAACAGGCAATAGATGACCCCCATGATGCACTCCGCAGTTACCGACAGCGAATCCAACCACTATATGGGATCGTGTCTAGACCGTCTCGGAATGCGGTCAGGTTTACACTGACCAATCTGTGGCAGGATAGAAATAGGTGGGAGGTCTGCATGGGCGGCAAAACGCGGCCCCAAAGCTGGCAGGCAATCCTGGCTCAGTTGGCCGTGGACCTCCGCGTGAAAACGGAAGGAGGTCGATATGGCCACTTATTGGGACGAATCCATCTACTGCTCCCCGTTCGGAGAGGTTGTTTCCCTCGACACGCTGATTGATGACGCCCGCGCCGGTTCCGGTGACGACGGTCCCTGCATCCTCGACATCTGCGATCCCGCGGCCGATCCTAGCCGCGATCTTGAGCGCCGCCAATCGGAAGAGGCGCTCGACCTCTTCATATCGAATTCTGCCCAACGATGAGCGCTCGCTCGTGAAGCGCCATTTCATCGATGGCGAGAGCCAGGCTGACATCGGCCGCTCGGAGCAGGTGAGCCGCATGGCAATCTGCAAGCGCCTGAAGCGCGTTCTCGCGCAAGGCCGGGCGATACTTGCACCCTGTTACGATTGTGCTCTCGCTTAAGTAAGGGAGCAAACAGTGCCGAGCCCCGCTGTCGGTGAAAAAGGGGCTCACCGTTGGCGACGAAAGGGTCGCTTGAAAAAGGAAACTAGCCATGAATATCGCTGTGACGGAGACTCTGGAGCGTCAAAAGGCCTGTGTCGAGAGGCTCAAGAGTGAGAATTTCAAATATGGTCTGACGGTCGGCGCCGCCTTCGTGCGCGGCATCCGCAAGGTCGGGTACAAGCACACGGGCACCGCTCTGGACGAGTTGCTCGACAACGCCCTCGAAGCTGGCGCGAGCGAGGCCCACGTGGTCTTCGGATACGATGGCCGCGGCTCGGATAAGAAGCCCACGCAGATCGCGGTCATTGATAATGCCGTCGGCATTATCCCCGAGATGCTTCGCGTGGCCGTGCTCTGGGGAGGCACAGACCGCGAGAACAGTCGGACGGGGCTTGGAAGGTTTGGTTACGGGTCTCCCTAGCTCATGCATGAGCCAGGGCAAGCGCTTTGAGGTCTATTCGAAGACTGAGGGCGGGTCGTGGCACATGGCCGTCATCGATCTCGATGACATCGAGCGCGGCGACCTTACCTCCAAGGAGGGCGACATCGTGGTGCCTCCTACAAAAGCCGCCACCTTGCCCGCGTTCGTGCAGGAATACATCGCCAAGACGATGCCGGGCGGAAAGCTTGAGCGCGGCACCGTGCTGGTCATGGATAAGCTCGACAATCTGACGTGGGTCACTGCCAATGCCCTTCAGGACAATCTGCTGAAGCACTTTGGCGTGACCTACCACCAGCTTCGTGCAGATTTTGAGATCCATGTTAACGGCACGCGGTGCGAGCCGATCGACCCGCTTTTCCTGACTCCCGGCTTCCGCTGGTATGACCTCGATGCCGATAAGGCGAAGGCCTTCGATCCTATGCTGATCGAGGTGAAGGACCGCGACACTAAGGATGTGCTCGGGCGTATTCGCGTCCGGTTCTCCTACATGCCGCTCGGGTTTGCGAGCGTCGACAAAAGCAAGGATGCGATTGGCAAGAACCAGAATCATCGGTTTTGGGTGCTGAAGGAGTATAACGGCTTCATCATCAGCCGCATGGGGCGGGTGCTCGATGTGATCCGTTCATCGCCCCTGACGACGTTCGTCAACTACGACCGCTACATCAAAATCGAGATCGACTTCGATGCCACTCTGGACGAGGAGTTCAACGTCCCGACGAACAAGCAGCGGGTCGATGTCTCCGAGCGAATTGGCGCATTCTCGAGGAAGCGGGACTGGTAAAGGCGCTCGAGCAGCTCCGCGCGAAGCGCAAGGAGGAGAAGTCGGCTTATTCGTCTGAACGGGACACGAAGAAGGGCGAGAAGCGGCCTTCCGAAGTCGCCATGGAGCAGGCGGCGAAACTGGCGCCGCGGCTTAGTCCTGAGACCGAGGCGCGCCGTCAGCGGGAAGGGGAGCGTCGATTGCAGCAGCATGCGGAGAAGCGCTCCACCGAGACCGGCAAGCCCGTCGAACAGACGCGTAAGGAGCTTGAGGGCGAGCTTAGCGGGCGGGGCTATTCGCTCGCCAAGGAGTCGGTGCCCGGCGGCAACTTTTTCCGCGTCGAGCAGATTGGCGGGACGAAGGTGCTTTTCCTCAATACCGCCACGCGCTTTTTCAACGAAGTGTATGCGGGCCCAGAGAGCAGCCCAACCCACCGCTGGGCGCTCGAGGTCCTCTTGTTCGCGATAGGCGATCGCATCCTCGATGCTCAGGATGAGCTGCGGGCAACGTACGACCACGAGGTCCCCGAGTGGTCGAAGAAATTGGAGTTCGCACTCGCCAAGCTATCGCTGCAAGCCGCGACCGTTACGGCCGAAGATGCGGACCAGTCTGATGCTTCCAAGGAGGTGGAACTGGCGGCTGCAGAATAGGCCCTCTATATTCTGGAAAACTTGTTCGGGGTCGGACCTTCGCGGTCCGGCCCCGAATGATTCCATGGTAGGTTTCGTCGGCCATGCACGCTGAAGACGACATCCCCGACAAAATCCGAACCGTACGGCCCAGCCTGCCTCCGCAGGTAATGCAGCTGATCAACGCGGTGATATCCTCCCGCGAAGGGGAAAGCCCGACGGCGATGGCAAGAAGCCTTCGGAAGATACACGCCGACTGGGAAGACGAGGCGTGGAGTCTGCCGCTGCGAGCGGTTGCGTTGGTGCTCGCGGACCTTCTTGATCAAGGGTGGTCAGTGGTGCCGGTTGAGGACAGCATTGAGTTGAGGCCGCCCGGGCTGTTGCTAGATGATGAGACGGTCGAGCGGGCAAAAGATCGCATTCGCCGATCGCTCCACGTTGCCCGAACGCGGCAGTTAGAGGAGGCGGGTGTCAAACGCTTTCTGCAAAGGATGCACCGAGTAGTTCCGCGAGCGGGTGGACCATCTTCGATCGCTGACCTCATAGATTTAGGTTTGGAGTTAGCGGGACAATTGCGTGAGGTGGCAAAACTTCCATTAGACGCACGTGCAGGGCCTCTTGCTTCAATAATCAATCCGACAATTCAGGTCTGCGACGAGGACGCCAAGTGCGCCATCTCCGGTCTGCGGCTCATAGATATCTGGCGGTACTTTCGGCACACATGGTCTCTGGAGTACCGATCGACACCGGGTCGTAAATTGCCGCTGCTGATACGCAATGCCGCGCGGCCGGGGTGGCCGGTAATTGGCATAGCTATGCTTGCTAGCCCCGTAGTTCGGACGCGTCCGAGAGACGATTGGATTGGTTGGACACCGGAAGCGTTTGTGCATGCCATTGAGCGTGAGTGTAAGCCTGCTCATGAGGCGCTCCGGGCCTTGATGAATAGGCTCGATAAAGGCATCCGTGAACTTCGCACGGATGATCTCGCCACCGCGGAAGAACTGTCCAGTCCGACCGAGCGAACGATCTTGAGGCTTGAACAGCGAGCAGCGGGAGCGGAACGGGTTCGGGCGAGGGTGCTCCAAGAGTTCTATGCGGGTATGCGTGAACTCGACGAGGAAATCCGTTCTCATCCAGATCCCGCTCGCAACACGCTAGAGGATTTGGACTTGCGGAACCTCTCGGAAGACCCGCTATTCATTCGCAAGAGAGCCGACACCTTGAGCCGGCTGCTGCACGCCAAATTAATTTTCCTCGAAAGCCAATGCCTTAAGCCGAATGAGTCTCCATTAACATGCTTGTTGGCGCACCCTAAAGGAGAGCGTGCACTATCGATTGCGCTCCAGGAAGTCCGAAAGATTGGCCTCTCGAGCCAAGTCGTGGACCTCAGCGTATGTGGTGCAGTTGCACCATACAACGTACTGCTTTCCGGGAAGCTGGTCGCGTTACTGATGGCTTCAGCGGAAACCTTAGAGGCGTACCGTCAACGCTATGATGGAAAGCCAAGTGTGATAGCTTCCCAAATGGCGGGTCGGCTGATTTGTCGTGATGCCGAATTGAAGGTGGTTACGACTACAAGCCTGTATGGCAACGGTAGTAGCCAGTACAACAGGTTACGCTTGTTGCGTTCTGATCATCCTGATTTGGTGCAGGATGTCATCTGGGTACGGTTGGCACGCACGATGGGGTTCGGAACGCACCATCTTTCAGCAACGACTTTGGTTGCGCTGCGAAAGGTGAGCGAAGCCACCCACAGGGCCAGGCGGGTCAATAATCGGTTTGGTGAGGGTTCAAGTCCTCGGATGAGACAAACTCGTGAGGGACTGGACGCTTTGGGCATCGCGAGCGATGCGGTGCTCAACCATGCCACTCCGCGACTTTTCTACGGATGCGAAATTCATAAGGACGCAATTGCGGAGCTCATCGGTCTGGGTGCACAGAGCCTTAGCACCGGTTCCTCTGCTAACGCTATCGCTGAGGCTTGGAGGCGACGCTGGCTTGCTGTTCGGATTACGCAGCCGAACATTCTCGAGCGTGCCGCTCAATTAGGTCCAGCCACTATTCATAGATCATTGCAGGTACCTGAGATTAATGGGCAGTTCGAGTTGATGTTGGAGTGAACCCGCCTCCCACCGACCGCGCGTCGTCTACGCTGGAGTTTCATCCGCATTGTGCGCGAATACCTCCTCGGCCGAGCCGAAGAATCGAATTCCGATTACGAACGGCGCGGCGGCCACTGCGAATATTGCCGCATGGTGGAGAGAGCGCTGGCTTGCCACCGTATCGGGTTTGACGATGTCCTCGCTGAAGAATCCGTCCTTTTCGTCGTGGCGCGCGGGTAGCCGTGCCGCCGCCGAGCGACCAGCTGCTACTGTTTTCGGATTTAGTCTAATTTTTTCTATACGGTTCGCGTAAGGGTCACACGAACCGCCCACGATCGGTCTTAGTTCGAGCCGACACACGAGGCGCTACGAACCGCAGGACGGTCTTCCGCCCACGTTGTTTTTTCCGTAAAGTCGCTTTCTGAACGATTAGTGAGGAGTCGACCCCGCTGCGCGTTTGCACACGCGGGACTTATTCCGAGATCGTCCTCTGAGGATGACGTCGCAATTTCGGCGTTAGCACACGCGCATCCTGGCCAACCTGAGTTCGTCGACCGCTGGGCAGGGTATATGATGCTCACGGATTGGCAGGCGCATCTCTGGAAGCACTTTACAGAACTCCGACGAACCCGATCGGCCAAAGTTGGCGAGAAGCCGATCTTCGCGCTAGAGCACGGCCTCGTAGAGGCTGATCTAAAAGCGCTTACAGCCGATATAAAGAAACACATAGCTAAGGCACCACCATCGGAGGCTCATGCCCTCGCATGGATCGTATACGCGGCGGAAATTGGATACCGCTACGAAGGCGACCGGTATTGGCCGGTGTTCTTAGAGGAGACGAAGGGCTGGAAAACTCGTGACCATGGGTGTCTCCGCCAGTGGTTTCACGATTTCTACGAACAGTTTGGTGGCGCGAAACCCACGGGGCCTTGGGCAGAGAATTTCCCGATAATATGCTGGCCTATAACACATGCTATCCTTCCCCTTGACCTCCAGGAGCAGTTCGCGGAAATCCTTTACAGCATGCGGAATTCATTCTCCGCAGAACTTCTGACGTCGCCGATAGCACTAGGAGAGCGGATCGCGGCGCGGAGTTGGAAGGCTACCTCACGGGTTCAGAATTTGGCACAAGAGCCGTTGCTCATTGGCCAAATCGCCACCGCCCTACTGTTCGAGGGCGAAGAGGGTTCTGAGAGCCTCATCCTCCCGGCAACGTTGAAACGGATCGCGACGGACCTCGATCGCGTGCAGTCTGCACGCGGTTGGTTGCGCAGCGCGCAAAGCGTCGCTAAGCGTCGCGTCCATTTACGCGGGCTCTCCCCCGGTACCACGTCGCCCACCGTTGAGCATCCCACCCCCTCAGTCAAAGCCCGCGAACAAGTCGCAGCGCTCGGAATTGAGCCGAAGTTGATCCTTGGCCCAACAAGAAGCGGATGCATGGGATGTGCTGCTGCAATTGCCAGATTTCTCACAACTCCTTGTCAAGTTCCCCGCGCTTCGGAGCGTCCTAACAGAGTCACGTTGCATTGTCGCCGGGTCTTCGGGTCGGCCTCTAGCTCGCGGGGCTCTGCTCCATGGACCACAATTGGTGATCCTTCGATCATGGCCGGGACCGAACGACGTCCTGCTTCGCTTTGAGCAGA
>CAVUFL010000015.1:0-104997 GCA_963740805.1 uncultured Alphaproteobacteria bacterium | reverse complement strand
GATGCATGACGGCTCCGGTTGGCAGGTTACTGTGCATCCTATGCGGCCCGATCGTCCCATTCTTAGGCAGTTTTCGTTTCGTTCGGAACCCGTTCCTGAAGGAGCCGCGCTCGAGGAAGCGAAACGTCGAATTGATCGTCTGCTTGCACGTTAAGAAGAGGGGTCGGAATGGCCCGAGAAGGCTCGCGAACGGTCGTCCCTCAGCGGGGCTTCTTCTTTGACCCGTTCCTTCCTTGGTTGTAGTTTTTGGCTCCCTGGATTGCGGACCAGGCAACGTCCCCCAAGGACCGTGGAGAAGCCTCGAAGGTGCACCCGCCTCCGGGGTTTCTTCCCTAAGTTTTTCTGTATCATTCTGGAACGTTTGCTCGCGGACAGGGGTTTGCTTAACTGGGCGAGACCCCTCCAGGTCCCGACCCAACATCCCTAGAAGCCCCTATCAAGAAGCCCCAGGTGCTCCCCAGCGAGTAAGCTCACCAGGCGCGTCGCTTAAAATCAATCCTAGCGCTATGCAGATCATCAGCGCGACTGCGCCAAGACTGACGATCATCAAAAGAGCAGCAGTAATGGCCGTCTCGTCAGATGGGCATTCACCCCATCCGTCAAAAAATGTTGGAGGGCCCAATAGATACAACGTTGGGACAGCCGTGTTCGAGGTGCCGGCAAGTGGGTGACCCTCTGCCTCAACGTCATCGGTGCCATCAGGTTCCGGCGGGACATTCAAGGTTGCCCCCCTTGCGACCCCCTCCTGGCGGTTATCCTAGGCTCAGAACCCCGCAAGCATGGCCCGATCAAAGTGGGCAGTGCTCAGCCACGGGCGACCGGCTCCAGCCAATAAGCGGCCCGGCTATGTACGAGCAGGCGCAATTGGCTCCGGGGTCGGGGCGCAGACGCGCAGACTCGTTGGCTCTAGTTTAATTTTCACCTGTGCGGGCTGTTCAGGTTCGACACGGTCGTCGATGTGCAAATGACCGCCGTTCCACTGCACAATCGCCTTGCGGCCTTGCCTAATTACCACGGGCGGCGGGTTGCCTTCCGGGCTATCCAACCAGGAGAGCATATCGGACCGTTTCTCAGGTAGGAGATATACAACGTCCAGCAACTGATCGCCTGGCGCTGAGGATGGGCCTAGCGGTAGGGCTGCTCCAATAAAGCGCGTATTCAAAACTTCCAGGAAGAGCACCTCCTCCCTGAGCTTGTGTCCATCGACCGAGAAGTTCCAGACCTTTGGAACCGCGCTAACAAGCGCTTCCCGCAATCGATCGCGGCCGATCTTGATGCGCTCAGCAGCCGGTGGCTTGTTGCTCCCTCCACTCATCCAATCCGCTAGTAGCCCAACGCCAACCCCTTCAACAAAGCGGCGGCACCCCCAAGGTCCGCTTGCTATTCCGACATCAATCAGGACCAGGTCAGCTTGTTCTTTGAGTGCCTCCTTGTAGACGCACTCCTTGGTTTAGCAAGCCGTGACTGAATAGCCCGCCTCGCTAAGAAGCGAGGTCAACGCCTCGGCCCTATGGCTTCCTGATCCGGCTGTCGGATTATGGACCAGCACAGCATGCATGGTTGAGCAAAAAAAGCCCGGCTACAGTCGGGCTGTTGTGTTTAAAGCACGGCGGGTTCGTCTGTCTCGGGACTGGCCTTAGAGCCCATTCAGCCAGTCGTCGACATCCCTCCGAACTTGATCCTTGGCAATTCCATAGCGCTCCTGGATTTTGCCTTCGAGCTGGTCACGACGGCCGTTGATCGCAGTGAGGTCGTCATCAGTGAGCTTACCCCACTTCTCTTTTACCCTGCCGGTCAACTGTTTCCAGCTTCCTTGAACACGATCCCAATCCATTGCAGCTCTCCTTTGCGATGAGAAGCCCCCAGTGCTCGTGGAGAACCGGGGCTTCTAGTTGCTCACGAGGATAGGCTGCGCTGGGCCCCGTCCGCGTTTTAGGCAGAGCGGCAGGCTCTTGAAAGTGGCCGGTCGACGCCTCTCACAAGATATCACTCCGCGGAGAAGCTTATAAAGGCGGGCCTGTTCGCCTTTGCCGGTGGCTTAATCCACGCCGGGGCTCTTTGGATGTAAAAAGCACGCACCGCAGTCGGAACCGCGCTCGAGGCAAATTTCAGCGCCCTTTTTGGCTATTGTGGCCTATGCCACCAGGTCTAGCGACGCGCTCTTGCCATCCAGTTTGTTCAGTGCGTCTCGAAGCTTATAGGCATCATCGAGATCGCGGGCCAGCCTGTGCCACTGACGTGCCAGATCGAAGAAGGTTTTCTGTATCGTGGGGCTGCTCGCTGACTCTGCAATCAGCACGCACTTCGCCGCCTGGACACGAGCCTCTGTCAAACCACCGCGCATAATTTTCACAACTCAATTCCACGCGATCAGTTCCCAATCGCAAATCCAAAAACTGCCGGTCGCAAGGGAACTCGTGGTCCGAGACGCGGTTTTCGCTTTCACACGTGGCAGCATCCAGGCGAAAGCCACAAAGGAGACGAACATGAAATCTCAGATCTTTATGACCATTAGTGCTGCGGCTTTGTCGGCCGCATTCGGACTAACTTGTGCTTTTGCTGACCCCACTAATAACGAAGCTGGCCCTTCGGGGGCCGCTGGGCCAGCCGCTCCTAAGATGGCCCCTAGCCAGCCCGGGCCGAGCTCTGATGCGGGCCCTCAAAGCGGAACGCCGGGAAAAGATAAATCCGCTGCTGAAGCAAAAAGCGGAGACCGGAAGCAAGTGGGAGAAGAAGCGCAATCGCCTGGCGACAAGTCAAAGAAAGCTAAAGGCACGTCAACGAACAATGAGGAACACGGCAAATCCGTAACCCGCGAAAAGGACGAACACGGGGGTGGGTCTGCGGAGCGCGAGAAAGACGAGCACGGTGGTAAGTCTGCGGAGCGTGATAGGAAAGATCAATCTGGCGACCTCTCAGACGGGCACGATCGTGAGGCTACCGATGTGAAACGCGAGCATCGGGAGAAATCAGTGGAAGAGCGTTCAGGTCGAGAAAATCGAATCGACAAAAGCGCTAAGTCCAGAGACGATCGAGACCACAATGCTCGAGACCACAAGCGCGCACAGTTTGAGGCCCGCGACAAGGAAAAGGTCAGGACGTACTTTAGCGAGCACAAGCCGAACGTGACGCGGGTTGAGCGCGATCGCGTGAGGGTCTCGCTTGGCGTCGCTATCCCGACTTCAATTGCTCTGTTCCCACTCCCTCCCGGCATAGTGGTTGCCGCCGGAGATTGTCCCCTCCAATACTTCTTGTGGGACGATGATCTTGTGGTCGTGGATTCATGTTCACGTGAGGTCGTGGATATAGTGCCCAATATGGGCTGACCTCAAATTGACTGACGGGAAGGGGCTGGCCTTTTGGCCAGCCACTTCCTTATTTGGACCTCGCCTGTCAGCCAGGCGTCTCGTCTTCCACCTCAGCGTCACGATGCGCCCTGGGCAATGAGCTCCTCATCGGAACTTCTTCGACTCATCTCAGTTACAGCTTCGAACAACTCTGAGAGGCAACATCATGCGAAGCTATGTAATCGCCGCGTTGGCGACGCTGGTACTAGTTGGGTGCGGCGCACCCAGCACGCCCGATTTCGTGCAGAAGGCTGCAATGAGCGACATGTACGAGGTACAAGCCGGCAAACTCGCCGCCGATAAAGGTCAATCAGATGTCGTGAAACAGTTTGGTCAGCAGATGGTCGATGCTCATTCGAAGACCACCGAGGAACTCACGAGCATCGTGAAAACCAAGAATATCAAGGTGGACCTAACCCCCAAGCTAGATGCAAAGCATCAAAAACTCATCGACGACCTCAACAGTGCGTCCGCACAGGATTTTGACAAGGCCTATGCCGATCAGCAGGTGGATGCACATAAAGAGGCCGTCGACCTCTTTAAGAAGTACGCTTCGAACGGCGATGATCCTGATGTGAAGCAATTTGCCCAGAAAACGCTTCCGACCATTGAGCATCATTTGGAGGAAGCGAAAAAGCTGCCCGCTGGGCCGCCATCAGCTTGAGAAAGGGACAGCCATGGTGAGCCAGGCGGCTGCGAGAGCTGAGGAGTGATCAGTAGAGAGTTCGCCATCTGCGCAAAAATTAAGCACTTTCAGCCGCCCGAGTAGCCACCGATGATCGGCAGCACCTCGCCGGTGATGTAGCTCGAGCAGGACGGCGCGGCGAGGAAGACGAAGGCGGGTGCGATCTCCTCCGGTTGGGCAGGGCGCTTCATCGGCGTATCGCTGCCGAACTTGGCGATCCGCTCGGCCGATTTGTCGGCGGGGTTGAGCGGCGTCCACACCGGACCTGGAGCGACCGCGTTCACCCTAATGCCGCGATCGACGAGATGCGTTGCAAGCGAGCGCGTGAAGGCGTGGATGGCACCCTTAGTCATGGAATAGTCGAGCAGATCCTTGTTGCCCAAGAGGCCGGTCACCGAGCCGGTCATGACTATGGCGCTGCCATTCTGAAGATGCGGCACCGCCGCCTTGGCCATGTAGAAATAGCCGTACAGATTTGTCTTGATGGTGCGGTCGAACTGCTTGTCGGTCAACTCCTCGAAGCTATTGACGTGCTCCTGAAAAGCCGCGTTGTTGACCAGAATGTCGAGCCCGCCCAACTCGTCCACGGTTTTCTCGACAGCATATTTGCAGAACTCGGGATCGGCGACGTCACCTGAAAACAAAATGCAGCGTCGTCCCTCCTTCTCCACCGCACGCTTCGTATCCTTGGCGTCTTCATGCTCATCGAGATAGGCCACAGCCACGTCGGCACCTTCGCGGGCGAACAGCACGGCGACCGCTCGTCCGATGCCTGAATTGGCGCCGGTGATCAACGCAACCTTATCGAGCAGCTTCTCCGAGCCCTTGTAGTGGGGCGCGTCATACATGGGCTTGAGCTCGAGATCAGCTTCCTTGCCCGGCTTCTTGAGATGTTGTCTTGGCAAGGGAGGCACTGGATAAAGGCGCGCGCCGGCCTGCATGGCACCGCCGTTCTCCTTCTTGCTCTTCCCCTTAGCCTTCTCGTCAGAGCGGTCGATCCCGCGTTGGATTGCCCGTTCCTCAAGAGCCGCCTGCTCAGCTCCTTTGCGGAAGGACGCAGTACCTTTGGCATGGGTTGTCGATTTGACCATGGAACTCTCCCGGCGAATGATTGATTTGTGAACAGCAACTTCTCGGGCGCCGATGGGTTCCTGCCGCGCTCGCCCTCGGACTCAGTTCAAAGTGTCGAGATAGGCTGCGATGTCGCGAGCGTCGTTCTCGCCCAATCCCATATCCGGCATGGCGTTGTTCGGAACCACTGCCTGCGGACGGCGCAGCCAAGTAACCATGTTGTCAGGCGTATTGCGCAACACGCCCGCGATGTAAGTCCGGGCACCAACATGATCGAGCGGCGGCCCAACAAAGCCAACAGCACCATCGATGCCAGGGACGATGTGACACGTGCCGCACCCAAGCCTGGTGATAAGTTCGGCGCCGTGTTGAGCATTGCCAAGATTCGCCTCGCTGCTCTTGGCCTGGTCGTCGCAGCCGCCAAGTATCAACGGTAACAACATTGAGGCGACGACGATCGCTGTGTAGCGACCGAAGGCTCGTGGCGCGAAGTTCAGCCTGATCGAGCAGCTTTATGAACAGCCAGATCGCGGCAGCGATGTAGATACGCCCCCGCCGGGATCCACATGATCAGTCCGGCAAGCTGCTGGTCTTGCATCGGAGTCATTCCCCAGGCCGCAGCGCCTTCGGCATGAAGGGGATAAAGCGGGCGGGGCGCCAGCACCATAAGAGCACCTGGCAGGTCGCTCACGATCACGGTGACGACGAGAAAAAGAAGGGTCGAGCAGTAGTCGAGGCGACGGCGTCCCGAAGGCTCGATGATGATCGTCCAGAAGGCGAGCGCGCTCAGCAGGAAGCTGAGATGCTCGGCGGCATGCGCGTAGTCGCTACGCAATCCCCACTCATAGATCCGGGGCAAATGCCAAAAGATGAAGGCGCCACAAAACAACATGAATACGGAAAGAGGATGCATCAGCGCCTTGAACACACGATCGAGGCCGAGGCCAAGCCAAATGCGCCCGATGCGCTTTCGCCCCGAAGGGGAGAATGCCCAGAGAAAGGCGAGCGCCGGGCGCCCCCAGACGAGAAGAGGAGGCGCCACCATCATCAATAAGATGTGCTGCAGCATGTGCGCGGAGAAAAGCTGATCGCCGATGGCGTCGATCGGCGAGCAGAGCGCCAGGAAAAGAACCATCATGCCTGCGGCAAAGCTCATGATCCGCCAGCGGTCCAGCACCCGCTCGCGCGCCTACCTCGTTGTGCAGTCGCCAGGTGCCGATGGCGTAGCCCATGCTTGCCAGGGCAAGACCGAACAGAACCCAAGGCTCGAAACTCCAGGCGAGGGGATGCTGAGACGGCAGCTCTGTACGTGCGCGAAAGCCTGTGCGCCAAAACCGAGATTAGATCGCAATAAAGGCGACGATGTTCAGGAGCCGCATAACGGCACCACGAATAGCCCGCTGAGGCTAAACAGATGGCGAGAGAAAAGCCGAAGCTCGTGAACAGCCCCCACAGCGCCAGGAACCGCGTACGACCTCTGCCGACCTCCACGAGATGCCTGGTGTCGCCCGATGCTTCCTCCCGCGTGGCCTGCCAGCTCCGATAGGCGGTGATGCCGCCGGCAAGAGCGATGGCGAGCGCCACCAGCTCGATCACGAACAAGCACGGACCAAACCGCTCCCCAGCCATGCAGCGACTTTCAAAGCGGGTGGTAGCCCGGGAAGCATACATGGCTCGCGAGGCAGTAATTGACGACGAGTTGGAGCGCCCCAGGCGGCGGGAGCCGCGACAAGCCCGAAGGTCAGCGCAGCGAGGCTGACCTTTCCGCGATGCGGCGCCGGGTGAAGCGCGAACTCGATGTCGGCTTGCGCTTCAGCCATGACCCAATCCCAAATAGGGCGTGGCGTAAAAGGTTAGGAACACCGCGATCCACACCGCGTCGACAAAATGCCAATAGATCGCACCGATCGAAATCGGCGCGTGACGCCAGCGGTCAAACATGCCGAGCGCCGACCATAAGAGAAGCGCGCCCAGCATCAGAAGACCGACCGCCACATGCGCCATGTGAAAGCCGGTGATAGTGAAATACAGCGAGCTGTAAGTGCTCGAGGAGAGAGAGAAGGGCTTGTTGTGCCATTCGAGAGTTGCACGCCGACGAAGGTTGCTCCGAGGATAAGAGACAGCGCCACGCCGGTGCAGAGCTGGATGTTGTTGCCCCGCCTTACCCCTTGCTCGCCCCACCAAACGGCAACACTGCTCGCGATGAGTACAAACGTGTTGGGGAGCGCGAGTCGCATGCTGGGGGGCCCGCCTGGTGGCCATTCGGCATGTGGCTGAATGGCCAGGTAGTAATATGCAAAGAGCAGGTAGAGAAAGAGCGCACCCTCGGTGAGGATGACGAAGAGCATGGCCCACCAGCCATTGCTGCTGCGGCCGATACTGCCGACCGGAAGCTCTTCGACGGTCCATGACGCGCTCATCCATGACGAGCCTCCGCGACCTGACCGAGCGACACGCGCGGCCACAGCCACGCAGCTGATAAGTCCGAGGCTGACCACACCGCGAGGCGGATAACCACCACACATGGGCAAGAAGCCCTGCCAGCATGACGACAAGAGCCAGCGCCAGCAGCAGCGGAAGTGGGGTGTCCTCTGGCATTTTCAGAATGACGTCGGGCTCGGCATCGAGAGCCGTGGTAGCAAGCGCCTCGCGGCCGTGGTCGAGAACGAGACCGGTGTTAAGCGAGGATCTGTCCTCCTGCTCTTGCAGACGGTCCTCCCACAAGGGTGCGCGGCTTGCGATGATCGGGATCACGGCAAAATTGTAGGGCGGCGGCGGAGACGGCACCGACCATTCGAGCGTTGGAGCGTCCCAAGGGTTTGGTCCGGCGACGCGGCCGCGACGCAGGCTCACGACTATATTGATGATGAGAAGCAGGATGCCTGCGGCGAACAGAAAGGACCCGACGGTAGTGATGAGGTTGAGCGTGTCCCAACCGACTCCCGCCGGATAAGTATAAATGCGGCGCGGCATTCCCATGAGTCCAGTGATGTGCATCGGGAAAAAGCCCAGATTGAATCCGATGAACAGCGTCCAGAAGTTCCAGCGCCCGAGCCGCTCGTCGAGCATCCGCCCGGTCATCTTGGGGAACCAGAAATAGATGCCGCCAATGACTGGGAAGACGTTGATGCCGATCAGCACGTAGTGGATGTGGGCGACGACGAAATAAGTATCGGTAAGCTGCCAATCGACGGGCACCGAGCCGGTCATGAATCCGGACACGCCGCCGATGACGAACAGCACGATGAAGCCGGCGAAGAATAGGAAGGGCGTGCGCACGACGAGCCTGCCCGTAGCGATGGTCGCAAGCCATGCGAACACCGCAACGGCGCTCGGAATGGCGATGACCATCGATGCGGCGCTGAAGAAGGACAAGGCCGTATTCGGCAGACCAGTGGCGAACATATGATGCAGCCAGACGCCGAAGCCAAGGATCATGGTCAGCACGGTGGATAAGCGCGACGGCGGTGTAACCCACGAGCGGACGGCGGCAGAACACCGGCAGGGCGTCGGACACGATGCCCATCGCCGGCAGCACGATGGCGTAGACCCAAGGGTGTCCGAACATCCAGAACAGATGCTGCCAAAGCAGCGGATGTCCGGGCCGACGGCTCATTGAAGAAGTGAGTGCCGAACTGGCGATCGAGCCATAGCAAGAAGAAGGCGAGGCTCACGGCGGGAACGGCGAGCAGATTCCCGGCCGATGCCGTCAGCGTGCCCCACACCATGATCGGCACGCGGTTCATCGACATGCCGGGCGCCCGCATGCGGAACATCGTCACCATGAAATTCACGGCACCTACAGTCGTGGAAAGGCCGAGAAAAATGAGCCCGAGCGCGTAGAAGTCCATGTTGGGGCCCGGGTTGAATTCGCGCGAGGCATAGGGGACGTAATTGAACCACCCGTCGTTCGGCGCGGCACCCCACAGGAAGCTTGCGTAGAGAAACAGCCCGGCGAGCAGATAGACCCAATAGGAGAAGGCGTTGAGCCGTGGCAGCGCCATGTCGCGGGCGCCGAGCAGGAGCGGCCAGAGATAGTTGCTGAAGCCCGACAGGATCGGCCAGGCGTAGAGGAAGATCATGGTGATGCCGTGCATCGAGAAGAGCTGTTGTATTGTTCTGGCGTCAGCAGATGCTGCTCTGGCTGCGCGAGCTGGACGCGAAAGATCAGAGCCTCGATGCCGCCGGAATAAGAAATGCGAACGCCGTGACGAGGTAGCGGATGCCGATCTCCTTGTGATCGACGGTGGCGATGAAGCCGTAGATGCCCGGCGCCGTTTCCCATAACCGGTGCAGCTTCTGCCGCGGATCGCCGGTTCGAGTGCCGGTGCAGCGATCGCTGGCTCTCGATAGTATTCGGTGACGGACACCGGCTTGGCCTCCTCATTTCAACGTGTGGAGATAGGCAATAATCTGCTGAAGCTGGCCTGGCGCCACCTCGGGGTCTGGCATGTTGCTCCCGGGCTTCACGTGCTGCGGATCGGCGATCCAGCCGGCGAGATTGCCGGTGTTGTTCGGCAACGTGTCCTGCAGCGATCGTACGCCGCGTCATGAGATGGCTGAGGTCGGGTCCGAGGATACCGCCAGCCGGAGTGCCGCGGACGCTGTGGCAGATGCCGCAGCGGCCGACAAATACGGCCTCCCCTTGCATTGCCCCTTCTGTGAGCGGGGCCTTGGCCGCTTCGAGCTGACGGCTCCACCAGGCATTGAACTCCTCAGGCGGACTTGCCACGACCAGCACGCCCATATGCGCGTGCTGCGCGCCGCAATACTCCGTGCATTGACCGCGATAGAGCCCCGGCTCGCTCGCTTCGAACCACGTTTGATTGGTCTGACCTGGAATGAGATCAGTCTTGCCAGTCAGCGCCGGCACCCAGAAAGAGTGGATGACATCTGCACTTGCCAACGTCACCGCGACCGGCTTGCCCACGGGAATATGGATTTCGTTGGCGGTGACGAAGCTCTGCGACGGCTCGTCGCCGAGATAGCGCACCTGCCACCACCATTGATGGCCGGTGACCTCGATGGTGAAAGCGGGCTTCTCAGGCGGCTGGCCGACCGCGGCGAGCGTGACCATGGTCCACAGCGCAGAGCCGAACAGCACGATGCAGGAGAGCCCGACGCCCACGTAGATCCAGCTCAATCCGCCTTTGGGCCGATCGACCGGCAGCTGCTCCTCGGGCTCGGCATTGCACCGTGGTGCGGCGAACAGTGCCCAAAGGAGAAGGGCGCCCACGATCACCGCGACCAGGATCGAAATGATAATCAGGCCCCAGGTCAGCGGAAGGATTCGATCAGCCTTGGCGCCAAAGGACTGCAGAAGCTCATCGGCGTATCGGCGGCCGCAGGAAGCGTCGCGGCCAAGCAGCACTACGAACGATGTCGAAGCGATAGGAGCGAGACAGGTGCGGCCCCTCGGCTCAAGCGCCAATGACGGGTCGTAGCCCATACCCTCACTCTCCGCTCGGCTTCTTGCCGTCGGTGAAGGGCTCGGTGAACTTCCAGGGATCCGGCGTCGATTTGAACTCTGCCGGCACCTGCTCGATCTTCAAGGCGTTGAGCGAGGTGGTCTTGCCCCACGTCGAAACGGGAGCATTGCTGATGCTACGCACATAGGCGACGAGATCCCAGATAACGCTTTCCGGCAGAACGCTTGCCCCACGCCGGCATGCCGTTGGGGCGGCCCTGCGCGATGGTGAGGTAGATGTTCTGCGGCTCGCCGCCATAGATGAAGGCGCGATTGGAGAGCGCGGGTCCCATGCCCCCGCCGCCATTGTCGGCATGGCAGCCGATGCAATTGAAATTGGCGAAATATTTCATGCCACGCTGCGCCGCTCCGGCGTCGTCCGCGACTGGGTTTTTAATCTTCGGCGTAAGATCCACGTTGCCCGGAAGGATCTTGGTGACCGGGACGTCAATGAGGGCCGACGGAGGAGGCAAGGGTGCTTGTGCAGGAGCCGGTGTCGGCGACTGAGACGACCCTTCGCTCACGACCAGCACCAGAGGCGCGGCGAGGAAAGACAGAAATAGGGCAGCGCGGCTGCGAGACATGCGGCCCTCCTTATGGTGACGCCTGCGCCTGAAGTCGGCGCTGGCTTGGGGATGGCAAAGACGAGAAGCTCGCTTCCCCCCTTCGTGTAGGTGGGAAGGTCCTGCACCGCTCCGGTGAAGCCGAGCGCGCCGTTTCTCACTCTCGGGTCAATCTCGGCATTGGCGACAGCGCCGGACCATCCGCCGACGCCGCGCAAGGATGGCTACATATTGCCGGCCATCGCTGCCTTGATAGGTAACGGGCTGCCCGATGAAGCCAGAGCCTGCGTGAAACTTCCACAGTAGGTCTCCGGTCTTGGCGTTCGACAGCTTTGAACCAGCGGTCCATCGTACCGTAAAACGCGACGTCGCCCGCCGTAACCACGGTGCCGCTCCACACCGGAAAGTTCTCTTTGATCGACCAGACCTTCTTCTTGGCGACCGGATCCCAGGCCATGAACTCACCACGATAGCCTCCGGGACCGGCATACATGTCGGCGCTGACCCCGAGGAAAGGCGTGCCAGCGATATAGCCGACCTCGGACGTCTTGTAGTTCATGCAGAGATGCTGGTGCGGAACGTAGAGCAGCTTTGTGCGCGGCGACCATGCCGTGGGTTGCCAGTCCTTGGCCCCGGGAGATGCTGGGCAGACGTCGCGGATGACCTTTTCGAGATCCGGGTGCATGGCTTCATTCAGGACAGGCCGCCCCGTCTTCAGATCGATCTCTTTGATCGAGGTGACGGTGTCGTAGGGCTCAGCCGACAGGACCTCGCCGGTCTGCCGGTCCATCACATACATGTGGCCGTTACGGCCGATATGCACGAGGGCCTTGCGCGCCTGCCCGTCGATGTCGAGATCGAGCAGGACGTTCTCGTTGATCTCGTCGTAGTCCCAAAGGTCGTGCGGATTGACTTGATAGGCCCACTTCGCCTGGCCGGTGTCGGCATCGCGGGCGAAGATGGTCGTAGTCCACAAATTGTCGCCGGGCCGCTGATTGTTGTTCCACGGACCGGGATTGGACGTGCCGTAATAGAGCAGGTTGAGTTCCGGGTCGTAGCTAATCCAGCCCCATACCGTACCGCCGCCGATCTTCCAGTGGTCGGGCGGCCAAGTGGAGACGCCGAGATCCTTGCCCTTTAGCGATTCGTAGAACGGCTTGAAGTCGTCGCCGATCAGGACGTCCTTGTCGGGACCTGTGGAATAAGCGCGCCAGGCGATCGCCCCGGTCTTTTCGTCAAGCGCGGTGACCCATCCGCGCACGCCCATTTCGCCGCCGCTGTTGCCGATGAACACCTTTCCTTTGGCGACCAGTGGCGCCATGGTTATGGTCTCACCCTTGTTGATCTCGCCGAGCTTGGTGTGCCAGAGCTCAGTTCCGGTTTTAGCGTCGAGCGCCACGGCATGATTGTCGAGGGTGGCAAGAAAGATCTTGCCGTCGTCATAGGCGATGCCGCGGCTCACTACGTCACAACAGGCGACCCCTTGCGCGGCAGGGTTTGGCTTTGGTGCGTAGCTCCATTTGAGGTCGCCGCTGGTGGCATCGAGCGCGAAGACCTCATTGGGGTACGGTCCGTTCACGTAGAGGACGTTGTCGATGATCAGCGGCGCGGCTTCCTGGCCCTTGTTGGTGCCGAGCGAGAAGCTCCAAGCCATCTGCAGCTTGCCGACATTCTTTGTGTTGATTTGATCGAGCTCGCTGTAGCGGCTGCTTGCGTAGTTCTTGGCCGCCATCGGCCATTGCTTGGGATCGCGGCTCAACGTTTGAAGATCGGAAGCGGCGACATCGGATGGGGAACCCTCACGTGGCGCTTGAGGCGTGAAAATCTGGGTCTTGCCTTCAGGCTCGGCGCCGGGCGCTGAGGGAGACGTCGTGTCCTCCTGGGGTGCCGGAGGTGCAGTCGCGGCCGGCTCGGCCAGCACGGGTCCGCGACCCAAGCCCAGCACCAAGCTAATCACTATGGCAAGGCAGACACGAGCCCCCGGTGGATGCGTCATCTCTGCGATTCTCCCTGTGGAGCCTTTTCGGTGTCGCCCTTCAGGGTTTTCCGGACGCCCGCGACCTGATCGGGCGTGACCGGGCCGAAATTGTTGCCCCAGCTGTTGCGCACGTAACTGGCGACGGCGGCGATCTGCTGATCGGTGAGCGTTCCGGCAAACGAGGGCATGATGCCGCCGCCTAGCAGGATGCGGCTCACGACGTACTGTTCGGAGGCGAGTAGCTTATCGTTGCGGAAGCGGGGGCCTGCGCCGCCATAGCCAAATTCGCCATGGCAAGCGAAGCAGCGCGACTGCATGAAAACTTCGTTGCTAGAGGAATCTGATGCAGGGCCCGCTACGGCCGACAAAGGTAAAGCCGCCGCTCCGGCGAACAAGATGAAGAGCAATTGCCATTCATTATTCATTTTCTCGGCACGGGACGCTCTCGTCTTGCACGCTCTCCACCCGCGCGAGCAGCAAGTTCTGCCTATCTTCGCAAAGCGAGAACGATTATCTGCCGAGGCGGTTCCCAAGAATGCGAGCTTGTCGAGTTTGTCGCAGGGGAACTTAACGAGCAACGTCAAGGAGCGGACCCGAGCTTGCTTGGTGCAGCTTGTCTGGCAGAATCGATCGGTATATCGGCGCGCGGCACGCCGTAGCTTGCAAGGATGGAATCGATCTCGGGCTTCATCTGCGCGAGAACTCCATTGACCTCTTCGAGCAGCCGTTCGTCGTCCTTGCGTACCCCCATCGTGATGTCGAACACCATATAGAGGCGCGGGCCCTCATTTTCGGGAGTGACCAGCTTCACCTTGAGCGGCACGCTCTCCCGGCTGGCGAAGTAGCCGGCCAACGGCCCCCAGACGATCGCCACGTCGATTTCGCCTTTGGCGAGTGCGGCCATAATGGCGGCGCTGGGTGTGCTGTCGCGATAGTCCCCGTAAACGAGATAACCTTTCACATTGTCGACGATACCGCGCCGCGCGAGCGACTCGGCCGGCGGAGGATTGGCCCCATCCTCTCCGACAAGCTGAATTCCGATCCTCAGCCGGTGCAGGATCGGATCGTCGAGCGAAGACACCTGAGGTCCATCGGCGCGGGTGACAAACGCATATCCTGAGCGGTAATAGGGCACGGTCGTGCGCAACATCTGCATGCCATTGGTCGTCCCTGTGACCAAGTCGCAGGCATTGGCGTTCAGCGTGTTGCGAACAAAGCCGCGCCGCTGCGCCCACCACGTGTAGCTCAGCGTTGCATTGAGTTGGTCGGCGATCAGTTCCGCGATCTTGTTTTCAAAGCCTTCGCCGCGCTCATTGCTGAAGGGAAGATTGTTAGGATCGGCGCAGACACGAAGCTCGCCTTCGTGGGCCTCCGTTGCGGAAATCAGCGCAACGAGGAGGACAACGTCAACTACAAAAATGGCGCGAGCCGAGCTCATTCTCGAGAGGAAAGACAGGAGTCCTGATGGGACCCCTGTCGCTGTTGTTATCCAGACTGCTTGACGGTGCTCGGCACCCAAGCCCGCTTGGTCCGATCATAGGTGTAGCCGGTGGCGCTTTGCAGGGCCTCCTTGCTTGCATCCATGATCAGATAGCGATCGCCGTTCTTCTCGGTCACTTGGATGGCGTTGAAGGGTACGGCCACATCTTTTTCGCCAATGCCTAGAAAGCCGCCGACACCGAGGATGACTGCGGATACTTGGCCGTTCTTGTCGAGCAGCACATCATTCACATCGCCGATCTTATTATCGTGGGCATCGTAGACCGACTGCTTATAGAACTCGCTGACCGTGACGCCGGTAGCCGGTACAGCGCTCATCATCACTTCTTCCTTGGCATCTGCCGGCAAACTCGCCGAAGCGAACAGCGACAATCCAAGAGCTGCTGTTGCAGCAAGGATATGCAACTTCATTCTGACCTCCTTAGGGGGGATGAAAGCTTCTGATGCCGCATCAACCAAGCACGAGGACGAAGCGTTCCAGAACTCCGGCGGAAAGGTCGCGAAACCGAAATCGGACTCCAGAGTTCTCGGTTCGACAATGACTGAGAACCTGCAATCGCTGTGCCGCCGTAACGGCCTGACCTACGTCGAGAGCTCGGAACTTGGCTTGCGTCGCCGGCGATGCGGCAAAGGCTTCAGCTACCGGGATGCCGCAGGGCGGACTTTGCGCGACAAGGCGGAGAAAGCGCGTATCAAGGCGCTGGCCATTCCGCCGGCCTGGACAGATGTTTGCATCGCCGAAGATGAGCAGGCCCACATTCAAGCTGTCGGGCGCGACGCCGAGGGGCGGTTGCAATATCGTTATCATCCGGACTGGGAGTCCGTACGCGCGCGCACCAAGGAGAGGCGGTTGTTGCGCTTTGGCTCCGCGCTCCCGCGTCTGCGGCGCGCGGTGAAATCGGCGTTTTCCGGTTCAGAGGTCACGCGGACCACCGTCCTCGCCGCCGTCGTTCGGCTCATCGATCTTGCACTGCTGCGACCCGGTCACGAAGAGTACGCTCGGGACAAGGGCGGCCGTGGCGCAACAACGCTGTTAAAAAAGGACGTTACCGTCGAAGGCGACAAGGTCACGATCGCCTTCCAAGGGAAGGGCGGCAAGGATATCCGGCAGAAGGTCAAAGACCGTTCTTTAGCGCAGGTGATACGGAAGCTTACCAACTCACGAGGGCGCCGCTTGTTCACCGCTTCCGATGAGAACGGCGCCGGGCGCCCCGTCACCGCGAGGGAGCTCAACTCCTTCTTGGCCAGGGCCAGCGGAATCGGAATCTCCGCCAAGGATTTCCGGACGTTCCGGGCGTCGGCCACGGCGCTTGCCTTTCTGATGAAACATAATGGTTATGAGTCCAAAAAATCCCGTGCCAAGGCCATTATCGGGGCCGCCGACGAAGCGAGCGAAATTCTCGCTAATACACGTACGGTCGCTCGCTCAAGCTACATCCACGCGAGCATCATCAAGGCCTATGAGAGGGGAAAGTTGAAGGATTCTGTCCTTCGAGGCCGCATACGCACCAGCCTCAGCAGGATGGAAAGCGCGTTGATGCGGTTCCTGGAGCGAAATCCAAACTGACCTCGGCGAACCTACCTAACGGAACTAGAGCACTCTGCGCTAGTTGACCAAAAGAAGGTTGTCGAAATTGGAGTGCAAGTTATGGCAGCTCGCAAGTCACCGGCTAAACGGAAAACGTCGAAAAGCGCGTCGAAGGACGTCGAGTCGGCGATGCGCAGGCGCAAACGAGGCACGCTGAAGAGCGGAAGCGGAAAGAAGGTCACGAGCAAGAAGCAGGCGATTGCCATTGGGCTTTCCGAGGCTCGCAAGAAGGGAAAAAAGGTCGCTCGGAAGAAAAGCTCTTAGTCGCGCGGCGCCAGCAGGTTTGCTTTCCGCTGGCAGGCCAGACGCAGTTGTGGATAAAACTTGACGGGAGCACGAAGCTCCCGTCAAGGCCGCGTGATCTTCATTGCCGCTTCGCCGATCCTCCTCTGGTTCTTTTGGCGCCGCGACTGGCAGGCTTTTGAGTTCGCTTCGCCACCGCTACGCGTGCCGCAGCAACGCGGGTGCCGGCGGCTTTGCGATTGAGTTTCGCTTCGGCCAATGAGTTCAGCTTTTTGTCGGCAGCCTTCTCTTCCCTTAGGTTTGCCTTTAGGAAGCGAAGCACATTGTCGTGGCCAAGCTCTTCCGCCCAGGCGATGAGCGTCCCATAGCGAGAAATCTCATAATGCTCGATCGCTTGCGCGCCTCCGATGATGGCGGCATCGAGCACCTTCTTGTCGTCGACTTCTTCCGCGACGTTGTCCGCCTCCTTGATCAGCCCGTCCATCGCCGGGCAGTCTGTTCCTGTGGGGGTTTGACCGAGGGCCTTGAACACTTGATCGAGCCGGCTCACTTGCTGCTTGGTCTCAGCCAAATGATTGCGCAAGCTGGAGGCAAGCTCGCGGTTGGTCGATTTCTCGATCATCTTTGGCAGCGATTTAACGATTTGATTCTCTGCGTAGTACACGTCCTGCAACGTATGGAGGAAAAGATCCTCCATCGATTTGATGTCCTTACTGAACAGACCCATTTTCCGATGCTCCTTTTGCGTGCCGGGGACCTACGGTCAACATGGCCCGGTCGCAAGCTAAAGTCGGGGACATCAATCCGGTTCCGCCTAGATCAACTCGCGCTAGAACAAAACCGCAGGAGAGGTGTTGGTCTCAGTGTTGCCCGGCACCAGGCCCGGAAGCAGTCCAGCGCTACTCCCGCCCTGGCCTTCTGTTGCCTGAACGGGCCTAGGCGGACGCGTACTCGCGAATTCGGAGGCAGAGCCATGTTCGATCTTTCCTTGAGTGCCGGTGAATTCATTGTTCGGGCGGCCGCTGTCTACTTGGTCCTGTTCCTGCTTCTTAGGTTCATCGGCAAAAAGCACGTCGGCGAACTCAGCCCCTTCGATCTCGTGGTTCTCCTCATAATCAGCGAGACAGTCGACGGTTCACTGATCGGCAATGATGGCTCCTTGATCGGCGGCTTGATATCCGCGGCAACCCTCGTGGTGATCGTGCAGATCGTTGGCTACATCGCTTGGAAAAGCAAAGGGCGGAGCGGTTTTCTGAGGGCACTCCTCGAATTCTCGTGCGGCATGGTCGCGTGAACAACAAGATCCTGGACAAGGAGCAAATAACGAGATCGGAATTGATCGAGGCCCTTCGCCATGAAGGCACTTGCTCCTTAACCAATGTTCGCTTCGCGGTATTGGAGAACGACGGCACCATCACGATCGGCGTCGAGGACAAGTAGGGAACGTCGCGAACTCTTTAGCGTTTGAGCTTGATGATGCAAGACCTCTCACGCAGTGAAGAGCGGAGGGGCTGGCGGGTCGTCACAGTCGAGCATCATGGAAATTGCTGGGCGCGCAAAATATCCGAGTATGCGCTTTTGCGCATTCTCATATTCGATCGGTGCCCTGCCAGCGTTCGTTCCAGGTCAGCATGTATTTCATCTGAAGAGCACCTTAGCGGATTGAATTCAGGCCCGAAGGTCGACCAATCTACCATACGTGCTCCGGTCGCAGGAATGACCGCGCTTGGCACTTTAGCGACGCTGAAGTGGCGCATTGCAGTGTCCCCTTCCGAATTCTTTTCGGACATCGGTGCGCAGCTGCTTATGTCGCAGAATCCTCCTTACGGTATGCGGGGTCCTCTCGTGAAGTGGGTGACCAAGGAGACCAAAAGCAGGACAAGAAAGATGAAGAACAAGATCTTCGCAATTCCCGCCGATGCGCCAGCGATTCCTCCAAATCCCAAAGCGGCAGCGACGAGGGCGACGATCAAAAACACTAGAGCCCAGTACAGCATGGTTGCCTCTCCTTTTCCGAGCGGCGAATAATTTTGCCGCTTGGGTGTTGGCAGCTAAACACAAGGAAGGCGGCGAAGTTCCTTGGCAACAAGACGATGATAGGCCTGGCGCTAAGCGTGCTCGTCCCGATTACCGGAACGGATGTTTCTCGGCGGAGCAGCCGGGGATAGAGGTCAACCCGATTTGCCGAACGTCTGTTCTTGGTACTTCGCAGACATCACTAAGGCTGCCAGTGATTAGGAGGTCGGCGCAATCTGGGCGTTAACACACTCCGATTAGTGATCAACGATGAAGCCTGCAAAATGCCGCAGGAACCCTCCACGGCATCGCACGTTGAAAATTAAAAGGCTCATTCAACAGCGCCACAACCCAAGTTCTAAAGCCCGACGCGACCCGCGCACCAAATATCTCGGATTCACATCACACCAGTGGCCCTTCCTTTACGTGCTGGTCGGGAATTGGATCTTCGCACTGGTATTCTTTCTTACGTTTGAGTTCGCGTGGCATTGGGTACCCACCGAATGGAACACCCAGGTGATAAAATCGCATTGGTATTCCAATGCGCGGCCTTCGCTTTGTTGCCTGGGGTGAGCCTCAATTCCCGCCAGATAGTGCACATCGACAGCGCCGACAACAAGTCGATCAACCTGCAGTGCGGCGACCGAGCGGAGATGCTTGGGCTCGTCGACAACGGCGAGCTTGTTGCTTTTGATAATGTGCAGCAAGCGAAACCACCCATGAAGGCCGGTGCATCGGGCTTCTGAAAACTGACAACCTCGCATTCTGGTCCCTAGCCCCGGCGCTGTTTCTCTTCTCCCTGCGGCGGGGCTTTCTGTTGCTAAATTGCAGCCTTCAAAGCTCGACATCGTTCGCTTCGCAATCAAAGTTCTTTGCGCGGTGCCAGTGTTCGCCGTTGCCCCGTGGTGGGTAGCGCAAGGGACCATGCTCACGTTTCGTTAACTATGCTCTGCCACCGTCTTACATTTCCTAAAAGCTGTCTCGAACGGTCGTCAAGGGTGACGAAATGATCGAAAGCCGAGAGTTATGTTATCGCGTAGCGGTTTTGTCGGGTTTGCTTGAAATTTCGGCGCGCTTAAAAAATAGCGACGACTTGGAACTGCTCATGAGGGTCCTTGAGGCAAACAAAGCTCTTTTTGCAAAAACCGAGGAATCCAAACCCGAAGTCGTGGCGACGCCACACTCACCCGAAACCCACTACTCATCGACGTGCCAACAGAAACGCAAATCGTCGGTGAAGGCGGCCCGACCGCCAAAAAAAGCGCCGGTCAAGGTAAACGAATCAGAGCTTAGGCCTTTTGTGAACGCGGACAGATCAGAGCCAGAAATTCTGACTCTGACGTAGAGGCAAGGCATGAAGCGCCCTTTGAGCCAAGCGGCCTTCGACGCTTATGTCGGCAATCCCGCGGGCGCTGCATATCTCGCGAGCGATATTCTTGAGAAGCGACTGCATCAGCTCTTAGGGCTGATCGCGAAGGGCGAAAAATTCACGGTCTGCGAAGCTGCGGACTTTGTATCTCTCCCGAGCGAAGTATTTAAATTCGTATGGGCCGAAGTGCTCGCCACCGAGCACGAAGCGCCGATTTAAGCCGTAGCTCGCCCCCGCTCTCGGTGGGTGGGCCTCGGCATCGGCCGGCGCCTTTTCTAGGTCAGTAGCAAACCCAAATCCAACCGCCGGGCGCCCAGCGCCAGCATGAACCCACGCCATAGGCCCACCAGCGACCATGCCAATAGCGACCATTGCCAGAGTACCAATGACCGTTATGCCAACGACCACTGTGGCCATGCCCGTGGCTGGGATGCGCACGTCCGTGGCTCGGATGCCTGGGTCCGTGCGAAGGTCTGTGGCCGGGATGGGCATGGCTCGGGCGACCATGCGCATGACCACCGCCATGATGCATTTGGCGACCACCATGACCGTGACCACGATGGCCATGGCCGCCACCTCCGTGCTTGGCGAAGGTCTCCGATGGCAGCATCACAGCGGCTAGTATTCCAAGGACCAAGGTAGCCTTGCGGAGCATCTTTATCTCCAATACGGATGCGGTCGGTAGGTTACGAGGTTAACCCGTAACGCGATAGGGTGTTCCTTTGCACGTCGGCTTCGGTCGGAGCCCCTATTTCCACCCCCGATGGCAGTTCGTGCAGCGCCTGGCCGTCCGAGAGCACGGCCAGGGCTTTCTTAGTGGTATTTGCGCCGCACCCTTTGCAACCAATGCCCGGGTTGCGCGTTACTCTCCTAGATCGGTTCGGCGAGCTGTATTCCCCGACGTGCCCCCGTCATGCAAGCCGAACCATGATTGTCTTGGTAAAGGCCCCGGTGACCCTCGCCGGGGCTTTCTTTTTGAAAGCATGGCAAGCAGCGAACGACAAGGCACGCGAGTTTCGTGTGGATTGTGTGAAGACTGCTTCGGCCCGGCGCGCCCGTTCAGCATCCTCGCGGCATCCAACAACGTGTTAGTCTAGGACTTCGGTTCTAACGAAGTTGGAGTGCGACCCGATGAAATCTCTGCTCACGCTTTTGATTGTTTTGCTAATCCCAACTGCCGCGCTGGCGAAGGGAGAATGTAGATAAGCGCGACTCATACACTAGTCGATCCACTTGAGCTGCTTTGCTTTGGCCTTAGCGAGATTCCAAGAGCTTTGGATAAATTCGAGCCTGCTCATTGGCGCTCGATGATCGTCCCTCAGGGGCAGGTTCCGAGCGACAAGCTCTGTTGCGATGCCCGCCCTGTAATAGACTGCCGCATAGCTCGTCCCCGTCACCCTCACGACAATGTGGTCGTGCTCGACTTCGACCATGAAGCCCTTGCGAAGCATTTCACCCCCGATGAGCGAGCTTTGCCCGCGCTCGATTAACTCGGGAGTGGATCGCGAGTTCCCCAGGCGTCGGCTTCGGTCGGCGCCCTCAGCTTTGTCAACGCACAGTTAGACAATTTCAGTCGCCAGTACGAGCTTGCGCGCGATGGCGCTCGATCTCTTCGGGCTCCTCTTCATCGATTCGGGTTAGCGAGCTATCCGCTCCTCGCGGGTTCATGAAAGGCTCCCCGCCGGTGAAGCCGATCTCCCGCGTGGGCAGCGCCTCGCGCTCGATCTCATCGAGGAAGGCTACAACCTCGGCGCGGTCGATATAAGCGAGCCTGTCGTTCTCCGGGCTCGATTCGATATAGCAATAGCGGCATGCGATGTTGCACAGGCTGCCGGTGTTGATCCACAGCGTGCGCAAAGCCTGAAGGGGAACTTGTGCGCGCCTCTCCCCGGACGCGGTCCAGTCCGGGTCGCGGAACTTCTCTTTCCGCGTCTGGAGGAGCCCGGCCTCGATCATGATTTACCCTGCAAACGTTGTTGCCCCTTAGGTCTCACGATCAGGCAGGCTGCCGCAAGGCATGCTGCATCACCACTCTGTGAAGCGAATCTTGCGCCGCGGGGCCGCCTTGCGCCATGCTATCGTCTCTTGGCGAGGCGGGTGTAGCTCAGTGGTAGAGCAGTAGCTTCCCAAGCTACGTGTCGAGGGTCCGATTCCCTTCACCCGCTCCAACCGTTTCAACAGGTTAGAAAAACGAAAAGCTGCTCATGATATTGGCGTGTCCGCCGATTGTCGGCGTAATGTGTCCGAGTTCCGTTCATGGTTGGTAGCAAGCTAATGGATGGGGGCTTCGGTCAGCAGCGCATAGTTCAGCCTCGAAATTGTAGCGGAGGTCAGTTCTGGTCGATTTCCCTGATCCTGTTTGCGTTGGATTTCACGGCTTCCAGTGCGACGTACGCTTGAGGCTCTTGGTCCGCTGGGAATAGAACCATCTGTGGCAAGCCATTACCTCCTTCACTCACGAAGGGAGTTGCCGATGCCCACGATTTACATTTCCGACCGACGTCTTTGCTAGAACTGCTCATTCCCCTAGTGGGGAACGTCTTCGCGCAACCGCCGTTTTAGCCGAGAGCCACCATATTCAGTGGAGGAATAGCCATGCGTAGTTTCCTAGCCAAGACAGCAGTCACGCTCGCCGCCCTCGCTTTTGCTGTAGCCCTCTCGGCAAGTACTTTCGCTGCGAGCGAATTCGAAGGCAAGTGGCAGGTGAAGGACACCAAGGGAAACCTGTTTGAGATCACACTCTCTGCGGACGGTACCGCCAAGGGCAACCGAGCCGACGAGGGTTTGAACGGTACGTGGAAAGCTGTGGGCGACGCCGTTTTGATCACTTGGGATTCGGAGTGGACCACGAAGATCACGAAGGAGGGGAACACCTTTAAGAAGATGGCGTTGCAGAACGGGAAACCTGTCGGTCAGCCCACTGACGCAATCGAGCACCTCACCGAAGAGGAAGTGAATGAGTTTCGAGAGAAGTGTAAAGCGGCAGCGAAAAGGGCGGAGGACGCCGGTCGATCCGCTGTGAAACGAGCAGGCAAGAAAGCGAGAAAGGCTGCTGCCTGAATTACGTGCGCCTGCGTGGGACGATCCGCGAGCCTCCTTGACGATTTACGCTTGAAGTCTGGAAGTTTCTCCTAGCTTCGTCCATTACAGCCGCGAGACCGAAGGGCGATCCCGATATGTATGACACCGTCATCGTCGGTGGTGGGGCTGCCGGACTTAGCGCTGCACTCCTCCTCGGGAGGTGTCGTCGCCAGGTCCTCGTCTGCGACGACGGAAAGCCTCGTAACGCTGCCTCGCGCGCGATCCACTGCTTGCTCGGCCACGAGGGAATGGTTCCAAAAGATTTCTTGGCAAAGGGCAGGTCGGAGCTTGAGCGATACTCGACCGTCACGACGAGCACCAATCACGTAGTTACGATAACCCCGAGCGAGCATCGCTTCTCAGTCGCCTGCGCGGACGGCTCGATCTTGGTGGCCCACAAAATCTTGCTGGCAACGGGCTTGGAAGATGAGGTGCCCAGACTTGAGGGTATCGATCAATTCTATGGTCGGAGCGTTCACCATTGCCCGTATTGCGATGGATTCGAGCATCGGGATCAGCCTCTCGCCGTTTACGGTCCGGGCGAGAAGGCCGCCAATTTGGCGCTAATGATGAAGCAGTGGTCTTCAGACGTGGTTCTCTGCACCGACGGGCTTTCACCGGTGCCATCCGACATGGAGGCGCGCCTCCAACAACACGGGATTGAGATTTGCACCGACAGGATTGCCAGCCTGGATGGTACGGCTGACGGCGCTTTACAGGGCATCCGCCTAGAGAGCGGCAAGATGCTCAAACGCGCCGCCATCTTTTTCGCGACAGGTTGTCATCAACGATCCAACTTGTCGGCGTCGTTAGGCTGCGCCCGAGATGAAAAGGGCGGAATCATCGTTGATCCTGTCAGCGAGGAAAGTAGCGTCCCGGGCGTCTATGTAGTCGGGGATGCGTCGCGCGATGTTTTGCTTGTCGCGGTGGCAATTGCAGAGGGCGCGAAGGCTGGGGTGGCGATTAACCGTGCTTTGCTGAAGGAGGAGGGACTGGTGTGATTTTTACAGCGTTAGTATCTTGCCGAAGAAGGGTTCCCAACGAATATAGTCCCCGGCCTTAAGCGTCGGGTCCTGATTTCGTCGTTGCCAAGCCGTCTTCCAAGCCCTGTTCGTATGCATCCCCAAGAGCGTTGATTATCGCATCCTTGCAAAGCTTCGCGTCAAGAACTCTGCCATCGTCATCGAGGTGGGCTTTCAAGAGATTGTCGGCCACCTCGGCCAAACGCATTTTTGCGGCATCTTTCATCCTTCGGCCCATGGCTAAGACAACGGGTGTTCATTTCTCTCGCTTAGGTCGCTCGCAGCCTCGTCGTAGCCGTGACGGCTACTATAGAACATGAGCGCCATGAGGCCACAGCCAACCAAGAGCGTGAATATGATGCCGAGGATCATCGCCAGCCAGCCATGGAAGCTCATCGCCGTACCAGCAGTTTGCTCCCACGCCCAGATTGCCCAGCTAACCGTGATGCCGAGAAGTATTAGCAAGACAGCAATTACAAGTGCTGTTTTCATGACATGCGAACGCGGGGGAACCGTGCGATGTTCCCGCAGGAAGAAACCCGGCGCGCGACCAAGCAAGCCGGGTTTCTCTCAGCGGGATCAGTGCTGATTACGGCAGCCAGTGAGGTGATCTCATGCGAGAGGTCTCCAACTTTTGTCTGCCGACGATGTTCAACCCATGAAAGGTTGGGACTGTTCCTATCTAGCCTTCACATTCCTTCATGCTAGCCATGGCTTTATGGGCCTCGGCTTCCGTCTTGAACGGGCCGCCCATGCTCTTCATGGGTGCTGCCGGTTGGCTGTGCATCATCGTGCATTTATGGCTTGCTGGATCGAATGCCACATAGAATTGCTCAGCCAGAGCCGGAGTAACGAAGGCCGTAACGAAGGCAGCTACCAACAGATAACGCTTCATAAGATTGCTCCTTGGATGGGGATGTCCCCTAGCCGTTATCAAACAACCCCGCGTCCAAATTCGTTGCACAGGGGACGATCAACTATTGTCGCCGTGCTGTGATCGCGAACTTCGCCGACTGTCGGCTAAGAATTGTCTTCTGCCGCAAAGTGATGATCCTCCCCGGACGCTGCTTCATGGCTTCGTCAAAGGCAGCCTTGGCAACCCGATAGTCACCGGTGAGAGCAATCAGTTCCTCGACATGAGAGTTGGCGTCGTCCCAGAGTTCGACTGAGTACGGGAGATCGTAAGGCCGCCCCATTGCCATTTCCGCATGGGAGAACATAATAAGAACACAGTCAACTGATTTGTTAGGGAGGTTCCGTTGGAACTCTCTGCAACCCGCCTGCACCTGACAGAGGCAGTTAGCGTCGACACTCGACTACTGCAATTCCATGTCTTCGACGGCGCTTGCCGAGTTGTGATTGAAGCGCGGAGCGAGGAAGACGCCGCCTATCTATGTAGCGAAATGGGTTGGGAGCTTATCGGCGCTTGTGCCGATCAGTGAGCAGTCCGCCGTGTCACGTCTCGCTGTTTCGCTGATCGCCCCGTTGCCGCTCGCTTCGGAGCAAACTTGCCCTTCTTGCGCACCGTATCTCGGACCTTGGCCTGTCCCCGCGCCTGCATACTCTTCTTAAGAGCGTCCATGATGTTGACCATCTTGGGCGTCTCGCTTTTAGGTGTCTCGATCTCGACTTCTGGCGCGCGTTGCTCAGTCTTCGCCTGCACTAGTTCATGGACGGCGCGGGCATATTCGTTGGGCATCTTCTCAGGTTCGAACTTGCCTGACTCCTGTTCGATCAGGTCCACAGCGAGCTTCACAGCGCTTGCATCGGTCTTGGTCTCGATCTTGTCAAAGTAGGACTTGGATTGGCGTAACTCGTCGGCATAGCGAAGGATCAGAAGCATCAGGCCCTTCTTGTGTGCCGTGATGCCGATTAAATGCTCGCGCCCGTGCATGATGAGTTGGCCGACTGCGATCTTCTTTGTCTTGGCGAGCGCATCGCGCAGCACCGTGTAGCCTTCGTCGGCTTCGTCACCATCGGGGAGAAGGTAGTAGGGTTTTTCGAAATACCGGCTGTCGATTTGGTCCAGATCGACAAACGTTTTCATGTCGATGGTGTGCTTGGCTTCGAGCTTGAGCGCGTCAAGCTCTTGCGGTTCGATCAAGACATGGTGCCCCTTGGTGTGTTCGTAGCCCTTGATGATTTCTTCCTCATGAACCTCTTCGAAGCCCTGATCGGTCTCGATGCCCTTAAGGTATTTGATCGGTTCTCCGCTTGGCTCGTGGATCATGCGGAACGCAATCGTGCCTTCGGTCGAGGTCGCCGGAAACATCCTGACAGGGACTAAGACTAGGGAGAGGCGGAGATTGCCGGACCAAACGGGGATGGGAGCCATACAGAATACTCAGGAACGCCGCAGACTTTTCGGAATCTGGGGCGGCAAGGGCTCGACACAAGTGAACAAACGTGGACCGCACCAGAGAATGATGGTCCCGGCATCCCATGGTTGTGTTAAATTGAGACTTGCGGCGGGAAAAGGGGGGATGGATGCCGAAGGTATCCGTCAAAAAATTCCAACGCCGGATTTCTGAACTAGACGCTGAGTACGCTCCACCTCAGCCAGGTCGCACTCTTCGGCGCGCACTAGCGCTTTTCATCCTCGCGCTCATTGTCGTCGCAGCATTCTCTTTCGCCCATCGCACCACGTCTGACTTTTCGCGGCTCGCCCTGAAGCAAGGTCCAATGCCCAACCGGCAATTGTCTGACGCCGATGCTCAGGCGAAATGAAATGCCATCTGGGGAGAAGCCTCATCCGGATTTAAACGCGGAGAGAGTGTCAAGGACAAGTAGACGCTTTCGGTTATTGCCCGGAGCGCCTATTTCCCGCCTAGCGCGATGTGCATTCCTGGCTGACACCCATTCTCCGAGCGAAAGCCAGCAGCTCGACAGGTTCTGGCTTCTTCCTTAGCATCTGAAGACCTTCATCCAGGTTGCCGGCAATGGAAAATCCATCCCGACAGAGGCGTTGCGATCAGCGATGAAACAAAGCCGCCTCTTGAGCACGTGTTAATGCGCTTCGCCCATTCATTCCTGAACCAGCCTCTCGGACTGCGCTGTCGAACGGGACGGCCAGTCTTGAGGAGCGGCTCGTTCCTCCTGGTTTGCTAGTAGACGAAAGCGTGATTCCGCAATCGGGGGAGGCCAGGAATCCACGTAAGGAAGCAGCGTTGTCGATCCGCGACAAACCACATTTAGCTCTTCGAGAACATACCTCCCACCGACACCGCCTCTTAGCAGCGGCGTGGCAAGCTGCCAACGCCAAGGTGCGCGAGTAAGTTACTTCTCGCCATTCTGATCATAGCTGTGGCCATGCTTCTCCTGATCATTGCTGTTGAGGAGAGGGAATTCTTTATTACCGCCTTTGTAATTGTTCGCAGGCGGTCGACGTCCTTTTTGGTAGGAAGCGGCGATCAATGGTCCTGATCAGGTACGGGAATGGGGTTGCCTTTGTTTTCCGCGCCTGGAGTGCCTATGGCAGCGCCAACTGGTGGCTCGGCATCGGGGGCGGCTTCGGTTGCTTGATCAGGTACGGGAATCGGGTTGCCTTTGTTTTCCGCGCCCGGAGTGCCTATGGCAGCGCCAGCGGAGTTGGTATCGGCCGCGTGCGCGGCACCCACAGTGAGAAGAAGAAGAAAGGCTGAAGCAACGACACTGATCGTTTTCATGGGAGGTTCCTTGTGAATTGTCTTCGTTGTTAACTTCGATCCTCCCCACAAGTTCGGTTCAATTTCCTTGATGGGGATCGGGATGCCGATCAGCCAGAGCACGATACCGCGCGTTGTCGCCTCGCTCATTGTTGGTAATTGAGGCCGAGAACGTCAGAGTTCAGCGCATAGTTCCCGATTAGCGATAGTTAACGGCGATACCAAAAGCCAGCCCCGTGTCGCGCACCACGGGGCTGCAGTAATTCATTCGCTTGGATTAGGCTCCTGACCTCCACCCGGAAGGTCCTCGTCGCTTTTTTCCTCGTCTGGATTTTTAGGCCGATCGGGCTCGTCTCTACCGGGGGCTATTTTATCAGGGTCATCGCGTGCTGGTTGTCCCTGACCCGGACTCTGCTGATCAGGATTACCTTGCCGATCGGGTTCGCCCTGTCCTGGATTGGACTGGTGATCACGTCCTTCTTCATTGTCCATTGTGGCTCTCCTTTGTTGATGGACAGCACAACGAGACCGTCTGGCCTTTGTTCCGGGTCGGCGAGGCGCGCTGATCAAGAATTAGCTGATGCGGTGAACGTGGCTTGGAAGCATTCCGGGCAGGCTTCCGGCCTTTTCGTTTGGGGGTCCCGAATGCTGACGATGAAAGATTTGCTGGGGAGGGATCGGCTGTTAGCGGGTCAATATCGCGAGACTTAGGTGGATCGTATAGAGGGATTTGGCTGGCGCTCTTTTCGTCTTGGTCTGTCCGAATCGGAACCTTGCGCGGCAGCGTCGAGTTGATTCACCGACTCGATGTTCGAAAGGATAGGTAATGAGATTCTCGAAGTTATCATTGTCGATGGCAGCGGCATTAATGCTTGGCTTCGCCGGTGCCAACGCCACCGCTCAAACGTTCAAAGCACCTACTAACCAACCGCCTACTGACCAAGCACCTGGCGCAAAAAGCGACATCACTAGAGTTCAGGCAGGCTCCGACACTTCGGGCGTGGTCTCTGGCCAAGCTAAATCGGGAGAACCAAGCGTGGGCGCTGGCAGCCAACAACTTCCCAGTCCAAACTCAGAGGATCAGGGCGGTACCGGCATCAAAGGCAGTGCTCAAAGTGAAGGCGCTACCAATAAGGATACCGCCCCTCGCGACACTGCGCCTGAGTAAGAAGATAATCTGGCATAGTTGCCTTCGACCCAGCGCCCCTTTTCTTGTTGGAAGTGGTATAGCGGTGACAGTAAAGCGGGTTGCGAGCGTGTAAGCTGTTTGCAGGGTGGCCCCTCTAGCCACACCAATTTCCCCAATAGCCCCGGTTGCCCGCAGCGCCGGGGCTTTTTCTTTATGGGTGCCCCTCGAAAGAAAAAATGATCGGAGTGGGAACTCTATACGATTGAATTCGGTTGGAGTGGTGACAGGCGTCCCCTCTAGCCCCCCACCCCGCCTGTCCCTTGGCGCGATCGAGCCCCGGTGGCAACACACCGGGGCTTTCGCTGTCGGCTTCGGTCGGCGCCCTTTTTTCCCCTATTGGCGGCGGCTTTTCTTTGGTGTCACCCTCACCCGCTTCGGCAGAGGAACCGGCCGCCACGTTTGGGGATTTAGAGCAGGCCAGAGATGGTCCACAGCTAACTCGGGGTCAGCCCTCTCGAGTTCATCCCGAAAGAAATCGTAATTGTCGCTGATGCTCTGCGAAGCCTCGGAAGGAAGTTCACTCCGGTCCAACAGCGCGCGCAGAGTGGCTTGGTCATGGCGCCGAAGCACGAGCTTGTATTGACGGTCCCCCTTCTCCTCGACGTTCTTCAGAAAATACGCGTCTATGCGTCTGGCGGTCGGCCCGTCCTCCGAGCCGGTCCAGCCGGTGTCCACGATGTGATCTCGTAGCGCAGTCAAGATGAGCGTCAACGTGGTAAGGCGCTGTTGTCCATCTATGAGCAGCCATCGTGGGAAGTTCGGCTGGGAATCGCCGGTTGAAATGTAGACCATTGGGCCGAGAAAATGTCCGCGAGGGGGATCCGAAGGAGCCGCGGCTATATTCAGTACGTCCTTCCACAACTGCTCGCAGTCAGCCTCCGTCCAACGGTAATCGCGTTGGAATACCGGAATGACTAATTGCGTATTGCCATTTATGATTTTGGTGAAGTTGCAATTGATGGCTTTCATACGTCGCGCCCCTCCGGCTTAAGACTTCCCATCGCAACGACGTTGGCCACGTTCACTCTCGCCCACCTCATGCAGCGATAGTGGCTTGAAATTTAGCACAGCCGTTTCGATTTGTTATAATCCACTTCTGGGCTGGTGAGCTGAACCTGATGTGGGTGTGTCGCCCACAGAGGCGGCGCGTCTCGCCTCGGCCGAATGGTCATATATCGCCAGGTGCCGTCAGGACCTTTTGGTCAGACTGGCACGCTGATGGAAGAGGGCGGCGAACATCATTGCCCGCCGCCCCGAGCCCGCCGAACCAGCCAATATTCAACACGGGCTCTGCGCGCCTGCCCGAAAGGATAAAGGCCCCAGGCGCCTAAACCTTGCTTATGCCGCTTTGGCCTTGACAGGCCGCAGCCCGCCACGCTGCGCGATCACCTCGACCGCGCGTGCCCAGCCCTTCTCGGCCACAAGCATGGCCTTCTCTGTGGTGTCCATGGCCTTGGCGATAAGGGGACGCAGAGCGGACTCGCCGCATGTCCGCTTTGGAGGGCAAAGCAGCCATCGAACGGTGCTGTACAGAGAGTCCGCTTTTGACCCATAGCGGACATTCTCCAAGTTTTGCTGCTTTTCAGTCAGTAAGACTGAAACTTTCCGACGATAGGGAGGGCGGTACCTACCCGGTTGCTCGCGGTCACTGGAGGGCGTAACTTTCGCGGCCTGTTCCCCTCGCGGAGGGGCAATGACCGATCCATGCAGCCGACGCAAGCTGACCGCGATTTTGAGCGCGGACGCTGTCGGCTATTCCCGTCTGATGGCGGCCGACGAGGCAGCCACCGTCGAGACCCTGAAGGCCTATCGCGACATCATTGTCCGCCTGGTGGCGCGCCATGGCGGCCGGGTCGTCAATGCACCCGGCGATGCGCTGTTGGCCGAGTTCCCGAGCGCGGTGGAGGCGGTCCAGGCCGCGATCGAGATCCAGCAATCGGTGGAAGGGCACAACATCGAGCTCGAAGCGGACCGGCGCATGCAGTTCCGCATCGGAGTCAATTTGGGCGATGTGATCGAAGAGTCCGACGGCACGATCTACGGCGACGGTGTCAACATCGCCGCGCGCATGGAGGCTCTCGCCGAGGGCGGAGGGATCTGCATCTCCTCCACCGTCTACGACGCCGTCGAGGGCAAGCTTGCCTTCGGATTCGATTTTCTGGGCGAGCACCAGGTCAAGAATATTGCGAAGCCTGTGCGGGTCTACTGCGTGCGCGCCGAGTTCAAACCAGCGTCGCCGCGCACCAGGTCGAAGCGCCGTCTGCGATGGCAGATTGCGGTGCCGGCCTTGGCGCTGATCCTGTCACTGCTCGGCGCGGCCGGCGTGTGGAGATGGTCATCTCCTTCACTCCCGCCGTTATCTGAAAAGGCTTCGATTGCGGTCCTGCCGTTCGAGAACATTGGAAGCGATCTCAAATGGGATCGCTTTGCCGGCGGCATTACCGAGGACATCATTACCGATCTCTCCCACTCCAAGGACCTCATCGTCATCGCTCGCAATTCGACCGAGGTCTACAAGGACAAGCCGGTCGACATCCGCCAAGTAGGCCGCGACCTCAACGTGGAATACGTTCTCGAAGGCAGCATTCAACCGCTTGGCGACCAGATTCGGGTGACTGCCCAGCTCATAGATACAAGAACAGGCGGCCACGTTTGGTCTAATCGGTATGATCGCGCCGCTACGGACCTGTTCAACGTGCAGAGCGATATCACAGAGAAAATTGCAGCCACTCTCACCGGCTATGAGGGCGCAGTTGCTGAAACCGAACGCGCACTAATCAGAAGAAAGCCGCCCAGCGATTTGACGGCCTACGAAACGTATCTCCTTGGAATGGAGGCCAAGCATAGGGTCACCAACGAAGGTCTGGACGAAGGAGAAAGATTGTTCCGAAGGGCGCTCGAAATCGATCCGGAGCTCGCTCGCGCATATGTAGGATTAGCCTACATTTATGAGTATAGGATCGACCTCGGTCTCGGAACTTCCGTTGCTGATAATTTGACAAAGCTGGTGGACGCCGCGCGGAATGCCGTTCGGTTAGATCCGAATGATGGAGAAACCCAGCTCGTTCTTGGGGACGCCTTCGCCTACCAGGGAATGGCCGACCAGGCCCTCGAGCAATATGCCAAGGCCGAGGCCCTAGCGCCTAATAACGCCGACCTTCTAATTCTCATTGCATGGCACCTTCCTCAACTTGGCCAACCCGATCGGGCGATCGAACTTACAGAGAAGGCCCTGAAACTGAATCCCAACTACCCGTACTGGTACAACCAGGCGATTCGGTACGCATATTTCTTTGGCCGCCAGTTTGATAAATCCGTGAAGTACTCGAAACTCATCACGGAGCCTTTTGCAACGGACTACGCATATTTGGCGGCGGCAAGCGCCATGGCGGGTGATATGGCCGAGGCCAAAGTCGCCGCCGCGCAGGTGGTTCACCTGGATCCCAATTGGAGTGTCGAGAAATATCTGAGTGATAGCGGCGGCTATCCAGACGATGCCGCAATGCTTTTCGTCGAGGCCGCTAGGAAAGCTGGAGTCACTGCTTGTGTGCCAGCGGATAAGGTCTCGTCACTGCCAAATCTTATTCATATCAAGGCGTGCGTCGAGGAGAGAACTCACCAAGCCGCTGGCTAGCGTCTCAGGCCTGCACACCAAAGCGTGGCGCCCTGCCTTTGCTTTGCAAACGTCCACTTATGGCACAAAGCAGACATGCTCAAATGCGCTGACGAACGCGGCTCGCGCTCAAAGCGCCCGCTGCAGGAAGATGACAGGCAGCCGCCGTCACGTCGAAGGGCACGGAGTGATCCTTCCCATGGGGACCAAGCCCAAAGCTATCGATAGTTTGTCGATCCAGCTCAATGTCCGTCATGACTTGCTCTTTGCCTATTCGAGAAACCGCCGAGGTCTCGCGTGCGCGGCACAATGACCATGTCGATCGCCGATTACACTAGTTGCGACGGGGGGATGATCCGCCGGAGCTTTTGCTAGCGTTGCGCGCTGACTGAGAAGACCAGGGGAAGAACATCGGGCACGCTTTGGTTATGTCCGGGACGATAATGTCCAGTCCGGGGGCAGCGAGCTCATTGTTCATGAGCAGCAGCGCGAGCCAGATCTGACAGCCAGAGTAGTGGACACAGGCCGAGCAACGGCTGGTGTCTCGGAATTTCCTTAGCTCAGCGTTGCTAAAGCGACCCATGAGGCACGCCCGTAGCACCCAGAGTGAGAAATCCTGCCGAAGCGACTCTTAATTCAACGATCCTGGATCAAGACACCTTGCATGCGGGACAATAGACCCCACTCGCAGTGCGGCAAGCGTGACAGTGGTACACCGTACACTTTTCGCCGTCTTCAATGGCCGCATTAGTTCGGTCGATTCCAAGAACAGTTTCGAAATTATCCCCGAAATACACAGGCCATTTCCGCGCCCTCCCGCGCTTCTGCAGACCTATCGAGAGATGAATGCTTTCGTCCTGAGGCTTATGATGCGAATACCAAGGGGCTCGTTGGGGGGTAGCGACGATGGACACGACAGCTCGCGCGCAGGATTCTAGTCCACCTAGTATTTCGACAATTGGCGAAGACCTAACAATCACCGGCAATGTGACATCGAAGGGCGAGCTTCATGTTGATGGCCGGGTTCAAGGCGACGTCCATTGCGTCGCGCTGGTGCTAGGGGAGAATGCGCAGGTTGAAGGCAGCGTTGTTGCGGAGGACGTGATGGTCCGTGGCCGCCTTATTGGCTCGGTCCGCGCGCTGAGGGTGATGCTGCAATCCACGGCTTACGTCGAAGGCAACCTCTTCCACAAGAGTCTTTCCCTTGAACAGGGCACGCATTTTGAAGGCGAGTCGCGACCCACGGACGATCCGTTATGCATCCCAGAAGTTCACGCTGCAAAACCGTCGCAAGACAACAACGCGTCTGAAGCCGTGAAACAGCGCGAACAAGCAAACGGCTTCATTAAGTCGCTCCCAGAGTCGCTCAGTGCTTAGGCAAGTTCTTAATAGGAGGTAACGATGTTTGCACCGAGGCAACGAGGCACAGTAATCGCCAAGGGATTGAAGATTGTCGGAAGCGTCACCGCCGAGGGCTTAGTCGAGGTCAATGGCCAGATTGAAGGCGAACTTCGCTGCACGTCCCTGGTGATAGCCCGAGGGGCGCATATTCAACGGAGTCGTTGCAGCCGAACGCGTCGTTGTTGATGGGAAAGTTGAGGGTCCCATTCAGGGGGGTGAGGTCATTTTGAGGTCGCAGGCACATGTCGTCGGCGATATTCACCACCAATCCCTTGCCATTGAGAGGGGTGCCTACTTCGATGGTCGTTCGGTTCAAATTCGAGGAAACGGACAAACGTCTGAGAAACTTGCCGCGAAGTCATCGAAGCAAATAGCGAACAGGCCAGAGAGCCTCTCGCGCCGAATTGAGCGGGCTGAATTTGCGGAAGCCGTTTAGCCTCTCCAAACACTATCAAAGTCGACCAAACAGAGCCTAGCGGGGGTTTAGCATGTGGGCTCCCATGCTCAGAGCTGCTCTGCTTGCGGCAGTGTTCACTTCGTCATGTCTTCGTCCTGATGCCTTCGCCGCCGAACTGCTTGCCTGTCAAGCCAAAGATGCAGTCAATCTTCAAGATGATGGCACGCTAAAAAGGGACTCCTTCGCGCAACGAGCAGCACAAGGTAGCCTCGTAATCGATTTATCGAACGGAGAAGTTCGATCGGGAGGAGATCAGGAGTCACTCAAAATGACTGCGCGGCAACACGGCAACGAGACTGTCCTGGTGCCAAGTTTCGCACCAGAGTTCGCCCGCAACGTAATTCGAATTCGTCACACAACCGGACGGATCGTTTTCTCCCAATACATCTTCAACCTGTTCATCACAGGCACCTGCGCGCCAATCCAATAACATTGGCACGTGCTTGCGAATGTCCTGGGTCATTAGCCGGATTTTTCCAGGAACCTTCCGCACCGGATTGCGTTGGCCTGACATCGGCGAGAGCGAGTGGGCGTCCGCCGGACGGGGAGATTGAAAATGACCCACTCAAACCTAACGATAGAAGTGCACGACCCTTATATTCGCCGACCCGCGCATGGCATGTGAGCGACGTCTGCTTCTGGCACTTTTCTGATATCCACCTGCAGTGACCAATGTCCACTTTCGGGAGTAAAGCGGACCTGACGCGACCGAGCCGTTATGTCGGCTCATGACCCATAGCGGACATTGATGCACGCCGCTCCTGGTACCGGCATAACGATGGCAATACGTCAACCAGCGGGATCAAGCATCGGTATCCACCGTCACGCCCGAGAGCGTCGCGCCGGAAGGACTGTGGGCGGTACTTTGGACCGCGCGCGTGGAAGCGCATTCAGAATGAGCTTTCCCAAAGCAAAAAGCAGAAGGCCCATAGCGCGCAGCTCGCTTACCGTTGCGGATCGTAGTTGTAGCCAATGGAGCCAAATGCCATCGGCTTCGGCTGCTCGCTTTGCTCCTGCTCCAGAGGTTTCTGTGTATCGGTGGTCGTTTGGGCTTCTTCCGTTTTCGGCGTTTTTGCTCGTGGTAGAGCAGCGCGGTTAGGCTTCCTCCTAGGCAGGGGAACCGCCCGCGGTTCTGCGGCGACCATTGATTGCGATGACCGGGCTTGGGTAGGTGCTGAATCCGGCTGTGTCGATGATGCGGATTTAGTGATGAAGCCGTTCGTCGGACGGATGTTGGCGACGCTGAAAGCCTCCACTTCTGCAGTAGCGGTGCGTCGTTGGGAGTCCGATTGTTCGGAAGTTTGAAGAGAAACAGACCTCGCTGCAGCGGGTTCAGCCACAGCACTCAGCCGGTCCTGAATTTTCAAGGATGCCGACTTATTTTTCTGAGGTTGCGCAGCTGTCGAGAAGGAGGAGCGCAGCGCTGCAATCGATCCTATTAATGTAGCCGCGATTAGCAATCCGATTAAAACTCCCTGCAGGCGTGTAAAGCGGGCGCTTAGCGCCTGTTGGCGAAGCCGCAACTGCAAGGAGGGCTCGGAATTAGCTCGAACCATGGTCTGCCCCCGATTATAGGTAACAGACCTCAGCCCTTCATCGTTCCGCTAGTTCCGGTTGGCTGTTAATTTTTGTCGGCACGATGCTCAAAAATCACATCGCGGGGGCGGGCCGGGACGCACTGCGAGTCCAGTCTGCTCTTGCCATTCGCGCGAGGTGGGGCAGCTATGGGTGCCCCTTTCCCTTCCGGCCTATCTACTCAATGACGCTAGGTCTGTCGCCACAGATCCCGCCGCTTGCAGAGCGGTCGGGTCATTGACATGCAGCTGCGAACTCACCAGCGAGTATAGCGTCACCGCTGCCGCGAGGAGCCAAGCCTCAACTGGCAAGCGCGATTTCACCGGAACACGGCGAAGCATCTTGAACATAGGTATCCCTCCTGTGCTCTGTGCCGTCCCTGTTGCAGTCAAAACGAAAGTTAACGACGACAAGTTCCATGCGCCGCTCCGGACCTCCGCGCAGCCCTCCGCTTCGCACGTCGCTGAGCAACTCACTGTGAGATTTCCCACTGGTGTCGTCGATGGAACGATTTTGTCCCGCCAGAGCTTCGGGTCAGGTGGAGGGGGATCATGGACACACAGCTGTACAGTTACGCCTACATCAAGCTGGCGCAGGCGGCGCAGTTACTCCAGAAGGCAGGCGAGGAGCAGATCGCGGAGGAAGCAGAGGCATTGGCCGATAGGGTTGAACGCGCGGAAAGCCGCGGCCCCGCAGACCGGACATGAATTGCCTCCCAACCTCCAATTCTTTAGCCGCCGATGCGGACACCGACACCGGACTATCCGAGCGGTCAAAAATGTCACTTTGGAAGGGAAGCGCTAGAGGCCTGTGCCATCAGATGTTCAGGTGGCGGACTAGGTCCGAAGGGCAATCGTCCTAAGAGAGGCTGATGGCGCATGCGGCCCACCAAAAGAGGAACTCGGGCGCCGGGGAGCAGGTTTTTCGATTTTAACCGAGGCTGAACATGGACAATCCTCGCAGCACTGCAAGTATCTCCGGTTGCCCCCATCCACTCGATGCTGGTGCCATTTCCAATTGCAAAAAGTACGTGGCGGAGGATGCCGATTAAGCCAACAGTCGCTTCGCCCAAGCGACGTGCACTATCCAAAAGGGAACAGATTCCCACTAGCGGCTGGTATCTTCCTTCGCTTCGGTTGCGATAACTTGCGTTAGCAATTCGGGGGTTACAGAGATTTCACCGGTGAATGGGCGGCTATAAGCAGCGATCAACAGCACCGAGAGCGCAGCGCCGGTTGCAAAAAGCGTCACCGTTATCGCGCAAGCACGCCGGTTGTCGGCGTGCACCATCGCAATGGCGACCAGGGTACAGAGTGCCTGGAACAAGATCGCCAGCCATTTAACCGCGCCGACCGAAGACTCGCTGATAACTATGCGCTGGCGTCTCGCATCAAGCGCCGTACGGAGTGCTCTTATCATTTCGGGCTGGGCGGCTCGCTGAGCCCCATCAGCAGACGTTAAGGCGAAGGCGTCATGCAGTGCTTCCAGCAAATGCGTGGGTAGCGGTGAAAGGGTCGCCTGCTGGTGTGCCATCTCTGGCCATTCCTGATGAACCGCTACCTCTATGTGGCGGTTGATCAGCGCATCAATACGCTTCTTCTGTTCCTCGGGAAAATTGCGGGCAAGCAAAACAGCAGCACGTAGCGCGCTGGCCTCGGTGGCAACGGCGCTCTTTGCTCTATCGAAAGTATTCCAGACCTCGACTGCGATAAAGCCAATCAACAGCGCGAAAAGAACACCGAGCACCGGTAATACACCAGGCGACCGCCTTGAAGGCTCGTGCCCACTCGGTTTCCGCAAGCTCGGTTACAACCAAGTACACTCCGCCGGCGATGAGAAAAGTGGCCACAAAAACAATCATGCCCATCCAAAACACAGGCAGATTGAGAAACCAGTCGGCCACTGAAGTTTCCTACTATGGTGGTGCAGCGCTATGGTAACCCGAGGCTGAGCCGGGCAGAACATCCTTAAGGAGGTTACTCATGTTACGCAATCTCGTCGTCGGCTGTGCCGTGATCCAAATGCTGTCGGCTACCACTTTAGTTATGGCAGCGGCCGCCGACTTCGGCAGTGCTGAGGAGGCCAAAACTATGCTTGAGAGAGCAGTGGCCGCGGTGAAAGAGGACAAGACGAAGGCGCTTGATATGTTCAACAACGGCGAGGGCGGCTTCAAGGATCGAGACCTTTATGTGTGGTGCGCCAACGCGTCGGACGGCATCGTCACGGCGCAGCCTTACCTGAACAGGGGCAAACAGCTAAGAGACATTAAGGGCAAGCACGGTGCTCCGTTTGGTGAAACGATTATGCAGAATGCCGCCGAGGGAACGATAAAAGAGACCACCTACCGGTGGCCGCGACCCGGCGCGGACGAGCCCTTCGAAAAGAACACTTTCTACACGAAGGTCGGTGACCAAATTTGTGGTGTGGGCTACTACAAGAAATAACTTGCCGGCATTTATATCTGCTTATGGCACTAAGCGACGTTCAGCCTCGCGTCGCGAGGTCTGGTTCCGGCCCAAAAGCGGGCATGCGTGTGCAATATCCCCAAATCGGACAGTGACGGAACTGTTCCGTCGCTCAACAACGCCGCATATTGACGCTTTGAGTGGAGAGCATGCCAATTGCGCGCGCGGCCCCCCACGCAAGATCTAAGACCACGCCCGGCGTGAACGGGCCGCGATCGTTGACCGTGACACGCACTCTTTTTCCGCTTCTGGGATTCTCCACCACAAGACAAGTACCGAATGGCAGACTTTTGTGCGCCGCGGTCATGCCTTCGGGCTTAAAGACTTGCCCCGATGCGGTTCGATGCCCTCGAAGTTCATTTCCATACCATGTTGCTCGCACTTGGTCGGAAAAGGCGGTGGTTGGGAGGAGCAGGAAAAATCCTGTAAGCACAAAAAGGCGGCCCATAGGTGAATTCCTTTTCTTCGAATCCGACCGGGTAACGCCTTTGGGCTGTGAAAGTTCGCCCCCTCGCTTATAGACCCGATGACAGGAGGCTCCGGGTAGAGTCAGACGTGTGTTGCCAAGGAGCGAACGGGCCATTTGGTCGGCTAGTGACCCATAGCGGACATCGCGTCTGGAGAACGCTCGGGGAAACCCCAAACCAATTTCTAGGGGAAACCCTGAATAGCCTTCGATGCAAAAAACGCTGCCTAGTGCCGCCAAGGCTCGACTTCCGCTTTTGGCACAAAGCGGACCTCTTAAGCAGCCTAGCCACACGTCCGCTATTGGGGGGATTGTGTTGCAAAACTATTTTGAGCATCCGTCGACGCAATTTTGATTTAAGGACTCAATTAGCCGCGCAAGATTGATTCAAGAGGCAGGCCTTTTGGATTCGATTGTTGCGTACTCGACGCATGCCACCGACTTTTGCAACACAATCGGGGGTAAAGCAGACATCCCCACAACGGTGCCTCTTCGTCACAGCCACTGCCCCTCTGACGAGTGGAGAACGAGTTATCGCCTCGTAATGGGACCTTTGGTCAGACTGGCACGCTCCCCGATCTTATCCATTGCCCTGCTCCAGCCCCGCTGAGCCTCTTTCATGGCCTTTAGCATGGCATCCCTGGCTTCCGGGTTGATGTCATGCTTGGCCACAGCAAACTCTACGGCCTCATGCGCACGCGCCAGCGTTCTCGATGCCTCGAAGTCGGCAACGGCCCGAGCCGCAGTCTTACGACGCTGACTCTCTTTGCCATCGCGGGAAAGATCGGCATTGGCATCGATTTCGTCCATCTGCACGTAGGCTTTCCTCACCCGCTCACGCGCTTCGTCGACGACCTGGTGCAGGTGTTGCCAGCGTGAATGCTCGGGAGCGGGCCATCGCGCCTGCTGCGGCACGATCGTCATCCTTAGCTGAAGCTCCAAATACTCTCTGTCATTCATCTTCTGCTCCTTTACAGGTTCTCGACGACCATCAAAGCAGACCCCTTCGTCTCAGATCTTCCTGCTCGGTGAGCACCACATAGCGAATGCGCGGGCGCTCCGGCTCCTCGCCCTTCCAATGAACGCGCCCGTGTGGGTCGATGGTGCCCCAGCGCATCTCCGGCCGCTTCGCCGTCGCCGACAGCAAGGCACCAGCCACGGCGTTGGCCACATCGTCGTGCCCGCCCCGCGCGTGGTCGATGCTGTCCTTGCCGCCCCGGCTCGTGTTGCGCTCCAGACCGAGCAGTTGCGCTATCAATCGCTTGTCGGCGAGCAACCTGACCTTGCCTGAGTTCAACAGAGGCAGAAGACCGAGATAGAGCGCACCCTTGGGGTCTTTGGACGGCTCGTACTTGATGCCGCACTTGCGGAACTGCTCACGGGGAAATTCGCCGCCGTATCTGTCACCAGTCACCTTGGTGATGCAGTATGTCTTCAACAGGTCGGCGAACTCGGTGATGACGGCCTCAGGCGACAGCGGCGGCCTGACCTCGCGGGTGGCGTCAAGGACGCCCGTCTCGCCGTCCTTGTGAGTAACAGCCAAACCGAAACTGTCAGCACCACCACCCGACACATCAACGAAGCCATTGTATTGGACGCCGTCCATCGGCGGTCGTTCGTGAACGCCCCACTCAACGCAAGCCTCAACTGCTTCACGCGAAATGTAGGCCTCAAGGTCGGTGCGGAACTCGGCCCCGTATTCAGCGGCAGCGCTCACCGGGTCCTTGTCATACTCGGCGTCAATCAACGACTGGGGCAGACAGGGGTTCATAGTGCGGGTGGGCGCCTGCCATATCAGCGGACCACCGGCGTGCCCGAAGTAGCGATGATAGGTCTCCCACAGCGCGCCTTTGCGAGCGTAGGGCGACGAAGCGCACAGCAGCATGCTGCCAGGCACCGTCATCATGGCGGGCTTGATGGCGTTGATGACTTCAAAGTCGGGGTTGGCGCTGTCTTCACCCTGCCAGAAGGCAAGTTCGTCAAGCAACGCGGCGACGATGGTATAGCCGCGCACCGCACGGAAGTTGGCGGTGTGAACCTCGATGGTGATGCGAGTATTGAGGTCTATGGTTTCCTGACGAATGGCCTCTACCGTGGCGGCCAGCATCGGCACATCAGCGATGATGCCCTTGATGAAGCGCAAGATGACGCGCGCCTGTCGCCGGTTCTCCGCAATGACCATCACCGTGGCGCGCTCGCCGGGGCCGAGATACGGACGCCAGTCTTTGAACGCAGCAAGGAACACAGCAACCAGGGCGAGGGTGAAGGACTTGCCACCACGACGACCGACCACCAACCACGCTTCGGTGGCCTGTGCGGTGGGTGGGTCCTGCCTTGCCGAGCACTGTTGGTAGGTGGCGAGTTGAGCCTCGCTCATCGGCAACGCGAACAGCGCACACAAAAACGCGCGCCACGCGGCCCAGGTCGCTTTGTCGCGGAACAGCGGAGCAAACACTGCGGGATGGTCAAGCGCCTGGATGATGTTCATAGCGCGGCCTTGTCAAAGGCCTTAGCGAAGTCAAGCGGGTTGACAGGCTTGTCAGGCTGCGGCGCGCTTGACGGGCTCAAGCCAAGTTCGCCAAGCAACTTGCTGATCGCCTGGTTGAGTTGGATTAAGTGGCTGGCTTCGGTAGCCGGATCGCCAGTGATGCGCTCTGAGATGAGCGTGAGACCGACAAGATTTGACAACAAGACGCGCGTCTGCTCCAGCCGCATCCGCTCGTCGCCGATTTGCTCACTATACGCGGCACAAAGGTCGCGCCACCTTCGCCCTTCAGAACTATGAGGACGCAACGATGGGGGTAAAGCGAGCGGATCGTTGGTGCGCTTGCTGCGCAGGGTAGGGATTGCGCGCCGCGCCTGCTCCTGCCGCACGCCCCGCCTTGTCAACTCCAACGTGCAGCCAGCGCCGAAAGGGCGCGCAGCAGGAACTGCAGAAACCTCGTCGGCGGGTTTTGGTCCCGGCTCTCTCATTGGCACCTCTGGTCCGGATCGTGGTCCCGAAGGACGACTACCAAAAATAAAATACGGCTGGAGGCCACCAACAAGTATTCGAGCAGACGGCGCAGCCACGCCAGGTGCGGTCGGAAAAGCTCGCGACGAGGATCGAAAGGTGGCAGAGGGCGGGACAACCGGGGCGGGAGGGGGGTGGTATGGTCGCCAATATTCCAGTGCGAAGACGTCGCGGTACCTGGGACACCCTGGGACGTGGGACACCCGAAAGTGCCCGGAGACGGCCGATGTCCCACATGTCCCCCCCGTCGCACCAATATCGTATACCTTTCCGAAAAAGAGGACGACGACGGGCGTCTCCGCTTCCCTCCTTCCCTTTTCCCCAAGGTTTCCTTTGTGTGTGAGACATATGGGACATATGGGACGGGGGGGGCGCGAAGGCCCGTCGTCCGGGGCCTTGGACCGTCCCATATTGCCGCCCCGGGTTCGCGCTATGTGGGACAGTACGGCCGCCGCTCGCCCTCGGGTGCGTAGAACAGGTTCGCCGGGCAATCCAGGCTGCGGGGCAAAACCTCGATGGTCTTGTGGGGCTCCGGTCCCTTCAAGTAGACCCTGGACCGCTCGCCATGAACCCTTCGCTGCGCTTTCTCCCATCCAAGCGTCTGCATGGCGGCGGCTAGATTCTTGAAGTGATCGTCGCGACGCTGACCGGTTGAAATATCGAGTGCCGTCATGAGTGCATCGGTCGTGACCTTGCCTTCCATCGGTTCGCCGTCTGTATCGCGGAGCAGACTTTCGAGCCGCGATAGGAATGGATTCTCGACGAGGCGCTCTTCCTGCTCCTCCGCCGCCACCTCCCACAGCTCTTCGGGCAATCTGATGCTTGCGCCTTCGGCCTCGCGCTGCGCGGCCTCTGCCCATAATTGATCGCGGTCGCGCTCGACGGCCTCAACGTCGAAGCGCTGCACTCGCACCGGCCAGTATCTGCGGTTGCCGGTGATGTCGCGAAGATAAGTGTCGCTATTTGTCGTACCGATAGGGACGAATTGGCGTTTGGCCTCGGACGTCGTCCTACCGTAAGCGAGACGGGCGGTGTCCTTCTCGGAGGACAAGTGAGCCTTGACCCGCTCAACCTCGCGCTTGCTCATCCCTTGCAGCTCCGCCACCTCAACGATCCACTTGCCGCTGGTCTGTTCGATGGTCTCCTTGCCGCTCAGGCCAAGCAACGGCTGATCGGTGAACCATTCGGAATGCACCGCCAGAGTGCGCAACGTCAGCGACTTGTTCCAACCCTGCGGCGACTCCAGCACCAACATCTCGTCGAATTTGCTGCCGGGCTTTCGCACTCGCCTCACCGCCGCTATCAGGAAAATTGATCCGACCGCGCGGACGTATGGTGTGTCATCGGCGCCGCCGTAGTCGATCAGCCATTTGTCGATGCGCGGCGTGCCATCCCAGGTGAGACTGTTGAGATAATCAATCACGGGGTGGAATCGATGGTGGTTAGCATGGCCGTATACCGCGTCCTCAATATGCTGCTTGCCTGGATCGAAACCGAACTCGGCGTGAATCAACGAGCGTAATTCGAGGAAGACGGAGTTGGTCACCGTCCCGGCGAATTGGCTGACCGCGTGACCTTCGATTTCGTAACGAAGCGCGAACAAGTCGTAACGACACTCAACGCCGAGCAGCTGCAGCGCTACCTTGGCATTGGGGAAGGATGCTCGCGGAGCGCCCTTCTGGGTCACGTCGGGGAACCTCATCTCACGCACGATGACGGCCCTCGCCCCGCCGAGCCATTTCCAAAATGTTTTGGCCACATCCGCTGGCAGCTCGAGCAGCTCGACCAATCGCGGCATGCCGGTCGTCTCCTCACCGGCCCGCATCTTCTCCAGCGTCGCCTCGGCCCGCTCCTTGCCTATGCGAGACCCTTCGCCGTCGCCACCAGCCATCGCCGTCGCCATCACCAGCCCATCGACGACCGCGCATCGTTCGGCGTCGTCGGGGTGATGCGTCGCCAGCGCCTCCAACAGCACGCGGGAAAGCGCCATGGCGGCCTCATTGCGCGTGCCGAGAGCGGGCCAGAACTGCCGCACCGCCATTAGGAAGGCCTCGATGCCGACCCGCCGCCGCAACTCTTGCTCGTCGATGATCGCGGGCTCAGGCGTTTCCTTCTCCCAATCCAGCTTTTCCTTGCTGTCTGGATGGATGGACGGCGGGACCATAGCCTGGCTCCCGGTGCTCATTATTTGAAACACCACGAGGCCTGGCTTGCCGTCATGTAGTGGCAATCCTGGATGGTTCTCCATCACCTTCGGCAAAACGAAGTTTTTGGTCTTGGTGGTACAGGTGACCAGCCGTCCGCCTCGCGGCGAAGTGGCTCGGCCGAAGGTTAGTGTGGGCTCGGGGAACAGCAGGCTGGTCACGGCGGGGATCGCCTCGAAGTCTGCATCAAGCCGAACCAGATTGCCGCTTGGCTCCCCCAGCAGGATGCCGATGTTGTCGGTATCCTTGAACCTCGGGATGGGGTCTCCCAGCGTGTGCTCCTGCCACTTCTTGCCAATCGCCGCCTTGCCGTTCAAGCGCAGCGGAACCCAATGATGGTTATCGCGGAACTCCCGAGCAGCCTCGGCGAGTTGTGTGGCTCTCGGCTTTATGATGGTGTCGGCGGCGGCGCCACTCTTGTTCTTAGCGGGCCGGGCCATCACTCAACCTCCTCTTCCTCGGTCGCCATTTCGACATCTTCCCAATCTTGACAGTGGACTGGATTATCCAGCGCTGCTCGCGCGGCCTCCTCGAAGGTCTTGCCCATGGGCATATGGGAAATGTCGTCGGGGTCCCCACAGTCGTAGCGGGGAGTGCCAAATCCCACGCGCCAGTTGGTGGTGAACTTCATGATGGTGAGGTGGCCGTCGAAACTCTCGGCCGTCCTTATCAGTCGGTCGAGCAGGGGCATTCTGAGAAGCGTCTGGAACGCTTCTTCGCGTTCAATCTTGTGCTCGTGGCTCGGGGATGGTTGGATGGGGTCGTCGATCCCACGTCCAGCAGGATCACCTACCCCGAGGCCTCTGCCGGTCACCACCACCGGCCGGGGCCTCGACTTTTTTCGGTTCATCTCACGTCATTTTCCTTCTTCGCTTCGCTATAGCATTCGCTAATCGCCATCATCTTGCGCCACTCTTCGGGCGTGGCCTGTTGCATGCGTTGCTGCCAGGCGAGTGCAAGATTGCGCGCGCTCACTGCTCACGCCTAAGCGGAGGCCGACTTGACCGAAGGTCAGCCCGTTCTCTCGATGAAGGGCGTGGGCCAAAAACAGCCGCTGTATGTCGGCGCTCTCGATCACGCTGCCTCGGGCTCGTCGCCTTGCTCGAAGCGCGCGCGGAGCCACGCCTTAATATCGGCGAGCCGCCACGCCTTAGTGCTGCCGTGCTTGCCGACAAGCGGATTGAGCTGTTTTGGCGCCGGGAAGACACCGGCCGCGATTAGCCGATTGATGTGGGTGCGCGAGTAGGTGATGCCGAGGTCGCGCAACTCGGGGAACAAGACAAAATCGTCGGGGGCAATTCGCATGGGTCACTCTCCTTACTGAGGTGACCATCCCAACACGGCGAGGCACCCGCCACTACCTACGGACGAGCTGTAGGTGGGGTTACCTACGGACGGTTCGTCGGGTGACGGACAGCGGGCACCGCACCTAATGATGGTGATTGAGATCGCCGCCCACGCCGGGGAAGCGGCCCGTCCTCAGAATAGCGAAGAGATCACAATGTCAGAGAAATCAACTTGGCTGGTAATCCGCATGGATATGTTGCGGAGGCTTCTGGGCCCTTGGGGCAACGGAGCAACCAAAGAGCAGAGGGCGGGATGGCGACGTGAGTATGACGATCTTTGGAAGCAATCAGAGGAACTTGCCAGACTGTTGATTGAAGGTGGGAACGGGACAGTGAATTAAGGCGCATCACCTACGGACGACCTGTCGGGTGACGGACAGCGGGCGCCGCACCTAATGATGGTGATTGAGACCGCCAATGGTGGCGGCGCTCGTCTATAGGAAGGAAAACGACGATGACTATGTTTGAAAAAGTCCGCGACTTTGTGCAGCAAGTTGGTCCCAACGCAGAACAGTATGTCCGGCTCTACTGTCTGTGCCGGGAACTGAACAGTTGTGACTTGTCCACTGGCACCGACGAAGACGGGACCATTCTCCTCGTGAAGGGTGGCTATGTTTCCTTCGGAACTTTTGCTGAGGCGGCCGAAGCCCACCGCCTGAAGGTTAAGGAGGCCGCCTAATGACCCTCAAGACCGAGAAGCAAAAGGGCGCTGGACGCGATTGACCAGTTTGAGTTCGCGGCGTGGCGCCTCATCAGTTACACCGTGCCTGACGCACATGGTCGCACCCGAGCCCAGGACCTGTGTGACGAAGCGCGTGAAGTGTTGGCTAACGCTCTCAGCAACCTCTACCACTGCGCCTTGGACGCCCGAGCCAACATTGAAGCGGAGGTGGAAAGACGAAACGCGAAAGGTATCGGCGACGACGAGCCGGAACTGCCGCTCCACTAAGACTGCCAAGCCCCGGCCGTAAAAAGCCGGGGCTTCTTCAACTTGAAAGGATGAAAAAGATGACATTCGTTGCCGATACATGGGAAGGCGTTAAAGAAACCGTGCGGGAGTGGCTCCCTACGGTTCAACAGGGAGGAACCATCTTCATCAGGAAAGAACGGGGTGGTGGTTTTGTGCTTGAAGTTTGTGACCCTGGGGAATGGGAGGCAGCTGGCTTCTTCTATCGTCCGTAGAGTTCGCATCAGCCCCCGGCTCTCGCTCAGGGCCGGGGCTTCTTCTCAATCACGCTTGATACCAGGGAACAGGTCTTGGGGAAGATACTTCTTGAGACGCTGATAGCGGCCCCCCTCTCCTGCTACAAAGTCATCAAATTCATCAACACCAAGATTGTGCTCGACGGCAAATTTGGCGACAGCCTCCCGGTCGCTCGAGCTTAGACCAAGCCTGCGGAACTCGGTAGCGGCATAAATCATGTCCAAGTCGTGCTGGTCGATGGGTTTAAACTTGACCTCACCGAGTTCAATGCCTTCGGCCAATTCGTCCAAGCCCGCATCGCGCAGCAACTCAATCAGCCGGGTCGGGTGACCCTGGCAGGCTTCAATGTAGGCCATCAACGAATTGAAGCCGCGCTTGGTCACGCCCGCTTCCTCCGCAGCCGGGTCACGTTGTCCGGCGCGCTTGGGGGCGCGATGATCGACGCCAGCTTGTCTGCCCATAGGTTGAGCGCCTCGGCCTTCTCGCTCTCAAACGTCCATTGGTCGTAGATTCGAGCCAAGCCGGACTTGGCATGGCCGATCACCAGCTCGGCGATCTCAAACGGCACGTGCAGCTGGCTGAGCCTCGTCCTCATCGTCCGTCTAATATCATGCAAGGTGAAGCGCTCAGGCGCGGCGCCCAGCTCCTGTGCCATGGCCGTGTCAATCGCCGCCTTGGCGCCGGAGAAGTCGCCGACCGGCCGCACGCCAAGCGTGGTGGTGAACACATACGGACCCCGATGGTGCGGTAGCTGTCGCACCAGAGCCAGCGCCGCCGGGCTCAGCGGAATGCGATGCTCAGCATCCGACTTGAAGCGCTCTTGGGGTATGCGCCAGACCCCAGCATCGAGGTCGAACTCGGACCATGTCGCCTCCGCCGCCTCGCTGCGCCGGGCGCCGGTCAACATAATGAGCTGGACCAGTTTGCCATGCGGAAAGCCGATCTCCTCGCAGGCATGCCACAGTGCCGCCAGCTCGCGATCCTCAAGCACGCGGGTCCGGGGTCGCTTGGCGCCTATCAGCCGCGCGGGCCGCACCCGGTCGCACGGGCTGACTTTGAGCCCATATTTGCCTCGCTCAATGGCCCAATTGAACATGCGGCGCGCATGGTTAAGCGCCAGGTGCGCGGTGCCGGGCGAGCCTCGGTCAATGATGCCTTCGACTAGCGACACCACATCGTCGCGCCGGATGCTCGCCAGCGGCCGATCACCCAGATGCGGGATCAGTTCGCGCCTGATCTCCTGCTCATCCTTCTTGGCGCGGCGTTTGTGCTTCGCTATCAAGTGACGCTTGACATAATCCTCGGCAAGCTGGCCGAAGGTGATGGCCGCACGTGACGATATGCGTTCACGCTCGTCGGGCAGAGTGCGCGGATCGACGCCCGCCTCGATCAGCTGCTGCCAGTCACGCGCCTTGTCGCGGGCTTGTTCGAGCGAGATGCTGCCGACCTCGGCGAGCACCACCCGCGTGCTCTCGGGTCGTGACCCGCTCCACGGCACGAGCCTGCCAGCGGCGCGGTCAAGCCGCAGCGGGAAGCGGGCGCGCAGCATATAAGACTTCTTGCCTTGGTCGGTGATGCGAATGCTCAGGCCCGGCACGCCGCTGTCGAGCACCTCCTCGCGCTTGCGAGAGGTGGGCGTGCGCAGCCTGGTTTTGATCTTAGTCTCGGTCAGGTTAGTCCTGGTCGTCGCCATGTTCTCCTCCGGTTCGGGACCACCCGGGACCACGACGCTAATCGGCCGCCGTGGTCCCGCTGTGACCACCAAAACACGGCGAGACACACGAGGCAAGATCGTGCGGTGTTTTCTGGGAACTCAGCAGACGGTGTGTTTCTCGTCGTGTCCCGGCGGAGACCGGCTCTTGGCGGTTATGAGCCGCCGGCTCTAACCAGTTGAGCTACGGGCCCAGCTCTTCTTCTCGCGTGATTCCGCCTCATTAGCAGAGTTCTATCCTTCCGCGAAACGGCTCGGGTCGGGGCAGTCGCGCGGGCAGCCTGCCGCCCGCGTCCCGCGAGCCGTCAACGGCTGAGAGGGATCCCATGACGTTTCCACGCAAGACCGCCTTCCTTGCTCTGCTCATTTTCGTCGCGCTTCCTATCGCTCCGCTCAGCGCCGACGAGGCGCCGAAGCGGACCATCTCGCTCACCGCCTCCGGCGCCATAAAGACCACGCCCGACAAGGTTGATATCTCGACAGGGGTCACCGCCCAGGCGCCGACCGCCAAGGAGGCGCTCGCCAAGAACAGCGCCGCCATGACCGAGGTGATCGCCGCGCTGAAAGCGGAAGGCTTGGACCCCAAGGACATCCAGACCACGAATTTCACGGTGCAGCCGCTCTACGAAGAGCGGAAGGATGGCCGGTCGCCGAAAGTCGTCGGCTATCAGGTGACCAATTCCGTCCGGCTCACCGTGCGCGACGTCGGCAAGCTCGGCCAAATCCTCGACAGGGTGGTGAGCCTTGGCGCCAACGACGTGAACGCAATCGAGTTCGGCGTGGCCGAGCCAGAGGCGCTCAAGGACGAAGCGCGCAAGCTTGCGATGCGAAACGCCATCGCCAACGCCAAGCTCTATGCCGAGGCGGCAGGCGCCAAGCTCGGAAAGGTCCTGACCATCAGCGAAGACCAGGGGATTATCGTCGCCCGCTCTATGGCGCCGGCTCCCATGGAGATGGCCGCCAAGGCCGTTCCCATCGAGGCCGGAACGACCACGGTCGAGGCCCGCGTCAGCGTCACTTTCGAGCTGGAATAGCGCCCCCCTTGAGCGCCGGGGCAGGCGTCGTGATATGATCCAAATCAAGGCCGAACCAGGCATGCGTTAGGTAGTTTCGTCGTCATGACCGTGCAACGCGCCGAGCTGTTGGACAGCGCCTACGCGCAAGAGCGGGCGGTGATGGTCTCCCGCCATCTCCGCGCCCGTGGCATCGAGGATCCCCTGCTGCTTGCAGCCATGGGCGCCGTGCCGCGCGAAGCCTTCGTGCCTGAGCATCTGCAGGAATTCTCCTATGAGGATTCTGCGCTGCCGATCGAGGCCGGGCAGACCATATCGCAGCCTTATATCGTCGCGCGCATGCTCGAGCTTGCCGAGATCAAGCCGGGCGACAAGGTGCTCGAAGTCGGCGCTGGCTCTGGCTACGCCGCGGCGGTGATGAGCCGCATGGCCAACAAGGTGTTCGCCATCGAGCGCCACGAGGAGCTGGGCAAGCTCGCCCGCGCCAGGCTGAAGCGTCTCGGCTACGGCAATGTCGAAATCATCATCGCCGACGGCACCAAGGGCCTGCCCGAGGAGGCGCCCTTCCAGGCGATCATCGTCTCGGCCGGCGGCCCGCATGTTCCCGACGCTCTGAAGCGGCAGCTTGCCATCGGCGGGCGGCTGATCATCCCGGTCGGGGAATTCGGCTATCAGACGCTGATGCGCGTGCGCCGCACTGGCGAGGACCGCTTCGAGGAAGCGGATTTCGGCGCCGTAGCCTTCGTGCCTCTGATCGGAGAGCAAGGCTGGGCCGAGCCCGAGCGCGAGCGGGTGAAGGAAGCGCCGGTTGACGCCGAGCCAACCGGCTTCGCCGCAGGCCTGCTACAGCCCGCGAAGCGCGCGCTCACTATCCAGAACCGCTTGAGCCGCCTCATGGCGGAGACCGCCGAGCCGTTCGGCGATCTGCACGAGCTGTGCGATCTCGTCGAGCGGTTCAGCGACCGACGCGTGGTGCTGCTCGGCGAGGCGACCCACGGCACCGCCGAGTTCTACCAGGCGCGGGCGCGCATCACCGAGATGCTGGTCGACCGCCATGGCTTCAACATCGTCGCCGTCGAGGCCGACTGGCCCGATGCCGCGATCTACGACGCTTACGTGCGCGGCCTGCCACGTCCGGTGCTGCCGAAATCCGTCTTCACCCGCTTCCCGACCTGGATGTGGCGGAACGGCCAGGTCGCGGAGTTCCTCGACAGGCTGAAGGAGATCAACGCCACCATCGCCGACCCTGACCGCAAGGCCGGCTTTTACGGGCTCGATATCTACAGCCTCGGCGCCTCGATCGAGGCGGTGTTACATTACCTCGACAAGGTCGATCCGGAAGCTGCAAGGGTGGCGCGCCAGCGCTATGGCTGTCTCGTGCCCTGGCGCGCAGAGCCTGCCCGCTACGGCCGCATGGCGCTCTCCCGCGGCTATGCCGTGTGCGAGAAGCCCGTCGCCGATGCGCTGACCGACCTTTTGCGCAAGCGGCTCGACTATCTCCACAGGGATGGCGAAGCCTTTTTCGACGCCGAGCAGAATGCGCGCATCGTGGCCGGCGCCGAGCAATATTACCGCGCCATCTATTATGGCGACGCGGCGTCGTGGAATCTGCGTGACGAGCATATGTTCAACACGCTCGAACGCCTGCTCGCAGAGCGGGGGCCTGAACTCAAAGGCGGTGGTGTGGGCGCACAACTCCCATATCGGCAATGCGGCTTTCACGGAGATGGGCCAGGTGCGCGGCGAGCACAATATCGGGCAGCTCGCGCGCCAGCGCTTCGGCGATGACGCGGCACTGATCGGCTTCGGCACCGACCGCGGCACCGTTGCCGCGGCATCTGACTGGGACGGCGACATGGAGATCAAGCGCGTGCGCCCTGCCCGCGACGATTCCTACGAGGGCCGGTCGCGCGACACGGGCATCGCCGCCTTCCTGCTCGAGATCGGTCCCGGCCAAAGGGAGTCCGTCCGCGCCGAGCTTGCAGAGCCGCTGCTCGAGCGCGCCATTGGTGTCATCTACCGGCCCGAGACTGAGCTGCTCTCCCACTACTTCCAGGCGGAGCTTTCGCGTCAGTTCGACGCCTGGATCTGGTTTGCGGAAACTCAAGCCGTGGCGGCTCGTCCGGTGCACGCCCACGGGCCCGACGAGACCTATCCGTTCGGCCTCTAAGCGCATCCCAACTGCGGCAGCGCTTTTGTTTCATTTTGTTTCCTCGTCCCAAGGATTGCCTTTTTGTAACGCTTAGCTCCTCCCGGTCCGTGCTATCGCGTGGACCCAGGGGAAAGCATGACAACGCGCTTTCTGCTCATTCTCGTGGTGGCCGCCGCGGCCGGTGCTGGAGCCTATTACTATTGGCACCAGAGTGGCCCTGGCCGCCTCGACCTCCAGACCGCCGAGGTCAAGCGCGGTGACGTCCGCCGTTTAGTGTCGACCTCAGGCACCGTGAGCGCGCTCGTCACCGTCGATATCGGCTCGCAGCTCTCCGGCAATATCGGCGCGGTCAATGTCGACTATTCGAGCGAGGTCAAGCAGGGCGAGGTGCTCGCCCGCATCGAGCCGTCGAGCTTCGAGACGCGCGTGCGCGAGGAGGAAGCCGCGGTCGCCGTGGCCAAGGCCAATGTCGACCTGCAACAAGCCGGCATCGGGCGGGCAGAGGCCAATCTGCATAAGGCCGAGCTCGACCTCGGCCGTGCCAAGGAGCTGGTCGCCAAGGGCGCTACATCGCAGGCGGCTCTCGACACCGCGGTTGCCGCCGAGCAAGGCGCCGTGGCCGACCTCGCCATCGCCAAGGCCAATGTCGAGACTGCCAAGGCCACGCTGACCCAGCATGAGGCGACGCTCGACAGCGCCCGTATCGATCTCGGCCGCACCTATATCCGCTCGCCCATCGACGGCGTGGTCATCGACAAGATCGTCGAGGTCGGGCAAACCGTGGCGGCGAGCCTGCAGGCGCCGAAGCTCTTCACCATCGCCCAGGATCTCAACCAAGTGCAGATCCAGGCGCAAGTCGACGAGGCCGATATCGGCCAGGTGACCGGCGGCAACCCTGTTAGTTTCACCGTCGACGCCTATCCCGACGTGACATTCGAGGGGAAGGTCGAGCAGATCAGGCTCGCGCCGGTCTCCTTGCAGAACGTCGTCACCTATACCGTGGTCATCGGCGCCGACAATCAGCTCGGCCGCCTGTTGCCCGGCATGACCGCCAATGTCGAGATCATCACCGGTGAGCATCCCGGCGTCGTGGTGGTGCCCAACGATGCGTTGCGCTACCAGCCGCGCGGGCCTGCCGAGGCGTTGATCAGCGATGCCACGGCGACGGTCTCCACGCCAGCGGCGTCGGCAGCCGGCGACCGTACCAACCGGCTGCTCGATAGGCTCAAGGTCGACCTCGAGCTCACCCCGGAAGAAGTTGCCAAGGTGCGCTCGGGCGTCGAGGCCGAGTTTGCGGCGCTGCGCAGCTCCGGACCGCAGGGCATCGGCGCCAGTCAGGAAGACGCGCGTGAGCAGGCGCGAATGCGCGTCTCCAAGGTGCTGCGCACCGTGCTCGCGCCGGACCGCTACAAGAAATACGAGGAGCTGCAGCGGGCGCGCCCGTCGAGCCCGCGCTCGGCGACGGTGTGGACTTATGAAGGCGGCCGGCTGGTGCCGCATCAGCTCCGTCTCGGCCTTTCCGATTCAAACCTCACCGAGGTGACTGATGGGCTCGAGCCCGGGGCGCATGTGGTGCTGCGCGCCCGCGAGGTCACGCCATGACCGAAGTGCCTGCTGCCTCCCCTGCCCCGCAGATCGTGGCCCGCGATCTGGTCAAAACCTACCGCATGGGCGACAGCGTCATCGGCGCGCTGCAGGGCATCAATGTCGAGGTCGCCCGCGGCGAGTATCTTGCCGTCACCGGCCATTCAGGCTCAGGCAAGTCGACCTTCATGAACCTGATCGGGGCGCTCGACACGCCGACCTCCGGCTCGCTCAGGATCGAAGGCCGCGAGCTCTCAGGCTTAAGCTCGGACGCGCTCGCGCAATACCGCAACGAGAAGATCGGCTTCGTGTTCCAGACCTTCAACCTGCTCGCGCGGACGAGCGCGCTCGACAACGTGGCGCTGCCGATCCTCTATTCGCACCGCGCCGGCAAAGGCGACGCACGCGAGAAGGCAAGAGAGTGTCTCGCGAGAGTTGGACTTGCCGAGCGTGAGCGGCACCAGCCGTCTGAGCTTTCCGGCGGACAGCAGCAGCGCGTGGCCATCGCCCGGGCGCTGGTCAACGACCCGCATATCCTGCTCGCCGACGAGCCGACCGGCGCGCTCGACAGCCGCACCACTGACGAGATCATCGCCCTGTTCGAGGAGCTGAACGAGAGCGGGATCACCGTCATCCTGGTCACCCATGAGCTCGACATCGCCGAGCGCGCGCGGCGCCGCATCACCTTCAAGGACGGGCTCGTGGTCGAGGACACCAAGTGAACGCGCTCGCAGCCTTCAAGGTCGCCATCGCGGCGCTCAGGCTCAACGCGCTCAGGAGCTTCCTCGCCATGCTCGGCGTGATCATCGGGGTCGCGTCGGTGATCGTCATGGTGTCGGTGGCGAGCGGCGCCGGACAAGCCATCGAGGCGCGCATCAGATCGCTCGGCACCAATCTCCTGGTCATCCAGCCAGGCTCGTACACTTCCGGCGGACGGCGCGCCGGCGAGGGCACGGCACTTGCGCTCTCCGAATCCGACCTTGCCACCATCAAGGACAAGATTCCCGGCGTCGCCGCCGCGAGCGGAGTTGTCAGCGGCTCCGCCCCGCTCATCGTGGGCAATACCAATTGGATCACCTCGATCGATGGGGTCAGCGGCGACTTCCTCGAAGTGCGCGACTGGCCTCTGACCGAAGGCCGCAACTTCACCGAAGCCGAGCTCAGATCCGGGGCAAAGGTGATGATCCTCGGCGCCACCACGGCGCGCGAGCTGTTCGGCGACGGGCCCGTCATCGGCCAGCAGGTGCGGGTGATGAACGTGCCTTTCACCGTGATCGGGCTGCTTTCGCCGAAGGGCCAGTCCGGATTCGGCACCGACCAGGACGACACCGGCATCGTGCCGGTCTCGACCGCGCGCCGCCGCCTGTTCGGAGCGGAGAAGACAGTGCCGGACAACCTCAAGCGCATCATGGTCGAGGTCGCCTCGGCCGAAGAGATGAGCGACGCGCAGAGCGAGATCGAGACGTTGCTCCGCTCCCGCCGGCATGTGCGCGTGGGCACGCCAGACGATTTCCAGGTGCGCAACATGGCCGAGTTCATCCGCACCCGCACCGAGACGCAGAACATCCTGAGCCTCTTGCTCGGCGCCACCGCTGCCATCTCGCTGATCGTCGGCGGCATCGGCATCATGAACATCATGCTCGTGTCGGTGACCGAGCGCACCAAGGAGATCGGCCTGCGCATGGCGGTCGGCGCACGCCGGCGCGACATCCTCTCGCAATTCCTCATCGAGGCGGTGACGCTCTGCCTCACCGGTGGGCTCATCGGGCTCGCTATCGGCGGCGGCAGCGCGCTCGCGCTCGCCGTGTGGGGCGCCTGGCCGATCGCGCTCTCGCCCGCGCTCGTGCTCATCGCCCTTGCCGCTGCGGCGCTGGTCGGCGTGTTCTTCGGCTACTACCCTGCGCGGCGCGCCTCGCTGATGAACCCCATCGACGCTTTGCGTTACGAGTGAATTCGCTTTCGTCATTCCTGCATTTTCTTCATCCCTCCCCTTGCGGAAGGCCCCCCACCCCGACGCCGCCAAGAGGCGTCGTCGGACCTCCCACGAGGCGGAGGTATGAAAGCATGGCACCGCATCGCCTTCCTCTTGTCATGACCTCACGACGGGGCGTGAGATTAACCATCGGAGCCAAATAGGCCTTCGCACCTCCCCCTTGCGCCCTTGACTGATCTCAACTGCAGGTTGATGTTCTGAGAATATACAACCCTGTGGTGGAGGCGTGTCATGAACGTCCGCAGCATCCAGCGCGCATTGCAATCGCTCGGCTTCGACCCGGGCCCGATCGACGGCATCTGGGGACGCAAGACCATCGCCGCGGTCGTGGCCTTTCAAGACTCGGCCGGGCTGCCGGCGACCGGCGTGGTCGAAGACCGCACCGAGCGCGAGATCCTGGCGAGAGCCGGCAGCCAGCCCGACAATTCGCGCCTCGTCTGGTACGAGGAGGCGCAGCGCTTGCGCGGCCTGAAGGAAGTGCAAGGCCCCGGCTCCAACCCGACGCTCATCGACTGGGGCAGAGACATGGACCTGCAATATCCGAGCGACGACATCCCCTGGTGCGGCCTGTTCGTCGGCCATTGCGTCGCCGCAACACTACCCACCGAGCCTCTCCCCAACAACCCGCTCGGCGCGCGGAACTGGCAGAAATTCGGCAAGAAGACCGCGCCCGCGCCAGGCGCCATCCTCGTCTTCTGGCGCGTGAGCAAATCGAGCGGCAAGGGCCATGTCGGCTTCTACGAGAGCGAAGATTCCGACACCTATCACGTGCTCGGCGGCAACCAGAGCGACATGGTCAGCATCGCCCGCGTGCCTAAGGCGCGTTTCCTCGAGGCGCGCTGGCCGGTCAGCGCCATGACGCTTGCGACCGGCGGCGCCGTGGTGACGCCTGGCACCGGCGACATTTCGCATAACGAGGCGTGAACCAGAGTCCATTGCACATCCTTCTCCGCTTCATCCCTCACCCTTTGCAGGGAGGTCCGACGACTACATTGCACGGCCTCACTTTCCTTTCGTCATACCGGCGGAAGCCGGTATCCAGCTCGCGCCGGGAGGCGCGAAAGAAAACTGGACCCCGGCTTTCCTGCCTTCGCCGAAGCGAAGCTGCTTCGGCTTCGCGCAGGCAGGCGCCGGGGTGACGCAAGCCGATATGCATGCGTTCTCCTTGCCGCGACGCGGGACGCGTCCGGGCTATGAGGGGGTGGCGCGCCGAAAAGCGCAAACCTTCTGGCTCCGTTTCCGTTGCCGGAAACGGCGGGCGCCTCTCGGCGCGCCAGTAGCGACGTCTGTCCGGCGCCGGGCCCTGCTTTCCGGTTAGGATGTAGCGCTCAAATAGGCCGAAGGCCGGTAGCGCAACATCCAAGTCGTCAGCCAGCTCCTGGCAGGGACTCATAGTGGTCCCGGAGGGAGCCCCGGCACCGCCCGGGTGCGATCCTGCAAAGATCGTCCGCGGGCGCCGCACCCCATCCCGCTTCACGACGCCTCGCGACAGCGCCCCTCAACGGATGAGGCGAGCCGAGTTTATGGAGCTCCTGGAGCGCGGGGATAAGAAGGGGAGTGATTGTTGGAGCCGCAGCTTGTTCATACCTCCCCCCTGCGGGGAGGTCCGACGACGCCACTTGGCGGCGTCGGGGTGGGGGCATGCCTATCACCCCACTCGGCGGATCCCTCATTTTTGATTGCGCTACCCGAGCGCTGCTCAGCGCGATGCCCCCACCCGGCGCGCATGCGCGCGCCGACCTCCCAGGTATGAAGTTTCAGATCAGCGAGACTTTGATTTGATGCGCTACCGCTTCCACACTCGTGTGTGCGCTACTTGAGCGTTAACGGGAGAGGCGGCGCTTGTTCTGGCTGACGCGGGAGCGCACGCGGCGGACGACCTTGTTCATCGAGCCGCCGGTGGCGAGCGTCGCAGCGGCCTCGGCGAAGGCCACGCCCTTCTCGGCCACCATGCGCTGCGCCTCGGCGGTGGCGGCAGCGCCGCCCCGCGCAAGCTTCAACATGCGCAAGGCCATCACCGTCTGCATCTCGTAGCCAAGTCGCGCGGCATCGAGGGAGAATTTCATCCAGCTAAAGAACATGGCCTGCGCATTAGGGGGCTGGGTGGGGTGAATGCAAGGGCCTCTTGGGAATAGCAGCCCCCCGGGTGTCTTCTATCCAATCACCGGGATCCCATGGACGTAGGGCGCAATGCCATTGGGATGCAGCCGCACTAGTCTTTCGAGGTTTGCTTTGACGTTCGGGTCTGCCGCGTTCGCGTGATACCAGTTGCGCACCGATTCCGTCATGATGCGGCAGAACTCCACCACGCTACAGACATACGCATCGTTGAACTTACAATTGACAAAAGTACCAAGTCCGGGTGGGACGAATAGGACCCTCTGCACGCTGTGCTGTAGGCCGCCGAAGCGGCCCTGGTGAAGCACGCCACAGCGGAAGCTATAGCAATCGTCAGCGGTCAGAAATGTTAGCTTCGCCGCTAAGTTCTTATTGAACCATGCTTTGTAATCATCGCGCTCGCTACGGCCGTTGGCCTTCTCCAACGCGGCGCAGACGGCTGGTAAGCTCAAACACGCTGATATGGCAAGGTAGTAAAAGCCGGCAGCAAGAGCGCGATCAATCTCCCACAGTATTGGGTCAAGAGGCGTCTGCCGGGCCATCAGCCAACAATACCCCGCGCCTGGAACCAAGCGCCCACTCAAGAGAACGGACATCGCTGGCTTTAGAGCTTGTATCGCTTCAACAAGCCGGGCTTGGGCAATTCCGGCCTAGGCGCTTCGATGGAGTCGCCGGTCACGGTATTCTGAAACATCACCACCGTGCCGCTACTAGTTGTCGTGGCCGCGATCAGCACGAAGCTATCGTGTTCGTCTTTGGGGTTTAGCGGGTCCCGCGCCTGCGCCACGGCGTCCCCGGCGAGAGTGTAGAACCCGAAGCCGCCAAGAGTGACTATGGCGACCGGGCCTAGGTTGCGTTTGGGAAACATAGCCAAAGCATATACGGAGGGGAGAACGAAACGGCAACATTCCAATCCAATTGTCCACAACTTGAGCGGGGCACTGCTGTGACCTTCAACCGCCTCCATCGCCCAGAGCCGGTACGCTTGCGAGATGCCCCGGAGCTCGTACAGGCCGAGATCGGCGAGCGCGTGATGCGCACACCGCGCGACCCAGAAAGGGCTGCTTCGGGAGCCTCCGCTGTTTGACCTGAATCAACGCGAAAACGCTTGGCTTCTCGTAATCAGGGAAGGCCAGAAGCGCTGTTCCGTCGGCCCGTATGGCCACCACGGTACGCGATAGAGGGTGACGGAGTTTGCACTAATGTGGGGTTATGACCACGGTTGGATGATGAACGGATCGGGTTGGATGGGCTTAGGTTTCATCTTTTGGATTTTGTTGCTGGGAATTCATCATTGCGGGCGTGGTGTGGTTTGTCCGCTCACAGCCACTCGCAGGCAGCCAGCGGCTAGACGCCCGCTCCGCTGGACTCAAGGTTCTCGAGGAACGCTACGCACGCGGGGAAATCGACCGCGAGGAGTATCTCCAGAAAAAGCGCGACATCGAGGCTTAGCGGCTGCTCGACGCATTTTCCGGCGCGCTAGCACCTTGCTGCTTTAAGCGCTGAATGCGCTGCTTGAGCGCAGGGAATTGCCTCGACCCGCAAGGCGAATAGGCGCAGGGTGAAGTTTCAGATGCCCGCCAGCGGCCAGACTAAGACCAGCCTTCATCCTAGGGGTGAGAAACAGGAGCTTCATGCGTTCCGCCAATGACAACGAGACTTCGAGGCGCCTGCCGAGCGCGGCCTGGCTCGCCGTGCTGGCCGTCTCCGCGGCGATCCTGATCTACGGAACCTTCGTGGTTCTGAACCTCACGGGCCTGCGCTAGCCGGGCCGCGACCCGCGGGGCTCCCTCGCGGCCGATCCTTCCCAAGCTCAAACGCAAATGGCCGGCCCTGGCTGAAGCCGGACCGGCCATGACGACGCGACGCGAACAAACCCGCGTTAGTTCAGGATGTGGGACGAGACGAGACCGACCGCGGCAATGCTCAAAACCGCCAGGAGCGTGCCGTAGAACAAGACGTGCGGAAATCGGTGGTCGGGATAAACGCTTAAAATAGAGACCTTCATTCGTAACTCCGATTTCTAGATTGTGAATGATATTTCTCCAGAGAGAATACGCTTAAATTAAGTCGTGCAAAAATATTTCCGACATCAATTATAATATTTCTGCTAGCTTCTTGTGTCTCTCTCGGAAAATCACTACATGATAGACGATGATTTGAATGATGCTCATTCAGATTTTATTTCCTCATATATGGAGACTTCGCTTGGAAAATTCAAACGCAACGGATATTTCTGCAAAGACGCCGACGCTTGAGCAGAACACCGAGATGCTCGTCGTCAAGGACATCTGTGCGAAGTGGAGCCACTTCTCCGAGCAGGATGTCGCCGCACTCAAGGGCAAGGCCGACCTCGTGACGCAGCTCGCGGCCAAATATGGCCTGCCGCAGGCGCAAGCCCAGCGCGACGTCGATGCCCTGTTGAAGGGCCGCCCGTTCGGCGCCGGCGCCTAGTTATCAAGGGCACTCCCCGAGGCTCTCTCCAGCCTCGGTTTCATTTCCGTCCGCGACAAAAGCCTCATCTTTGAAGGCGACGAGGCGTGGATGTGGGGTCCAGGCAAGGCCTGCCCAAACGCGTGAGCCGCCTTCGGGCGGCTCCCTTTTTTTGTGTCGCGGGGATAGTATGCGGGCGAGTTGCGGGAAGCGATGTCTCAGCCCGATTCGAAAAAGCATGACAGGAGGACGACGTGGCCAAAGGCCAAATGCGCAGCAACAAAGAGAAGAAGAAGCCGAAGCAGGACAAGAAGAAGGTCGCGGCGGCGCCCTCTCCTCTCTCCCTCGATCAGCGCCCCAAGCCAGGGCAAGGCGGCCCGAAGAAGTAGTCTATTTTTGCGCTACCGGCCTTCGGCCTACTTGAGCGCGTGATTGTTTGCGCTACCGGCCTTCGGCCTACTTGAGCGCGTGATTGTTTGCGCTATCGCGCTTCGCGCTACTTGAGCGCGAGCTTAATTGCGCGCCTTTGCGCTCCGCGCCATATGCGCCTTGAGGGCCTCGGTCGCGTCGGCCGTCACCTTGGTCGACAGAGCGCGCACCTCCTCGGCTTGCGCCGTCAGCGCGCCGAACTGCTTGCGCCAAAAGGCCGTCTGCAGCTCGACCATGTCGGTGAGGTTCTTGGCGCCGGCCAGGCTCTTGGCGAGGTCGAAGCTCGCATCGAGGTTCCGCCGGGCGATGTCGATGATCTTGCGGTTGAACGCGGCGGCGCCTTGGCCGGCGGCGTCGAAGGATTTCTCGAAGGTCGCGACCGAAGCATCGAACGCATCGGTTGAGCGGTGATAGGCCTCGCGCGTCTGGTCCACGGTGTTCTCGGCAAGGGCGCGCACGCCCTCGGGGATGGCCGTGTCGAGGCCGAGGGCACCGAGCCTTGACGTCACCTCGCGATAATTGGCGCGGGCCTCGGCGGCGGCAGTTTGCGGATTATGGGTGTCGTTCATGAACTGACCTCTTGGGGTTAGGTCGCAAAGGCGATTATTCGCAGGCTGGGAAGCCGCGGGCCTCGAGCGCAAGTAGCGCTCGGCGTGCTGAGATGTCCGGGAAAGGGGGCGCGCACTTGATTAGGCGCGCTAGTCTTCACCGTCAGCGCCTGGGTCCGGCGTGCCAGTGGTGAAACCGTAGGCGCTTCCAGAGATAAAGCAAGCTCGGTGGAAAAAACCGTTATGGCGCCCCATCGCTTGCGTGCGCTTTACGTGCGCAGCTGCACTTTCACGCCATTGCGATTCGCTGCTTGAGCGCTAAGTCACTTCCATCGCCCAGAGGCGGCGGGCTTGCGGGATGCCGCGGAGCTCGTGCAGGCCGAGATCGGCGAGCGTGATTGCGGCGCGGCGCGCCACCTCGTCGGACACCACCACCGGCCGCTTCAGAGACTTCGCCATGTCGGCGGTGCGCGCGACCTCGTTCACCGCGCGGCCGAGCACGCCGAATTTGAGCCGCTCCGGCGTGCCGGCATTGCCGAACACCACGTCGCCGAAATGCACCCCGATGCCGAACTCGATGGCGCGGGCCTTGCCGCTGCCCTCGCGCTTCAGCTCGGCGAGCCGCCCGCGCGCGCCGGCAGCGGCCTGAAGCGCAAGCGCGCAGGCCTCGGTGCCGCCATTGTCGCCGGCGGGGAAGAAGGCGAGGATCGCATCGCCGATGATGTCGAGCACCTGGCCGCCCTGCTCCATCACGGCGCCGGCGGCGCAATCGAAATAGGCGTTGAGCAGGTCGAGAAAGGCATCGACCGGGAGCTGATCGGCAAGGCCCGTCGAGTTGCGCAAATCGCTGTACCACAGCGCCGCGGCGAGCCGCTCGCCGTCGCCGCGCTTGATGGTGCCGGAGAGGATGCGGCCGCCGACCAGAGGCCCGTGAAAGGTGTTGAGCGCGGCCTTGGTGATCTGGTCCTTGATGGCGATGCGGAAGACGAGCGCGAGCGGGGCGAGCACGTTCCGCATGGCGGCGATGTCGCTCGCGCCGAAGCCTTGCGGGGAGCGCGTCGACCATGAGGTGGCGAGCCCGTCGAGCGATTGCGGGTGGAGCTCGGCACCGCCGAAGGCCACGATCAGCGCGAGATAGTCGGTGAAGCCCTTGTCGCGCAGCTGCATGAGCAGGGGGAAGCGCTCGATGTCGTCGCGATCGAGGCGGAGGCGCCATTCGCGGCTGCCGTCCGACAGCATGACGTAGAACGGGCTGACGCGGAACTCCGAGCCCTCCTGGTCGACGAGTGCCGCGTAGAACACTTCGGCGCCTGCCTCGCGCGTCCAGGTGATGCTCATGCCGTCGAACAGAGGGTGCAGGATGCGGAAGCCGACATTCATGCGGTCGATGGGCACGCCTGAGGCGACGAGCCGCTGCATGGCGGCCTCGACCAGCGTGGTGAGCGGCGCGTCGGAGAGGCCGGAGGCGACGATCGAGGCCGGGATGTCGGGCGTGTCCGGCAGATTGGTGGGGTCGAAAATGTCCATGCTGGCGCCATTTATCGGGGCATTGCGTGGGGATTTTGTGGCGGGTCTTTTGCGCACTGCGCTACTTGGGCGCGATTTGAGGCGCACACTCAGTTTCGTCATTGCCGGGCTTGACCCGGCAATCCATTCCCCGACGCCTCAACGCGCTGAAACGTCACGGAATGGATGCCCGGATCAAGTCCGGGCATGACGATGCAGAAGGAGATTTAGGGGTATAGTCCCGCGCCGAGTCAGCTGGGGAGACATAAATGAAGCGGGTCGGAATCGTGCTTGGCGCCGCGGCCGCGGTGTTGCTCGGAGCGTTCGCGCTGATCTGGTTCGTAGCCCCGGTGCAGGACCGCATCGTGCAGAGCGCCATGACGCGGCAGATCGCCAAGGCCGCCCGCGCGCCCTATCTCACCGACGATGCTCTGCACATTCTCCTGTGCGGCACGGGATCGCCGATGCCGGACATGACGCGGGCCAATGCCTGTGCCGCGGTGATCGCGAACGGCCGCGTGGTGGTGATCGACGCAGGGCCTGGAGCCTGGTCGCGCATCGCCGCAGCCAACATCCCCGGCGCCAAGATCGACACCGTGCTGCTCACGCATCTCCACTCCGACCATATCGGCGATCTCGGCGAGGTGGCGACGCAGAGCTGGCTCGGCGGGCGAAAAGTCCCGCTTCGAAGTTTATGGGCCGCCGGCGCCGCAAGCCTCCGAGCGCACCACCGACGCCGAGGGCGAGACCTTCGGCATGGCGGGGACCGAGGCGGTGGTGAAGGGCTTCGCCGAAGCCTACAACTCGGATGCAGAGTTCCGCATCGCCCAAGGCCACGAGCTCGTGCCGACCGAGGCCGCGCGCATGATCGGCCATGACGTGGCGCGGCCGGGGCCGGAAGAGGCGGTGACGGTCTACGACCGCGACGGGCTCAAGATCTCGGCCTTCCTCGTCAATCACGATCCGGTCGAGCCTGCTTACGGCTACCGCATCGAGTATGGCGGACGCGCAGCGGTGGTGAGCGGCGATACGGCGCGGGTTCAGAACATGGTGCGGTTTTCGAAAGGCGCCGATGTGCTGGTGCATGAGGCGCTCAACCGCGACATGGTCGAGATGCTGGCGAGCGCGCTCGACGCCTCCGGCAATGCCCGCGCCGGCACGATGGCGCGGCAGGTCATCGCCTATCACACCTCGCCGGTCGATGCCGCTGCCATCGCCAAGGAGGCGGGCGTGCCGCTGCTTGTGCTTCACCCATGAAGTGCCGCCGCTCAGGAATGGGCTGATGCGGAGATGTTCATGCGCGGGGTCGCGGACGCGCGGGGCGACGGCAAGACGGTACTCGGCAAGGACGGACTGCTGATCTCGCTGCCCAAGGGCTCGAAGGACATCAAGACCAAGCAGCTCTACTAGCGCGACCATACCTCCCCCTCGCGGGGAGGTCCGACGACGCCCTTTTTTAGGCGGCGTCGGGGTGGGGGCCAAGCGCATCACCCCACCCGGCCGCCGAGCGTTGCTCGGCGTCCACCCTCCCCTCGCGGGGAGAGATCGAGACCCTCTTCGCTCGTGGACTGGCTGCGGCGGGGTGACGCTTGCGCATATTGGCCGCGGGCGAAGAGCGAGCGCATCAGCCTCAGGCTGACTACATGCGCTTCGGGAAGGATGGCATCATCCTCGTGGGGAGGTGGCTTCAGAAGGAGGCACCTCTATGAAGAAATATCTGATCGCAAGCCTGATCCTCGCCGCGACAGCCGGCCCGGCGCTCGCCGCCGCGCAGCATTTCGTGGTGGAGGACACCGAGAAATATTGCAGTGTGATCGACGCATCGCCGAGCAAGGACCTCAGGATCCTCGGGCAGAAGCAGGGCTACGCCTCTCGCGCCCAGGCAGAGACGGCCTTGAAGGGCCTGAACTGCAGGGCGCTGCCAGGCTAAAACCAAACAGCCCCGCTTCGACAGAAGCGGGGCTTTGCCTTTGACCTTCGCGCCCTCACTGATCCCATACCTCCCCCTTGCGGGGAGGTCCGGCGGCGCCCCTTCTTCCATGCGCTATCGCTTCGCTACTTGAGCGCAAGGGCGGCGTCGGGGTGGGGGTTTCGCGCTCAAGGAGCGAAGCGGTAGCATTCACTAAACACATCACCCCACGCCGAGCGTTGCTCGGCGTCCACCCTCCCCATCAAGGGGAGGGATAAAGAGCTACGGCTTGGCCTTTCCTCTTGATTTGGGCTTGGGCCGCTTCGGCGCGCCCTCGTCAGGATCGGTCTCGTCGGGAAGGTGCAGCTGATGCATCACCCGGTGGAACACCGGGGCGAGGATCAGGCCGGTGACGCCGATGAGCAACAGCCCGCAATAGATGGCGTAGATGCCTTCGAAAAGCTTGCTGTTGTCGTTGACCGGCTCCGAGTACGGCCCCATGCCGCCAAGAATCATGGCGGCATGACCGAATGACCTTAGCCAACTCAAGCCCTCCAGATAGCGATAGCCCAACATGCCGGCGGCGAGCGAAACGAGAATGAGCGCGAGCCCGAGTGCGAAATTGATGCTGAGCCTGCGGTAGAACAACCAATGCGGCGCGAGCGGCTGGCCGCGGCGCTCAAGCTTGGGAAAGAGCCACGACAAGGGGCCGTTGTTCGCTTTGCTGCCGGTCATGCTTCTCTTCCAACGCGCAACGTGACAATTCGGCGACGGTGAAGAGTTGCGTCCCTTTTACCGTTTCGCAATCCCTGCCCGATCGGTGTCAGAACCTCCAGCCATAGCGCGGCACGCTCGCTTTATAGGCGCGATAGGGCTCGCCGAATTTCTGCTCCAAATATCGCTCCTCGCGAAGGACGACGCCGTAATGGAGGACGAGAAGGCCCGGAACCATGAGGACAAGGATCCAATCTGATGCAGAGATCAGCGCAAAGCCCACAAGTGCGATGGTCCAGCCCACATACATGGGATTGCGGAGCCGCTCAAATGTGCCGGAGGTGACCAGTACGGTGGCCGGCAGATACGGTTTGACGTTGGTGCCCGCAGTGAGGAAGCGGGCCCGGCCGCCTGCTGCGAGACCGATGCCAAGAACCATGAGGATTGCGCCGGCGATGCCGCGTGAAATCGGCGGCAGACGCGACAGAAGACCGAGCGGCGCGAGCCAGTCGAGGACCAATCCGCCGAGAATGATGATAAGCAGCAACAGCGGCGGCATGATGATCACACCCGGATTGTCGCGTGGCTCGTCGGTCATGGCGGTCACCTCCATTTCGCTCATGCTGCATGCCTAGCCCCTTACGCCATTTCCAACAATGCCGCGTGGCTCACGCCAATTCCAAAGCGCGCCGCGCCGGGGCACGGCGATAGATCTTAGGGGGTGTGTCCCTTTGACCGATTTTCAGGCAGTGCACCCGCATGGACAGAGGCGTTTAGCCTCAGGCAAGATCGCCGCAAGACCCCTCCCCCTCGCCGCTCAGGAGACCGAAATGCAAGACCGCCCCACCAAGACCAGGCCCGACCTGTTCACCCCGATCGAGGTCGGACCGCTCAAGTGCCCCAACCGCATCGTCATGGCGCCCTTGACGCGGAGCCGCGCCGGCGCAGGCAACGTACCGAACGCGCTCAACGCGCTCTATTACGCCCAGCGCGCGAGCGCAGGGCTCATCATCTCCGAAGCGACGCAGGTCACGCCGGAAGGCCAAGGCTATATCTCGACGCCAGGCATCCACAGCGCCGAGCAGATCAAAGGCTGGCAATGCGTCACCGGCGCGGTCCATGTCGCCGGCGGCCGCATCGTGCTGCAGCTTTGGCATGTCGGGCGAATCTCGCACCCATCCTTCCAGCCAGGCGGCAAGCTGCCGGTGGCGCCGTCGGCCATCAAGCCGAACGGGCAAGCCTATACCGCCAATGGCTTCGAGCCGATCCCCACGCCCCGCGCGCTCGAGACCGACGAGATCCCGGGCATCGTTCGCAATACGCGCAAGGGGCGCGCAATTCGCTTGCAGCAGGCTTCGACGGCGTCGAGGTGCATGCCGCGAACGGCTATCTGATCGATCAGTTCCTGCGCGACGGCACCAACAAGCGCACCGACTCTTATGGCGGCTCGATCGAGAACCGCACATGCTTCCTGCTTGAAGTCGTCGATGCGGTAGTAGGCGTCGTTGGCGCTGAGCGCACCGGTGTGCGCATCTCGCCGCAGAACGGTCAGAACGACATCTCCGACAGCGACCCGCAAGCCCTGTTCAACTCCGTGGCGTCGGCGCTGTCAGGCAAAGGCTTGAGCTACCTCCATGTGATCGAGGGCGACACCGGCGGCACGCCCGTCCCGCCCTTCGACTATAAGGAGATCAAGCGCCGCTTCGGCGGCATCGTCATCGCCAATAACGCCTTCGACAAAGCGCGCGCCAATGAGGCCATCGCAGAGGTCCGCGCCGACCTCATCGCCTTCGGCAAGCCGTACATCTCAAACCCCGACCTCGTGACCAGGCTCTTTCTCGACGCACCGCTCAGTCCGGCCAATCGCGAGACCTTCTATGGCGGCGCCGATCAGGGCTACACCGACTATCCGCTGCTGCGCGGGGTCGAGCCGCATGCCTGTTATTGCGACGACGCCGACCGCGCCTGGGGGTGATGGGGCACCCGCACGTTAGCCGGAGTTGGCCGGGCCAGTGAACGATGATATGTGAGATGGAGGCGAAAAAGTTTTAGCGATGCAATGCCTTCGACATTGGTCGCTTTCGGCGAATTCCTTGGCACTAGCCATGTCGCGGGCGGAGTACGCGCGGTCCGATGCGCGTCAACCGAAGGGAGAGGCGTCGTGGCACAAGTAAAAGGATTCGATCCCGCGCTCAGTGGACAGCAGCCCGAAGATATCAACGGAAATCCGGTCCCGGTCGGGGTCTGGGGTGATTCCAGCACAGGCGGGGGTGTGTTCGGCACGAGCGGGGTGCCGCCGCAAGGCACCAGTATTCCGATTGATCCGCCGGCCGGTGTCGAGGGACACGGCATAGACGGCCCGGGCGTGGTCGGCCGCAGTATCAATGACAGTGGCGTAGTCGGCGAAAGCCCCGGTTCGCCGGGCATGCTCGCCCGCAGCATCACCGCATCCGGCCTGCTCGGAGTGACCTTCAGCCCCGACGATGGCTCGCACGGTGTCTTCGGTTCTTCCACCGCCGGCGGCAACGGCGTCACCGGTTTCGTCGGCAGCGCAACCGGCACCATCGGCAGCAGCGTTCGCGGCACCGGCGTGCGCGGCACGACCGGCACCGGAGCGGCCGGTGTCCTCGGCCAAACCTTTGGTGACGGCAGCGCCGGCAGTGCGGGCCCGGCGGTACACGGCAGCAGCGATCTCGGCGTCGGCGTCAGCGGTGTCAGCGGGTCCACCGACGCGACCGAGGGTCTCACGTTCGGCGAAGGCTACGGCCACTACTCCCTGCATTTCTCCGCAAAGCCGGGCGGCGGAGTGCTGGGCGTCAGTGTGCTGGGTAGCGGTGTCGAAGGGTTCACCTTCAGCTCCAATCGCGACAACTCCGACGTTGCGGCCGTGCGTGGCCAGAGCGCCAACGGCTTCGCGGGGCTGTTTGTAGGCAGGGTCCGCGTCACCGGGTTTCTGCAGAAGGCCGGTGGCGGATTCACCGTGGACCACCCGAAGGATCCGGCGAACAAATACCTGTCGCACTCGTTCGTCGAATCCCCGGAGATGCTCAACGTCTATAGCGGCACCGTGACCACCAATCGCGGCGGCGTGGCCCGGGTGCGTCTGCCGGCGTACTTCGAGGCACTCAACCGTGATTTCCGCTATCAGCTCACCGTGATCGGCGCGTTCGCCCGCGCCATGGTGTCCGAAGAGATCAAAGACAACGAATTCGCCATCCGGACCGACCCCGGCCGGGTCAAGGTTTGCTGGCAGGTCACCGGGGTCCGGAAGGACGCCTGGGCCGAAGCAAACCGCATCCCGGTCGAGGAGACCAAGCCGAAGGCGGAACGCGGCCGGTACCTGCACCCCGAGCTGTTCGGGAAGAAGGCCGGCGCCATCCATCCCTTATCGGCTCTCCGGGTACCCGACGCGCTGCCGGAGAAGCTGCGCAGTCGGGCAAAGAAAGCGCTGTCCGGTGCGGCCGTCGGGGGTGCGGCCGACAAGGATCTGCGCGAGCTCCTCGCCCAGGCCAAACGGTCGTTCGGTGAGCAGGCTGCAGCCGGGAGGTCACGCTTCGAGAAGCAGTGGCGCGCGGTCCAGGAAAGCCTGGAGGCAATGCCGGCGGTGCGTTCGTCGGCGCCTAAGCGCAAGCGCAAGCGCTAGCGCCCGATCGCCCGACTCCTCCTCGGGCTCAGTAGCCATCGGCGGGCGGATACTCGCCATTCTCGCCATTTGCGGATACTCGCCATTTGCCGACGGATAGTCGCCGTAGTCGCCCTCCGCCGATGAATAGTCACCCTCAGCGACGGGCGGCGCATAAGACTCAGCGACGGCGGGGGGCGGGGCATAGGAGTTGTACGCGGGTGGAGCATAGGCGTAAGCCGGCGGAGGCGCATAGTATCCATACGCGGGAGGGTAGTAGGCATACGGTAGAGGATAGCCGTAGCGCCGGTACTGGCGACGCCAACCGATTTCCTCGATTACCGAGACATCGGCACTTTGACTGCTCAATCCCGTGACCGCCAGCGGGGTCGCCGAGGCGGGAACGAAGCCCCCGACACCGACGCCCATGACGACTGCAGCACCGAAAAGCAAGCGACGCATGACTTACGCTCCTTTCGAGGGGCCACATTAGGTGTGGTCGGACCAGCATAACTCTAACCCGCTCGAGGTTCGATTGGTTGCGCAGTGTCGAGGCATGGTGAAAAGAGTGAGAATGCTGTCGTCGGCACGCGCGTCACCGCCGACCGGCCAACGTGCTCACTGCTGGCCGCGCATCTGCCTGAGCTTGGCGAACAGCGCGTTGTTCCCGTCTTCGAGGTTCCGGCGAGCCTGTTGGCGGACGGCCTCCGTCTCTTTCCTGTAGCTCGGGGTGAGGTGCGGCTCGAGCATCGTCCACCAGCCGTAGTTGAGCTGCGACCATTCCTTGCCGCAGAGCATGGCGCGGGACTCAGGGATGTAGCCGTCGGCGACGAGAGAGGAGAGACGCTCGCGATCGCTCGCAAAAGCGGCGCAGAGGAAATTGTAGACCCGCTGCAGGATGACGGCGTGGTCGCTGGAGAAGTCCTCGAGCGTCAGGTTGGGCCTCTTGCTGCCCATGGCATCGAACAGCACGGCGGCGCCGAGTGCGGCATCAGGCCCCGTGTCCTTGTCGTTGACGGTGAAGAAGGTGGCGAAACCGTCGGCGGAGTCCTCCTCCAGGCCGGTGAGCGGGAGCTCGAGCTGGTGGATGACAGCGTGACCGAGCTCGTGGCCGAGGATGAACTGGCTAGCCCACACGTTCAGGACGTCGGCCGTGAAGTTCTCTTGCGCGATGGCCTTGGGAGCACCCTTGGCGCGGATAACCTCAGGGAGGAATTCGGTAAGGACATCGTAGGTCTGCTTGGAGAAGGCCGCCGGCCAGAAGATCCGGCGGCCATCCAACTCTGTAGTCGGGTCGTCGACGCCCTTAGGCAGTTTGTCGGTGACGACCACCTGCAGGTCATGCGGCAGCGCCACCGCCGCCGTCAGCCGGTCCGCCATCCGTTCGGAACACGCGAGAGTCCCTGATCTTTTTGATCGCGTCCAGGTTCTCGGACTGGATGGCGTCGTCCTGGTAGACGATGGCGACCCGCCCGTTGCCCTTGGCCCGAGGGGACTCGTCGTCGCCGAAGCAGGACCCGCCCCCGAGCATCACGAGGAGGACGGAGGCGCCGAGGGCGACGTTCCGGCCCAGTCGCATGGCTGCCGAAAATGACAAAGCAGTTCTCCCTTTCCTGGGCTCGTCCAATGCGCGTTGCCGACGCTCAAGCCGACACTCAATGAGTAGCGAAGCTCAAGCATTGATAGAAGTCTCTTCGACGGGGGAAAAGCATCTCCATGCCTGCGTTGGGCATGCGGACGCAGTTCCCTAGCGGCAAGATGCCGGTTCGCCGATGCGTTAATTTTCAAGCAGACCAGGCGCGAGAAAAAATCGACTTTTGTGGCAAACGCCACATCGTCGTTCGAGCAAATCGCGGAAGCTCCTTCTGAAGCTCAGAACGACTCTGGGCCCACAGACTAAGGAGATCCATCATGTTCGCTCTCAGCAGATTATCGATTTGGGCTGCGATGGGCGGCCTCGTCATTCTCGGCGGGTACAGTGTCCCCGCGCGCGCCGAAGAGCCCGTTCAATATTTGGGGCCGGTCGGTCCTCACGAGGCCATCCTCACCTCGGTCGGCAATAAGCGCTTCATCGCTTTCTACGAGCCGGACGGCGGCAATTGCGGCCTCAATGTCGTGATGTGGGACAGCGCCGACGACAGCGGCGACTCGCCTGCCCGCGTCCGCGTCAGCCTGAATGCCGACCAGCGGGTGTCGATCGACAGTTCCGACCACAAGTCGGTCAGCCTCGAGTGCGGCGACTTCGCCGGCACTCTGAAAATCGTCGAGAACAAGCTCTTGACCGCCGGGGCTGCAGAATAGGCTTGGGTTCACGCCACGATGCGCGGGTCACGGGCAAAAGATCGCGCCCCTCAAAGCTGATCGAGGGGCGCTTTTCGATCGAAGGCGATGTGCCGGGCTACCCCGGAGGAGTCTCCTGGCCGACAGCATGCATCCTTCCGGGGATCACCTTTTCGGGAGGATTGGTCCCCGGTGGATTGATCGAGCGGATGAAAGCGATGATCTTCCATAGGTGGTCGGCGGTCTTGATGGTGTGACCCATCATCGGCATGCCCGCGTGCACGGTGCCGTATTGGATGCGCGTGAAGCCCTGCTTCTCCAGGTCTGCGGAGCCCAGCGTCACCAGCCTGAACAGCACATCATCGGTGTTGCCCCAGAACCAGACGCCTTGACTAAGCGCCGGGCAGAAGCCGCCGCCGCCGCCGCCGCCGTGACACTCGTTACATCCCGGCAAACGGAACTGTTTCACCAGCTCCTCTTCTTTGGCGAGCTTGGCCCAGTCCTGATAGGGGCTATGCAATCCCCCCGGAGGAATTTTCTTCACGAGCTCAATCGGCGGCGTCTGATCGCCGGCTTTGCAGCAGGTCTCTTCCCCGCCCGCCTCTTTTTTCTCGGCGGCCTTGTCAGCTTCGGCCCTTTCCGACTTGGCCGAGTTCTCCTCCGCCGCGTGCAGGACCCATGACGTGCTACCGATAGCCAACAGGCCTAATGAAGTCAGCGCCACGACGCCTAGGATGAGCTTGAATTTGTTGCTCCTTTGCACCCGCTCCATCAAAGCGTTTCCTTTCCCAAATGACACGATAGGAGGGGCACGATGGCCACAGCGGGCAGGCAACTCAAACCGCTTTCACAGGCATGCAGCATTTCGCCGCAGGCGGGGCAGGCTTGCCGGCTACGCCAAGCGTTATGGTTCAAGTGCTAAGGTTGCGGTGAAGCCGCTTGCACGGTTTCGTTTCCCAACTCAGCCCCGTCCTTCGCGGGGCTTTTTGTTTTCGTCACCTCTGCGCCAAGGACGGACCAGCGCCTCGGTCCAGCCGCGAAGGCCGCGCCCATTCCAGCACGCAGCGCTCAAGGTCGGCGAGATTCTGGTGCATCTGCTCGAGCGCGAAGCCGAGCGTGAAGAGCTGCTCGGCCCCGGCGATTGTGAGCGTGCGCGTCAGCCCCTCGCTGCGGAGCGCCGCTATCTCCGAGTTGTAGGCCGCAAGCGCGTCGTCCATCGGCTTGAGCGGCGGCGGGGCACGGCGAGAGACAAGCGCGCTGGCGCTTTCCCGCAAATATTTGCTCGTGCATTCGGCCACGCGCGCGAGCGGCGGACCGAGGCGCTTGGCGAATTCTTCCGGCAGCGGCGGCGCAGCCGCCCGCCCGACGATGACGACGTCATGGCGCAGCCGGAGCAAGGTCCGCGCGAGCGGAGCGGGTCCGGCTCCGCCACGAGATTGATCGTGCGCTCGCTCTTGGCCTCGGCCGCAATCGCCTGAAAGGCGGCAAGAGCGCGTCCGGCCTCTTGCTGCATGCGTGTCGTCTCGGCGACATCGAGCCTCTCCGTGAATCCTGCCAGCAGCTTGAGAAGGAGCCGCGCCAGAAGATCGAGAATGCGCGCAGCAGCTTCGAGCCCGAGTCCGTGCGCGCGTTCGGGCAGAACCAAGAGCGAGACGACTACCGCAACCCCGCCGCCGATTGCCACCTCGAGCAACCGGTACAGCGCCGATTCGACCGGGCCTTCGCCGAGCTGGCCTGAAATCAGGAGCACGATCGCGCCGGTAAAGGGCGCGACGCGAAAGCTCGGATTAACCGCCGCGGCATAGGCGAGAGGCGCAATGGTGAGGGCAAGCACGCCAGCCAGCGCGAGCGCCGTCGTGTGGGGGATAAGCACCGCGATGGCGGCGGCGTAAATGGCGCCGCCGATCGTGCCCAACACGTATTCGGTGGTGGCGTGCAGCGATCCGCCGAGGCTCATCTGCGTGACCACCACGGCGGTCAGCACCGCCCACAACCCGTGCAACGGAATGTTCCAAGCCTGCGCCAGCGCAAAGGCGAGCAGTGCGGCCACCGTCATGCGCAGACAGAAGCGCAGCTGGACACGGTAAGGGCGGAGTCGCGCGCGGGCCGAGACCCAGGCGGTGCCGATCGTCATTGCGCGCTCCCCCAATCCTCCGTCCTTTCACAAGATTAGCGCAGTTCCCCTCACGTCCAGCGCTATAGCGCGGCGCTATCGACATAAAAGCAAGCCGGCATTTCACCTCCAAGCTTGCCGGGCGAATACTGAGCCTCGCGCTTCCGCCCGATCTCATCAGCCTGGAGGATGATCCATGTTCACGCGCTGCATCTGGTCCGCTGCACTGCTCGCATTCGCGCTGATGCTGCCGCCGTCCGGAACGGCCAGAGCCGCCGACGACGGTATCGTGCGCATCAAGAGCGCCTACTCGATGCCCGAGACCATCAAGCGCATCAAAAAGGACGTGGCCGACAAGGGGATCATGTTCTTCAGCGAGATCGATCAGTCCAAGCTCGCCGCCGACGCCGGCGTCACCTTGCGCCCGTCAACGCTGATCGTGTTCGGCAATCCGCCGCTCGGAACGCTGTTCCTGACCTCCGATCCGTCGGCAGGACTCGATTGGCCGGTGCGCGTCCTCGTCTACCAGGATGAGAAGGGCGACGTGTGGGTGAACTATACGGATTTCATGTGGATCGCCCGCCGGCACGGAATCACCGATCGCGACGACGCCTTCAAGAAGGCATCGGAGGTGATCGCCTCGATCACTTCGACCGTTCAATAGCGATTTCACTCTGGCGCCCACCCAAGCGGGAGTGTCGTCATGCAAGTCTCTCGTCTCTGCCTCGCCGCAATCTTGATCGCAGCAGCGCGTCCCGCTCTCGCCGATGCCGATATCGGCATGGGCCAGGAAATCTATCAGGCGCAATGCACGGCCTGCCATTCCAACCAACCAGGCGTGAACGGCATCGGGCCTTCGCTTGCCGGCGTTGCCGGACGCAAAGCAGGATCGCTGTCAGGCTTCCACTACACGCCTGCGATCAGCGGCTCAGGGCTGACCTGGGACGCTAAGACCTTCATCCAATTCCTGGCGGACCCGACCAAGCTCGTGCCCGGCACGGCGATGACGGTGATGGTGCCCGATGAGACGGGCCGCGCCAATCTCTTCGCCTATCTCGCCACGCTGAAAGACACGACCGCAGCGACGAAGCCGAGCGGGCCCGCGGCCGCCAAGATCACCGGTCCCACCCAAGCCGAGCTCGATGATGCTGCCTCGGCGACCGACAGCTGGCTTTACGCTTCGCGCGATTATGCCGGCACCCGCTTCGTCGACCTCGATCAGATCACGCCGGCCAACGCCAAAAATATGCGGCCGGTGTGCCTCTATCGCTCGGAGCAGCCGGCCTCTGTGCAGACGAGCCCGCTCGTCTATGGCGGGGTGATGTATCTCACCTTCGGGCGCGCCACCGTGGCCATCGATGCCAAGACCTGCCGCGAGCGCTGGACCTATATCTGGCAGCCCAAGGGCCAGGAGATCTCGCCGGCCAATCGCGGCGCCGCCATCAAGGACGGCAAGCTCGTGCGCGGCACGGCCGACGGCTATCTCCTCGCGCTCGACATGGCCGACGGCTCGCTCTTGTGGAGCCAGCCGATCGCGAGCTTCGCGGGCGGACAATATCTCTCGATGCCGCCGCTCATCTTCGGCGACCTCATTCTCATCGGCCCCTCCGGCGCCGATTTCGGCGCCAAGAATTGGTTCGGCGCCTTCAAGCTCGAGACCGGCGAGAAGGTGTGGAACTTCAATCTCATTCCCGATCCGGGCGAGCCAGGCGCGGACTCATGGGAAAATCCGGAATCGCTCAAGCATGGCGGCGGCAGCCTGTGGACTCCTGTCTCGCTCGATGCCAAAGCCGGTATCGTCTATCTGCCGGTCGGCAATCCAGCGCCTGACTTCTATGGCGAGCTCAGGCCGGGCGCCAATCTCTATACCGACTCGATCGTCGCCCTCGACGCCAAGACCGGCAAGCTGCTGTGGTACAAGCAGTTCATTCCCCACGACGTGCACGACGCCGACTTGAGCCAGGTGAGCCCGCTGTTCGAGACCACCGTCGGCGGCAAGAAGCGCAAAGTGATCAGCGTGAGCGGCAAAGATGGCTTGCTGCGATTGCTCGACCGCGACAGCCAGGAGCAATTCTACGAGGTGCCGATCACCACGCGCGAGAATGTGGACGCGCTGCCGACCGTGGAAGGCGTGCATCGTTGCCCCGGGCTCCTCGGCGGCATGGAGTGGAACGGCCCTGCCTACGATCCCGCAAGCAACACTCTGTTCGTGCCGGCGGTCGACTGGTGCGGCATCTTCAGCAAGGCGCCGAAGGACCCGCCGATCATGCAGGGCATGCATTATTACGGCGGCGCGGTCGCCTCGGACCCGCGTGAAAAGTCGAAAGGCTGGCTCACCGCGTTCGACGCCTCCACCGGAAAGGAGCGCTGGAAATATGCCTCGCCCACGCCGCTCGTGGCAGGCGTGACGGCGACCTCGGGCGGAGTTCTGTTCACCGGCGACCTCAATAACGACTTTCTTGTCCTCGATGCCAAGACCGGAGACGTGCTCTACCGCTTCAACACCGGCGGCAGCATCGGCGGCGGCGTGATCAGCTACGCGCTCGACGGCAAGCAATATGTCGCGGCGACGTCGGGAACCGTCTCGGCGTTCTTCGGCGGATCGGGATTGCCGGCAGTCGTCATCTTCGCTGCAGGGCGTAGCGCTGCGCCGGCAGCAATGATGCCTGTTGAGCCGGATAAGGCGCCGATCGCGGCGGTGGACCGCTTCAGCGAGAAGGCAGCTCATTTGCAGGTGCGCACGGCCGAAAACAAAATTCCCGGCCCCAACGAGCCGGTCGATTTCGACACCGGACCGTTCATCACGCAAGGGCTCGCGCCCAAGACCGGCAAACCGGTGCGCTACTACAATTTCGATGTCCAACCCACCGCGGCGGCGCCGGTCTATGTGCTCACCCGCGAGGGCGAGGACAAGCCGGTAGAAGGCCAGCTCGATATCATCGACACGCTGCCTGGCGACAAGGGCTACAACGACTTCCGCCAGGTGTGGAAAGTGACGGTGCCGAAGGACTACGTCGCCAACAGCCTCACCGACTCTGCGGCGCTGCTCGACGCCGGCTACAAGATGCAACAGACCGACACGTTGCGGAACATGCCGGTGGTGCCCGACAAGTCGAAAGCGAGCATGCGCGTCGGCGGCGAAAGTGCCGAGCTGCAACGCGCCTGGTATCGAGGGAAGGTTGCGAAGTTCTTCAGCTTCGGCGAGGCGCCGCTGTCGGCTGCCGGAGGCAACGTCCCGCTGTCGCCGATCTACGTGACCTTCAACGTCAATCCAGGCCAGCCGAATGGCGGACCAGGCTCGGGATTCCACACCGAGCCCGACTCCCCGCAGACGCACAACGTCCCGTTCACGCTTCCCGGTGACGCGGGATATTCGCCGCTATGGCTGGTTTCGGTCTACGACAATGCCGATTTTCCGAAGGTTCACGATCAGGCGACGGCGCTCAAGGCCAAAATCCTCGGTCCCGGAGTGGCAACCGTCAATTGCCCGATCGTGTCCATCGAGCCATAGCGGATGCCGATAAGGGCGGCACTGCGTGGTGCTAACGCCGCCGGCCAATGGTGAGCAAATATTCGCGCTTCATGTGCAGCCCGGCCGGGACGGCGTACTGGCGGGAACTCCATTCCACGGCTCGCGTTCACGACGGAGAACTCGCGAAGGAGGCTGCCGGCCATGAACCTTTTCCTAGGAGTGGTTATTGGAGTGCTGCTGACCATCGGGACGGCATTCATCGCCGACGCCTTCACCACTGCGGAGGTGACGTCGGAAATGTGCTCGAAGCAAATCGTGAATTGGGATGTCGCAAAGGAACGACTGCACGAGTCGACCGCCTCAATTCAGACGGGGTGGGATCGCCTCAAAAGCGGCGTTCGCAGCCTTGAGTAGCTTGAAACTTCGGCGGGCGCTGCGGCGTTAACAATTTGATCGGGGGCCTACCGTCTTTGAGAGGCCCACTGAAATGACCGCAGACACCTATCAATATCGCGGGTACGACATCGTGCCCATGCGGCAGTGGTCGAGCTGGTGTACGGCGATATACCCGACACGTGTCGATCTTCCGATTATGCCGCGTTCCACGTTGAGCACGCTGGCGTTGCGCAAGGAAGATGCAGTCACGGACGCCAAGCAGAGCATCGATCAACTCCTTGAGCGCCAAAAGTAACGGCCGGGGAACCAGTATGTCTGACCATGCGTTCTCCGTCAGCGGACCGGCGAGCTATTCCCCCTAGCGCGCTCAGGCAGCCGGTCCCGTCGATTGTTTTGGTAGCGCGTGAGTTCTGCGTAGGAAGCCCCGGCCATCCCTGCCCCGGGGCTTCTTCATCTTGTGGAACCTATCTCCAACTTGCGGGTTGCTATGGCAGTAGTTCGGCGAGCGAAATTTCCCCCGACGTTCCCCCGTCATGCCGCCGAACCACGATTGTCTTGAGTTTAGAAGCCCCGGTGACCCCCCTCGCCGGGGCTTCTTCTTGAGCCTGGGGCGATCTCCGTTTTGCCTCTTTTTGGAGTCAACTGTTCTCTCGGGAGAAGCCGCCAAGTCCTTGCGTAGGCTCTCCCTTCTCGGCTCCGGTGCCGGCACTCTCCATGACCGGAGCCATCTTTTTGGTCAGCGCCGCCTTCCCAATCCGAATTGCCGGTTCAGCGGAAATGGACCGCTGGGGCGCCCCTCTCCAGATGTTTCACCTGGGTCGGGATCTCGATATCGATCTCGAGCAGGGAGATCATCTCGCCACGCTCGATCTTCAGCCGGACCTTATCTGCATCAACGCTGACGTGCTTGTTGATGGCCGCGAGAATATCCTCGTGGAGAATGGGGATGAGGTCGGGGTTTCCGCCGGCGCACCGTTCGTGCATCAGCAGGACCTGTAGCCGGTGGTGAGCGGTGGTGGCCGATCGCTGCCGGCCAAACAGACCTGCGAACTTCATGCCGCCCTCCGCCCCAACAGCTTGCTGAACAACGTGACCTTATCGCTCGGCACGACCAGCGGAATCTGCTCTCCTTGCAGTCTGCGCGCTGCATCGTTGTAGGCGCGCGCCGCAGCGCTGCTCGGTTCGTTGAGCGTCACCGGCAAACCCATGTTCGAGGCGTGCAAGACGTCTTTGCTTTCGGGAATGATGCCGAGCAGCGGGATGCAGAGAATCTCCAGAACGTCTTCGACGCAGAGCATCTCGCCGCGGTCCGCGCGAACCGGGTCGTAGCGGGTCAAGAGAAGGTACTTCTCCATTTGCTCGCCGCGCTTGGCCTTGTCGGTAGTCGAGTTGAGCAGGCCGATGATGCGGTCTGAATCGCGCACCGAAGACACCTCCGGGTTCGCCACCACCACGGCGAGGTCGGCGTGGCGCATGGCGAGCGAGGCTCCCCTCTCGATGCCGGCAGGGCTGTCGCAGATGACCCAATCGAAGGACGGCCGCAGCTCGCGGATCACGCGCTCGACGCCGTCATCCGACAGCGAGTCCTTGTCGCGGGTCTGGGAGGCTGCGAGCAGGAACAGCGTGTCTATGCGCTTGTCGCGAATAAGCGCTTGCGACAGTCTCGCGTTGCCCTGAACGACGTGGATGAGGTCGAAGACCACTCTCCGTTCGGCGCCCATGACGAGATCGAGATTGCGCAAACCAACGTCGAAATCGACAACCACCACCCGCTCGCCGGCGCGCGCCAGAGCCGCACCAAGTGCTGCGGTCGATGTTGTCTTGCCGACGCCTCCTTTTCCGGATGTCACCACCACCACCTGGGCCATTTAAGTGCTCCTTCGGTTCAGTTCATTGTTATGATCTTCAGCTCATCCCCTTCGAGCCAGGCTTGTATCGGCGCCTTGCGCAGATGAGGCTCGACGTCGTCGGCAACGATGTAGTGGCCATCGATGGCGATGAGTTCGGCGTCGAGCCGCCGGCAAAAAATTCTCGCCCGCTGATTGCCGTAGGCGCCGGCCAAGACCCTTCCGCGCAGCGTTCCGTAGACGTGAATGGAACCCGCAGCGATGATCTCCGCGCCGGATGACACCGACCCGACAATGGTCACGTCGCCGTCGGGGTGAACGATCGCTTGGCCGGAACGGACCGGAGCATCGATCAGAAGCGAGCTCACCGGCGGAGGCGCGGAAGATTGAACTGCCGGCGCCGCGGCCGCATCGGACTTGTCGGTTTGGCCTCGCACCAAGGACGGAACCCGGCCATCGACGTCGGCCGGATTTGCCCCCTCGACACCGAGAATGCGGATGTCGCGCCTGCTCAGCTCGTCGAGAAGACCGAGGAATGTCTGCTTGGTCAGCGCGTGACCCGAGACATCGATCACCACCGACTTGCCTGCAAAGAAGCCCGGCGAGCGCGCGAGCAAAGCATCGACCTCGGAAAGCCAGGCATCGATGGGGGATTCCGGCCTGACCACCAGAGCGTGGAACGAGCCGCCGCGAAATTTGAAGGATGGCCGTGCTGTTGACATCTCGTTAACCCTCAACGCCGATAGGACGGCTATATGGTTAACGGCGGGTTAATTTCCGGCACGGCGCGAATGGAAAAAGCGAATCAGGCCTCGGCGGCAGTCTAGTAGCCCCTGAGTTCCTTGATCTGCGCGAGGGTCAGGCCGTCGACATCCTCCTTGGAAAGGTTCTCGACCCCGACCTTCTCCGCCTTTGCCTTGGCGGCTTTGAACTTCGCCTGCGGATCCGGCTTGGGCGCTGGGCGGTCCTTCCCCTTTACCGTGGCCCAGCGGGGGGACGTGCGCCACACCATGCGGGACTCTCCTTGCGGAGGTTCGGAGCTTGCATAGGTCGACTTGCCATAAGGCGCAGGCGGCGGAGGTGCGGGGCGCGCATAACTGGACCCGCCATAGGCCGGAGGCGGCGGAGGTGCGGGGCGCGCATAACTCGACCCGCCATAGGGCTGAGGCGGCGGAGGTGCGGGCTGCGCATAACTCGGCCTGCCATAGGGCGGAGGCGGCGGTGCAGACTGCGCATAACTGGATCTGCCATAGGGCGGAGGCGGCGCCGACGCATAGCCCCCCGCAGGCGGCAGTGGCGCACGCATCACCGGCGCCGAGGGCGCATAGGCCGCCTCGCCCGGCGGAGGCGCATAAACCACCGGCGCCCGCCGGGCGCAGGAAAGCAACGCCAACCCGACAGCCGTTGCGGCCGCAACTCTCAGCACTTTGCGCACGCGAGAGGTCCCCCTGGGCGCGCCGGTTTCAAGCCCGGGGGCAAGGCTAAGCCTGATGGGTTACCAGAAGGTCACGAACCGACGGATGCCGGCTAAGTGCCAAAAGCGGAAGTAAACCCGCCGCCCTACTCTCCTTGCGGGACGGGTCGAAGTCAGGGCCGGCCAAGTAGCATCGGGTCATGGCCGGTTCACGTCGGCTTCGTGCCCCTAACGGACGTGCGCTTGCCAGCGCGTCCTCGATCCATCAGAAGAGAGCCCTCTGGATCCCTATCCCGAGAGTTTAGCTTTTGTTGGAGGATGTTCGGAAAATTACGCGGCGCTGTCGTTTAGGATTGAAAGCAACTGATGTCACACGCAGTGCGTTCGAATCGACGAACCAGCGGGGGGCGTCATCCCTGGGAGCACATGACGCAGCGCGAGTTGCTGTCTGTCAGACTGTGTGACCTGAACGTCTCCATCGAGGGAACCTGGCTCGAGGAACAGATCGAGCGGGTACGGGATGAGCTCGCCCAGCGCGACCTGCGCTTCAATCCACACTTCTGGCTTTCCGACGAGTGGTTTTCGCCCGCGGGAGTGCCCGGCGTCGCGCTGCCATTCTACCTCGCGCATCCCAAGCTCATCCGTCTCGAGCGCTCGCAGATGCTCGAAGCGGAGGGGGCGACGGCTGAGTCTTGCATGCGGCTGTTGCGCCACGAGCTAGGGCACGCCATCCAGCACGCCTTCAACTTTCAGCGCCGGCGCGAGTGGCAGCGTCGGTTCGGCAAAGCGAGCACGCCCTATCCGGAGGCCTACCGGCCAAATCCCGCGAGCCGCCGCTACGTGCAAAATCTCCCCGCCTGGTACGCCCAAAGCCACCCGGAGGAGGATTTCGCCGAGACCTTCGCGGTATGGCTGCGCCCCCGCTACAATTGGCGCCGGCGTTACAAGGGCTGGCCGGCGCTGCGCAAGCTCGAATATGTCGACCGCCTGATGAGCGAGCTTGCCGGACAGCCGCCGCGTGTCCGCAGCCGCGCCAAGCCCTATCCCCTGTCCCGCGAACGAATGACGCTTGGGGACTACTACAAGCGCAAGCGGGCCCACTACTCGGTTGGCTTTTCCGATGCCTACGACCGCGATCTGAAGCGCCTGTTCAGCGAGGCCGAGGGCCCTCGCGACCGACGCGAGTCGGCGGCGGCGTTTCTCCGGCGGCACCGCCGCGAGATTCGGCGCATGGTCGCAAAGTGGACAGGCGAGTACCAACTCACGCTCAATCAGGTTCTCGATCAGATGATCGGGCGATGCCAGGAACTGCGCCTGGTAGCGGACGGCCCGGAGCGCAGTCTGGTGCTGGACTTCGCCATCATGTTGACAGTGCACGGCATGAACTACCTGTACCGAGGGCGCGAATGGCACGCCATGTGAGCCGCTAGACATGCGCAACAAGCGGGTGCTCGTGCTGATGCACGAAGATCTCGTGCCGCCAGACGACATCGCTGGCAGGCCCGACGCTGAGGTCCTCGAATACAAGACCGAGTACGACGTGGTGACCGGCTTGCGCGACTTGGGCCACGAGGTGCAGCCGCTCGGGCTCTACGACGACATGGCGCCCCTACGCGGGGCCATCCAGAACTTCAAGCCCCACATTGTCTTCAATCTGCTGGAGGAATTCCGCGGAGAGCCGATGCTCGACCAGCATGTCGTGAGTTATCTCGAGCTCGTTCAGGTGCCCTACACCGGCTGCAATCCGCGCGGTCTGATGATCGCCCGCGACAAGGCGCTGTCGAAGATGATCCTTCACCACCACCGCATCCGCGTTCCGCGCTTCGCCGTGGTCCCTGCCGGTCGCAAGGTTAGGCGCAAGCCCACCCGGCTTGAATATCCGCTGATAGTCAAGTCGCAGGTCGCGGACGCCTCATTTGGCATCGCCGAAGCATCCATTGTCCACAATGACGAAAAGCTAGCCGAGCGAATTGAGTTCATGCACGCCAAGGTAGGCACTAACCTCATCCTCGAGCAGTTCGTGGATGGGCGGGAGCTGTATGTCGGGGTCATGGGCAACACGCGCTTGCAGATTCTGCCGGTTTGGGAGCTCGAAATGCGGAGGCTGCGCTCCGATGCGCCCAGGATCGCGACCGAACAGGTCAAGTGGAACACGAAGTTCCAGAAGCGGCGGGGCGTCAAGCTCGGTCCTGCGCGGGACCTGGCGCCTGAGGTGGAGCGGCTCCTGGTGAAAACGACCAAGCGCCTGTACCGTCTGCTGCAGCTCAGCGGTTATGCGCGCGTGGACTTCCGCCTCGATCTCGAGGGCCGGCCGTATTTTCTTGAAGCCAACCCTAATCCCGAGATCGGCTACGGCGAGGAATTCGCGGAGGCCGCCGAAGCTGCTGGCATAGACTACGAACCGCTGCTCGATCGGCTTCTCGCCATCGGGCTCCGGAAGCGCTAGCACCGGACGAAAGGGCGTCGCTGCCGGTGGTCGCGATTGTCGAGCCCAAGCTGAAAACCAGCCGCTTGGGCACGCTTGCCCAAACTCCGTCCTCGAGACTGCGCTAGCGGCGCGACTCGAAGTATGGGCCACCCTGCGGACGCGACGGTTCCCGCGGCCCCCTCCGGGCGAGGCCCCTTACTGGTTCGGCAAGACTGGCCGCCTTTCTTCGCCAGGCCTGTACGGCCGGAGCTCCACTTCGGCCTCCCCCAATCGGCGGTAGAGGTCGCGCCGGCGGACGATCGGCCACCATTCGTAGAGAAAGATCTCGATCGGCCGCCAATTCGCCACCCAGGCGAAAATGAGCAAGCTCTCTTCGATGACCTTGCCGAGGGCACGAGGCTCGATCTTGCGCGCAATGGTTTGACTGGCGACGACGGACAGGAAGAGGACGGTGAAGCCGATGGCGAGCGACCGGCGCCCGATGCGGAACAGCTCCTTCAGCTCAAGCGTGATCACCTGGGCGCGATAGGCAAAGTACTGCTTGATCGCCGGACCGACGTCTTGCGCCTCAGGCAGAGCGAGTTGCTCCTCAGGGACATGCACCACGATCTTGAACGGTGTGTCGCGAGGTAGCTCCCTCGCCCAGCTGACGATGAATTCCTCGGCGTCCTTGTCGAGATCTCTCTCGCGGAACGGGTAAGGATCGAGGCCGTGAAAGAGCTGGGCAAGCTTCGCGACGCGAATTTCGATCAAACCAGGGTCTTGCGGCGGCGCTTGCTCGCTCATGTCAGACTGTCACCATGTTTCCCCGCCACGGCAAATGGGACCGCCGAAAAGGTACCCCAATTGGCGCTTCGATCAATCAGGCATCGTGGCGGCGACAGTTCGACACGTCGGGTTGCCAGCGTCCGGCAGCACTGGCAAAACAAGCGGCTGCGGGCCCGGTTACTGCAGGGAGAAAGCATGTTTCGAGCTGCTAAAAGTGTTGCTCTCGGCATTTTGGCCTTGGCGATCTTCGGGCCTCAGGCCGCCATGGCGGCGGACTGTGAAATCATTTCGGCAACCCATAGCGCCGACACCAAAGGCGAGGCCCTGCACATGTCGCGAGCTCTTGCCGCCAAGAGCGCCGACGAGCTCAAGCGCAAGCGAGGCTGGAGCAGCATCAGCATGAGCCCTGAGAAGGTGAAGCCCGACCCGTTCTTCAAGAGGGTGCGGCCGGTGGTGCCGGAGGATGTCATCTATGCGACCTTCGTCAACGCCAAGACCTACACGACCTGCTTTACCGGCGTGGTCGTGAACTATGTCTGCACCTCGGGCGCCAAGGTCTGCCGCAACTAGGCTGTGCCTCAGCGCCCCACCCCAGCGTGACGACCTTGGCCGCATGAACGGAAGCTGACTGCCGCCCTCAGATTGGGTTCAGGCGGCCTTGGCTAGGTTCCCATCCAGGAGGTCGAGGAAGACCTCTGGGAGGACCCGCCATGAACAGCTTCGCTCTCGTCACCGCCATCACCCTCGCCGCCGATTTCAGCCTCGCCGCCGCGTCGATCGCCGGCGCCAGAATGTTGAAGGCCTTGCGCAAATCGCTGACGGCGCTCGCAGCCTTCGCCATCGCCACCAGTTTCATCGCTTCGAGCTTCGCCGGCGAATTCACCGTCCACCAGGGCAAGCGCTACCGCGCGACGCTGTCGCTGAGCTCGGTGGAGCGGCTGGTCGACAATGCGGCGATCGCACAGAAATTCCGCGCCCTCGGCTTTACCAGCGTGCGCGTGACCGGCTCTGGCGCCACGCGCAAGGTCGAAGGCGTGTGGCCTGGCAAGGACATGAACGCCAACATGCCCCGGCAGATCGTGGCGGTTGCGAAATTGTAACGACGGCCGTGCCCTTGGCCGCGGTCTTGCGGACAGCCCACCTCCTGCCATTAGAATGATGTGCGGCGTAGCTTCGGACACCGATGGCTTGACAGGGAGATGTTACATGGGCGCTGACTGCATCGGTGCTGATCGCATCGCATCGCCAACCGAAGATGTGAGCCGTAGGACTTTGATCGCGGGCGCGGTTGGAGCTTTGGCGTTGCCGATCGCCTCGCCTGCGCTGCTCGTGCCGTCTCCGGCGCAGGCGCGCGGGATCGCGCAAGGGGTGCAGCCGGACGACGAGCGCTTCATGCGGATGGCCATCGCGGAAGCCGCGCGCGGCGACTATCCCTTCGGCAGCGTGATCGTGCGTGACGGCAAGGTGATGGTCAAAGGCCGCAATCTCGGCAAGCAGGAGAAGGACCCGACCGCGCATGGCGAGATGGTCGCCATCCGCCGCTTCCTCGCGCGCTACGGGCCCGACAAGCTCAAGGGCACGACGCTCTACACCTCGGGCGAATCCTGCGCCATGTGCATGGGCGCGATCCTGTGGTGCGGAATTTCCCGCCTGGTCTACGGCGCCTCGATCGCCGAGCTCGCGGCCAAGGTCGGGCAGATCATGGTCACCGACGCTGAGATCGCCGACAAGACGCCGTTCGCCGAGATCGCGATCACCGGCGGGGTGCTCGCGGCGGAATTGCTCGCGCTGTTCAAATGAGGCTATGGATAAGGCCTGCCGCAGCGGCGGAAGAGTGTCGCGACGCAGACGGTGCCGCGTGCAACCCCGCGGCCTGCAGCCGCGGTGCCTCTGACCGCGGTCCTGCCGACGACGGCCGTTCCCTTGGCCGCGGTCTTGCCGACAACGACGGTGCCCCTCACCGCGGTCTTGCCGGTGACGGCAACGGCGGTCGCAGTGCCCCGCGCGGTCGCCCTGACCGGGCCGGCATCGGCGCTCACCGGAACGATGGTCGCTGCAATCAGAAGTCCTGCTGCGAGAGCCAAGAGACGCATCGTCGTTCCTCCGCTTTTGCTTGAGTTGCTTTTGCCCGAGTCTCGGATGCGAAACTGGCGAGGGTGTGGCGGGATCGGGAGCGGAGTTTTCCAGGGTCGCCGGGCATCCTCGGCATTGAGCGCGTGTCATACCGGCGGAAGCCGGTATCCAGCGCGCGAAGCGCCAAAGAAAAACTGGACCCCGGCTCATCCCGGGGTGACGAGCACGTCGCGGTGACATCGATCAATACGCACGCCTCCATTCCCGCGACGGCCATGCCGTCCGGGCTATGCCAAGGTCTCTTCCCCGAAGGGAAGCGGCGCGCCGAAAAGCGCAAGCCTATGGTGTCCGCGATCCTTGCGGACCGCGGCGGGCGCCTCACGGCGCGCCACTGCGCTCAAGTAGCGCCAGCGATAGCGCAACAAGAGCTTGCGGCGTTCTCATTCCGGCGCCGGGCCGCGTTTTCCAATTTTGGGTCATGCGCTGGTAGGAGAAAGGCCATCGCGCTTTTTTTGACGCGCTATCGGCCTTCGGCCTACTTGAGCGCGAATGCCCAAAACGTCAGCCAGCTCCTGGCGGGGACTCGTAGTGGTCCCGAGCGGAGCCCCGGCGCCGCCCGAGTGCCTGTCCGCGTGACCAGACCCGCGGGCGCCGCGCCCCGTCCCGCCTCAACGACCGCCTCGCGATGGCGCCCTTCAGTGGACGGAGCGCGGCGATGATAGGGGGGCGCTGGCGCGCGGGGATAAGATTTTTAGGGGGGAGCTAAGTGTGCTAATCCCCTCGTACAACCGAGGGGCCGGATGCCGATGACGTCACACTTCGTGATTGAGCGAGATCCAACGACGATCCTTCGATTCCTGGGTGATATTCAACGCGAGGCGGACAGCGAACGTGAAGCACTCGGCTTCCTCCCGCACAGCGCGTACACTGATCAAATTCTTGCTCGAAAGGTGCTGCTCCTACTCGCCGCAAACAATGCAGAATCCCCTTACGCAGGGCATCTCCTGTTCGGCGGTATCTTTCCCCGTTTGCGCGTCTATCAGATTGTGATTCCTACCAGATTTCGTGGCCAAGGAGGAGGCACCCCAACTCATCCGAGGGCTCGTCTCCCAAGCCGAAAGCGAGGGGTACTTGAGCATTTCGGCGCACGTTGCCGCTGATTTGAAAGCTGCCAACTATTTCTATGAACGCAATGGCTTCATTGCACTCGGAAGCAGGCGCGGAGGTCAGAGCCGAGGTCGGAGGCTCATTTTGCGTGTGCGTGAAGTAGAGAGTCCCAGCCTCCTCGCTCTGATGTCGCCCACCCGGCCCGTCATTCAGCTCAGCGCTATGCGCTCCAAATCGAATCCGCCGTTGTACGCCATTGATCTGAACGTCTACTTCGATGTCATTAAGGACCGACCCCGCAAGCATGAGGCCGAGACGCTATTTGGTGCTGCACTTGGTCACGAAATTCGCATCGTTGTAACTTCTGAGTTCGCAGCCGAGCTAGAACGAACATCGAAAGGACAAAAGAACGATCCCGTCCTTTCACTTGCACAAAATCTACCTTGCCTGCCTCGTGTTGCACCCGAGCGACTTAAGTCCCTTTCCATGGCAGTCGAGAGCATCCTTTTTGTCCATCGCGATTCTACAAAGCCTCTCTCCGCGCGAAATAAGTCCGATGTCGCTCAATTGGCAAACGCAATCGCCGCGGGGGCTACCGGTTACATTACGAGCGACGCAAAGCTCCTGGAGTATCGGGAGACGCTGCTCTCACAATTCAACATGGACGTCATAAGTCTAACCGAGTGCGTTGAAGCATTGAGACCATTTGCGACGTCTCGCACCTCCTTGCTTGCAGTTGAGTCAGGACTGCAAATCGAATGCGGCTCTGACGTCGGCGAACTACTGAGCTGCCTACCCGAAAGCACACTTTCTCCGAAACAGCTCAGCACAATGTCACAGTTCCAGGCTGGAAACGTCCAATGCCGAATGATTCGAGACCACGGAAGTTGCATCGGAGCCTCTCTCGTAGGCGCCACTTTCGATGCCCCACATCACCTCTATGTGTGGGTCGATGAGTACCATCCTTTGGCGTCGACCATTTCAGACTATCTCATAGGTGAGGTCTGCAAGCTCGTTTCCCGCGATCGAATAGCTAGGGTGGAATTGGTCGACGATCCACTTCAGCCAATCACTCGTCGCATAGCATTGGCCCATGGATTTGGCTCCCACGGCAACGATCGAATGCTTCAGAAGATCGCGGTGGGTCAAGCCATTGCCGCCGCAGATTGGAAGCTACTGGTGAGCTCTTTGCAAGAACTGGCGGAGCTTCAGCTCCCTGCCAGCGTACCCGACTTTGGTTCCACGGAGAGCAGAATTGTTATTCGAACCAAAGGTGGTCAGGAGGTCGACTGCACTCTCCTGGAATTGGAAACATTGCTATCGCCTCTGGTATTGGCATTGCCCGGCCGAACATCTGTCTTGGTGCCGATAGAGAAGCAATACGCGAAAGATCTGATCGGCTCGGACAGTCAACTATCTTTCCTAAGCGCGCCCGAAGCGGGCTTCCTCAGAACCCGGACATACTTTAATTCGGTTCGTACGTCTCGCGTGATGGTACCTGGCGCGGCGCTTGTCTTTTATGAGTTTAAGCGCAGTGGCGGCTCTGGTGCCGCAGTTGCAATTGCTCGAATTGTTGACGTTACACAAGTTCCTGTAGGCTGCGTTCCAGAGGATTTGCGGCGCGGCGGGGTCGTCCGAAAAGTCGGATCTCTGACAGCAAGCGACAGAATTCTTGCAACGACTTTCGACAATCTTGTGGCCTTGGAGCAACCCGTAACGTTAGAACACTTGCGAGAAATGCGTTGCGTCGGCCCGTCGAATCTTCGTACCGCTACTCCGCTTGAACCTCACTTGTTGGCCTCGATCGTCTCGGTAGCGACGCGCAGAAATGCCTAAATCGTCGGCCATACTAATTTCGCTCAAAGCCAGACATGCCACTGGCATTCTAAGCGGCGTAAAGACTGTGGAATTCCGAAGAAGACGACCGCGGATCGAAGATCAAACACTCGCATGGATTTATGCTAAGCGGCCCGTCGCCGCGGTCGTAGGAATTGTTACGGTCACAGAGATCGTGACGCGCTCTCCGACCACTATCTGGCGACGGTTTGGCTCACGAGGCGGAATTTCGAGGGGAGAGTTTTTAGAGTACTTCGAAGGCTGCGAGCAGGCCCATGCACTTCTTCTTGAAGAACCCGCCGCACTAACGTCAGAGATTACCCTCCGTACTTTGCGACAACTGCATTCAGGGTTTCAGCCTCCGCAATTCTTTGTGCGGCTCACCAATAACGGTCTACACTCGGCGCTTCAAGATCGACAACGTGGCGCCTAAGGTTAGGCGCACTTAGTTGTCCAGGAAGCTCCGCAGCTTTCGCGACCGGCTCGGATGCTTCAGCTTCCTGAGCGCTTTGGCTTCGATCTGGCGGATGCGCTCGCGGGTGACGCTGAACTGCTGGCCGACCTCTTCCAGAGTGTGGTCGGTGTTCATGCCGATGCCGAAGCGCATGCGAAGCACGCGCTCCTCGCGCGGCGTGAGCGAGGCGAGCACGCGCGTCGTGGTCTCGCGCAAGTTTGACTGGATGGCGGCGTCGATCGGCAGCACCGCGTTCTTGTCCTCGATGAAATCGCCGAGATAGGAATCTTCCTCGTCGCCGATCGGGGTCTCGAGCGAGATCGGCTCCTTGGCGATCTTGAGAACCTTGCGCACCTTCTCGAGCGGCATGGCGAGCTTCTCGGAAAGCTCCTCAGGCGTCGGCTCGCGGCCGATCTCATGCAGCATCTGGCGCGACGTGCGCACGATCTTGTTGATGGTCTCGATCATGTGCACGGGGATGCGGATGGTTCTTGCTTGATCGGCAATGCTGCGGGTGATCGCCTGCCTGATCCACCAAGTGGCGTAGGTGGAGAATTTATAGCCGCGGCGGTACTCGAACTTATCGACCGCCTTCATCAGGCCGATATTGCCTTCCTGAATCAAATCAAGGAACTGAAGCCCGCGGTTCGTGTATTTCTTGGCGATGGAAATCACCAGGCGCAAATTGGCCTCGACCATCTCCTTCTTCGCCTGGCGCGCCTCGCGCTCGCCCTTCTGCACGATGTGCACGATGCGGCGGAACTCCGAGATCTGCAGCCCGGTCTCGGCGGCGAGATTGTGGATCTCGCCGCGGATGTCCTTGATCAGCCCGCGCTCGTCGCGCACGAAATCTCCCCAGCCCCTCTTCTTCAGGCGGCCGACGCGGCGGAGCCAGTTGGGATCGAGCTCGTTCGACTGATATTCGTCGATGAAGTCCTCGCGCTTCACGCCATAGCTCTCGGCGAGGCGAAGCAGGCGCCCCTCATAGCCGAGCAGCTTCTTGTTGATGTCGTAGAGGGTCTCGACCAGGCTCTCGATGCGATTGTTGTTGAGCGACAGCGACTTGATCTCGGCGACGATCTCGTCCTTGAGGACCTTGTAGCGCTTCTCCTGGCCTGAGGAGAGCGTGTCGTTGCGGAGCGCGCGCTCGACTTCTTGATCTTGCAGCTTGCGCAGCTTTTTGTAGTTGGTGGCGACGAGGTCGAAGGTCTCGAGCACCTTGGGCTTGAGCTCTGCCTCCATGGCCGCGAGCGAAAGCGAGTTCTCGAGATCGTCCTCTTCGTCGTCGAATTCTTCCTGGGCGACGCGCTCGCCATCCTCGTCGTCGCGGGCAGGTGCTTGCGCCGCGGCAGGTGCGGCATGGCCGTTGCCGCCATGGGGGGCCTCGCCATTCATGCCCTCGGGCAGAGGCTGCGACGGCGCCGGCTTGGCGTCAGGGCCCTGATAGGTGGCTTCGAGATCGATGATGTCGCGGAGCAGAATCTTGCCTTCGTTCAGCTCGTCGCGCCAGATGATGATGGCCTGGAAGGTGAGCGGGCTTTCGCACAGACCGGCGATCATGGCCTCGCGGCCGGCCTCGATGCGCTTGGCGATGGCGATCTCGCCCTCACGCGACAGAAGCTCGACCGAGCCCATCTCGCGCAAATACATGCGCACCGGATCGTCGGTGCGCTCGGCAGGCTCGGCCTTGGTCTCGGCCTTGGCGATGGGGGTGATGGTGGCGACGACGCGCGGCGCGGCTTCGGCGTTGGCAGCGCCCTCCTCCGGCTCCTCGGCCTCATCGGTGTCGATGACGTTGATGCCCATGTCGGAGAGCATCGACATGGTGTCCTCGATCTGCTCGGAGGAGACTTCCTCGGACGGAAGCACCTCGTTCAGCTCGTCATAGGTGACGAAGCCGCGAGCCTTCGCCGTCTTGATCAGCTTCTTGACCGCGGCATCAGACATATCGAGCACCGGACCGTCGGAAGTCTCAGCCTGCGGCTGCTCCTGGTCCTCTGCTTCAGCGGTCTTGGTTGCCATTCATCTACTCCGAAGCGCTTGCCCTTGCGGGGTGAAGCGCATAGCCGAGGCGTGCCGTCTGTGCGGCGCGCCCGTTCGCAATTACCTCTGACGATTAGCGGCACGCACCGTTAATCGACGATTAAACATGACCGGCCCTTGGCTCGCCGCCAGCATCGCTAAGACTGACTGGTCGAGCCTTGGCCGACTTCGTTCTCCCCAATCAAGCTTGCCCTTCCCGGGCAGAAGGATTGGAACTCAACGTTCCGGACCGAATGTCTTTGCCGGGCAATGAGCCCGAATGCGCGACGCGAGAGCCTGTCGAGCGAACGCAACGCCGGCCGGCGCCTGGTCCAAACCACCAACGCCTCGTGGAAGCGGTCAAGCCCCTCTCCAAAGGACCCCTGGCGGCGCCTCCGGCCGATCAAGTTCCTGGCATGGAATTGGCGAGACTAAGGCGATGTGTCAAGGCCGCAAAGCCCTTCAAAAGCACAATTTCTAGCCATGTGAAGCGTGTTACGTTCCATCACGTTCGCAATGCAATAACGGTGCCGTTTGCGGGGTTCCTAGCGCTGGTGCGGACGCCGGTCGGGACGGCGCCCCCGCTGGGCGCCGATATTCTCGCCTTTCAGCCTGGCGATGGTCTCCTGGAAGCGCTTGGCGCTGTCGCGGTCGCCGGCGTCGTCGGCGGCATGGCGGAGCCCGGCATTGGCAACCTGGCGCTGCAACTCGGCAAAATGCTCAAAGTCGGCTTCCGAGAGATCGGCGAGGTCGAGCGCCTGATCCTGCACCTCCTTGTTGAGGCTTTTGAGCGTGGTCCAGCGGTAGATGAGCTCGGCGAAATGCTCCTCGACCTCGGCCTGGAGGGGTCTCAGCTTGCAGAAACGCGACGCGCTTGAAGGCGCTCGAGCGATCGAGCGTGTCGAAGAGCTTGGCGTGCCGGCTGCCGCGCATCGTTGCGGCGAGCTCTTCGCGCGTGATGCCATGGTTGTGGAAGATCGTCTCGGTGAGGAAGCCGAGAAGCTCGGCGAGTTGCTTCTGCCTGATGTCGAGATGGGCCACCTCTTCGGCGAAATGATCGAGCAGCGAAGGATGGTGGGCGAGCGCCAAGATGATGGTGATGGCGAAGCCATGGGCCGAGGGAAGCGGTCTTGCCCCGCTCTTGCCCGCGGATGCAAGCGGCGACGGCTTCGACTGGAACGCCGCTCCGCTTGCCGAGGTCGCGCCACAGCGCAAACAGCCTCGACTTGACGTCGCGGCGGTAATGCTCACGCACCCGCGCATTGGCGATGGTGCTGAGGAGCTGCTCCAGCCGCTCTTCGAGTGCTGCGCGCCGCTCTGGCGTATCGAGATTGTGGCCGGCGCATTCGCGCTGCCAGAGAATATCGATCAAAGGCCGCGCCTCGGCGAGACAGCGCGCGAGAGCGCCTGGCCCCTCATTGCGCACGAGGTCGTCTGGATCCGAGCCTTGCGGCAGGAAGGCGAAGCGGAAAGGAATGCCCCTCGCGCAAGACCGGCAGCATGCGGTCGATGGCGCGCGCTGCTGCAGCCTCGCCGGCGCGGTCGCCGTCGAAGCAGATGATCGGTTCCGGCGCGAGCAGCCAAAGCTGATCCATCTGGCGCTCGGTGAAGGCGGTGCCGAGCGTCGCCACGGTGTGATGGAAGCCGGCCTGATAGAGCGCGATCACGTCCATGTAGCCTTCGACCACGATCAGCTCGCCCTTGTCGAAGGCTGGCCCCCGCGCCCGGGCGAAGTTGAACACGGTCGAGCCCTTGTCGAACAGCTTGGTCTCCGGTGAGTTCAGATATTTCGGCTCGGTTGCGGCGTCGAGCGCGCGGGCGCCGAAGGCGATGATGCGGCCACGCTGGTTGACGATGGGGATGGTGAGCCGGTGGCGGAAGCGATCGTAAGCGGCGCGGCCGTCGTCTGGCTTGATGAGGAGACCGGCGTCGAAGAGCTGGGATTCGCTGAATCCGCGTTTGATGAGAGTCGCTTTCAGCGCGTCCTTCGCGTTCGGTGCGAAGCCGATGCGGAACTCTTTGACGGTCGAAGGCGTGATCCCGCGCCGCTCGGCATAGTCGAGCGCCTCGCGGCCGTCACGGTTGCGAGCTGCTCTTCGAAATAGACGCTTGCCGCTTCCAGCGCATCGTAAAGGCCCAAGCGTTCTTTCGCCGCGCGCTCGTATTGCGGGTCTGGCTTCGGCAGCGGCAGGCCGGCATCGTTCGCGAGCTTTTCCACCGCTTCAGGAAAGCTCAAGCCTTCGGTGTCCATGACGAAGCCGAAAATGTCGCCGTGCTTGCCTGAGGAGAAGCAGTGGTAGAAACCCTTCTGGTCGTTGACCGTGAAGGACGGCGTCTTCTCCTGATTGAACGGCGACAGCCCTTTCCATTCGCGCCCCGCGCGCTTCAGGGCCACGCGGCGCGAGACGACGGCCGACACCGGCAGCCGCGCCCTGATCTCATCGAGGAACGAATCGGAGAATTTCATTACACGGCAGTGGGCGCAGGATAGGGCTGGTTACGCCAGTGAATGCATTGCTTTGATTACCGCTATCCACTAAAAGAACAAAAGAGAACTTGCTAATTTGTAACTACAACTGTATATACGGGAAAAGAGGATGGCAAAGCCTCCTCGGAACTACGTTCTTGTCGAGGAAGCGGATTTTGTCGAGTTCGAGTGGGACGCAGCCAAACGTGAAACCAACTGGCATATCCACGAAGTCGATTTCGAGGATGTGAAGGAAATTTTCAGGTGTCCTCACGTTGTCGCTCCCTCATTTGGTTATGGAGAGAACCGCAGGACGGCTGTGGGTCTGTTAGACGACGTAGAGATAACCGTTGTCTTCACAATGCGGGAAAAACGATGCCGCGTTATCTCGGCGCGGCGAGCGAGACACTATGAGCGAAACGCGTATCACAAGGCGATCCATAAACGATCGACGAAGGGGCAGAACTGATCTCGACCGGCTCCGTGCGATGACCGAGGAAGAGATTGAGGAAGGGATCAGGCGAGATCCCGATTCCGACACAGCAAATTTCGATTGGTCCAAAGCCGTGCTCGTCACGCCGCGGCGAAAAGAGGCGATCTCGATCAGGCTCGATGAGGACGTGCTCGCCTTCTTCAAGACCCTGGGGTCGGGCTATCAGACGCGCATCAACGCCGTGCTCCGCCACTTCATGGAGCAGACGAAGGCGAAGCGGAAATAGCGAGCACGCAATTATTGTCTCGAAAAGACAACGCCCTCCCCGGCGACGGGAAGGGCGTTGCGCTCTTTTGGGATCGCCGGGTCCTGCCCGGCACTGACGATACCTAGTTCTTTGCCGTCGAGCCGGTGAGGATCAGCTCGGCTGGAGCGACGACGGCAAGCGTCGAAGCGTCGGCGCCGCAAAGCAGGCCGACCGACTGGCGATCGGCGCCATCGAGGTGGAACATCTGACCTGGCTTCAGGCTGACGCGGACACGGAAAGGCGCATCCGGTGCGACCTCCTTCCAGGTGACCGCGCTCACGGCGCATCCGCCACGCTCAGGCTCATAGAAGGCGAGCACCCGCTGAGTGCCGGCGGCGATGACGATCGGCTCATGCGGACCGACTGGGCCGAGATTGTTCAGCGGCTCCTCGGCCCGCGCGGGGCTATCGGCGGCTAAACCGACAAGGGTCAGGGCTGCAGCGGCGGTGAAAAGCTTCAGTTGGGTACGTGGGGTCATTATTGGCCTCCTATTGAAGTTTGATGCGCGCGTGAACGAATCACGTGCTGCATTGCACACTTTTCTATTGCGGTGCAGTGACAGAACTATGTTGCAGTGCAAGACAAACTGACGCGTGGCCGGCTGCCGCAGGAATTTTCCGAAGGAGCTATTTGATTTTCAGATGATGGCGGCGTGAGAGAACGCGTCGTGTGCCGGACGCATCGTCGATGCAAGATTTTTGTGCAGAGAGCGGGTGTCGCGGCGATTATCATGCCTTCATGGCTTGTTGGGGGGCCTGCCGTTGCTTCAAGAGTGGAATAAGGCGCACCTCATCAATCATTTGGCTGAGGTGCACGGCTATCGTCACTATCTCGAATTGTGCACGTTTTCGACCGGGAGGCGCTACGCAGAGATCGATCGGTCGAAACTCGAGACCTGTGTCCGGCTGATGTATGGTTGCCCAGACGATTTCGACGACGGCCTGTCGATCGACTATCGCAGCAATACTCTCGACATCGGCGAAAGCCTCAAGAAGATCAGCAGCGAGGGGCGCCGCTTCGACATCGCTCTTGTCAATTCCTGGCACGAATACGAGACGTCATGGCGCGATCTCGTGGAGGGCTTCCTGCTGATTCGAGAAGGCGGCACGCTCGTGGTGCATGACTGCTTGCCGCCAAGGTCTGAGATCGCCGTGCCCAAATTCATCCGTGGAGAATGGTGCGGCGTCGGCTACCAAGCCTATGTCGATTTTATCAGCCAGCGGCACGATCTCGCCGCTTACACGGTCGACACCGATTATGGTTGCGGCGTGATCCGCAAGCTCGCCGACCCATCTCCCGAGAGCGCGACTTCTGCCGGCGCCGAGCTTCTGGGACTCTGGCGCGGCAAGCGCGACGACCCCATGGAAGCCTTTGCTTTCTTGCAGGCGCACAAGCAGGTTCTGCTGAACTTGATTACGACCGAGGAATTTTTCGCCAGGGAACGAAGCTAACGGCGGGAACGCGTCGCGACCGCGCCGCGAAGATCAACCGAGCTTCGCCTTCACCAGCGCACTTGCCTTGCCGAAGTCCATCTGACCTGCGTAGCGCGACTTCAAGGCCCCCATTACCTTCCCCATGTCCTTCACGCTGGTGGCGCCTGCCTCGGCGATGGCATCGGCAATCGCCTTCTGCGTGTCGGCGTCTGATAGCTGCTTGGGGAGGAACTCGCGGATGATGGCGATCTCCTCGGCCTCTTGCGTGGCGAGCTCGGTCCGCCCGGCGTCTCTATAGATCTTCTCGGACTCCTCACGCTGCTTGATCATCTTGGCGAACAGCTCGAGCAGCTCGGCGTCGGTCGCCTCACCCTTGCCTGCAGTTCGCGCAGCGATATCGCGATCCTTGATGGCGGCAGAGACCAGCCGCAGCGTCGAGACGCGGCGCTTGTCCTGAGCCTTGGTCGCAGTCTTCAGTGCGGCGGTGATGGTCTCGCGCATGGATGTGAGCGGTGAATCGAGGAAGAAGTTTCGAAAGTAATTGAGCCCCCGAGATCAGGCAAGGGATTTCGTTCACATAACTTGTTGTTTTCACATGAAAATATTTATGTCCACAACTTGACCGGCATGACGCGGTGACTTAAGAGTTGGGCTCGTTGGATGCGTGGCAGAAGTGTCGGTCTTGACGCCGACGAGACGTGCACCGACTTCAAGCCCAGCCGCCTAGGCTCAGGCGGCACAACGAAAGCCGATGAACGACAATCCCGACATGCCGGCCGCAGAGGCCCTGAACCCACGCGCGCGGGCGACTGCCCCGTGGGGCGAGGAGCGCGCCACCGCGCTGCTCGTGCTTGAGGACGGCACCGTCATCGAAGGCAAGGGCGCAGGCGCTGTCGGCACCGCCGTGGGCGAAGTCTGCTTCAACACCGCCATGACCGGCTATCAGGAAATCCTCACCGACCCCTCTTATGCCGGGCAGATCATCACCTTCACCTTCCCGCATATCGGCAATGTGGGCACCAACACTGAGGACATCGAGACGGCGAGCCTCGCCGCGGCCTCAGGCGTGCGCGGCTGCGTGCTGAAAGCGCCGATCACGAAGGCCTCGAACTACCGCGCGGCGCAGGGCTTCGACGATTGGCTGAAAGCCCGCAGCATCATCGCCATCACCGGCGTCGACACCCGCGCACTGACCGCGCTGATCCGCGAGAAGGGCATGCCGAATGCGGTGATCGCGCACGCGCCGGATGGCAAATTCGATCTTGCCGCGCTGAAGCGCGAGCTCGCAGCCTTCCCAGGCATGGTCGGGCTCGACCTCGCCAAGGACGTGACGAGCGGACAGAGCTATGGCTGGGACGAGACCGAGTGGCGGTGGAACGAAGGCTACGGGCACGAGAGCCATCCCCGCTTCCATGTCGTTGCCATCGACTATGGCTTGAAGCGCAACATCCTGCGCGAGCTCGCCACCGCCGGATGCAAGCTCACCGTGCTGCCGGCGACGGCGACGGCAGAAGAGGTGCTGGCGCGCGAGCCTGACGGCGTGTTCCTGTCGAACGGACCTGGCGATCCCGCGGCGACCGGAGTCTATGCCGTGCCGGAGATCAGGAAGCTCGTCGAGTTCAGGGCTGCCGGTATTCGGCATCTGCCTCGGCCATCAGATGCTGGGGCTCGCGCTCGGCGGCACCACGCGCAAGATGCATCAGGGCCATCACGGCGCGAACCATCCGGTGAAGGACTTCACCACCGGCAAGGTCGAGATCACCTCGATGAATCACGGCTTCGCCGTCGACCGCGACAGTCTCCCTCCGAATGTCGAGGAGACCCACGTGTCGCTGTTCGACGGCTCGAATTGCGGGCTCAAGGTGAAGGACAAGCCTGTGTTCTGGTGCAGTACCACCCCGAAGCGTCGCCAGGGCCGCAGGACAGCCACTACCTCTTCAAGCGCTTCGTCGCGCTGATGGAAGAGAAGAAGCGGAGCTAATGGCAGTCAGAATTCTACATACCCCCTCACCCCGACCCTCTCCCCTAAGGGGAGAGGGGGAAGTCCGGACCAGCATATCCGATGCCTAAAAGAACAGACATAAAGTCGATCCTGATCATCGGAGCCGGACCGATCGTCATCGGCCAGGCCTGCGAGTTCGACTATTCCGGCACGCAAGCCTGCAAGGCCCTCAAAGAAGAGGGCTACCGGATCGTGCTGGTGAACTCGAACCCGGCCACGATCATGACCGACCCTGACGTGGCCGACGCCACCTACGTCGAGCCGATCACGCCTGAGTTCGTCGCCAAGATCATCGAGAAGGAACGGCCTGACGCGCTTCTGCCGACCATGGGCGGGCAGACCGCGCTCAACACGGCGCTCAGCCTGCAGCGCTCTGGCGTACTCGACACATACGGCGTGGAGATGATCGGCGCCCGCGCCGAGGTGATCGACAAGGCAGAGGACCGCGAGCTGTTCCGCGAGGCGATGACCAAGATCGGGCTCGAGACGCCGCGCTCGCGGCTCGCCGACGCAGCCACGCTGAAGCGCGCCGACCGCGAGAAATACAAGACCGAGATCAAGCGCATCAGCGAGACCGTCAGCGATCCTGACAAGCGGGCTGCAGCGTTTGCCTCCTTCGAGCATTCCTGGGCGCAAGGCGAAGGAGCGAGGCGGCGGCGCTATGTCGAGAAGGGATTGATCGAGGCGCTGGAAGCGCTCTCGGATATCGGCCTTCCGGCCATCATCCGCCCCTCCTTCACGCTCGGCGGCACCGGCGGCGGCGTCGCCTATAACCGCGAGGAGTTTCTCGAGATCGTGGAGCGCGGGCTCGACGCCTCGCCCACCTGCGAAGTGCTGATCGAGGAATCGGTGCTCGGCTGGAAGGAGTACGAGATGGAGGTCGTCCGCGACAAGGACGACAACTGCATCATCATCTGCTCGATCGAGAACATCGATCCCATGGGCGTGCATACCGGCGACTCGATCACCGTGGCGCCGGCGCTGACGCTGACCGACAAGGAATATCAGATCATGCGCAACGCCTCGATTGCGGTGTTGCGCGAGATCGGGGTCGAGACCGGCGGGTCGAACGTGCAATTCGCGGTGAACCCCGCCGACGGGCGGCTCGTGATCATCGAGATGAACCCGCGCGTGTCGCGCTCTTCGGCGCTTGCCTCGAAGGCCACGGGCTTTCCTATCGCCAAGGTCGCGGCCAAGCTCGCCGTCGGCTACACGCTCGACGAGCTCGCCAACGACATCACCGGAGGGGCGACGCCGGCGAGCTTCGAGCCGACCATCGATTATGTGGTGACCAAGATCCCGCGCTTCGCCTTCGAGAAGTTCCCTGGTGCCGTGCCGGTGCTCACCACCTCGATGAAGTCGGTCGGCGAGGCCATGGCCATCGGCCGCACCTTCCCGGAGTCGCTGCAAAAGGCGCTGCGCTCGATGGAGACGGGCTTGACCGGGCTTGACGACATCAAGTTTCAAGGTCTCGGCGAGGGCGACGACAAGAACGCGATCCGCGCCGGCCTCGGCACCCCCTCCCCCGACCGCATCCTCAAAGTGGCGCAGGCGCTGCAGGCTCGGCTTCGACGAGGAGCAGATCTTCGAGGCGTGCAAGATCGACCCGTGGTTCATCCGCCAGATCAAGGACATTGTCGACATGGAGGCGCGCGTGCGCGAGCACGGCCTGCCGCCGAGCGCCGCCCAGTTCCGCATGCTCAAAGCCATGGGCTTCTCCGACGAGCGGCTGGCGACACTTGCCGGGCTCGAGCCGGGCGAGGTCGCGGAGCGGCGCCGCGCGCTCGACATCCACCCGGTCTACAAGCGCATCGACACCTGCGCCGCGGAGTTCGCCTCGCCAACCGCCTATATGTATTCGACCTACGAGTCGGGCTTTGCCGGGCCGCCGCAATGCGAGGCGCGGCCGTCGGCGGCGGAGAAGATCATCATTCTCGGCGGCGGGCCGAACCGCATCGGCCAGGGCATCGAGTTCGACTATTGCTGCTGCCACGCGGCCTTCTCGCTGTCCGGCGCGGGCTACGAGACCATCATGGTCAATTGCAATCCGGAGACGGTGTCGACCGACTACGACACCTCGGACCGCCTCTATTTCGAGCCGCTGACCGAAGAGGACGTGCTCGAGATCGTGCGGAAAGAGGAAACGAACGGCAGGGTCAAGGGCGTCATCGTGCAGTTCGGCGGCCAGACGCCGCTGAAACTTGCCCAGGCGCTCGAAGCGGCAAAGGTGCCGATCCTCGGCACCTCGCCTGACGCCATCGACCTTGCGGAAGACCGCGACAGGTTCAAGGCGCTGATCGACCGGCTTGGCCTGCGCCAGCCGAAAAGCGGCATCGCGCGGTCTCCGAGCGAGGCCATCGCCATCGCCGGCACGCTAGGCTTCCCGCTTGTCATCCGCCCGTCTTATGTGCTCGGCGGCAGGGCGATGGAGATCGTGCATGACGATGCGCAGCTCGCCCGCTACATCTCGGAAGCCGTGGTGGTCTCTGGCAAGAGCCCCGTGCTGCTCGATACGTATCTTGCGCGACGCGATCGAGGTCGATGTCGACGCCATCGCCGACGGCAAGGACGTGTTTATCTGCGGCGTGATGGAGCATATCGAGGAGGCCGGCGTCCATTCCGGCGACTCCGCCTGCTCGCTGCCGCCGCATTCGCTGAAGCCAGAGATCGTGGCGGATATGGAGCAGCAGACGGAGAAGCTTGCCCGCGCGCTCAACGTGGTCGGGCTGATGAACGTGCAGTTTGCCATTCAGAATGACGAGATCTACGTGCTCGAGGTGAACCCGCGGGCCTCCCGCACGGTGCCCTTCGTCGCCAAGGTGATCGGCCTTCCCATCGCCGGCATCGCCGCTCAGGTCCTGGCAGGCAAACCCCTCGCCTCGTTCGGGCTTGCAGCGCCCGCATCTCGACCATATCGCGGTGAAGGAGGCGGTGTTTCCCTTCGCCCGCTTCCCAGGCGTCGATACCGTGCTCGGACCGGAGATGCGCTCGACCGGCGAGGTGATGGGCATCGACCGCGACTACGCCATCGCCTTTGCCAAGAGCCAAATCGGCGGCGGCTCCAAGTTGCCGCTTACCGGCACGGTGTTCGTGTCGGTGAAGGACTCGGACAAGGACAAGATCGTGCCGCCGATCAGGGAGCTTGCCGCCATGGGCTTCCGCATCATCGCCACCCGCGGCACCAAGCGCCACCTCGACACTCACGGCATCGAATGCGAGAAGGTTAACAAGGTCTTGGAGGGGCGGCCGCATATTGTCGACGCCATCACCAACGGCGAGGTCGATATCGTGTTCAACACCACGGAAGGGGCCAAGGCGCTCGCCAATTCCTTCTCCATCCGGCGCTCGGCCTTGCTCTACCACATCCCCTATTATACAACCGTGGCTGGCGCTCTTGCCGTCACCGAGGCGATCAAGGCCCTGCGGGCCGGCAACCTCACCGTAGCGCCCCTGCAAAGCTATGCGGGCCTGAAATCGGCTTAACCGCTCGCTTAGCAGGCGATTTACCCGAATCTTGACTTAGACTGGGCAATTCCTGGACAGTATCCGGCTGGGCCCAGAGGAGTTTTGAGCTGATGATGGACAAGGTGCCGATGACCGCGGAAGGCTATGCAGCGCTCGAGGCTGAGATCAAGCATCTCAAGACCGTCGAGCGCCCGCGCATCATCAAGGCAATCGCCGATGCGCGCACGCATGGAGACCTTTCCGAGAACGCCGAATATCACGCGGCCAAGGAGCAGCAAGGCATCACCGAGGCGCGCATGGCCGACCTCGAGGACAAGCTGTCCAGGGCCGATATTATCGATGTCTCCAAGCTCAAGGGCGACCAGGTGATGTTCGGGGCGACCGTCACCCTGATCGACGAGGATACCGACGACAAGGTGAAGTACCGGGTCGTCGGCGAGGTCGAGGCCGATGTGAAGAAGGGCAAGATCTCGATCACCTCTCCCCTTGCCCGCGCGCTGCTCGGCAAGCGCAAGAACAACATCGTCGAGGTGTCGACTCCGGGCGGCGGCAAGTCCTACAAGGTGCTCAAAGTCGAGTTCAAATAGCCGCGCCGGCATTCGCCCGGACGCGGCGCTGACAGATGACAGCCCCGCCCGGGGAGTATCCGCGTGATCAATCTGAACGCGCTGCTGCGTAGACGCGTCGAATATTACGAATACCCTTGGGCGATCGAAGGCCAGTTGTGGAGCGTGCAGTCGCAGCTCCGCTCGCTGTTTCAAGCGAACGACGTCGGCTTCATTTTCTCGAAGTCGATGCCGCGGAGCGGTCATCGCTTCCTCACCGAATGCCTCACCCATTATTTCGGGCCGGAGCTGCATTATTGCGGCTTCTACCGGCCGGGATGCTGCCACCGCATTCCCTGCAAGCGGCCGCATGACGGTGGCCTGACTAACCGCTACTTCATGCAGAAGAGCCACGATTTCGGCTTTCGCGATTCAGCGAAGCTCAACGGCAAATATCTGATCCAGTACCGCTCGCCGATCCCGCGTCTGCAATCGAACTACGATCTCGCCGTGGCGCGCGGAACGATCGCGCAGAGCAAGGAGAGCTTCGACGCCTTCGCCGAACGCGAGACGGAGTACTTCATCAACTTCTACCGGAAATGGGTGGCGGCGCCGCGCCTGAACGCGCTCGCCGTCGCCTATGAGGATTTGATCGGCGAGCAGGCGCGGACGCTTTCCGCCGTGGTGAGCTTCATCCAGGGAGATTCGAGCGTCGACCAGGCGGCGCTTGCGCGTGCGCTTGTCGCAGGCGCCGGTCGGCGCCGATAGCGGTGTCCGGCACTGTGCGCGACCCGATGCAGCATGTCTATTGCGATCCGGCCCTGTTTGCGCAGCTCGAGCACAGGATCGCTGAAGGAATGCGGCAGGGACCGCATCAGGTTTCATTTTCTGGGTTGAGACAACAGCGCTGGAAACTTCCAGCGCTGACCGGGCGTCCGCGTCAGGCGCCGGTCAGAGCACCTTCTGGTCCTTACCGGAGGCGAGGGCGAGGAAGAATGTCCTCCAGAAGGTGGGGAACCTCATGCCCGCTCGTCGGCCGAAGGGATCGCCCGCAACCCTCGGTCCCCAGAGGCCCTGGTAGCCCGACATACCGGAATCGCTCGGCCACCAAGGCTGCTTGTCGCGGTCGACGAAATGGTCGTAGGGCTTTCCTCCGATGGCAGCGCCCTCTTTCGACAGCCAGTTCTGCAAGTCCGAACCGCCGTCGGGCACTGCCAGGTTCTCCGGCCGGACCACTTTGCCGCTGCCGGGCGGACCGGTTACATCGTCCGGGCCGGATATCAGTTCGCCCACGACATCCAGGCCATGAGGCGGCCAAACATCTTCCAGTGTGGCGGCGATGGCGCCAATCACCAGGGCTAGAGGGCCAAGAACCGACCCCGACATGGCCGTCGCAAGAAGTTTCAGCCCGAAGGCGCCCGCAGCGCTGATCGTAGGATCGTCGGCGCTCGGGTCGATTGGCTCGACGATGCCGCATTGGTCAGGGGCGCCCGCCGTGTAGGTGACCGCAAAGGTGCCGGCCATCGGGTAGAGACTGTGCGTGCCGTTCGCGACGAAAATTTTCGGGTGTTCGCCGATCGCCTCGGAAGTGGAGAACGGAAGCACCATCATCACGCTGCGCCGCGCCATGTCATCGCTGTCGACAGCCTGACCTCGCGGCGGAGAGGCCGCATAAGAGCCTCGCCCGCTCATCCCGATATAGGACGGCTTGAAAGGGGCGCCGTCGCCGTCTTTTTCGAGCAGCAGCGCCATGCACACCCATTCTCCGGCGAAGCTTCCGAACTCCTTGGCCTCGACATTGGTGCAGCCCGGGATCGGCCCCTCCTCGTGGGCCGGGAAAAAAAAGTAATAGCAGAGCAGGGCTGCGTCCTTCTTCAGGCTATCGAGCACTTTGACGAGGTTCGGCGCGCGTACAGTCGACAACAGCCGTCGCAGCCGGGCATTGTCGAACATCTCGACGTGGTACCAAAATTTGCTGTCCGCCAAATCGCCGGTGTCGTATCGCTTCGCGACCTCGCTACGGTTGGAATAGGTATTCTTGCTGGCTGCGGTTACCTTAGGTTCGTCCATGCCCGTGGCGTCCTTCCAGCCGGACAAGTCCAGAAACCGCTCTTCCGATGTGGTGTTGACCAGATTGTCTCCGAGGAACGTGCCCGGCTCGCCCTTGACGGCGGCGATGCCCTTGTAGTCGATGATCGGCGCGCGCGCATAGGGTGCGCCTTTGCCACCCCAAGAGTTCCTTCACATCGAACGGCGACTGCGCTTTCCACAGAGCGCACATTTCGATGTAGCGCTTGGCGTTCGACGGAAAGAGCTTTTCGGCGGCGTGGAAATACAAGATCGGCTCGAAGCGTTTGGCAAGCGCGGTGATATCGGCCGTGGCGAGCCCTACGGTGAGCTCAAGCCCAATTGCCGCCCAACCTTGGGCGAATGCGGTCCAATTGATCGTGGTCCCACCCCCGGTCCGATCCTCGGTTTGCAAGGAGCCGCCAGTGCCGGGTTCCGCAACATCTTGCTCGTGGATCTCAGCAAGGTTCTGGCCCGGCGTGACCTGGGCCGGCGTTCCGAAGAGCGAATTGATGATGACGCCGCCGACCACAATGCTCTTGTCGGCGTCAGCCAAGGCACCGAGCGTGATCGTGGGCAGTGGAGTGCCACCACTCGCGGTCTTAACCTGGCCGATGTCAGTCACGCCGTCATATTCGAACACCGACCACGCGCAGAGGGTCTGCTGCTCGCCTCCGAAATCGAAGTTCAGCGGTCCCGCGGTGGGCGAAGCGCCGGTCGCCCTGAAGCAAGTGAGGCGTCGGTTCGGCGCGCCGGTAACCTGTACGGACCCTATAGAGTTCCAGGTCAGCCCGTTGCCCTGAGCGGTCGGCTGTGCGGCCGGCCCGGTCAAGGGTCGCACGTTCATCACAAACGCGAGCGTCACCCGGTTCGACCCGGGCGTGATCGATGCAGTGCTGTAGGTGGAAGCGTTGGCGGTGCTGTTGCCTTGCGTGAGGTCGGTGCGCGCCACTGCCTTGCTCCTCTTACAACATTAGGCCGTCGTGACCTTGGTTCGACGTCTATCACCGAGACCGTCGGCGACTGTGCGCAACAGCATCATCAATTGGGGGTCGCAATCGAGCGGCGTAAGCTCGCCGAGGATCAGCTGCCAACAGGGCGAGCCCGTCAGCGCCGACAGGGCCGCATTGTCTTCCGGAGCGATACCGGCGATGCGCAGCCAGCCAATAAGGTCGATGAACACGTTCGCCATCTCGGGGCTGTCGACCTTGCCCTCGCGCCACAGGCGATTGTATTCCTTCGCGGCGCGCAGCAGCCTGCCATGCGTCTCCGGCCCCTGAGCGTTCGCTTGACGAACTAGGCCGTCCACCGCGTTCTGGACCGCGGCCCCGATCTGCTTGGCGCAGTCGGGGTGAAGCCGAAATGCGTCTTCAATCTCGCGCCGGAAGCGCTTCCAGCATTCAGCCGTCTCCCGGTCCATCGGCCTCTTGTAGAACTCATCCTCGATCCGGCGTGGATTGAGCCGCCAGATCTTCACCTCGTCGATCTCGCCGTTGCACGACAAGCCTCCGCTACGCAGCGCGTTGCCAATGCTTAGCCCCGCGCCTCCTGGCGCCTTGACCGGTCCATACACGCCGTTGCGCCGGGCGATGACCTCTCCGTCGGCATACAATTCCATCGTGCCGAACCCGTCATGCATGAAGCCCAGCGTGACCCATGGCCCTGATGGAATGCGGTACGGTGCGGGCCCGACCGAATCGAAGACCGTCGAGATTTCGGCGTACTGATTTGGGTAGCTGCTGAACCAGGCGACCGGCATATCCAAGGTGTTTCCTCGGATGTGGAACTGGAACGCATCGCAATCGATGACGAAACCGATCGAGGGCTGG
>CAVUFL010000014.1:0-249372 GCA_963740805.1 uncultured Alphaproteobacteria bacterium | reverse complement strand
ACGTGGTTGCCTAAGGACACGTTGTTCGTGATCTCGCCCGCATCAGCGTACATGTAGTGAACAGCGAAGCGAAGGTCTCGAAAGGAGTTGCCGCTGATAACATTCTTGCTGCTGGTCATGACAAAGACCCCGTCGCGCCCAAAGCGAATATCGTTGTCGAGAATTTTGGCGCCGGCGGCATTCCATACCGAGATTCCATTCCCGGCCTCACTTAAGTGAATTTGTCGAAGCCCGACAATTTGGTTGCGTTGGGCAATGGAGTTAGCTGCACCGTGCAGGTAAATGCCAAACAGATTGCCCTCTAGCCGATTGTCCTCAACAACCGCTCCGGTGGCGGTTTGTTCGACGAAAATTCCTGAGTCCATCGTCTCGAGATCGGCGCCGGAGCCCCTGATGATAAGGCCCTGGACAACGGCCTCAGGCGCCAAAACCGTGACCACGCTTCCCCGGTTCGGTCCCGCGACAATGGCACCTTTCTCGCCCACGAGCGATATCTTGTGGGTGAGGCGAACGGGTCCGCGATGCAGGCCAGGAAGGAGGAGTATAACGTCGCCTTCGGCTGAGTTATCCAGTATGGCTTGCAGATCTTCGGGGCCTGGGGGGAGGGTCCGGATCTCGGCATGGGTGGCCCCGATGGGGCCGAAGAAAATGAAAGCCGCCAGAGCCCAGGCCCTGCCTGTCTTGCTTAATGACATACGATCTAGACGTTTTGCGGCTCGACCAGCATCCGGCCACGCATCTCCATGTGCAAGGCGTGGCAGAACCAAGTGCAGAAGTACCAGTACACGCCCGGTTTGTCGGCGATGAATGTCACCGAGGAAGTCTGCTGCGGGTCGATTTCCATGTTGATCCCGTAATTGACAATGCAGAAGCCGTGCGTAAGGTCCTCCACGGTGTCGACATTGGTGTCGTAGACGGTGACCTCGTCGCCCTGCTTTACCTGAAAGCTAGGCAAACTAAACACCGGCGCGGCGGAGGTCATGTAGACTCGCACCTTTTTACCATCGCGGATCACCTTGGAGTTGGTCTCCAGCTTTACGCCATCTGCGGCCGCCTGTTTGCGAGCGTCTTCAAAGAACGGATCATCGCGTTTCCAGACGCTTATCACACGGTTATCAAGCTTGGAGTGATGTACAATCACGGCGTCATGCGGCTCGGCGAAGCTCGGGCCATCGTGTACCAGAACCATACGGTCGCCGGAGATGTCGATCAGCTGATCGTTTTCAGGCTTCAGCGGTCCAACATTGATGTAGCGATCCTTGGAGAACTTGTTCAGCGATAGTAGCCACTGTCCATCCGCTTCCTTGGTTTCGCCCATCGAAGTATGATTGTGGCCGGGCTGATAGTGAACATCCAGTTTCTGGATGATGGGATTGACCTTCTCGCCTTTAAACGCGCGCTTGGCCGCATCAATATTCCACTTGCAAACTTGGCTATCGATAAAAAGCGTCGTAAAGGCGTTGCCGCGGCCGTCAAAAGCGGTGTGAAGCGGGCCCAAACCCAATTCGGGCTCTGCAACGACGACGTCGCGCGGTTTAATCTTGTCATCGAATAGCTGATCGAACAGCTGCACATCGATGACTGTGACCGTCGGCGACAGCTTTCCATTCGCGACGACATGGATGCCATCCGGGGCCGTGTTGATGCCATGCGGGCTATTCGACACCGGAACGTATCGCGTGTATGACGACCCGTGGCGGCCATCAATTACCGGCACGCCATTCATTTCTTTGTAGTCGCCTTTCTTGACCGCCTCTTCGATGCGCTGGATATTGAAGATGACGACCCAATCCTGCTCCTTACTCATCATCGCGGGGAGCGTGACGCCCTTCTCGGAATTGTAGCAGGTCGAAAAGGCATACTTTCCCTGGTAGTCACCATCGGTGTTGTCGAGATTGCCGTCGACGATGATCTGCCACGCGACCTTCATCGTGTCCCCGTCCACAGCTGAGAATATCGACCAGTATTTCGTGGGGTCGTCGAGCACGGACCCGTCATTGGGAAGGGGAACCTCGTACTCGCCGTTGCAGAATAGATAACCGGTACGCGGATATTTCTGCGGGCGCATACCATGGATGGTGTACTGGTTCGGCAACTCGATAATCTTATCGCATTTCATGATGTCGGTGCGGATTCTCGCAAGGCGGGTGTTCGCCTTGTCGTTGATAAAGATGTAGCGGCCATCATAAGTGCCGTCCGTGAACGACATGTGCGGATGATGGCAGTCGCCGTTCTGCCAGACACCGCCCCGGTTCTTTAGCCGCTCGCGTGTCTCCGGCGTAAGGCCTTCCGTGAGAATCTTCAGCGATTCGTTCGTCAGTCCCCAGCCCGTCGCGCTGCAGCGATTGAACACGGGAATCCGCATCAGCTCGCGCATGGACGGCATGCCAATGATGCGCACTTCGCCGGTCTGACCGCTGGAAAAGAACACGTAATACTCGTCAAGTTCACCCGGCCTGATTTCGGTTTTCGCATGCGGACTGCCCGAGCGCTCTTCCCTTTCTTCCGCAGATGCTGCGGTCGAAACGACGGGTGTGGCAAGTTTGGCGGCGCCGGCGAGACCTGCAAGGGTCGCCGCGGCTGCCGTGGATCCGATCAATTGGCGTCGGCTAAAACCTTTCTCATTGTCCCCTGGAGAATTTGAGTCCTCGGCCATGAAAACCTCCTTTGCTCATGAGAGGAAAACCCATGCCGACGCCCAAATGCCATGCGAGTTCTCGGGGCGCTGACCTGTTCCTGGTTACTTGGCTCGTTGAAATATATTACACCAGATCCAGAAGGGGGCTTTGCGCCAAATCAAACAACGAGCCCCTAGCTGCGCATGGACGGCGAGGTAATCGCTTCCCGCCTTTCTCGCTTGAGCCGCAGCTGGATCATATGCGGGCATCGTTGGTCATCCCAATAAAGTTCCTGGCAATGCATGCAGTAGATGCATTCGTTGACGTTGATATGCCCTTCCGGGTGTATCGCTTGAACAGGGCACTCGTTGGCGCAGCGTTGGCAAGGCCTTCCGCACTCAGGCCAGCGCTTCAGCCATTCAAACATCCGGATGCGACCTGGGATGGCAAGTGCAGCCCCAAGAGGACAGAGATACCGGCAGAAGAATCGTTCGATAAATAAACCAATCACAAGAAGGAGGGCTGCATAGAGGACGAACGGCCAGTCGCGTATGAATTTCAAAATGATGGCGGTCTTAAAAGGTTCAACCTCGGACATCTGCTCGGCCAACCCGATGGAATAAAGCGACAGGCCAAACAAGCCAAGAAAGATGATGTATTTCAGCGGCCACAGCCGCTCGTGCAGTGCCCAGGGTATTCTAAGTTGAGGGATTTTCAGGAACTTGGCGAAATTGTTGAGCAGCTCCTGAAGGGCGCCGAAAGGGCAGAGCCAGCCGCAAAAAGGACCGCGCCCCCAGAACAGCAAGGAGGCTGCGACGCCGGCCCATAGGATGAAAATCAGAGGGGCAGTCAGAAAATATTCCCAACTGAACCCCGTCACGAGGGCGCTCGTGAAGGTCAATACGTTGACGACCGAGAGCTGTGCGTTCGCGTACCAGCCGAGCCACACCAGGATGAACAGTAGATATAATCGCCGGACCCAGACGTTCAGTCGCGGACGGCGGACAAGGAAATTCTGGAAAAAGAAGATCAGCGTCAGGGCGCCGATTGCGATCCCCACGATCGCAATCGACACAGCATTGTCTCGCCACATCCTGTGCCAGAGCGGCTCCTCGAGTAGCCCTGGCGAGACTTCTGCTCCCGTTGTCGACATTGAAGCCTGCGGCGCCGCGCTTTCGGATGAAATGGTCACGGCCGGCTGCTCGCGCTTCAGGTATTTTTCCGGGAGTGTGTAGCCGAGATCGAAACTCAGAAACGCCTTATCACGCGCCCCGATCGCCCGCTGGACGAGGAGCTGAAGCTGCCAGGGCGCGGTCGGATCAAGAGAGAAGTCTTCTGGCGTCACGAAAAGGCTGATTTCCGGCAGGTCGGGGGCACCTGCCGCCGCGAGCTGGCCGAGACGCGTATGGTTACGGTCACGGAAGCGCGTACTGGAGCCGTTCTGGAGTAGCTCAATGCGATCAAAGATGCCCCCACGGACGTAGCCCGAGCCCTTAAAGGAGTAGATACCAGCGCCTGCAACGATGATGGCTTGCTGTCCCGGCTGAAGGCGCGCCTTCAATTGCTCATATCCATCTGCGCCAAGCAGGCTGCGGCCAATCGTGGGCATGGTCGCCAGCGCAACATACAGATCGATGAACGTGTCGTTGGGATCGCCCGGCTCTGGATTGGCGGCCGCCGCCTCATTGCCCGAGCGGCCAAACGCATCGTTTATTTGGCCGATCGTCAGATGAAGCCGCTGGACAGAACCGTCTGCCAATAGGCTTTCCCAGACTCAATCTCGTTTTGTCCGAAGTCTATGGTTTTGGTTGCCGGTGCGAGCGCGGCGGACGGAGCGGCGGCATTGATGGCGGTGATGCGACCGCTCCGGATCAGGCGCGCCGCCGACCGGACAACGCTATCACCAATAACGAGTGAGGTGACGGTGGCGCCACTGACAATGTCAATCTGAGGCGGGCGCTCCACACCTGACACGACGGGAGTGATATTCTTTCCTATCAGGCTATTGATGGCATCGAGGATGCGCTTCTCGGGAATGCCGATCAGAAAAATCGGCTCCTTGTGATCTACGAGCTTTATGCCCCCAATGACTCCTTTTTGGTCGATACCGACAAGGAGGTTGATGGGCTTGCCCGAGTAACCGACGGCGTTGGCGAAATCGGAATTCAAGTAAACAAAACCTTGCAGCTGATCCCCGCGGTAAACGGGTGCGATGGGAGGATCGCCTTGAAGGGCGCCAAACCGGTCTGAATTTGGAAAAAATTCAGAGGGCGCAGCTTTCGCTAGGTAATCTTTGAGACGGCCCGCTGCGAGCGCCGGGGTCGCAGAGAAGATGGCACACGCCACCCAAAGCGCCACCAATACAACAGTCAGCAGTTCACGCCGGGCCAGGTTTTGTGGAGACCCAAGAGCAGTCAATGGCGGCTGCGTTTCAAGCTGCACGGGGGTCTCAGTGCTCATCGGCGGAAGCGCGGTTCCGTACGCATGACGATCAAAATTGACCTGATCTGGTACCGTGTCAATATTGGGCTTCGTATGAGGCCAAGCGCGCGAGCTGCGTGCGACGCAGATGACACAGGGTATGACCGATCCACTGTTAAAGGCGGAGCCAGCGGGAACGATCCATTCACCTGACGAGCTGTTTGCGCTCGCTTATGCTATGGAGCAGGAGGCTGCCAAGCGCTATGCGGCGTTGGCCGATGAGATGCGTCGCCAGGGCAAGATCGATCTTGCCACGGTCTTCGAGCATCTCGCCGCAGAGGAGCAGAGTCATGTCGATAGCGTCGTGCGATGGTCGAAGTCGCGCGTTGGAGCGCCCCCCGATCCGGCACGAATCAGTTGGCAGGGGCCGGAGACTTTCGATGCCCAAACGATCTCGGAGATCACCAGCTCGGCCCTGATGACGCCCTATCGGGCTCTATCGATGGCGGTCCGCAACGAGGAACGTGCCTTCGCCTTCTGGTCCTATGTTGCTGCCCATTCCGATCAGGGGGAAATCAAGCGCGCCGCCGAAACAATGGCAAGGCAAGAGTTGGAGCATGTGGCGAGATTACGCAAGGAGCGTCGACGGGCCTATCATGAGGAGAGAAGGCGTGAGCGGCCGAGCGACGACGCAATAAAGTTAGACGAGATCGATGCGGGCATTCTGGAAGCAAAGCTCGAGGAGCACCTTAAGAAGGTTGCTGCAGGTCTTGCTGGTGTAGACGCCGATCGCGCTGACGAGCTGCTTGAGGAAACCAGGGGCATGTCCGCAGAGGCGTCGGGCCTCGGGCGTTTTCCGACCGAGGCAGAGCAGCGGGACCCGCAGGCGATTGCCGAGATGCTAGTTGAAGCCTACCTGGAAGCTGCGGAGGTCGCACGAACGCCGCGCGAACTGCACCGGTTGCAAGACCTTGCCCAACGCTCGATCACGCGTCTGGCTTGGCTCAGAGCGCTGGCGTAACGGCGCTCGCACCGCCCGCAGCCCGCCGTGGCCTTCGAACTCCTTGCCGCCGTTAAGGCCGAGCACCATTCAATGTCCGAAATGGGTCACGAGCAGAAACCGGAGCACACGTCGGGAGGTCTGCTTCGCACGGCAAAGCGGAAGGAACGACGGTCTCACTCTCATCATATCCGCTATATCCGCTCGCTATCTGGAACGGAGACTTACGCTGGTTGAGCCCAATGGCAATAAACCGCGCCGGGTCTCCTATGTCGCATCTATGTCGCGTCCACTAGCGGCATCATCCGGAAAATCCAGGAATCTCAATGCAACATGAGGCAAAGGAATGCAACATAGAAACCGTCGAAGAGGTAGAGGTTTTTCCTACATAACTAACTGATCTTGTTACGTTAAAAGTGGTGCCCAGGGGCGGATTCGAACCACCGACACGCGGATTTTCAGTCCGCTGCTCTACCAACTGAGCTACCTGGGCCTTTAGGGGTCATCCCCAGCGCCGCGGGCCAAAGCTAAAGCCTCAGCGGGCGAAGGCCTTGGCTTATAGGAAATCGGCTCTGCCCTGTCGAGGGCTGCAAGCGCGCCATAGCCTCAATCCTCAGCCTCTTCGTCGCTGTTCCGTCCCACGTGCTCGCCGGGCACGACGTAGCGGCCTCCAAGCCAGCGCCCGAGGTCTTCGTCGGCGCAAGCCTTGCTGCAGAAGGGACGGTAGTCTTGGACGGTTGGCTTGCCGCAGATCGGGCATCTCGGGGCTTTCGCGCTTTTCGCCCGCTTCGGCTTTGCCCCCTCGGATCGGGCCTTCGGCGTCACTCGGTCTCGATCTCGGCGATGTTGGGCCAGAAATAGCTCACCGGATAGCCCTCGCCTTGCAGAAGCGTCACCACCTCGGTGAGGGGAAGGCCGACGACGCTCGTGTAGGAGCCGACGAGCTTCACCACGAACCCTCCGGCGATGCCCTGGATGGCGTAGCCTCCCGCCTTCCCCTTCCATTCGCCGCTCGCGATATAGTCGCGGATCTCGGCGTCGGAGAAATTGCGGAAGCGGATGCGGGTCTCGACCACGCGCTCGCGCTTGCGGTCGTCGGGCGTGATCAGGCAGATCGCGCAGTAGACGCGGTGGTTGCGGCCGCGCAAGCGCTCCAAAGTCTCGGTCGCCCGGTTGCCCTCCTCGGGCTTGCCGAGAATGCGCCGCCCCACGGCGACCGCGGTGTCGGCGGCAAGAATGAAGGACTTGGCATAGTCAGGCTCGGCGCGCACCAGGAGCTTGGCGGCCTCGGCCTTGGCGCGGGCGAGCCGCTGCACCAAATGACGCGGCACCTCTCCCCGCGTCGGCGTCTCGTCGATCGTGGCGGGCCTGAGCGCATCTGGGATGATGCCGACCTGCTCGAGCAGAGCGAGCCTCCGCGGCGAGGCCGAGGCAAGCACGAGCTTAGGCCGGTGGCCGCTCGCCTTCGAGGCGCGCGGGGACGCCGTGAGCCTGCTCTTCGCTGGCGCACCGCTCTCGGCAGGCTCAGGGCTTCCGCCCACGAGCCTATTTGAAGCGGTACGTAATCCGTCCCTTAGTGAGATCATAGGGCGTCATCTCGACCAGAACCTTGTCGCCGGCAAGCACCCTGATCCGGTTCTTGCGCATCCGTCCCGCCGTATGGGCGATGATCTCGTGATCGTTCTCGAGTTTCACCCTGAAGGTGGCGTTGGGGAGCAGCTCGGTCACTACCCCCGGAAATTCCAGCATTTCTTCCTTCGCCATAAGGCCTCTTTCGGCGTTCCACAGATTGGGCGGGAGAATGGTCGGCGGACGCGGCAAAATCAAGGAGGAATGCTGGGGGGCGGCGAGCCTTGGAGCGGAACCAGACGGGCGTCAGAACAGGGACATTTCGCCGACCAGCGCGTTGCGGGCAAGCCAGGGGGTCTGCTCGTGTTCGCGATCCGGGTCGGCCAACTGTACCTTATGCGCCGCCGCGGCCACCGGCAGTTTCACGGCGCGGTAAAGCTCACGAAGATCGATGACGCCGTTGCCGTCAGTGTCGGTGGCACGGCGCTTGGTGGTGATCGCCGCTGCGATGGCCGACGTGAAGAAGCCGCCTTCCGCGTCCTCGTTGCTGTTCTGCTTGCCCTTGGAGGCGGCAAGCACGACCATTGGCGCGCCGCTGGTCGTGAATAGGGTTTCGACCACGGCATCGCTGGTTGCATTCGCCACGCGGCCGGCGGCGCCGGAATTGCAGGCGTCCAGAACCACGACAACGCTGCCCCGCGCTTCGCCCATGGCCTTGGCAACATCGGACCACGGCAGCGCCGAACTTCTGATCGCATCATGATCGATCGCATCGAGATCGCCTGTAGAGGTTGAAGTCAGGGCAAGCACAAGCTCGCCAGCGTCCTCGCCCTTCGCTAAATCGATGCCATGCCCGGCAAAGAAGAACACTGCCGTGTCCTCGGTCCGGTTGTTTCGGCGGTCTCATGAACCGCAGTCAGGATGGCATTCTTCGTGGCCTCCTCATCGATGAGGGTCTTGGTCGAGACCGCGGCAAAGACCTGCCCCATATTCCGCATCCAAAGCCTGCCTGAGCTTGCGCGCATCGAGCGGTGGAGAATCGAGACTGACCAAGGCGGGCATCTCGGTAGACGCCGATTCCAACCGCCACCGCGCGCAAGGTTCCCTGCGGACGCACTTGCCCTGGTAACGACCACGCCCATTGGCCGGCTCGCGAGCTTATCGCTTGTCGAATACCACGGCGGTGACCCAGCGCGCGCCGCCGGGATCTGGGATTTCGACGGTCGACGGTCGGCCGTCTGGTCGCTCGAGAGACTTCTCATCGATGAGTCGGCCATCGAGGTAAAGGTGGAGCTTGTCCAATCCCCCGCTGCCCAGCGCCTTGACCCGGCCGTGCCACTTGCCCCCACTGGGCTTCGGGTCGAGCTCGAATTCGAGCGTCGGCGGAGCACCGATGGAGTCCGGACGTGAGGTGACCGGTTTGCCGGCGAGAATGTCGGCGGCGAGCCCGGGCCGCTTAGGGCCGCTTCGAACTGATGAATCCTCTGCAGGCCGACAACTCCGGCAAAGGAGACCTGTAACGCCTCGGCGCCTTCATAGCTGGTGTCGTAGCGGCCGTCAGGCGTGAGCACGATAACCTCGTCGTCGACATACGCGCCTTTGAGCAGGAGTTCTCCGTCTGAAAGACGCGACACGAAAAATTGTCCATCGCGGTTAAGCTGCAAGACGAATCGACCGTCTTCGGTCAACCGCATCTCCTGCAGCAACCCGGCATCGGTGAGCTTGATGATCGCACCCTTGCGGTTGCCGGTTGCTTCGTCAATCAGGGCTGCGGTGCTCGCGAATGACGACCCCAGCAAGAAGTCGCCATTCCGGCTAGGAAAAACGCTGATCACACTCCTGTCGGGCCCGCTGTTCCCGAGCGCCCCCTGGCCGTCAGGTTCGCTCCCAATCAGCTCACCTTCGAGGTTCACAATCGCGGTCTTGCCAACGAGTATGACTGGACCCCGACTGATAGACGCCGGAGCCAGCAAAACACTCAGTTATCAGCACATAGGTTGGGCCTCCCGCTCCTTGCCAAGATGTGGCTCTTCGCAGGTAGTACGGATCGAGAGCCTCAGCATTGGCCGCCGCGCATTGGTCGCCACCCTTGTTTTCGGTTCGGACCACTTTGGCGAAGCCAGGGATATCGCGGGTGATCTGGTCGGCTAGCGACTTGGCTCGCTTCTCCGCTTTGGCTCTCGCGTCAGCGTCGTCGGCTTCAGGAAGGTCGGCCTTCTCGCTTTTCACCACTGGACGTAGCGCGGTCCCGAGGAAGGTTGCGATGGAGCCAAGGACCAATTCGGCATCGGGCTGTCCCTGGCCCATCGGCTCGACCCCGATCTGACGGCCAAGACTAACCCCGCGCAGCACTCCGCTCTTAGATGGCTCTGCGCCCGAGGCAACCTTGGCATTTGGCTTCACGTCCGGATAACGCCTGACGAACCTGGCTTGTGTATTGTTGTCCCAGTCGAACTCGGGATGAGATAGTGTGATTGGCTCCCCCAGACTCCATTGGCCGGAAGGAATTTGCACGCCAGTGCCAAACATACTCCGAACCATGTCCATGCGCCTGGTTGCGCGCTGCATCAGTGACAGCGTCCTCCACCAGAACGCCCTCGAGGAGCTCGACGGTTTTCTTGTCCCCTCGTTGCAACGTCACGAACGGCAGCCAAACGATTGCCAATCACGGCAATAAAGCCATGATCAATGTCGAGGACAATCTCACAGCTCCACCAGCATCGGTATGGCTTCGGCATGTCGGTCATGGATGCACTGCCGCCTGAGTAGTTTTCCGTATCGGTGGGCTTGCTAGCCCCAGTATCCCCGCCTAGCGTTAGCACGTAGCCCGCTGACCATATTGGCTCGCGCTGAAGATGGCGATGCTGTCGTTCAGCACCCAAGCGAGCAGCCCGTTGTCAAACGTCTCGACCAGATCGCCGCTGACGAGATCGAGCACCTCAATATTGTTGTCGACCTCACGCCGCGCGGCGACGAAGCGTCCGGTGGGGGAGAAATTGGGATCGATGCCGGCGCGGACGAGAACCAATTCGTCGGTCTTGGCGTCGCGCACCTCGTAGCGGCCCTTGAAAACGAGAAGATCGTAGCGGCCCGAGCTATGGCGGAAGCGCTTGAGCGGCTTGTCGTCGGCAAAACGATCCTGCACCACGATCTTCGGTGCGCCGAGGCCAACGGTGAACTGGCGCGGCGTCCCTTGCGCCAGAACCGACTCGCCGCAGGTCCCGGCACTGACGATGGTCCAGCCGATCTGTTGCTGTCCTGCACGTTCCGGAATCACGGAGAAGCTGCCGCCTGAGGCAAGCGTCCCCCGATGCAAGGGCACAAAAGCGCGTGTCCTACTCGAGGCGTGTTTTAGCCCGGACGGCGCGCGGGCATTCGGCGTCAACGGCAGGAAGCCGGTGCCGGTGAAGCGCACCTCTTCCGGCGCATCGACAACGAGATAGGTCGGAGTGTCGGCAGCCGACCCGCCGGACCAGCTCACCTTGATCTTTTCGCCGGCGCTCAGGACCGACGGTCCAATGAGGTCAACGTGCATGCTGTTCGCCAGGCGGCGGGCGGAAGCGAGCGCGTCACCGCAGGAGACCTGCGCCGGCGTCGGCACAGGCGTTACAGGTGGTGCCGGAGTCTCGGCTTCATGTTCATCGTCGGGTTGTGCGGGCTCAGCGGGGCGGGCGACCACCACGGGCCTGCCGAACCCGATCACCTGGGAAAAACCGCCGCAAACATAGCAACAGTCCGCGCAGGACTGTTTGCCGTCACTCCCAGCCCCCCAATATTGCGACTTATCGCGTGCGAGCCACGCGCCGTAGCAGATCTTCTCGCCCTTTTCACAGGAGATCGGATCGACATAGGTCCTGCCATCCGGGCTCACCACCCGGACCTGGCCGCCGCCCGGCCAGACATGGCCCGGCCGCGTGGTCGAGTAAACCTGGTACTGGACGACCTCTCCTGAATTGTTGCGGACGCGCCAAGCAAAGTCATTCTGATGGTGATTCTGGCTCCAGTGCTTCTGCTTGTTCTTCTTTTTGGCGAAGGCTGCGTCTGAGATCGGCGCGGCTGCCACCAGGGCGATGAGCAGGAGCTTCAGGGCGCGCCAGCCTAGTGCCGGCCAAAATGCGCCTGGTCGAACTAATACCGTGCGGCGCATCGCTACCTCCCTTGGGAATATCCCGTGAAGACGCGCAACTCTCGCCCTCTCCCTTACCTCGAGGTGCAGACCCAACGTTCGACGTGGCATCCGCTGTTGGACTCAGTGCAAATGTTGAGTGCATTTTTCTCGGCGACGCCGCGATTGCCGCCCCACGCGGCTCCATAGCCGTTTCCCTCGTCGGCCAAAGCGAGCGCACCACAGGCATTTACGAACCAGGTCGCAACAGTGCAGCCTTCACCATAGGTCTGGCAGCGGGCTAATGCCTCAGCCTCGGCGCGAGCGCGTGAAGGATTATTGTACGAATAGCCATGGCTGCGGGTGTCGGGCGAGTAAGCGATTGCGCCGTAGTAGTCGTACGCGAAGGCGTTCCCTGTCGTGACGGTCAGGACGGCGACGAGCGCCAAGCCAAAGACCAAAAGTCCACGACACGGCATCATGCGGCGCATTGCTACCTCCCTAAGGACTACGCCAGCCAACAACTATTGCGCGTGATGCTGCCAAATCCAAGCTGAATGCAAGCTGAACGCGAGAGAGAGCGGGTAGATCGTCAAGCAAAGGCGAGCGCATGAGGGGTCAAATCCGTTCCCCGGAAAGGGGGGAGGCACGATATCGAGCTAGAAAACTGGAGCGATCGAGCAATCGACCACGCCATCCCTCCCCGAGATGGTCTGGCATGACCACGCCCTTGTCATCGCCCGGCTTGACCGGGCGATCCAGTAATCAGAGGGGGCGGTAAGTTCGGTGAAAGGCTCGACAGGCGTGCGGTTACTGGATTCCCGCTTTCGCGGGAATGACAAACAAAGGCAGGAGCAGGCTTGCCTGTTCATCGGCGGTTCAGCTCGCGCTCGTTAGGGTCTAATCTTGTCATTCGCTCTAGCAGAGCTAGCCGCGCCGGAGGTGGACGTCATGCGCTTCTCAAGGTCGATATTAGCGATAGCGGCAGTGGCCGCATTCGGGCTCGCCGGTCTTTCTCTTCCGCCCGCGGCAATGGCGCAGGACGTGAAAAGCGCCGACACCATCGTCAGGGGGTTGGCCCCGGTCAAGACCCGCGGCTTCGATCCGCAGGCGCCTGCGCGGGAGGCCAAGCAGCAGGAGCTCAACGCCAAGCTCCGCGAATTCAAGACGCGGCAGATCGAGGTGATTCCGCGCGAGGATCGTGACCAAGTGGCCAAACTGGTCGAGGAGTTGAAATCGCCGAATGTCGATGTGCAGATCCTGTTCGCCTTCGATTCGGCAGAGATTCTTCCCGAGGCGCGGCCTGCGCTCGACGAGCTTGGCAAGGCTTTGAGCGATCCGAAGCTCAGCGGCGGCACGTTCCTCATCGCCGGACATACCGACGCCAAGGGCAGCGACGCCTATAATCTCGGCCTGTCGCAGCGGCGCGCCTCGTCGGTGAAAGCGTTCCTCGTCGAGACCTACCACGTCGACGGCGGACGCCTCGCGGTTATCGGCTTCGGCGAGGAGCAGCTCAAGAACAAGGACGATCCGCTCGCCGACGAGAATCGCCGGGTGCAGATCGTCAACACTGGAAGCGCCACCGTGGCGGAAGGCAAGCCCGCGCCCACAGAAGCAGCTCCGGCGCCGGAAGCGGCTCCGCCGGCCGAGGCGGCCCCTCCGGCCGACGCGGCGCCTCCGGCCGATGAGGCCCCTCCCCCGCAGTAGGCCTATACGCCTGGTGCTGCGGCGATCGGGAAGCGCTGCTTGATGCGGCGGAACAGCCCGTCACGCACCGCACGGTAGGCCGACAGGATCTGCTCGCGGTTGCCGCTCGTCATGGTGGGGTCAGGCGTCGGCCAATATTCCACGTCGATGGCGAAGGTGCCGGCAAGGGCAAGCGCCTTGTGATGCGCTTCCGGCGACAGCGTCACGATCAGGTCGAAGGAGGTGTCGTGCAGATCGGCAAGCGTGGTCGGCCGATGGGCGGAAAGGTCGATGCCGAGCTCTTCCATGACAGCGATGGCGAAGGGGTCAGGTTCGCCGGCGCGCACGCCGGCCGAGTCGACAAAGATGCGCCTGCCGGCGAGATGCTTGAGGATCGCCGCCGCCATTGGCGAACGCACGGCGTTGCGGCTGCAGGCGAAGAGGACCGCGCCCGGCAGGTCGGCTTCTCCGGGCCCCAAGGCATCAGCCCTTCCAATGGAGCGCGCAGATCAGGGTGAACAGGCGTCGTGCGGTGGCGATGTCGACAAGAACCTTGCCCTTGAGCCGCTCCATGAGCAGGCGGCTGCCTTCGTCGTGCAAGCCCCGCCGTCCCATGTCGATCGCCTCGATGCGCGAGGGCGGCTGGGTCTTGATCGCCTGGTAGTAGCTTTCGCACATCAGGAAGTAGTCCTTCACCAGGCGGCGAAAGGGCGAGAGCGACAGCAGCACATGCACGATGGGTTTACGGTCCTCGTCGCCGACGGTGAACACCAGGCGATTGTCGGCGAGCGACAGATGCAGCGTGTAGGGGCCGCCGTCATGACTCTCGAGCGCGAAGGAGTTGCGCTCGAGCAGATCGAAGATGGCGACCTCGCGCTCATGCTCGACGTCCGTCGAGTTGCGGCCGATCGATCCTGAATCGAGCGTCACCTCGACGAGCCGCGCCTGGTCGGGGGAAAGCTCCTGCTGCTGCTCCTCGGTCATCCCTTAGTCCCGCAGGTTCAACCTGATGGCGACCGATCGGCGGTGGGCCTCTAGCCCTTCGGCGCGCGCCAAGGTCATGGCGGCAGGCCCGAGCGCGCTCAAGCTATCGGCATCGAGCTTGAGGATCGAGGTGCGCTTCATGAAGTCGAGCACGCCGAGCCCTGAGGCGAAGCGGGCGCTCCGCGCCGTGGGAAGAACGTGGTTCGGCCCAGCCACATAGTCGCCGATGACCTCGGGCGTGTAGCGGCCGAGGAAGATCGCGCCGGCGTTGCGGATCGCCGCCGCCAAGGACTTCAGGATCGGAGGTGGCGATCTCGAGGTGCTCTGGCGCGAGACGATCGGCGAGCGCAGGAGCTTCGTCGAGGCTCTCGACCACGATGACGGCGCCGAAGCTCTCCCAGCTCGCCCCGGCCACGCTCGCGCGGGGGAGCGTCGCAAGCTGGGCTTTGACCGCGGCGGCGACGGCGTGGCCGAAGCCGGCATCGTCGGTGATCAGGATCGACTGCGCCGCTTCGTCATGCTCGGCCTGGGCGAGGAGATCGGCGGCGATCCAGGCGGGATCGTTGTCCTTGTCGGCGATGACCACGACCTCGGAGGGGCCTGCGATCATGTCGATGCCGACCTGGCCGAACACCTGGCGCTTGGCGGCCGCCACATAGGCGTTGCCGGGTCCAACGATCTTGACCACAGGGGCAATCGTCTCGGTGCCATAGGCAAGCGCCGCGATCGCCTGCGCCCCGCCGATGCGATAGATCTCATCGACGCCCCCAAGCGCAGCCGCGACGAGCACCAGAGGATTGAGCACCCCCCCAGGCGAAGGGACCACCATGACGATGCGCTCGACCTCAGCCACCTTGGCGGGGACCGCATTCATCAGCACCGAGCTTGGATAGCTCGCCGTTCCCCCCGGCACATAAAGCCCGACGGACTGAACCGGCGTCCAGCGGAAGCCGAGCGCCACGCCCTGATCGTCGACATAGCAGTCGCTCGCCGGCACTTGGCGGCGGTGATGATCGAGAATGCGGTCGCGGGCAAGCTCGAGCGCGGCAAGGGTCTTGGCGTCGACGGCAGCGCGCGCCTCGGCGATCTCGGCGGAGCTCACGCGCATGCCGACTTCACGCAAGTCCACGCGATCATAGCGCAAGGTCAGGTCGATCAGGCCTGCGTCCTTGTCGCGGCGCACGCGGTCGATGATCGCTGCGACCGCGTCATTGACATCGGCGGAGGATTCCCGCTTGGCCGCAAGGAGCGCGCCGAAGCGGGTCTCGAAGTCCGCCGCCCTCTGCTCGAGCCATAAGGCCATGGTGGGGAGGAGGCCTGAAGATCAAGAGTCCGCCCCGGGCTCTACTCCCGGGTGCTGCGGTTTTGAGCGGGCCCGCCAGGCAGGCCCAAGATCGGTGAGTTCAGCCTCGATACATTCGACGTGGAGACGGATCGAGGCGTCGCCGGAAAAGGTGAGCGTGACATAGCCGCTCGGGTGCTCGCTCGGCTCGAAGCGGACGGCAAGCAGCGATAACACCCGGTCGGAGGCCGAAGGCTTGAGCGACCTGATCTGCGCGCCGAGCACGCGGTCGAAGCGGAGCGCGGTGCGACGGCGCTCATTGGCGTCTTTGGCGGCTTCCTTGGTCGCCTTCTCCCAGTTGAAGCGGTTGAGAATGGCGGCGAAGCGCTTTTGCGAGGGGACATAGGCCAAGTCCCCGACCCGCACCACCGCATCCTGCAGGTGCGACGACACGATCTCGAGATCCTGTTCATCGAGCGCAATCAGCTTCAGTTGGTTGTCGGCCATTGGGGCATCCCGGCTGGGACCGCACCGTCGCTTAGGAGGCGGAAATGCGGTCTCTTCGTCATTCGTCGGCGCTAGGGCCTAGCATGCTAGCCGACGAGGCGGAACCGGCAAAGTGCGGAAAGCCGGCCTAGCCCGAAAGCCGTTCGATATGGGCGCCGCACTGCCTGAGCTTATCCTCGATGCGCTCGAAGCCGCGGTCGAGATGATAGACGCGGCCGATCATGGTCTCGCCCTTGGCGGCGAGGCCGGCGATGATCAGGGAGACCGAAGCGCGCAAATCCGTGGCCATGACTTGCGCACCGGCGAGACCCTGGACCCCGGTGACCATGGCGGTGTCGCCCTTGAGGTCGATGCGGGCGCCGAGCCGCGCGAGCTCCTGCACATGCATGAAGCGGTTCTCGAAGATCGTCTCGCGCACGGTGGAGGTGCCTTGCGCCATGCACATCAGCGCAATGAGCTGGGCCTGCAGATCGGTGGGGAAGCCCGGGAAGGGCTCGGTGTCGACGGCGACCGGGCGAAGGCCGCCGCCGTTCCTCGCCACTCTGAGGCCTGAGGGCGTCTCCTCGATCTCGACGCCGCTCGAGCGCAACAGGTCGAGCGCGCTCTCCAGAAGATCGGCGCGGGTATTTTGCAGAAGCACGTCGCCGCCGGTCATGGCCGCAGCCATGGCGTAGGTGCCGGTCTCGATGCGGTCTGGCAGCACGGTATGCTCGGCGCCATGAAGATGACCCACGCCCTCAACCTCCAAGGTCGCGCTGCCGATGCCGCCGATCTTGGCGCCCATCTTCTTGAGGCAGATCGCGACGTCGGCGACTTCAGGCTCGCGCGCCGCGTTTTCGATCACCGTTTCGCCGCGGGCAAGCACGGCGGCCATCAGCGCATTGTGGGTGGCGCCCGACCGAGACCTTGGAGAGCGTGACCTTGGCGCCGGTCAGACCTTTTCGGCGCCTTGGCGATGACGTAGCCGCCTTCGAGCTCGATCGAGGCGCCGAGCGCCTCAAGCGTGGTCAGATGCAAATCCACTGGCCGCGTGCCGATGGCGCAGCCGCCTGGCAGAGAGACCTTGGCCTCGCCGCAACGGGCAAGGAGCGGCGCCAGCACCCAGAAGCTCGCCCGCATGCGCGACACCATCTCGTAGGGAGCGGTGGTGTCGACGATCTCGGCCGACTTGAGCTTGAAGGTCTGGCCGTCGGTGGTGGCCTGGCCCACCTTCTTGCCGACCACGGTGATGTCCACGCCGTGATTGCCGAGGATGCGGCCGAGCAGCGTCACGTCGGCGAGCCGCGGCACGTTGCGCAAGACCAGAGTCTCACGGGTCAAGAGACTCGCGATCATCAAGGGCAATGCGGCGTTCTTCGCTCCGCTGATGGGAATCGTGCCCGTCAAGCGCTCGCCGCCAACGATGCGGATGCGGTCCATGGCGTCCCCCTATCCTCGCCTTGAGCCCCCCTCGCGCGAAACCACCGGAAGACCGCAGATTTCGCTTGAACCACTCATCTTACCCGAAAAGTCTCAAAACTTTCCAAGTTCATGCGCGGAAGGCAAAAAATTGGTATGTTCCCTGGCTTTGCCCGGCGCCTAGGGGGCATATTTTAAGACTTATCCCCGTCCCCGTCGGGCTTCTGCCGATCATCTCCCTGAGTTATGGCAGCCTCGCGGCGGCCTCTCGCTTGCGCCTTCCGCTTGCCGAGGTTGGCGCGGAGCGCCTCGCTCAAGCGATGGCGGCGGGTCTTGGCCTCGCTTCCCGGTCTTCGCGTCGTCTCGCTTCTGTCCGGTCATGGCCAGGATTATACCGCCGGCTGCCCTTCGAGGGTGAGATGTGAGGGGCGCAAGCTTGCATGGTTTTTCCTGCTATGGCAGGGTCCGCGCGCAACGCGAGGCAGGCTATACTTCTCGCCTCGGTGCGCCTATCTAGCTGTTCTTTCGCCGCCGTAGCTCAGTGGTAGAGCACGTCATTGGTAATGACGGGGTCAGTAGTTCAATCCTACTCGGCGGCACCAGCATTTCGAAGGCTTTAGCAAACAGCCAGCGCGAAAACAGGACAACGTGTCCCCTCGAAACTTGTGCTAGCCAACTAGGCGCCCCTCCCGCCCGCAACAATTGGCAACACTTCGACTCGTATCGGCAACGTTCGGTCGCACGCGAGCAACAGTGATGGCGGAACTAAGGGAGGGGGGTGGGGGCAGTGTGGATCGATCTCATCATCGCGGCTTGCGTTTGCGCGACCATGGGCGCCACCTCGGAGTTTTTGCTTGCGGCGACCTTCGCCGCGGCGAGACACGATTCTTCCACGCCGCCCACAGTGAGGAACGCAACAACACCGCATGGGTTACTGGTCGGATCCCAGTCGCGCCTCCCATCAAATCAAGAGGTTAGCCTAAGGGAGGGACATAGCGGCCACATTACAGTCCATGATTGGGGCGCCGCGATCGTGGCGATCGGTTTCCTGATTTGCATCATCGCGCTTCTGATGCGCTATGACGTTCAGCCGGAAGGCGACCCGCAAATTGTAAACTTTCATCAAAAGCAACGCCGTATCGTCCGCGATCGATGGACTGGGCGAACCTATTTTTGTTCGCCGTCACAATGGTGCAAAGAGATCGCGCGCTAGGTCGCGTCCCTCCAATCAACCTTGCAGCTTTCGCGTTCTGCGTGTGTCGACCGAGGGTTGACGCCGGAGTAACCTCGACCGTGCCGGGGAGACCGACTGGAGGTGGAATGCCATGATCTGTCTCGCCGCTTGCCTCGGCAGCGCGCTGCTCGGGGCTATCTTGGCCAGCATCGCTACGTCGCTATATCTAGCGGCTCGCCAGGATCTCGACGGTAAGAAAAGGCCGGGTGCCTAGCGCTTCTAGAGCGCTTACCCCTAGCGCCTTCGCTTAAGGCCTTTTCAGTTGGCCGCCGCTATGATCCCTGTGGCACTGAGACCGGCCCCAGGCAAACGCCAGCATGCGCGACCTCGAAGACCACACCCTCATCGTGCTGCTCATTGCGGTCTCGGTGGCCTTTGCCTGGATCCTCTGGCCGTTCTGCGGCGCGATCCTGTGGGCGACCGTGTTGGCCATCGTGTTTGCGCCGCTCCATCGCCGGCTGTCGATCTCCACGGGGCAGCACCGCAACCTTGCCGCGCTTGCGAGCATGCTGATCATCGTGACCTTGGTGATCCTGCCCTTGACGCTCACGGCCGCATCGCTGCTGCAGGAAGCGACGAACCTGTATGAGACAATCGAGGCCGGTCAGACGGATTTCGGCCAGGCTATCAAGCAGGTCATCGACGCCTTGCCGACCTGGGCGACCGATATCCTGGATCGCCTCGGCTTGACCGACTTAAGCGCAATCCAATCGCGCTTTTCGGCCGCCCTGGTCCAGGGCAGCAAGGCCATTGCCGCGCAGGCGCTCAGCGTCGGCAAGGGCACGGCAAACTTCATCATCAGCCTGTTCATCATGCTCTATCTCTTGTTCTTCTTTTTGCGCGACGGGGCAGCACTGGCCGGGCGCATCAAAGATGCGATCCCGCTCCCCGCCGACCAGAAGCGCGAGATCTTCTCCAAATTCACCATCGTCACCCGCGCCATGTTCAAGGGCACCTTGCTTGTGGCCATCGTGCAAGGCGCCCTCGGCGGATTCATCTTCTGGGTGCTCGGCATCCACGCTCCGGTGCTGTGGGGCGTGGTGATGGGGTTGTTCTCGCTGCTGCCTGCGGTCGGCGCCGCCGCGGTGTGGGTGCCGGTGGCCATCTATTTCCTGGCGACGGGCGCCATTTGGCAGGGCGTGGTTCTCATCGCGTTCGGCGCCTTCGTCATCGGCCTCGTGGACAATCTCTTGCGGCCGTTTCTGGTCGGCAAGGACACCGAGCTTCCCGATTTCGTGGTGCTGATTTCAACGCTCGGAGGCATCGCCATTTTCGGTCTCAACGGCTTTGTCATCGGGCCCACGATCGCGGCGATGTTCATCGCCGTCTGGGACATATTTTCGGCCTCGAGACAGAGCACGGAATAGCGCCTCCCCCTCCACCCCAATGCTGATCGGACCAACAACCGGGTAAACCCCCGCTCTCCTGCGCCGCTACCTATTGAACAAGATCCACGACGCGTAACAGAGCATGATGCCGAGCACCCAGCGCAGGAGTTTGTCTGGAGCAATGCCGGCGAGGCGGGCGCCGAGCAGGATGCCGGGGATCGATCCGCAGAGCAGTGCGGCAAGCAGCCCGACATCGACATGGCCGAGCCCCAAATGGCCAAGGCCCCCGACCAGCGTCAGCGGCACGGCGTGAGCGACGTCGGTGCCGACGAGGCGCTTGGCCGGCAGATGCGGATAAAGTGCCGCGAGCACCGATACCCCGATGGCGCCGGCGCCGACCGAGGTCAAGGTCACGAGCAGTCCTAGAGCAACACCGAACGCTACCGTGGCCAGCGTGTGCGGCTTGTCTCCGTCATCGGCAGCCCGCTCGGGCGTTTTGGCCAGCAAAGGGTACAAGACGATGGCGACCCCGCTCAACGGCAGCGCCACGACGAGTCCGAGCCTGATCCAGTGGGCAAGAGCAGCGGTATTGAGCGGGATGAAGGCGATGGCAGTAAGCAGGATGACCGACGCCGGAATGCTGCCGGCGGCGAGCCGGAACACGATCGGCCACGCCACGTGATCGGACATATGGTGGCGCCAGCTGCCGGCAGTCTTGGTGACCGACGCATAGAGCAGATCGGTGCCGACCGCGATCTGCGGAGGCACGCCGAAGCTCGAAATCAAGAGCGGCGTCATCAGCGCGCCGCCGCCGACGCCGGTCAACCCGACCAGGAAGCCGACGCCGAAGCCAGCCCCGATCAGCGGCAATAAACTCGCCGCCCAGCCCAGATCGATCATTGGCCTGCCGTCTCCCCCGTTGGCTTCCCGGGATTATTCCCCGTGTCAGCCGGCTTTTGGAATTTTTTCTGAGCGCTCAAATTTCGATGAGCACGGGAATTCCTCCCGAGCGTAGCAGAATTGCGGCCTCTTGGGCGCGCCGATGAAATTCGGCGAGGTCGGTGGGCGAATCGCCGAGATCGGAGCAAAGGCCGCGGGCCAACAACTCCCGGTCGAGCACGAAGACATTATCACCCACGGCAGAGGCCCCCGATTGCGCCCAGGTGATGACCCCACCGGCGACGGTGGTGCCGTCAACAGCGCTGACTAGGACGAAATTCCCGGTGGCCGGCAGTTCGGAAAACAGGTCGAGCGAGGTCGGGCGGCCGAGCAGGATGCGGCAATCGGCAATATCGTTGACGGCGCAAGCATGGGCGGGCGCGGACGCGAGCGTCTCGAAATCGACGAGCGCAGAGATGCTCATGCTGGTCACCGGCGTGAGGTCGGTGGCGGTGCGCAGGAGATAGCCGGTCTCTGGATCGAAGGGCGCCTCGGCAAGCCAAACGAGACGCGCCTCGAGCACGTCGGCATTGATCGGACGCCGTGCGGCCTCCGATAGGACCGCGCCGCGCGAGATGTCGAGATCGCTATCGAGCTCGATGGCCACAGCGTCGCCTTTGCTGGCAACCGCGAGGTCGCCGTCCATGGTGGTGATGCTGCGCACCGAGGCGCCAAGCCCGGTTCTCGCATCGACCAGGCGATCGCCTGGCCTGATGCGGCCGGAGACCACGGTGCCGGCATAGCCGCGGAAATCGCCATGGCGCAGCACGAGCTGGACGGGGCAGCGGAAGGGAGCGTCACGCCGCGCGGTGCCGACGTCGAGGGCTTCGAGATGATCGAGCAGCGTCGGGCCCGCATACCAGGGCATCGCCGACGATCGGCGCGCCACATTGTCGCCGGGGAGCGCCGCCACCGGAATGGCCATGATCCTGGCGAAGCCGAAGCTCCCGGCGAGCGCGCGGAACTCTGCTTCGATGGCGCGAAAGGTCGCCTCAGACCAGCCGATCAGATCCATCTTGTTGACGGCGAGCACGACATTCTTGATGCCGACGAGATCGCAGATGGCGGCATGCCGGCGGGTCTGGCGCTTCACCCCATGGCGGGCATCGACCAAGAGGATCGCCACGTCGGCGTGCGAAGCGCCGGTCGCCATGTTGCGGGTATATTGCTCATGCCCAGGCGCATCGATGATGACGAAGCGGCGGTGCGTGGTCTCGAAATAGCGCCAGGCGATGTCGATGGTGATGCCCTGCTCGCGCTCCGCCTGGAGGCCGTCGAGCAGCAGGCTGAAATCGATCTTCTCGCCATTGAGCGCCCTGTTCTGCGAGGCGTGCATGACGGCCGCGCGCTGATCCTCGGCGACCGCCGCCGAATCCCACAACAGCCTGCCGATCAGGGTCGACTTGCCGTCATCGACCGAGCCGCAGGTGAGCAGCCGCACCATGGCTCCGCGCTCGGGCGCAGGCGACGATACGGGCGCCACCACAGGGGCGACGGCAACATCTTCTCGGAGCGCAGCCATATGCATCAGAAGTAACCCTCACGCTTTTTCATTTCCATGGCGCCTGCCTGATCGTGGTCGATCAGCCGCCCTGCCCGTTCCGAATATTTGGCGCGCAGCACCTCATCCACCACCGCACCGATGTCGCTCGCATCGGACTCCACCGCCGCGGTGAGCGGCCAGCAGCCGAGCGTGCGGAAGCGGATATTGCGCAGCTCAGGCGTCTCGCCTGGCTCAAGCCGCATGCGCTCGTCGTCGACCATGATGAGCTGGCCGTCGCGGGTCACCACCGGGCGTGGCGCGGCGAAATAGAGGGGCACCACGTCGAGCTTCTCGAGCGCGATGTAGCGCCACACATCGCCTTCGGTCCAATTGGACAGCGGAAAGACGCGCACCGTCTCGCCCTTGGCGAGGCGTCCGTTGAGCAGCGTCCACATCTCGGGGCGCTGGCGGCGCGGCTCCCACCTGTGGCCCGCGGCGCGGAAGGAAAACACCCGCTCCTTGGCGCGCGAGGCCTCCTCGTCGCGCCGCGCGCCGCCGAAGGCGGCATCGAAGCCGCCTGCGTCGAGCGCCGCGCGCAAGGCTTGCGTCTTCATGATGTCGGTATAGACCGAGGGCGGATGGTCGAAGGGGTTGATGCCGCGCGCCAAGCCGTCATGGTTGGTGTGCACGATCAGATCGAGCTCGAAGTCGCGCACCGTCTTGTCGCGGAAGGCGATCATGTCGTGGAACTTCCAGGTAGTGTCGATGTGCAGAAGCGGGAACGGCGGCTTGGCCGGCCAGAAGGCCTTGCGCGCGAGATGCAACAAGCACGGTCGAGTCCTTGCCGATGGAATAGAGCAGCACCGGGCTGCGGAACTGCGCCGCGGCCTCGCGGAAGATGTGGATGCTCTCTGCCTCGAGCAGCTTTAGATGTGAAACGAGCGCGGTCATGCGGCCTTCCCCTCACGGCGCGGGTTCAGATGCAGCCCGCACTCTTTCTTTTCCTCATGCTCCCACCACCAGCGGCCTGCGCGCGGGTGCTCGCCTGGCTGCACCGCGCGGGTGCAAGGCTGGCAGCCGATAGAGATGAAGCCGCGGGCGTGCAGCGGATTCACCGGCACGTTGTTCTCGGCGATATAGGCGGTGAGCTCTTGCGTCGACCAGTCGGCGATGGGGTTGACCTTCATGAGTTCCCGCTCCTCGTCCCAGGAGGCGAGTTCGACGTCGGACCGCGCGTCGGAATGCTCGCGGCGGATGCCGGTGATCCAGCCTTGCGCGCCCTTCAGCTCGCGGTTCAGCGGGCGAACTTTGCGCACCTCGCAGCAGGCCTTGCGGTTGTCGACCGAATGGCGGAAGCCGAACACGCCGTCGTGCGCGACCAGCGCCTCGACCTCCGAGGCTTCCGGCGTCACGAGGCGGATGCGCAAGCGATAGCGAATCTCAGAAAGCTCGACGGTCTCCAGCACCTCGGGGAACAGGCGCCCGGTGTCGAGGGTGAAAATATCGATGTCGGCGCCGGACTGGGCGATCGCATTGAGGATGGCCTGATCGTCGAGGCCGAGGCTGGTCGAGAAGGCGATGCGCCCCTCAACCGACCGCCGCAACTCGGCGATGCGCTCGGCAAGATTCTCGATGCCGGCAAGCCGCGCGTTCAACGCCTCGGCGGCGCGCTTTGCGGCATCGCGGCGGAGCGGCTGCGGGTTGCGGAAGCCGGGCTGATAGAGGTGGCGGATGCTGGTCAGAGCCCCCTTCCAGGTCTCCACGTCATTGGCGTCGGTGATCTCGGCGGTGTCGAAACCTGAGCGCAGCAGGAAGGGCGCAAGGTCGGGGATCAGATAACCGACGGCCCTTATCTCGCCATCGAAGCCGTGACGCTCGCGGAGCAGCACGGCGAGCGAGTGCCCGCGGCCGTCGCCGAAAGTGGGAAAGCGGATGGCGATGGGGCCGCCATCCGCCACGGCAGCGGCGAGAGCGGCAGCGTCGGCGGTGGGGTCGAGCAGCGCATCGTCGTCGCCAGTGCCTGCGACGAGATCGCCGGTGCGAAGATCAAGCAGCGCCATAGAGGGCCTCCTTGAAGGGCGCAGGCCCGACCCTGCGCCAGGTGGCGAGGAAGTCTTCGCCGTCGTTGCGGTTGGCAAGATAGGTCGAGACGATGGTGTCGATCGCGTCAGGCACGGCCTCGGCCCGGAAGCCAGGGCCGATGATGGTGCCGACCGCTGCGTCGTCCTTCGGGCTGCCGCCGAGCGAAATCTGGTAGAGCTCGGTGCCTTTCTTGTCGACGCCGAGAATGCCGATATTGCCGGAATGGTGATGGCCGCAGGCGTTGATGCAGCCGGACATATTGAGGCGAAGCGGCCCGATCAGTTCCTGACGCGCAGGATCTTCGAAGCGCTTGGCGATCTCCTTGGCGATCGGGATCGAGCGGGCGTTGGCGAGGTTGCAATAGTCGAGGCCTGGGCAGCAGATCATGTCGCCCAAGAGATCGTAATTGCCGGTGGCGAGCCCCTTGGACTTGAGCTCGTCATAGACGGCGAGCAGGTCTCTGCGCGCGACGTGCGGCAGGATGAGGTTCTGGGTGTAGTTCACCCGCGCCTCGTTCTTGCTGTAGCGCTCGGCGAGATCGGCGACGAAATCCATCTGGTCAGAGCTTGCGTCGCCGGGCGTGCGCCCGGGCTCTTTCAGCGAGATGACGACGCTCACGATAGCCCGGCACGCGATGCGGCCTGACATTGTGCTTGAGCCAGTTGGCGAAGGTGGGATCGGTGATGCGCCGCTGCTCGACGCCCTCATCCTTGATCGGGCCAGGAACGAGATCTGGCGGAGCGAAATAAGAGTTGATACGGGCATATTCCGAGGCAGACAGATCGACCGCGTCCTTGCGGGTGGCCTGCCAATCGGCCTCGACCTCCTCGCGGAATTTGTCGATGCCGAGCTGATTGACCAGGATCTTGATGCGCGCCTTGTTGAGGTTGTCGCGGCGGCCATGGAGATTGTACACGCGCAGGATCGACTCGATGTAGGAGAGGAGGTGCTGCTTCTCGAGGAAGTGCCTGATCTCCTGCCCGACATAGGGCGTGCGGCCCATGCCGCCGCCGACCAGCACGCGGAAGCCGTTCCGGCCCTCGGGACCGCGCACGATGCGGAGGCCGATATCGTGGAAGCCGGTGGCGGCGCGATCCTCTGCCGCGCCTGAGACGGCGATCTTGAACTTGCGCGGCAGCCAGCTGAACTCGGGATGCAGCGTCGACCATTGGCGCAGCACCTCGCACCAGGGACGCGGGTCTTCCAGCTCGTCATTGACGGCACCGGCGAACGGATCGGCCGTGACGTTGCGCACGCAATTGCCGCTCGTCTGAATGCAATGCATCTCGACGTCGGCGAGCGCGCTCAGGATCTCGGGCACGTCGACCAGCTTCACCCAGTTGAACTGCAGATTCTGCCGCGTGGTGAAGTGCCCGTAGCCCCGGTCGAAGCGGCGGCCGATCATGGCGAGCTGACGCAACTGGCGGGGCGAGAGCACGCCATAGGGAATGGCGATGCGCAGCATATACGCGTGCAGCTGCAGATAGAGTCCGTTGCGCAGGCGGAGCGGGCGGAACTCGTCCTCGGTCAGCTTGCCTGCAAGCCGGCGCTCGACCTGCTCGCGGAACTGCGACACACGCTCACGCACGAAGGCGTGGTCGAACTCGTCATAGCGGTACATCGTACCACTCCTTGGTCAGTGTGGTTTTGTGGGCGGCGCGGATGCGCTCGCGCACGGAAGTTGCAACCGGCACACCGTCGGTGAGCGCGACCTCCATGGGATAGACGGCGACGACGCGCCGCTCGGCGACGGCCTTGGCGGCTTCGCCTTCCAGCGCCTTGGTCTCCTCCTCGCTATCGGCGAGCTTGGCGCGGCCAAGCTCCTCCACCCAGCCGCCATCAGGGGCGAGGTAGACGACGATGCCGTCGATGAGGCGGTTGGCGGTGACGACGTTAGGCATAGGCGCGGCTCAATTCGGTCAGCGACAGCACGTCTTCGACGAAGCCTGAGGCTGGAAGCCCCGCGACCTCGCCGAAGATGAGGATGGCAGGGCTCTTCAGTTCAAGCCGCTCAGGCGTTGCAGCAAGCTCGGCAAGAGTGGTGGCAACGCGGCGCTCGGAATTGCGGCTCGCATTCTCAACGGCAATGACGGGGGAAGACGCTTTCCAGCCGGCATCGAGCAGCCGGTGTGCGATCAGCCCCGCGGTCGAGACGCCCATATAGACGACGAGCGTGCTCTCGCCTTTGCCGAGTGCGGCGAGGTCGAGATGGTCGAAGCTCGGCTCGTCGCCGCCGGCTTCGTGGCCAGAGACGAAGGTCACGCTATGGGAGATGTCGCGATGGGTGAGCGGGATCTGCAAGGACGCCGCGGCGGCGAGCCCGGCGGTGATGCCGGAAACGATCTCGACCTCGATGCCGGCCTCACGCAACGCGGCGATTTCCTCGCCGGCGCGGCCGAACACCAGAGGATCGCCGCCTTTGAGCCGCACCACGGTTTGGCCCGCGCGCGCCCGCTCGATCATCAATTCCTGGATCTTCTCTTGCGGGACACTGTGCTCGCCCTTCGCCTTGCCGACGGGGATCAGCTCGACCTCGCGGCGGGCATGCTCGAGCACGCCGGTGCCTGCGAGACGGTCGTAGAGAATGACGTCAGCTTGCTTCAGCGCGCGCACGGCCTTCAGCGTCAGCAGCTCAGGGTCTCCGGGGCCTGCGCCGACCAGCAGCACGCGGCCTTGCACGGTTTCAGCTTTCGCCGCGGCTTCGATCGCTTCGCCAACCAGGCGGCGCGCTTCGCTCTCCTTGCCGGCAAGCGCTGCTTCACTCGCGGCGCCGTCGAACACGCCTTCCCAGAATTTGCGCCGCTGGCGTCCCGCAGGCAGCTTCTCGGCGACGGCGTCGCGGAAGTCTCCGGCGAGGCGGGCGAGAGCATCGAGATGCGGATGCAGCTCGCGCTCGAGCCAGGCGCGCAAGCGCTGGGCGAGCACCGGCGACGTGCCTTCGGTGCCGATGGCGACGGTGACCTCGCCGCGATCGACGATGGCCGGCATGACGAAGCTGCACAAAGCTGGCTTGTCGGGAACGTTGACCGGCACGCCGAGCGCGCGGGCGATCGCGGCAACGCGCGCGTCTTCATCATCGTCGCCGGTCGCGGCAATGACCAAAGGCCGCCCGCGCACCTGATCGACGCCAGGCTGCGCGGGCGTCAGAGCGACACGGCCGGCACGCTCAAGCTCGGCAAGCTCCGGGCCGAGCCGATCGGCGGCGATGTCGACGGTTTCGGCGCGCTTCAAGCAGCAGCCGCGCCTTGATGGCGGCAAGCTCGCCGCCGCCCGTCACCAGAGGCGGCTTGCGGTCGACGCTGACGAAGATGGGAAAGGTCCGCATCGGTCCTCAGCCTCCAACCGCAAGGCGCGCGAGCGGCGCATCGGCAAGGCTCTCGGGCGCAAGCTCGAGCTCGAGCCCGTCAAGCTCAGGCGACATGATGATCTGGCAGCACAGGCGCGAGCGCTCATCGACGTGGAACGCGCCATCGAGCATTTCGAGTTCCTCATGGGTGGGAGGGGTCAGCTTCGGCAGCCACTTGGCGTCAACCCACGCATGGCAGGTGGCGCAGGCGCAGGCGCCGCCGCATTCGGCCTTGATGGGGAGGCCCCAGTCGCGGATCACCTCCATGACCCGCCAGCCCTCGAGCGCCTCGAGGCGATGGGACGTTCCGTCCGGCATGCGCACGACCACAAACATGTCAGGCCACCTTCAACAGACGCTGCAGCTCGGACGACGAGGTCGTGTACTGGAAGCGCAAAGGCTTGTCAGGATGCACGTAGCGATGAGCGGCTTGCGCCATGAGCGCGGCTTCATGAAACCCGGAGAGGATGAGCTTGAGCTTTCCGGGATAGGTGTTGATGTCGCCGATGGCGAAAATGCCCTTGGTGCCGGTCTCGAATTTCTCGGTGTCGACCGGGATCAGGTTCTCGTTGAGATTGAGTCCGAAATTGGCGATCGGGCCGAGCTTCATGGTGAGGCCGAAGAAGGGAAGCAGCGTGTCGGCGGCAATCTCGCCGGTCGAGCCGTCCATGCGCTTGACGGCGACGGCCTCGAGCTTGCCGTCGGCGCCTTTCAGCCCGACAGGCTGGCCAAGCTCGAAGCGGACGAGCCCCTCCGCCTCAAGCTCGCGCATCTTGCTGACGGTCGCAGGCGCGGCGCGGAACTCTGCCCTGCGGTGCAGCAGCGTGAGCGAGCCAGCGATCGGGGCAAGATTGACCGTCCAGTCGAGGGCCGAATCGCCGCCGCCGGCAATGACGATATGGCGGCCGCGAAATTCCTCGATGCGGCGCACGGCGTAGAACACGCTTCTGCCTTCATAGGCCTCGATGCCGGGAATGGGCGGGCGCTTCGGCACGAAGCTGCCGCCGCCGGCGGCGATCACCAGCACAGGGGCAGCGATGGTGAGCCCGCTCTCCGTGGTGAGATGCCAATATCCCTCGGCGGATTTGGTGAGGGCAGCAGCCATCTCGCCGAAATGGAACACGGGCTCGAACGGCCTGATCTGTTCGAGCAGCCGGTCGGTCAGCTCCTGGCCGGTGCAGACCGGAAGGCCCGGGATGTCGTAGATCGGCTTCTCAGGATAAAGCTCGGCGCATTGGCCGCCCGGGCGGTCGAGAATATCGACCACGTGCGCCTTCAGCTTGGCGAGGCCGAGCTGGAAAACAGCGAAGAGCCCGACCGGCCCGGCTCCAATAATAATGACATCGGTGGAAGCGCCAGTTGCCGCCATCGCCTGCTTGTTCCCGCCTGAAAGGTTTGCCTAACGCGCTATGTAGGGGAGATTAGTGAAAAATCATTCTGCTAGGAAGCTAGTTAAGGCAAAAGAACGCAAATTCATTCCTTTCATCTCGAAATGATAGAATTATTTTTCAAATTCGGCTACGTGCGTAACGGCCATGCCGCAAGGGGCACTCTTCGTGCAATTTCATTTCTGCCGGAGAGCTGTCCGCCAGGGGCGCGCTAACCGCGTTTCACCAAAGCATCGCGGATTTCCTCGAGAAGCTGCACCTCACGCGACGGCGGCGGCTCGCTTGCAGGCTCTTCCTCCTGCTTGCGGCGGAGCTGGTTCATGGCCTTGATCGCCATGAACAGGACGAAGGCGACGATGAGGAAGCTGATCACATTGTTGATGAAGAGGCCGATATTCATGGTCGGGGCGCCTGCCTGGCGCGCTGCCGCGAGCGAATCGTAATGCTGGCCGTTGAGCGCGATGAAGATGCTGGAAAAGTCGACGCCGCCGGTGACGACGCCGATCGGCGGCATGATGATGTCGTCGACCAGCGACCTGACGATGGTTGAGAAGGCGGCGCCGATGATGATGCCGACCGCCATGTCCATGACATTGCCGCGTAGCGCAAATTCCTTGAATTCGTTCAACATCGCCGGGTTTCCTTGAAAAAGCTCCCATTGGCTCAAGCCTCTAGCTTGCCATGTTTGGGCGCCAATCCAAACCCGGCCGGCAATGAGGCTGGAATTTCAGGCGCCCCCTTTGGCAACCGGCGCCCCAACTGGTAACTGCTTGGGCGGCACGCGCTTCTTGAGGGAGAGCTTCGGTGTCGGAACAGCCCGGACGCGATCGTCACCGCTGGAAGACGCTCGTCCTTGCCATCGTCACGCTGATCATCGTGTTTGCCGCCGTGTTCGCCGTCGTTGCCTTCGCCGGGCGGTTCGACAAAATCGGCTTCTTGCGCTTTCCACTCGGCTTCTACCTGCTGGCGCAGGGCCTGTTGCTCGGCATGGTGGCGCTCGCCTTCTGGTCGACCCGCGTGCAGGAGCGCATCGACCGGAGCTTCAGCGAGGGCGAGGAGCTTTGAGCGCGCCATGAGCCCCTCGCGCCGCCGCCAGGCGAACCCTCATCTTGGCGCCTATTACGGCATCCTCACCAGCGCCTTCGTGTCGCTCGTGATCGTGCTTGCCATGTTGGAGCAGCTCGGCTGGCAGGAGGCGTGGGTCGCGAGATCCATGATCCTCGTGCCGCTCGCGCTCTATCTTGCGCTTGCGCTCGGCGCCCGCACCCTCAACGTCGAAGATTTCTTTGCCTCCGGGCGCCGCGTGCCGCCCGTCTACAACGGCGCCGTGCTCGCCGCTGTGCTGATCGGCGGCACCGGATTTTTCGCCTATACCGGCACGCTGTTCTTTCTCGGCTTCGACGCGCTCGCCATCGGGCTTGCCTGGACTGCTGGCCTCATCGTCTCCGGCATCCTGTTCGTGCCTTATCTGCGCAAAGCCGGCGCCTACACTATGCCCGCCTTTCTCGGCCAGCGCTTCCGCTCGCGTCTTGTGCGCGCCATGGCGAGCGTGCTGCAGCTTCCACCGGCTTCGTTTCTGCTTGCCGCCGAGATCAAGGTCGCGGCGCTGATCCTCGCGATGTTCTTGCCGCTCTCCCACCAGCTTGCCGTCGCTTGCGTGGCCATCATCATCGCCTGCGTCACCATCGTCGGCGGCATGCGCTCGCTCACCTGGAGCGCGAGCGCGCAATTCATCGTCGGCGCCGTTGGCTTCGCGGTCCCCTTGATCATCGTCTCGGTGCTGCTCACCAATCTGCCCGCGCCGCAACTCACCTATGGCGAGATGTTCGAACCGCTGAAGCGCTCGGAGATCGTCGCCGGCGTTTCACCTTCGGCGCCAAGCGAGCTTGCGGCGGCGCTTCCCCGCGAGCAACCGAGGCCGAGCGCAAAGCCCTTCCTGCAGGCCTTCGGCGCCGTGAGCCAAACGGATTTCTTGACGCTGTTCCTGTGCCTCACCCTTGGCGCCGCGGCGTTGCCGAGCCTGCTTGCCCGCAGCGGGGTCACGAGCTCGGTCGCCGATCAGCGGCGCTCGGTCGCCTGGGGCGTGTTCTTCGTGGCCCTGTTCGCCATCAGCGCGCCGGCGCTTGCAGCCTTCGTCAGGCTGCTGATGTTCCAGGACATCGCGCAATCGCCGGCCAACGCGCTTCCCTCCTGGCTCAACGATCTGAACGCTTACCGGCTTCTCTTCGCCAAGGACGCCAATACCGACGCCGCCATCGAGGCGTCGGAGCTCTTCGTCGCGCGCGACGGTATCGTGCTCGCACTGCCCATGGCGGCGCGGCTGCCGTTCGTCTGCACCGTGCTCATGGCGGCTGCGGGCCTGGCCATCGCCCTTGCCGCAGCTGCATCCCATCTCTTCACCCTTGCCGGCAGCCTCGCCGACGACGTCATCAGGCTGGTCGACCCGCGCAGCGAAGTGCTTCCCCGCCTGATGGTGGCTTGGGTGGCGATCGCCGCTACGGCGCTCGCCGCAGGCGTGTTTACCGCGCTTGCCGAGATCGACGTGTTGCAGGTCGCTATCATGGCCTTTGCCGCCGCCGCTGCGATCTTCTTCCCGGTGCTCGTTCTCGCCATCTGGTGGAGACGCTGCACTTGGCTCGGCGCCATGCTTGCGCTTGGCCTCGGCTTCGCCACCATGGCTGCCGCGATGACCTTGGGGGACGCGCCCATCGCCGGTCAATTCCGCCTCACCACGGTGATCGCGGCGCTGATCGGCGCTGTGATTGGCCTGATCGGAGGGGTAATCGGCAGCCTGCTCGGACCTAAGCCGACGCCGGCCGAGCAAGCCTATTTCGAGGAGCTGCGCGATCCGTCCGGCGATGCGCTTTACGATCGCGCCCAGCGGCGCGCAGCGGCAGCAGCAAGTCAATAGCAGTCTTCACTCCCCAACAGGGGCGCCATCATGCAAGATCGCTACGACATGAATGAGCGTCACACACCTTCAGGCGAGCGCTTGAGCCTCTTCCCCGAGATCGTCCCCTACCGCACGGGACGGCTCAAGGTTTCTCCCTTGCACGAGCTCTATTACGAGGAATGCGGCAATCCGGACGGCAAGCCCGCGGTGCTGTTGCATGGCGGCCCTGGCGGAGGCTCCACCGCCGTGATGCGCCGCTATCACGATCCGTCACGCTACCGCATCGTGCTGTTCGACCAGCGCGGATGCGGGCGCTCCACGCCGCATGCCAGCATCGATGAGAACACCACCTGGCATCTCGTCGACGACATCGAGCAGCTCCGCGAGCATCTCAACATCGAGCGCTGGCAGGTGTTCGGGGGCTCCTGGGGCTCTACGCTCGCGCTCGCTTACGCCGAGACCCATCCGGAGCGGGCGGCCGAGCTCGTGCTCCGCGGCATCTTCACGCTCAGGCGCGCCGAGCTCGAATGGTTCTATCAGGAAGGCTGCAGCTGGATCTTCCCGGAGGCATTCGAGGATTATCTGCGCCAGATTCCGGCTGCCGAGCGCGACGATCTGATCGCAGCCTATTATTTGCGGCTGACCGATCCAGACCCCGATGTGCAGCTCAAGGCTGCGCGCGCCTGGAGCGCCTGGGAGGGCAAGACCTTATCGCTCCTGCCCGACCCTGAGCGCGTGCGCCGCTTCTCCGAGGACGCCTATGCGCTCGCTTTCGCTCGCATCGAATGCCACTACTTCATCCATGGCGGCTTTTTCGATGCCGACGATCAGCTGATCAGGGCGGCGGACCGTCTCAAGCGCATACCCGGCGTGATCGTGCATGGCCGCTACGACGTGGTGACGCCGGCGAAGATCGCCGTGGACTTGGCCCGCGTTTGGCCTGAGGCCGATCTGCGCATCGTCGCCGACGCCGGTCACGCCATGACCGAGGCCGGCATCGTGCATGAGCTGGTCACCGCCACCAACCGCTTTGCCCGCTGAGCTCAAGCCTCGGCGGACTGACCGATGAAGTTCAGCGCGATGTTGCGCTCATGCGGCGCGTCACGGTGCTCGATGAGATAGACGCCCTGCCAGGTGCCGAGAACCATCCGCCCGCCCATCACCGGAATTCCGAGGCTGACCTCGGTCAGCATCGACTTGATGTGGCTCGGCATGTCGTCGGGCCCTTCCTCGGCATGGGTGTAGGGAGCATCCTCCGGCGCGAGGCTTTCGAGCGTCGTCATCAGGTCGCGCCGCACGTTGGGATCGGCGTTCTCCTGAATGATGAGCGACGCCGAGGTGTGGCAGACGAACACGGTGAGCAGGCCGTCGCCCGCGGAGATGTCGCGCAGCCAGGCTCGCAAATCCCCGGTGAGGTCGATGAAGCCCTTGCCGCGCGTCCGCACCCGCAGCCTGTGGCTCGCTTGGCTGAGCCCTGCCATCGATCAGGCGAGCGCCGCGAAAGCGAGATCGGAGCTTTGGCTCAAAGCGCCTGCCCCGCCTCTTGCTGCTTCAGGTCGCGCACCAGGTCCTGCAAGCTGCGGATCATCTTGTCGATGAAATGGTTCATCTCGTCGAGGGCAAGCCCGGGAAATTGCGTCGACGGGTTGGCAGGCAGCGGACCAGCCTCAGCCTCTCTTTCTTCCGCCTTGGCGAGCTTGTCCTTGAGCTCACGGTTCTCGCGGTCAAGCCGATCAACCTCCGCTTTGAGCGCCAAGGCATCGTCGGCGACGCTCTCGCAGGCCCAATGGTCGAGCTTCTGGCCGCACACCGACATCGCGCCCGTGGCACTGTCGAGGCGCCAGACGCTGTCGCCGACGGTGGTCATGGTGTAGCGGCCTGGATCCTCGCCGGCGTAGCAGGGCGACGCGGCGAAGAGGACGAAAGCAAGGGCGAGCAGTCTCATGGTCATGGCCTCTCCCCTCCTCTGGAGCGCCGATGGTCCTCCCCCCTCGCAAGCTTGGCAAGTCCTACGATTCTTGCGGCAAATGTCCCACAACGGCGCGCTGCTTAACCCAAAATTTACCGCAACTTGCCACGTTGGTGAGGACCGTTCGGTGGCGCGTCTCCCTAGAAGACCAACCCCACGATTAGGCCCATCGAACAGGGCATCCATTTTCGCAGGGGAACGGGATGGCTCCGGAAGTACGTTGGCAAGCGAGCAGTGCCGCAATTTCGAGCGGCAGCGACAGCCTTCCGCCCGATCGGGAGAGTGTCGAGAGCCTGCTGCGCAAGCTGATCAAGCGGATCGAGGAGAGCGAGCGCCGCTATGCCGAGGCGCTGGACGAGCTGCATGCGCGGCTCGGCCAGGTCTCGTACAGCGCAAGCGTCAACGAAGCCCTCGGCACGCCGGAAGAGACCGAGATTCTGGAGCGGCTGCGCCACCAGTTGAGCGATCTCGCGCGCCGTCTGGAGCAACCGCAGCCGAAAAAGGCCGAACGGCTTCCTCGGCTGGACAGGGCGCTGGACGAGGTCCGCGCCGTATCAGCAGGTCTTGCCTTGGCCGAGCCGGACTGGTTCGCCTCATTGTCGGCCTCGCTTGCCGCGGCCGAGGGACGAGCCGAGCCAGAGCCCGCGCCTGCCCCGTCGCCCCACAGCAAGCCGAGCTATGCCTCCCAGCCTTCGCCTTCCATTGACGAGGATACGAATTTCGACCGCCGTTTGATCGACATGGCGCAGCGGCTCGAGCGCTCGATCGGCGAGGCGATGCCGTCCTCGGCGATCGAAAGACTGAATGCCCGCATGGACGAAATCTCGGCGCGCTTCGAGGCGGCCCTTGCGCAAGCGCCAAAGCTCGAGACGCTGCATCACATCGAGCGGCAAGTTGCCGACATGGGGTTCCAGCTTGGCCGCGTGGAGCTTGAGGCCGCGCGCATCGGCGCGGTCGAAAGCCAGTTGCAACGTCTGATCGAGCGCATCGAATTCGACGCCAGCTCAGATCGAGCGGACGGCGAGCAAGGCGGCGCAGGAGACCGCACGCCTCGTCAGCGAGATGGGGCTTGGCAAGCCGAGCGCTGTCGAGCGGCTCGATGCGCTCCACCGCGATATCGTCGCCATGAACGAGCGCAACCTCGCCACCGACGACCGCCTCGTCGACACGCTCGGAGCGATGCACGAGTTGTTGAAAGGGCTCATGCAGCGGGAGCGCGACAGGGCAGCGGCGACGGCAACGGTCTCGGGCAAGGCTCCGCCGCGCACGGCGCCTGCACCAAGCGAATTCGCCGCAGCCAATCTCGCTCAGGTCGAGCAGCCCATGGCGCCGGCACAGGTGCAAGCGGCCGAGCCGCCGCGCCAACGCGCCACCTTCATTCGGGATATTCCCTTCGAGTTGACCGAGGATCTGGTCGCCGCCGCCCGTCGCGCTGCGCAAGCCGCGGCGGCGCGGGCCGATGAACGTGGTGCCGCGCATCCGCGGCCGGCGCGAGTCGCGGCCGAAACCAAACCAAGCGATGAACCTGGACGGCACAAGATTTCTCTTCTCATGGTGGCCGCTGCCGTCCTGCTCATGATCAGCGCCGCGCTGCTTCTGACCAGGCTCAAATTGAAGCCCGATTTTGATATGCCTCCACCGGCGGCAGAACAGAGCCTGCCCGCGCCGGCAGCAGAGGCGCCTCCTCTGCCCGACACGCCGCTCCAGACCGAGGTCATGCCGTCGCCAGAGGGAGAACTTGCACCCTCCCAAGCGCCCGGGACCGCGCCCAACCCGCCCCAAACCATCACGCCATCGCCGAGCCCGAGCGGCATGGGAGCGCGCCCACCCGTGCGCCTCGGCGAAGGAGCCGACGACGCCCCGGTCCAGCCCGTGTCGCTGAGCCCCTCCGATGGCCAAGGCCTGCCCCCCGGCGTCGGCGTGATGGTCGTCGAGCCCTAGGCTCGCGGCGAGAGCCAGAAATCAATTCATCGCCTCCGGACAGCAGGCCTTCGTCTGATTTTTTAGCCACGTCCGATGACAAATTGGTAAGGCGGGCGGTTCGCGCATTGACAGGGGCGTTTCCCGCGAACACCTTGCAAATAGCGCGAAAAATCAACGCTTCCGGCCCAATGCTCCAGGTCTATCTGCCTGTCGCCGAGATCTCGGTGAATCTCCTGGTCATGCTGGGCCTTGGCGCGGCCATTGGCTTTCTCTCCGGCATGTTCGGCGTGGGCGGAGGGTTCCTGCTCACCCCGCTCCTGATGTTCTCAGGCATCCCGCCGGCCATCGCCGTGGCGACCGGGGCCAATCAGATCGTCGCCTCCTCGGTATCGGGGGCTCTGGTGCAATGGCGCCGGGGCAATATCGACTTCCGCATGGGGTGGGTGCTGATCGGCGGCGGCGTGGTGGGCGCTCTTGCCGGCGTGCTCCTGGTCGGACTGTTGAGCAGGCTCGGCCATGCCGACGTGTTCATCTCGCTGGTCTACGTGACCTTCCTCTCCGTCATCGGATCGCTCATGCTGGTTGAGAGCATAAGCGCCATCCGGCGGACGCGCGCCGGCCTGCCGGGGAGAGCGCGCAAGCCCGGCGAGCACACCTGGATCCACGGACTTCCCTTCAAGATGCGCTTCCCGCGCTCGCGCCTCTATATCAGCGCCATTCCGCCGCTGATCCTTGGCGCCATCGTCGGCCTGCTCGCCGCGATCCTCGGCGTCGGCGGCGGGTTCATCATCGTGCCCGGCATGATCTACCTCTTGCGCATGCCGACCAACGTGGTCATCGGCACCTCGATGTTCCAGATCATTTTCGTCACCGCCGTCGTCACCATCCTCTATGCGGTGCTGAACCACTCGCTCGACGTGATGCTCGCGCTGCTCCTCGTCATCGGCGGGGTGCTCGGCGGATTGTTCGGCGCCGATGCCGGTCAGAGATTGAAAGGCGAGCAGCTCCGGCTCTTGCTTGCCGTCATGGTGCTCGCCGTAGCGGCCCGCTTGCTGATCGGCCTCTTGGTGCCGCCGGAGGACCTCTACAGCCTCAGGTCGGTCGTGGCGGGGACATGATCGTGCGGTCCGTATTCTTGCTCGCCCTTGTGGCGCTCTCGCTCCTGCCGGGGCGGCAAGCCGCAGCGGCCGATCAGCCAAGAACCGATCAGCCAAGAACCGCGCCGCCAAGACCCGAGCAAGTCCAGTCGGACGTTTCCCAGCGGGTGATCTCCATCCAGTCGAACTTCACCGGCATCGAGATCGTGCTGTTCGGCTCCATCGACTTCAGCCGCGCGCCCTCGCCTGACGAAGGCCCCTATGACGTGATCATGGTCATCCGCGGACCGAACCGGCCCATCGTCGTGCGCCGCAAAGAGCGGATTGCTGGACTTTGGATGAACGGCGCCTCGGAGACCTTCCCATCGGTGCCGGGCTTCTATGCCGTGCTCGCCTCGCGGCCGTTCCGCGCGGTCGCCTCGGAAGCCGTCCTCAAGAAGCTCGGCATCGGCTTCTCCAACCTCGATTTCGGCAAGTCCGCTGAGGGCGAGACCGCCGATGACGGGTTCCGCGCCAACCTGATCCGCCTGCAGCAGGACCATAACCTGTTCCAGGAGTTGGACGATGCCATCAGCTTTCTCGGCCGCAGCCTGTTTCGCGGAAGCGTGGCCCTTCCGGTCAACGTGCCGATCGGCCGCTACACCACGCAAGTGCTGCTGTTTCGCGACGGCAAGCTCTTGAGCCAGAGCCAGAGCAGCCTGCAGGTCGAAAAGGTCGGCGTGGAGCGCGTCGTCTACATGCTCGCCTTCCACTATCCCCTCGCCTACGGGCTGCTCGCGGTGCTGATGGCGGTGAGCGCAGGGCTACTCGCCTGGACCGTGTTCCGGCGCGAGTGATTTCAGGCTCGATCGTCAGTCGGGGAGCAGCAGGCTCGCCTGCAAGGGGTAGACGCTGGTCCGCCCCGTGAGCCACGCCTCCATCAGCGGCCAGTGAAACAAGGACGAGAACGCCTCGTCGAGCACGTTGAGACCGCCGGCATAGGCGCCAAAGGCCGGCATCACCAGGCGATGGCCGTCGGTGGCGAAGCATTTCCGCCTGATCCCTTCGCCCCGCCTCGCAATGCGCGCCACCGGGTGCAAATGGCCGGCGATCTCCGGTGCGCGGCTTAAGGAGGGCTGGTGGCAAAGGGTGATGCCGCCGATCATCAGCGACCGGCAGACAAAGCCGCCGATGCTTTCGGGCAGATCGGGGTCGTGATTGCCGAGGATCCAGTACCAGTCTCGGCCTTGCTGCAGCGCCGTCAGTTCCTCGCGATCGTCGGCGCTGAGCCGCCCTGCGAGCTCGCTCCTGTGAAAGCTGTCGCCGAGCGCAACCACCCGGCGTGGCGCGAAATGGTCGAGGCAGGCGGCAAGGCGCTGCAAGGTGCTCCGCGTGTCGTAAGGGGGAAGCATCATGCCGCGCGCCGCGAAGGCCGCGCCCTTCTCCAGATGCAAATCGGCGACGAGCAGGGTGTCTTCCGATTCCCAGTAAAGGGCGCCGGCAGCGACCGGCAGGAAGGAATGACCGGCGACCTTGATCGGCGGCCGCCGTCCAGCGAAAGCTTCAGACATCAAGCGCAGCATGGTCCCCCATCGCCTCCGCTATCAGTTCCTCCACCGCCTCGCGCAACAGCGCCTCGCTCGCATCCCCCGGCACGCGTTCGCGGCCAATCTCGAGCATGGCAGGCACCGCGAGCGGTGAGACCCGGTCAAGGGCAATATGCCTGATTCTTCCGCGGATCCGCTGCAAAAAGCCGCTCAAGCGTCCGACATCGATCAGGCCGGTTGCGGCATCGGCGAATGCTGCCTGCAGGAGAATATGGTCGGGCTCGTGCTGGCGGAGCACGTCATAGATGAGATCGGAGGAGACGGTCATCTGCCTGCCGGTCTTTTCCTGGCCCGGATGGCGTCGCTCGATCAGCCCTGAGATGATGGCGCAGACGCGGAACGAGCGCTTCATCAGGCTCGACTCGGCAAGCCAGGCGTCGAGATCGTCGCCGAGCATGTCCTCGTCGAACAGTTTGGCGAGGTCAAGCCGTCCGTTGCGCACCATCTCGCCCATATCGGCGAGACCCCACACGCAGAGAGCATATTCGTTGGCGACGAAGCCGAGCGGCTTGGCATGTGCGCGTTCGAGCCGCCGGGTGAGCAGCATGCCGAGGCTTTGATGAGCGAGCCGTCCTTCGAAGGGATAACAGACGAGATAATACCGTTGCCCGCGTGGAAAGGTCTCGACCAGGATCTCATCGGGGCCGGGCACGACCGACACCTCGCTTTGAATGCGCAGCCAGTCCGACACCTGATCAGGAAGCCGCGCCCAATGGCGCCGGTCGGCGAGCAGCCGTGCCGCACGCGGTCGGCGAGATAGGTCGAGAGCGGGAACTTGCCGCCGTCATAGGAGGGCACCTTCGGCTCGGGCGCGTGGCTGCGGGTGACGATGGCGTCGGTCTCGCGCATGCCCTCGAAGCGCAGCACCTCGCCAGCGAAGGCGAAGGAGTCGCCTGGCATGAGCTGCTCGATGAAATATTCCTCGACCTCGCCGAGCACGCGGCCTGCTGCAAGCATCGATGATGGCTTGAGCGCGCCGCCCTTCAGCCGCGCGAGCCGCACGCGCACCATGGGAGCCTCGACGATGGTGCCGACATTCAGCCGATATTGTTGCGCAAGCCGCGGATGGGCGATGCGGTAGCGCCCGTCGGGCATCTCTTTCAGCTTGGCGTAGCGCTCATAATTGGCGAGCGCATAGCCGCCGGTCGAGACGAAGCGCACGATCTTGTCGAAGCCTTCGCGCGTGAGCCCCTGATAGGGAGAGGCGCTGGTCACTTCGCGATAGAGCTGATCTGGATCGAACGGGCCCGAGCAGGCCATGCCCAGCACATGCTGGGCGAGAACGTCGAGCGCGCCTGGACGCGACGGAGGCGTATCTTGCGCGCCCTCCTCCGCCGCCTCGAGCGCAGCCTGGCACTCCACCACCTCGAAACGGTTCGCCGGCACGAGCAGGGCCTTTGACGGCTCATCGAGCCGGTGATTGGCGCGGCCGATGCGCTGGGCAAGCCTGCTTGCACCTTTCGGCGCGCCGACATTGATGACGAGGTCGACGTCGCCCCAGTCGATGCCGAGATCGAGCGTCGAAGTGCACACGACGGCGCGGAGCTTGCCCGCCACCATCGCCGCCTCGACCTTCCGCCGCTGGCCGACGTCGAGCGAGCCGTGATGGAGAGCGATGGGCAAATTCTCGTCGTTGTAGCGCCACAGCGCATGGAACAGCATCTCGGCCTGCGAGCGCGTATTGACGAAGATGAGCGACATGCGGTGGGCCTTGATCGCCTCGTAGATCTCAGGCAGCGCATAGCGCGCCGAGTGCCCGGCCCAGGGAAGCTCAGCCTCGGAGTTGAGGATGGCGATGTCGGCCTTGGGTCCCTCGCCTGCCTGGACGATCTCGGCAAGAACCGTGCGCGCCTGCCCTTCGTGGCCGACGAGGAAGGCGGCAAGCTCCGACGGGCGCGCTACCGTCGCCGAGAGGCCGATGGCGGTGAGATCGGGCGCGTGCGTGCGCAGCCGCGCAAGGTCGAGCGCGAGAAGATCGCCGCGCTTGGTCGAGGCCATCGCATGCAGCTCATCGATGATGACCATGCGGAGCGACCCGAACAGACTCGCCGCATCGCGATGCGACAGCATCAGCGCGATCTGCTCCGGCGTGGTGAGCAGGATGTTTGGCGGGGAGAGGCGCTGGCGCTGGCGGCGGGAGGGCGGCGTGTCGCCGGTGCGCGTCTCGAGCGTGATGGGCAGGCCCATCTCGGCCACCGGTTCGGTCAGATTGCGGGCGATATCGACGGCAAGAGCCTTCAAGGGCGAGACATAGAGAGTGTGAATGCCGGCTTGCGGCTTGGCGCCTGCGCGAGCGAGATCGACCAGGCTCGGCAGGAAGCCGGCGAGCGTCTTGCCGCCGCCGGTCGGGGCGATGAGCAGGGTGTCGCGGCCCGCGCCGCGCCAGGTCGAGGAGCTGAAGCTGGTGGGCATGAGGGCGCCAGCCGCGCGAGGCGAACCAGCCGGCGAACGGCTCAGGCAGCCCGGCTGCCGACCGGTCTTCTTGCCTCGTTTTCAGCCCACGCACGGATTGGTCCTTCTTGACCTTGCCTTTTTCCTTCACCAATTCTGGGCATAGATTAGCCCGTATCGCGAATCTCCCACGCGTATAGCGGGCAAGCGGAGCGAAAACATGGAGCAATTCTTCGGCGGCAATCCCGGCCTGGTGCTGGTCAGGCTGGCAATCCTGTCCCTCGTCGTCGGCGTCCTGCTTGCCGCGCTCGGTTTCAGCCCGTTCGACATCCTTGAGAGCATCCGCGAGCTTGTGGCCCGCATCTACGATCTCGGCTGGACCGCGGTCGAGAAGGCCGGGCGCTATTTCCTGCTCGGCGCCGTCATCGTCTTCCCGGTGTGGTTCATCGCCCGCCTGCTCAAGATGCTGGGGCGAGGCCCTCGCGGCGACCTGATCGACGTCAATTCGCGCAACCGCGAAGCTTGATCTTTACAACGGCCGCTCGGCCCAACGATCGGCGTCGCGGCCGATAAGAGGCGCAAGGCTCTCGGCCTTGGCGGTGGTCATCGCCTCGACCAGAGCCCGTTTGATCTCGCCGATCAGCTTCGGGCCTTCGAACACGAGCCCGGTATAGAGCTGCAAGAGCGAGGCGCCTGCTCCGATCTTGGCCACCGCCGCTTCACCTCCATCGATGCCGCCGACGCCGATCAGCGGCAGTCTTCCTTCGGTGAGCCGGTAGACGCGGGCAAGCATGCGGGTGGCGCGGACAAAAAGCGGCCTCCCCGACAATCCTCCCGACTCTGCGGCGAAGCTTGCGTCCTTCACACTTTCGCGTGAGAGCGTGGTGTTCGACACCACGATGCCGTCGACGCCATTGGCCTTGATCACGCCGACGATCGCCGGAAGGTCTGCATCGGCGATATCGGGGGCGAGCTTGACGAGGAGCGGCGGGCGTTTCTCCGATCGCGCGCGCGCCTCCTGAACGCGCGCGAGCAGCGCAGCGAGCACTTCCGGGGCCTGCAGGTCGCGCAAGCCTGGCGTGTTGGGCGATGAGATATTGACGGTGAGGTAGTCGGCCACCGCGCTCATGCTGGGAGATGCCGGAGACGTAGTCGCCGATGCGATCCTCGCTGTCGCGGCCGGCGCCGATATTCACCCCGACCACGCCGTTTCGCCGTCCCGACAGCCTGGGAAGCGCCGCCTCCTGCCCCTCATTGTTGAAGCCGAGGCGGTTGATGATGGCGCCGTCTCGCGCGGAGCGGAAAATGCGTGGGGAGGGATTGCCTGCTTGCGCCTTGGGCGTCAGCGTGCCGACCTCGACGAAGCCGAAGCCCGTGGCGAGGAGCGGCGCCCAGACGCGCGCGTCCTTATCGAAGCCTGCAGCCATGCCGAGCGGATTGCGAAACTTGAGTCCCCATAGCTCTTGCGCGAGCCGGGGATCGTCGGGCGCGGCCTGGCGGGGATAAAGCCCAAGCTCGAGGCTCTTGACCGCAATATCGTGCGCACGCTCAGGGTCGAGCGCATGGAGAAGGGCCTGGCCAAGGCCGTAAAGCGCATTCACCGGGCGATCCCTTCTGGTAGGCGATGGCTGCCGTCCTCTTGCAGCTCCAGCGCCTCGACCGAGATCACGTGCGCAAGGTCGAGAGGTCCATAGAGATGGGGGAACAGCTCGCCGCCGCGCGACTTCTCCCAGCGGAGTTGCTCTCCCAACCGCTCGGGGTCAACCGCAAGAAGCACAAGGTCGCGTTGGCCTGCGAAATATTTCGCCAAGGTTCCGGCGACCTGGCTGCCGACGGATAAGTGAATAAAGCCGTCGCGGGCATCATCGGCGGAGCCGTCGAAGCGCCCGCATCTCCTCGCCTCTTCGAGGGCAGCCTCTGGGCAAATCTTGTAGACCGGTTCAGCCATTGGATGTCGGAGAGTAGCCTCACATCCCCCAAGCAACAAGCAAGCGGGATCGGCGACATTGCGATGGACAAAATGTACAAAGTGTCGCAGTCTGAAGTTAGAATGCTGCGCTGATCGCTTGAGGGTGTGCTGATTACTTTCCAGCGGTTGTAGTGTCGAGTAACGGGGGCGTCTGTGGTTTGGTCGGCCATAAAGTGTTGGCTGCCGTATGCCCAATTTGGCCTATGGTCGCTAAAAAACCCGGGCCTCTCCTTCAAGCAATTCTACGCCGACTGCGCCGCGAACTCCCTCGCCACCAATAAATGTCATGCTTCGCTTGGGCCGAACCTGAGGCCAGGCCGCGCCGCGAGCGCCCGTCGAACCTTCGAACGACTGCTCACTCATGGCATTCGCCCCGACGATACTGTCGTGGATTACGGCTGCGGGACTTTGCGCCTTGGCGGCCTGTTCATCGAGTACCTTGAGCCTGACCGCTACATAGGGCTCGATATCGATCGGCGCATTCTCGCCGCAGGGCGCGAGCAGCTTGCGCACGATGTCGTTGCAACCAAGCGCCCGACACTCGAGGTCATCAGCAAGGAAAGCCTGGCGCGCGCGGCGGCGAGGAAGCCGCGCTGGGTCTGCTCCAAGGGGGTGTTGCAGCACGTGCCTCCGGAAGAGCTGGACGACTACTTTGCAGGCCTCTCTCCTCTCATTCATGCCGGCGCCACCGGCCTGCTGTTTTCACAGATTGAGCCTGAAAGCAGACGGGTGTCGGTGAAGACTTGGGCGCATGACTTCGATCAATTGCACGCGACCGCCAAGGGCCACGGCATGCAGCTCGGCAAGCTGAAATGGAGGGGACGCTTCATGGAGCTGCGCGCGGGAAGCGGCGGGTGACGTCATCCGGCCTCGGGAGGGCGGTCGAAGCCCCAGACTTGTTTGGGGTGGACAAAGCGCGCAAATAAGCCATAATTCCTAGGATGGGTATAAATTCCGACCCTCGCTTCGGCGCGTCGGGGGCCGTCATGCTCACCCACGGCAAGATCTGGACCGCGATCGACGCGCTGGCGCGCCGCTATGGGCTATCGCCGTCGGGTCTCGCCAAGCGCGCAGGCCTCGACGCCACCGCCTTCAATCCCTCCAAGCGCGTCACCACCGAAGGGCGCCCGCGCTGGCCGACCACCGAGAGTGTTGCCAAGGTGCTCTCCGCCACCGGCGCCACGCTCGATGAGTTCGTGGACCTGCTCGACGAAGGGCCGACTTTGCGCAAAGCCCCGCAGCCCATCCCGCTCATCGGCCTCACCCAGGCCGGGGCCGGAGGCTTCTTCGACGACGGCGGCTTTCCCGTGGGCGGCGGCTGGGATCAAATCCGCTTCCCCCGCGTTGACGACGAGAATGCCTACGCTCTCGAAGTGACCGGCGACAGTATGCAGCCGCTCTATCGCGACGGGGATATCTTGATCGTTTCTCCCAATTCCGCCGCGCGCAAAGGCGACCGCGTGGTGCTGCGCACGACCGACGGGGAGGTCATGGCCAAGATCCTGGTGCGGCGCACGGCGAAGACCGTCGAGCTCGCCTCCTTCAACCCCGACCATCCCAATCTCATGTTTCCGGTCGAACGCATCGATTGGATGGCGCGCATCGTGTGGGCGAGCCAATAGCGGGGGGATCTCGATGAAGACCCTCTCTTTGCTGTTCTCGCTCCTGCTCGGCGCCGCCGTCATCATCATCTTCGTTCAGCCGTGGGACGCACTCGAAAAGATGTTGGGCGCCACGGACACGCGCGAGGCAGCGCCAGCTCCAGCCAAGCCTCTAACCCCGCCGGAACCGACCGCCACGGTCGAGACCGCGCCTGCGAAACCTCCAGAAGCCGCGCCGCAGCCGGCACCCTCGCCGCCCGAAGCGCCAAAGGCCACCGAGCCCGCCGATCCCAAGGCCCACATGCTGGCAGCCGAAAAGGCTGAGGCCGAGCGCAACGCCGCCCTGCAACAGAAGGCTGCGAAGCCGGTCCCACGCGAGACCAAGCGCTATTTCAAGGTCAGGGTGCGCGACGCCGGCACCCTTGAAGCTGGGCTCCTCCCCACCGACACGGTGATGATCAGGCTGGAGGGCATCGATGCGCGCGAGGCTGACGAGACCTGCAAGAAGGAGAACGGGGCCTCTTGGCCCTGCGGCGCCAAGGCCCGTGCCGCGCTTACCCGTCTTCATTCGCTACCGCGCCGTGACCTGCACCGTTCCGCAAGGCGGCGAGACCAAGGATTTTGCCGCGCGCTGCAGCGTCATGGGACAGGACCTGTCCACCTGGCTGGTGCGCCAGGGCTGGGCGACGCCGCAAAAAGGCGCGGAGCCCGAACTCGCCAAGGCGCTCGACGCCGCCAAGAGCGAGCGCCTCGGCCTTTGGCAGTCCGACTAAGGTACGCCGGGCTTTGTGATGCTTCTGTCACAAACAGAGGCTAGCCTTGCCGTCTCCTACATAGCTTCCCGAAGCCCCGGTGCGCCCCAAACGGCCGGGGCTTTTTCTTAAGGCGAACCGGCGCCGCTTTCGGTTGAGAGCCCGGATCACGCCGTGCTCGATCGAGGCTGCCGCCATGGCCTTCAAACTCATCCACGTCAAATATGACCGGGAGACCGAGCGCGCTTATGTCGAGCTTAGAGACGAGGACGATGACGGCGGCGAGATCCTGGCGGTCACCATCTTCTCGTTTCGCACCAAGGCGAGGCTGTCGAAGCAGCAGATCGAGCAGGATATCGTGCGCAAGGCGCGCCACATTCTGAAGCGTGCTGCGACTTCTATTTGATTTTCGACGCTTCCGGCGCGAGCGGGCCACCTCCGACCAGCCAGGACATCGTTCCGCCGCGGCCGCGGGCGGAAACGTTCGGCACGTGAGCCGAACGGCCATCATCCAATTGCGGCTCGGCGGCGTCACTCGCCTCGGTCCACGACAGCGGAGGCTCGAGATGCTGAGGAAGCAAGGTGAAGGTGTCGCCCAGGCTTTCGATGATCTGATCCTGAGTGAGGTTGCGGGCAAGAGCGAGGTTGGTGCCCTCGAGTTTCGTGCCGATGAGCCTTGCGCCGGCAAAATCCGCGCGGTTGAGCAAAGCGTGGCTCAAATCGGCGTTGGTGAGATTGGCGCCGTCGAGCCTGGCATCGGTCAAATCGGCGCCCGACAGGTCTGCGCCGGCGAGGTTCGCGCCGGAAAGCGTGGCGAAGCGCAACGATGCGCCGCGCAGCCGTGCCGAGGTGAGGTTGACCGGACCGCCGTTCATGATTCCCATCTGCCGCTCGGCGGCGCTCAAGGAGAGCCTGATGAGATTGGGCACCGTGGTCGGGTTCCGCCGCCGCCAGTCGTTCCACGACCGTGGCCCGCGGCGCAAGATTTCCACATGTTCGGAATCGGCCAACACAGTGTCGGGAAGGAAGCGGAAGGAAATGCGCCCAGTTTTAGCGGAAGGAAGGCTACTTGGACTGTGTGACACTCCCGTGAAGCAGGAAGTTATGCATAGGTCCCCACGCCATGCTATTATGCATTAGTGGGAAGCCTCAGCATGAGTGACACAGCCGATCTTACAGTTCGCGTGCTCGACGATCGCGACATCGTCGTGGCCGGCGCTGAGTTCGAGGTGACCTATCGAAGAGAGGGTCATCTCGGGATGCTCGTTGCCACCGACGCGCTGCGCGAGCGGTTGTCAGCCTCCAAGGCGCGCTTCCTGGCAGAGGCCTGGAAGGCGGCGTACAAGAAGGCGCGGACGCTCGGCTGGCTCTCGTCCTAAGCCGCCCGCAAGACTCGTCTCCCCCTATTCTTTGCCGTCGTTACCGGTGGTGGGATTGCGCCGCTCGGGCTGATCGACCTTTTGCGTCTCGTTTTCCGGCGTGGCGCCTTGGTTCGGGCCGGTATGCGTGCCCTCTTCCTTGCCCATCTTGGCCGAGTCCTCGGCCTCATTGCCGGCGATCAGGACAGCGCCTCGGGACCATGAGGGTGCCGCCGATGCAGCCTCCGCGACGCCTCCCATCGGGATCAGCGTGACGGCAGCGGCGAAAGCGGCCAACAGAATCTTTCCTTGGGTCATTATCTTCTCCCTTCGGTCCTCGGGTTGGGGCACTCTCCTGCAGGGGACCAGAGTGGGGGAACGGGTGCCGCAAGGACAAAGTTCCAGCGGCGTCGCCTTATGACCCTGGGCCGCCACTGTGGATAAATGTCGGAAGAAAGGCCGTCCACCTTCCTGCCTTGATTGTGAGGAAGAGTGAGACGAGTGGGCAGGTCAGTGGCCTTGTGTTGCGTATGACCGGTCCGCTGGCGGCTCCGGGTCCCTCCGCACCCCCCTCCGCGCCTCGCCGGAGCCGTCCATGAAAATCCTGACAAATCCCCGCAGATTCGCTGCCGTTCGCCGCATATCACCAATCCCGGCCATCTCAAATGCTAAGAGAGCCCGGCTTGGGGCCAAGCCGGGCTTCTCATCAGTCGACGCCAAGTAGGCGCATGGCCGGCGCGGGGGGCGCGTGGCAGCGGGGCTGCTGCCGTTTCCAGCCACGGCATGCTTAGAAACCTGGGGAGGCCTTAATCAGTTCCCTGCCTAAAAAATTTTTGCTGCCCGCAGTCTTAGCGCTGCGCGCTCATTCGGCTACGGTGTTAATTGGCAATCAAGGAGTTAGGACATGCGGAACGTGACGAGACAGGTTTTGACCGGGCTTGGCTTCGCAGCGAGCCTTGCCGCAATGGCGGCGCTCGCCGGCGCTATGGCGGCAAGCGAAGGCGACCCGGCCTCGACCGCCGCCCCGACCTGCCGCAAAGCCGAGGTAAACCCCGTCACCGGCCACGTGCTGTGCATCGATCCCATTGGCGCGCCGGTCGAGCCACCTCCCGCCGCCTCCGAGGTTCCCTGCAAGCCTGATGCGCGCGCCGACGAGGCCTGGACCTGGGGTCCGAAGTGCAAGTCTGAAAAGCCCGGCGAAGGATGACAGTTACTTGCGCTACCGCGCTTCGCGCACCTTGAGCGACTTCTTCAATGCGCTACCGCGCTTCGCGCACCTTGAGCGACTTCTTCAATGCGCTACCGCGCTTCGCGCACCTTGAGCGACTTCTTCAATGCGCTATCGCGCTTCGCGCACCTTGAGCGACTTCTTCAATGCGCTACCGCGCTTCGCGCTACTTGAGCGCCTGTTGAATCAGCGCGCGGGTTTCGGGGAGGCCGTAAAGCTCGACGAACGACCCGAAGCGTGGGCCCTGCGTCTGGCCGAGCAGGACCTCGTAGAGCGCCGAGAACCAGGCGCGCAGAGGCTCGAAGCCGTGCTCCTTGCCGACGGCATAGACCACGGCCTGAATTTCCTCGGCCAGCACGCCTGACGGGAGTTGACCAAGCCGCGCATCGAGATCTGCAAGCGCCGCCCGCTCGCGCTTGTCAGGCGCCCGGTAGCTCTTCGCCGGCTTCACGAAGTCATGGAAGTAGCGGATGGCGTAGCCCACGAGCTGGTCGAGCAGCGGGTGCTGTTCCGGCGTGGCCTCTGGCGCATAGCGGCGGATGAAGCCCCACAGCACCTCTTTGTCTTCGGAGTTCGACGCTGAAGCGAGGTTGAGCAGCAGCGCAAAGCTGATGGGAAGCTCCGCCTTCGGCGGCTCGCCCGAATGGATGTGCCACACCGGGTTCATGAGCTTTGCGTCCATCTCCTCCATCGGATAGGCCGCGAGATGCCCGACATATTCGTCGACGGCGCGCGGGATCACATCGAAATAGAGACGCTTCGCCTTGCGCGGGCTCTGATACATGTAAAGGCTCAAGGACTCGGGGCTCGCGTAGCGCAGCCACTCGTCGATGGTGAGGCCGTTGCCGCGCGACTTCGAGATCTTCTCGCCCTTCTCGTCGAGAAAGAGCTCGTAGTTGAACCCTTCAGGCTGCTGCGCCCCGAGGATGCGGCAGATATGGCCTGAGAGACGCACCGAGTTCGATCAGGTCTTTGCCCGCCATCTCGTAGTCGACGCCGAGCGCAGCCCAGCGCATGGCCCAGTCCGCCTTCCATTGCAGCTTGCAATGGCCGCTGGTGACCGGAACTTGCGTGAGCCTTCCGGTCGCAGGCTCCTTGTAAAAGATGGTGCCTGAGGCCGTGTCGCGATCGATGATCGGCACCTGTAGCACCTGGCCGGTGACCGGGGAGATCGGCAGGAAGGGGCTGTAGGTGGCGCGCCGCTCAGGCCCGAGCGTCGGCAGGATCACGTCGCGGATCGCGTCGTAATGCTGGAGCACCTTGAGCAGCGTCTTGTCGAAGCGCCCGGTGGTGTAGCACTCGGTGGCCGACAGGAACTCGTAGTCGAAGCCGAACGTGTCGAGGAAGGCTCTGAGCCGCGCATTGTTGTGGTGGCCGAAGCTCGCATGATCGCCGAACGGATCGGGGATCTGGGTGAGCGGCTTGCCGAGATGCTCGGCCACCATCTCCTTGTTGGGGATGTTGCCAGGCACCTTGCGCAAGCCGTCCATGTCGTCGGAGAAGCAGATCAGCCGCGTCGGGATCTTGTCCTCGGTGAGCACGCGGAAGGCGTGGCGCACCATGGTGGTGCGGGCGACCTCGCCGAAGGTGCCGATATGGGGCAGGCCTGAAGGCCCATAGCCGGTCTCGAAGATGATGGCGCCGGTCGGCTTGGGAATGCGCTTCAAGCGGCTCAGCACTTTCCGCGCCTCCTCGAAGGGCCACGCCTTGCTCACATGGGCATGGGCCAGAAGCTCCGAGTTGATCTCGATCTTCCGCGTGCGCGCTTTCTTGCGCGCGGCGAGGTCGGCGAGCGGGATGCTCACCTCGGCCTGCGGCTCGGCCTTGCGGCGCTTTGGCCTCGTCGCCTTGGTGCTATGCGCTTTGGCGCTTTGCGTGTCGGTGCGAGAGGTCTTCGAGCGGGAGGGCTTCCTGGGGGTTGGCATGGCAGGCGGGCGCTCGGTACTCATGACGAAGTATCTTCTGACAAGTTTCACAGATTTCTAAACGACGCCAGCCTTTCCGGCGCTTTCCGGCCAGAGAGTCATCAGTTTGTCACTTCGGCGCTTGCCGGAAAAAACGCAATTCTCTACGGTCCCGCGCGGACTTGGCGAGTTGCACAGTTTGGCCACACGAGTAACGGGAGCCCCGAACCATGATCGAGCCGTTGAGCCATCACGCGGCACTTATCTATGTGATGGTTACCATTTCGGCGGTCGACCGCACCATGACCGACGACGAACTCGCCCGCATTGGCGAGATCGTCTCGAATTTGCCGGTCTTTGACGATTACGACGAGAACCGGCTGGTCAAGACTGCCGAGAATTGCGGTGAGATTCTGAGCGCCGATGGCGGACTGCAGCGGGTTTTGCGGCTCGTGCACGAGGCGCTGCCCGCGAAGCTCAGGGAGACCGCCTACGCGGTAGCGCTCGAAGTGGCTGCCGCCGACCGCCAAATCAAGCCTGAGGAGGTCCGCTTTCTGGAGATGCTCGGCGACACGCTGGAGCTCGACAAGATGACGACCGTGGCGATCGAGCGCGGCATCCGCGCCAGAAACATGACGCTATAGCAAATTTTAACTCCGATATTCGGCTTCCGTTCCTGGGAGGTAACGAGATTTTTCACCATCCAGGAGGATTTTTTTCCGAAATCTGCCGGGATTGGCCGATAGAATTGGCATCGTGGCCAATCAAGGCCCGACCAGCCCCCTAGGGAGGACTTGATGCGTAAATACCTCCTTGCATCGGCGTTTATTGTCGCCTTCAGCGCTCCGGCTTTTGCCGAGCAATTCTATGTGGCCTTCGACCCCGCCAGCCATAAGTGCACCATGATGCATGATATTCCCGGCGGGAACATGAAGAACATGGGCGGCCCATACAATTCGCAAGAAGAAGCCGAGAAGGCGATGCACGGCATGGAAGCCTGCGAGAAGTAGCAGCAGCGCCTGAGCTGATTTGCTGAGCGTCCGCCCTTTCGGCGGACGCTTGTGCTTTATTCCCGGAACTTGCGCTCGTCTTCGCTGTTCTGTCGTATGATTTTGTGACAGCGTTGGCGGCCGATCCCGGCCTCGCTTAGGAGGAAATGTCGATGATGAGTTGGGGTAGAGCCGAGGACAAGGCCGGCAGGTTCTTAAAGGAGCTCGACGCGCAAGATCTGCACGACCAGCTTGACGCGGTGCGCGACTATCTGCGGGACTTGACCGGGTCCTTCAGCAAGATCGCCAATCGCCGCTTCGGCTACGCGCGAGGACACGCCGTTGATACGGTGCATGAGGCCGAGGAGCTGATGAAGGACAATCTCGCGGCGTCCTTGGTCGTGGCGCTCGGCGTCGGCGTACTCGTCGGATATTTGATCCGCCGCGGCACCGAATAGACGCGCGGGGCGCTTCGCCCCCGGCAGATGCGATGAAGCCGCCCAAGACGCTCGCGGCCTTGGCCTTGCCGCTCGACATCGAGCCGATGGAAGCCAAGCTCGTTGAGGAGCTGCCTGAGGGCGACTGGCAATACGAACCGAAATGGGACGGCTTCCGCTGCCTTGCCTTCCGCGCCGGCGGCGAAATCGATCTCAAGGCCAAATCCGGCAAGCCGCTTGCCCGCTATTTTCCTGAGATGGTCGCGGTGCTCGCGAAACTTCCGGAGACCTGCTTCGTGCTGGACGGCGAGCTCGCCATCGTCAGGGACGGAGAGTTCTCCTTCGATGCGCTGCTGCAGCGCATCCATCCGGCCGAGAGCCGCATCAAGCGGCTCGCGGCAGAGACGCCGGCCATCTTCATCCTGTTCGACATGCTGCTCGACACCTCTGGCAAGAGCCTGATCGAGGCTCCATTGACGATGCGGCGCGCGGCGCTGGAAAAGTTCTTCGCCACGGCGAAACGGCAGCGCGACCTCAAGCTCTCGCCCTACACGCTTCGTCTTACTGAAGCGCGGCGCTGGCTTCACCAAGGCGGCACGGCGCTTGACGGCGTCGTGGCCAAGCGCAGCGATGGGCCTTACCTCCCTGGCGAGCGGGCGATGATGAAGGTCAAGCAGCACCGCACCGCCGACTGCGTGGTCGGCGGCTTCCGCTATCGCGCCGGCAGCCATGAAGTCGGCTCTCTCCTCCTCGGGCTCTACGATGAAGACGGCAGACTCGATCATGTCGGCTTCACCGCGACTATCGCCAACAAGGACCGCGCGGCGCTGACGGCGAAGCTGGAGGCCCTGGTCGCGCCGCCCGGCTTCACCGGCAAGGCGCCCGGAGGACCAAGCCGGTGGAGCACCGAGCGCACCGAAGAATGGCAGCCGGTGAAGCCGAAGCTCGCGGTCGAGGTGAGCTATGACCAGGTGACCGGCAACCGCTTCCGCCACGGCACCAAGCTAGTTCGCTTCCGCCCCGACAAAGCCCCGCGACAGTGCACGTTCGAGCAGATCGCGCCGCCGGCAAAGCCAATGAAGCTTTTCGCCGACATGCTGAAATCTTAAGGCTCGATGCTCGCTTGACACGTCTCGCGCATTGGCCTAATACTTAACCTAATGGTTAAGTTTCAGGATGCCACCCTCGACCGCACCTTCGCCGCGCTCGCCGACCCGACGCGGCGTGCGCTGCTCGCGCGTCTCAACAGCGGGATGAGCGCCTCGGTGAGCGAGCTTGCGCGCCCGCTTCCCATGTCGCTGCCGGCGGTCATGAAGCATCTCGATGTGCTGTCCGACGCAGGCCTGATCAGGCGAACCAAAACCGGCCGCATTGTCGCCTGCGAGCTGACGCCGGAGCCGATGGAAAACGCCATGAATTGGCTCAATCGTTATCTACGCTTCTGGTCCGAGCAACTCGAACGCCTAGCAGCTTTTGTGGAGAGAGAGTCATGTCCGCCCAGCCAAAAGTCGCCATCAAGCCAAGCCTCACCCTCAAACGTCGTCTCAATGCGCCGCCGGAAAAGGTCTACGCCGCGTGGACCGACCCCGAAAAAATCGTGAAGTGGTTCGGGCCTGATGCCGGCCCGGTGAAAAGTGCCGTGCTCGATGTACGGAACGGAGGCCGCTACGCCATCGTTTTCTCTACTGCGGACGGCGAGGAGCATCATGTGAGCGGCGTCTATCGCGAGGTAATCCCTGACGAGAAGCTCAATTTCACCTGGGCGTGGCGCACCATGCCCGAGCGCGAGTCTCTGGTCACCATTCTGATCAAGCCTGACGGCGACGGCTCGCTGCTCACCCTGATCCACGAGCAGTTCTTCGACGAGGATGCCCGCGACCGCCACGAGCATGGTTGGACCGGCTGCCTCGACAAGCTCGAACTCTATTTTGCGTAAACCCCCAAGAAGGAGAGTCACATGGCACAGGCAGCACAGAAACAGAAGGCCGAGCAGGAGGAGTGCGCGGACGCGAAAGGCGCGCATGGGAACTTCTGCTGGAACGAGCTCATCACCCACGACCCGGCGGGCGCCAAGAAGTTCTATGCCGACACCATCGGCTGGACCTTCGACGCTATGCCCATGCAGGACGGCGGCACCTATTGGGTAGCCAAGGCTGGCGACAAGATGGTGGCCGGCATCTTCGAGATGAAGGGTCCAGATTTTGCCGAACGTTCCCGAGAACTGGATGCCCTATCTCGCCGTCGATGATGTCGACGCGCGGGTAAAGAAGGCGACCAAGGCCGGCGCGACGTTGATGCGCCCGCTGTTCGACATCCCCGGCATCGGCCGCATCGCCATCCTGCGCCAGCCTGGCGGCGCAGGTGTCGGCTGGATGACGCCGGTCACCGCTTGAGTATCGGCGAGGCGCGGGGAGCGTCGCGCATCCCGCGCCTTTCTACTCATGGAGTTGATCATGCAGCACAAAGTCGTATCACGGGAAGAATGGGTCGCGGCGCGGAAGGCGCATCTCGCCAACGAGAAGGCGTTGACCAAGGCCCGCGATCGACTCAGCGCCGAGCGACGCGCGCTCCCCTGGGTCAGGGTCGAGAAGACCTATGTATTCGACACGCCGGAGGGCAAAAAGACGCTCGCCGACCTGTTCGATGGGCGGAGCCAGCTGATCGTCTACCACTTCATGCTCGGCCCTGATTGGGGCGAAGGCTGCCCGAGCTGCTCCTACCTCGCAGATCATTTCGACGGGGCGGCGTGGCATCTCCCCCATCGCGACGTGACGTTGCTCGCCGTCTCTCGTGCACCGCTTCCCGAGGTCGAAGCCTACAAGAAGCGCATGGGCTGGCGGTTCCCATGGGTGTCGTCCTATGGCGACGACTTCAACTACGACTTCCATGTGTCGTTCCGGCCCGAGCAGGAAGAGGGCGAGGTCTACTACAATTACGAGATGGGCGAGTTCGAGTCCGACGAGATGCCTGGCTTGAGCGTGTTCATCAAAGACGCATCCGGCGCCATCTTCCACACCTACTCGGCTTACGCGCGCGGTGTCGAAGTTCTGGCTGGCGCCTACAATCTTCTCGACCTCGTGCCCGAGGGCCGCAACGAAGCTGATCTGCCTTGGCCCATGGCCTGGGTCCGGCGGCACGACGAATACGACGACGTCAAGGTTGCCAAGTCCTGCTGCGGTTCGGAACACGGGCACGCGGAACGGGCTTGATCTTCCACGCTCGCCATCAACACCACCGAAGCTGGGAGTAACCGATGCAGATCGTCACGCAGAAGATCGCACCCTGCCTGTGGTTCGACACCGAGGCCGAGGAGGCCGCGAAGTTTTATGTGTCGATCTTCAAGAATTCGAAGATCACCACCGTCGCCCGCTTTCCGGACGAAGGAAAAGAGATCCACGGCAAGGACGCCGGTTCGGTGATGACCGTGGCGTTCGAGCTCGCAGGCCAGAGCTTCGTCGCGCTGAACGGCGGGCCTCAGTTCAAGTTCGACGAGGCGATCTCGTTCCAGGTCTATTGCGAGAGCCAAAACGAGGTCGATTATTTCTGGAGCAGGCTCACCGAGGGCGGCGAGGAAGGCCCCTGCGGCTGGCTCAAGGACAGATACGGCCTGTCATGGCAGGTCGTTCCGGTCGCGCTGCTCGAAATGATGCTTGACCGCGACGCGAACAAGTCGGCGCGGGTGATGAAAGCCTTCATGCAGATGAAGAAGTTCGACATCGAGGCGCTGAAGCGCGCCTACGAAGGCGAAACCGTCTGAATTCCCCCCAACGCAAGGAGGACAAACATGCAAGTTCAGCCCTATCTTCAATTCGACGGCCGCTGCGAGGAGGCAATCGAGTTCTACAAATCCGCGCTCGGCGCCGAGGTGGAAGCGATCATGCACTTCAAGGACGGCCCCGACTGCATGGAGATGCCGGCAGGCACGGACGACAAGGTGCTGCATTCCTGCTTCCGCATCGGCGAGACGCGGATTATGGCGTCTGACGGCCACTGCAAGGGCAAGCCGGACTTCCAGGGATTTTCGCTGACGCTCACCGCGCCAAACAAGGCCGAAGCTGACCGGCTGTTCAACGCCCTGGGCAAGGGCGGCGCGGTGCAGATGCCGCTCTCCGAGACGTTCTTCTCGCCGCGCTTGGGCATGGTTGCGGATCGCTTCGGCGTCTCCTGGATGATCGTGACGACACCGGATGGCGCTGCCAAAGAGGCCAAGTAAAGGTCGCAATCTGCGGAGACCCTTGCCTCTCACCGAACGAAACCGGAGAGCTTCCATGCCTTATGTCGATGGATTTGTGTTGCCGGTGCCGAAGAAGAAGGTGCAGGCCTATAAGCGCCTGGCGCAGAAGGCGGGCAAAATCTGGAAGGAGTACGGAGCGCTCGAATTCCGCGAATGCGTCGCCGACGACGTCAAGATGGGAAAGCTCACGTCGTTCCCGCGCAGCGTCAAGCTCAAGCCGAGCGAGACGGTGATCTTCTCGTGGATCGTCTACAAGTCGCGCGCCCATCGCGACCGGGTCAACGCCAAGGTGATGAAGGACAAGCGCATCGCCGGCATGGACATGAAGGACATGCCGTTCGATCCGAAGCGCATGATCTATGGAGGCTTCAAGGTGATGGTCGAAGCTTAGAGCCTCCGCGAGAACGTGACGGAGACTGCCGCGAGCAGGGCACTGAAGCGCGAGGTCGGCGTGTTTGGCGCCACCATGATGGGCATCGGCTCCATGGTGGGCACGGGCGTCTTCGTCAGCATCGGCATTGCCGCAGGCATCGCCGGCCCGGCGGTGATCCTGGCGATCGCGCTCGCCACCATCGTCGCCACCTGCAACGCGCTGAGCAGCGCCCAGCTTGCCGCCAGCATGCCGGTAAGCGGCGGCACCTACGAATACGGCTATGAATATCTTGCGCCCTCGCTCGGCTTCACCGCGGGCTGGATGTTCCTTTGCGCCAAGACGGCTTCGGCGGCCACGGCGGCGCTCGGCTTCGCCGGCTATCTGCTGCAGGCGCTCGGGCTTTACGGCCTCGTAGTGCCGGTGGCGGTGGCGGCCGTCGCCGCCTTGACGGCGATCGTGCTCATGGGCATTCGGCGCTCGAACCGCGCCAATATCGCCATCGTCTCGGTCACCGTGTTTGCGCTTGCCTTCTTCGTGAGCGGCGGAGCGCTTTCGGTCTTCGCCAAGGGCTCGCAGCCCTTGGTTCCGTTCTTCCGCGAGTTTGCCGGCGGCAGCCCTGTGCCAGGCCTGCTCGAAGCCACGGCCCTGATGTTCGTGGCCTTCACCGGCTATGCCCGCATCGCCACGCTCGGCGAGGAGATGCGCGATCCGGCGCGTACCATCCCCCGCGCCATCGTCGCGACGCTCATTGCTTCGGCCATCGTCTATATCGCCGTCGGCGCCGTCGGCATCGCCACGATCGGGCCAGATGCGCTTGCCGAGGCTGCTAGCGCCGAGGTCGCGCCGTTGGTGACCGCGGCAAGAAGCTTCGGCATTCCCGGCGCCAGCGCGATCGTGGCCATCGGCGCCATGACGGCGATGCTCGGCGTGGCTCTCAACCTCATCCTCGGACTTTCGCGCGTGCTTCTCGCCATGGGGCGGCGCGGCGATATGCCGGCGAAGCTGGCCGAAGTGTCACAGTCCGGCTCGCCGGTCGCCGCAATCCTCGCCGTGGGCATCGCCATCGCCGCTCTCGCCCTCATCGGCAATGTAAAGGTCACCTGGTCGTTCAGCGCCTTCACCGTGCTCATCTACTACGCCATCACCAATCTTGCGGCGTTGCGCCTGCCAGAGGACAAGCGCCTCTATTCACCGCTCTTCGCCTGGGGCGGACTTGCGGCATGTCTGCTGCTCGCGTTCTTCGTCGAGCGAGAGATTTGGATGGTCGGGCTCGGGCTGATCGCGGTGGGGCTTCTGTGGCACTGGATCGCGCGCACTTTGGCGGGACCCTGACGGGCGCGGTCAGCGGACGATGGCGAGCCGCGGCGGGGCGAAGGCGCGCTCCTTTCGCTTGGCGCGAATGCGCTCGCGCTTGCGCAAACGCGAGGCATCCATAAGCATCTGCGCCGCCCAGCGATAGACGTTCCGCTCGCGGATCAGTTCGCGCATCAGCCGCATGCGGTCGCGCTGCTCTTGCTTCGGCATCAACAGCGCGCGCTCGAGCGTGGAGGCCATGGCCGTGGTGTCGTAAGGATTGACGATTAGCGCCTCGGACAGCTCGCGCGAAGCGCCGGCAAAACTCGACAGGATCAGGACGCCCTGCTCGTCGTCACGTGCGGCCACGAATTCCTTCGCCACCAGATTCATGCCGTCATGCAGGCTCGAGACGATGCAGGCGTCGGCCGCGCGAAACAGCTCGTAGACCTCATCCGGAGCATGATGGCGGACCACGAGCTCGACCGGGCGATAATCCCCGCTCCCATGACGCTCGTTGATTTCGGCGGCGAGCCGCAAGCCTTCTTCCTGCAGCTCGCTGTATTTCTCCAGCCGATTGCGCGTCGGCGCCGCAGCCTGAATGAACACCAGCCTGCCCTTCCAGCTCGGCTCGCGGGTGAGGAGATCGTCGACCGCCCTTAAGCGGTCGAGGATGCCCTTGGTGTAATCGAACCGTTCGATGCCGACGAGGAGCACGGCGTCAGGCGGCAGCGAGAAGCGCTCGCGCACGGCCTGGCGGCATTGCTCGACCGGAGCCTGCGAGGCGAGCGCCGCCGGAGGCCATTCGATCGAGATCGGATAGGCGCGGATCAGGGTCTCCATGCCGCTCGCGGTGACCGAGGCGCGCTCCCGATCGATGCGGCTCTCCATGAAGCGGTCGGTCGCCTCGATGAAGTTGTTGCAGTGGAACTGGGTGTGGAAGCCGAGAATGGTCGAGCCGAGCAAGCCGTCGATGATCTCCTCGCGCCAGGGACAAATGCTGAAGGTTTCGGAATTCGGCCAAGGAATGTGCCAGAAGGTGACGATGGTGGCCTTGGGCAACCGGCGCCGCACCATGCGCGGGAGAAGCGCGAAGTGGTAATCCTGCACGAGCACGATCGGGTCATCTTGCGTCGCCTCTTTCACCACGGCCTCGGCGAAGCGCTCATTCACGGCGACGTAATGCTGCCAGTCGCTCTCGCGGAAGATCGGGCGAATGAAGGCGATATGGCATAGCGGCCATAAGCCTTCATTGGCGAAGCCGTAATAGTAGCCCTCCTGCTCCTCTTCGCTGAGCCAGACGCGGCGCAGCATATAGGCCGGATCGGCGGGGGGAACGGCGATGCGATCGTTGGCATCGACCATCTCCTTGTCGGCCGAGCCGCTGCCATGCGCGATCCAGGTGCCGCCGCAGGCGCGCATCACCGGCTCCACTGCGGCGACGAGGCCGCTCGCCGGGATCTGCAGCTCGATCGCTCCGTTCTTGCGATTGTGGATGTAGGGCTCGCGGTTGGAGACCACGAGCACCTGGGTGCCTGGCAGCTCCTCCTCGAGCAAAGTGCGCAGGGTCGCCGGCGACCATTCGACCTTGATGCCCTCGGCATAGCGGCGCTCGACGTTGAGCTCGCTGAGCAGCGACTGGATCTCGCGGTCGAAGCCGCTGTCCTCTTTGCGCGGAATCGCCGAGGGCAACCCGAACTCTTCGATCTGCGCCTTGATCGAGCGCCGCCAGCCGCGCAGCAATCCAAGCACGACCACCGTGGCGAGGAGGCCGAGGCCTGCGGCAACTCCGATCAGCGCCAGCGTGAGATAGAGGCGGGCTTGGCTCGCTCTCGCATCGACGAAGCCGAGGTCGTGCAAGAGCACGACATGTCCCTTTTTATCGCCGGCGGTGATCGGGAAACACGCTCACGAGATAGCGGCCTGAATCGGTGCGCAACGTCGAGAACGATTCGACCGTGCCCTGCGGCAGCTCCTCGCATTTGAGGCTCTTGGGCAGGAGCTTGGTGGCGTTGGTGAGTTTGCCGGACTCGTCGCAGAACCCCAAGGCAACGAGCTTTTCATCCTCGGCGAGATGCTCGAAATAGCGCGTAAGCTCGGAAGAGCCGGCCACGCTGATGGCGTTTGCAACCCGGTCTTCGATCGAGCGGAAGACAAGCCGCGACCTGAGCTCCACGTCGCGACGCGACCAGCTCTCGACGATGGCGGTCATCAGCGGGGTGACGGTGACGATAATGAGCAGGATCGCCGCCACGCCGGTGGCCGCGTATTTGATCAACGGATGGCGCAAGGAGAAGCGCATCACGTCGCCTCCCAGGCCTTGGACAGGCGCATGGCTGCGAGGATTATACCCACCATGGAGTAGGTCTGGGGGAAGTTTCCCCATAGCCGCCCTGTTGCCGGGTCGAGATCCTCCGACAAAAGCCCCACGTGGTTACGGCAGGCGAGAACCGATTCGAAGATCTGCCGGGCCTCCGCCACCCTGCCGATGGCGGCAATGGCTTCCACATACCATAACGTACACATGGTGAAGGACATCGACGGCTCGCCGAAATCGTCCGCTGCGCTGTAGCGCAACAAATGGCCGCCGCGGCCGAGAAATTGACTGAGTGTATCCACGGTCGAAACGAAGCGCGGGTCGGTGGCCTCGATGATGCCAAGCTTATGCAAGAGCAGGACGCTTGCATCGATGTCCTCGCCGTCCAGGCTATCAACGAAGGACTTGCGATCGGCGTTCCAGCCGCGGCGCAGGATGTTTTCGCGCAGGCCATCTGCCGAGCGCCGCCACGAGGCGGCATTCTCCCCAAGCCCGAGGCTGCGCCCGATGCGGGAAAGGCGGTCGCAGGCCGCCCAGCACATGGTCGCTGAGTAGGTGTGGACGCGGGTGCGGCCGCGAAACTCCCAGATGCCGGCATCAGGCTGCAACGACTGGTCGAGCGCCGTCCGGCCAAGTTGCTCCAGCATGGCGTAGAGCGATTCGTCGCCTTTGCGCGGCAGGCGCTCGTCAAAGAACAAAGGCGAGGCGGCGAGCACTACACTGCCGTAAACGTCGTGTTGGATTTGGTCGGCTGCGGCATTGCCGATGCGCACCGGACCGTGGCCGTTGAACCCGGACAGGCTTTGGATCACCTGCTCCTCAATCGGCTGTTCCGGCAAGATGGCGTAGACCGGCCTGAGCCGCTGGCCCTGCTCCATGGCCACCACATTGGTCACATAGTCGATGAACCGCTCGGTGGTGCGCGTGGCGCTCAAGCGATTGAGCGCATGCACCGTGAAATAGGCATCGCGCAGCCAGCAATAGCGGTAGTCCCAGTTGCGTCCGCTTTCCGGCGCCTCGGGGATCGACGTGGTCAGCGCGGCGACGATGGCGCCGGTGTCCTCGAAGCTGCACAGCTTGAGGGTGATGGCGGCGCGGATCACCGCCTCCTGCCATTCGAACGGAATGGACAGTTGCCTGACCCAGTCGAGCCAATATTCGCGGGTCAGGTCGTGGAATTCGCGCCCGATGCGGGAGGTGGAGTCGGGCAGGCTCTCGTCGGCATGGATGATGAAAGTCATCGGGCGCGAGAGCACGAAAGCGCCTTCGGCGGCGACGAGGGCAAGCGGCGCGTCGGTGGTCAGCCTGATCGAGCCGGCTTCCGAGACGTAACGGATGTGGTTGCTGCCGGCGATCGGCGAGGCCTTGAACCGCCCGTAATCCATGCGCGGGCGAATGCGGGCGCGAATGCGGCACAGCCCTTCCAGGCGGTCGACGCGACGGATCATCATCGGCGGCCGATGCATGCGGCCGAATTGGCGGAAGCGCGGGGAAAAGTCGGTGACCGCGAAGGCGGCACCCGAGGCGGAACGATGCACGGTGCGCAGGATCGCCGTGTTGCGCTCGTAGCTCTGCTCGGTGGCGACCGTCTCCTCGTCGAACTCGAGAGAGAAATAGCCGTCCTCCGGAGTCTCGCCGTCGAGCAGCGCGCAAAACACCGGATCGCCGTCGATGCGCGGCCACGAGGTCCATACGATGCGTCCCCCCCGATCGATGAGGGCCGCCACATTGCTGTTGCCGATCACGCCGAGGTCGAGACTGGTCATGATTTACTTTTCGAGCGTCGTTGCGAGGTCGTGCAGCCAGCGGCGGACCTGGGCCGGCCCGTTGAAATGCGCTCCCCTTGCCTGGAAATGCTCGCCGCCAACCTTGAGGCCCATGCCGCCAAGGCTTGCGGCGACATCGAGCGCCGCCTCATCGGGCATATCGTCACCGATCATCACCGGCCGCCGCCCCCGGAAGCGCGGCGTGTGCATCAAGCGCTTGAGCGCAGTCCCCTTGGTCGACGCCCTGGGTGCGAGCTCCAACACGCGCCTCCCGTGGGACAGGACCAGCCGATTGGCGTGAGCGTCCAACAATCCGCGCAATTCAGTTGCGAGCATCGGCTCAAAGGCTGGTGCCGCACGATAATGCACGGCAAGCGCGATGCCCTTGTGCTCTACGAACACGCCGGGGATGGAGCGGGCAAGCTTCTCCACCGCGGCGACGAGCGGCGCAGGCACCGAGCCGCTGATCACTTCGATGTCGCCTTCCGGCTCGAATTTGAGCTCGGCGCCATGCACCCCGGCGCCGGCGAGCTTCACCGGCGAGAGCAGGCGGTCGGCGTCATCGATCGTCCTGCCGGTGAGGACGGCGATGGCGCCGCTCAAGGTTCGTTGCAGGCGCTGCAACGTGGCACTCAGCCCAGCCGGCGCCGAAACGTCCGTTGGCGCCGTTGCGATATCGAGCAGAGTGCCGTCGAGATCGAGAAAGAGGGCGACGCTTGCCGGATCGTCGATTCGCAAACTCACCGTTTGGAAATCGTCTTGCGTCCGCAAATCATGTTCGCTTTTTGCACCTACCATAGAGTCCTAGCGCGGATCGGAGGGGGATTTGACGCACACCTTAACGCCGACGCGCCTCAAGTCCACCCTTCGGCTGAAACCCGTTGTGCCGCTTCAAATAGAGGTGCGCCGATCCCAGAATTGTCCTCATTTCAACGGTTAACCAGGCCGATGAGTTCCGTGCGATCCGGGTGTCTCAACCGGCGAGAGTGGATAGGAGCAGGACGAAGGCGTGCAACAGGCCGATGACCACGGTGCCGGCCACCACCAGGCTAAAGGCGCCGACGGCAAAGCCCACAAGCACCGCAAGCCCATCCTTCTCGACCATGGCGAGCCCGATGATGCAGATGGCGAAGGCCGGAAGCCAATTGCCGAAGGGGATGGGGAGAGCGAGAACAATCGTCAGCACCAGGAGCGCCACGCCGATCAGGCGCTCGCCGGTCCAGGAGAGGAGCGGGGTCAGGCGCGGGCGCAAAAGCTGCTCGGCGCGCTCTAGGTAAGGAAGCGCACGCAGCACGACCGCATCAAAATTCTGCCGTGAGACGGATTGGCGCGCGAGCCAATGGGGGAACCACGGCTTGTGGCGACCGTAGGTGAGTTGAACCGCGAGCAGCACGAGCGGCGCGCCGAGGACCGCCGAGAGCAGCGGTATGTTGACCGGTATCAGGTTCGGCAGGGCAAAGATGAACAAGAGCACGCCGAAGCCGCGGTCGCCGAGCGCATCGCGCAAGCTGCCGAGGCTCGCCTTGGGCTCATCGAGGCTCGCCATGTATTCGCGCAGCATTACCGACGTGCGCCGGTTGTTCACATATGGCTTCGCCGAAGCTCTCTCAGCGTGGGAAGAGGATGGCTGGCCGGTCATCTCCTGCAAGGCGGCTATCGTCCTGTCCAGGCATGGCGGGTCCCCGCGACCTGCCCGATCGTCTTGAATAAGCCAGGACTATGACGATTAGGGGATCGCCGGGAGGCTAGCGAGCCGCTTTTAGTCGGCCGGTGAAGCACAGGGCGTAAAACTGCGGCCGGCCGATCGCCCTCGTCATCTCCCTGAAGGCGAAGAAGGGAATAAGGGCGATGCACATGATCAGCGCCGCAGCCAGCCATTCTCCAATCGTTCCGCCGCCAATAACCGGAAAGGACTCGGCCAGGCTCTTGCCGTGCCACAGCCCAACGAGAACTTCTTCAACGACGTAGGCGACGAACAGCAGCGCGGTGAAGGCTATCGCCTTGTAGGCGACCGGGTAGACGAGCGGCTGATTTTTGAATTTGTCGGCGAACTTAAATCCTTCGGCGAGGAGAATGATTTTCGACAAGACCAAGGCATTTATCAGAGCCATGCCATAGAACCTGTAGCTTATGTTCTCCGCGCTCAACACTACCCATGCGTGGAGCGAGAGCAGACCGAAAACGACAAACAGATAGATGAAAATTCCGACGAAGCTCCTCGCTTCGTCGAGGGCCGCGGTTTTCAAATTGCGTTTCGGCGGATTGCCGACATCGGCGGTCCCGCTTGCTCGTAAGGAGTCCGTGCTCACTGTTTCCCCCCCCCCAAAAATCTTGCCCCGCGAGGCGTCGGCGAGATCGAACCTTAATGCCCCAATAATGCCCCAATCCGGCGACTGTATCAGGCTAATTGGTTCCGGGCTCGCCTGACCCGTCCCCATCCGGTGAGTTCGTAAGCTTGAATGCCGGAAAGTCGGACGGCAGCGTCGGCGTGCTACAGGCCGCGGTCAATAGCACCGAGCCCAAGCACAATAGCTTTGCCGATCCCCCGATAATCGAAACCACGACCGTCCACTTCCCCGAATTGCGTTTCATGCGGCACTCCCTCTTGTCCGCGTGGAACGCCCCCCAGCTAATGCATGAGCTTCATGGCACCCGTGTAGAGCGCGCCGCCGATGACGCAAGGCACGGCAATGTAGATTTGCCCGAGCGCGCTCGCCGCCACGCAGCCGGTGGCGATGGCGATGGAGCCTGCGGTGGCGGCCTTCGACATGCCGGCTTCGTTTGTGGCCTTGAGCTTCTGCGCGTCCTCGATGGCAGCGAATTGGTCTTTACGGATCTTCTCCGATTCGAAAGCTTCGGCGGCCACGATCACGTCGCGAAGCGGCTGCGCGATTTCCTTCGGCTGATGCTCATATTCGGCGCGGTAGAGACTGAGGAGGTCGCGATTGCGTTCGGCGTAGGAGGCGAGCGTCCATTTGGCGGTGGCTCCGGTCGAGATCTTGTCGACCGCGCTCGGATCGTTTCTCCAGTTGGAGAAGATCTTCTTCAGGGAGAAGTTGCCGTCGTTCTTGTTCTTGGACCAGCGCAAGGCCTGCATGATGCGCACCACCGGCTCATATTGCCCGGTGGCGACGTAATAGCCCCACAGCGTATAGACCACGGACGGCCCGTCGCTGAGCTCGATCTCCATCAGAGTCTTGGCCTTGCCTGAGAGGTAGGAGTTGATCAGCGGCTGGCGGAGCGGCATGCGATCTCTGTACTTGGTCAACAGCTCACGCCAATCTGGGCGGCCGGAATAGGCGATCGCCCTGATCAAGACGGCCTGGTCCTTGTCGGGCATGGGCAGCATCTTGCCGACGAGGGCCGGTCCATCCTTCGCGTTGGCGCCGAGCACGCCGGAGATGAAGCCGGTGCAGAACGCCCCCTTCTCCTCATCGGTGAACAGGCCGAGCTCGCGCATGGCGCGCACCGCCGCCGGCACGCGCCACGGCGTCGGATGGGCGTGGTAGTTGTAGACCCAGTCGACCAGGCGCTCTGGCGTGGAGAACGACCCCTCTGAGCGCTGCGGCTGCGTCGGCTCTGGCTCGGGCGAAACGAGGACTGGCACCGGCGCCGGGATCGGCTGCGGCGGAGAGGCGTGGGTGATCACCGGCGCATTGGCGGCTGGGAGCGATTCCTCAGGCGGCGCAAGAAGCTGCGGCGCCGCCGGACGCGACTGCTTCGCAACAGAACTCGAGGTTTGCGGCAGCTCAGCCTGCGTCGGTCTCTGACTGAGCGGCGCATGGGAGTGATAGTCCGAGAGCGCAGGCAAACGCAGCCAAAGCCACGACACGCATCGGTCATCAGCTTCCTGCCCCCCGGCCCCAGCGTGATGACGATCCCTAAAGTTAACGCCTGCGGGTTTATGCCCCCCGCAGCAGGGTTAAAAATCCTGGAGTTTCGTGGCTTTTTCAGGGCCGGAGACGTTAACCATTGGGTATTTCGCGCCGAAATCCGCGGTTTAGCGGGCTCTAGGACGACAGCTCCACCTCGCTCGGCGGAGGGCTCGAACGCGGCGAGACTCGTCGCTGCTTCGTCGCATTGGCGCACGATTTCGGGCGCCTCCTCTCCTCGAATTATCCAGTTCCGTCAATCGCCGTCACGCCATCGCACCGCCTCTGCGCTCCCCCGCCAGCAGAGCCTAGAATGGCCCATAACCGACGCCTCCCAATGTGGAAATTGGGAAAAAAGAGCGCCTTGGTGCGTTTGATTGGCGGCATTATGGCGCCGAACCGAGTTGCGCGTAACAACGGCTCGCTTCATGCGATCAACGGACCTGGCAATCCGAGTCCCCAAAGGAGGCAATCATGGCAACCGCAGCATCCGGGAAGAATATTCTCGAATACGACCCAGCGCGCTGCGACGCGTTGAGCGAGGTTCTCGCCGAGCGTTGGTGGGTGGTGGGTTTGAGGGGCATCTTCGGCATTATCTTCGGCTTGATCTGCCTGCTGGTGCCCGCTGCAGCGATCCTCGCCCTCGTGCTCCTGTTCTCGGCCTATATGCTGGTCGACGGCGGCCTTGCCATCTATTCCGCCATCAAGGCAGCGCGCAACGGCGATCGCTGGGGACTGCTCATCCTCGAAGGCATTGTCGATATCGCCGCAGGCGTGGTCGCCTTTCTGTGGCCCGGCATCACCGCGGTCGCCTTCGTTCTGTTGATCGCCATCTGGGCGCTCGTCTCCGGCGCACTGATGCTGGTCGCTGCCTTCCGCCTCAATATCGACCACGGACGCTGGTGGCTTGCCCTTGGCGGCATCGCCTCGATCATCTTCGGCGTCGTGCTGCTCATCGCGCCGGTGGTCGGCGCCGTGGTGCTGACCTGGTGGCTTGGCGCCTATGCGCTGGTGTTCGGCGTGCTGCTGCTCGTGCTTGCGTTCCAGCTCCACTCAAGGCGCGAGGAGAAGAGGCGCAAAGCGCCCTCCGCCGCCGCAGCGAAGAAGGCCTAAGGCAGAGAAGGAGGGGCGCCCCTCAAGGGGCTCTCCTCCTTCGCCGCGACCCGCTCGACCTCACCTGAACGAATGCGCGCGCCGCGACGTTAGGCTTCCCATGTCGGCGTCAAGCATCGCAACGCTCAAGCTTCCCGCAGGCGAGATCGTGCCTCGCCTCGGCCAAGGCACCTGGCGGATGGGCGAGAGTGCCCGCCGCCGCGCCGAGGAGGTCGCAGCCCTCAAGCTCGGCATCGACCTCGGCATGACGCTGATCGACACCGCCGAGATGTATGGCGACGGAGAAGCCGAGAGGATCGTGGCCGAGGCCGTCGGGGGGCGGCGCGACGAGGTGTTCCTCGTGAGCAAGGTGCTGCCGCAGAATGCCTCGCGCGCAGGCACCATCGCCGCCTGCGAGCGCAGCCTGAAGCGCCTCAACACCGACCGCCTCGACCTCTACCTCTTGCATTGGCGCGGGAGATACAGGCTGAAAGAGACGCTCGCCGGGTTTCAAGCGCTCGTGCGCGATGGTCTGATCAAGGCTTGGGGCGTGAGCAATTTCGACGTGGGCGACATGGAGGAGCTGGCCGCGCTTCCCGGCGGCGATGCCGTCGCCACCAACCAGGTCCTCTACAATCTCGCGCGGCGCGGCGTCGAGGCCGATCTCATCCCGTGGGCCCGCGCGCGGGCCATTCCCATCATGGCCTATTCGCCCGTCGAGCAGGGACTCATCCTGCGCGACCGCACGCTTGCCCGCGTTGCCGCGCGCCACGGTGCAACGCCGGCTCAAGTGGCGCTCGCCTGGCTGCTCCGCCACAAGGACATGATGGTGATCCCGAAGGCCACGAATGCGGCGCATGTGCGCGAGAACCGGGCGGCGCTCGATCTTGAACTCACGCCCGCCGATCTCGCCGAGCTCGACGGCGCCTTTCCGGCGCCCCGCGGCGCGAGGCCACTGGAAATGCTGTAGAGGGCGCCCGCCACCTTCGCCATTGTCATCATGGCGTCATGCAATTTCGCTGTTGAGTGGGGCAAGCGCGAAAGAGCGCTGTGAGTCGAAAAGACCTTCGAGGATGCCGGTGGCCTTGAGCTGGATGCCCTGGATCTTTCTTTCCGTCGCCATCCTGTTCGAGGTGGCCGGCATCACCTCGATGAAGCTGTCGCGGGGCTTCGCCGAGCTTCTCCCTTCGATCGGCGTGTTCGTGTTCTATATCTGCTCGGCGGCTGCCGTCATTCTCGCCCTTCGCCGGCTCGAGCTCTCAGTCGCCTATGCCATCTGGTCTGGGGTGGGTACGGCGCTCACCGCGATGATCGGCTTCGCCTATTTCCGCGAGCCGTTCACCCTCTTCAAGCTCGCCTCGCTCGGTCTCGTGGTGATGGGCGTGGTCGGCTTGAGCCTCGCCGGTAAGACCATAGACTGATCGGCAAAGCTCGATCCTTCCTGCTAGTCTCCGCGCATGGACGGACTTCTCGGACAGAGCGATGGGTTGATCAGGCTTCTCGTGTTCGCTGCCGTGTTCCTGCTCATGGCGGCAATCGAGCTCCTTCTCCCAAAACGCAGACTCAGCGTCTCCAAGGCGCGGCGCTGGTTCACCAATCTCGGCATTGCCGGGGTCGCCACTCTGGTGTTGCGGCTGATGGCCGCGCTCGCGGTGCCGGTGGCTGCGGTCGCTGCGGCGTTCTTTGCCAAGGAGCGCGGGCTAGGCCTGCTCAATCAGGTCGACTGGCCTTATTGGCTCAAAGTGCTTATCGCCCTGCTCGTGCTCGACCTCGCCATCTGGTTTCAGCATCTCGCCTCACACAAGGTGCCGATCTTCTGGCGGCTGCACCAGGTGCATCACGCCGACCGCGACATCGACGTCACCACGGCGGTGCGTTTCCACCCGGTGGAGATCGCCCTTTCCATGCTGTGGAAGATCCTCGTGGTCATACCGCTCGGCGCTTCGCCCTTCGCCGTGTTCCTGTTCGAGGTGATCCTCAATGCCTGCGCCATGTTCAACCACGCCAACATCGCGTTGCCGGCATGGCTCGACCGGTTCTTGCGGCTGTTCATCGTCACGCCGGACATGCATCGGGTGCACCACTCGGTGCTGCTCAGCGAGCACGACAGGAACTACGGTTTCAACCTGTCGCTATGGGACCGCCTGTTCGGGACCTATCTTGCGCAGCCAAAGGCCGGGCATCAGGGCATGACCATCGGGCTGCCGCCCTATCAGAGCGAGGCGCCGACGCGGTTCGGCTGGAGCCTGTGGTTGCCTTTCGGGCCGCAAAGGCGCAACGACTAGAAGAAGTTCATGGGGAAATAGCGCAGGAACAGCCCTTCGTAGCGCCCGGAGGCGTGCACCTGCTCGAGCCCGTAATTCAAGATCTCGACCAGCTGGCGGTTGCCCTTCTTCACCGCGATGCCCACACCCTCGCCGAAATATTTGGCGTCGAAATAGGGACCGCCGCGGAACTCGCAGCACCCATCGCTGGTCACGCCGTTGAGCCAGAAGGTGAGCCCGATACCGTCGCCGAAGACGAGATCGACCTGTCCGCCTTTCAGCGCCATCTGCGCCTCGTCGGCGCTGTCGAACGGCACCGCCTCGGCGGTCGGAAAATACTGCTTGAGGAAGGCCTCATGGCCCGTGCCGCGCGCCACGGCGACCTTCTTGCCCTCTATGGTTTCGGGACGGATATCTTTGTAGTCGCTCTCCTTGCGCGTGACGAAACGCGCGGGCGTCGCGTAATAGCGGCTGGAGAAATCGGCCTTGGCAAGAGACTCGGCATCGATGCGGATCGAGGCGATTGCGGCATCGGCCTCGCCGTTGTCGAGATCGGTGTAGAGATCGTCCCAGTCCACCGGCTTGATGTCGCACTCAACACCGAGCGCCTCGCAAATGGCGCGGGCGAGGTCGACATTGAATCCGGTGAGCACGCCCTCCTCGTCGAAATATTGGAAGGGCGGATAGTCGCTGTCGGTGATGAAGCGAATCCGGTCGAGATGAATCTCAGGCTTGGGGCGAAGCGCATCGCCCTGCCAGGCGTCGGGGACGATCTCGCTCTTGGTCTGGGCCGAGGCGCTCCCGATGGCGGCAAGGAGCGCGAGAGAAGCGGCGATGCAGGCCAGCGCCCTCACAATTTTGTCCCTCGACTTAATGGCGCAGCTCCGTTCACGGCACTTTCTACTTTGCCCTGAAACGCGTTGCTAGCTGTTTGCCCTGAAACGTGTTGCTGCGATCGCGCACCCACAGATTGCATAATAGCATTATATGCTATTTAGAGTAGTTTTAACGAAGATGTTGATTATTCTGGTTGAATATTGCGGCAGTTCCACAACTTCCAAATACTCGTGGGAAAGTTGTGGGGGGCGGTCGCGTGCGGCAGGGCACTCTTGCGCGTCATGCTGAAAGCGTTTGGGCGCAACGTGTCGACGCGCCCCCTCTCTCCCCATCCGACTATGAATTTCTGCTCGAAGGTTTCGTCGACCGCGCCACGCTGCATCGCGCCGAGGCGCTCGCCAAGAAATGGGGCGTGCTGCCCCACGCGGTGATGATCGCCAATGGCTGGCTCAGCCCAGCGGACTACTACCGGGCCTTGGCGCGGGCCTGTGGCGTTCCCTTCCGCGGCGAGATTTCACCGCATGAGGTCACCGCGCCCGCCTCGTTACGGAACCCGCGCGAATGTCTTGCCCGCGGCTTGCTCAAGGAGCGGGCGAGGCAAGGCGCCTATGTCTTCGCGCCGGAGAGGTTGCGGCCGAACGCGGTCGAGGAGGTGCTTGCCAGGCTTGCGCCGCACCGCCTTTCGCTCGCCTCGCCCGACACCTTAAGGCAGGCGATCTGCGGCCATTTTGCGCAAAATCTCGCGACCGCCTCGGTCGACGGCCTCCATGCGCGCTTTCCCGACCAGAGCGCCAAGGCAAAGCTCGCATCCTGGCAGCGCCTCTTGCTCTTCTCGCTCCTCCTCGCCTTTACAGTCGCGCTCGTCCTTCACGCACAGCCAACCGTTCGCGCGCTGTCGCTTGCGCTCGTTGCCCTCTTCCTGCCGGTGATCGCGCTTCGCGTGTTCGCCGCTTGCGATATGTTGCGCCGGGCGCCTGCGAGAATTGATCGGGCGCGCATCCCAGATGCCGAGCTTCCGGTCTACACCATCCTCGTGCCGCTCTACCGCGAGGCCAATATGCTCGCCTCGCTCACGGCCGCGCTCGCCCGTCTCGACTATCCGGCAGCGAAGCTCGACATCAAACTGATCCTAGAAGCGGTCGACATCGAGACGGTCGCGTTGGCGCGGAAGCTCCGACTACCGGGCAATGTCGAGATCGTGGTGGTGCCCGACCTTCACCCGCGCACCAAGCCGAAGGCGCTAAACTATGCGCTGCCGCTCGCCCGCGGCGAATATCTCGTGATCTACGATGCCGAGGACCGGCCGGAGCGCGACCAGCTGCGCAAAGCCATTGCCGCGTTCCAGGAGGGACCCGCCAATCTTGCCTGCCTCCAGGCCAAGCTCAATCTCTACAACGCCTCCGACAACTGGCTCACACGTCAGTTCACCATCGAGTATGACGCGCTGTTCGATGGGCTCCTGCCGGCGCTCGACCGGCTGCAGCTCCCTATCCCGCTCGGCGGGACCTCAAATCATTTCCGCGCGTCGGCGCTGAGATGGCTGATGGCCTGGGACGCCTTCAACATGACCGAGGATGCCGACCTCGGCACGCGGCTCGCGCGGAGCCGCTACCGTTGCCAGATGCTCGAACTCGACCACCTTCGAGGAGGCGCCGCCCAAGCTTTCATCCTGGTTCAAGCAGCGCACGCGCTGGCTCAAGGGTTACATGCAGACGTGGTTCGTGCATATGCGGCAGCCTGCGAGGCTGTGGCGCGAGCTTGGGCCGGCGGGGTTCCTCGGCTTCCAGGGCACGATCGGAGGCACGGTGCTGTCGGCGCTGGTGCATCCTTGGTTCTATGCGCTTGCCGCCTTCGATGTTGCGAACGGCGCCTTCCTGACGTCGCCTGCCGGATGGCTTGGACTGCCGTTCTGGCTCTTCGCCTCGCTCGGTCTCGGAGTGGGCTATCTCGCCTCGATGCTGCTTGGGGTTTTGGCGCTGAAGCGCAGAGGCGCGCGCGAACTGCTCGGCCAAGTGCCGCTGATGCCGGTTTATTGGCTGCTGATCTCAGGCGCGGCCTATCGCGCCGTCTGGCAGTTCGCCACCGACCGCTTCACCTGGGAGAAGACCGCGCACGGACTCGGCCACGGCACGAAGAGAGCCGCGCCGTCTATGCCTTACGCGGCGGCACACCGCGAACGCCTCGATCAGGCTACAAGCGGGCGGGCCGTGAATACTGCGAGAGCACGCGGTCGATGGCCTGCTTAGCCTCGACCAGCGCCTCTTCCTTCTGCATCACCAAGGTCTGCAGGGTCGACCGCGCCAAGAGCGGCAGGTCGGACCGGGTGGGGTAGATACCCACGCACCAACCCGACCACTGACGTTGGGGCAAGATGTCGTAACCGCGATAATGCCAGGGTTCCGTCGTCGCCATTTGAGTGGGCCTCGCACAAGTGGTGGAACCCCCCGACCCCTTCAATCTTAGCGCAAGATCGATGGCGACTGAAGCTCCCCAAAAGAAGAAGCCCCGTTACGGGGGGTCAACGGGGCTTCAAGGAGTCCAACTCCTGCTAGGAGTGGCGGCGAGCGAGGGAAACTCACCACCACAGTCTCCTGGTTAACACCATCCTCCGGCCGAGCGGCGGGAGCGCCGGTGGCAGAGAGGTGTCCCTTTGGAGGTACCCCGATCTAAGCGGCGGCAGGCAGCCGTGCCGGCCGCGGCCACACCACCGGGAACTGCGCGCAATCGAGCGGATCGCCGTCCTTCAAATTATGATGGAAGTGGGCCTGGGCCGGCGCGTAAGCGCGGAACTTGAAGCGGATGTCGTCCCCGCAATAGCGCAAGGAGGCCGCCCGCCGCGTCTGGCGCAAGGTGGCATTGCCGGCCGAGCCATGCACCGTCAAATGATGATGCACCAGCATGTCGCCGGGCTCGAGCTCGTAGCTGACGATGTCGTACTCCTCCTCATGGCCGTCGATATCGGGCAGGGTGTCGCCGTCGGCGCCGGGGAAGGCCATCTGCGAGACGAACACGTTTGGCTTGAAGAAGCCCCAGCGATGGGAACCGCGCACATAGCGGATGGTGCCGCTCGCCAAGCTTACCGGATCGACCGGGATCCACATGGTGCAGGCCTGGTCCCCCTCGAAATGGAAGTAGGAGCTGTCCTGATGATAGGCGGTGCGCTCGGAGGTCTTTGGCTGCTTCACGAACACCTGGTCGTCGTAGAAATTGATCTTCTCCGATTGCAGGAGTGCTGCGGCGATCTCAGGGCATTCGCCGAGCAGGGCGAAGGCGCGAAAGTTCATGTCCTTGGCGGCAACGCCTGAATCGAGCAGAAAGCTGCCCTTGCGGCTCTGACGCTCGCCGGCGCTCTCGGAGAGGAGCGGCTTGCCCGAAGCTTTGATCGCCTGGCCAAGCGCCTCGACGTTGTATTGCTTGCCGGACTGGGCTTTCAGCGTCGCCTGGTCGTCGCTCGCGATGGCATCGACAATCGCGGTGAGATTGTACCCGCCGTAGCTCTGATCGAGCGAGGCTGTCGCCGTTTCGATCGCATCCTCGATTGACTTGATCGAGTCCCTGGAGAGGACCCCGCGCAGGCAGACCACGCCGTCGCGGCTGTAGGTCTCGACCTCGTCCCTGGTGATCGCTCGCCTTGGTGCCGTAGCTTCGTGAATCTTCATGGTCTAGCCCTCCTCAGGTTCAGTGCTTGGCCAAGTTGCTCACGATGACGCGAGCCTGGTCAGGGTTGCGGGAGATCCACTCGGTGATCTTGATCAAGCGTTCGCGCAGGTTCTCTTCCTGGATCTGCGTGAAGGCCGCGAGGAATCGAAAGATCTGCTCGTCCATCACGGCATCCGCGATCACTTCGTCCTCTATGCGTCTCTCGTCGCGAACTTGATTGCGCATGCTCCCCTCTCCCCTTGGTTAGTGCATCTGTGCCGGAAGCGACGCCGCGAGCAGGGCCGGCTCAAGTGGCTCGTCGAGGACGGGGCCGTCGATCCCGTGCGTCGCCCGCAATTGATCGAGCGTGTCTTCCGAAATTTCGATGGCGACCCCGACCGCGGTTCCTTCCGGATATCTGCTCGGCAGCCCGAGGGGTCGCGGGCACCAATGCAGCGACTGCATGGTGGGGATGAGGAAGGCGTCGGTGACGCAGATGATGGTCTCGATGCCGTGGGCGAGGCTGTATTCGAACAGCGCCGCACCGAGAATGGCGATCATCCGCTGACGATGCCGCGCGGCGACACGTGTCGTGGCGACGAAGAAGCGGGTGAGCTCGTAGACGTTGTCTCCGTGCGGCAGGCCCGCCGGCGCAAGGTGTTGAAAATGATCGCGAAACAAATGATCGACGGTCGTGGGCAGCAGCCTCAATCCGCAATTGACCTTGCCCTCGGCGGAAAGGCCGATCAGATAGACCGCGTCGGAATTGTCGTAGCTGTCCCTCTCGAGTCCGTCTTCGGCACGCAGCGCTCCCCATTTGCGGCGCACGATGTAGATCTCGTGACGAAGTCGGAAGAGGTCTTCGAAGATCGATGGATTGGAAGAAGCTTCAACGCCGACAAATGACTTGATCATCACGCCTGCACCGGTTCGCCCGTGTTTTGCGAACCTCTAGCCAGGACGTGACGGCCCCGCATCCCGGTGATCACCGGGATTGTCATGCGGGGTTTCGGTGCTGCTGCTCTGACTAGTTTTGCGGCAGAGCTAGCGCACCTCTCGATTTCAGAGATCAGAGATTGATGTAGCCGTCGCGGGCGGCGAGCAGCACGGCCTGCACGCGGGTGGTCACTTCGTATTTCCGCTTGGCGCTCTCGATATATCCGTTCACCGTGCGCTCGCTCAAATGAAGGATCTCGCCGATCACCCAATCCGACTTGCCGGCGCTCACCCATTTCAGGCATTCGATCTCACGCGGCGACAGCCTGGCCTTTTGCTCGCGCAAGGCGCGATGCAGGCGCGCCACCTTGTCGTGGACGTAGATCGAGGTGAGTTGCAGGACGGAACGCATCTGCTCGGTAAGCTCGAGCTTGCCGCCGGCGGCGCTCACCAGGCCGAAATAGCCGTTGAGCTGGTAGATCGGCACGACGAAGCCTTCCCGCATGCCGAACTCTCCCGCCTCATCAACGATGCGAAGGTCCTCGCGCTCGAGCTTGCGGCGGTTCAAGACATCCGACCAGGCGTAGGGGTCGTAGGTCTTGTAGAGCTCGCGCACCATCGGGTCGCTGAAGATGTGATTGGCCTCGACATAATGTTCCGTCCACGCCTCGGGCCGCGTGTTAAAATAGATAGTGGAATTGAGTGTTTCCGCGGCGTTGGGAACCTTGAGGCAAACGACGTTGGTGAAGCCGATCTCCACCTCCAAAAAACGCTGGAACAGGAGACGGACGCTCTCAGAATCGTCCACGCGATCGATTTCGGCGATGAAGTCCAAGGTTTTCTGTTCAATCGGCCGCATGTCTCGGACGCACCTTTGAGAACAGGGCGACGGTTCGCCCACAATGAGACGGAGCAGGTAATATGGCACAACCGGTGGATGTTGCGGTAGGCCGGCGTTTGCGGTCGCGCCGCAAGGAATTGCGACTTTCTCAGGCCGAAGTGGCACGAGACCTCGATATCAGTACGAAGAAACTCGGGAAATATGAGAAGGGTCAAGACCGCATGAAGGCCCGCCACATCTTCCTGGCGGCCAAATATCTCGGTGTTTCGGTTGGGTATTTCTTCCGTGACGGTGGAGCAGCGAGGGTCGAGCGCCCTCTCGGTCGGGACCTCGATCTGGTCACGCAGGGTTTACAACTAATGCGTGTATTCTGTGCCATTCCGAGCTCGGAGGAGCGGTCGGAGCTGATCCAGCTCGCAAGGCATGCCAGCGGCGAGGCTCGTTCCGGTCGGCAGGCTTAAGGCCGCGCCGCACGCTGAAAGAATTGGAGCGGGTGAAGGGAATCGGACCCTCGACACGTAGCTTGGGAAGCTACTGCTCTACCACTGAGCTACACCCGCCTCGCCAAGAGACGATAGCATGGCGCAAGGCGGCCCCGCGGCGCAAGATTCGCTTCACAGAGTGGTGATGCAGCATGCCTTGCGGCAGCCTGCCCGATCGTGAGACCTAAGGGGCAACAACGTTTGCAGGGTGAATCATGATCGAGGCCGGGCTCCTCCAGACGCGGAAAGAGAAGTTCCGCGACCCGGACTGGACCGCGTCCGGGGAGAGGCGCGCACAAGTTCCCCTTCAGGCTTTGCGCACGCTGTGGATCAACACCGGCAGCCTGTGCAACATCGAATGCCGCTATTGCTATATCGAATCGAGCCCGGAGAACGACAGGCTCGCTTATATCGACCGCGCCGAGGTTTCGGCCTTCCTCGATGAGATCGAGCGCGAGGCGCTGCCGACGCGGGAGATCGGCTTCACCGGCGGGGAGCCTTTCATGAACCCCGATATCCTCGCCATGCTCGGCGATGCGCTCGCCCGCGGCCATTCCGCGCTCGTCCTCACCAATGCCATGCAGCCGATGCAGCGCCCGCGCATCAAGTCAGGGCTTCTTGGCTTGCGCGAAGCGTATGGGGCGCGGCTCGTGATCCGCGTGAGCCTCGATCATTACGGCAAGACGCTGCATGAGGAGGAGCGCGGACCCGACACCTACGATAAGACCGTCGAGGGAATCGACTGGCTGGCCAGGCACGGCTTTACGCTCGCGCTCGCCGGCCGCACCTATTGGGGCGAAAGCGAGGAGTTGCTTCGCGACGGTTATGGACGTCTTGCGCGCGAGCGGGGCTGGCCGATCGATGCGAACGATCCGGCGGAGCTCGTGCTGTTCCCGGAGATGGATCTGCGGGTTGACGTGCCGGAGATCACCACGGCCTGCTGGAACATCCTGCACAAGAGCCCGAGCGACGTGATGTGCGCCTCGAGCCGCATGGTGGTGAAGCGAAAGGGCGCCTCGCGGCCAACGGTGCTGCCCTGCACGCTGCTCCCTTACGATCCTGCCTTCGAGATGGGGGCAACTCTGGCCGAGGCCGCGCGCGCCGACGGCGGCATGTTCGCTTCAGGCGCGGTCAAGCTCTGCCATCCGCATTGCGCCAAGTTCTGTGTGCTCGGCGGCGGGAGCTGCTCGGCCTGAGGCAGCTGTAGGGTGGGCAACGGCTGTTGTCCGTTGCCCACCGAGTCTGCAGGAGGTGGGCGCTTTGCCCACCCTACGGACTAGCGGGTCAAGCGAAGCGCTCGACGAGCTCGGCCAGGCGCTTGGGCTGGTCGAGCGACAGAAAATGTCCGCCGTCGGGCACCACCTCAATCCTCGCTCCGGGAATCGACTTGACCGTACGTTGCCGCTCTTCCGCGCGCGACCAGTCTTGCTCGCCATAGATGACGAGCACCGGCACCTCGATCTTGCCGTAGCGTTGCCGCGCCTCGTCCCAGTGATGGGCATGGCGAATGAGATTGAGGAAGGCGTGATAGTGACCTGGCCGCAAGCCCGAGGCGTAGCTGATCGCGTAGAAGCCGGGCGTGAGGGTAGCGGGATCGGCGACGCCGCCCTCGAGGATGCGGTTCTCCAAAGCCACGTTGCGCAGGCGCATGACCATTTCCCCCAGCACCGGCACCCTGGCGAGGGTGAAAATCACTCCGGCCAACGCATTGGCGCGGGCAAGGCCGGTGCCGCGACCATAGTCGTAAGGGTTGATGGCGATCACCTTCTTGACCCGCTTATTCTGCTTGGCGGCGATGATCAGCGGGATGACCCCGCCGATGGAAATGCCGGCGAAGGTGACGTCGGAAAGGTCGAGGCGATCGAGAAAACCCTCGACCGTCTCGACGAACATCTCGGGGCGGTAATCGGTCTGCGGGATGTCGGAGAAGCCGTGGCCGGGATAATCGAGCGCATAGACGGTGAAGGATTTTTCGACCAGAGGCACGAACTTCTCGAAGATATCGAGCTGGGTCCTGAGCGTGTGCAACAGGACGAGGTTGGGTCCGCTGCCAGTCTTGATGTAGCGGATGCGACTGCCTTCGAGGTCGAGGTAGCGGATGGGAATCTCTGGGGCCCAATAGAGCTGCTCGGGGGTCTTCGGTGCGATGCGCAATGCCTCGGCGATGAGACCGGCAGAGAAGACGCAAACGAGAATGACGATGACTATGAGCACGAGCGTCGTCATCGGGTCCTCCAAGATGGAAAGGGTCTGGAAGTCAGGGCATGAACGCCGGCGGCGCCCCGGTCAAGCGCAAGCAGCCGAGAAGGCCTAAAGCTTGCGACTTACGTCAGATTTGTTTGAAATGCTTGGAGAGTTTCAGGCCTTGCGCCTGGTAGTGCGAGCCGATGCGCTCGCCGTAGAGCTGATCGGGAATCTCGGTGAGCCTGTCGTAGACGAGGCGCCCGACGATCTGCCCGTCCTCCAGGATGAAGGGAATATCGAGGCTGCGCACCTCGAGCACGGCCTTGGCGCCAGGCACTTTGCCTTCCGCATAGCCGAAGCCTGGATCGAAGAAGCCGGCATAATGCACGCGATACTCGCCGATCAACGGATCGAACGGCGCCATCTCCGCCACATAGGCCGGCGGCACCGACACGCTCTCCTTGGAGGCGAGGATGTAGAACTCGTGCGGATCGAGCACGAGGCGGCGGTCGGCGCCGAGATGCACGCTCTCCCAGAACTGATCGGGCTCGTAGACGCCGACCTCATCGACGTCGATCACCCCTGCGTAGCGGCGGGCGCGATAACCGACAAGGCCCGAGGGAACCACCGGGGTCAGGCTGATGCGCAAGTTGAGCCCCTCGCGGATGGCGGCTTCACCTTCGACCAGGCCCAACATCGGAATGGATCTCGCGCAAATGCCGGTCGCGCACGCGTCCTGGCCGCTCGTCGGCGTCGAGCTGCTGGCCGACGCGGCGCAGGAACCTGATCTGATTGAGCCGCGAGCCATAGCGGACCTTGATGGAGAAGGTGCGCGGGCAGATCTCGGCGAACAGCGGCCCGTTATAGCCCTCCTCAACGGCGTCGAAGCTATCCTGCCGGTCGGCAATCAGGCGGGTGAACACGTCGATGCGCCCGATCGAGCTTTTCGGATTGGCGAAGGCGGCGATAGTGGCGCGCAAGTTGAGCTGCTCGATCAGCGGCACGAGATAGACGCAGCCTGCTTCGAGCACGGCGCCGTGGGTGAGATCGATTTCGTGGAACTTGAGCTCGCTGAGCTTGTCGCGCACGGTCGCGTTCGGCCCTGGCAGGAAGCTCGCGCGGATGCGATAGGCGACCTTGCCGAGCCTGAGATCGAGGCTCGCAGGCTGAATCTGGTCCGCCGTGATCTCAGGTGCCGCCCTGATCTCGCCACCGGCGATCAGCGACCGGAGTGCCTGGGAGGGCAGGATACCGGTGCGGGCGAAGGACCCTTTCACCGGCGCACGCGGCTCTGGCCGCGGCCTCTCGGGAAGGCCGTCAAACAGCTTCTCGCGCTCACTTGCCTGCTCCATGGGTCATTGTCTTGGCATTCGCGGGGGCGTCCGTCATCCTTAGCTCGGTCTTCTCCCCCGGATTCACAAGAGGAGGCCCCGGACGAGAAGGCTTGACGCGGGGGCCCTCCAGCGACATTAATCCCCCCTCGTGGTGATTTGGCCGGCCGGCTTGCAGCCACGTTAAACAAGTCGCTAAAAGGGCCGTGCGAGCAATCCCGGTCTTCTTGGCGGCGCGCCAAGTCCCGGGTTTTTTTGTGCCCGCATGTATCTCGAGGGAGTAAATGCCATGGCGGCAAAGAAGGACAAGAAGAAGCAGGGGCAGGTTTGGCGCCCGGCGACCAGGCTCGTGCATGAGGGCACGCTGCGGAGCCAGTTCGGCGAGACCTCGGAAGCCATCTTCCTCAACTCGGGCTACGTCTACGACAATGCCGAGCAGGCCGAGCGCCGCTTCAAGGGCGACGAGGAAGGCTTCGTCTATAGCCGCTATTCCAATCCTACCGTCGACATGTTCGAGAAGCGCATGTGCGCGCTCGAAGGCGCGGAAGCGGCACGCGGCACCGCGAGCGGCATGGCTGCGGTCAACGCGTCGCTGTTCTCGTTTCTCAAGGCCGGAGACCACGTGGTGTCGGCGCGCGCGCTGTTCGGCAGCTGCCGCTATATCGTCGAAGACCTGCTGCCGCGTTTCGGCGTCCAGACGACGCTGATCGACGGACGCGATCTTGCCGCCTGGGAGGCGGCGATGCGGCCAAACACCCGCGCGGTGTTCTTCGAAACGCCGACCAACCCGGTGCTCGAACTCGTGGACATCGAAGCGGTGAGCAAAATTGCGCATCGCGCCGGCGCGCTCGTGGTGATCGACAATGTGTTCGCCACGCCGATGCTGCAGCGGCCGATGCCGCTCGGCGCCGATATCGTGGTCTATTCCGCGACCAAGCATATCGACGGCCAGGGAAGGTGCCTCGGCGGCGTGGTTCTCGGGACCAAGGACTTCATCGAGGATAAGCTGCACACCTATCTCAAGCAAACCGGCCCGTCGCTCAGCCCGTTCAACGCCTGGGTGCTGCTCAAGGCTCTCGAGACGCTGCCCTTGCGGGTGGAGCGCCATGGCGCGTCGGCGGCGGCGATTGCCGATTTCCTGGCGGAGCGAAAGGAAGTTGCCCGCGTGTTCTATCCAGGCCGCGACGATCATCCGCAAAGAGAACTCGCCAAGCGGCAGATGGCGGGCGGCGGTCCCATGGTCGCCTTCGAGGTGAAGGGCGGGAAGCGCGAGGCCTTCCGTTTCATGAACGCGCTCCAGATCTTCAAGATCACCAACAATCTCGGCGATGCCAAGAGCCTCGTCACCCACCCTGCGACCACCACGCATCAGCGGCTGAAGCCTGAGCAACGTGCCGAGCTCGGTATTTTCGACCGGAGCGTGCGTCTCTCCATCGGGCTTGAGGACGTTGACGATCTCATCGCCGATCTCGACCAGGCGCTCAGCACCTAACGCCGCGGCGCCTTGCTCGCGTCAGGCCCGTATGCCACCTTCCGCAAAACACGGCTATCGCGCGAGGATGATCATGTGTCGAAACATCAAGACGCTGTACAATTTTGAGCCGCCCGCCACGGAGGAAGAGATCTACCTGTCCTCCTTGCAGTTTGTGCGCAAGCTCTCCGGCTTCACCAGGCCGTCAAAGACCAACCAGATCGCCTTCGATCGGGCGGTGGACAAGGTCTCGCGCGCGGCGCGCGAGCTGATCGATTCGCTCGTCACCAACGCTCCGCCGCGCGACCGCGAAGTCGAGGCGATCAAGGCCCGCGCGAGATCCGCTGAGCGCTTCCGCTCGGCGGCGACCTAGCCCGACGGCCTACCCGCGAGCGCGCCGCTTTGCAACAAAGAGGAGTCAGCGTGCCGGTTTCCCCAGCGGCAGTGCATGAGCTGCTGAAGACGCTCGTCGCCTTCGATACCACGAGCGCGAAATCGAATCTGAAGCTCATCGCGTTCGTCAAAACCTATCTCGACGGCCATGGCATCGCCTCGACCCTGATCCCCTCGGAGGACGGGGCGAAGGCGAGCCTGTTCGCGACCATCGGTCCCTCTAATGGCGAGAGCGGCATCGGGCTTTCCGCTCATAGCGACTGCGTCCCGGTCGAAGGCCAGACCTGGGCCAGCGATCCGTTCACGCTCACCGCGCGTGACGGCAAGCTCTATGGCCGCGGCGCTTGCGACATGAAGGGGTTCCTGGCTTGCGTTCTCGCCTCCGTGCCGCTCTTCAAGTCGCGCCAGCTGAAGGAGCCGTTGCATATCATCGTCTCCTATGACGAGGAGGTCGGCTGCACCGGGGTCCGCCCGCTGATCGCGCGGCTTGGCCACGACCTGCCCCGCCCCCGCGCCATCATCGTCGGCGAGCCGACCATGATGGGGGTGATCGAGGCGCATAAGCGCATCGATGCCTATCGCACGACGGTGACGGGGCGCGAGGCGCATTCGAGCCTGCCGCAGCTCGGGGTCAATGCCATTTCCTTCGCCGCCGAGCTGGTCGAGGAAATCGACCGCATCGGCGCCAAGCTTTCGACAGAGACGAACGCTCGCTTCGATCCGCCTTCCTCCACCGTGCAGGTGGGAACCATCGAGGGCGGCACGGCCGCCAACATCGTGCCCAAGACCTGCCGGTTTCACTGGCAGGTGCGGGGCCTGCCAGAGGCAGACCCTGACCTCGTGCCGAAGCGGGTCGAGGCCTTTGCCGAGGAGAGGCTGCTGCCGCGCATGCGGCGCGTCGCGCCGGCGGCCTCGATCGAGACGCTGCATCAGGGGAGCGTGCCGGCCTTTCTCGCCAAGCCTGGCTCTGAGGCCGTCGCCTTGGCGATGGCGCTCACCGGAGCGAACAGCACGAGCACGGTGTCCTACGGGACGGAAGCCGGGCTGTTCGAGGAGGCCGGCTGCCCGACGGTGATCTGCGGCCCCGGCGACATCGCACAGGCCCATGCGGCGGATGAGTTCGTCCCGGTGGCGCAGCTCGACGCCTGCATGGCGTTCCTTGCCAAGCTTGCGGATCGGCTTCGCGCCTAGCCGTTTGTCATGCCCGCGAAGGCGGGCATCCAGTAATCACTGATGCTCGGGGTTACTGGATCGCCCGGTCAAGCCGGGCGATGACAAAGTGTGGAAGCTAGTCAGACTCGTCAGATTTGCTGAAGGAGGCCGGATCGAAGCGGTAGCGGCTGTTGCAGAACTCGCAAGTCACCCACACCTCGCCATCGACCACCATGTCCTTCAAATCTTCGCTGGTGAAGCGCCGCAGCAACTCCTCGACGCGCTCGCGCGAGCAGCTGCAATAGGTCTCAAGCGGAATCGCCCGATAGGCGCGCACCTGCTCCTCATGGAACAGCCGGTAGAGCAGCCGGTCGGGCGGAAGCAGCGGGTCGAGCAACTCGTGATCCTCCACCGTCTCGGCGAGCGCGCGCGCCCGCATCCAATCTTCTTCCTCGAAGCCGCCGACCGAAAGGCCGTGGCCGCCTTCGCGGGTGAGCTTCTGCACGAGCAGCCCGCCGGCCCGCCACGTCCATGGCCGTTCGCCTGCCTGGCCCGCGCGATAATGCTTCGCCACCGCGAGGCGGATATAGGTGGGGAGCTGCTCAGACTGCCGGAAATAGGTGTCGGCGGCCTCGGTCAGGCTCTCGCCTTCGAGCGGAACCACGCCCTGATAGCGTTCGGTGTCCGAGCCGCGGTCGATGGTCATGGCGAAATGACCTTGGCCGAGGAGCTTAGAGAGCACATTGTCGCCCTCTCCGAGGTCCGCGACGCGCTGCGGCGAGAAGCGCGCATAGCCGCGCAAGCCGCCAGGCACCTGGTAATCGGCGACGAGCAGATCGACCGGCCCGTCGGTCGAGGCTTGCAGGATGAACTTGCCCTCGAATTTGAGCGCGGCGCCGAGCAGCGCCGTGAGAGCCACCGCCTCGCCAAGCAGCTTCGACACGGGCTCAGGATAGTCGTGCCGCGATAGGATGGTGTCGACCACGGGCCCGAGCTTGACCAGGCGTCCGACCACGTCGGCCTGATCGGCCTGAAACGGCAGGATCAGATCGTCGGCCGGAATGACGAGCTCGATGCGCTCTTGGGAAGAGGACTCGGACGCCATCATTTGGCTCCGACCCGCTCCGGCCGCCGGCCCTTGGCGGCTCCGCGCGTGACAGATCCGGAAGCGTCGGCACGCGAGGTGTCGAGAGCCCAGGCAAGAATGGCCTTCTGCACATGCAGCCGGTTCTCGGCTTCGTCCCACACCACCGATTGCGGACCGTCGATCACCTCCGGTGTTACCTCGTCGCCGCGATGGGCTGGGAGGCAATGCATGAAGATGGCGTTCGGCTTGGCGCATGCCATCACGGCGCGGTCGACCTGGAACGGCTTCAGCAGGCTCTTGCGCTTCTTCTTGTCTTCGCCGTCTCCCATGGACACCCAGACATCGGTGACCACGCAATCGGCGCCGCGGGCGGCAGCATGGGGATCGTGCCCGACCTTGACCGAGGCGCCCTCGGCCTTCGCCCAGGCGAGCAGCTCAGGCGCCGGCTTGAACTTTTCCGGACAGCCGAGTTTCAGCGCATAGCCGAAGCGGGCAGCGCCGTGCACCCAGGAGGTCGCCACGTTGTTGGCGTCGCCGAGCCAAGCCACGGTCGCGCCTTCGATCGATCCTTTCTTCTCCTCGAAGGTCATGACGTCGGCCATGACCTGGCAGGGATGCGTGAGGTTGGTGAGCCCGTTGATCACCGGCACCGTGGCGTGCGCGGCAAGCTCGAGCAGCTTGCCGTGCGAGCCGGTCCTGAGCATGATCGCGTCGACGTAGCGCGACAGCACGCGGGCGGTGTCGGCGATGGTCTCGCCCCTGCCGATCTGCATATCGGCCGGGGAGAGCATGATCGACGTTCCGCCGAGCTCGTGCATAGCCACCTCAAACGACACCCGTGTCCGCGTCGAAGGCTGCTCGAAGATCATGGCGAGCACGGCGCCCTGCCTGACATTGACCTTGTCCGGCAGGGCCAAGCGCCCGAGCGCCTTCATGGCGTGAGCATCGTCGAGGATCGCGCGCAAAGTTTGGCGGGGAAGCGCGTCGATATCGAGAAAGTGCCTTGGCTGCATCGGAGTGGCTTCTCGGTATTACCGTCAGGCCGGGGCGGCTGCGCCGGTCTCCAACGCCACACAGGCGGCGTCGATCTTGGCGCAAGCCTCGTCGATCTCGGTTTCGCCGACGATGAGCGGCGGCAAAAGACGCACCACATTGTCGCCGGCCTGCACCGTGAGCATGCGTTGGGCGGCGAGCGACTGCAGCAGCGCCTGGTTCGGCACCTTGCATTTCAGCCCGAGCATGAGACCCTGGCCGCGCACCTCCTCGATGACGCCGTCATGCTCGTCCTTGAGCCCGGCCAGACGCTGCTTGAGCCTTAAGCCCATCGCCGCGACGTGATCGAGAAAGCCCGGCGCGAGCACCACATCGAGCACAGCATTGCCCACGGCCATGGCAAGAGGATTGCCGCCGAAGGTCGAGCCGTGGCTTCCTGGCGTCATGGCGGCGCCGACCTTCTCGGTGGCGAGGCAGGCGCCGACGGGGAAGCCACCTCCGAGCCCCTTGGCGGTGGCCATGACGTCGGGGGTGATGCCTGCCCATTCATGCGCGAACAGGCGTCCGGTGCGCCCCATCCCGCTCTGCACCTCATCGAGCAGGAGCAGGACGCCCTTCTCGTCGCAAAGGGCTCGCAAGTCCCGCAAGAACGGCCAGGAGACCTCGCGCATGCCACCCTCGCCCATGATCGGCTCGATCATGACACCGGCCGTCTCATCCCCGATGACGGCTTCCACGGCGCCGATATCGCCGGCAGCGACATGGTCGAAGCCCTCGACCGGAGGGCCGAAGCCCTCGAGGTGCTTGGGCTGCCCTCCGGCGGCGATGGTGGCGAGAGTCCGCCCGTGAAAGGCGCCTTCGAAGGTGACGAAGCGGTAGCGCTCTGGCGCCCCTTGCTTGAAATGATAGCGGCGCGCGACCTTCATGGCGCCCTCGACCGCCTCGGCGCCTGAATTGGCGAAGAACACGTAGTCGGCGAAGGTCTCTTGGCAGAGCCTCGCCGCGAGCCGCTCCTGTCCGGGGATGCGATGCAGATTGGACACATGCCACAATTTTTCTGACTGCTCGTTGAGCGCCTTCACGAGATGGGGATGGGCGTGGCCGAGCGCAGTTACCGCGACGCCTGAGGCGAAGTCGAGATAACGCTCGCCAGACGCGGTAAAGAGGTAAGCGCCCTGCCCGCGCTCGAAGGCAAGTTCGCTGCGGGCATAGGTCGGAAGCAGGGCAGTTTTGGACACGAGAGGCCGTCCCAAAATAAAATTGCCGCCGGCTGGGCGGCAGCAAGGAATTGCAGAGCTTTAGGTCTCGCGCGGAAGGCTGTCAATCAGCGGCCATTCACCTCCTATCCAACGCTCGTCCACGCTTTCATCCACGTCGCCGTTTGTGTTTGCACAAAAGAAGTGGCAGACTCCGATTTGTCCGGTGGAAAACGGCGGGGCCAAGCGTGGCGGACGCTTGCCGCTCAATCCCCGAGATTGTAGGTTAGTAGCCGCTCAGCCACAATATATGGTGGATGCAGCGTTACGCCTGGGCGGTCATTTCTCAGCAGTACATCAGCGTGACTGAACGCCGTCTCACGACGAGACGGGGGGATTTTGAGTCAAAAATGAGGAGGCCAAACCATGGCTTGGAATGATGAAAGGGTCGAACTACTGAAAAAACTTTGGGCGGATGGCTTGAGTGCAAGCCAGATCGCCGGTCGCCTCGGCGGGGTGACTAGGAATGCAGTGATCGGCAAGGTGCATCGTCTCGGTTTGTCGGGAAGAGCGACGAGCTCGCGCTCGTCGAGCCCAAGACCGCGGCGGGTGCAGGCGCCACGGCAGCACCGTGCTCCATCCTTGCTGTTCGGCACACGCGGCAATGTCGCGCTGAAGCCGGCTTATGAGGAGGAGATCGAGCCTCAGCCGGCGCCGATCGAGGAACTGTACATACCGCCCGCCGAGCGGGCGACCATCCTCACCTTGAAAGAGGCGATGTGCCGCTGGCCCATCGGCGATCCTGGCGAGGAGGAATTCCATTTCTGCGGCCGCAAGACGTCGGGCTCGGTTCCTTATTGCGAGCATCACGCACGGCTTGCCTATCAGCCGGCGCCATCGCGGCGGCGCGATAAGAGGGTCGCATTCGGCTAGCCACTTACCGGCTCGGCCGCTCCTGCGACCAAGCCGAGGATCAAGTGGGGGGAAGGAAGGCGCCCGTTCGGCGCCTCCTTTTTTGCCTAGACGGTCTCTTGCAGCTTGTCGGAGAAGGCGTAGCCCGCGCCGCGCACCGTGCGCACCGGATCGGTCTCGGCGCCCCGCATCATCGCCTTGCGCAGGCGGCCGATATGCACATCGACCGTGCGCTCATCGACATAGACATTGCGGCCCCAAACTCCGTCGAGCAATTGGGCGCGGCTGAACACCCGGCCGGGGCTTTGCATGAGAAATTCGAGCAGGCGAAACTCAGTGGGCCCGAGATGCACCTGCCGACCGTTCCGCGTCACCCGATGGGACTCGCGGTCGAGCTCGATGTCGCCGACGGTGAGCACCGAGGCGATGCGCTCGGGGCTGGTGCGCCTCAGGATCGCGCGTACCCGCGCCATGAGCTCGGGAAGGGAGAACGGCTTGACCACGTAGTCGTCGGCGCCGGTAGTCAGCCCGCGGATGCGGTCGCTCTCCTCGCTCCGCGCCGTCAAGAGGATGATGGGGATGGTGCGGGAATCCTTGCCGGTGCGCAAACGCCGGCAAAGCTCGAGCCCGGAGAGGCCTGGCAGCATCCAATCGAGCACGATCAGATCTGGCGAGCTCTCGGCGATGGCCATTTCGGCCTCGTCGCCGCGATGCACGACGTCGACGGCGTAGCCCTCGGCTTCGAGATTGTAACGGAGCAGAAGCGCTAAGGGCTCTTCGTCCTCGACCACGAGAACTTTGGCTCTCGGGTTCATGGCTGAAACGCTCAGCATGTCAGCCCGCCGACCTCAAGGGGACCGGCGTCGAGCTGGTGGTGTCGCTTTTCGGACGCTGGTCGGTGATCGCGTTGCCGTGCACCAGGAAGTAGACCGTCTCGGCGATGTTGGTGGCATGGTCGCCGATGCGCTCGATGTTCTTGGCGCCGAACAGGAGATGGGTGCAGAGCCCGATATTGCGCGGGTCCTCCATCATGTAGGTGAGGAGCTCGCGGAACAGCGAGTTGTACATGGCGTCGATGTCCTCGTCGCGGTACCACACCTTCAAGGCGCGGTCGGCGTCGCGTTCGATATAGGCGTCGAGCACCTCTTTCAGCTGGCCGAGAGCAAGCTCGCCCATATGCTTCAAGCCGAGCATGAGCTGCTTCGGCTGCTGTTCGCCGACCACGGCAAGCGCCCGCTTGGCGATGTTCTTGCCGAGATCGCCGATGCGCTCCAGGTCGGTCGAGATGCGAAGCGCCGCCATGATCTGACGCAGGTCGTAGGCGAGCGGCTGGCGCCGGGCGATCATGACGATGGCCTGCTCCTCGATCTCCGACTCCAATTCGTCGATCGCCTCATCCTGCTGGATGGTGGCGGCGGCGAGGTCGGGATCGCGGCCTTCGAGCGCATCGATGGATTGCCCGAGGACCTGCTCGGCAAGACCGCCCATCTTGGCGATCTTGTTGTTGAGGGCGGACAACTCCTCCTCATACGACCTGACAATATGCTCGTGGGTTTCCATGCTCTTGCTTCTCCTCGAAGCCAACGTCGCGAGGCTTGGCCTAGCCGAAGCGGCCGGTGATGTAGTCTTGCGTGCGCTCCATCCTCGGATTGGTGAAGATTTGGGTGGTGTTGTCGAATTCCACAAGCTCGCCGAGATACATGAAGGCAGTGTAATCGGAAGTACGCGCCGCCTGCTGCATATTGTGGGTGACGATGGCGATGGTGTAGTCGCGCTTCAAGACGTCGATCAGCTCCTCGATCTTGGCGGTGGAGATCGGGTCGAGCGCCGAGCAGGGCTCGTCGAGCAGGATCACCTCGGGCTTGATGGCGACGGTGCGGGCGATGCAAAGCCGCTGCTGCTGGCCGCCGGACAGGCTCAAGGCCGCTCGCGTCGAGCTTGTCCTTGACCTCGTCCCACAGCGCGCCGCGGCGCAAAGAGTCCTCGACGCGGGCATCGAGATCGGCCTTGGGCAGCTGCTCGTAGAGGCGAACGCCGAAGGCGATGTTGTCGTAAATGGTCATGGGAAACGGCGTCGGCTTCTGGAACACCATGCCGACCTTGGCGCGCAACAGATTCAAGTCCTGCTTCGGGCTGAGCACGTTCGCGCCATCGAGCAGAACCTCACCGTCGGCCCGCTGGTTGGGGTAAAGGTCGTAGATGCGATTGATGATGCGCAGCAGCGTAGACTTGCCGCAACCAGACGGCCCGATGAAGGCCGTAACCTTGTTCTGGTAAAGATTGACGTTGATGTCGGCGAGCGCACGATATTCGCCATAGTAGAAGTTGAGGTGCCGAACAGAGACCTTCTCCTCCAGCCCTTCGGCAGGAGTCACGGCTTTTTCCTTCGTCTCAGTTTGGATCGCTAGACTCATAGGGGCACCTTCTTGGAGGCAAGAGTGCGCGCCAGGATGCTAAGACCCAGCACGGTGGCGGTGATCAGCAGGGCGCCGGTCCAGGCGAGCTGCTGCCAGTCCTCGTAGGGACTCAAGGCAAACTGGAAGATCACCACCGGCAAGCTCGACATCGGCGCATTGAAATTCCAGCTGAAGAACTGGTTGTTGAGAGCGGTGAACAGAAGCGGCGCGGTCTCGCCGGTGATGCGGGCGACCGCGAGCAGGACTCCGGTGATCATGCCGGCGCGGGCTGCGCGATAGGCCACGTCGCGGATGACGATCCATCGCGGGAGGCCGAGCGCGGACGACGCCTCGCGCAAAGTGTTGGGCACGAGCAGCAGCATGTCCTCGGTGGTGCGCACCACGACCGGGATGACGAGCATGGCGAGGGCCACGGCGCCGGCCCAGGCCGAGAAATGCCCCATCTGGGCGACCATGATCTCGTACACGAACAGGCCGACCACGATCGACGGCGCGCTTAAGAGAATGTCGTTGATGAAGCGGACCACCATGGTGAGCTTGGCGTAGCGGCCATACTCGGCCATGTAGGTGCCGGCCAGAATGCCGAGCGGCGTGCCGAACAGCACGGCGAGGATGGTGAGGATCAGGCTGCCGACAATGGCATTCAGCAAGCCGCCGGTGCCCCCAGGGGGCGGCGTCATCTCGGTGAACACCGCAAGGTTCAATCCGCCCACGCCCTTGATGACGAGAACCGTCAGGATCAGAAAAAGCCAAGTCAGGCCGAAGCCGGCGGCGCCGATCGACAGCACCGTCGCGATAAAATTGGTCCGGCGCCTGCCGGCATAGCGCCCCATGACTTGAGGAAGGGCCATGGTCAGGTCCCCGCCTTTTTCTCGATGCGCATCAGCATCAGCCGCGCCGCGGCGAGCACGATGAAGGTAATAATGAACAGGATGAGGCCGAGCGCCACGAGCGAGGAGGTGTAGAGATCGCCCACGGCCTCGGTGAATTCGTTGGCGATGGTGGCCGAGATGGTCGTGCCCGGCGCCAAGATCGACGGCACGATGCGGTGCGCGTTGCCGATGACGAAAGTGACCGCCATGGTCTCGCCGAGCGCACGACCAAGTCCGAGCATGACGCCGCCGATGATGCCGACACGGGTGTAGGGAATCACCACCCGGCGCATCACCTCCCAGCGCGTGCAGCCGATGCCGTAGGCAGCCTCCTTCAAAACCGGAGGAACCGTCTCGAACACCTCCCGGGTGATCGAGGTGATGAAGGGCAGCACCATGATGGCGAGGATCAGGCCGGCGGTGAGCACGCCGATGCCATAGGGCGGACCGGCAAAAAGCTGATTGAGCAGCGGGATATTAGCGAAGCCATCGATGAACAGGGGCTGCACGTGCACCTGGAACCAGGGCGCGAACACGAACAGACCCCAAATGCCGTAGATGATGCTGGGGATGCCGGCGAGCAGCTCGACCGCGATACCGATCGGTCGGCGCAAGCGTTCGGGGCAGATCTCGGTGAGGAAGATGGCGATGCCGAGGCTGACCGGCACCCCGATCAGCATGGCGAGGAAGGAGGTGACCAGCGTGCCGTAAATGGCGGGCAAGGCACCGAACTTCTCGGTGACCGGATTCCAGCTTTGCGAGGTGAAGAAGCCGAACCCGAAGGCTTTCCACGCGGGAAGCGAGCCGATCACCAGAGAGAGAATGACGCCGGCAAGAAGCACCAGGACCGCAATGGCGGAGCACTGGGTCATGATCCTGAAGGTGCTGTCGCCGAGGCGGAAGCGGCGCAATACCCTGGTACGATCAGCCCGTTCCTTGGCGAGGTCGGCAACGGGTACGGACTGGAGCGCCATGTCCATTACTTTGGCAGCCTTCTGTGAAACGCATACTTCCGTCAAGACCGAGGCAGGAGCGGGAAGGTGGTGCCCCTGCCTCGGTCTCGTTGACCTAGTTGATGACTAGTTCATGGCCGTCTTGATGTCTGAGGACCACATCTTCTCGACGTCGCCGACGACGTTTTCAGGCATGGGGACGTAATCCAATTCCTCGGCCATCTTGCCGCCGTTCTTGTAAGCCCAGGCGAAGAACTTCAGCGCCTCGGCCGTGGCTGCGGGATCCTTCGGTTGCTTGTAAACGAGGATCCAGGTGGCCGCGGTCATCGGCCAGGAATTGTCGCCAGGCTGATTGGCCAGGATCACGCCGAAGCCCGGCACAGATGCCCAATCTGCATGGGAGGCGGCAGCGGCGAAGGTCGCCGAGGTCGGCTCGACGGTCTTGCCGTCCTTATTGATCATCTTGGTGTAGGTCATCTTGTTCTGCTTGGCGTAGGCATACTCGACATAGCCGATCGAGCCCTTGGTCTGGCCCACATTGTTGGCCACGCCCTCGTTGCCCTTGGCGCCGATGCCGACCGGCCATTCCACCGCCTTCTCGGTACCGACCTTGCTCTTCCAGTCTTCGCTGACGGCTGAGAGGTAGTAGGTGAAATTGTAGGTCGTGCCTGAGCCATCGGAACGGTGAACGACGGCGATGGCCGCCGATGGCAGCTTGGCGTCGGGGTTGAGCTTCTTGATCACCTCGTCATCCCATTTGGTGATCTCGCCCATGAAAATCTTGGCGACCGTCGGCCCGTCGAGAACGAGCTCGCCAGGCTTGACGCCCTCAACGTTGATCACGGGCACGATGCCGCCCATAACCGCCGGAAACTGAGCAAGCCCAGAGGACGTGAGATCGTCGCCGGTGAGCGGTGCATCGCTGGCGCCGAAGGTGACGGTGCCGGCCTTGATTTGCTTGATGCCGCCGCCGGAGCCAATCGACTGGTAGTTGAGACCGATGCCGGTCTCCTTCTTGTAGGCGTCGGCCCACTTCGCATAGATCGGATAGGGGAAGGTAGCGCCGGCCCCTGAAATGTCGGCGGCTTGCGCCGTGGTGATGGTGAACGCTGCGGCTAAGCCAACAGCGGCCGCATAGGACATGAACCTCATTGGAACTCTCCCTGTAGGGTGGAGAAAATCGGGTTCGAAAATGAACCTCCGGCAGGGGCCCCTCCCCCACCGTCGAGGGAGCGTTAACGCCGCGCAATAACGCTACTATGTCAGTTATGTGACAGTTCTATTACAGTACCGAAATGGCCGGGATTCGGCCTGTGGAAAGCCTATTCGGCGGCTGTCATCTTGACCGGGAGGGTTTCTCGGGCCGGGTCGAGAAGAACGGTGAAGGTCGAGCCTTTACCCGGCTGAGAGGAGATCGCGAGCTCGCCGCGATGGCGATTGAGGATGTGCTTGACGATTGCCAAGCCCAGCCCGGTGCCGCCCTTCTCCCGGCTCGAAGCCACGTCGATGCGGTAGAAGCGCTCGGTGAGACGCGGGAGATGCTCGGGCGCGATGCCTGGGCCCTGATCGATCACCGAGACCGCGTAGCGTCCGGGCTGCCGGCCAACCGGCGGCGCTTGCCGGGGCTCCAGGCTGATCTGCCCACCCTTGACGCCGTAGCGGAAGGCGTTCTGCACCAGATTTTGGAAGACCTGAACGAGCTCGTCACGGTCGGCGCGGACGATGGCCGGGCGCGGGAACCGCCCAACAACCAGCCTGCCGCCTGAATCGCGCGCGAGCGGCTCGAGCGTGTCGCGCACGTGATCGAGCACGTCGTTGAGGTCGACGCGGCCGCTCGGCGGAACGTGGGCATTCATCTCGACGCGGGAGAGCGAGAGAAGCGCGTCGATCAGGCGCGTCATGCGCGACGCCTGTTCCGCCATGATGGCGAGGAAGCGCTCGCGCGCCTTTGGATCGTCCTTGGCGGTGCCCTGCAGCGTCTCGATGAAGCCGCGCAGCGAGGCAAGCGGAGTCCTGAGCTCGTGGCTCGCATTGGCAATGAAATCGGCGCGCATCTGGTTGATGCGCTCGACCTCGGTCAAATCGCGCAACAGCACGAGGATGTCGCTGTCGGGCTCCGATCCGCGGGTTAGCGGGGCTACGGTCACGGCCATGCGCCGACCAACGGGAACCCTCTCGGCATAGGTCACGGTAACGGCGCGGCCGCGCAAGGGTGCGGCGCTGACGGCGTCGAGAAATTCCGGGGTGCGGATCACCGAGGAGATGTGGCTGCCTTCGCGCAAAGAGGCGAAGAGACCCCTCGCCGGAGCATTGCAGTAGAGCACCTGCCCCGCCGAGTTGAGCAGAATCGCGGGATCCGGCAACGCCTCGGCGATCACCCTCATGCGCGAGCTCGACCTCGCCGAACTCGTCAGACGCGCGATCTCGCTACCTTCGGCGTCGTCGATGTCCTGACGCGGCAATAGAGCAACCGAAGCGACGAAGCCGAGGAACGCGGCGACGGCGAAGGGGAGCGAGAGATGGGCGACGACCACGAGCGAGGCCATGATCACGGCGACGGCCACAATCAGCCAAAGCGAGGACCATAGCCTTGCGGCAACCTCCTGGAGGCCGCGCAGCACGGCGGCGCCGGCCCTTGCCGGCAGGCTCGCGGCAAGCGGGGAGGCTGGGCGGGCAACCCGATCGATCAATGCCTTTCCCCCACGACGAAGCGAATCATTCGAGATATCCGCTGAGATACAGCGCCTCCATCATTGCGCTGGGATTGTCACGCTTTTGCGACGGAGTACCGCAGCCCTCGTGACAAAGCCATGACGGAGTTCTGGCTGACCGCCCCAGGCCCGCTCTATAGTTCCCCCAATTTAGGCACGTTTCAAGATTATGACGGGAAGCAGCAGGGTTCGGGGCCAAAGTGGCCGCATCAAGGTCCGGCCTTCAAGGCCATCGCCAGCCGGTTTGGGGGATTTGCATGAAGTGTGTATTCGTTTGCGTGACGCTCGTTGCCTTGGCCACAACGCAGTTTGCCTTCGCCTCGCCGCTGATCCCCGACTCTCCACTAGGCTGTCCTCCGGGCAAGACCATCACCGTCCCTCCCTCGGGAGAGGCAGAACTCGTTCTGGCTGAAGGGCCACAACTGATCTCCGAGCGGGTCGCCGGCCCGTTCGACCAGCCGCGCTCGGTCGGTTTTCTGCCCGACGGCTCGTTCCTCGTCACTGAAAGACCAGGGCGGCTGCAGCTGGTCAGATCCGGTGGCGAGGCTCGCCCCATCGCCGGCGTCCCGGAGGTGATGACTATCGGGCATGGCGGCCTGATCGATCTCGCTATCGATCCCGACTATGCTGCCAACAACACGATCTATTTTTCCTACCTCGTGGGCCAGGAGCAGGCCTCCAGGATGCGGGTGATGAAGGCCAAGCTCGACGACCGGGCCGAAACCCTCACCGACCAGCAGGTTCTGTTCGAGAGCACGGCCGGGCAGCGGCCTGAGCAGATCGGCGGCAGGCTCGCCGTGACCCACGACGGCTACCTGTTCCTCTCCCTCGGCGACCGGTGGAGCGGCGATCCGGCGCAGGACCTTTCCAATGACGAGGGGAAGATCATCCGCATTCGCACCGACGGCTCGATCCCCGACAGCAATCCCTTCAGATGGCGGGTCGGCGCCCGGCCCGAGATCTGGAGCTACGGCCATCGCAACCCGCAAGGTCTTGCCTTCGATGCGAAGCGGGGCGAGCTATGGTCCGACGAGCATGGCCCGCGTGGAGGCGACGAGCTCAATCTCAGTCTTCCCGGCCGCAACTACGGCTGGCCGCTGATCGGCTATGGTGTCGACTATTCCGGGCGCCCTATCGGCGATGGAAAGGGGGCCCGGCCGGGGTTGGAACAGCCGGTACATTATTGGGTACCGCTCTCCATCGCTCCCTCGGGACTTGCGCTCGAGCCCGACCCCACGAACAGGATCATCTGGATCAGCACGCTCGCAGGCGAAACCCTGGTTAGGCTCACGCTCGGCGAAGGCTGCTCGGTGAGCGAAGAGCATTTTCTCGATCACAGGCTCGGACGCTTGCGCGATGTGCGTATCGATCCGGGCGGCGTCCTCTATGTGCTGACCGACGGGCCGGAGGGAAGTTTATACCGGCTGAACCGCGGGAAGGGCGAAGAGGACAAAGAGAAGACCCACCTCTAGGGTCGCGCTCAGCGCGAGAGGCGCTTGGCGGCAAGCTCTGCAAGGTAGTCCTGAAAGCGCTCCTCCTTGTTCTCGCCGAGCTCGCGCAGATAGGTCCAGGTGTAGAGGCCGGTGTCGTGGCCGTCGTCGAACACGATACGCGCGGCGTAGTTGCCGACCGGCTCGATGCGCAGGATGCGCACCGCCTTCTTGCCTGGCACGGTGACACGCTCTTCCGGGCTGTGTCCCTGCACCTCGGCGCTTGGGCTCATCACGCGCAAAAGCTCGGCGGGAAGCGGAAAGCTCGCGCCATCGTCGAAGGCCACGGTGAGCAGCCGCCGGTCCTTGTCGACCTTGAGCTCCGTCGGCCAGAGATCGCTTTTTACCATGTTGCCATCTAACCGAGGTCGATCTCGCCTTCGACCACGTGGCGCAAGCTGGTGCCTTCGCCGGTGAGCACCATCTCCACCTTGAGCACCCCCTTGCCGCCGAGGCCCTCCTCGCGCACCACCCGCTCGATCGCCTGCTGCGAGGTGACGCCGACCTCTTTCAGGAACTTCCGCATCGACATGTTGAAGCGCTGCTCGTCCATGGTCCAGTCTCCTTGAGTGGCCGGGCCTGATATGCAAAAGATCAATCGCCATATTAGGGTCGATGGCAAGCGCGGTCACGCCGGGACGAGGCCAGCCACGAAACGGAAGACGGTGAAAATGCCGCGGAAAAGCACGGTCAAGCGCCGCGATCGCCTCGCCATTTCCTTGCAGGATGCGCGATTTCAGGAAGCGCGTGGTAAAGAGCGGCAAGCTCTATGACCGCAAGGCCAAGCTGCCGCCGGAAGATGAGACCTGAGCGATGCTGAAGACGATGCCACCGATGATCGATCCGTTCGGCCGGCGCATCACCTATTTGCGCATATCGGTCACCGACCGCTGCGATTTTCGCTGCGTCTATTGCATGGCCGAATCCATGACCTTTCTGCCGCGCAAGGACCTGCTCACGCTTGAGGAGATCGACCGGCTGACCTCGGCCTTCATCGCCAAGGGCGTAAGCAAGGTGCGGCTCACCGGCGGCGAGCCGCTGGTACGCAAGAATCTCATGTGGCTGATCAAGTCGCTGTCGCGGCATCTCGGCGCCGGCCTCGACGAGCTTACCCTCACCACCAATGGCAGCCAGCTCGCCCGCTACGCCGAAGGCCTCGCCGACTGCGGCATCGCCCGTATCAATGTCTCGCTCGACACGCTCGATGCCGCGAAGTTCAAGTCGATCACCCGCTGGGGCGATTTCGCGAACGTGATGGAAGGCATCGACGCGGCAGACCGCGCCGGCATCAAGGTCAAGATCAATACGGTGGCGCTCCGCGGCGTGAACGAGGACGAGATCGAGGCCCTGTTGCGTTGGGCGCATGGGCGGGGCTTCGACCTCACTCTGATCGAGACCATGCCGATGGGCGAGACCGGCAGCGACCGTACCGAGCAATATCTGCCTCTGAGCCTGGTGCGGGCGCGGCTTCAGGACCGCTTCACCCTCGAGGAGAGCCCGTACCGCTCCGGCGGTCCGGCCCGCTATGTGCAGGTGCGCGAGACCGGCGGCAGGGTCGGCTTCATCACGCCGCTCACCCATAATTTCTGCGAGGCGTGCAATCGCGTGCGGGTCACCTGCACCGGCACTCTTTATATGTGCCTCGGCCAGGAGGACGCCGCCGACCTCAGGGCGCCGCTCAGGGCGAGCGAATCCGATCATTTGCTTAACGCCGCCATCGATGCGGCGATTGCGGCCAAGCCAAAGGGCCATGACTTCGTCATCGAAAGGGGCGGCAAGCCCGCGCTTTCCCGCACCATGTCGACCACCGGCGGCTAGACCCTTCGGCCGCTCGCTAAGGTTGACGCGCACTTGCACCTCGGCGAAAGCTGAACTGCGCTGGCCTCTTGCATCGATTTGTTAAGCACGCGGCTTACGCCGTTCTTAACCCACCGCACCTAGTTTCATCTGCACGTGTACTGACGGAACCTGCCGCCTGATGTCCGCCTTGGCGTCGCTCAACAAGAATTGGCCGTGGGCGGCCTTGGTGCTGCTTTGCGCGCTGATCGTCTACGCCGCTTTCGTGGCGCCGAGCGAGATCGGCAAGTTGGAGCTCGAGCGTGAGGCCACCACGGCGGCGACGCGCATCGGCGCCGAGCTGAACGGGGAGCCCGGCACCTTGGTCGATGCGTTCGCGCGACCGTCTCTTGCGCCGCATTTGAACCGCATTTTCGACAAGCTCGGATATGGGCACCGCGTGCTGCGCTACGAGCTCTACGACCATGCCGGCAAACTCAGCTTTGCGAGCGGCAAGGCGGGACTGACGTTCGATCCGAATGTGGACGGCGCCCCGCACGAACTCCCAGCGCGCGGAACCCACCGTGACGCTTCGCAACCGCTCGGACGCCGCCGTGTCCCATTTCGCGGTGCTCGCCATTCCAGCGCACATGAGCGGCGAGCCTGATGGGACGCTCCTCGTCTATCTCGATCAGAGCGAACAGGCGAACGCGCTCTCCCGTTACTTCGGGCTGATCGCCGGTGTGACCTTGCTGCTGCTCGGCGCGGGCATCGCTTCGCCGATCGCGCTTGCTTGGATGCGCGGCCGTCAACGGCGGGAGGCCGAAGCAAGGCTGCGTTATCTCGAAACGCATGATCTCCTCACTGGATTGTCCAATCGCAAGGCGTTCGACGACCTCCTGACCAACGCCATGGCGGCGATGCCGCGCAAGCGAACGCATATCGCCGTGCTGTGCCTCGACGTGGACAAGTTCCATGAGATCAATGACGCGGTCGACCTTGCCACCGGCGACGCCGTTCTGCGCGAGGTCGGCCGCCGTATCAAGTCGGCGCTCCGCCCGGGCGACTTCGTGGCGCGGCGTTCGAGCGACGAATTTGCCGTGGCCATCGTCGACATCGACAATCTCGGCGAGGTCGTGGCCTTTATGGATCGCCTGGCCGAGTCGCTGCGTCTTCCCGTCCGCATTGCCGACAAGGAGTTCATGTGCACCATCAGCGCCGGTATTGCGCTTGCCCCCAATGACGGCGACACGGCACCTGAACTGCTGCGGCACGCGGACATTGCCGTTGCCCGCGCCAAGGCCGAGGGCGGCCAACGCATGCGCTTCTTTGAGGAAAGCATGGACAAGGCGCTGCAACGGAGACGCACGGTCGCGCAAGATCTGCGGCTCGCTCTTGGCCGCGAGGAATTCGAAGTCGTCTATCAATCGCAATTCGATCTTGCCACCAGCGAGCAGGTCGGAGTTGAGGCGCTGGTCCGCTGGCATCATCCGGTGCACGGCAAAGTGGCTCCGACCCACTTCATCTCAGTGGCTGAGGAAACCGGCTTGATCGTGCCGCTCGGCGAATGGGTGCTGCGCCGCGCCTGCAGCGATGCCGTCACCTGGAGCAAGCCTTTGACCGTGGCGGTCAACCTTTCGCCGGCCCAGTTTCGTGGCGCCGATGTGGCTAAGACCGTCGCCGATGTCTTGCGCGAGACCGGGCTTCCGCCGGAACGGCTTGAGCTCGAAATCACCGAGAGCCTGCTCATCAACGATACCGAGGAGGTGTTCGGCAAGCTCAACCGCCTGCGCCAGCTCGGCGTCAAGATCGTCATGGACGATTTCGGCACCGGCTATTCGAGCTTCAGCTATCTCGCTCGTTTCGCCTTCGACAAGATCAAGATCGACCGGGAATTCGTGCGTAACATGACGCGCGAGCCGGCGATGCAAGCGATCGTCAAGACCATCATTACGCTCGGCAAGTCCCTAGGCGTGACCGTCACCGCGGAGGGGGTGGAGTCGGAAGAGCAGGCGGCCGTGCTGCGCGATTTCGGCTGTCCGCAGGCGCAAGGATTTCTCTTCGGCCAGCCCGGAGCACCGGACGCCACGGACAAGGGGGCGAAGGTGACGCGGCTCAAGCCGAGACCGAGTGCCGCCTGACGTTCCGCTATTGGGCCTTCACCGCTTGCGTCGTTGATTGCGTCGCGGGTCGCCTCGGCGCGGCCTTGGCGGCGTTGCCGGCAGGCGGACGGAAGGAGAAGAGCGACAGGATGCCCTGATTCACCGGCGTTGGCGGCCTCGTCCTCACCACGCGGCGGGTCTGCGGACTTGCTCGCTTGGCCGTCGCCATCGGCCGCTTCTTCGTTGCCGCGTGCTCAGTCTTGGCGGGAGCTTTGACTTTCGGCTCGGCACGCAGCTCAGGCTTTTTGGCGGGAACGGAGATCTTCGCCGGCGAGGCCGGCGCCGGCGTTTCGGGTTTAGGCTCGGTGCGGGCGACCTCAGGCGCACTCGGCTCTTCGGCCTCGGCTGGACTCTCCTCGGGGCTTTCCGCTTCGGGCTGCGCAGGCTCGGAGTGAACCACCTCAGGCTGGACGCTCGGCGTTTCATCGACGGGTGCAGCAGGCTCCGCGGTTGCCGCGTTGCTGTCATCGCCGGGGGTCTTCGTTTCCACCGGCGCAGGTGGCGCAGGCGATGGCGTCGCCACCGCCTCGGGTTCAGGCGATACCTTCACCTCGGTTGGCGACGATGCCTCGGGCGAAAGCTGCTGGGACGTACCGTCGGGTGCCTCGTCGACCGGGATTGCTTCCGGCTTGGCGGGTTCCACCGTCTTCGCTGGCGCGCTGTCAGGCTCGGCAGGTTCGGGTGCGGACTCGACACCGGCCGCAGATGGCGCAGGCTCGAATGGCGCGGGCTCAGTCACAGGCGCCTCTTTCACGAGAGGAAGTGCTGAGGTCGTCGCCGGGTCGGCCTCAGGTTTCGACCGCGGCGTCCGGTGCGGAGTGAAGCACCTCAACCTCGATCGGCGGCGGCGCGTTGCTGCCGGGCCCCGGCAGGGTAATCAGCATCGGGAGCATGACCGCGACACAGACTCCGTGCACGGCTCCAGCGCCAAGCACGCAGAGTGGGAGAGTAATCGAGCGTCTGTCAGTCAAAGGGCGCAGCTTCAGGGGCGCCGCCGCACTTTCGCCCCCAGACCTTCGCTTAGCTGAGTCGGCGCCTCACGCCAACAGTTTAGCCTTCCATCACGATGCGGGGTGCTGCGCGCGCTTCCCCCTTCTCGCGTTCGAGCTCGGACCACGCGGCGTTTGCGATGGCGCGATAGGCCTCTGCCGCCGGCGATTTCGGATCGCTTGCCACCACCGGCTTGCCGGCATCAGAGGTTTCACGAATGGCGAGCGTCAGCGGCACCTCGCCGAGAAAGGGGACGCCGAGGCGCTTCGCTTCCGACTGGGCACCGCCATGGGCGAAGATGTCGGTCGCCGATCCGCAATGAGGGCAGATGAAAGTGCTCATATTCTCGACGATGCCGAGCACCGGCACGTCCACCTTGCGGAACATGTTCAGCCCTTTGCGCGCGTCGATCAGGGCGAGATCCTGCGGGGTGGAGACGATGATGGCGCCGGCAAGCGGCACTTGCTGCGCCATGGTGAGCTGCGCGTCTCCGGTGCCTGGCGGCATGTCGACGACCAGCACGTCGAGCTCGCCCCAGGCCACGTCCTTCAGCATCTGCGAGAGCGCCGACATCACCATCGGCCCGCGCCAGATCATCGGCGTCTCCTCGTCGACGAGAAATCCCATGGACATCACCTTCAGCCCATAGGCCTCCATCGGCGCAAGCTTGTCGCCGGCGAGCTGCTGCGGCCTTCCCTTGATGCCGAGCAGCCGCGGCATGGACGGGCCGTAGATGTCGGCATCGAGCACGCCGACCTTGAGGCCGCGTGCTTGGAGGCCAAGCGCAATATTCACCGCCGTCGTCGATTTGCCGACGCCGCCCTTGCCAGAGGCAACGGCGATGATGTTGCCGACACCGGGAATGGCGCCGGTGCGATGGCGGGCAGCCTGCGCGGCGCCGCGGGCGACGGGCGATCCTGGTTGCGGCGGCGTCCTGCCGCCGGCGCCATTGCCGCCGGGAGGAGGCGATCCAGCCTCGCGGTCGGCGGTCAGGGTGACGGCAACGGCCTCGACACCAGGCACCTCCTTCACCGCCTGCTCGGCGGCGCGGCGCAGCGCCTCGAGCTCAGAGGCACGGGCGGGATCGACGGAAATGGCGAAATAGACCTTGCCGCCGCGAATGACGACCTCCGAGACGAGCCCGAGCGAGACGATGTCGTCGCTGAGGTTCGGCCCTTTGACGTGCTTCAGCGCATCGAGCACGCGCTCTTTGAGGATGGGTTCCGACATGCTGCACTATGTATTCTCGACTGCGCGGAACACCAACAGTCTTAATCCTGCGGCGGGCTTGCCTTAGTGGCACGCTTTAAGGAACCCAGCACCCGGCGCCCACGCAGGATTTGAGCCTGTCGTGGAGCTCCCGCAGCCTCGCCGCATCGGCTGCATAGCGTGGATCCTTGACCTTGTTGTCGAGCTCGTAGGGATCGGCCGCGAGATCGTACAGCTCTTCAAAGCCGTCGCCATAACGCACGTATTTTCGCGTTGCGGTGCGCACCGCCGCGTAACGCTTCTCGGGCTTGGTAACATCGTTTCCACCCTCGACCAGGATGGCGCTCCGCCATGGCGCCTTGGCATCGGCGAGAACGGGCAGCAAGGAGCGGCCGTCGGGAACGATGCCGGGCTTTACGCCAGCAACCGCTTGGATGGTAGCAGCTACGTCGAGATTGTTGACGAGCTGGTCGCGCGTCTCGTCCCGCGGGATGCCTGGTCCTTTTGCCACGAGAGGCACCCTGATCGACGGTTCGTAGACCGAGTTCTTACCGAACAGCCGGTGGTCGCCATACACGTAGCCATTGTCGGAGGTGTAGATGATCACGGTGTTGTCGAGCTTGCCAGCTCTGTTGAGCGCGCTCACCACATCGCCTACGAGATCGTCGACCGACCGCAGAGCCTGCAGCTCGGCGCGATAGCTCTTCTCGATCTGATCCTTCAACGCATCGCCAAGCCGCGGCGTTCTCGCCACCAAGGACCCCTTGTCGCTGACATCCTCCTCATCGTAGGCGGGCGTCTTGGGAAGCTTGATGTCGGCAAACGCGTTCTGGTAGGAGGGCGACGGTATCGCCGGTTCCTTTTGCCCTTCCTCACCTTGGCCATGCGGGGCCTTGGTCGCGATCAGCATGAAGAAGGGCGCAGCCGAGCTCGATTGATCCTTGATGAAGCGCACGGCCCGGTCCTTCAGCACGTCGGTCGAGTAGTCGGCAGGCTCGTGACCGAAGTCGAGAAGCTTGCCGTTCTCGTTGATGGCGTAGTCGTAGTAGCGGACCTTGGTGAAGGCGTACCAAAGATCCCAGCCCGGCGGCACCCAGTGTTGCTTGTCCGGGGTGCCGATCCCGAACCAGCCATTGAGGGCATTCGACCAATAGGCAGCGCTCGCAAGGCGGGGCGGTTTGCCGGCGCCGTAGCCGTTTTCATATTTGCCGATCAGCGCCGTTCGGTAGCCTGCAGCCTTCAGCCACACCGCGAGGTCGTTCGCTTCGTTTTGCTTGAAAGTGTCCCAGCCGCCGCCCTTGGTCGGCTTGTTCGACTTGATGCCGTCATTATGCGCGGCCTGGCCGGTTAGGAACGACGACCGGCTCGGTGCGCAAAGCGAAAAGTCGACAAAGCTGTTCTTGAAGGTGACGCCTTGCGCGGCCAGCGCCTGGACGTTCGGCAGATAGGCCATCGAGCCCGTGTCTTCTTGATCGTCGGTGAGGATGACCACGATGTTCGGCGCCGCCATGACGCTGTTGGCGAGGCACAGAGAGAGGATGAGCGTGCAGAGAAGTGTTCGCATGGAAGATCCCCAACCGTCCCGAATGTCGCCCTCAAAGTGATTCAGTCGGGCTTGCCTGCGGATAGCGCCATCGGCCTCGATCTTTTTCAGGGCAGAAATCGGCACTGCGTCACTCGGTCCGACCGCCCTCAAACCCGCGCCTGCCCTGAACGCGGCCACGCCCCTGGAGTTCGGGAGGATGCGGCAGATTGCCGTCGCGCCGCCTAAGGCACCCAGCAGCTCTCACCAACGCAGGTCTTGAGCGTCGTCTCGACGCCGCGAAGCGTCGCAAGGTCGCTCGCATACTCGGGATCTTGCACCTTGTTCTTGAGCTCGTGAGGGTCGGCGGCGAGATCGAACAGCTCCTCGAAGCCGCCGTCGTATTTCACGTATTTCCGCGTCGCGGTGCGCACGCCGGCATAGCGGTTTGCCGCCTTCTCGAAGCGGGTGACGGGGCTCTCAATCAGGATCGCGCTGCGCCAAGGCGCTTTCGAGTCGGCAAAGAGGGGGCGAAGCGACTTGCCGTCGAGCGGAACGCCCGGCTTGGCGCCGGCGAGATCCAAGATGGTGGCGACCAAATCGAGATTGTTGACGAGCTGATCGCGGGTCTCGCGCTCCGCAATGCCCGGACCGCGCATCAGGAGAGGCACCTTGATCGAGCCCTCATAGGCCGCGGTCTTGCCGATCAGGCGGTGGTCGCCGAACAGGAAGCCGTTGTCGGAGGTATAAATCAGCACCGTATTGTCGAGCTTGTTCGTGTCCCGGAGCGCATCGACCACGGCGGCGACGAGATCGTCCACCGATTGCAGCGACTGGAGCTCGGCGCGGTAGCTGAGCTCGAGATCAGCCTTCGTCTTGAGGCCGACGCGCGGAGCCTTCAGCGCTTTGCGGTGCACATCCCGTTCGTTGAAGGCCGGGTTTTCCGGCAGGTGAACGTCGTTGAAGGCCTGCTCGTATTTCGGCGCCGGAATGGCGCTGGCCCCTTGCGCGTGCGTGGCCTTAGGCGCGATGAACATGAAGAACGGAGTCTGGCTTTCCCCCTCGTCATTGATGAAGCGGACGGCGCGCTCGGCGAGCACGTCGGTCGAATAATCGTTTGGACGGTGATCGAAGCTCAGGATCGTACCGTTCTCGTTGATCCAATAGTCGTAATATCTAACCCGCGTCCCGGTGAAGGCGTACCAAAGGTCCCACCCAGGCGGCACCCAGTCGCGCGGATTGCCGACCGTGGTGCCCTTGAACTCCACATTGATCCAGCTGCCGAACCAGGCGAGCCACGCCCCGTAGACACTCTGCTGACCGTAGCGGTTGAGATATTTGCCGATCAGCGCCGTCTTGTAGCCGGCGGCTTTGAGCCAAACCGAGAGCGAATTTTCCTCTCTGCTCTTGAACGCTTCCCAGCCGCCTTGATCGAGCGGGCTGTTGGCCTTGATGCCGTGATTATGCGCAGCCTGCCCGGTGAGGAATGAGGCGCGGCTCGGCGCGCAGAGCGGAAGATTGACGAGACTGTTCTTGAAGGTGATGCCCTCATCGGCGATGAGCGACAGCGTCTTCGGCATATAGGCGGTTGAGCCGGTGTCCTCCTGGTCGTCGGTCATGATGACGATGATGTTGGGGCGAGCGAGCGATGCGCGGCGGAGATTAACAGCAGAATGAAGCGCGCCGATGAACCGCATGGATGAAGCGGAGGCCGCCACTCACGCGTCCGGGAACAGGCGGGCCAGCTTTTCGATCTTGCTCCAGCCTTCGCCTTGTTTGACCTTCTCGACGCGGAGATCGTGGAAATAATCGTCGAGCACCGCGGCGCGCTCCTCGGCGAGCGGCGGAGCGCAATAATCTTCCTCCTCCCACACCGCCACGCCATCTCGGCGGATGCGCGCATCCTTAAGCGAGGCAGAGAGCGTCGCGCCGAACGGCCGCAAGGACATGAACTCGGCCCGCGCCAGACGTTCGCCGAGCTCGTCGAGTCGCCCATGCTTCGGAACCGCGGAAACCAGGTAGAACGCCATGATTGCTCCCAACACCGATTGGCCCTCGTCCGTTACAATATGGGATCGCGGCGCATTTTCGTCATTCAAGGCCCCCGCGGCGCCATACCTCCCCCTCGCGGGGAGGTCCGATGCCGCCGTTTCGGCGGCGTGAGTGGGGTCCAACGCATCGCCCCTCCCTGCAATCCCGGCCCATAGCCTGGCACGGCGCCCTTCCCATCGGGGCCGGAATGAGGAGCTTCCAGGACAGGTCACGGAAAGAGCGAAGCACCCTCGTCCTGAAGCTGTTTTTTTTGATCCGTGGACGGAACCTCCGGAACGAGCCTGCGTTTCTTTGCCGCGCCACGAATGTGCCGTGTTTGGCGGTGAGCGTCAGTGTTTGAGGGAGTAAGAGGGTTCTTGGCGGCTCCGGGGGGCGGACGGCCGAAGCCCAAGTCCGGAGTGCGTTCAGTTCATGTCTGTCCCCCTTGCGGCGCCGCTGCGCGATGGCGCCCGCTTCGACCGCATCACTCACATCTCCGAACATCGGCATGAGCGTCATGCTCGCCTGGGCTCCACGCGCTCTACCGCCAGCGCGCCAGAGATCGGCGCCGCTGCGTGTCAAAACAGAGCGGCAATCAAGCCTTCCTTAACCGTGTCCTGGTTAATTTTACCAAGCTCGGCGCAAGCGCCTTAGCGTTCGACCGTCAACATCCACAGAGCGGGGGGAACATGCGCATTGTGGTTGGTTCGGGAATTTCGAGGGATCTGAAGCACGCCGAACTCGATCGGCACCTTGAGATTTTGGCGCAGTTCGTCGCCCGCGTCGAATGCGGGGTCGGCGAGGCGCGCAAGCTGACCATGGTTCTGCGCTCGGCCTCGTCGAGCCCGGCGCAAGCCGTGATCCTCAAGGCCCGCGATCTGACGCGGGTCGGCATCACCGCCAAAGTGCTGGTCACCACGCTCGAGCCTGACCTCGAGCTTCGCAGGCTCTATGCCTGTCTTTCCGAGCTGAGCCCGCGAGACCCGGCGAGAGAGCTGATCCGCTGGGCGCGCAATCCGCGCCTGCTCGACGCCCATGAGCAGGCGACCTACGGCTCCTCGCTCTGCTGGTGGGGCGACGCCATGCGGCGCGAGGCCGACAAACGCAATGCCTTGAGCCTGTTCGAGGACGGTTCGCCGGCTTCGGTGCGGCTCGGGCAGATGGCCTTTGAGGCGCTCTGGTCGCAGTCGGCCGTGGTGGCCGAGCGGCGCCTGATCGGACCCGCGCTGCCCAAGCCCTCGGGGGCCTATGAGCGAGACGCGGAGGCGGTTGCCGCCATGTCGGCGCGCCGTCCAAGCCTGCAGGGCTGGCCCCTTATCCGGCATTGAAAGCTTGCGTCATTGCCGGGCTTGACCCGGCAATCCATTCCCCTGACGCTCCCGTCCGCTGAAGCGTAACGGCATGGATGCCCGGATCAAGTCCGGGCATGACGGAGTTCATCAACACCGATGTCCACGACCATGCAGGCGATGGTGCTCGACCGGGCCAGGACCGCGCTTCACGCGGCCGCGCTGCCGATGCCTGATCCATCACCGCATCAGCTTCGCCTCCGCGTGCTCGCTTGCGGGGTGTGCCGCACCGATCTGCACATCGTCGACGGCGAGCTCGCGCACCCGAAGCTTCCTCTCGTGCTCGGCCATGAGATCGTCGGCCGCGTCGACGCCATGGGTTCCGAGGTGCAAGGCTTTGCCCTCGGCGACCGCGTCGGCGTGCCGTGGCTTGGCTTCACCGACGGCACCTGCCCCTATTGCCGCAACGGGGAGGAAAATCTCTGCGACAACGCCCGCTTCACCGGCTACCAGATCGACGGCGGCTATGCCTCCTACACGGTGGCCGATGCGCGCTACTGCTTTCATCTGCCGGAAGCCTACAGCGACGCGGAAGCAGCGCCGCTCCTCTGCGCCGGGCTGATCGGCTACCGCTCGCTGAAGATGACCGGTGACGCCGCGCGTCTCGGCATCTACGGCTTCGGCGCCGCGGCTCACATCGTGGCGCAGGTGGCGCGCTATCAGGGGCGGAGGATCTTCGCCTTTACCAGGCCTGGCGATGAACGCGCGCAGGACTTCGCGCGCGAGCTTGGCGCGGCGTGGGCCGGAGGCTCCGATGAGAGACCGCCGGAAGAGCTCGACGCCGCCATCATCTTCGCGCCGGTCGGGGCGCTCGTGCCGGCGGCGCTGAAAGCCTCACGCAAAGGCGGCGTCGTGGTGTGCGGCGGCATCCACATGAGCGACATCCCGGCCTTCCCTTATGAGATTCTGTGGGAGGAACGAGTGGTGCGTTCCGTCGCCAATCTGACACGCGAGGATGCGCGCGAGTTTCTGGCGCTTGCGCCAAAGGCCGGCGTGAAGACCACGGTGGTGCCGATGCCTCTTGCCGCCGCCAACGAAGCGCTCGATCGCCTGCGCCAAGGCGAGCTGACCGGCGCCGCGGTGCTCTTTCCCTGACGGCGGAATGAAGGCCTAGTAGCCGGGACTGAAATAGTAAGTGATGCGTCCGCGGACGACGGTCATGTCCGGATGATCGTGAAAGAGGAAGGGTGCGCCGGCTGCGGTCAGGTGGGCTTCCTCATTGGCGAAGTCGTAGAACAGGCCTTCGGCGCCGAGGCTTAACCTCGGCAGCACCTTGAAATCGAGGCCGCCTCCGACGACGAAGGCCACTTCGCTGATCTCGTGGCTCAGCTTTGCCGGCGGGTTGACGAGAGAGGAGATGGTGAAATTGGCGTCGCCATTGACGAAGCCGACACCAGCGGTGCCGTAGACCAAGACGCGCTCGCCGGCCCAACCGAGGCGGCCGCGGATGCTGCCGAGAAAGCTGACGTCTTGGGCAAAATCCGCGTCGCCTTCGATGCCGTAAAGAATGTGGGCGCCTTGCAGATTGTAGCCGATATGCAACCCGCCAATGAATTGGTCCTGGGTGTCGGCCTTTATCGAGAGTCCATCGCCGCTGAGATCGTAGATGCTGAGCTTGCTGCCGTCGAAGGCCTCGCCCAAATTGCCGCCGACATAAAAGCCCTGCCAGCTTGCGCCGGGGCCCGCGTCCCAGTCGTCGGCCTCTGCCGGATGGGCCACGGCCGCCACCGCAATGGCGAGAGCGATCGCTATCGGTCTTGCCGCGGCGGCAAGTCTCATCAACGGTTCCCCCAGACCCCTCGCGCCTTGGACGTTCATCGAGCACCAGGCGCGTCGTCACGTGTCGTCTATCGGTCCGCTCGGGCAGCTGAAACCTTCAGCAGACTACAACGATTTGTTGACGAAAAGGGAACAACCCGGCGAGGCACGGGTTCCGGCTGTTGCTACAGGGCAACAGATGCACTTGTCAGGGCTTGTCCTTGCCGACCTCGATGTCGACGCCGCCGTTGTCTTTGCGAATCTCGCCGGAGAAGCCCGGGACGTCGATCTTCACCACCGGCTCGTGCTGCCGCTGGTAATAAAGATAGGCAAGGACGCCCAGGGCCACGACTGCGGCCCCCAGCAGCACGCCAAGCAGAAGATTGTTGCTCTTGCCATCCAGATTATCCGCCATGAACCCCTCCGCGTTGAATTCGCCCCATAATCAATGTTTTACCGCCGCGCAAAGTTCCCTTCGGGCCTCTGGTCGAGCTTGACGAGGATCAAGGAGAAGGATCAGAGTCCAGCCTAGAAAATACTCACAACCTAGGGAGGCGTCCATGTTGCACCAGGTCATCGAGACCCTGAATTCCCGCGTAGCGTTGCGGCCCCGCTACGAGAATTTCATCGGCGGCAAATGGGTCGCTCCTGTCGGCGGCGATTACTTCGACAATATCAGCCCGATCACGGGCAAGTCCGTCTGCCAGATCGCCCGCTCGCAGGCCGCCGACATCGAGCTTGCGCTCGACGCCGCGCATAAGGCGAAGGACGCCTGGGGCAAGACCGCTCCGGCCAAGCGCGCCGAGATCCTGAGCAGAATAGCCGACCGCATGGAGGAGAATCTGAAGGTTCTCGCCGCGGTCGAGACCATCGACAACGGCAAGCCGATCCGCGAGACCACCTTTGCCGACATCCCGCTCGCCATCGATCATTTCCGCTACTTCGCCGCCTGCGTCCGCGCTCAGGAAGGCTCGCTCAGCGAGATCGACGAGGACACGATCGCCTATCACTATCACGAGCCGCTTGGCGTGGTCGGCCAGATCATCCCGTGGAACTTTCCGATCCTGATGGCGGTGTGGAAGGTTGCCCCGGCGCTCGCCGCAGGCAATTGCATCGTGCTGAAGCCTGCGGAGCAGACGCCGATGAGCATCATGGTGCTCATGGATCTCGTCGGCGACCTGTTGCCGCCGGGCGTGCTCAACGTGGTCAATGGCTTCGGCGTGGAAGCCGGCAAGCCGCTCGCCCAGAACAAGCGCATCGCCAAGGTCGCCTTCACCGGCGAGACCACGACCGGGCGCCTGATCATGCAATATGCGTCGGAGAATCTGATCCCGGTGACGCTTGAGCTTGGCGGCAAGTCGCCGAACATCTTCTTCGCCGACGTCATGGCCAAGGACGACGCCTTCTTCGACAAGGCGCTCGAAGGCTTCACCATGTTCGCGCTAAACCAGGGCGAGGTCTGCACCTGCCCGTCACGGGCGCTGGTGCAGGAGTCGATCTACGACAAGTTCATCGAGAGGGCGATCGACCGGGTGAAGAAGATCAAGCAGGGCAACCCGCTCGATCCTTCCACCATGATCGGGGCGCAGGCCTCCAACGATCAGCTCGAGAAGATTCTCTCCTATGTCGACATCGGCAGGAAGGAAGGCGCCAAGCTGCTCGCCGGCGGCGAGCGGGCCAAGCTCAATGGCGAGCTGCAGGAAGGCTATTACGTGCAGCCCACCGTGTTCCAGGGCCACAACAAGATGCGCATCTTCCAGGAGGAGATTTTCGGACCCGTCCTTTCGGTCACCACCTTCAAGGACGAGGACGAGGCGCTTTCGATCGCCAACGACACGCTCTATGGCCTCGGCTCAGGCGTGTGGACCCGCGATATCAACTGCGCCTATCGCATGGGCCGCGGCATCCAGGCCGGGCGGGTGTGGACCAATTGCTACCACCTCTATCCGGCGCACGCGGCCTTCGGCGGCTACAAGAAGTCCGGCATCGGGCGCGAGACGCATAAGATGATGCTCGACCATTACCAGCAGACCAAGAACGTGCTGGTGAGCTACAGCCCGAAGGCGATGGGCTTCTTTTAGTCGAAGAACTCACCCCGCGCGCTTAGCCAGAGCGCGCGGGGTCTCGGTAGTGCCCTACTAAGCGGCTCGTTGCCTGCGATCCCATCCGGCCTTGGGCGCCCGCTGAGGCTTGGCGCTTCCGGCTCGGTTCATGTCCAATTCGAAGACGCCCGGAACCATGAGCACGCCTTGCGGCCGGTTTCCGTTCTCGAACATGGCAAACCGGAGCGCTTCGATGCGATTGACGAAAATTCCGCCGCAGAGGCCGCGCTGGTCTTGCACTACCAGTTCCCTTGCCGGTTCTGGCCGAGCAGAAAGAGCGACGATCTCGAACATGGAACTTCGGCTTGTCTCATCGACGTTTTCCTTTGTTATTTCGTCGCGGAAAATTTGCGCCTGCCGGCATAGGAATGCGAGACGGAGCGGCGCGCTTCGTCATAAGGGCGCCATATAGGAAGCCTGGTTGAGTTATAGTGGTGAGGCTCTCTAATCTTGCGAGCAGCTGAGGACGTGAGGAGCAACATGGTCGAACGGGTTCTAGCCACTGATGCTGCGGTCGAATTGATCGGGCGCTTGCGCGTGAAGCACGGGAAGCTGATGTTCCATCAATCAGGTGGATGCTGCGACGGCTCGGCGCCCATGTGCTTTCCGGCTGGCGAGTTCCGTATTGGCGGCAACGACCAATATCTCGGCGAGATCGGCGGCTGCCCGGTCTACATGGACCTCGACCAGTTCGGCTATTGGAAGCATACCCAGCTCATCATCGACGTGGTGCCCGGGCGCGGTCACGGCTTCACGCTCGAGGCGCCGGAGGGCTTGCGGTTTCTCACCCGCAGCCGCGTATTCACCGACGAAGAGGTTGACGCGCTGGACAGAGAGGGAGTTCCCGCAGGCGGCCAGGCAGCATAAAGTGGCTCCCGTCTTTTAGTGGGGGACGCATTTGCAGTTTCGGCAGACATTTTCCCGGCGCCACTTTCTGAAACTCGGCGGCGCCGTTCCTCTAGGCCTCGCGCTTCCACATTTTCCTCTGTTCGCCCCTTCGGCGCTCGGCGACGAGGTGCACTACCTCGCCGTCCGCGACAAGGTCCCGGACCCCAAGGACATCTTCTTCTCGGTGCAATATCCGGGGAAGCCGCCGATCAGGCTCGCTGGGCACTTCTGGTACAACGAAGAGACAGTGAGCGCGGGCAAGAAATGCCCGGCGATCGTGGAGTTCGTGCCCTACCGGCGGCGCGACGGCACCATGATCTCCGACAGCAAGATGTATCCATGGTTCGCGTTCAACGACTATCTCTGCTTCCGCATCGATCTGCAGGGCTCCGGCGATTCGGAAGGCGTGCTCACCGACGAGTACACCGACGAGGAGCTCACCTATTGCGGCCAAGTGATCGCCGAGATCGCGGCGCTCCCCTCCTGCGACGGCAATGTCGGCATGATGGGAAAGTCGTGGAGCGCCATCAATTCGCTGATGGTGGCGGCGCGGCCTGACCGCCCGCGGGCGCTGAAGGCCGTCCTTGTCTGTTGCGGCAGCGACGACCGCTACAACGACGATGTGCACTACATGGGCGGCGCCATGATGTTCGACAATGTGAGCTGGCCGTCGTCGATGCTTGGTTGGCTGTCGCTGCCGCCAGACCCTGCGGTGGTGGGCGATCCGTGGAAGGAGATGTGGCGGACGCGCATCCGCAATGCCGATTTCTGGTTCAAGCAATGGGCGAGCAATCAGCCGCGCGACGACTACTGGGCCGGGAACAGCGTGCGCGGCCATTTCGAGGACGTGCAGGTCCCGGTGTTCGTGATGTCCGGATGGCAGGACGGCTACAAGAACCCGGTCGAGCGGATCGTCTCCGGCTTGAGCGCGCTGGGGAAGCCGGTGCAGGGCCTGCTTGGGCCATGGGGCCACAAATATCCGTTCGGCGGCTATCCCGGACCGCGCATCCCCTGGCTGCAATACACCGTCACCCATTGGTGGGACAAATGGCTGAAGGGCAAGACCCCTCCTCCCGCCACCGACTGGACCGAGCTTCCAGTGTGGCTTTCGCAGTCGCAAGGCCCAAGCAAATCTCTGTGTCCCGACGAGAAGGGCAAATGGGTCGCCGAGGACGGCGCTTGGCGCTCGCGGGTCAAGGAAAAGCTGCTCTATCTCGGGCCCGGAAACCGCCTGGGCGATGCGCCAGGCAAGGCAAGCTATTCGAGCGCCAAGCCTCTCGTGCTCGACATCGAGATGCTGGAGACGAGCTCGTGGGGCGAATGCGGCAATGACGACCTCCCCGGCGATCAGGCGCGCTTCGACAAGGCATCGCTTGTATTTCGACAGCGAGCCGTTGCCCGACGATCTCGATATTTTCGGCTACCCTACCGTGGCGCTGACGCTTGCGGTCGACAGGCCGACGGCGTCGCTGTCGATACGTCTGTGCGAGCTGGAGCCTGAGACCCAAGCCTCGCACCTCGTCACCTATCGCTTCTACAATCTCGCTTACCGCAGCGGCGACATGGCGAAACCTGAGAAGATCGAGCCTGGCAAGCCCTTCTCCTTGCGCGTGCCCCTCAACATCGCCGGCCACACCTTCAAGAAGGGCTGGCGCATCCGGCTCTCGCTCTCGCCGTCGTTCTATCCGACGCTGTGGCAGACCGCAGATGCGCCGACGGTGACGCTGTTCGCCGGCGGCGCGACGGCTTCGAGCCGAGCGCCCTCATGCTCCCGGGACGCGAGCCAAGGGCGGAGGACAAGGCGGTGCAAAAGCTGCTGCCGGCGACCTCGGTGACCGAATACGTCAATCCGGACGATTATCTGCCGACGCTCGGCGAGACGCGGGCGGCGAAATCCACGCGCGACGCCACCCCGGTCACCATCGACGGCAAGCAAGGGATGCTGGTGCGGAAAGTGTTCGATAGCGGCCGCTATCAATATGGCGGGCCGCTGCGGGGCCTGTGGATCGACCAGACGGCGGAAGAGAATTTCCAGATGATCGACAATGAGCCTCTGTCGCTCGTGGGCTTCACCAAATCATCAGCCACTCTGGAGCGCCCCGACACAGGCTTCAGGGCGCGATCGGAAACGAGTACGCGGGTGTGGAGCGAATTGAACGACGCCAGTGAGCCCGTGTTCCGCTACACCGCCACGGTGCGCGCCTTTGTTGGGCCGAACGATGAGCCTTTCGAGGAAAAAACGGTCGAAGGCACCATCAAGCGCGACTGGATCTGAAGCGGCTCTTCGGCATGGCGGTGGGTTAGTCCACCTCCCATTTGCCGGAGCGCTTGTTCAGATGCGCCTCGAGCAGGCGCGCGTTCTTGCGGTTCGCCTTCCAGGCAAAGTCGAACACATCGCCGGCGATCGGCACCGAGCCGATGAGGAAATCCACGCCGACATTGCCGAGCATGCGCGCCAGCGTGAGCTTCGAGGCGCCGGCAGCCCAAGCGTGATGCACGATGAGGAGCGAGATGATGCTGGTCACGGCGTCGCCGAGGCCCAGGGACCAGGCCAAGGATGGTGTCGAGGCCGAAGCGCAGATTGGTGCCGGGCACCCTGAACTGGTCGTCCATCATGCGCGCGATGAAGCGCACCTGGGCGAGCCGCTGCTCGTGGGTCAGTCCCTTGCTGTAGTCGCGCCAGAAATCGGCGGCGAACTTGCCCCGCTCCGCCGCCATAGGCCCAGGCGCGTCCGAAAACCTGCTCGCTGCTGCTCATCGTCTGCAAAACTCCCAACTTCCGGTAGCGCCATATGGGGGCTCACGCCCGCGCATCAAAGTTAAATCGGTAACGAGAAGCAGGGCGATGAGGTTCCGCGTGTGCTTGGCGACGGCGCGCCGCTTCGCCCTTCGCCGCGACTATGGCAATAATGCCTCTTGGGCATTGGAAAGCGCGGCCGCGCGCGGGTAAGCAAGCTCATGGCATCTGAGAGCTACGATGTGCTGATCCTGGGCGGCGGCAATGCCGGCTTCGGCGTCACCGTGCCGACCCGCAAGGCCGGGATGAAGGTGGCGATGGTCGAGGAACGCGACCTCGGCGGCACCTGCCCCAATCGCGGCTGCACGCCGAAAAAGGTCCTGGTGGCTGCGGGTCACGCGCTGCACGAGATCAACCAGGCTCACGTTCACAAGATCAGCGTGAGCAAGCCCAAGCTCGACTGGGCGGGGCTGATCGACCGCGAAAAGGAGATAATCGGGGGCATCCCAGAGTCCCTCGCCGAGACGCTTGAAGAGCGTGGCGTCGATCTCTTCCGCGACAGCGCCAGTTTCGTTGGACCGAACGCGGTCAAGGTTGGCAGCCGGACGATCGAGGCGAAGCATATCGTCATCGCCACCGGCTCACGCCCGAGACCGCTGCCCATCGAAGGCGCCGAGCTGATGATCACCTCCGACGAAGTGTTGAGCGATCGCGAGCAGCCAGGCAGCGTACTGTTCGTCGGCGGCGGGGTGATCGCGCTCGAGTTCGGCCATGTCTATGCACGCGCCGGCACCAAGGTCACCGTCCTCGAGGTTCTGCCGCGCCTTCTGCCCGCGCTCGACGAGGACGCAGTCGAGCAGATCAGGCAGGAAAGCGAGCGCATCGGCATCGACGTCCATACCGGCATCAAGGTTGCGCGGGTGGAGAAAGCCGGCAACCAGCTTCGCACCATTTTCGCGGCGAACGGCAAGGAGCAGGCCGTCGTCTCAGACCGCGTGGTCAATGGCGCCGGCCGCATCGCCAATGTCGATCATCTCGACCTCGACGCCGGTGGCGTCAAACACGACAATTTCCGCATCTCCGTCGACGAGTATCTGCGCTCGACGTCGAACCCTGCCGTCCATGCCTGTGGCGATGTGCTCTCCGGCCCGCCGCAGCTTTCGCCCATCGCAACTTACGAGGGGCGGATCGTCGGCGCCAACATCGTCGAGGGGCCGAAGCTGAAGCCCGACTATGCGAGCCTTCCTTCCGCCATCTACACCGTGCCGTCGCTGGCGACCGTCGGGCTCACCGAAGCGCAAGCCAAGGAGAAGGGCCTGAAGACCAAGGTCACGGTGAGCGACATGGAATATTGGTTCTCGACGCGGACCTATGCCGAGACCAAGGCCTGGGCGAAGGTGATCGTCGATGAGGAGAGCGATGCGATCCTCGGCGCCCACATGGTCGGGCACGCTGCCGAGGAGCTGATCAACATCTTCGGGCTCGCCAAGAAGCACGGCATCACCGCAACGCAGCTACGCGACTTCATCTACGCCTATCCGTCCTTCTCCTCCGACATCAAGCACCTGCTGTAGGCAGGCTACTCGGTGAGGACTGGGGCCGCTGGCGGCTCCCGCGTATGTCGATAGGTTTGTTTTCGGCAGCCACGGCGTTGCGCACGTCCTCGATCATTGCGCGGGCGATTTGCTCTTCGCCCATGATCACGATCGAAGCGCCGTGCTTCTTCAAGTGAAGCACCTCGTCCTCGGAATGAGCCCGCGCGATGATCAGCAGGTCCGGATTGGCCTCGCGCGCCTGCATCACGGCCTGGCCGCCTTCGAAGGCATCGGGGATGGCCACCAACAGGCAGCGGGCAGCGCCGAGATTGGCCGAACGCATAACTTCCGGATCTGCGGCGTTGCCGGTGATGGTCTCGATGCTTTGCTGGCGAAGCTCGGCCGCCGCGTCGTGATCGCTCTCGATGACAAGGTAGGGAAGCTTCGACTCGCGCAGCGCTTCGCTCACCACGCTGCCGACCCGGCCATGGCCGACGAGCACGACGTGATCGGTGAGCCTCGTCGTCGGGATCGGCTCGCGGCCGCGCGCTTCCGGAGGAGGGCCCGGCTCGACATCGCCGGCTTCAGCTGCCGCCCGCCACAGCGGCAGGCGGTCGATTAGCTCGATGAGCAGAGGATTGAGCAGGATCGAGATGATGGCGCCGGCGAGGATCAGGCTCCGCGCGCTTTCCGGCAGGATCGCAAGAGAGACGCCGAGGCCGGCGAGGATGAAGGAAAACTCGCCGATCTGCGCCAGCGAAACCGAAATGGTCAGCGCCGTCGGCGCCTGATGTCCGAACAGCCGCACCACGAGGTAAGCTGCCGCCGTCTTGGCAATCAGAATGACGAAGATCGTGGCGAACAGAGCTGCCGGCGCCTCGATGATGATGCGCGGGTCGAACAACATGCCGACCGAGACGAAGAACAGCACGGCGAAGGCGTCGCGCAAGGGAAGCGACTCGGTCGCCGCCTGCTGGCTCAGCCGCGACTCGCTCAGGATCATGCCGGCGAAGAAGGCGCCGAGCGCAAGCGATACGCCGAACAGCTCGGTGGCGAGATAGGCGAAGCCGAGCGCGATCGACAGACACGGCGAGGCGGAACAGCTCGCGGCTACCGGTGTGAGCGACGTAATGCAGGATCATCGGAATAACCTTCCTGCCGACCACCAGCATGACCACGATGAAGGCCGCGACCTTGCCGAGCGTGAGGGTAATCGCCTCGAGCAGCTGCGCGGGGTCAGGCGCGTCCCCGGTGCCTCTGAGCACGCCGGCGAGTGCCGGCAGCAGCACCAAGACCAGCACCATGCCGAGGTCCTGCACCACGAGCCAGCCGACGGTGATCCTCCCGCGCTCGGTATCGAGCAGGCGCCGCTCCTGCAGCAGGCGGAGCAACACCACGGTGCTCGCGATGGACAGCGCGATGCCGAACACGAGGCCGGCTCCCGGCGTCCAGCCCTGCCACCAGCCGATCGCCATGCCGAGCGGCGTCGCGACAAGCGCCTGCGCCAGCGCGCCGGGAACGGCGATGGCGCGGACCGACAGCAGATCCTCCAGCGAGAAATGCAGGCCGACGCCAAACATCAGCAGGATGACGCCGATTTCGGCGAGCTGGTTGGCCACGCTCTGATCGGCGATGAAGCCGGGTGTGAACGGGCCGATGGCGATGCCTGCGAGCAGGTAACCGATCAGCGGCGGCAGCCTCAGGCGCTGGGCGACGAGGCCGAAGGCGAAGGCGAGCACAAGGCCCACGGCGAGCGTCGAGATGAGCGGAGCCGAATGCGGCATGCGAAGGAGCCTTTGGCGGCAGAAGACCAACTCGCAATTAGGCCCGCGAACGGGGCCTGCGACAAGAGCTCTTGCCGGTTTTTCGCAGAACGGCCCCGGCGCTTCTTTCAGCGCACGGCGCCGGTTTTGGGCACCGTCTGCCGCGAGATGAGCGTGCCGAGATCGATGGCGCGCTGCCTGAGCGGCGACAGGCTCTCCTTCCAGCCTTCGTCGAGCACGAGCTCGCTTTTCGCATCGAAGCGAACGTGGTTGCCGGCGACCTCGTGCTTCTCGGCCTCGGCCCAGGCAAGCTGGCGCGGATCGAAGTTGAGCCCGAGAGGCTGCAAGACGCTTTGCAAGGTGCCGGCAGGATCGCGCACCAGATCCTCGTAATGCACCACGCTGTGCGGCACGGATTTCAGCGCCCGGCGGATCTGCTCGTGGATCAGCTCGTAGCGGAAGATGTGCTTGAGAAATCCGCCGTGCTTGCGCGTCACCGAGTTGATCTGGCCCTTGGGGTCGCGCACGATATGCACCGGATAGACGTCGAGCTCGGGAAGCCGCATCAAATAAGCGAGCCGCTTTGGCAGCTTCGACGAGTCGACGACGAAATTCTTGCCGGTGACGTCGGCGATCGCCTCGAACACGATCGCGTTCGGCGCTTTGCCTGCGTCGGTCTCGCCATAGTCGAGCATGTCGAGATCAGCGAGCGACTTGCCTGCGGTCTCGCGGGTGCGCGCATCGACGCGCGACCAGACCGGGCATTGCCAAAGCGACGGCGCCCCGCAGGAGCAGGGCACGGAATTCTGCTTGCGCGGATGGTTGATGCCGAGTTGCCGGTTAAGCTTCAGCACCTCCCCCGCCGAGAAGATGGCTGGGTGGGCGTTGAGCATCAGGTCGAGCAGCGTCGACCCGCTATGGCTCGTTCCGGCGATGTAGATCACCCGCATGGCCGGAGGTGTATCACGCGGGCGCTACGGGCACGCAACAGCTTAAGCGGGATCTGCTGCCCTCGTTTGGTCTCATGACGAAACCAGCGAAATGCTACCGATCCTCGGCGCGGACGCCTCGGTAGGCGCGCCGGTCGGGACAAGAGTGACGTTGGGCTCGCGGGAAAGTCGACCTTCTTTTTGCAGCTCCCTCACCCGATCAGTGACCACAAAACTATAGTTGCGTCCCTTTCCTTTTGGCTCCGCAGCCTCATGCTGCTCGTCATGGGGCGCTACCTCAAAAAACGAAAGAGAGCCCACGTAAGCGCTTTCCGAGCGTTCGAGTTCTCCCTCGCCGGAGGGATCGAGATAGACGTCGTACCCGACTTCGGGTGCGGCCGAAGCATTGACGTCGTTCAGCCGAAGATAGAAGACGCTATCCACCTTAAGAGACTGCAGCTGTATCGACAGATCCTTGTTGATGCCCTGGAAGTTCAGCTCGGGAGCGGGTTCCGTTGTTAACTTCACCGTTGTCGGGCTCGCCCCGAGCGTCACGGGCCCCGAGACCCGGCGAGCGACAGCACGTATGGCGAAGGCTTCCACGCCCACGGTCACTGCCGATGGAAAAGGGGGACTGCCTGGCGGCCGGTCGATGTAGCGGTCGTAGTCATAGTCGAGAGCATCAAAATCGAGAACTGAACCGACGTTGGCCTCGACTGGCGCCCCATTGCTATCCGCGAATGTGAACGTTTCATTCTTGAAGCCTTGAGAGGTTGGATTGCGCCCCCCGGCTTTGATCCAACTCGCCCATATGCGATCGATGTTGCAATGATGCAGCCAAAAAATGGGATCGTTACCGGCCCAGGGCACCCTGCCCATGCCTCTCCGGTTGCCAACGTCCACATGCACCGACCCATGTGGGTTGTTATCGACATTTGAGCAGAGCCCCGCATCTCCCGTGGTCTGTCCATAGACGATCGATTTCATCGCGTTGATGTCGATCGGGTTGGCACCGCTAATCTGATCGATCGGCACGCCATTGTTGGTCTCCGGCTTTCGGTCGGGTCGAAACAACGGCTTCCAAACGGCATCGCCTGACGACCGGAATTCTACCGGCAAGATTCGGTTTTGCGGATTCGGCCCGGTGTAGTTCCAATAGGGAAGCGTGAATTTCGGTTCGTTGGAAACCTGCCTGATAATTTTCTCGAAGTAGATCAGGAACAGGCGATGCCAAGGAAAAAAGAAGTCCTCTCGTGCAGGATTGCGGTGTGCCTCGCAGGTGCTCCACGCTTTGGTCGCAAGAGCTCTGTTGGGGTCGGAGGCGTTCGGATAGATGCGGTTTATTTCGGAAGCTTTCGTGCGGTCGTCGGGAACGGCGTGGGTGTACCACTGAAACAACCAGCTGAGCGGGCTGCCGGGATCGCTCTGCGTGGTCGCCATCATGTTCCCAACGGCACCAGCATAGATCTTCAACATGGCTTGCCCTTCGGTGGAGGCCACGTCATGGCGCGTCAGTTTGGCTGCCGCTTCGGCGTGGGCAAAGCGTCTCAGCCAACCGGGCAACGGGATCGCCGTCGCCGAAAGCGCGCATGCGCTGGTGGCGACGAATCTTCGCCTTGTTTGCATCGGAATGCTCCTCAAGACGGTAGTGTTTGGAGGTTATACGACTATACGTGGAACACCCGTCGTCTACAACCAGGAGGAGGGCTAATTTTCATAGAGAGCAATCTTCGCGACCGAAGCGCGGCTGCCCTCGATTGGCGGGCCCGTTGGAACGAAGGTCACCGAGATTGGCGCACTGAGCCGGCCGAGATCTTCGAGCCTGACGAGTTGCGGCGAGACTTCGAAACTGACGAGTCTCGATGCTTCGGCTGCCGTCCGAGGCATGCCAAAGAAATTGATGGCGCCGACATAGCCATCGTCGTTCCTGGATGGCTCGCTTTGGTCGAGGTTGAGAAAAACGAGATACCCGGTTTCGGGATCCGGATCAGCGGCGAGCCCGCCCAGCACTAACGTGTATCTGCGGGTTTTTGCCCGGTCCGCCAGCACCGCCGGGCTCATGGGCTCGGCCAACTGCAGGACCGCACGCGTCGGTTTCGGCCCCAAGGTTAGATTGGTGCCATCCCACGATGCCACCAAAGATGCGGCTGAGACCGGTGTTGCGATCACAACGCAAAGGCCCGCAAACGCCATACTGCGAAACGTAGCCACGATCACTCTCAAGACGCGCCAGCGCTCAGGGTTGAGGCGCGTTGGGTACCACGCTACCCGAAGCATGTATGGTGCTCCTCGCGCAATTCAATGTCGGTGCCCCCCGTCGCGGCTGACCAAAAATAACGGGCTGCGACATTTCGGGGCGCGACAGTTGAGCGGGGAAACAACTTAAGCGACGCGCGTTCGGCCGGTGAATGGCCGTCGCGCCCCCTTCCCTTAAACCCCCCGACGCGACGAGGCTCATTCTAAGGAGAATCGTGATGTTCACCAAAACCGCAGTCGCGCTAGCCGCAGCTTCGCTCGTGCTCGGAGCTGCCGCCGTCAGTCCGGCAAGCGCCAATTACGATCGTTGCTACGAGCGCCCCTACGCCAAGGGCTGCCCTGGCAATTACGACGTGACCCAGGAGCCGTTCTACGTGGCGCCGAGCAAGAGCGCGCAGCATGAAATGCATCCCACCACGCCTCGCCGCCATCACGGCTAGTGGTGCCGATGCCGCGTGATTTGAGGTTGGCAGGGGCAATCCCTGCCAACCTTCGTTGCGCGATGAGTTGCGCGGGTTGTCGAGTCAAGCCGGATGACTGGCGCATTGACTCGCTAGCGTTCCCCAAGGAATTCTAGCGACTGGCGTGTTTCGTGGGGCGCAGTTCGGGGGGCAGCATGACAAGCGTGAAGTTGGGAAAGAGCCGGCGGTCGACGCTTGGGCTGTTGCTGGCGGTCGCCGTTTTTGCTGCCGCAGGCGGCGCAAGCCTTTCAGGCGCGCTTGCCGCCCGCAAACGGCCGGCGCCGAAGAAGGCCGCCGCCACCGCCAAGAAGCCAGGAGAGCTCAAGCCCGGGCAATTCGAGTGGCATCCCGAGCGGTCGCCGTCGGGACCGCTTGCCATCATCGTCTCGCTCACCAAGCAGCGCGTCTATGTCTACCGCAACGGCATCCAGATCGGCGTCGCGGCGTGCTCGACCGGCAAGAAGGACTACGACACGCCGACCGGCGTGTTCACCATCCTGGAGAAGGAGAAGGAGCATTATTCCAACACCTATGACGATGCGCCGATGCCGATGATGCAGCGGCTGACCTGGGACGGCATCGCGCTGCACGCCGGCAAGCTGCCAGGCTATCCCGCCTCGCATGGCTGCGTGCGCCTGCCGAAGGCCTTCGCCGAGAAGCTCTACGAGGCGACGCAAAGTCGGCACGCCGGTGATCATCGCCGACACTGCGACCCACCCCTCCTCGGTCTACGACCCAGGCCTCCTACTCGGCGCCGAAGCCAAGGATGAGCTCGGCAAGGCGTCGAAGAAGAAAAAGAAGCCTGCCTTCGCCAAGTCCGACGCCGTCACCTCGATCCTCGTGTCGAGCGCCGACAAATCCATCTACGTGATCCAGAACGGCGACATCGTCGCGCAAGGCAAGGCGGAGATCGAAGATCCGACAAGAAACGCTCGGCTCGAACGTGTTCATCCTGGAGAAGGGCGATGAGGACGGCTTCACCTGGCAGGCCACAGGCTACAGCACCGGCAAGAAGGGCGCGTCGAAGCCGAGTTCATCGATCGTCGAGCGCATCATACCGCCGCCAGACGTGCAGGCTGCGATCGATGAGCGCATGAAGCCGGGCATGGTGTTCGTCACCACCGACCAACCGGCGACGCCCGAGACGCGGAGCGGCAAGGACTTCACCGTGATGGATTCGGAGGGGAAGTGAGGCTCGCCTGAGGATAGGCGAATGTGCGATCAAGTCTGATGCTCGTGGGCCTTGCCGGCATTCTCCTCGGCCTTGGACTCCTGATCTGGCTGTCTTTTCGCGGCTGGAGTGTGCTGCTGTTGGCGCCGGCAGCGGCCCTCATCGCCGCGGCCGCCGCGAACGAGCCGTTGCTCGCCCATTGGACCGAGACCTTCATGGGCGGGGCAGCGAAGTTCCTCGCCCAGTTCTTTCCTTTGTTCCTTCTCGGGGCCGTGTTCGGAAAGCTCATGGACGACAGCGGCTCGGTCGAGGTCATCGCCAATTTCATGACGGCCAAGCTCGGGACTTCGCGCGCGGTTCTGGCGGTGACGCTAGCCGGGGCCATCGTCACGTATGGCGGGGTCAGCCTGTTCGTGGCCTTCTTCGTCCTGGTCCCCATGGCACAAAGCTTGTTCAAGGCCGCCGATATTCCGCGTCGGCTGGTGCCGGCGGCGCTCGCGCTCGGCACCATGACCTTCACCATGTCGGCGTTCCCTGGCACCCCGGCGTTACAAAATGCGATACCGATGCCGTTCTTCGGCACCACGCCGTTCGCTGCGCCGGGCCTCGGCATCATCGCCGCCGCCATCATGCTCGGCTTCGGGCTTTGGTGGCTCAATCGCGCCGAGGCGGCAGCGCGCCGCGCCGGTGAAGGCTATGGGACGCAAGAACGGGCGGCGACCAATGAGTTCGGCCGCGCGCGAGCGCGCCGTCATCGCCAGCGAGTTCGATCCGGCCGAGATCGAGCATGGCCGCCACGCCGAAACCTCGCCCAGCGTATTCGTGGCCCTCCTGCCGCTGATTGTCGTCATCTCGGTCAATCTCATCATGAGCCTTTTTGTGCTTCCGCGGCTCGACACGAGCTATCTTGCCGAGGAGAGGTGGGGAGCGACATCCCTCGCCGCCGTCGGCGGCGTGTGGGCCGTCGCGGTCGCGCTGTTCGCAGCGATCGTGACCCTCATCGCGCTCAATCATCGCCGCCTGCCCTCGCTCCGGGAAAGCATGGACGCGGGTGCCAATGCTTCGGTGCTGCCGGCTTTTAGTGTCGCGAGCCTCGTTGGCTTCGGCGCGGTGATCGCAGCGCTTCCCGCCTTCACGCTGGTGCGCGACTGGGTACTGTCGATCCAGGGAGGCCCGCTCGTTTCCCTCGCCATCGCCACCAACGTTCTTGCCGCGCTGACGGGCTCGGCTTCGGGCGGTTTGACCATCGCGCTCGATGCCTTGGGTGAAACCTATCTCCGGCTTGCCTCAGAGGAGGGCATCGATCCCGCGCTGCTGCATCGGGTTGCCGTCATGAGCGCCGGCACTCTCGATAGCTTGCCGCATAACGGCGCCGTGGTGACGCTGCTCGCGGTCTGCGGCGTGAGCCACAGCGAGAGCTACCTCGATATATTTGTCGTCGCGATTGTTGGGGCGCTACTGGCGCTTGCCGTCGTTATCGCGCTCGGCTCCGCATTGGGATCCTTCTGACTCCATGCCGACGTCGCCGAGGCAAGTCCAATATCAGCAGGGCCGGCACACGCATTTCTTGTTGGGTCCGGCAACGCCGGGAGTCTTGATGCAAGACCATTTTGTGCCGGCGGCGCAGCGATGCGTGCCGAACATGCATCCGGCCTTTTGAACGGCAGAATAGCCGCCGGTCAGAGTCTGTGCGCCTAAGGCGCCCGTCAACGGTGTCGCCTCAGCTTTCCAAATCAGAAGTCCAGCAACGGTCACTGCTGCGGTCATGGATAGAACAAGCAGGAGCCTGGTCATGGGTTGCCTCCATGGTTTGGGACTTGCACTATATACAACGCCGGCACGGTCAGCACCTTCGCCACGAGGCAATGCCTAACGCGACTGGACCATGCGAATTTTGAGGAAAATGGCGCGCCCGAAGAGATTCGAACTCCTGACCCCCAGATTCGTAGTCTGGTGCTCTATCCAGCTGAGCTACGGGCGCTTTTAGCCACGCATGCCGCGTCTGCGCGGCACGAAAGGATGGCGCGCTTTGGAGCGGCCAGTCCTGCTACCTAATGCCTCGATCAAATGAAGGCAAGCCACGCCATGTATCGGTAGCCCTTGAAAGCGGCAAGCCAGGGTGGCGCCCCGCTCCCCCCTTGAGGGGGAGCAGGATCGGCGTAGCCGATCCGAGAGGGGTGCGGCGCGAGTCATCTGTTTAACCCCCCTCCCTGCCCTCCCCCTCAAGGGGGGAGGGGAGAAGCGAGACCTGCCAGTCCCGCGCAAATCCCAACGGCGGACAGCGCAGAGCCTTAAGCGCTGCGGCGCCGCGCGCGCTGAAGCTCGACCACCACGTCGGGAATGATCACGCGGAAGGTGGCGCCGCCTTCATTGCTGAGGAGCATGATCTGGCCGCCATGGGCGTTGACGAGCTCGGCGGCGATTGCCAAGCCCAGGCCGGTTCCGCCCTTGCGCGCCACGCTCTGAAACGCCTCGAACAGGTGCGCTCTCGCCCGCTCCGACACGCCCGGCCCGGTATCGCGCACGTCGATCGAAGTGACCGAGCCCTCGCGCCGCGCGGTAATGACGATCTCGCCCATGCCGTCGGCTTCGCTCTCCAGCGCCTGCACGGCGTTGCGGGCAGAGATTGCTCAACACGCGGAAGAGCTGATCGCGGTCGGCGTCGACCTTGAGGTCCGGCGGAACGTCCGCGTTCCACTCGATGCGCTCCGGCTGCGGCAGGCCAAGCCCCTCGCCGACTTCGGCGACGAGCGGGGCAAGCTCGAAATGCTTGCGCTTGGGCGGGGTCTCCTGCGCCTGGCCGAAATCGAGCGTGCGGGCGCAGAGCCTGATGGCGCGATCGAGTGACGCGAGCAGCTTCGGCACGAGCTGCTGCACCCGCTCGTCCTTGACGCTGCGCAAGCGGTCGGAGAGGAGCTGCGCGGAGGACAGCATGTTGCGCAGGTCGTGGCTGATCTTGCTCACCGCGAGGCCAAGGGCGGCGAGCCGGTTCTTCTGGCTCAGCATGCCGGCGATCTCGGCCTGCATGGCGGCAAGCTCGCGCTCGGCGGTGCCGATCTCGTCGCGCCGTCCCGACGGCGTGACGATGCGCGTCGGATCTTCCGGCCGCTCGCTGAAGCGCACCATGTTCCAAGTGAGCTTGGTCATGGGCTTGACCAGAAGCGTGTCGAGGGTGAGGTAGACGAGTGCCGCGGTGATGATCGAGATCAGGATCGACAGGCCGAGAATGTCGAGGCCGTAGCCGATCATCGCCGCCTTGAGCGGAGCCTCCTCCATCACCACCTCGATGAACTCTCCGGAGGAGAAGTTCGGCTTGCCCACGACGCGGATCACCCGATCGCTGGGATTGGCAAAGACCATGAGCGCGTCGGCGATCAAAGCGAGCCAGGTGGCGTCGCGGAGATCGTAGGAAGCATCGATCTCGGCAGGCATGTCCTCTTCGAGGATCAGCCTGCGCGAATTGGTCCGCTTCACCGCGACGGCCTTCACCTTGACGCTTTGCAGAAGCTCGTCGCGCAAGGTCCTGGGGAGCTGGCCGCCGGGCGCTGCTTCGGCGGCAAGGGCGGCGATCTGCGCATCCTCGAGCCGGGCCATCAGCCATTGCCTGCGGAAGTTCGACACCGAGGGCACGAACACGAGCACCTCGGCCACCATGACGAAAACGATGGTGAGCAGCAGCAACTTGCCGGAAAGCCCGGGGCCGTAGCGGACGGGCTCGCTCTTCTCGTTGCCGGTGCTTTGGACCTCGTCGCTCACGTAAAGCACTCGCTCAGCCGAACTTAGGGCGCAAAAGCTCGCGCCCGGCCCAATGCTATCCGAAGCGGCGCAAGAGGTCGATGATGCGGCGAAGCCAGCCTTTGCCTAAGGAAGGTTGATAGAAGGTATAGGCCACGCGCTTCGAAAGCTCAGACAGCGTGGGATAAGGCAGCACGAGCCCGGTCAGGTCGCCGATCCTCATCTCTCTCGCGAGCGCCATGATCCAGAGCTGGAGCAGCTCGCCGGCCTCGGCGCCGACGATGGTGCAGCCGAGAATCTGGCCGTTCGGCCTGGTGATGACCTTGATGAAGCCGTGGGTCGATGCGCTCGGTCTGGGCGCGGTCGTTGTCGGCATAAGGCCAGCGCAAGATGCGGATGCGGCGATATTTGGTGCGCGCCTCGGCTTCGGTGAGGCCGACTTGCGCAAGCTCTGGCTCGGTATAGGTGACGCGTGGGATGGCGGCGGCGCTCGCCCGCGGCCGCAAGCGGAACAGCGCATTCCTGATCACGATGCCTGCGTGGTAGTTGGCGAGATGGGTGAATTGCGCGCCGCCGGTCACATCGCCGATGGCGTAGACGCGGTGGTTGGTGGTCTTGAGCTGCTGGTTCACCTTGATGCCGCGGGCGTCGTAGACGATGCCGGCGCGCTCGAGGCTCAGGCCTTTGACGTTGGGCTTGCGACCGGTCGCAACCAGCAGATGGCTTCCCTTGATCACCTCGGTTTCGCCCTGCTTGCCGATATGCACGGCGACGCCCTGAATGGCGCGCTCCACGCGCTCCACCCGCGTGCCGGGATGCAACAGCACGCCCTGCTCGATGAAGCGGTCGATGACGATGCGGCTCGCTTCGGGGTCCTCGTGGCCGAGAATGGTGGCGGCATCGACGATGGTGACGTGGGCGCCGAGCATGCGGTGGGCCTGGGCGAGCTCCATGCCGATGGGGCCGCCGCCGAGCACGATCAAATGCTGGATCCGCTCGCTCACGTCGAAGATCGTCTCGTTGGTGAGATAGGGAACCTCGTCGAGACCCGGGATCGGCGGGATGACCGGAGAGGAGCCGCTCGCCACCACGAAGCGGCGGGCGCGGATGAGGTAATGCCCGGCCTCGACCGTGTTCTTGTCGAGGAAGTTGGCCTGCTGCTGAAGGACGCGGACGCCGAGCCCGGTGTAGCGCTCGACGGAATTGTTAGGCGCGATGGCGGCGATGACGCCATGCACGTAATCGTGCACGCGGGCGTGGTCGACTTGAGCTTCGATGACGTCGACGCCGAAGGCACCGGCGGTGCGCACCGCCTCGGCGCGCTTGCCTGCGGTGAGCAGCGCCTTCGACGGCACGCAGCCATAATTGAGGCAATCGCCGCCCATGCGGCCCTTCTCGATGAGCACGACGGGGACGCCGAATTGAGCCGCCGCGGCAGCCACAGAGAGGCCCCCCGACCCTGCGCCGATCACGCAGAGGTCCGGTTGCAGCACCTCTTCCATGTTAGCCCCTCTTCCCCGTGGCTCACGCCCTACGCCGGCTTGCGCCTGAAACGCTTGATCGCAATGGGGATCAGCGCAACGAGCCCAAGCGCCACAAAGCCCGCAATGAGCCCGGGGGTGAGCAAGGCCCGGGGCTCAAGCACGAACGGGCATAACTCTTCCGCATCTGATCCCATCTTGGCAAGGCAGGATTGGTGCGCCGCTTGCTGAGCCACGATAACACTGTCCAGGCCTTTGCCGGCGATGGAATAGGCAAAACTTCCGGGGATGATGCCGATGACCGTGGCAAGCGTGTAGGTCCAAAGGCTTACACCTAGAAGCGCCGGGGCGAGATTGACGAGCCAAAACGGGAAGATGGGGACGAGGCGAAGGAACAGGAGGTAGCTGAAGGCATCCTCCTGGAAGCCCTGGCGGAGCTTCGCAAGCCACGGGCCGGCCCTGGCGGCGAGCGGCTCGCCAAGGGCGGTGCGCGCGATCAGGAACACGAGGATGGCGCCGGCTGAGGCGGCGAGCATGGAGGCGAGACCGCCAAGGAGCCAGCCGAACAGAAATCCTCCGGCAAGGGTGAGGACAGCGGCTCCCGGCAAGGACAAGGCGACGGTCACGGCATAGATCGCCATGAAGGCGAGAAGGGCGAGGACGGTGTGGCCGGCGATCGCCGCACGCAACGCTTCGCGGCGATCCACCAGCTCCTGCAACGTGAGGTAGCGGTGCCAGCCCATGGCGAAAACGAACGCCATGCCGGCAAGCAGCAAGAGGAGCGGCCACAGCCGCTTCAACCAGGCGAGCGCGGTGTTCTCCTTGTTCGGCGCGGCCGCCATGTCGTTCCTCAACGCCGGTAAAGTCCTTCAATAAGCGACAGCAGGGAGTTGGCGAAACAGCCTATCGCGCCAAATTGATGCTCCGTAACCACTCGTGATTGGTTCAGGCGTTCTTGTCGCAGGTTGGCGATTCAGCGCCCCCTGTATGATGCCGCAATCAGGCGCTTAAGCCTGAGACACAAGGAGGATAGCATGGTCGTGCGATCTTATGCCGTTGCGTGCATCGCACTTGCTTTTTTGCTTCTGGGGGGAGCCGGCGCCGCTCGTGCCGGCGATGATTATTCCAGTCCTCAATCCGGGGATTCCTATTCGACACCCGATGCCGGCGAGCAACCGGCCCAGCCCGACGAGGGCGGCGCCCCTCCGCCGGAAGATGACAGCGCTACCGCGCCTGACGACAATAGCGGCGACGATAGCAGCGACGACGCCGCGCCCCCGTCAGACCAGCCCGAGTAAATTCACGCCTGCGGCATCCCTCCTCGATTTTGGGGAGGGATGCACCCTCGCGGGCCGTCAGCCCCTCGGATTGACTTGGCCGTTCGCGCCACCTATAAGCCGCCAAACCCTGCATCCATCGGAGATTTGGCGTGAAACGCACCTATCAACCATCGCGGCTCGTGCGCAAGCGCCGCCACGGCTTTCGCGCCCGCATGGCGACCAAAGGCGGCCGCAAGGTGCTGGCACGGCGCAGGGCCAAGGGACGCAAGCGCCTGTCGGCTTGATCGGCCGCTAGCGCGAAGGCCCCGCCTCCACGGTGACGGCAATCGGACGCCTCAAGACCCGCGCTGAGTTTCTACATGTGAGGGAAGGATCGCGTTTTGCCGCGCCTTCGCTCGTGCTGCAGGCCCGCGCGCGGGGCGAGCAGGCCGGCACCCTGCATGACGTCGCCCGCTTCGGCTTCACCGCGAGCAAGGCGTTAGGAGGTGCGGTGCTGCGCAATCGGGCGCGGCGGCGGCTGAAGGAGGCCGTGCGCATCGTTGGCCCTGAGCATGCCGTTCCCGGCTACGATTATGTCTTGATCGCTCGGGCAGGCACGGTACAACGGCGCTTCACCGAGATTACCAAGGACCTTGAGCGGGCGCTGACCAAGGTCCACCAGGCGCCGAGGCCCTAGACAGCGCTGAAAGCCTTCAGACAGGACACCTTTGGCCGTTGCCACTCTGACCGCGCAGCCCGCGGCCAACAGCGAAAGCGATATGGACGAAAATAACCGCAATTTTATCCTCGCCATCGTCTTGTCCATCGGCGTGCTGTTCGCGTGGCAATATTTCTTCGTGCCCAAGCATCCGCCGCAGCAGCCGCCAGGGCAGCAGACGGCAGAGCAACAGCAGCAACAACAGCAGCCACAGCCGCAGAAGCCTGCAGAGCCGGGGCCGCCGCAGCCGCGCGCTGAGGGCGGAGCCCCTGCCCCGGCCGGCACGGCAGTCCAGCCGGGTGCACAAGCCGCCACCGAAACGCGCGATGAGGCGCTTGCCGCGAGCCCCCGCGTCGCCATCGACTCTCCGGGCATCAAGGGCTCGATCAATCTGAAGGGTGGTCGCATCGACGATGTCGTGCTCAAGAAGTACCACGAGACCGTCGACCCAAGCAGCCCGAACGTCGTGCTGCTCTCTCCGACCGGCTCGCCGCATCCTTATTATGTCGAGCATGGCTGGGTGGCAGAGACCGGCAAGGACGTGACCGTGCCTGGCCCCGACACGGTGTGGAAGGCAGAGTTGAAGGGCCCGCTCTCGGTCTCAACCCCGGTCACGCTCAGCTATGACAACGGCAAGGGGCTCGTCTTCACCCGCACCATCGGAATCGACGACAATTTCATGTTCACGGTCACCGACGCGGTGGCCAACAGCGGCTCGGAGCCGGTGACGCTTTATCCCTACGCCCTCGTCTCCAGGCTCGGCGTCCCCGTCACCCAGAGCTACTACATTCTGCATGAAGGCCTGATCGGGGTGGTCGACGGAAGCCTCGAGCAGATCACCTACAAGAAGGCGATCGGCCAACCACCGGCGTCCTTCAAAGCCAAGTCGGGCTGGCTCGGCATCACCGACAAATATTGGGCGGCCACGGTCGTGCCGGAGCAGGGCAAGGAGTTCGAGGCGCATTTGCAGGCGACGGCTGGCGCTACCGGCGCAGAGCAATACCAAAGCGACTATCTGATCGACGGGGTGTCGGTCCCTGCCGGAGGCAAGGCCGAGACCAAGGGCTACGTGTTTGCCGGCGCCAAGGAGGTCAATCTCGTCGACCGCTACGCCACCCAATACGCAATCCCCAAATTCGACCTGCTGATCGATTGGGGCTGGTTCTATTTCCTCACCAAGCCGATGTTTTACGCGCTCGACTTCTTCTACAAGCTCGTCGGCAATTTCGGCCTGGCCATTCTCATCGTCACGCTGGTGATCAAGATCGTGCTCTTCCCGCTCGCCAACAAGTCCTACGTGTCGATGAGCAAGATGAAGAAGCTGCAGCCTGAGATGGCGCGGATCAAGGAGCGTTTCGGCGACGACCGCATGCGCCAGCAGCAGGCGATGATGGAGCTGTACAAGAAGGAGGCGGTGAACCCGGCCTCCGGCTGCCTGCCCATCCTCGTGCAGATCCCGGTGTTCTTCTCCCTCTACAAGGTGCTGTTCGTCACCATCGAGATGCGGCACGCGCCGTTCTTCGGCTGGATCAAGGACCTGTCGGCGCCAGACCCGACGAGCGTGTTCAACCTGTTCGGGCTGCTTCCCTTCGACCCTGCGACCGTGCCGGTGGTTGGCCATTTCCTCATGCTCGGCGCTTGGCCCCTGATCATGGGCGTGACCATGTGGGTGCAGATGAAGCTCAATCCGGCGCCGCCAGACCCGGTGCAGGCGAAGGTGTTCGCCTGGATGCCGGTGTTCTTCACCTTCCTGCTTGCCGGCTTCCCGGCAGGGCTCGTGATCTATTGGGCGTGGAACAATTTCCTGTCGGTGATCCAGCAATCGGTGATCATGAGCCGGCAGGGCGTGGACATCCCGCTCTTCGAGAATCTCGGCATCAAGAACAACAAGAAGAGCGCCAAGAGCGAGACCGAAGGGTAATCTCGCCCTACGAGGCATGGCCACGCCCGACTTCACAACTGCAGACCTCCGGCGGCGGGGCGAGGCCCTGTTCAAGGCGCCCTCAACCTTCGTCAAAGGCGTGGTCAGCGTCGCGGACCTGCCAAAGGCCGGGCGCCCCGAGGTGGCCTTCGCCGGGCGCTCCAATGTCGGAAAATCGAGCCTGATCAACGCGCTCACCGGGCAGAAGAGCCTGGCGCGGGTCTCGGTGACCCCCGGGCGCACCCGCGAGCTCAACTTCTTCACCCTCGGCAAGGATGACGCCTTCTACCTCGTGGACATGCCTGGCTACGGCTATGCCCGTGCCTCCAAAGCCGAGATTAAAGGCTGGACCAGGCTCATCCAGGACTATCTCAAAGGCCGCCGCGAGCTGAAACGGGTGTTCCTGCTGATCGACGCCCGCCATGGGCTCAAAGACAGCGACCGGGAGATCATGACGCTGCTGGACGAGGCCGCGGTCTCCTATCAGGGGGTGCTGACCAAGGCCGACAAGCCGAAGGCCTCAGAGCTCGCCGCCATCGAATCCAAGGTTGCGGCCGAGCTCGCCAAGCGCCCGGCGGCTTATCCACAGCTGATCGCCACCTCGGCCCGCACCGGCGCCGGCATCCCCGAGCTCCGCGCAGCCATCGCCGCCGCTTGCCCCAAACGCCGTTGTGCCGTGAGCCATAGCGCCGCTATAAGCACACCGGTGAGCAAGACCAAATCATCTCCGGCGAAGCACGCAGAGCCGTCCGCGCCAATCCCGCGGCAGGGCGAGGCCGACCTCGCCTCGATCTACGCCAACGCCAAGATCCTGTCGGAGGCGCTGCCCTTCATGCAGCGCTACGACAACGCCACGGTGGTGGTGAAATATGGCGGCCACGCCATGGGCGACCCCGAGCTTGCCGCGACCTTCGCCCGCGACATCGTGCTGATCAAGCAGGCAGGCGTGAACCCCATCGTGGTGCATGGCGGCGGGCCGCAGATCGGATCCCTGCTCGAGCGGCTCAACATCCGCTCGGAGTTCAAGGGCGGCTTGCGCGTCACCGACCGGGAGACCGTCGAGGTGGTGGAGATGGTGCTCGCCGGCTCGGTCAACAAAGAGATCGTCGCCGCCATCAACGCGCAAGGCGGCAAGGCGGTCGGCATCTCGGGCAAGGACGCCAATCTGATGCGGGCTAGCCGCCTCGAGCGCCGCTTCCGCGATCCGGATTCCAATATCGAGGAGATCGTCGATCTTGGCTTTGTCGGCGATCCCGTCGCCGTCGATCCGCACATCATCGACGTGATCATCCATTCCGACCTGATCCCGGTGATCGCCCCGATCGGGGTGGGGCCGGAAGGCGAGACGCTCAACATCAATGCCGACACCTTCGCCGCGGCGCTCGCCACGGCGCTGAAAGCAAAGCGGCTGTTGCTGCTTGACCGACGTCGAGGGCGTGCTCGACAAGGACGGCAACCTGATCAAGTCGCTGACCACGGCGGAGGCGCAAGAGCTGATCGAGGACGGCAGCATCTCGGGCGGCATGATCCCCAAGATCGAGAGTTGCCTCGATGTGATCGCCGAAGGGGTTGAGGCCGTGGTCATCATCAACGGCAAGGTGCCGCACGCGGTGCTGCTCGAGCTGTTCACCGAGCATGGCGCCGGAACCTTGATCGAGCGGCGCGCTCGCAAAGGCCGCGCCAGGGGATCGAGATGACCGAGAAGCTCGGCCACGGTGACTTCAGCCATATCGAGGCCTGGGTCTTCGACCTCGACAACACGCTCTATCCGGCAGACTGCAATCTCTTCGCCGAGATCGATACCCGCATGGGCGATTTCATCGCCGCGCGCTTCGGCGTCTCGCTGGAAGAGGCGCAGCGCATGCGCAAGTCCTACTACTACCAATACGGCACCACGCTCGCCGGCCTGATGCGGCTGCATGACGTGTGCCCGAACGCCTTCCTCGATTATGTGCACGACATCGATTTGAGCGTGATTGCGCCGGCGCCTGAGCTCGGCCAGGCCCTCGATGCGCTGCCCGGACGCAAGTTCATCTTCACCAATGGCTCGCGCCGCCACGCTGAGCAGGTGATCGCGCGGCTTGGTCTCGATGGCCGCTTCGACGATGTGTTCGACATCCATGCCGCCGAGTTCATTCCGAAGCCTGAGCGCGTTGCCTACGAGCGCTTCATGGGGGCGCACGCGGTCGCTGCGGGAAGTGCTGCCATGTTCGACGATCTGCCGCACAATCTCCGCACCGCGCATTCTCTCGGCATGACCACGGTGCTCGTGGCCTGCGGAGAGACCGATCATCCGGAGCACCGCGCCATGGCCGGCTGGGGCGAGCTTCCCTCCCACATCCATCACCGCACCGACGCGCTCGCGCCCTTCCTCGCCGGCATCGGCGCCATGCGCGCCGAAGAAGCCGATCGCGCCGCGGGCGCCGGCGCATATTGCTGCCTTTGAGCCTTGAGGCCCATCCGACATGACGCATGAGCATTTGAAGAGCTTCATCGAGAGCGCCTATGAGCACGCCGGGGACATCTCGCCCAAGACCAAAGGCGTGGTGCGCGATGCGGTGGAGGAAACCCTCGACCTGCTCGACAAGGGCGAGGCGCGCGTGGCCGAGAAGATCGACGGCGCTTGGGTGGTGAATCAGTGGCTGAAGAAGGCGATCCTGCTCTCCTTCCGCCTCAACGATCCGCAGAAGGTCGATGGCGGGCCCGCGGGCGGCGCCTGGTGGGACAAGGTCCCAACCAAATTCGCCCATTGGAAGGCAAAGGACTTCAAGGAGGCTGGCTTCCGCGCGGTTCCTGGGGCCATCGTGCGCCGCTCGGCCTATATCGCTCCCGGCGTGGTGCTGATGCCGTCCTTCGTCAATCTCGGGGCGCGGGTCGATAGCGGCAGCATGGTCGATACCTGGGCGACGGTCGGGTCATGCGCGCAGATCGGCAAGAACGTGCATCTCTCCGGCGGCGCCGGTATCGGCGGCGTGCTCGAGCCGCTGCAAGCCAATCCCGTGATCATCGAGGACAATTGCTTCATCGGCGCCAGGGCCGAAGTCGCCGAGGGCGTGATCGTCGGTGAAGGCTCGGTCTTGTCGATGGGCGTCTATCTCGGCCAGTCGACCAAGATCGTGAACCGCGCCACCGGCGAGGTGATGCAAGGCCGCGTGCCGCCTTATTCTGTGGTGGTGTCGGGAGCGATGCCGGGCAAATTGCTGCCGAACGGTTCGCCGGGCCCGTCGCTTTATTGCGCCGTGATCGTCAAGACCGTCGATGAAGGCACCCGCGCCAAGACCTCGATCAACGAGCTGCTCAGGGATTGAGGCCGTCAGTAGGTGCAATCGATGAGCCTGACCGACCTCCTGTTCAGTTTCAAAGGCCGCATCAACCGCAAGCCTTGGTGGCTCGCGACCATCGCCGCAGGGCTCGCGGCGAGCGTCATCACCGCCATTTTGGACGCCCTCGCGCAGGCGTCAGGCGAGACAATCATAAATCCGGTGACTCACGCTTTCGAGCCGACCGGCATCCTCGGGCTGGCAATTTCCGTCGTCGGGCTTGCGAACATGTGGATCGCCTTTGCGCTCAGCGCGAAGAGGCTGCACGACCGGGACCGCACCGGCTGGTGGCTGATCTGGCAGCTCCTGATCCTTATCCTTGCCGTCATCCTGGTCGTGGTCGCCGTCGTGGTGCCGCAGGAGCAAGGGGCGGTTTGGTATGCGCTTGCCGGCGCGGCAGGCCTCGCCGCCTTCGTTATTTCAGTCTGGCTGTTCGTGCAGATCGGCTTCCTGCGCGGAACCGACGGTCCGAACCGCTTCGGCCCTGACCCCCTCGGCGCCGCGCGAGCCGACGCCCAGCTTTAACGCCAGGCTCCATCGAACTCTCGCTGCCGGTGCGGCAAGCCGCTATACAAGGCGCCAACAGGCAGGGCCGCACCATGACAGATTTGAGCGAAACGCCGGTTGAACTTGCGAGAGACCTGATCCGCTGTCCGAGCATCACGCCGGTCGATGCCGGTGCATTGGACGTGCTGGAGCGGGCCTTGACGCGCGGCGGCTTTCAGTGCCGGCGGCTGACCTTCACCGAGAATGGCATGCCCCCGGTCGACAATCTCTTTGCCCGTATCGGCTCAGGGTCCCCTCATCTTTGCTTTGCCGGTCATACCGACGTGGTGCCGCCGGGGAACGAGGAGTTGTGGACCTATCCTCCGTTCGGCGGCGTGGTCGAGGCCGGTATGCTCTATGGCAGGGGCGCCTCCGACATGAAGGGCGCCATCGCCGCTTTCGCCGCCGCCGCTCTCGATTTCGCCAAATCAAAGGGCGAGGACATCCCCGGCACCGTCAGCCTGCTCATCACCGGCGATGAAGAGGGTCTAGCGGTCAACGGCACGCGCAAGGTGCTCGAATGGATGGCCGCCAATGGCGAGCAGCCAGATCATGCGCTCGTGGGCGAGCCGACCAACACCACCAGGCTTGGCGAAGCCATCAAGATCGGGCGGCGGGGCAGCCTCAATGGACGCATCACGGTCACCGGCGTGCAAGGGCACGTGGCCTATCCGCATCTCGCCAACAATCCGCTGAAAGGCCTCGTCGCGCTTTTGGCCCGGCTCTACGACCAGGCGCTCGATTTCGGCAGCGCCTATTTCTCGCCGTCGAATTTCGAGGTGACCAGCATCGACGTCGGCAACGCCACCACCAACGTCATCCCGGTCAAGGCCGAGGCGATGTTCAACATCCGCTACAACGACCGCCATTCGGCCGAGTCGCTGCAAGCCAAGATCCGGGAGCTCGCGGCGAAGTTCTTGGGCGCAAGCGGGCTCGACTACGAGCTCGCCTTTGAGCCGCCGAGCCAGGCCTTCTTGACCGAGCCTGGGCAGCTCGACTCGACCCTGACCCAGGCGGTCCGTGAAATCACCGGCATCACGCCCTCGCTCTCCACCGACGGCGGCACCTCGGACGCGCGCTTCATCAAGGAGATGTGCCCGGTGGTTGAGTTCGGGCTCCTGACCGCGACCATCCACAAGATCGACGAGCAGGTGAGCCTTGCCGACCTTCAGCAGCTCACCGCGGTCTATCGCCGCTTCCTCGATCTCTATTTCGAGGAATTCGGGATCTTCGAGCTTGTCTGATCCGCGCCCGATCGGGGTGTTCGACTCCGGCATGGGTGGGCTCACGGTGCTGCGCGCTCTTGGGGCACGGCTGCCCAACGAGACCTTCGTCTATCTCGGCGACACCGCCCGCCTCCCCTACGGCACCAAGAGTGCCGAGACGGTGCAGGCCTATGCGCTGCAGGCGACGCGGCTCCTCATCGACGAAGGCGTGAAGATGGTGGTGATCGCCTGCAATACGGCCTCCGCCGTGGCGCTCGACCCTCTGGCCGAGGCGCTTTCGCCGGTGCCGGTGATCGGGGTGATCGAGCCGGGCGCCCGCGCTGCCGTCGCCGCCACGCGCAACCGCCGCATCGCGGTGATCGCCACGGAAGGCACGGTGAAGGGCGAGGCTTATCCGCGCGCCATCCACGCGCTCAAAGGCGAGGTGAGCGTGGTGCAGCGGCCCTGCCAGGTGTTCGTGGCGCTCGCCGAAGAGGGCTGGACGGACTCATCCGTCACCGCCGAAGCGGCGAAGAACTATCTCGGCTCGCTGTTCGAGGGCGCCGCGGCACCGGACACCATCGTGCTCGGCTGCACCCATTTCCCGGTGCTCGCTTCCGCCATCCGGCAGGTGATCGGCAAGGACGTCGCAATCGTCGACTCGGCCGAGACCACGGCTGCCGCGGTCGCCGACGCGCTTGCCGCCAACGGCATGAGCAATGAGACTGGCGGCGTATCATCCATGCGCTTCTTCGCCACCGACTCGCCTGAGCGGTTTGCGCGGGTGGGCGCAATCTTCTTGGGCCGCCCGATCGACGCCTCCGATGTCGAGCTGATCGACCTCAGATCGTAGGGCCAGCGCGCTCTACCCAGAATGAAGACCTCTAGACGGTTGGCGGGGGCGTGCTGTCGGGCAGCGCCGACGAGGCTGAGGTGGGGTCAGGCGGCTGTAGCGTCTTCGACGCAGGTGCATCGGCAGCCGTGCCGACGTCCTTTAACAGAGTGGCGAGCCAGCCGCGGCCGAGCAGCAGGAGGACCGTCAGCGCATAGACGATGGTGCCGATGAGAAGAAGAACCGCGAGCGTGGTCTCCTCGCGGAAATGAGTCATCCCGGCGAAGGCCTTGCCGAGCACGATGCTGCCGAAATAGAGCACGACGGCGAGCACGGCGCCTGCCAGGAACAGCCTGATCACCGGGCGAAGCCCTGCCCCAGACACAGCAAAGCCCCGGCGCTTGGCGAAAATGGTGAGCAGCGTCAGATTGATCCAGGCGCCGACGCTGGTCGCAAGCGCGAGCCCCACCTGCGCGAGCGGACCCATTAGCACCACCTTCAGCGCGATGTTGACCGCCGCGGCGAGCAGCGCGGCCTTCACCGGCGTCAGCGTGTCGCCGCGGGCATAAAACGGCGCGGTGAAGCTCCGCATCATGACAAAGGGGAGGAGCCCGATAGCGTAGGCCGCGAGCGTGGCGCCTGCGGCTGCGGCATCGGCCACGGTGAAGGCGCCGCGGGCAAACAGAGCCCGCATGATGAGATCGGGAATGGCGACGGCGCCGGCGACGCACGGCACGGCCATCAGCAGCGCGAGTTGGATGCCGCGCGCCTGCGCCAGCGCAGCGCCGCGCTCATCGCCCGCGGCGAGCCGCCGCGACATCTCAGGCAGCAGCACGGTGCCGACGGCAATGCCAACTACGCCGATGGGAAGCTGGTTGATGCGGTCGGCATAATAGAGCGCCGATAAAGCGCCGGTCGGCAGGAAGGAGGCGATCAGCGTGTCGGCGAACAGCGCAAGCTGCACGCCGCCGGCGCCGACGATGGCTGGCCCCAGCGCCTTCAAGAAGCGGCGGGTATTGGCGTCGAGCGTGGGCATGCGGAACCTGATGCCGACGCCCCTCATCTCCGCGTCGACGGCGACAAGGATGACCTGCGCCACGCCGGCGATGAGCACGCCCCAGGCCGCGGCGTAGCCCGCGCTCTGGAAATAAGGGGCAAGCAGGAGGGTCGTGATCAGCGAGACATTGAGCAGCACAGGTGCGCCGGCAGCGGCGGCAAATCTCTGATTGGCGTTGAGCACGCCGGCAAGCAGGGTCTCGAGCGACACGAGCGCGAGATAGGGAAAGGTGATGCGGGTCAGCGCCACGGCAAGGTCGAAACGCACCGGGTCGAGGCCAGGCGCCAAGATGCTCACCACCCAGGGCGTGAACAGCAGCGCGAGCGCAAGCAGGAAGAGATTGATGGCGATCAGCGCCGCAGCGATGCGGTCGGCGAAGAGCTTGGCGGCGTCGATGCCGGACTGCTGCAGCATGCGCGCATAGGCTGGCACGAAGGCCGCGGCAAAGGCGCCCTCGGCGAAGATGGCGCGGAAATGGTTGGGGAGCCGGAAGGCGACGAAGAACGCATCCGCCATCGGGCCGGCGCCCAGCACCGCCGCCATCACCACGTCGCGGATGAAGCCGGAGATGCGGGAGACCAGCGTCCACCCGCCGACGGTGGCGATGCGCTTGATCATTCGTGGTTTCGGGCCGTCATTCCCCCTCCCCGCTCGCGGCAGAGAGGTAAAGCAAATTCAGCGCCTTGGCCAACCGCAAGGATCGCAACTCACTTTGCGGTCCTTACAAAGTCCGCAGACAATCCCTCCAGGCCTTTGTTTTCACGTACGCAGGTTGATAGCGATATTGGGATCTCTTCGATATGGATGGCCTGTACACCACGTTTTGCTTGGTAAGGCGTGAAGGTTACGATGCAATTTTCGTTTTTATAAACAAAAGATGATCTTGTACCTGTTCTTTTAATAGCCTGGTATTCATTCCCATATAAGAACACAGTGATTACTTCCACAAGGTTAACTACACGACCTTCTATGTCTATCTTATTTTCTGACCTTCCCACCTGTTGGTAGTAGCCACTTAAATCATGTTTCCTTATGTCTTTTGCTTGTGCGTCCGACCAAACCGAAAAAACACCCCAAAAAGCCAAAGCCGTGAGAGCACTTCTCTTCATGAGTTCCTTAGCCATCGTGTGCCTCCGGCGCTATGTGGGTTCAACCGCCTATTCACTGGGTCCGCAAAATGAGGTGATGCCCTTGACCATCGCCGCGACCATGAACGCTCGGCGGTCAGGGTCTTCCAGCACCAGTTCTTCTTCCGGATTGGCGATGACGCCAGCCTCGAACAGAACCGCCGGAACACGCGCCAATCGAAGCACCAAGAGACCGTCATAGCGAAAGACGCCGAGCTTCGGATCGAGGAACGGACGGCCCTCGCCCTGGATCGGATCGCCATGATGGGAACTTGGGCGAAACCCTGCGTTCCGTAGGGCAGCGCCGAGCGCGCGAGCGAGGCTCTCGCTCGCGGCGAAAGAAGCGGAACGGCCGGAGACGAAGATCGAATAACCGCGGGCGGCCGGATAGCGTGTGAAGGTTGCGGGCTTACCGTCAATCTGGCCGTGTTCAAGATAGTGAGGCTGAACGGAATCGTGATGGAGCGAAAGGATGATGCCGCGCTTGACGCCGCTTAACTCCCGCGCGCGCGCCGTGAGAGAAATCTCGAGACCCTTCTCGTTAAGAAGACGCACCTCAGTCCCATTTGAGCGGAGCGCAGCTTCGAGATCGAGTGCAAGGTCGCGGTTAAATGAATATTCGGTGCGCCCGCGGGCGCTTATGGCTCCCGGTCTTTCCGGGGAGTGGCCGATATCGAGCGTGACGGCTGAGGGCGACCCGCAACTTACGGCGAATGCCGGAGTGGCGGCGACTATCAGCCAGAAGCCAAGCGCGAACGCTGCAACGGCGAGTGCCCGGCGCAGGATAGGCGGGGGCTTCAGTCTCAATTGACGCCCTGAAGGTAGGCGATCTGCTCGCGGTAGCGCTGTTCTATGCAAGCCTCGTCCGAGCCGCAGGCGTTCCGGCGATCGACCCAGGAGCGCTGTCTTGCGGCGTAGTGCTTGCCCCGTCCCTTGACGCGCAAATAAAGCTGGCTCAGTTGGACATCGAGGTCGGCGAGCAGCGGCGAACTGCAGATCGCAATTTCGGCCGATTGACGCGCCTTGCTGCATGGAAAGCTCGGATTGGCCGTTCCAGCGGACGATCCGTCGCCGCCCTGAAGCTCGGCGATTCGCTCGCGGTAGCGCTGCTCGACGCAATTCTCGTTCGACCCGCAAGCGTTGCGGCGGTTGAGCCAAGAGCTTTGTGCGTTCCGTACCGACCGCGAGCCGCTCCTCTGCACATAGAGCGCGCTCAGTTGACGGTCGAGTGCCGCAAGGACAGACGAATTGCAGATCGTGTGTTCCACGGCAAGGCTCGCTCTCGCGCAAGCGAAGCTCGGCGATGACACGGCGGGTTCCTCCGACGGCTCGTGCTCGTCGAAATCCTGCCCCGGCGTTTGCAGAGCGACCTTTTCGGCGCTGCGGCGTTCCTCCTCCTTGCGTTCGGCTTCCTGGCGCTCTCTCTCTTTCTGCGCCTCCTCGATCCGCTGTTGTTCCTGCAGTTCAGCCTCACGCTTCTGCAATTCGGCAAGCCGCGCCCGCGCGTAGCCGGCAAACACGCTTGCGGGAAATTGCTTGATGAATTCCTCCAGCATGGCGGTACTGGTGGTGTTGCTGATCGATGCCCATGCCTTCTCGTCAGGATTGGGTTCCTTGCTCCGCTTGAAGTCCTCGAAGTCCTTCTTGAGAAGATCGAGTTCTTGCGACGACCCAAGATTCGGCGAGGGGGTGGACCCGGTGGGCGGTTCCTTAAAGAAATACTCGTCATAAAAGGAGATCGACAATTCGGGGAGCTGTTTGCGGCCGGTCGCTCTGTAAGCCTCGGCGGCGATATCTTGAAATACCTTGGTGACCTCGGCGGGTTTCTCGATGTTCCTGAGAAAGGCGGCGGTATAAGGGCTGTTGCGGCCGGTACCGTCGGCGGCCGTGTCCCCGGCACCTGTCGAAAAGGCAATGATCATGCCGTCGATGTTTTCGATCTTAGCGAGGCCTCGCGAAAGATTTGCCGCGCGCGTCCGGCCAATCGACCGTTTCAACTCCTCCGCCAGAGGGTTGTCCCGGCAGGCGTCGAGCACCAGGATCTTCAGGTTCTTCGCTTCGGCCAAGTCGCCCTTGATCTGGTCGACGAGGGTCAGGCGGCGGAGATCGGCCTCGTCCTTCAGTTCCGCGTCGATCGGCATAAGATAATTTTGGCCGTTAAACTGCATGGCATGCCCGCTGTAATAAAATAGCGCTACATCGGCGTCGCGCGCCGCACGCGCGAACTCGATGGTCTTCTCCTCCATGCCAGCCTTGTCGAGATCAATGCCGACCACCGTGTCGAAGCCTATCTTCTTCAGCGCCGCATCGACATCGCTGGCGTCGTTGGCCGGATTTGGCAGACGCGGGGCGTGGGCGTAGGCGCCATTGCCGACGATCAGCGCCACCCGCTTTTCGGCAGAGGCAGAATTGGCGAAATTGAAAAGAACCACTAAGGCTGAAACGGCAAACAGGAGCTCGCGGCGCATGGCTTCCCTCCTTTGGGAAACATGGTCCTAAACAACTATTGCGCGAAATTCTGCCTAATCCAAGCTGAACGGGTGATGAACCAAGGTCTTGCACCCTCAATAGTCGACCTTGACCAGATACAGCCCGCAGGCCGGGGCGACAGGACCGCAACGGGCGCGGTCTTTCGCGGCAAGAGCCTCTTGCAGGTCGCGCGCAGGTCCACTTCCCTTCGCCAACGAGCTTGAGCGACCCGACTATCGAGCGCACCTGATTGTGCAGGAAGGAGCGGGCCGATGCCTCGACCCTGATGATCTCGCCATGGCGCGAGGCGGTGAGGGTATCGAGCGTCTTTTCCGGGGACTCAGCCTGGCATTCGGTCGAGCGGAAGGTGGTGAAGTCGTGATGGCCGGTGAGCACCTGCGCCGCCTCGTCCATGGCTTTAGCGTCGAGGGGGCGGAACACGCCCCAGGCGCGATTGCGCTCGAGCGCGAGCGGGCTGCGGCGGTCGACGATGCGGTAGAGATAATGGCGGGCTTTGGCCGAAAAGCGCGCATCGAAATCGGCGCCACCGTCTCGCAGGCCAAGACCGAGATCGGGTCTGGCCGCAGCACGGCATTCAGGGCATCGCGCACCGTGTCGTTCGACCACTCCTTGGCAAGGTCGAAATGGGCGACCTGACCAAATGCATGCACGCCGGCATCGGTGCGCCCGGCGCCGCGGGGAACGGCCTCCTCGCCGGAGAACGCCTTGATCGCCTCCGCCAAGCGCCCCTGCACCGAAGCGCCGTTCTCCTGCATCTGCCAACCGACGAAGGGCGTACCGTCATATTCGATTGTTAGTCTGTAGCGGGGCATCGATTGATTTGCCTCAAGGCTGGAACAAGAAGCCAGCCTCATTGTTACACCATCAGGCACTCTCGGACGGCGTACCATGACCCCCCAAGACAAAGAGACGATCCTGCGGCTGCTGGCCCAGCACCGAATCATGACCGTGGCGACGGTGAGGCCAGACGGCTGGCCGCAAGCGACGACCGTCGGCTATGCCAGCGAGGGCCTCCTGCTCTATTTCCTGTGCGGCAGGCAAAGCCAGAAGGCCGCCAATATCGCCGCCGACAACCGCATCTCGCTCGTCATCGACCACGATACGCGCGACCCGATGGGCATCGAAGGTCTCTCCATGGCGGCGCGGGCCTACCCTGTGACCGACCCTGCCGAGATGGCCAAGGTGCTTGAGTTCATGGGCGGCAAATTCCCGGAATATCTGACCCTGCCGCAACCAGACCCCTCTTCGATCAGGCTGTTCATGGTCGTTCCCGAGGTCATTTCCATCCTCGATTATCGCAAGGGCTTCGGCCATAGCGACCTCGTCACGGTCACCGATGCCGATCGCGGAACCGAGCTCAGCGCGCGCATCGTCCAGCGGGCGCTGCTGCGGCTTAGCGAGAACGCTTCCAACTGGCAGCTCCGCCCCGCGCCGAAATTCCGCAACCGGCATCGGCCGCTTCCCCGCCCTCTGCACCTGCAACAGGCGCACTGAGCCTTTGCCGCAGGCGATGGTGAGCTGATCATCGAGCACGGTGCCTGGCTTGCCCTCGCCTTCGGCGAGGGTCGAGCGCAAGGCTCTGATGCGCTCGCGTTTGCCGTTGAGCTCGACCTCGAACCAAGCGCCGGGATGGGGCGAAAGGCCCCTGATCTGATTGTGCACCGCGCGCGCGGGACGCGACCAGTCGATGCGCGTCTCTCCCGGATCGATCTTGGCGGCATAGGTCACGCCCTGCTCATGCTGCGGCCAGCAGGCGAGCGAGCCTTTTCCGAGATCGCTCAGGACCCGCACCATCAGTTCGGCGCCGAGTCCGGCGAGGCGATCGTGCAGCTCCCCTGCCGTCTCGTCGGGACCGACCGGGGTGCGCTCCATCAAGCAGACGGCGCCGGTGTCGAGCTTCTCCTCGATGCGCATGACCGCGACCCCGGTCTCGGCATCGCCGGCCATAAGAGCGCGCTGGATGGGCGCAGCCCCCCGCCAGCGCGGCAGAAGCGAGGCATGAATGTTGAAGCAGCCATAGCGCGGCGCTTCGAGGATCGGCTTCGGCAGGATCATCCCATAGGCCACCACCACGCCGGCGTCGGCGTTCAGGCTTGTGAAGCGCGCCTGCTCTTCCGCGCTCCTGAGACCCAGCGGCGTGTGCACGGTGAGCCCCTTGCTCTCGGCGAACACCTGAACCGGCGATTTCCGGGCTGCGAGCCCCCGGCCTGCCGCGCGCGGAGGCTGGGTGTACACCGCAACGACCTCGTGGCCGGCAGCGAGCACCGCGCCAAGCGCCGGCACGGCAAAATCCGGCGTGCCCATGAAGACGATGCGCATTATGGGCTGACGACAAACGGATCGACGAGCGTGAGGCCGGTGTATACAAAGTGAGCCATGTTGCGCGTCGCAAGTGTTGTCGCACTCGATAGAGCAATCGCAGCGATCATTGCGTCGATCACGTCTATGGTTCTGCCGTCAGTTTCCAGCCTTGCCACCAACTCTCCATAGATCTCGGCCGCCTGAGTGTCGAAAGGCAAGATGCGACCTTCAAATTTTTCGTTGATGATCTGGTGGTACGCCTGCAGCAAACCGCGCTTGCGCTGCGATGCTTCGAGGCGCGCAATGCCGTAGCAGATTTCGGCCAAGACCGGTGTACAGACATAGAGGTCGCTTCGAGGCTGAGCGTCGAGCCAATCGATGACCGCCGCATTCGGGACGCGCCGCATAGTCTCCGAGACAACGTTCGTGTCGAGAACGATCATTCAAAATCTGGCGGACGTCTCGGCGGTTCGGAGGGACGCTCTGGGAGCTCTATCGGTCCGACCGATCGGAAAAGCTCCACTAGCTCCGAGCCAAGACCACGGGCGGGCTCCGTTCCAGCCATGGCCCGGCTGAGCAGCGCCTTAGCTTCCTCGGACAGACTACGGCCGCTCCGGCGCGCCCACGCCGCAAGGCGGCGTTTCAGCCTGGGGTCTATATTGCGGATCAGCAGGTCAGACATAAGATATCAATGATATCATGGCAGCGCATTGCTACACAAGCGATCGCGCCCTATTCGTGGCTACTCTCGACTAAAGCGCGTCGGCGCGCTTCTGCTTGGTGAATTTCTTCACGATCATGTCGCGTTTCAGCCGCGACAGATAGTCGATGAACAAGACCCCGTTCAGATGGTCGATCTCGTGCTGCACCAGCGTCGACCAGATGCCTTCCAGCGTCCTGCTCCCGGGCCTTCCCTTCCGCATCGATATAGCCGACGCGGGTCAGGGCCGGCCGCTCGAGCTCGGCGGTGACGTCGGGGATCGACAGGCAGCCCTCCTCGTGGGTGCGCATCTCGCTGCCGCGCTCGAGGATCACGGGATTGACCATGATCAGGGGCTGTTTCGGCTCCTCGTCGCGCGTGGGATCCATCACGATCAGCCGGCGCAAGATGCCAACCTGCGGCGCGGCAAGCCCGATGCCAGGCGCGTCGTACATGGTCGCCAGCATGTTGTCGGCGAGCCTCAGCAGCGCGGCGTCGACGCGCTCGATCTGCGCCGCCTTCTTGCGCAGCACGGGGTCTGGGATGGTGATGATGGGGAGGATGGCCATATGAGCCGGTGACATAGGATTGGCGGGACGGGCGGTCAATATGTTCCTGTTTTGGTCTGAAAGAACGAATCGGGCTATAGCTTAAGCCATGGCCCTCGACGCTTTCCAGGTTGGGAGCTTTACGCTCGACCCTGTGCTGGTCCTGCTCGGATTGCTCGGGCTTGCCGTGCTTGCCCTCCTCGTGCTGGTCGTCATCGTCGCGATGCATATGAGCCGACGGCGGCGCGAGGCGCGGGAGAGCGATGCCCAGCTCGCCGAGCTCAAAGACCGGCTGCAGACGCTTGCCGAGATCAGCGTCACCCGCCATGGCGAGCTCGCCCGCGCGGTCAACGAGCGGCTCGACCGCATGACCCATCGTGTCGGCTCGGACCTCACCGAAACCGCGCGCAAGACCACCGACTCGATCGCCAAGCTGCATGAGAGGCTCGCCGTCATCGACTCGGCGCAGAAGAACTTGACCGAGCTCTCCTCCAACATGGTCAGCTTGCAAGAGATCTTGGCCAACAAGCAGGCGCGCGGCGCCTTCGGCCAGATGCGCATGGAGGCCATCATCCAGGACGGCTTGCCCAAGGGCGCCTTTACCTTCCAGGCCACGCTCTCCAACGGCAAGCGTCCCGACTGCCTGTTGCATATGCCGAATACCAAGGCTGGCGTGGTGATCGACGCAAAGTTTCCGCTGGAAGGCTTCGAGGCGTTCCGCGTTGCACGCGGGGCCGAGGAGAAAAAAGACGCAGCGCGGCGCGTGCGCATCGATGTCGGGCGTCACGTTGATGCCATGGCCGAGCGCTATTTCCTGCCGGGAGAAACCCAGGACACCGCGATCCTGTTCGTGCCGTCAGAGGCCATCTATGCGGATCTCGCCGAGCATTTCTCCGATCTCGTGCAGAAGGCGCACCGCGCCCGCATCGTCATCTGCGCGCCGAACATGCTTATGCTCGCGGTGCAGACCATGCAGGCGATCCTGAAAGACGTGAAGATGCGCGAGCAGGCCCATCTCATCCAGCGCGAGGTAAGCAGGCTGATGGACGACATGGGGCGGTTGCGCGAGCGCGTGCTCGATCTGCAGCGGCATTTCGGCCAGGCGAACCAGGACATCGAGAAGATCCTGACCTCCTCGGAGCGGATCGCTTCGCGCGGCCACAGAATAGAGAGCCTGGAGTTCGAGGGAGATGGCGCAAGCGCGGTCGAGGGCGACCATGCGGCGCCGCTCGTCGCCCAACCTTCGGCGCATCATCCGGCGGGAAACGGGGGAGAAAGGCGGCGGCCTCTCGTCACGCGCCAGCCCGATCTGCTCGCCGGGGAGTAGTCTCTAAGGCATGTTGGATCAGCTTCTTGCCGGCGGCGGCGCAAGCCTTCTCAATCTCGTCATTCATGCCGTGCTGTTGGCCGCCGTGGTGCGGACCGTTCGCGGCCTGTCGGCGCGCGGCTCCGGCGACTCGCCGATCCTGCTCGAACTCCATGGTGATCGTGGCGACCGGCATTTTGCTCGTCGCCGGGCATTTGCTCGAAGTGCTGGTGTGGGCTGCGACCTACGCTCTTGTCGGCGCCGCGCCGCCAGGCACCGACCTCATCTATTTCGCCTTCAGCAATTACACGACGCTCGGCTACGGCGACGTGCTGCCGGTCCCGCATTGGCGGCTGCTTGCGCCGATGACCGCCTTGAACGGCATCCTGCTCATCGGCTGGTCCACGGCACTCATCTTCACCCTTCTCAGGCGATCGGTTCCGGCGAGCCGCTGAGGACTATCGCGTTTTCTTTTTCGCCGCCGCAGTCTTCTTGCGTGCAGCGCGGGCGCGGGCGGCTTTCGCGTGGCGCTCGCCGTAGCGCATGCCTTCGAGCTTCATGCCGTCGGGATCGAGGAAGAACACCGCATAATAGTCGTCGTAATATTCGCCGGCGGGATCGACGATGGTCGCGCCCTGCTCCTCCAGATACTCCTGCAGCGCATCGACATCGGCGCGGCTCCGCAAGCGGAAGGCGTAGTGGTGAAAGCCGATATCGCCTTTGCGGTATTTGTGCCTCTTGCCTTCGGCGTCGGCGGCGGCGATCCAGAACAGCGTGTTGCCGTTGGCCCAGCCCATCATGCTGCCTTCGTATTCGGCCTCGACGTCGAAGCCGAGGAACTTCATCAGCGGGGCATAGAACTCCTTCGACTTCTCGAAGTCCCCGACGCTGATCACCAGATGGTCGATGCCGATAACGCGCACCATGCTGCCTCTCCTTTTCTCAGTCTGAAGTTACAACGGACAGTCTCGCAATTTCGTCATGGCCGGGCTTGTCCCGGCCATCCACGTCTTGTCATTGCCCGGCTTGACCGGGCAATCCAGTAACCGCGGCGGTGGAAAATGGCCGAGTTGGTGGGTACTGGATTCCCGCTTTCGCGGGAATGACAAGTGGCGGTGCTTACTCCGTCAATGCGGCTTTCACGCTCTCGGCGGCGCGCAAGGCGAGCGCGGCGATGGTCAGCGTGGGATTGGCCGTGGCGCCGGTGGGGAACACAGCCGAGCCGAGGATGAAGAGATTGGGGTGGTCGTGGCTGCGAAGATTGCGGTCGACCACCGAGCTTTTGGGGTCCTCGCCCATCCGCGCCGTGCCCATGATGTGGCCTGCGCCTTCGGGAGCGTCACGGTGCTGCACCTCCGTGGTGCCAAGCCTGGCGAAGATCTCCGCGTGCGCAGCGCGGGCGGCAGCAAGGCCAGACCGGACATAATCGTCGAGCCGATAGGCAAGGCGAGGCAGCGGCACGCCATACATGTCCTTTTCGCCTGGATCGAGCGTGATGCGGTTCTCAGGGTCCGGCAATTGCTCCACCTGCGAGGCGAGGCGGACGTGGCGGGACGCGTGTTCGCGCAGTGCCGTGTCGAGCGCGCGCCCGCGCAACCCTTGCCGTGCGAACTCGGCAGCGGTTGAGACCGGTGCGCCCTTTGGCCAAGACCAGCCGTCATTGCCGATCTCGACGCGCATCGCCGGCCGGTCCTTGCGGAAGGCGCCGTGGCGAAATTTCTCGATGCTCGAGGTCGAGAGCGGCCCGCGATAGGGCCACACCGGCTCACGCGAAAGCGCCCAGCTCAATTGCGTCGGATGGTCCATGAGATTGCGGCCAACCTGATCGGAGCTGTTGGCCACCCCGTTCGGCAGCGCCTCGCTACGCGAGTGCAGCAGCAGCCGCGGGGTCTCGATCGCGTGCGCCGCAAGCACGAATACCTTGCCACTCGCCACGCCTTCGCTGCCGTCCCAACGCTTGAAGCGGACCGCGCCGACACGCCGGTCGGCGCCCACTTCGATCTTGGTCGCGGTGGTCTGCGCATGGAGCACCGCGCCGTTCTTCTCCGCCACCGACACATGCACGGTCGCGTCGTATTTCGCTCCGATCGGGCAGATCGGGATGCAGCTCGCATTGCCGCAGCAGGCAGGCCTCCCGTTGCCACTCACGGAATTGCGGGCTTGCGGCGTGGCGCGTAGCTCGTACTCCGTGCCGGCGAGCGCCCGCGCATATGTTCTGTCCAGAAAGGTCTGTGGGATGGCCGGCATCGGGTAGCCGGCTGAGCGCGGCGAACCGAGGGTCTCGTTGGAATCGCCGGCGACCCCGATCTCGTGCTCGGCCTCGCTGTAGAACGGCTCGAGCTCATCGTAACTGATCGGCCAGTCGCGCCCGCGGCCATGGGCGGTGCGGAGACGAAAATCGTTGGGCACGAAGCGGAGGCAGGTGCCGAGCCAATGCCACGTGGTGCCGCCGACCACCTTGAGATAGGTGCTCTTGAATGTGTCGGGCCCGGTTTGCCGGTACCAATAATTCGGATCGTTGCTGATCGGGTGATTGGCCTCCGGCGTCGGCGGATAAGGGCACTCGGGAACTCTGATGGGCGCGTTCCAGAAGCGTTGCCTTGCCTCCGCGCGATCGACCCGCGCGCCTGCCTCGAGGATGGCGACCTTCACGCCTGCGACTGAGAGCTTGGCCGCGAGAAGCGCGCCCGAGATGCCCGACCCGACGATGATCACATCAGCTTCGATGTCAGCCATTGGCGATGCATTCAGGCCCGAGGCGCATCTGCCCAATAGCCGGTGAGGCCACCGCAAAAGCCTGGCGGTTTGGTGAAGTCGAGGGCGTCCCACAGAAGCGCGTTAGGAAGGGCTATCGAAGCGAGGCCCGTAGCCGTCCGGTAGTTCCCCGAATACCAGGCGGCGACGATTTCGGTCGCCAGTGTCCCGGCGCTCGCTGCAGGATCGGCGGCGAGGCGGGCGAGATCGGCTCCGCGCCCCATCGAGAGGAAGCCGGCAATGAGCTTGGCGGCGGCGCCCATGTCGAGATCGCCAAGCTTCGCGCCTGTCAGCCGAGCCGATAGAGCGCGGAACTGCTCGGCCGAGATCGTGTCGCCCGAACCGGCCCGCAGCGGAAAGGCGAAGACGAGAGTTGCGGCGCTTGCGCTCCCCAAAATGAGCCCGCGGCGGCTGATGGTCGGCATCGTGTGTCCCTGCCCGGAAATGTCTCGCTCATTATGCATCGCAACTGCATAGGCGGCAGCAAAAAGACCGAAATCTCCAGGGCTTCGTCGCAATGCCTCCGAGCTGAGGCATGACGGCGCCTTTATCGGCTGCTATAGCCTCCCCATGACGGCTGCCGAGGGACGCCGACGGGAGGGCTGGGGGGAGCGCTTGGCGCGCTCTTTCGCCGTTTTTCTCGACCCCCGCGTGCTCATCATCCTGCTCCTCGGATTCTCGTCCGGGCTACCGCTTGCGCTCTCTGCCTCGACGCTTCTCCTGTGGATGAAGGATGTCGGCGTCGACCTCAAGACCATCGGGCTGTTCGCGCTGGTCGGCGTCCCCTACACCATCAAATTCCTGTGGGCGCCGATCGTCGACGCCTTCCAGGTGCCGATCTTGAGCAAGGCGCTCGGCCATCGCCGCGGCTGGCTCGTGTTCACCCAGCTTCTGCTCATCGCTGCGATCCTGTTCCTCGGCTTCCAGGATCCGCTGCAGCGCGCCGCTGATGGTCGCGCTCGCAGCGCTGCTCGTGGCCACCGCCTCGGCCACGCAAGACATCGTCATCGACGCCTTCCGCGTCGAATATCTGCCGACCGACGCGCAGGCCGCAGGCATGGCCTATTTCGTCGCCGCCTATCGTATCGGCATGCTGGTGTCGACGGCAGGCGCCGTCGCGCTCGTCGCTTATCTCGAATATAGCGGCATCGACCGGGGGCTGGTGTGGAGATACGGCTATGCCGCCATGGCTGCGCTCGTGCTCGTCGGCATGGCGGCGGCGTTCATGGCCAAGGAGCCGCGCGAAAAAGAGCGCGAGGCCGAGGCGGAAGCGCTCGGCGAACGGACCGGCAGTCCGCTCCAGCGCTTCTTCCGCGCGGCCTATGACGCCTTCGCCGACTTTCTCTCCAAGAAGGACGCGCTGCTGATCCTCTTGTTCGTCATTCTCTACAAGCTCACCGACACCTTCGCAGGCGTGATGACCGGGCCGTTCGTGCTCGATATCGGCTTCGACAAAGCGAGCTACGCCGCGATCATCAAGGGCGTCGGCCTGATCGCAGCACTTGCCGGCGGCGTCGCCGGCGGCGTGCTCGCCAGAGCCATGCCGTTATCGGGTGCGCTGATGGTCGCAGGCATCCTGCAGGCGCTGGCGAACTTCACCTTCTCCTGGCAGGCTTGGGTCGGCGTCAATCATGCGGCGCTCGCGCTTGCCATCTCCACGGAGAATTTCACGAGCGCGATGGGCACCGTGGTGTTCATCGCCTACCTCTCGGCGCTGTGCACGAGCCCCGCCCATACGGCGACGCAATTTGCCCTGCTCACCGCGGTCGCCTCATTCGGGCGCACCACGCTTTCCTCGATCACCGGCTTTGTCGCCGCCGCCACAGGCTGGGTGGTGTTCTTCGCGCTCTGCGCCGCCGCCGCGATCCCAGGGCTGCTCATCCTGTGGATATTGATCAAGCGCGGAAATTTCGAGGCCATCGAGAAGAAAGAGCGCGCCGAAGCTGCCGAGACCTGAGGCGCGCGCCTGCGGCGCGCCTCAGAGACATCGGAGGACAGAGCTTACTCTCAGGTTAATACCCCCAGCCGTAGCGATAGCGGCAGGGGTAATAGCCATAGGCCGGGGACCAGCAGCGGCGGCCGTAGCCGCCGATGGAGATGGCCACACCTGGACCCCACCATCCGCCCCAGCCGCCCCAGCCGCGGTAACCCCAGCCGCGGTAGGCGTAGCGTGGTCCGCGCCAGCCGCCGCCACGCCAGGCATTCCCGCCGCGCCAGGCGCGGCCGCCGCCATGCCAGTGCCCGCCGCCGTGCCATCCGCCACCGCCATGGCCGCGGCCTGCAGAGGCAAGATCAGGCGTGAAGGCGACGAGCGCCAACGCCAGCGCCGCAACGAGAATCGTCATGAGCTTGTTCATCTTGAGCGTCCTCTTGAACGGGGCCGCTCGGTCTTGACCCGGCGACCCGCTGATCGATCGGCCTTAAGCCAAACCCGCCGATCTGGGCGATTCGATTTGGCCGATTGCGCTCCCGATTTTGAAAGCGGTCAAGTTGGCCCGTGGGATTAGCCGATAATACGCGCGGGTAAGGCTTGGGGTTCCAGCAGAGCTCGTCCACCCCGTCATGCCAGGACTTGATCCGCGCCTCCATGCCGTTACGCATCGGAATGGATTGCCGGGTCAAGCCCGGCAATGACGTGGATTGGCGAGGTCTACATCGTCTTGCGGGCTTTGACCGCGGCGGCGAGCGTGCCTTCGTCGAGATAATCGAGCTCGCCGCCGATCGGCACGCCGTGCGCAAGCCGCGAGATTGTGACGTTGCAGCCCACAAGCTGATCGGTGAGGTAGTGCGCCGTCGACTGGCCCTCGACCGTGGCGTTCAGCGCGAGCAGGACTTCCTTCACCTCAGGCGCGCCGGCGCGCTCGATCAGCTTGGCGATGGAGAGGTCCTCAGGCCCGACGCCGTCGAGCGGCGAGAGCGTGCCGCCGAGCACGTGATAGAGTCCGTTCAGCACGTGCGCCCGCTCGAGCGCCCAGAGGTCGCCGACCTCCTCGACCACGCAGATCAGCGAACGGTCGCGCGACTTTGATCGCGGCAGAGCGTGCATGGGCTCACGGTATCGATGTTGCCGCAAGTCTCGCAGGTGACGATGCGGTCATGCGCCTCGGTCAGCGCCGCGGCGAGCGGAGCGAGAAGCTGCTCCTTCTTCTTGACAAGGTGCAGCGCGGCGCGGCGCGCCGAGCGGGGGCCTAGCCCCGGCAGCCGCGCCAGCAATTGGATGAGGCGCTCGATCTCGGCGCTTGCGGCAGCCCGCGCCATCAGGATCGCCCTAGCCTTTTAAGGTCGCTAGCGCGAAGCATCGCGTTGCTCTCCCCTCCCCCCTTGAGGGGGAGGGATAGGGAGGGGGGTTCGATCGAGGTTAGGCTGCTAACCCCCCTCCGCGCGCGAAAGCGCGCGTGCTCCCCCGCAAGGGGGGAGCGGGGAGCAAGTGGCAGCGTTCCCTGAATTGCTGAACCGCGAGCAAGCATCAGAACAGCTTCAGGCCTGGAGGGAGAGGCAGGCCGCCGGTCAGGCTCTGCATCTTCTCCTGCAGCAGACGCTCGACCTTGGCCTTGGCGTCGGTATGGGCGGCGACGATGAGGTCCTCGAGGATCTCGACCTCTTCGGGCTTGGCCAAGGACGGGTCGATCTTCACCCCGACCAACTCGCCCTTGCCGTTCAGCGTGAGCACCACGAGGCCGCCGCCGGACTGCCCCTCGATGCGGGCGCGCTCCATCTCCGCCTGCATCTCGGCCATGCGGGTCTGCAGCTCCTGCGCCTGCTTCATCATGCCGGCAAAATTCTTCATGGGTCGGTCCCGTCCTCTTTGAACTCGGTCTCGGCCCCCTCATCGATCTCTGCCGGGGGGACCGGAGGGGCCGGGGGCTCCTCGCTCGCGGTCGCTCGCACTGCGGCGATGCGCGCCCCGGGGAAATGTTGCAGCACTTGCTTGACGTCGGGATGATCGCGGATGCGCTCGATCTCGCGCGCCTCGCGCTCGCGGCGCTGAACGCCTAACGGCGATGCGCCTTCGTCTCCGCTCAAGGCTACGATCCACACCCTGCCGGTCCAGGCTTTCAGTTTGCGCATCAGATCCTGGCCGAGCTCCTTCGGCGCGTTGGGAAGCGGATTGAGCTCAAGATGCCCTGGACGGAAGCGCACGAGCCGCACCTGCTCGGAAAGCGCGTGCTTGAGCTTCAAATCGCGCTTCTCCTCGGCAAGCGCCACGACCTCCTCGAAGCTCTTCGGATCGGCGAGCGACGGCGGAGGCGCGGGGTCCTCTGTCTCGGTCACCGGCGGCGGTTCCGGCGCGGGCGGCGGCGCTTCTCGCAGAATGGCAGGGGCAGGCTCGCGCGGCTTGTTGGGCGTCACGCGCGGCGCGCCCTCCCCCTCCCCGCTGCTGTCGCCAAGCCGGCGCATCAGATCGCCAGGCGTCGGCAGATCGGCGGCATAAGCGAACCGCACCAGAACCATGTCGGCGGCGGCGTGCGGCCGTGGCGAGGACTTCACCTCCTCATGGCCTTTCAGCAGCATCTGCCAGGCACGCGCGAGCACCGGCATCGAGAGGCGCTTGGCGAGGTCAGAGGCGCTTGCCCGCTCGGCCTCGCTCGCCGCAGGGTCTGACGCGCCCGCGGCCTTGACTAGGGTCACGGCATGAACGGCGTCGGCGAGATCAGTGATCAATTGCGCCGGCTCGGCGCCGTCATTGGTCAGCGCCGGCGAATTTGGCGAGCGCGCTTCCGGCATCGCCGGCGAGCACGGTCTCAAGCAGATCGAAGATGCGGCCGCGGTCGGCAAGTCCGAGCAGCCCGCGCACCGCCTCTGTCTCCACCTTGCCAGAGCCGAAGGCGATGGCGCGGTCGAGGATCGAGAGCGCATCGCGCACCGATCCTTCGGCGGCGCGCGCAATCAGCATCAAGGCAGCTGGATCGGCTGCGACGCCTTCCTGCGCAACGATGAAGGCGAGATGCTGGGCAAGCTGCTCGACCTCGATGCGCTTCAGGTCGAAGCGCTGGCAGCGCGACAGCACGGTGACCGGAACTTTGCGCGCTTCCGTTGTGGCGAAGATGAACTTCACATGCTCAGGCGGCTCTTCCAGGGTCTTGAGCAGGCCGTTGAAGGCCTGCTTCGACAGCATATGCACCTCGTCGATGATGTAGACCTTGTAGCGCGCGGTGTTCGGCTTGTAGTGGGCGCTGTCGATCAGGTCGCGGACGTCGTCGATGCCGGTATGCGAGGCTGCGTCCATCTCGACCACGTCGAGATGCCGGCTCTCCAGGATGGCGCGGCAATGCTCGCCCTCCTCGGTCATGTCGAGGGTTGGTGCGCCTTCGCCTCCTTGCGGCACATAGTTCAGCGCACGCGCGATCAGGCGCGCCGTCGTGGTCTTGCCCACGCCGCGCACGCCCGTGAGCATATAGGCTTGCGCGATGCGCCCGCTGGCAAAGGCGTTGCGCAGCGTCTGCACCATGGCGTCCTGGCCGATCAACTCGGAGAATAGCTTCGGCCGGTATTTGCGGGCGAGCGCAGCGTGGCTCTGACCGGCGCCTGCAGGCGCGGGCGCGCCTTCGGCTTTCGCCGCCTTCTTCCCGGAGCGCTTCGGCGCGCTCTCTTGCTGGTCTTTGTCTTCGGCCATGGACGAACTCGCACTCCCAAACGCGTCATGCCCGGACTTGATCCGGGCATCCATTCGTACGTCTCAGCACGTGGAGAGGCCATTGGAATGGATTGCCGGGTCAAGCCCGGCAATGACGCAAATCGATCACCCTTAAACGCTTGAGGCAGGTGGGAGGCTGGACAAACAACCCGCGTCAATCTCGTTAGGGCTGCTTCCTTCCGGACCTGACCCGGTTGGCGAGGAACGCGCCTGCCGCCAACCTCCCTCGGGGAGTATATCGGGGATAGCGGCGCCTGTGGCAACCCGATGCGAAAGCGCCGCGGTCCCCTACTTCGCGAAGCCGCCCTGGCGCCAGTAGAGGTAAAGAAGCACGAGGATCCAGATGCCGATGAATCCGTCCGAGAATATCGTGAAGAAGTTGTAGGGCGCGTAGTCGCCTTTGATCAATGTCTCGCGGATGTGCCCATAAGTGGCTCCGAGCATGAAGAACGACCAGCCGAGCCCGGTCGCGAGCCAGAACAGCCCGCCGATCCAGATGCAGAGGAAACCAAGAATACCCCAGGCACCGTCATGGAATCCCACTTCGAGCTGGAATGGGCTCGGCGCCCAGCCAATGAGTTCGGCCGCCTGATCTGGGAAGAAGACATGGGGAATGAACCCCATCGGCAAGCCGATGACGCCGACACCCAACACCAGCGCGTAGAGAAGCAGGATGTGAACGACGCGCTGCGGCGTTCGCGGCACCTTGCTGAACGCCAAGTGGAGCAGCGGAAGAACGACCATCAGAGCTGCGATGAGCAAGGCGATCATCTTACCCCCCTTTCAGTCTCAGCTCGCCTTGAGCTCGGCGCGGAACGGGCTTGCCTTGTAAGTGCCAAGCAGCCGCACCTCGCTCGTGAAGAAGGCGAGCTCCTCCATGGCGAGCTTGACCGGCCGCTCGTCGGGGTGGCCCTCGATATCGGCATAGAACATAGTGGCGTTGAACGAGCCCTCGAGCTGATAGGACTCAAGCTTGGTCATATTGACGCCGTTGGTGGCGAAGCCGCCAAGCGCCTTGTAGAGCGCGGCAGGCACGTTGCGCACGCGAAACACGAAGGTGGTGATGACCGGGCCGTCCTTGGCCTTGGCGTGGTCGGGCTTCGAGGCGAGCACCACGAAGCGCGTGGTGTTGTGCTCCGCATCCTCGATGCCAGCCTTGGCAATCTTCAGTCCATAGACCTCGGCAGCGAGCGCGGAGGCAATCACCGCTCGCGTGCGGTCCTGCGCGTCGCGCAAATTCCGTGCGGCACCGGCCGTGTCGGCCTCGGCCACCGGGGTCAGCTTCAGCGCGCGGATCGCGTTACGGCACTGGCCGAGCGCCATGGTGTGGCTATGCACCGTCTTGAGCTCGCCGAGCTTCACGCCTGGTAGCGTGAGCAGCTGATGGCGGATGCGCTCGAAATGTTCGCCAACAATGAACAGCCCAGAATCAGGCAACAGATGATGGATGTCGGCGACGCGGCCTGCGACCGAGTTCTCGATCGGGATCATGGCGAGACGCGCATCGCCGCCTTTCACCGCGGCAAGCGCGTCCTCGAAGGTGGGGCAGGCTAGCGGCTCCATCTTCGGAAAAGCGTCGCGGCAGGCAAGATGCGAGTTGGCGCCGGGCTCGCCCTGATAGGCGATTTTCTGACGCTTGGTTGTGACCATCGGAATGTGCTTCGCGGTTTTGTCATGCCCGCGCAGGCGGGCATCCAGTAGTCGACGGGGTCTCGGCTTGATAACCGGCCTCACCGTTTACTGGATTCCCGCTTTCGCGGGAATGACGAATGACGAGAGGTTAAATCACAGCGGATTCGTGAGCAGCTGACGCGCCCGGGCGAGGTCGGCGGGAGTATCGACACCGAGCGGTACGGTGTCAACGAGGGCGACGTGGATGCGCATTCCGGCTTCGAGCGCCCGAAGCTGCTCGAGCTTCTCGCGGGTCTCAAGCGGCGACGGCGGCAAGGACACGAAGCGGGCAAGCGCCGCGCGCCGGTAAGCATAGATGCCGATGTGATGGTAGAGCGGGCCATCTCCGTAGGGTGCCGTGGCCCTGGTGAAGTATAAGGCGCGCATGGCCCGCGGACCGAGCGGCGAGCCAACGACCTTCACCACGTTGGGGTCGGTGCGCTCCTCCTCCCGCGCGATGGTCGCGGCGATGGTGCCGATCTCCGCCGCATCGTCGTCGAGCGCGCCGAGGCAGGCGCGGACCAGCCGCGGGTCGAGTGTCGGCAAGTCTCCTTGCAGATTGACGATGGTCTCGATCTCCCCTTCAGGATCGATCCTGGAGACAGCCTCGAAGATGCGGTCAGAGCCGCTCAAGTGGTCCGGTCGCGTCATCAAGGCTTCGCCGCCGGCGAGCCGCACCGCCTCGCAGATCGCCTCGTCGTCGGCGACCACCACGACGGGGCCGCATTTGGCCTCGACCGCGCGGCGCCAAACATGGACGATCATGGGCTCCCCGGCGATGTCGGCGAGAGGCTTGTCTGGCAGCCTTGTCGCCTTTAGCCTTGCCGGAATGACGATGAGATTAGGGGCCATTTGGGTCAGATAACACGGAGATTGCGGTCTCGCGACATCTTGGCAGGGCCAAATGCCTCAGCTACAACGGCCACCTACGCCGAATATTCTCACTTTCCGTAGCAAGAACTCCGAAAACTAGCCTCTGCATCCGGGGGGAAAATCGACCATGAAGCATTACCGCCTGAACCAGATCGCCATGGCCGTGCTCGGCGCTCTGCTGCTCATTTTCGGCACAAAAACGCTGATCGACATCGCCTTTGAGGAGCACGAGCCTGAGAAGCCGGGTTTTGAGGTTGCCGGAACCAAGCCTGGCGAGAAGCCCGGCGAGAAACCTGCGGCTGCCGCTGGCAGCGACCTCCCGGCGTTGCTCGCCAAGGCCGACGTTGCCAAGGGCGAGACGACGGCGGCGATCTGCAAGGCCTGCCACGCATTCGAGGCCGGCGCCCCGAGCCCGATCGGCCCCAATCTTCATAACGTGGTCGGGCGCAAGATCGCTTCGGTCGAGGGTTTCAACTATTCGCCGGCACTGAAGGCCAAAGCCGGGGAGGTTTGGTCCTACGAGAATCTCAACCACTGGATCACCAACCCGCAAGCCTTTGCCTCCGGCACGACCATGGCCTTTCCGGGTCTGCCCGACGCGCAGCAAAGAGCCGACGTGATCATGTTCTTGCGTAGCAAGACCGAAAACCCGCCGCCGCTGCCTGAGGTGGTAGCCGCCAAGGAGGCTCCGGCTGCCGAAGGAGCCCCGGCGAAGGGCGGCGAGGCAGCCCCGGGCGCCGAGATCCTTCCCGCTCTAGCCAAGGCCGACCCGAAGAAGGGCGAAGCGAGCGTCGCGCTGTGCAAGGTCTGCCACGCCTTCGACAAGGGGACGCCTAGCCCGATCGGTCCCAATCTTTATGGCGTCGTCGGACGCAAGATCGCCTCGCTTGAGGGCTTCAACTATTCGCCGGCTCTCAAGGCCAAGCAAAGCGAGGGCGATTGGACCTTCGAGCATCTCGACCTCTGGCTGACAAACCCGCAAGCCTTCGCTCCAGGAACGACCATGGCGTTCCCGGGCCTTCCGGATCTGCACACCCGCGCCGACGTCATCGACTTCCTGCGCACCAAGTCCGACAACCCAGTGCCCTTGCCCGAGGCTGCACCCGCCGCGGCCCCGGCCCCGGCAGCCGAAGAGAAGCCCGCCGAAGCGCCTGCAGCTCCCGCAGCCGAAGAGAAGCCCGCCGAGGCTCCCGCCGCTCCGGCAGCGGAGGAGAAGCCTGCCGAAGGGCCTCCAGCTCCCGCGGCCGAAGAGAAGCCTGCCGAAGCGCCTGCAGCTCCCGCGGCCGAAGAGAAGCCTGCCGAAGCGCCTGCGGCTCCCGCGGCCGAGGAGAAGCCTGCCGAAGCGCCTGCAGCTCCCGCGGCCGAAGAGAAGCCTGCCGAAGCGCCTGCAGCTCCCGCGGCCGAGGAGAAGCCGGCCGAGGCTCCTGCTGCTCCCGCTGCCGAGGAGAAGCCTGCCGAAGCGCCTGCAGCTCCCGCTGCCGAGGAGAAGCCCGCCGAGGCTCCCGCCGCTCCCGCAGAAGAAGCCCCGGCCGAAGCACCGGCTCCCGCCCCCGATGCGAATTTTTCCGAGCCTTCCACGGAGCGCCAGCCTCAGCCGGTGGTCCCAGGTGAGGAGCCTGCAGAGGAGGCAGCGCCGGCGTCTGAGGAAGCTCCTGCGGCGGCCGATTTCTCAGAGCCGTCAACGGCAAGGCAACCGCAGCCAGCCTACCCCGACGGCGAGCCGCAATAGCGAGCCGCAATAGGTTGACCATTCGGCCCTCCCCCGCTTGCAAAGTGGGGGAGGCCCAACATGAGCGATAATTCATGGAGGGCCCGGCGGGCCTCATGCTAAGAGGCCGTGCGGGGCTAAAGGCCGATCTTAGGCCTGCAATCCCAGTCAAAGCAGCCCGTCGCGGGCAGGCAACGGATCAACGTCAAGCGCAAGCGCCCGCCATGATGCTTCGCCGCCTTCTTCTCCCCTTCGTCCTGATCGGCCTCCTCGCTCTCCCGGCACACGCGCAAGATGAGCCACAGCACCATCACGCCGTCTCGCTGATCGGCAAGCCGAAATACCCGGCAAACTTCCAGCATTTCGACTACGTCAACCCGGACGCGCCGAAAGGCGGCGTCGTGCGCATGGCGGATATCGGCTCCTTCGATAGCCTGAACCCGATCCTCTACAAGGGTGAGGCCGCAGCGGGTCTCGGCCTTCTCTACGAAGCCCTCATGGCCGACAGCCTCGAGGAGGCCTCCACCTCTTACGGTCTCATCGCCGAATGGGCGTCTTATCCGCCGGACTTCTCGTCGGTGACTTTCAAGCTCCGCGACGAAGCGCGCTGGAATGACGGGACGCCGATCACGCCCGAGGACGTCGTCTACAGCCTGGACGTGAACAAGGCGGCCAATCCGCGCATGGCGCTCTACTACAAGAACGTCACGAAAGCCGAACAGACCGGGCCGAGGGAGGTGACTTTCACCTTCGACGTCAAAGGCAATCGCGAGCTGCCGATGATCATGGGCCAGCTCACCATCCTGCCCAAGCATTACTGGACGGGGAAGGACGCCAAAGGCAATCAGCGCGACCCACTGAAGACGACGCTCGAGCCGCCGCTCGGCTCAGGCCCCTACCGCATCAAACAGGTGACGCCGGCGCGCACCATCACTTACGAGCGCGTGCCCGACTATTGGGGCAAGGATTTGCCGGTCAATCGCGGGCAGTGGAATTTCGACGAGATCCGCTTCGACTACTACCGCGACGAGACGGTCGCCTTCGAGAGCTTCAAGGCCGGCAATCTCGATTATCACATGGAGACGAGCGCCAAGAACTGGGCGACGGCCTACGACTTCGCCGCGGTGCGCGACGGATGGGTCAAGCGCCAGGAGGTGCCGATCAAGAGCGCGCAGCCGATGCAGTGCTTCGTGCTCAATATCCGCCGGCCGCAATTCCAGGACCGCCGCGTGCGCCAGGCGTTCAACCTCGCCTACGACTTCGAATGGGCGAACAAGAATTTATTCTACGGACAATATGCCCGCGTCGGCAGCTTCTTCCAGGGGAGCGAGCTGGCAGCACCGCCCACGCCGCCGCAAGGACGCGAGCTTGAGATCCTGAACGAGGTAAAGGATCAGGTGCCTGCGGAAGTGTTCACCGAGGTGCACACGAACCCGGTGAACAATAATTCCGACGACATGCGCAACAATCTGCGCAAAGCTGTCCAGCTCCTGAAAGAGGCGGGCTACGAGGTGAAGAACGGCGTGCTGGTCAACAGCAAGACCGGGGAGCCGCTCACCGTCGAGTTCCTGCTGGTCTCGCCGCTGTTTGAGCGCATCGTGCAGCCCTACATCAGCAATCTCGAAAGGCTCGGCATCAAGGCGCGCTTGCGCATGGTGGACAGCGCCCAATATACGCGGCGCCTTGACGGCTTCGACTACGACATCGTGGTCGGCAATTTCGGCCAGTCGGAGTCGCCCGGCAACGAGCAGCGCGACTTCTGGGGCTCGGAGGCAGCTGGGCGCGAAGGCAGCCGCAACCTGATCGGCATCAAGGATCCGGCCATCGACAAGCTGGTCGACCACGTGATCTTCGCCAAGAACCGCGAGGAGCTGGTCGCCGCCACCCACGCTCTCGACCGCGTGCTCCTATGGAACGACTTCGTGGTGCCGCAATGGTACGCGCCCAAGGTGCGCATCGCCTATTGGGACCGCTACGGCCAGCCGGCGACGCTCCCCGGCCTGACCCCAGGCTTCACGCAAGTGTGGTGGTTCGATAATTCGTTGGCCGCCAAGCTGCCCGGAGCGCCGAAGCTTTGACGGCGCTGAGGCTCCGCGCGCTCACCTTTGGCGCCGTGGCCGCCGGCGCCCTCTTCATCGCAGGCGCCTGTCACGCTGAGGCGAAGCACGGGCTTTCGTCGTTTGGCGATCTCGCCTACCCTGCCGACTTCCAGCACTTCGCCTATGCCAATCCCGACGCGCCGAAGGGAGGTACCTTCTCGCTCGTCGGCTGGGGCGGCGTCACCACCTTCGACAGCCTCAACAACTACATCCTCAAAGGCGACGCGGCGCAGGGGCTGGAGCTTCTGTTCAATTCGCTGATGACGCGCGCGGCCGACGAGCCAGACGCGGTCTATGGCCTTGTGGCCAAGAGCGCCGAAATCGCCCCTGACGGCATGTCCGTCACCTTCACGCTCAGGCCCGAGGCCAAGTTCAACGACGGAAGCCCGCTCACCGCCGACGACGTAGTGTTCTCCTTCGAGACGCTCAAGACCAAGGGCCATCCGCTCTTCGCGCAGATGCTCGCCGACGTGGCGAAGGCGGAAGCTCTCGATCCGCACACCGTCCGCTACAGCTTCAAGGGCACGCTGACGCGCGACCTGCCGCTCACCGTTGCCGAGCTGCCGATCTTCTCCAAGGCTTATTATTCGAGCCACGACTTCGCGCAGACGACGCTCGATCCGCCGCTCGGTTCAGGCCCCTATGTGGTCGGCGACTTGAAGCAGGGCCGCACCATCTCCTACAAGCGCAACCCCAATTATTGGGGCAAGGACCTGCCGGTCAATCGCGGCCGGTGGAACTTCGACGAGATCCGCTACGAATATTTCCGCGACCGCACCGCAGGCATGGAGGCCTTCAAGGCCGGCACCTACGATTTCCGCGAGGAGTTCACCTCCAAGGTCTGGGCCACGGAATACGACTTCCCGGCGATCCGTGCCGGCAAGGTGAAAAAGGACGTGCTTGCCGACGAGACTCCGTCAGGCACGCAAGGCTATTTCCTCAACACAAGGCGCGAGCAGCTGAAGGACCCGCTGGTGCGGAAGGCGCTCGACCTCGCCTTCGATTTCGAGTGGACCAACCGCAATCTGTTCTACTCGCTCTACACCCGCACCCAGAGCTTCTTCGAGAACTCCACCATGAAGGCCGAAGGCGAGCCGTCGCCTGCCGAGAAGACCCTGCTTGAAGGCCTCGGCGTTCCGGTTTCGCCTGAGGCGCTCGGTCCTGCCTATCTGCCGCCAAAGACCGACGGCTCGGGCAACATCCGCAACCAGCTTGAGGAGGCGGGCAAGCTTCTCGATCAGGCCGGCTGGACCATCAAGAACGGCAAGCGGGTGAATGACAAGGGCGAGCAGATGAAGCTCGAGATCCTCAATTTCGAGCCTGCCTTCGAGCGGGTCACGGCGCCCTTCGTCAAGAACCTGCAGCTGCTCGGCATCGATGCGTCGATGCGCATGGTCGATCCGGCGCAATATCAGCGCCGGCTGAAGAGCTTCGACTTCGACATCACAACCGAGCGCTATCAGATGCGCAACACGCCAGGCGTGGAGCTGCGCAGCTATTTCGGCTCGGACGCGGCCAAGATGGACGGATCGCTCAACCTCGCAGGCATCTCCGATCCGGCTGTCGACGCTCTGGTCGAGCGGGTGATCGCAGCGAAGAGCCGCGACGAGCTCGAGACAGCGGCGCGCGCGCTCGACCGCGTGCTGCGGGCCGGGCATTATTGGGTGCCGCATTGGTACAAGGCGTCGAACAATATCGCCTATTGGGACAAGTTCTCGCGGCCCGAGACCAAGCCGCGCTTCGATCGCGGCATCCTCGACACCTGGTGGTATGACGGCGCCAAAGCCGCCAAGCTGACCGCTGCAGCCGCCGAAGCGCCCGCCACCGAGGGCGACGGCAGCGAACCTGGCCACTCCTCCCCGGTCGGGCTGATTTTCGGAATTCTGCTCGCGCTTGGCCTCGCCGGCTACGCACTGATCAGGTTCCTCCGCCGCAAACGCTAGGGACGACCGGTGATGGCTGCGGCACTTCTGTCCTGCGAGGGAGGGTGGTATCACCGGCCGAAAGCTGCGAAACTCCCCGCGAATCTCAGCAAAAAAGGGTCCCGCTCGGTACCAGCATGACTGCCTACATTCTGCGCCGGCTTCTGCTCATCGTGCCGACCATGATCGGCATCATGCTCGTGACCTTCCTCGTCGTGCAATTCGCTCCAGGCGGCCCGGTCGAGCGGATGATCGCGCAGCTCACCGGCACCGACGTCAGCGCCACGGCGAGGTTCAGCGGCGGCAGCGGCGATTTCGGCGTCGGCAAGCCGCCTGGCGGCACGCCCGGCGACATCTCGGCGCCGTCTAAATATCGCGGCGCGCAAGGCCTAGACCCTGAATTCGTCAAGAGCCTGGAGAAGCAGTTCGGCTTCGACAAGCCCGCCTATGAGCGCTTCGGACTGCTGATGTGGAACTATTTCCGCTTCGATTTCGGCCAGAGCTATTTCCGCGATACGAGCGTTCTGAAACTGATCGCCGAGCGATTGCCCGTCTCCATCTCGCTCGGGCTATGGATGACGCTCATCTCCTACGCCATCTCGATTCCGCTCGGCATTCGCAAAGCCATGAAGGAAGGCTCGCGCTTCGACGTGTGGACGAGCACGGTGATCGTCATCGGTTACGCCATCCCTGGCTTCCTGTTCGCCGTGTTCCTCATCGTTCTGTTCGCCGGCGGCTCGTTCTGGAACATCTTCCCGTTGCGGGGGCTGACCTCGGAGAATTGGTCGCAGCTCTCGTGGCCCGACAAGATTCTCGACTATTTGTGGCACCTCGTGCTGCCGATGATCGCCATGTCGCTGTCGGCCTTCGCCACGCTCACCTTCCTCACCAAGAACTCGTTCCTTGAGGAAATCCGCAAGCAATATGTGACCACGGCGCGGGCCAAGGGCTTGACCGAGCGCCACGTGCTCTACGGGCACGTGTTCCGCAATGCCATGCTGATCATCATCGCCGGCTTCCCCGGCGCCTTCATCAGCGCCTTCTTCGCAGGCTCGCTCCTGATCGAGACCATCTTCTCGCTGGAAGGGCTCGGCCTGCTCGGCTTCGAGTCGGTGATGAACCGCGACTATCCGGTGGTGTTCGCCACCGTCTATATCTTTTCGCTGATGGGGCTCGTCATCAATCTCATCTCCGACCTTACCTATACCTGGGTCGATCCGCGCATCGATTTCGAGACGCGCGAGGTTTAGTCGATGGATGTCCCCACTGACGCCGCCGTCATCGATGAGGCTACGGCCGTCCCGCTTTCAGGGCGAAGGTTCGTGCTCTCGGCGCTCAATGCCCGACGCTGGCAGACCTTCAAGGCGCACAAGCGCGGCTACTGGTCGTTGTGGGTCTTCCTCATCCTGTTCGTGCTCAGCCTGTTCGCCGAGTTCATCGCCAACGACAAGCCACTGCTCGTGAAATATGACGGCCAGTACTATTTCCCGGTGTTCAAGTCCTACCCTGAGACCGACTTCGGCGGCATCTTCGAGACCGAAGCCGTCTATCGCGACCCGGCGGTCAAAGAGATGATCGCCGACAAGAACGGCTGGATCCTGTGGCCGCCGATCCCCTTCTCCTACGACACGCCGAACAAGAACCCGCCGATGGCCTTCCCGGTGAAGCCGACCTGGATGCTGACCAAGGAGGATTGCGAGGCTGCGATCAAAGGAGGCTTCCACCCGTGCAACGCCGAGCTCGAATGGAACTGGCTTGGCACCGACGATCAGGGCCGCGACGTCATCGCCCGCGTCATCTACGGTTTCCGCATCTCGGTGCTGTTCGGGCTGGTGCTGACCTTCTTCGCCTCGATCATCGGGGTGGCGGCAGGCGCGGTGCAGGGTTATTTCGGTGGCTGGACCGATCTCCTGTTCCAGCGCTTCATCGAGATTTGGACCTCGGTGCCGCAGCTCTATCTGCTCATCATCATTGCCGCGGTGATCGAGCCCTCCTTCTGGATTCTGCTCGGCATCCTGCTCGCCTTCTCCTGGGTGGCGCTGGTCGGCGTGGTGCGCGCCGAGTTCCTGCGGGCGCGGAATTTCGAATATGTCACCGCTGCGCGCGCGCTCGGGCTGTCCAATCTCAAGATCATCTTCAAGCATCTCCTCCCGAACGCCATGGTGGCGACGCTCACCTTCATGCCGTTCATCTTGAACGGATCCATCAGCACGCTCACCTCGCTCGATTTCCTCGGCGTCGGCCTGCCGGCAGGATCGCCCTCGCTCGGCGAGCTGCTCGCGCAAGGCAAGGACAATCTGCAGGCGCCGTGGCTTGGCTTAACCGCTTTCTTCGTCATCGCCATCATGCTCAGTCTCCTGATCTTCATCGGCGAGGCGGTGCGCGACGCGCTTGACCCGCGCAAATCCTTCGGCTGAGGCGCAACGATGCACGGCTCACATACCCACGCCCCAGGCCAGGCCCACACAAACCGCCACGACACCAATGAGCGGCGCATGGGCCTTGCCGCGCTCATCACCGGGCTCTTCATGTTCGTCGAGATCGCCGGGGGCATCATCTCAGGCTCGCTCGCTTTGCTCGCCGATGCCGGACACATGCTCACCGATCTCGGCTCGCTGTCCTTGGCCTGGTTCGGCTTTCGCCTCGCGCGCCGTCCCGCAGACTGGAAGCGGACCTATGGCTTCGACCGCTTTCAGGTGCTGGTCGCGTTCGCCAACGGCCTCGCGCTCTTCGCCATCGCCGCCTGGATCGTGCTCGAGGCCGTCGAGCGCCTCAACCAGCCGCAACCCGTCGCAGGCGGAATCATGATGGTGGTTGGAGCTGCGGGCCTCGCCGTGAACCTGATCGCCTTTGGATTGCTGCATGGGGCCGACCGCGAGAACCTCAACGTCAAAGGCGCCGCCATCCACGTGCTCGGCGATCTTCTCGGCTCGGTGGCGGCTCTCGCCGCCGGTGCCGTGATCTACCTCACCGGCTGGACGCCGATCGATCCACTGCTCTCGATCCTCGTCGCCGTCATCGTGCTCCGGAGCGGCTGGAAGGTCGTGCAAGCCTCCGGACACATCCTGCTCGAAGGGGCGCCGCACGAATTGGACACGCGCCACATCGAACCAGACCTGGTCGCCAATGTCCCCGGCGTCACCGGCGTGCACCATGTGCATGTGTGGTCGATCACCCAGGAGCGGCAGATGGTGACGCTGCATGCCTGCGTCGATGAAGGTCTCGATGGCGACCGCATGGTGAAAGCCATCAAGGAGCGGCTGCATACGCGCTTTGGCCTGGATCACGCCACGGTCGAGATCGAGCACGGCGTCTGCGCCGATGCTGCTGCCGAAGCGAAGAGCGCTTAAGGACGATCGATGGCCGACACGAAACCAAGCGCCAAGCCAGCCTCGCCGAAGGAGACGCTGGTCAGCGTCGAAGACCTCTCCGTCGATTTTCGCGGCGGCGGAGGCAATTTCGTCCATGCCGTGAAGAATGTCTCCTTCGACATCGGCAAGGCCGAGACCGTGGCGCTGGTCGGCGAGTCCGGCTCCGGCAAGACGGTGACCGCGCTCTCCATCCTCCGCCTGCTCCCTTATCCTTCGGCCTCGCACCCCTCAGGCGTCATCAGGTTCAAGGGCGAGGATTTGATGGCGCTGCCTCTCGACGGGCTCCGCCATGTCCGCGGCAACCAAATTTCCATGATTTTTCAAGAGCCTATGACCTCGCTCAACCCGCTTCACACCATCGAGCAGCAGATCGGCGAGGTGCTCAAGATCCATCGGGGGCTGTCCAACAGCGCGGCACAAGCGCGCGTGCTCGATCTCCTCGACAAGGTCGGCATCGAGGACCCGAAAGGCCGCCTCAACTCCTATCCGCATCAGCTCTCAGGCGGCCAGCGGCAACGGGTGATGATCGCCATGGCGCTCGCCAACGAGCCTGATCTGCTGATCGCCGATGAGCCCACCACCGCGCTCGACGTGACCATCCAGGCGCAGATCCTCGACCTGCTGCTCAGGCTCAAATCGGAATTCAACATGGCGATGCTGCTCATCACCCACGATCTCGGCATCGTGCGCAAGATGGCCGACCGGGTGTGCGTGATGACCAACGGCGAGATCGTCGAGCGTGGCACGACGCATGACATCTTCGCCTCGCCGCAGCATCCCTACACCAGGCATTTGCTCGCTTCGGAGCCAAAGGGCTCGCCGCCTGCGGCCAACGCCAAGGCGCCGGTGATCCTCGAGGCCAAGGATTTGAAGGTCTGGTTTCCCATCAAACGCGGCTTCATGCGCCGCGTCGTCGGCCACATCAAGGCGGTCGACGGTATCGACCTGGCGGTGAAGGAAGGCCAGACGCTCGGCGTCGTAGGCGAATCCGGATCGGGCAAGACGACGCTCGGCCTGGCTCTGCTTAGGCTCGTGTCGAGCGAGGGTCCGATCGTCTATCTCGGCAACCGCATCGACGGCTACAACTTAAAGAAGATGCGGCCGCTCCGCCGCGACATGCAGATCGTGTTCCAGGACCCTTACGGCTCGCTCTCCCCTCGTCTCTCGGTCGGGCAGATCATCGAGGAAGGCCTGCTCATCCAGAAGCCGGGCATGGACCGCGACGAGCGGCGGGCGCGCGTGTCGCGGGCGCTGAAGGAAGTTGGACTCGAACCCGCCTGCCAGGACCGCTACCCGCATGAGTTCTCAGGCGGCCAGCGCCAGCGCATCGCCATTGCCAGGGCGCTGGTGCTCGAGCCGAAATTCCTCATCCTCGATGAGCCGACATCGGCACTCGACGTCTCGGTGCAGGCGCAGATCGTCGATCTCCTGCGCGATCTGCAGAAGCGCTACAAGCTCGCTTACCTCTTCATCAGCCACGATCTGAAAGTCGTGCGCGCGCTCGCCAACGCCATCATCGTGCTCCGTCACGGCAAGGTGGTGGAGCAAGGCCCGGCGCGCACGGTGTTCGCCAAGCCGAAGACCGACTACACCAAGGCTCTACTCGCCGCAGCCTTCGAGCTCGAAGCGACCCGTAGCGGCGTGGTCGCCACTTAGCTCGTCGGCGAAGGAACCTCGCGTCAGCTCTGCGCGTTGGTCACTCAGATCGACGAACAAAGGAAACGCACCCCATGCGCGGCATTCTGCTCTGGTTGATCGGCATCCCGATCCCCATCATCATCCTGCTTTGGCTGTTCGGCGTGCTGCACTAGCGCGAGGGCGCGGGCCCGACGCCTGAAAGGCGCGCCGGGCGCCGCACGCCGATAATCTCGCCGCCTTTCGAAGCGGCGATGCGCGCGCTGGCTTCGGCCAGAGGCTCTTCCACCACCATCATCTGATAGGCGCTCGCATGAACGAGGTGTTGCGCGCTCGTCATGATGCCGACATGGCCGTCCCAGAACACGAGATCGCCGCGCGCGAGCGTGCCGGCGACGTTGCCAGTCGAGCGCGCGGCCGACTTCATTCCCCTGCATGTCGGCGTCGCGCGGGCAAGGCAACCCCGCCGCTTCGCTCGCGAGCTGCACCAGTCCTGAGCAATCGACGCCGAGGCTGGTGCGCCCGCCCCACAGATAGGGCGTGCCGCGAAAGCCAAGCGCCACATCGACGAAATCGCGCGCAGGCTCGTCCAGCTTTCGCGCGTGCTCGGCGATGACGAAGCCGCCTGACTGAAGCGCCAGGAACCTCCCCTCCGTGCCGGCACCCGACAAAAGCGCATTCAGGCTCAGCAGCGCGAGCGGCGGCGTCTTGATGTCCGGGCTCGCATAGACGTAGGTCCGCAACGCGGCGACTCGATGGGTCGGCGTGGTGACCGCGGAGGTCAGGCCCTCGCTCGGCAGGTAGCCGACATAGCCATCGCGCGCGAGCTGCACCCAAGCCCAGCCTTCGCTTTCGTCGAACAGAGTGAGGGTCTCGCCGAACAAGGCTTCGCTGTCGAGGAGGCATCGAAGCGCGGCTCCCGGCGCAAGGGGAGCGCCGGAAGCCTCGACCTGGCGAGCGTACTCCTTTAACGTAGCGCGGCGCTTCGACACGGCCGCGCAGCGACTCCGCGGCCAGGTTCGCGCGATAGAGCGTGGCGGCGCGGGTCTGGCAGCACGCCGCTCGTCACGGCCCGAATTCTTTGCGGAAATAGGCGTAGAGCGCGCGCGCCCCTTGCGGCTCGCCGCCTTGCGGACGTCCCGGCTGCTCGCGCGGCACCCAGCCGAAAATATCGAGATGGGCAAAGCGCTTGGCATCGTTGACGAAGCGCTTCAGGAACAGCGCGGCGATGACCGAGCCGGCATGCGAGCCTTCGGCGATGTGGTTCACATCGGCGATGTTGCTCTTGATGAGCTTGTCGTAGGGCGCCCAGAGCGGCATGCGCCAGAGAGGATCGCCGACGCTCAAGCCGCTCGCGAGCAGCCCAGTGGCAAGATCCTCGTCGTTGGTGTAGAGCGGCGGCAAATCAGGACCCAGCGCTACGCGCGCGGCGCCGGTCAGCGTGGCGATGGTGATGAGATAGTCCGGCGCTTCCTCGTCGGCGAGGCTCAGCGCGTCGGCGAGCACGAGGCGGCCTTCGGCATCGGTGTTGCCGATCTCCACGGTCATGCCGCTGCGGCTCCTGAGCACGTCGCCCGGCCTGAAGGCGTTGCCGGCGATCGAATTGTCGGCGGCGGGGATCAGCACGCGCAAGCGCAGCGGAAGCTTCGCCTGCATGACGAGATGGCCGAAGGTAAGCGCCGCTGCGGCCCCTCCCATGTCCTTCTTCATCAGCGCCATGGCGCTTCCGGGCTTGATGTCGAGGCCGCCGGTATCGAAGCAGATGCCCTTGCCGACGATGGTCACCTTTGGCGCGCGTTCGGAGCCCCAGCGCAGATCGATCAGCCGCGGCGACCTGTCGCTCGCCCGGCCGACGGCGTGGATCATGGGAAAATTGTCGGAGAGCAGGCTCGATCCTTCCGTCACCTTGACGGAGGCGCCGTGCTCGGTGGCGATCTCGCGGGCGGCGGCTTCTAGCTCCGCGGGGCCGAGATCGTTGGCCGGGATATTGATGAGGTCGCGGCCGAAATAGAGCGCCTCGGCGAGTGCGAGCACTTTCGCCCGCTCCACGCCATCCGGCAGCACCAGGCGCTTTGGCTTGCCATTATTCTCGGTCTTGTAGCGGCCGAAGCGGTAGGAGCCGGCAAGCCAGGCAAGGGTCGCAAGCTCGGGATCTTGAAGCTTCGAGGCGAAGCGATAATCGCCGGGAGGAAGCGCGCCGGGGAGCGCGCCGGGAAGCAGCGGCGACTGCTCAGCCCAATCCTCGCCGCCAGTGCCAAGCAGGGCGCCGGCGATGCCGCCTCTTTCATCGGGCAGCAGCAGGACTGCGCCAGGTTTCGGCGACCAGCCGCGCGCTTCGACCCAGTTCCGCTGGATTTCGGTCAGGTCTCTGCAGTTGCGCATCGTCCTTGGCGGCCACGAACCAGATCGGCAGGGCCCTCGCCTCCCCGCTCGAGCAGCAGCTCTCCCAAGTCACGGCGCGATTTCGGCAAGGTTCTTGTCGACATGGAAGACGGTTCGGATCGGGGCTTGATGGCGGGCCGCATTAATGGCAGGGGTGCGCCACAATGACAATGGCGCAAGGCGGGATCATGTCGAAAGACGGCTACACTCTCTTCATCGGCGACAAGAACCTCTCCTCTTGGAGCCTCAGGCCGTGGATCGCCATGAGGCATTGCGGCATCCCCTTCGCCGAGGAGCGCATCCGCTTGCGCCAGCCTGAGAGCAGGGAAGCGATCCTGCGTCATTCTCCTTCCGGCAAGGTCCCGGCGCTCAAGACCAACGGCCTCGTCGTGTTCGACAGCCTCGCCATTCTCGAATATCTCGCCGAGCGCCATCCCGATCTTCAACTGTGGCCGCGCGACGTTGAAGCCCGCGCGCTTGCCCGTTCGATCTCGGCCGAGATGCATTCAGGCTTCGTCGCGCTGCGCAACGACATGTCGATGGAGTTGCTCGCGCGCCTGCCAACCCCGCCGCTAAGCGATGAGCTTGCCCGCGACATCAGCCGCATCGTGGCGATCTGGCGCGAGACCAGGGCGAAGTATGGCGCGGGTGGGCCCTTCCTGTTCGGCGCCTTTAGCAATTCCGACGCCATGTATGCGCCGGTGGCGACCCGCTTCCGCACGTATGGGGTGGATCTCGCTGCCTTCGGCGACGACGGCAGCGCAGCGTCCTATGCCGAGACCATTTTGGCGTTGCCTGCGATTGCCGAGTGGACGGAAGGCGCCGAAGAAGAAATCAAGGCGCGGAAAGCAGGCTGACGAAAGCTCTCAGAGCGCCGTGGTCAGCGCGCCGCCAAGCTGAGCGAGCACGGCCACAAGCGCGAGCGCAAGGCCTGCGGCGATGACGCCATATTCGACCGCGCGGTTGTCGGCGTCGTTTCTCGAGAACAACTGGACCAATCGGTTCATCAGGCCCTCCCCACGCGATCGTCCGAATTGGGCGTGGCGCGCGTACCGGGAGATATGGTGGCGAAGGCCGGCTAGCGGCGCGTAAATCGCTGCGGAAATTGTGCGATTGGCTTAACAAAGCGTTGCTTTGCCGCCCCACCCGGCCGCCCTTGGCGGCCACCCTCCCCTCGCGGGGAGGGATAGAGGCCGGGGGCAAGCCGCAGGCTCCTCCCTCCCCGTTTTGCGGGGAGGGTCGGCGCCCCAGACCTGTCCGGGGCGGCGGGGTGGGGTGTCGATTTTGACTATGTAGCTAGGCGCGGGCGGGCTCCGGCGTTTGCGCGGCGGCAGTCTCGGCGACGCGGCCCCACAGATCGTATTCGTCGGAGGCTTCGACGGTCACGCGCGCCCGGTCGCCCGGACGCAAGCCCATCTCGCCGTTGACGTAAACATTGCCGTCGATCTCAGGCGCATCCCAGGCCGAACGGGCAATAGCGCCCTCGGTATCGACTTCATCGACGATGATCTCGATGGTCTTGCCGACGCGTTCGGCAAGAACCTCGGCGCTGATCTCCTGCTGATGCTGCATCAGCCGCGCGTAACGCTCCTCCTTCACCTCCAGCGGCACCTGGACTGGGAGAACATTGGCCGCAGCGCCGTCGACGTCCTCGTATTTGAAGCAGCCGACGCGAGCGAGCCGCGCTTCCGAGAGCCAATCAAGGAGAAAGACGAAGTCCTCCTCGGTCTCGCCAGGGAAGCCGACGATGAAGGTCGAGCGGATGGCAAGATCGGGACAAGTGGCACGCCAGGAACTGATGCGCTCGAGAGTCTTCTCCTGATGCGCCGGTCGCCGCATGGCCTTTAGCACCGTGGGGCTCGCATGCTGGAAGGGAATGTCGAGATAAGGCAGCACCTTTCCCTCCGCCATCAGCGGAAGCACCTGATCGACATGCGGGTAAGGATAGACGTAATGCAGCCGCACCCAGGCGCCGAGACTGCCGAGCGCTTCAGCCAGGCTCAGGAACCGCGTTTCGCAGCTCCTCGCCGCGCCAGTTGCTTCGTGCGTAGCCGAGATCGAGCCCATAGGCGCTCGTGTCCTGCGAGATGACGAGCAGCTCCTTGACGCCGGCATCGACCAGCCGCTCGGCCTCGCGCATCACCTCGCCGATCGGACGGCTTGCAAGCTTCCCGCGCAGATGCGGGATGATGCAGAAGCTGCACCGGTTGTTGCAGCCCTCCGAAATCTTCAAATAAGCGTAGTGGCGCGGCGTGAGCCTGATGCCTTGTGGCGGGAGCAAATCGAGGAAGGGATCGTGCGGGCGCGGCACCGCCTTGTGCACCTCCTCCACCACCGCCTCATATTGATGCGGGCCGGTGACGGCGAGCACGCCTGGATGCGCGGCGCGGATGCGGTCAGACTCGACGCCAAGGCATCCGGTGACGATGACCTTGCCGTTCTCCGCCAGAGCCTCGCCGATCGCCGCAAGCAACTCCTCCCTGGCGCTGTTGAGAAAGCCGCACGTGTTGACCACCACGGCGTCAGCGCCCTCATAGCTCGCCGACAGCTCGTAGCCTTCGGCGCGCAGCTTGGTGATGATGCGCTCCGAATCGACCAGCGCCTTGGGGCAGCCAAGGCTGACAAAGCCAATTCTTGGCGAGCCAATTCTCGGGCCACTTCGTGGCGGGGCTTTTTGGGCGGACGGCTTCGGCATGGGCGCCCTTATAGGCAAGCGCGGGACGCTTGTCTGCCGCCGTGTATAAAGGCCGCGGGCGGACGAAGAGGGCCGGATGAAGAAGCTTGCCGGGCAAATGCTGACGACGCGCGGGGTGGCTGCCTTCTGGCTGCTGTGGTCCTTGGCCTTCGTGGTCATGCTGTGGGCCGTGTCGCCGGGGCGCACCCTGCAAGACGCGCTCGCCGCAGAGCTCCTGCAAGACCATCTCGCCGGCGGCTATCAGCTCCGCAACCCGCCGCTTTATGAATGGCTGCTGTGGACGGTGCAGCAGGTCTTCGGCCCAGGCCCGCTCTCCTACCTCATCCTGCGCTACGCCCTGATCGCGACCACCGGCATTCTGTTCTGCTGTGGCGCTCTTGCGCACGGTTGCGAGCGCGCGCCTTGCCGCCGCCTTTTCCCTCTCGCTCGTGCTGCTCTTCTGGTTCGGCTGGGAGATCCACCACAGCGTCTCCCATACGCTCGCGCTGCTTGCAGCGTCGCTCGCTTTATTCATCGCAGCGCTCGCCTTTGCCGAGCGGCCGACGACCGGACGGGCGCTTCTCCTCGGCCTCATTATCGGCATCGGCCTCATGGCCAAGTGGAGCTTCCTGCTCGTGGTGCTGAGCCTCGGCGTGGCGCTGGCCGTGACGCGGGAGACGCGGGCGTTCTATCGCGAGCCGCGCACGCTTTTCGTGCTCGCGGGTGCCGTGCTGCCGATCCTGCCTTTCGCGCTGTGGCTCGCCACGATCGATCCTGACCTTGTTGGCCGCCGCACCGTGCCCTCCGGCCGCGCGCTGTCGCTCGACCAGGCGCTAGAGGGTGTCGCCGCCTTCGTCACCGGCATCCCGCTCGTGTTTCTCCCGTGGATTGCCTTCGTGCTGTTCTTCGCCTGGCGCTTCCCGAAGCCGCCGCCGTCGCCGCCGGCCTTGTCTCACGCGGTGGCGATCAGGCTCGCGAGCCTCACGGCGATCGTAACGCTCGTGCTGATGGCCGCGCTCCTGCTGTTCGCCTTTGCGACGGGCGGCGCGCTGTTCGGCATCAGCCGCTTCGCCATCCACTATCTCTTCCCGTTCTCTCTGTTCGCGGCGCTGGCTCTCTCCGGCCTCATCGCCCAACGTGTGGAGGAGCAGCGTTTCGGGCAGAGGCTTGCCATCGTTTCGCTCGCCGTGGCTCTCGTGATCTTTCTGGTCAAGTTCGCAAGCTTCTATGTCGTGCCCGGAAGCTCGGAAGCGAACAACCTCCTCCCTTACGCGCGGTTGGCAGACGAGCTCACAAAGCGCGGTCTCGGACTTGCGCAATTCGTGACGCTGTCGCCGCGCGACGCAGGCAATCTTTCAATCTATCTCCCTGAGGCGCGGGCGCTGTCGTTAAGCGCGAGGATCGAGCCTCCTCCTCCCGACACGCTCGCCAATCGTCCCTGCGTGCTGTTGTGGGGCGGCGAATATTCCGTGCCTCCGGCAGCGCCGCCGGAACCCGATCCATCGCCGAGCAAGTTCCTGAAGCCGCTCGGCGTCGGCCAGGGCGCGGAGGGCGCGGAAGATGTCGCCGTGGATTGGCCGAAGCCCCTGATCGGCGCGCAGCGCCGGTCGGTGTGGCATCTCTTGCGCGGCAACAACATCGATACGATTTGCCGGCGTGTCGCGAGGAAGGGAATGCTCTAGCAGTTCATTGTCATGCCCGCGCAGGCGGGCATCCAGTAATCGCCGCCGGCGGAAGCTTGGTGAGGGCGGTGGTTACTGGATCGCCCGGTCGAGCCGGGCGATGACAGGAAGGCTCAATTCGCGTTGCGCACCGACTGCTTGGTGGGTGGGCGCGCCGGCAAGACCTGGCGCCAATCGCCGAAGCTGCCGTTGAACACGTTGCGATCGACCGGCTTCTCGATGCCGGGCACGTAGCCCGTGGTGGTGAACTGCCAGAACAGCCAAGGCCGGCTCCGGTAGATTTCCTGCGGCTCGGCGGCGACGGAGCGTAGCCAGAAATTGTAGCCTGGCAGCTCGCCTTCCAGCACCTCGCGGTGAAACGTGACATCGGTGTAGATGATCGGGCGCTTGCCGGTGTGCGCCTCCATGACCTCGAGCATGATCTTGACCTTCTCGAGCGCGAGCTTCACCGGAATCCGCTTGGGGCAGCTGCGCGAATGGCCGTTCCACTCGAGATCGAGCACCGGAGGCAGCGCGTCGGGATCGTTCGGCACGTTGAGGATGAACCACAACGCCTGCTCGTGCGCAGCGCGACACCAATAGACCATGTGATAGGCGCCGCGCGGGATGCCAACGCGCTTGGCCGCCTGCCAGTTCTGGGCAAATTTCGGGTCGAGATAATCGCCGCCCTCGGTCGCCTTGATGAAGGCGAATTGGGTGCCCGCGGCGCGAACCTTGTTCCAGTCGATGTCGCCCTGCCAGTTTGACACGTCGATGCCCTGCACCGGCATGGCGTGGGCGCGCGCCACGCCGTCATGCGGGTCGATGTCGGCGAGGTAGGGCTGGCGCGCCACGACTGCACCGCCCGCGCCGGCGGAGACGGCGACGCACAAAGCAACAACGGCAAGGCGGCGCAGCGCAAACATGAACGACGACCCGGCCCCCACGGAGCTCGTCTCAATTTGACTCAAGCCTCAGAATTAGCCGGAAGGGTTAAGATTTCGCGCCGCCCGCCGGCCTAAGCCGTGGCCGGGCCCCTGGCGCAATATTTAGCGCAATATATTGTCGAGGTCCGGGTCGCGGCCCTGATCGCTCTCTTCCGGCGGCCCTTCTTCATCGGGCTCTTCCTGATTTGCCGGCGGCTTAGCGTTCTCTCCTCCTCCGCCGTTGCCGCGGTCGTTGCCGATGCGCACCCCGCCAAGGATGCGGCCGATGGCTTCGCCCACCGGCTTGCCCTTGAGCTTCTTCTGCAGCACGTCGCCGATCTGGTTGATCGTCTTCGACGCCTGCTCAGGGCTGGAGAACATGGACTTGATCTCGGGCTTGAAGGTCGGGCGGTCGAACGGTCCCTCGATGCGCACCGGGATGGAGAGGCCGGCAAGCGAATTCGCCCCGCCTTTGCCCTCGGGTCCGGCGACGATCTCCGGCTGAGTGAGAAAATCGAGGCTGCTCGTCACCACGTCAACGGTGCCGCGCCCGGTGACTTTGAGCAGCGGGCTCGTCATCTCGAGGTCGTGGGTCTCGGCCACGCCGCTCGCGATGTTGAAGCTGACGCCGAACGAGCTGAACGTGGTCTTGGCGCCGGGGCCCTGCTCCAAATTCGGCATCTGGCCCGCGCCTACGCCCTGGATCAGCTCGGTCAGATTGATGCCTTCGACCGAGCCGTCGCTGATCTCGATGCTGCCCTTGCCCGCGAGCGAATGCTTGATGTCATCTTGGCTGCCACCGGTCCCGCTCAATTGCAGAGCCACGTTGGTTTTGCCGGCGAGCAGGTTGAACCCCGCCGCGCCGTTGAGCAGCGGCTGCGCCGACACGCCGTTAAGCGAGAGATTGCCGGCAAAGGTCGGGACTGGCTTCGAGGCATCGAGGGTGAACTTGCCGCTGCCCTGCCCGTCATAAAGCTGCATGTCCGCTAAGGTCGCGTCGAGCACGCCGTCGCGCAACGAGAGGCTGATCGAGCTCGGCCCGATGGTCATCTGCGAGATCTTGGTCTCGTGCACATTCACATTGACGTCGGCGTCGAAGGCCGCAGGCGCGACGACCGGAGCAGCGGCGCGATCTGCCTTCGGTGAAGCGGCTTCCGGCGACGGGGCGGCGGTATCTCCTTGGTCCTCGCCGCTCTGCGCCGCGGCGCGCTCATTATCACCTTTCACTCCGGCGCCGGTCGAAGGCGACGGCCCGGCTGTACCTGTGCCGTCGGAGGCCGGTGCGGCGGGCTCGGAGGGCGCCCGGGGAGCCGCCTTGGCACCGTTGGCAGCGAATAGCGGGTTGAGGTCGAGCGTCTCGAGCGCGAGCGCGGCGCGGAGATGCGGCCTCGGGCTCTTCAGCGTGACCACCGCCTGGCCTTGCCCGGTGGCATGGCTCAGCGCAAACCGCACCTGCGTGAGGGAGATCTCGCCCGGCTGCCAGACGACATGGCTCGACAGCTCGCCGCTGCCGACCGCCGTCTCGGTCGCCGGTTCTTTGCGCATCCAAGCGATGAGCGACGGCACCGACTGCGACTTGGCGGTGAGATCGCCTTCGGCGGAGAAGGCCGGCTTGGTCGAGACATTGCCGCCGAAATTGGCATCGATGGCCTCGGTATCGAGGGCAAGGTCGAGCCTCGCCGAGCGCGTCTCGAGATCGGCCGGCGAGGTGAGCTTGAGGTCGAAGCCGACGCGGGTGCCCTTCCAGTCGAAGTCGCCCTTGGCGGTGAGCGGGTCGACGAGATGGGGCAGGCTCAGATTGGCGTTGATCTTCTCGATGCGCCGCTCGGCCCCGTTCTCATCGTAGATGATGCGGACCGTGCCGTCTTCGATCTCGACGTCGTCGAGCCTAATGTCGCGGCGGGTGGCAGCGAACGCCGCGCCTGCGGCGATGACGCGGAGCGGAGCTAAGGCATGCTTCTCAGGCCGTGAACCGGCGTCGCCCTGCTGCCCCACGCCGCCGGTTTGCTGCTTGAGCCGCACGGTGAACACCGGACGCTCCATGACCACGCGCTTGGCATCGACCTCGCGGCTGAACAACTGGCCAAAGCTCACATCGAGCGCGAGCCGCGCGACTTTCAGATCAGCGCCTGCCCGGTTCTCGGGATCGACGATCGTCACATCGGTGAGCACGATATGCGGGCTCGGCATCAGCAATACCGAGCTCGAGCCGTTGACGGTCAGCTCGCGCCCGGTCTGCTCCTTGACGCGCGCCGCCACGCGATCGCGCACCGCGTCGGCAGAGATCAGCAGGTTGAAGGCGACCAGCGCGAGCACGAGAAGCGCCACGACGCCCGCGCCGATCTTGAGCAGCAGTTTCATTCGCATCAGGCTCAGTCCGCCGAGAGAGCTGACTAAAGTTTCGGCAATGTCATGCCGGGAACGCGCGCCCCCACTTCCCGTCTATGTAGGCGCCGAAGCGGGCGACGTGAATGGCCGGTCGCAACGCTTGGCCGTGACGCGGGGTAGCCGGGCGAGCTTAGTCCGAGAAATAAGGTGAGAATAGGCCCACGTCATGTCGGCCAGGGGCACGACTATCGGCCTTCAGCGCACGAGAATGGCATGGTTATCCCATTCGTAAGGCGAAGAGCGGCGGTCCTCATCGAGCGCGTCGGCGACATCGGTCTCGACCAGCCAGCCCTGCCCGCTGGTGAGAAGGAAGCTCGCTTTGTGCCTGGTGGGCGCGATGCCGCAGCCGTCACTCAGCTCGCAAGAGCCGAGGAACCGCCTCGTGCCCACGTCCCAATAGGTGATCAGCCCGCCCTTAGGCGCCGAAGCGGCGACGATGCCGCCGCTAAAGTCGGCAGAGACCGAGCCGATATAGTTCTTGAGCGCGGTCTGCGTGTCGGCGGGCGCCGGAACGATCACCGGTTTCTCGCCCCGGCGATGAAAGCCGAGCAGCGGCGGCGTGTTCTCTTCAGGCCCGCGATATTGGCAGCCGAACACCACGGTATCGTCAGCGGCAAGCGCGAGGTGGCGGATGGAAAGCTGGTGCAGCTCCGGCTGCGAGCATCTGCTCCTCGACAAGATCGCCGGTGGCAAGATCGACATAGACGAGCGACGGCTTCATGTCGGGAAGGTTCAGTTCGTCCGAGGCCGAGTCCGGGTGGGTTTTGATGCCGCCATTGGCGATCACCATGGTGCGGCCGTCGGCGAGCAGCGCCGCGTCGTGCGGTTCCATGCCGCGCGCGGGGAACTCGCCGATCTGGCGATACCCGTCGGTCGCGTCGCGCACGCCGATGATGCCTTGCGCGTTCTGATAGTCATTCTCGGTGGTGTAGAGCAGTTTGCCGTCGGCAGAGTAGACGCCATGGCCGAAGAAATGCCGGTCCGGCTTCGCGTTGAACCAGATCGGTTGGCGCCCGTCGGTCGGCACGGCGACCCCGAAGCGGCCAGGCCTGCGGGCAAAGGCGACCCATTCGCCAGAGCCCGGGCGAAGCGCGATGTCGTGGCCTCGCTCCGGAAGCTCGACCGCGCGGACATCGCCGCCCTCGAGCGAGAACAATGCCGCGGAATAGGTGCCGCGATCGTCGCGCCGCGCGGCTGCGAACAATTCCTCGCTGGTTGCGGCCTTTGCGCTCCGCCAAGGCAGGCCGAGAGAGGTGGCGCTCGATGCCGCACCGATGAGAAATTCACGGCGGTCGATGATCATGTTCAGTCTCCGTCCATGGCGTTGAAACCGAAGGTGAGGCCAGCGCCGCGCGAGATCATGTCTCCGGCTGTGGTGGCGGCGCTTTTCAGCGACACGCGCAAGGCTTCGAGCTTGGCGCGAATGTCCTCGTCGTGCACGGCTTGCGCGATCGGCTTGTCCAGCCTACGCAATACCTGAACAGCGTGGTTCAAATCGAAGACGATCGAATCCTCCACGCCGGAGAGTCGTCATGCACGACCTGCGCGAAGCCGCCTTTGGCGAACAGCTCGCGCACGCTTACGAGATTGTCGGCCATGTTGGCGAAGCTCAAACCGCTCCGCCAGAAGGGAGCGAGCTGCGGCCTTGCCTGCTCAGGCTTGGTGCCTAACGCCTTCGCCATCTTCTGATCGCGCACCATCTCGATGCCGGTGGTGAAGGTCTTGAACAGTTCGAGCGTCACCTCTTTTTCATTGTGGTAGGCGCTGTTGGCGGGACCGGGCTGGAGATAGGCCTTGGTGTACGGCGCGCCGTCCTGCCAGCCTGAAGCGATGTCCTTGGCCATGCCGGCAACATTGCTCGGCGATGGTCTCGGCAAAGCGGCAGCGGAACGTTGCATCGCTTCCGCCCTCCGCCAGAGTGCCGGAATCATCGCCATAGAGGAGATATTCGAGCGCAGGCAGGCCTTGCAGCGCCACGCTCTTGGCCGAAAGCGACGCGGCTTCGGTCACCGTCGGGTCCTGCTTTGCCGAGCGCCTCGCGCACCTGGCGCGCGCCGAGGCCCTTGGGGTCGGGCCAATAGAAGATGCGCTCGTAGCGATGCTGCTCGGCCACCGGACCGAAGCGGATCGGCTCGACCAGGCTCCAGGCTTCGACCGTCGCGGTGAAGGCTCCTTTCGCATCTTTGAGCGCCGCCGCCGACGGCTTCTGGCACAGAGCCACGACCGACTGGTTCAGGGCCTCCGTGCTCTCGGCGAGATGCGCGTAGCCTGGCCTGATGTACTGCTCGAGGCTTTGCCTGGCGATGGCGGCATGATCCGCCTCGGCGTGCGCTGCTCCGGCGCCGGATGAGAAGAAACATCAACGCAATGACGCGACAGGCCAACGCCTCTCCCCAGGGGGGAGAGGTCGCGCCGAAGCGCTCTGCTTCGGCGCGGGTGAGGGGGTTCAGCGGAGACGGTCTCGTGCAGCCCCCCCTCACCCCAGCCCTCTCCCCGCAGGGGAGAGGGGGATTTCCAGCGAAGCGGGTCACAGCGAGTTCACGAAAGCGATCAGGCGCTCCCGGTCCTCTTTGGAGAGCTTGGCGAATTTGTCGCGCGAGGCCTGCCCCTCGCCGCCGTGCCAGAGAATGGCCTCGGTGAGATTGCGCGCGCGCCCGTCATGCAGAAACAGCGTATGGCCGTTGACCGTCTCGGTCAGCCCGATGCCCCAAAGCGGGGCCGTGCGCCATTCGCTGCCCGACGCCTCGCCATCAGGGCGGTTGTCGGCGAGCCCGTCACCCATATCGTGCAGCAGAAGGTCGGTGTAAGGCCAGATCAGCTGGTGCGAGAGATGCGGCTGGCCTGGTGCCTCGCCGGTCACGAATTTCGGCTTGTGGCAGCTTGCGCAGCCGATCGAATAGAACAGCTCCTTGCCCTTCAGCACCTCGGGGTCCGCGGGATCGCGCCGCGGCGGGACGGCGAGGTTATGGGAATAGAACGCAACGAGCTTGAACAGATCGTCGCCGAGCTCGACGTCCTGATATTGCGGCGAATTGCCGTTCGGCGCATCGAGGCAATCCTTCTCGCTTTCGGTGCAGTCGCCTGAGGCTAAGCGGATCATCGTGGTGGAGAGACCGATATCGCCGTTGGCGGCTTCCGCCGCCTGCTGGTTGATGCTGGGCACGCCCGCCTTCCAGCCGAAGCGGCCGAGCACGACCTTGTTCTGCTCCTTTGACCAGACCTGGTTGGGCTTGCCCGAGATGCCATCCCGATCGGCGTCGTCGGGATCGGCATTGGCGAGGATCTGCTCCTCGGGCACGGCTTCGAGCAGGCCAAGCCCGATCATCGGCGGCGCCACGCGCGGGCTCATCATGGTGCCGGGGGCGAGCGGCCCGTAGCCGAGATCGACGATGCTGTAGCCAGGCACCCTGAGATGCACCGTCTCACCGCCGGCAAGCTTCACGGGTTTCTCCTTGTAGTCGATCTTGATCTGGCCTTCGGCCTTGTGACCCTGGATGGAGAGGTCCTGCAGCTGGCCGCCATAGGTCGGCTCGGGGATCGAGTTCAGCTGGTGGGAGGCGAGCTTCGCCTTTTCCTCATCGGTCTTGGCTGGGACCGAAAGACGCATGAGCATCGAGTGGCTGTCGTCGGGGATGTCCTTGGTGAAGGGCGGATGCCCGCGCCCGTCCTTCAGGTGGCAGTTCTGGCAGGCACGGGAATTAAACAAGGGCCCGAGCCCGTCGGAGGCATCGGTCGAAGCCGGCGCCGAGACCCAGTTCTTGCGAAAGATTGCGTTGCCGATCTTGAAGTCGAGCTCGCGCTTGAAGTCCATGTTGCCGGAAGAGGCCGAGAAGGCGTTGGCGTTGGTCACGCTCGCCTTTGAGGTGGCGCCGCCGCCCGGCTTGTCCTCGCCCTCCTCGATCTTGGAGAAATCGGCGGCCGGCGCGGTGAGGCCGGGGACGCTTGCATCGGCGCCGGCGCCGAAGCTCTCCCAGGCGCCGAGGCAGAGGGGAAGGCTCGCGCCAAGCGCGATCAGCGCGGCGAGCGGGAGCTTGCGCGACAGGGTTGGCCTCGGCGATGCTCCGGGCTCGGCGGGGACAACGCGACAGCGGTACTTGGAACGGTTTCGGTGCAATCGGCCTACGTCAGAACCTGACCTCGTCAAAAACTCATGGTCGAACGTGCCCCAAACACAGCCGCATTTTCCACGGCCCTGCCGTCTTCGTCAGGCACATTGCCGCCGGGCTGCCAGATGTACTGGAAGTCAGGCTGCAAGGTCCAGCCTGTGGTGAGCTGCATGGTGTAGCAGATCTCGAGCAGCGCTTCGTAGTTGCGCGCCATCGGAGCCCCTGAGTCGATGTCGAAGCCGTGCACCTGATCGGAAATGCCGGTATAGGCGAAGCCAATGGCAAAGGAGTTGTCGGGCCGCTTTCGGATCATGCCCGAGAAGGTGATGCCGCCATCGGCATAGAAGTCGATGAGGTTGCGGTCAGAGGGAGCGCCAATGACGCGGCCGAACAGCGCCACGCCCTTCGCCTCCTCGCTTCCAGGCAGCCGCCAGATGAGCTGGTCGATGATGCCGTAGAAGCCCCAATCGTTGTCGAGGGGTTTGCCGGGTGGTCCGGCCACGGCGATGAGATTGCCGCCGGCAGAGAAGCGCTGGTGCTCGAAATCGCCGAAATGGTTCCAGCCGCCGAGCTTGACCGTGCCGGCGAGCCGGTCCTGATTGTACTTGTAGGCGCCCTCGACCATAAGCAGCGGCGGATCGTCGAGCTCGAAATCGAGGCCGTTGCTGTTGCACACTTGCGGATCGTCGCTGCCGCAAGGCGGCGCCGGGTCGCCGTTATAGACACCGACCAAAAGCTGGAACTTGTCGCTTGGTGTGACCGCCACGCGAACGCCGGGCGTGGCGAGCGGATAGGCCGGGCCGCCGCTCGGCATGTCGGCGGCGGTGATCGACGGCCAGCCCCAGGTGCCGTTCAAGAAGAACCCGCCGCCCTCGGACAGGATGAACTCCGTATCGGCGGCGAGCTGGCCGACCTTCACCGCGAGTTTGTCGCCGAACATATGCTGCTCGAGCCACAGCTCGAACAGCCGCGTATTGGGCGTTGCCTCAAGGCTGCTCACCGGCATCAGGCTGCCGATGTTGGAGGCGGTGATGCTCTGGCCATGGATCTGGAAACCGTTGGTGTGGAAGCAAAGGCCTTTCCAGAAGCCGAGCTTGTGCAGGTCGGCGTCGATGGCGACGTCGAGCACGCCGTCATATTTGCCGCCCTGGTTGAAGCCGCCGCTGTTGGCGAAGGCCTCGCCGTAATAGGTGGCGCTGACGCCGATGCCGCCCTTGGCAAGCGCCGGGCGCAAGCCGCCGAGGCTCGCCCAGGCCGGTCCGAGCTTCGACAGCAGGGTCTCGTCGGGGATGCCGTTGTCCGGAACGTCGCAATCAGCCCGTGCCACGTCCGGGCAGCGCAGCGAGGCAGGCGGCAAGCATGCCGCCAAGTGCGATGGCCCGCAGACTTCGGCCCGCCACCAGCAATGGCCGGATCTCTGGTCTCTTCATAATTTCCGCCCCCCAACTGGCTTTCAGGGTCTCACGTCAGTTCGTTCGTTCCGCTTCGGGGCTTCTCGATCTCGCCCCTTGCAGCTGTTATGTTATAACATCATAACATGCCCTGCACCGGCAATAGGTCTTGCGACCTATTGCGCGCTGGCCGGCGCCGCCACGCCCGCGGATTTGTTTTCCTCCATCACCTTGTTCGGCTCGTCCAGGCTGTCCGAGCCTTCGAACTTGATGGTGCTGAGATCCAATGCGGCGACGGCGCGCTCGATTTCCTTGGTCTGATTGAGCAGGCTGTCCACGACCTTCTGCACGGTCGCGTTGCCTACCTCGTTCCCCTCGCCGATCATCTGGTCGTAGGACTCGACCATGACGCCGCGGCGGTAGAGCTCGCCCATGGCGTCCATGGTGAGCTCGATCTTGGCCCTCACCTCGTTATCGACCTCGGGCGACTTCGCCTTGACGAGATCAGACACGCTCGGGCCTTGCACCACCGAGCCGTCCACGCGGCGATAGCGGCCGACATAGACGTTGCGGATGCCGAGCGCGTCGAAATAGTGCGAGGCAAAGGTGTTGTCGGAGAAGCAGTCGTGCTCCTCCTCGGGGTCGTGGATCATCAGGCCGAGCTTGATGCGCTCGCCGGCAAGCTCGCCATAAGACAGACTGCCGAGGCCGGTGAGAATCGCGGTGAGGCCTGCCTCGTCGGTGCCGTCCTCGATGGTCTTACGCGCCTCGCCGCCGGGAGCCCATTGCGCCGCCATCCAGGCAAGGTCGTCGACCAGCAAGTCGGTGGCGGCGCGGAGATATTGCGCACGGCGGTCGCAATGGCCTCCGGTGCATTTCTTGACGTTGTAGTCGCTCGCCGGGCGATTGCCGTTGCCCGGGCCGGTGCCGTTCAGGTCCTGGCCCCAGAGCAGAAACTCGATGGCGTGATAGCCGGTGGCGACATTGGCCTCGACGCCGCCGGCCTCCTGCAGCTGCTGGCTAAGCAGCTCCTTGGTGATCTTCGACGTGTTCAGCTTCTTGCCGCCGATGGTCAGCGACGTGTTGGCGATGACGTCCGCTGCGTAAAGCTCGTTCTCGGGAGAGTCGGTGCCGTAGGAGCCTGAGACGTAATCGATCAGGCCCTCGTCGAGCGGCCAGGAATTCACCTTGCCCTCCCAATCGTCGACGATCTTGTTGCCGAAGCGGTAGGCCTCGGTCTGCATGTAGGGAATTCGGGCGGCAACCCAGGCGGCGCGGGCGGCGAGCATGTTCTCATCGGTCGGGTGATCGAGAAGCTGATTGACCGCGAGCTGCAGGTCCTTCGCTGTGGCGAGAGAGTCCGCATAGCCCGCCGCGGCGATGTCGACGTAGGTCTTGAGCACGTCTTTGACACTCGTGTCCTTGACACTCGTGTCCTTGACACTCGGCTCGGCTGCTGCCGGCGCGAGCCCGAGACAAATGCCGAGCGCGAGGAGAGCGACGGGCCTGGCAAGCGAAGCGATCCGAATCAATGTGCACCCCTTTAGCGTAAGCACTTGGGCGGTTGAGCCCCTATCCCAATCGATGCGGGAAGAAGCCCACGACCTTTGGAACAAGGGTGCGACGGTCCTTGGTCTTAAGCCCGCGGACCGTCGCAAAGGTTGAGAATGAGGAAGCGCATCCGGGGGTCGCCGATTGCGCCTCAGGGTCCCGGCCCGAGAGCCGGAATCCTTGCAAAAAACCTAGCTCACGGGCTAACATGCACGTAGTGAAATCTTTTCAGCAGAATTATTTCAAATCATGCATCTGAAAGAGGTCGACGCCAACCTGCTCGTCATCCTCGACGCGCTGCTCGTCGATGCGAGTGTCACTCGGGCCGCAGAGCGCTTAGGGCGAAGTGCGTCTGCCATCAGCCATGCCCTTGCCAAGCTTCGCGAAATTTTCGCCGACGAGCTGTTCGTGCGCGCCGGGCAGAGGCTCGTGCCGACGGCCAAGGCGCAGGAGCTTGCCCCCACCGTCCACGTCATCCTCGCCGGCATGGAAAGCCTGCTCCGTCCGGCCAAGCCCTTCGATCCGCGCGACGCCGAGCGCGACTTCGCCATGACCGCGAGCGAGGTCGGCGATCTGATTCTGGTACAGCCGCTCCGGCGCAGGCTCGAAGCACTTGCACCGTTAGTGCGCGTCGGCTGGATGCCGGGCCAGGGCGAGGAGACCATCGACGCGCTCCGCCAGGGGCGTTGCCATTTCGCCATCGACATCGAGGCGATGCCGTTGCCGGCGCCCGACATCCGCGTGCTGAAGCTTTACGACGACCGGCTCGCAACCGTCGCCCGCCCGGGCCACCCCTTGAGCGAGCGGAAGCCCGATGCAAGGACCTTCGCCGCGAGCGACCATATCGCGGTGAGCGCACTCCCCGCCATCGAGCTGCTCGACCGCGAGCTCGCCAAGCTCAAAGTCACCTGCTTCGTGTCGGCGCAGGTCCCTTCGGTGCTCGCCGGGCTGTTGCTCACGCTCAACAGCGACGCGCTGCTCACGCTGCCGGCCTCGCTGGCGTCGATCTTGGAGAAGCAGTTTTCGCTTGCCCGCGTGAAGCTGCCGATCGACCAAGTCTCTTTCCCGGTGCGTCTCCTCTGGCATTCGAGCTACGATCGCGACGAATGCCACAACTGGGTGCGCGATGAGATCGCGGCGCTCGCCCGCGAGAGCCGGCGCGCCGCGTGACGCGGCTTGCATAGGGGCGCGAGGACGAGAATGCCAAAACGTGCCCCGTCAATCCTGGCCTTGCTGTTCACTGCGATACTTTCGTTTGGATCGAGCGCGCCGCAGGCGGCCGAGCCTGGCGCCATCGAGAGCGATCTCGTCATCACCGTGCAAGGCGAGGAGCGGCGCGTCGGCCTCGATGAAGCGCTCAAGCTCCTCACCATTCCCTCAGCCAGCGTCGCGCTGATCGATGAGGGCCGCATCGCCTTTGCCAGCGCCTATGGCAAGGACGCGACGCCCGAGACTCTCTATCAGGCGGCGTCGCTGTCGAAATTCGTCGCCGCCATCGGCGCCATGCGCCTCGTCGAGAACGGCGTCCTCAAGCTCGACGAGGACGTGAACGACAAGCTCACCTCCTGGAAGGTGCCGGGCAATTCTTTAGATGCAACCCACAAGGTCACGTTGCGCGAACTGCTCAGCATGACCGGCGGCATCGGCGTGCCTGGCTTCCTCGGCTATGAGCCAGGTGCGCCAATCCCCACGCTCACGCAAATTCTCGACGGCGTGCCGCCGGCCAACTCTCCTCCGGTGACCGTGATCGCGGTTCCCGGCAGCGCCTATCAGCTATTCAGGCGGCGGCTATGAGATCGCCGAAACTCTGATGCAGGACGTGGCGGGAGAGCCCTTCCCGCAGCTCATGCAAAATCTCGTGCTCGGTCCCATGGACATGACCGACTCAAGTTTCGACCAGCCTCCGAGCGCGGCTTTCGCAGGAAGAGCGGCAAGCGGCCATTTCGGCGATGGCACGGAATTGCCCGGAAGGTGGCATGTCTTTCCTGAGCACGCCGCCGCCGGGCTGTGGTCCACGCCGACCGATCTCGCCAAGCTGCTCGTTCAGCTTGCCGATGTCTGGCAGGGCTTGAGCTTCGATCTTCCTTCGCCGGCAGACGCTGGAGGAGATGCTGACGCCTCAAAATGGCGGCCCTTACGGCCTTGGCGCAGCGGTCGTCGGCGACGGCGCCTCCCTCGTGCTGATGAAACGCGGCCAAAATATCGGCTATCAGGGTTATCTGATCCTTTACCCGGCGAGCGGCCAGGGAATGGTGGTGATGACCAACTCCGACAATGGCTCGAAGCTTGCCGAAGCCCTGATCAAGCGCGCCGCCCAGGCCTATGATTGGCCGGAATTGCCGCCACTCGCCGATTGATCAATCCACCCTCTCGCTTCCGTCACAAAGCGGCACTACATTATCCGCACGTCCCGCCGCGCCGAGGGCGGGCCCGGGAGGAGTAAAATGCCTGCATGGCTTCGCGCCGGCCTTTTCGCCGCGCTGTTCGTATTTGCCGCCGCCCCCCTAACCCCCGTCCAATCCGCCGAAAAGACCTTCCAAGACGCAGCCCTTGACGACGCCGCGATCAAGCTCGAGGCGGATCTCAAGGATGAAGCCGGCACCGTCGAGAAGCCGGTCATCACGCTGAGGAAAGACGCCGATGCGGCGCTCCGAAATGGCGATCTTGAGGGCGCCGCCGACATCTATGTCCAGGTTGTCAGCGTCGCGCCGAACGACGCTGCCGCCTGGCGCCGGCTCGCCGATCTCTGGATCAAGATTCCAACCACCGACGAGGACGACGGCAGCACCCGCTACGAGCGGGCGACGACAGCGTCCTATATCGCCTATCAGCGCGCGGGCAGCGCTAGCGAGGAAGCCGATTCCCTCATCATGCTCGCGACGGCCTATGGCAAACGCAGCGAGTGGCGGCCGGCGCTGAACGCACTTGCTCTCGCGCTCAAGCTTGAGGAGACGCCGGACCTCAGGACCACGTACAACTCCTTGCGCGAGAAATATGGCTTCCGCGTTTCCAACTACAGCGTCGACTCGGACGCCGCATCGCCGCGCGCCTGTTTCCAGTTCAGCGAGAGCCTGCCGAAGCGCACCGACTTCTCGCCATACGTTGCCGTGGCAGGTGAAGACAAGCCCGCGCTCTCCGTCGACGGCCAGCAGCTCTGCGTCGAGGGCCTGAAACACGGTGAGAGCTACTCGATCAGCTTGCGCGAGGGCCTGCCCTCGACGGTCGGCGAGGACCTGCTCAAGACAGCCGATTTCAGCATCTATGTGCGCGACCGCAGCCCCTTCGTGCAGCTTGCCGGCAAGGCTTATGTGCTGCCCAAGACCGGCCAGCAGGGCATTCCACTGGTCAGCGTCAACACCGACACGATCAAGGTGACGATCTATCGGATCGGCGACCGCAATCTGATCGAACTCGGTGCTCGGAGGCGACTTCGAACGCAATCTCTACGGCTACACGCTGAACGACATCGCCGAGCAAAAGGGCGAGCAGGTGTGGACCGGCGAGATGAAGGTCGAGAAGGAGCTGAACCAGGAGATCACCACCAACTTTCCGGTCAACGAGGCGGTGCCTGCGCTTGATCCCGGCGTCTATGTGCTTGCCGCCGTGCCGGCCAACGCTCTCACCGAGGAATATGCCGAGCGCGCCACCCAATGGTTCATCGTCTCTGACCTCGGGCTCACCGCCTATTCCGGCTCTGACGGTGTCCATGCCTTCGTCAATTCGCTTGCCACCACGGCGCCGGTCTCGGGCGTCGAGCTCCGGCTGATTGCCCGCAACAACGAGGTGCTCGCCACCAAGACCACCGATGCCGCCGGCCGCGTGGCCTTCGAGCCTGGGCTGTCGCGCGGCGAAGGCGGATTGGCGCCTGCGCTCCTCGTCGCTTCGCTGGCGTCGGGCGACTACGCCTTCCTGAGCCTGAAATCCTCGCCCTTCGATCTCACCGACCGCGGCGTTGCCGGCCGTGACGCGCCGGCTGGCCTCGATGCCTATGTGTTCACCGAGCGCGGCGTCTACCGCACCGGCGAGACCGTGCATGTCACGGCGCTGTTACGCAACGCAGTGAGCGTCGCCGTCCCCGATGTGCCGCTCACCATGGTGGTCACCCGCTCCGACGGCGTGGAATATCGCCGGAGCGTGGTGCCTGATCAGGGCGTCGGCGGCCGTGTCCTCGACGTGCAGATCATCTCCTCGGCGCCGACCGGAACCTGGCGCGTCGCGGCCTTCACCGATCCCAAGCGGCCGGCGATTGGCGAAGCGACCTTCCTGGTCGAGGACTACGTGCCGGACAGGCTCGAATTCGATCTCACCACCACGGCCACCAGCATCTCGCCCGCCGCGCCAGCCAAGATCGATGTGGACGGGCGCTTCCTCTATGGCGCGCCGGCATCGGGCCTCTCCCTCGACGGCGAGATCAAAATCGCCAAGGTGACTGAGCTTCCCGGCTTTGCCGGCTATTTGTTCGGCCTCGACGACGACAGCGACGCGGACCAGGACAATGAGTCAGACACCATTCCGCTCGCCGATCTGCCTGAGACCGACAGCGCAGGCAAAGCGAGCTTCACCGCGGCGCTTGATCAGGTGCCTGCGTCGATGCGGCCCCAGCAAGCCGAGATCGTGGTGCGCATGGCGGAAGCAGGCGGCCGTGCCGTCGAGAGAAAGCTCACGCTGCCCATCGCGCCGTCGGCGCCGATGATCGGGGTGAAGCCGCTGTTCACCGGCAAGGCGCTCGGCGATTCCGACACGGCGAGCTTCGACGTGGTCATGGTCGCACCTGACGGCAAAGCCATGGCCAAGACCGGGCTTCACTGGCAGCTCTTGCGCGTCGATTCCAAATATCAATGGTATCGCAGCGAAGGCTATTGGCAGTACGAGCCGATCAAGGTGACGCGCCGCGTCGCCGACGGCAGCATCGATGTTTCGCCCGACAAGCCTGGCCACATCGCCGTGCCCGTCACCTGGGGCCGCTACCGCCTCGAGCTGACGACGGCAGACCCGCAAGGTCCTGAGACGACCTTCGGCTTCGACTCTGGCTGGTACGCCGAAGCGAGTGCCGATACGCCGGACCTGCTCGAAATCGCCCTCGACAAGCCTGAATATCGCCCTGGCGACAGCATGACCGTGGCGGTCACCGCGCGCACCGCGGGCGAAGTCACCCTCTCGGTGATCGGCGATAAGCTTCTCTCCACCACCACCGCGCATGTGGAGCCGGGCACCGCCAAGCTGCCGCTCAGCGTCGGTGCCGACTGGGGCACGGGAGCCTATGTGCTTGCCACTCTGCGGCGTCCGCTCGACGTGGACGCCAAGCGCATGCCGGGCCGCGCCATCGGCGTTGCCTGGTTCGCCATCGACAAGGCGGCGCACACGCTTGGCGTTTCCATGGACCTGCCCGACCGCATCAGGCCGGAGACCACGCTCCGCGTGCCGATCAAGCTTGCCGGGCTCACCCCAGGCGATGAGGCGCGAATCGTGGTGTCGGCAGTCGATGTCGGCATCCTCAACCTCACCAACTACAAGGCGCCGGCGCCGGAGGATTATTTCCTCGGCCAGCGCAAGCTCTCGGCCGAGGTCCGCGACCTTTACGGCCAGCTGATCGACGGTATGCAGGGCACCAAGGGGCAGATCCGCACCGGCGGCGACAGCGGCGCCGGCGAGCTGCAAGGCAGCCCGCCGACGCAACCCCCGCTCGCGCTCTTATTCCGGCATCGTTACCGTCGGCCCCGACGGCACCGCAGAGACGAGCTTCGATATCCCAGCGTTTGCCGGCACCGTCCGGGTGATGGCGGTCGCCTGGAGCAAGGACAGAGTCGGTCACGCCTCTGAGGATGTGATCGTGCGCGATCCTGTTGTGCTCACTGCCACGCTCCCGCGCTTTTTGCTGATGGGCGACAAGAGCACGATCAGGCTCGACCTCGATAATGTCGAAGGCGAGAGCGGCAACTACCAGGTCGAGGTCAAGGGCGACGGGCCGTTCAATCTTTCCCAAGCCAACAAGACCATTGCGCTCGACGCCAAGAAGCGCGGTGCCATGACCATCCCCGTCGAGGCCAAGGGCGTTGGCACAGGCACGGTGACGGTGAACGTCACCGGTCCTAAAGACTTCGCGGCCGAGCGCCAATACGCGCTTGAGGTTCATCCCTCGACGCAAATCCTCGCGCGCCGCACGGTGAAGCCTCTCGAGCCCGGACAGACTCTGACGCTGAACCGCGAGCTGTTCGCCGACCTCGTTCCAGGCACCGGCAGGCTTGCGCTTTCGGTCACGCCGTCCGCGGCGCTCGACGTGGCGAGCCTGCTGGAGGCGCTCGACCGCTATCCGCTCGGCTGCACCGAGCAGATCGTGAGCCGCGCGCTGCCTCTGCTCTATGCCAATGAGCTCTCGGTCAATCTGCATCTTGCGGTCGACACCGGGCTCGACAAGCGCATCGCCGATGCAATCGAGACCGTGCTCGCCCGCCAGGGATCGGAAGGCGCCTTCGGGCTTTGGTCTGCTGGAGGCGATGACCCGTGGCTCGACGCCTATGTGACCGACTTCCTCACCCGCGCTCGGGCCCGCGGCTTCTCGGTTCCGGACGAGGCCTTCAATCTCGCCATCGACCGCCTGCGCAATTATGTGAGCACGGCGCCAGAGCCAGCCACCGACGGAGGGCTCGCGCTCGCCTATGCGCTTTACGTGCTGGCGCGGAACGGCGTGGCCCCGGTCGGCGATGTCCGCTACCTCGCCGACGCCAAGATCAACGATCTCAAGACCGCGACGGCGAAGGCCGAGATCGGTGCCGCGCTCGCCATGCTCGGCGACCGCATCCGCGCCGAAAAGGTGTTCGACATCGCCCTCAACTCGCTCGCCAAGGAGCCGAAGATCCAGATCGGCCGCACCGACTTCGGATCGCCGCTCCGCGACGCCGCCGTAGTCGTGACGCTTGCGGCGGAGGGCGATGCGGCGAAGCCGATCCTGATCAGTGCCACGGAGCGCGTGGACGCGGCCCGCAATCTCGTGCAGCGGACCTCGACGCAAGAGGACGCCTGGCTCGTGCTCGCAGCGCGCGCGCTCGGCAAGCAGAATGTCAGCCTCAATGTCGAACAGGCAGAGCAGGTCGGGCCTTATTACGCCACCTACAATCAGGCCGATATCGAGGAGAGCGATGTCACCCTCACCAATACCGGCGACACCGCGGTCGACACCGTGGTCACGGTCAGCGGCGCACCGACGACGCCTGAGCCTGCCGCCGATCACGGCTTCAAGCTCGAGCGCAGCTTCCACACGCTCGACGGCGAGGACGCCGACATCGCCCACGCCAAGCAGAACCAGCGCTTCGTGGTGGTGCTCAAGATCACCGACGCGCAGCCGCAATTCGCGCGCGTGGCGCTGATCGACTATTTGCCGGCGGGCTTCGAGATCGACAATCCGCGGCTCGTCTCCTCCGGCGACACCGGCACGCTTGACTGGATCGAGAACGCAGGGCACGCCGGTGCATACCGAGTTCCGCGACGACCGCTTCGCCGCGGCCTTCGACCGCACCAATAGCGATACTGCGGTGTTCACCGTGGCCTATGTGGTGCGCGCGGTGTCGCCTGGAGACTATGTGCTGCCGCAGGCAGAGGTCGAGGACATGTACCGTCCAGACCGCTTTGGGCGCACCGGCACCGGCGCCGTCAGCGTGCAGGCGGCCAAATGAACCAGCGAAGCTCCGATCGCGGGGCAAGCTCCCCGCTCCCCCCTTTTGGGGGAGCACGATCCGCCGTCGCCGGATCGGAGGGGGTTCAATCCTCTGACGCCGAAACCTCCCTCACCCGCCACAAGGCGGGAGGGGATGGCCTGCGCGGGTGGAGGCGCTATGCGATTTACGCAATCGCCGGTTTGATGGCCATCGTCTGCGTGGCGACCGGTGCGGTCTGGGGCCTGATCGACTCATTCGGCCCGGCACCGCGCGGTAGCGACCTCGAAGTGTCGAAGACCGTGCTCGACCGCAACGGCAAGTTGCTCCGGTCCTACGTCACGAGCCAGGGCCGCTGGCGTCTGCCGGCGACGCGAGAGCAAGTCGACCCGCGCTTCTTCGACGTGCTCTTCGCCTATGAGGACAAGCGCTTCTTCGCCCATCACGGCGTCGATCCGCTCGCCTTCGGCCGCGCCGCGCTGCAATTCGTCACCCATGGGCACATCGTCTCCGGCGGCTCGACTATCACCATGCAGGTCGCCCGCCTGCTCGAGCCGCGGCGCGAGCGCTCGCTTTACGTCAAGCTCAGGGAGGCGGTCCGCGCCATTCAGCTCGAGCGTGTTCTGAGCAAGGACGAGATCCTCGGGCTCTACCTCACGCTCGCTCCCTATGGCGGCAACCTGGAAGGGATCAGGGCCGCCTCGCTTTCCTATTTCGGCAAGGAACCGAAGAGGCTCACGCTCGGCGAAGCGGCCCTGCTCGTGGCGCTGCCGCAATCGCCGGAGCTGCGACGGCCAGATCGATTCCATGCCTCGGCGGTGCGGGCGCGCGACCGGGTGCTCGACCGCATGGCGCGTCACGGCATGTTCGACGCGGCGGAGATCGAGCGCGCCAAGCTCGAACCGGTGCCGCATGTGCGCAAGAAGATGCCGATGATCGCGCCGCACGCTGCCGACGACGCCATGGCCGGCGCGCCGAACGCGCGGGAGATCAGACTCACCATCGACGGCGGTCTGCAGAAGACCCTGGAAGGGCTCGCGCTCGACCGGGCGCGCACCCTAGGGCCAGACATGTCGGTCGCCATCATGGTGGTCGACAGCGCAAGCGGCGAGGTGCTCGCCCGCGTCGCCTCGCCCGACTATTTCGATGAGCGCCGCGCGGGCCAGGTCGACCTCACCCGCGCCGTGCGCTCGCCTGGGTCGGCGCTCAAGCCCTTCATCTACGGAATCGGCTTCGAGGATGGGCTGATCCATCCCGAGACGCTGATCGAGGACCGGCCGCTCCGCTACGGCAGCTACGCGCCTGAGAATTTCGACCTCACCTTTCAGGGCACCGTCACCGTGCGGCGCGCGTTGCAGCAGTCGCTGAACGTGCCTGCCGTCGCGGTGCTCGAAGAGGTGGGTCCGAGCCGGCTCACGGCACGACTCTCCGAGGCTGGTGCCACACTGGTGCTGCCGCGGCGCGAGGCGCCTGGGCTTGCGCTCGGCCTTGGCGGCGTCGGCATCAGGCTCGCCGACCTCACCATGCTCTATTCAGGCTTTGCGCGAGGCGGCATTGTGCAGCCTCTCATCGAGCAGATTGATGCGCCAAGGCTCGGCGCGAAGCGCCTCTTGGAACCTGTCGCCGCCTGGTACGTCGCCAACATCCTGCAAGGCACCCCGCCGCCGGAGAGCGCCGCGGGCGGGCGCATCGCCTTCAAGACCGGCACGAGCTACGGCTACCGCGATGCCTGGGCGGTCGGCTTCGACGGCAAGCGCACCATCGGCGTGTGGGTGGGACGGCCCGACGGCGCGCCGGTGAGCGGGCTTGCCGGGCGCAGCGCGGCGGCGCCCATCCTGTTCGACGCCTTCGCGCGCGGACCGCAGCCGCTCGCCTCGCTTCCGTCTGCGCCGGCAGGCGCGCTCGTTACGACCACCGCCAAGCTGCCGCCACCGCTTCAGCGCTTCCAGCCTCACGCCGTGGCATCTGCCAGCTTCACGCGGCCGCTGCATATCGTGTTCCCGCCGAACGGGGCGAGTCTCGAGCTGTCAGCGATGGCGGGAGGGGCGCCTGACCCGCTTCCCATCAAGATTTCCGGCGGCACGCCGCCTCTGACGGTGATGCTGAACGGCTTGCCGTTCGACGCCGCGAAGGCCGGCCGCACGCTGTTCTTCGCGCCTGAGGGTCCGGGCTTCGTGCGCCTCACCGTTACCGACGCTGCCGGCGCCGCCGACAGCGTGCTGGTGCGGCTGCAATAGCTAGCGCGGCGACTTGCGCCGTGACGATGATTTACCATGACTTAGTCGTAGCCGTATCGCCGGCGGAGCGGAGCGGTGAGGGCTGAGACGAGCGAGCGGTAGGCGCTTGGCATGTCGCGCGTCCAGCCGGTGTCCTCCTTCACCTCGGCAAGCGACAGGCTCGCCGACCGCATGCGATTGCCATAGAGCTGGTGGCGATTGTTGCTTCCTCCGATGTCCTCGGCGCGCCACTCAGACCCAGGCAGAATCTCGGCAAACAAACCTCGCATCGTCTCGGCCGGCGCGCGCGCAAGATCCTCGTAGCGAACACGGACATAGTGGTCCGGATACGCGCGGCCGAACCGTTCGCAAGCGAGGTTTGCGACCCACCAGCCGAGGGCCGCCGAGCCTGAGCGGAGCGGCATCAGCGGGCGCGTGCCGCGCCGTCCCGACTTCTTCACCGCCGACCAGGAGACCGCGCGCGGATCGCGCACGAGATGCACGAGCCGGAAGTCTCGGCCGAGCTCCTTCGCGAGGCGGAAAGGGACGGCGGCAGAGCGCCAGGCGGTCTTGGAGGAATCGACCAGGATTGCGTGGGCACCGCCGTCCTGCGCCAGCAACGCACGCGCCAAGCGCTCATGGGTCATGCCGCCGAGCGTTTCTGTCGAGGCAAGCAACGGACCCCAGACCGGGCAGAGCGTGACTTGGCGTCCGCAGGTGCATTTGCCCTTGCGCCCGCGCTCGCGGAGCACGCTTGCCACTTCGCCGCAGGCGACGACCTTTGGACTTGCCGCCAGCAGATATTCCAAGAGCGTGCTGCCGCTGTGGCCATAGCCTCCGATATAGACAAGCTTGGTCACTTCGGTCCTTGCAACTTGCGTCAATGAGGGGTGAGGCGGGCCGCTTATGTCATTTTCCGCGCCAAAACACGAGTCCTCCACGCCACGCCGGCGGCACCGTTCCGCCATGCTTGCCCCGCAGGCTGGCGTTGTTGCGCCCCTTAGCCTAAAAGCTCGCAACCGAAATCGGGGAACGAGGATCGGATGTCGTCGAGTGCTGCCGGTGGTAACGGAATGCCCTTCCGCGGCGGCCCCCTCATTCCCATCCTGTTCTTCATTACGCCTCTGTTTACCGCCGCGTCGCCGCGGACCGCGCCCTTCTTTCTTCCCATCGTCGCTGCGCTTCTGATGATTGCGGCGCTCCGCCGCGGTCTTCCCTGGCGCGATCTGCTCAAGCCGAACGCCGCTCTTTTCGCCCTCCTCGCCGTCTCGGCTTACGCGGGCTTGACGGCGATCTGGGCGGCTGATCCAGAGGCTGCGCTGTCCAAGTGCGGGCTTCTCCTCGCAACCACGCTCGTGGTGTTTGCCGCATCGGCGGCTGTTCCCACCCTCGATGCGGATCAAGTTCGCCGCGCGTCGCAGGCATTTGTCGCCGGTGCATTTTGCGCCGCAGGCTTCGTCGCCATCGAGCTTCTCAGCGATGGGGCGATCACCCGCGCGGCGATGAACACCTTCCCCAGCCTTCAGGCCGGAGCGCGCCAAGCACGTGACCATCCATCACGACAAGGTCACCAAGATCAACCTGTCGGAGTTCAACCAGGACATCGCCATACTGGCGTTGCTGCTCTGGCCTGGATTGTTGGCGCTCAAGGTGCTTGACGGCCCGCGCCGCAAGCTCCTCACCGTGCTGTTCTTCCTTGCCCTCGCCGTGCCGATCGCGATCTCTGAGCACGATTCATCGCAAGTCGGTCTGGTCGCCTCGCTGCTCATCCTGGGGCTCGCCTGGCTGAACCCACGCGCTGTCGTGCGCGGACTGGCAATTGCCTGGTGCCTTGGCTTCGTGCTGGTGATCCCGCTCGACTTTCTCGCCTTCAAGGCAGACCTGCATCAGGCGAAGTGGCTGCCGATGTCGGCGCGGGCGAGGATCATCATCTGGGAATACACGGCAGAGCGCGTGCTGGAGAAACCTTTTCTCGGTATCGGCGCCGACTCGACGCCGGCCATGATGGTGAAACCCAAGAACCCAGCGGACAAGCCGAAGGGTTTCGTCATCCGCCGCACCACGGGGCAGCACGCGCACAATCTCTTCCTGCAGTCCTGGTACGAGCTCGGAGTCCTTGGCGTCATCCTGGCGGCGATCGCCGGCGCCGCCGTGGCGCTGCGCATCCTGCTGCTGCCTGCCGCGGCTCAAGCCTATGGCGCAGCTAGCTTCACCATGGTCGCGGTCATTGCGGCTTTCGCCTGGGGCATGTGGCAGATCTGGCTGATCTGCGCCGTCGGGCTCTTGCCCCTCTACCTCCTCATGCCGGCAGCGCTGCTCAGGCCTCCCGCCGATGGAGAGCGCGCGCCCGCGTCTCGATGACGCGGGACGCTCCATGCAGAAGCAGCGCCCTGCCACAACGCGCTTTTCCGTGCTGACGGCCACCTGTCAGTTTCACAGCAACAGCAAAGACTTCCGCTCGCGGGCGACAATATTGCAGTGCAACAGCGCCGGCAGAGGGGCACGTCAATTGAGTTGAGGCCCAGTGTCGCCGCGACACTGTGCGCAGTCTCCACGCCCAACGCACGCCAAACGGCGAGAGTTTGGTTTGGTCGTGGCCGGGCCGTCTAGACCTGCCCAGGGCCACTGAAACCTCAAGGAGTACTCCGATGCAGAAATACCTGATGGCGGGCCTGCTCGTGGCAGGCATGGTGAGTCCGGCTTTTGCCGCAGAGTTCTATGTGGCGCAGAGCGCAAGTACCCATAAATGCTCGGTCACGGCCAAGAAGCCTGACGGCAAGGCGATGATGCTGGTCGGCACCGAGACCTTCAAGAGCAAGCCCGACGCCATGAAGGCGATGAAGGGCATGTCTGAGTGCAAGGCCTAAGTCTAGGGCAAGCGATGCGGGACGCGGACGCCCGGTCCTGAGCCCGAGCGCCCGGTCCGCTGGAAACCGCCTCAAGACCCGCTGGCTGTCAGAGCTCAAAAAGGCCTTGAGGCGGCCCTAGCCTATCAGCTCTCGTGCGCCTGTGAAGCCGGGTAAAGCCGGTAGCGCCGGGGGAGGAACGCGACTTTTCCCGCGTGGTGGAGGCTCAAATCGGCGGGAAGCTCGATCTCGATGCGATCTCTCTTTTGACCCACCTCGACATCGGCGCGCCGCAAGCCCGCGTGACGCCGCAGCACTCTCACCTCGCCCGAAATTGCGCCGGGCTTGCTGTCGACCACGTCGACGTCGTGCGGCCGCAGGAACAATCGCGCCGGACCATTGGGCACGTCGCCGGCGGAAAGGTCGAGGGGCCTTTCGTCGAGCCACACCCTCCCCTGATCGACGCGCACAGGCAGCACGCTCGATTCGCCGATGAAGGAGAACACGAAGGGCGAGTTCGGCGAGTCATAGATTTCATCCGGCGTGCCAATCTGCTCGATCCTGCCTTGGCTCATCACCGCCACGCGGTCGGCAAGCTCAAGCGCCTCCTCCTGATCGTGGGTGACGAACACGGTCGTGTGCCCCGTTCTGGTGTGAATCTCCAAGAGCCAGCGGCGCAAGTCTCGCCGCACCTTGGCGTCGAGCGCGCCGAACGGCTCGTCGAGCAGAAGCACGCGCGGCTCGATGGCGAGCGCTCGGGCAAAGGCCACGCGCTGGCGCTGGCCGCCGGAAAGCTGGGATGGGTAGCGCTGCTCGAGTCCTGAGAGCTGCACGAGGTCGAGCAGATCGAGCGCGCGCTTGCGGATCTCCTTGCGGCTCGGCCGCCGCGACCGCGGCCGCACGCTAAGCCCGAAGCCGATATTGTCGAGCACCGTCATGTGGCGGAACAGCGCGTAGTTCTGAAACACGAGCCCGACATTGCGCTGCTGCACGGTGAGCCTCAGCGCATCCTCGCCGTCGAACAGCACGCGCCCGGCGGTCGGGACGTCGAGGCCTGCGAGAATTCTGAGCAGCGTGGTCTTGCCTGAGCCCGACGGCCCGAGCAGCGCCACGAGCTCGCCCCCGTCGATGCCAAGCGAAACGCCATGCAACGCCGGCGTCGAGCCGAACGTCCTTGCGACATTTTCTATCGAGACATCCACGGGCCTGTCCCAATGCCATGCCGATGGTCCCGGCGCGTGGGCCAAGGCGGCGTAGTTCACCTCATTTGTAACGCGGGCGTCCATGGTTTTTATCCCCCCTTAGTGGCGGCGCGAGGCGGCGATCTGGTCGGCGTAACGCCATTCCAGCGCAATCTTGATGAGAAGCGTGACAAGAGCGAGCAGGGCAAGCAGCGAGGCGACGGCGAAGGCCGCGGCGAAATTGTACTCGTTGTAGAGAATCTCGACGTGTAGCGGCATGGTGTTGGTCTTGCCCCTGATATGACCTGACACCACCGACACGGCGCCGAACTCGCCCATGGCGCGGGCATTGCACAGCACCACGCCGTAGAGCAGAGCCCAGCGGATGTTGGGCAACGTCACTCTGAAGAAGGTCTGCCAGCCGCTCGCGCCGAGCGACAGCGCAGCCTCCTCATCGCCAATGCCCTGCTCCTGCATCAGCGGCACGAGCTCGCGGGCGACGAAGGGAAAGGTAACGAAGATAGTGGCGAGCACGATGCCGGGAAGGGCAAAGATGATCTGGATGTTGTGGCTTTGCAGATAGGGCCCGAGATAACCCTGCGCGCCGAACAACAGCACATAGATCAGGCCGGAGATCACCGGAGAGACCGAGAAGGGAAGATCGATGAGCGTGTTCAGCACGCTCTTGCCCTTGAACTCGAATTTGGCAATGGCCCAGGAGGCGGCGAGCCCGAACACGATATTGGCGGGCACCGCGATCGCCGCGACGAGAAGCGTGAGCTTGATGGCGGCGACCGCGTCAGGCTCGGTGATGGCGGCGACATAGGCGCCAAAGCCAGCCCGGAGCGCCTCGACGAACACTGCGGCGAGCGGCAGCAGCAAGAACAGCACGAGGAAGGCCACGGCGACCACGACCAGCGCGACGCGGGTCGGTTGGCGCTCGGTGGTGACGGTGGAGCGTCCAACCTCGCTGACCAGCAGCGGGGCAATGGCGGCGTCAGTCATGGCTGAACCTCCGCCTTTGCCAGGCCTGCACGAGATGCACGAAGAACAAGAGGCCGAAGGAGATCATCAGCATCGCCGTACCGATGGCTGCGGCTTGCGGATAGCTGAACTCTTCGAGCCTGATGATGATGAGAAGCGGCGCGATCTCGGAGATGTAGGGCATGTTGCCGGCGATGAAGATCACCGAGCCGTATTCGCCGACGGCGCGGGCGAGTGCCAGCGCAAAGCCGGTGAGGATCGCCGGCAGCAGCGTCGGCAGCATCACGCGGAACACGGTTTGGCGCCGGCTCGCGCCGAGCGTGGCTGAGGCCTCCTCGAGCTCGCGGTCGAATTCCTCGAGCACCGGCTGCACCGTGCGCACCACGAAGGGTAGGCCGATGAAGATCAGCGCGACGGCAATACCGAGCGGCGTATAGGCGACCTTGATGCCAAGCGGCGCAAGCCAGCTGCCGATCCAGCCGTTCGGGGCGTAGAGCGCGGTGAGCGCGATGCCGGCGACGGCAGTTGGTAGCGCGAAGGGTAGGTCGACAAAGGCGTCGAGCAGGCGACGGCCGGGGAAGCGGTAGCGAACCAGCGCCCAGGCGATGATGGTGCCGAACACGGCATTGACACACGCCGCGAACAGCGAGGTCAGAAAGCTCAAACGCAGCGCGGCGAGCGTGCGCGGCCCGGTGACCACCTCCCAAAAACCCGAAAGCCCGAGCGTCGCCGATTTGAGCACCAGAGCGGCGAGCGGGATGAGGACGATCAGGCTGAGATAGGTCAACGTGAAACCGAGCGCCAACCCGAAGCCCGGGATGGCGCTCGGCCGTTTCAGCCCGAGGCCGTGAGCAGTGGCCATGGATCGGCTCAGTTCGTCGACTTCGGCTGATAGATCTGATCGAAGATGCCGCCTTCGTCGAAGTGCTTCGGCTGCGCGTTCGCCCAACCTCCGAACAGCGGATCGTTGACCGACACGAGCTTCACGTCGGCGAAGCGCGCGAAGTCTTTCGGGTCGGCAGATTTGGGATCGGACGGACGATAATAGTGATGCGCGATCAGCTTCTGAGCTTGCGGCGTGTAGAGGAAGCTCAGATAGGCTTCCGCCACTTTGCGCGTGCCCTTGGCGTCGACCACCTGGTCGACCACTGCGACCGGAGGCTCGGCCTTGATGGAGAGCGAGGGCACGACGATCTCGAACTTGTCGGCGCCGAGCTCATCGAGGGCGAGGAAGGCCTCATTCTCCCAGGCGAGGAGAACGTCGCCGATGCCGCGCTGGGCGAAGGTGGTGGTGGAGCCGCGGGCGCCGGTATCGAGCACCGGCACATTGGCATAGAGCTTCTTGACGAAATCCTTGTCCTTGTCCTCGTCGTGGCCGAATTTCTGGTCGGCGTAGGCCCAGGCCGCGAGATAGTTCCAGCGCGCCCCGCCGGAGGTCTTCGGGTTCGGCGTGATCACCTCGACGCCGTCCTTGGTGAGGTCGTCCCAATCCTTGATGGATTTGGGGTTCCCTTTGCGCACCAGGAACACGATGGTCGAGGTGTAGGGCGAAGAGTTGTTGCCGAGGCGCTTCTGCCAATCGGCGTTGAGCCTGCCGGCCTTGGCGATCTGGTCGACGTCGCCCTGAAGAGCGAGCGTCACCACATCAGCCTGCAGTCCGTCGATGACCGCCCTCGCCTGCTTGCCCGAGCCGCCGTGCGACTGCTCGATCTTCACGGTCTCGCCGGTCTTGGCCTTCCACTCCTTGGCGAAGGCCTCATTCACGGCTTTGTAGAGTTCACGGGTGGGGTCGTAGCTCACATTGAGCAGGGTCGTGTCGGCGAGTGCTGCGCCTGCGGTGACCGTGGCAAATCCGGCTGCTGCCAGTACGGCAAGGGTGCTTCGAAGTCTCGACATGGATGCGATCTCCTCTGTGAAACACCATAAACTCTATCTAGTCTATAGACATTATCAAGCCCGGGACTTACCAGTTTTTCAAACGAATGGGACCCTCGTCCGCTACCAAACGGCCGGGGATTGGAATTTTGTTTCCAGTTTTAGGGAAGTGTGGCTTGTGGCCTTAGAGGCGCGCCAGAGCGTGCGCTTCGGCTTCAGGCTCGTCGGCAAGAAGCGACGAGCTAAGCGAGTCGGCGATGGTCGTGCGGTCGAGCACCTCTCTTGCCGACTCGGCGACCTTGGCAAAAACCCGCCTGATCTCGCAGGCCTCTTCGCTCTGGCAGTCCGAGCAGCGCCGGTAGGCGATGCGGCTCAAGCAAGGCAAGGGGGCAATCGGCCCATCGATAATACGCAAGACCTGGCCGTAAGTTATCTTGTCGGCAGGCATCAGCAGGCTATAGCCGCCGAGCTTGCCGCGCCGGCTATGCACGATGCCGTGGCGCTTCATCTCGAGCAGGATCTGCTCGAGGAACTTGCGCGGGATGTTCTTGCGGGTGGCGATCTCGCCGATCATGAGCGAGTCGCCTTCCCTCGCGAGAGCCACCAGGGCGCGGAGAGCATATTTTGCTTTTTGCGAGATCAAGGACGAAATGCGGTTCTCAGTTGAAACCCTATTGAGTGAGTCGAGTATATAGCTCCTCGGCCCTCGAGAAACAACCAAGGCGCGTACGACTTTATCCATGGCGCGGCAATTCACCGGTTGGCGAAATTCCACCGATGATCCACGCCCCTTGACGAGAGGCGCCCCGGTGCCGCACCAACAGGCGATGGCGAAAACGCCCCAAAAGCTGCACATCAAGACCTTCGGCTGCCAAATGAACGCCTACGACTCCGAGCGCATGGCGGAGGCGCTCGCCGGTCATGGCTACGCGCCGACCGACGATCCGGCCGATGCCGATCTCGTCATTCTCAACACCTGCCATATCCGCGAGAAGGCCGCCGAGAAGGTCTATTCCGAGCTTGGCCGGGTGCGCGCGCTGAAGCAGGAGCGGAATTCGCGCGGCCTCGACACCATGATCGCGGTCGCTGGCTGCGTGGCGCAAGCCGAGGGACAGGAGATCATCGAGCGCGCGGGCGTAGTCGATCTCGTGGTCGGCCCGCAAAGTTATCACGAGCTTCCGTCGCTGATCCGCAGGGCGCGCGACGGAGAGCGCGTGGTCGCCACCGACTTCCCGGCCGAGGACAAGTTCCTCGCCCTCCCCGATCGGCCGGCCCACACGCGCGCAGCCTTCGGCCTTCATCACCGTGCAGGAAGGCTGCGACAAGTTCTGCACGTTCTGCGTCGTGCCTTATACGCGCGGCGCCGAATATTCCCGGCCCGCCGCCGCCATCCTCGCCGAGGCCGAGAGGCTCGCCCGCGGAGGCGCGCGCGAGCTCACCCTGCTCGGGCAGAATGTGAACGCCTATCGCGGCGAAGGCCCTGACGGCCGCGACTGGCATCTTGCCAGGCTGCTCAAGCGGCTTGCGGACGTGCCCGAGATCGAGCGGCTCCGCTACACCACGAGCCATCCGCGCGACATGGATGACGATCTCATCGCGCTCCACGCCGATGAGCCGAAGCTGATGCCCTATCTGCATCTGCCGTTTCAGGCGGGCTCAGACCGCATCCTCGCCGCCATGAACCGCAAGCACACCGCCGACGACTATGCGGAGCTTGCCGGACGCATTCGCGCCGCCCGGCCTGACATCGCTCTCTCCACCGACATTATTGTCGGCTTCCCAGGTGAGACCGACGCCGATTTCGAAGACACCTTGGCGCTTGTCCGCCGCATCGGCTTCGCCCGCGCCTTCTCCTTTAAGTATAGCGCTCGCCCCGGCACGCCGGCAGCAAGCCTGCCGAATCAGGTACCTGATAGGATCGCGCGCGAGCGCCTGCATCTCTTGCAGAGCCTGCTCGATGACGACGCAAAGGCCTTCGATGCGGCGACCGTCGGGCGCAAGCTCAAAGTGCTGTTCGAGCGTCAGGGGCGGAAACCAGGACAGATCGCCGGGCGTTCACCCTATCTCCAGGCCGTGCATGGGGAGGGCCCTGAGGATTTGATCGGCCAGATCGTGGATGTTGACATTGTGAGCGCGGGGCCGAACAGTCTCACCGGTGTCATCAAATCGGAGTTTGAATGGCGCGAACCAGTTCAGGCGGCCGTGTGACCGGCAAGGCCAGCGGACGGAGACCGCCATTGACGCGTGGGCGCAAGACCGCGTCTGATAAGCGCGCAAGCGCCTCGTCTGCAAATGGCCGGGAAGAACCCCTGGTGGTGTTCTTCGACGACATCAGGCTCGTGCGCGATCTCCTCGGAGACTATGACGCCAATCTCGCAGTGCTCGAAGACCGGCTCGGCATCCAGGCCGTGGTCAACGGCAATGTGGTCTCCTTGCGCGGGCCTGAGCAGTCGCGGGAGACCGCAAAATCGGTGCTCGAGCAGCTCTACGGCCGGCTCGCGCAAGGCGAGATGATCGGGGTCGGCGAAGTGGTCGGCGCCATCCGCCATGCGCGAACGCCCGAACCGGCCATCGAGGCCGAAGCCGACCAGCATGACGCCAAAGTTCCCGCCGCGCAGCAGATCCGCACGCGGAAGCGCCTGATCACCGCGCGAACGCCCCTACAAAGCGCCTACCTTTCGGCCATGCAATCCCATGACCTCATCTTTGCTACCGGACCTGCAGGAACCGGCAAGACCTATCTCGCCGTCGCTTTCGCTGCTCTGTGCCTGGAAAGCGGTAAATGCGACCGGCTGATCCTGTCGCGCCCGGCGGTCGAGGCCGGCGAGCGCCTCGGCTTCCTGCCTGGCGACATGCGCGAGAAGGTCGATCCTTATTTGCGGCCGCTTTACGATGCGCTTTACGATGTGCTTGCGCCTGAGCGGGTCGAGCGTGGCCTTGCCACCGGCATGATCGAGATCGCTCCGCTTGCCTTCATGCGCGGCCGTACTCTGTCCCACGCAATGATCATTCTCGATGAGGCACAGAACACCACGCCGATGCAGATGAAGATGTTTCTCACGCGGCTCGGCGAGGGCAGCAAGATGGTCGTCACCGGCGATCCGACGCAAGTCGATCTGCCGACCGGCAAGGATTCCGGGCTGCTCGAAGCCATCTCCATTCTCGAAGGCATCGACGATATCGCCCATATCGCCTTCACCGGCCGCGACGTGGTTCGCCGCGAGCTGGTGGGCAAGATCGTCGACGCCTATGAGGCGGCGCCCAAGCGGGGTGAGCGCCATGGCTGACCCTGGCCCAAGTCCCACCGGCCCAGTCCCACCGGCCCAAGTCCCACCTCCTCATCGCTCGAGGTTGAGGTCGTCCGCCATGCGGAGATTTGGGACCGCATCGCGGTCGGCGACGAGGCGCTTGCGCGCGCGGCGCGTGCCGCCTTTGCCGCTTCATCGCCGGCTCGGCGGGAGGTTTGCGAAGCGACCATCGTCTTGACCGACGATGCCGAGATGCGGGCGCTGAACCGCGCCTGGCGCGGCAAGGACTCCTCCACCAACGTGCTGTCGTTTCCCGCTGGCGACGCTCCCGGCGCAATTGCAGGCGAGCCTCGTCCGCTCGGCGATGTCGTGCTTGCCGCCGAAACCGTTCTCGCCGAGGCTGCCGACAGAAACATCCCTGCCGCAGATCACGCCGCCCATCTCGTGGTGCACGGCATGCTGCATCTCCTCGGCTTCGACCATGAGCGCGACGAAGAGGCCGAGGCGATGGAAGCGTTGGAGACCAAGGTGCTCTCTCGCCTCGGCATCGCCGATCCCTACGAAGCTGAAGCCGAGGTATCGCCATGAGCAATGCCCCGCTCTCCGACGACGAGTTTCCGGGCGCCGGCGATCCGTCGCTCGAGGAGGAGCCGACCTGGCTCGAGCGCCTGCTCGCGCGCTTCGGCCTCGGCGAGGAACCGGACCTGCGTGAGGTGATCGAGGATGCGCTGACCCGTGCCAAGGGCGCCGGCGACACCTTCAGCGGCCAAGAGCGCGCCATGCTGCTCAAGATGCTGCGCTTCGGCAAGCTCACGGTCGAGGATGTCATGGTGCCGCGCGCCGACATCATCGCCGTGGAAGAGTTGATGACCGTGGCCGAGCTGATGGGCGTGTTCCGCGAGGCCGAGCATTCGCGCCTCCCGGTCTACCGCGAAACGCTCGACGACCCGCGCGGCATGATCCACATCCGCGACCTCATGTCGTGGATCACCACTGCGGCGGAGAAGAACGGCGGGCCGAACCTCGACCTCGGCGCCGTCGACCTTGCGAGCACCGTGGGCTCCATCGACATCACCCGCGAAATTCTCTACGTGCCGCCGTCGATGCCGGTGCTCGATCTTCTGCTCCGCATGCAGCTGTCGCGGCGGCATCTTGCGCTCGTGGTCGACGAATATGGCGGCACCGACGGCCTCGTCTCCATCGAGGACCTGGTCGAGGAGGTGGTGGGCGAGATCGAAGACGAGCACGACGTCGCCGAGGAAGCGATGATCCGCGAGGACCCGAAGCTCGGACTCGTCGCCGATGCTCGCACGCCGATCGAGGATCTCGCGCGGAACCTCGGCGTCGAGCTGGCCACGCCCGAGCAGGAAGAGGACATCGACACCATCGGCGGTCTCGTGTTCTCGCTTGCCGGCCGCATCCCGGCGCGCGGAGAGCTGGTGCGCCACCCGAGCGGCATCGAGTTCGAGGTGCTGGAGGCCGATCCGCGCCGCATCAAGAAGCTGCGCATCCATAAGGCGCAAGAGCGCAAAGAGACAGACGCGCGCCAGTCTCGAGGAGCTCGTAGAGTGTTCGGAGCGGCGATGGTCTTAGTCCCCTCCCCCCTTGGGGGGAGGGTTGGGGTGAGGGGGGTCGAGCCAGAATGTCTCTGGTCGCAACTCTTCTGACCTCACCACCCCCCTCCGCTCGCCGCAAGCGCGATCAAATGACCTCTCCCCGCCGGGGAGAGGTTAAGGCGCGACCTACCACGCAATGCTACATGCGAAGCATGCGAGGGCGCAGCAACATGGGTCGCGACGCTGACGGGGTGGAGGCGCGCGTTGCTCGCAGCCTGCGCCGGCGCCATCTCGGTGCTCGCCTTTGCTCCGCTGCATGTTTGGCCGGTGCTGTTCTTGAGCTTCGGCCTGCTCGTCTGGCTGCTCGACGGGTGCCATGCGAGCCACGCAGTTTTTGCCATGCGGCTCCGCTGCGCCGCGCTCATCGGATTTTGGTTCGGCTTCGGCTATTTCCTCACCGGACTTTATTGGACCGCCGAAGCGTTTCTGGTCGAGCCCTGGCGTCACGGCTGGCTCATCCCCTTCGCCATGACCGGGCTCGCCGGCGGCATGGCTCTGTTCTATGCGGCGGCGGCGGCGCTTGCCGCGATTCTATGGCGCCCAGGGGCGGCAAGGGTCTTCGCGCTCGCAATCGCCTTCGGCCTCGCCGAGTTCGCCCGCGGCCATGTGCTCACCGGTCTGCCCTGGAATCTCGTGGGTTACGGGCTCGCTGCAACTCTTCCCATGATGCAGGTGGCGTCGATCTTCGGCGTCTACGCGCTTAGCCTGCTTGCGCTCTTGCTCTTTGCCAGCCCCTTCGCCATCTGGGCGCCGCAAGGCTCCGGCCTCGCACGGCCAATCGCTACCGCGCTGCTCACGCTTTTCTTCTCGGTGGCGCTCGCTGCCGGCGCGATGTGGGGAGAGGCGCGGCTCGCGAGCGCCGGCGCCGCGACCACCGGCGTGCGGCTCCGCATCGTCCAGGCCAATGTCGATCAGGCCAACAAATGGCGGCCTGAGAACAGCGCCGAGATCTTCAACACCTATCTCGATCTCACCAAATCCGGCGGCGGCGCTGGAGGGCTCGACGGCATCACGCTTGTGGTCTGGCCAGAGACCGCAGTTCCCTTCCTCCTCGCAGACTCCTCACAGGCACTGAGCGCGATCGCCGATGTGCTGCCGGAGGGCACGAGCCTGCTCGTTGGATCGGCGAGAGTTGTCCAGGAGCACGACGCCGAAGGGCGCTTCTCCGCCGAGCGCGTCTACAACAGCCTCATCGTGGTCGGCGACAAGGGTCAGATCCTCGGCAGCTACGACAAGGTCCATCTCGTGCCGTTCGGCGAATATCTTCCGTTTCAGGATTTCATGGAGAGTCTCGGCTTCCTCCAGCTCACCGGCATCCGCGGCGGCTTCAGCGCCGGCACCGGGCCCCGCCTGCTCTCAATCCCTGGCGCGCCGCCGGCGCGGCCGCTCATCTGCTACGAGATCATTTTTCCCGACGAGGTGGTCGATACTTCGCAACGACCAGGCTGGTTCTTGAACGTCACCAACGATGCGTGGTTCGGTACCAGCGCAGGTCCCTATCAGCATTTTCATCAGGCACAACTTCGCGCTGTCGAGCAAGGCTTGCCGGTGGTGCGCGCTGCCAACACCGGCATCTCGGCGATCATCGATCCCTACGGGCGCGTGCTCGGCGAGCTTGGTCTGAAGCAAGAAGGAGTGGTCGACGGACTGTTGCCTGAGGCTTTGCCGATTACGAAATTCGTAATGTGGGGACGCTGGATCGAACTCGCGGTTCTCTCACTTGCACTTGTTGGCTACCTCGCATTTTCTCGTTGGCTCGGTAACCAAAGTGGGCCCACGCGCAATGAAGGAATCGCGGGCATTTGAGCGCCTCGCTGCGAAAAGATGATGCAGACGAAGTCGACGTGCGGCGCCTAAGTGCTTGACGGCCCTGGGAACCACCCCTAATTAAATTATTGATCTGGGGGACTAAACTAAGCGTCAGTGATCGTCCAACCAACATGACATTGGTGAGTGAACGCATGGCAGGCAAGAAGCCTAACCCGGTGGATCAGCACGTGGGGAGCCGGGTCCGTTTGCGCCGCATGTTGCTCGGCATGAGCCAAGAGCGACTCGGTGAGAGCATGGGACTCACGTTTCAGCAGGTGCAGAAATACGAGAAGGGTGTGAACCGCATCGGCGCGAGCCGGCTGTTCCAGATCTCCAAGATCCTCGATGTCCCAGTACAATTCTTCTTCGAGGAAGCACCGCACGTCGACGGGCGCAGGGCGCCCGGCATGGCGGAAGCGGACTCTGAGGCGTTCATTCTCGAATTCCTCAACAGCCGCGAGGGTCTTGAGCTCAACCGCGCCTTCGTCAAGATCTCCGATCCGAAAGTCCGCAAGAGCGTGGTCGATCTGGTTCGGGCGGTGAGCGCGAGCAGCGATAACGCCTAGGCGTCATCAGGCGGCTTGACCGCCACCCCTCTTCTTGTATTAAGCCGGCGCGGGACAACGGTCCCGTCCTCCACCGTCGGATTCATAGAGGGTCAAGTGGCGAACAGTCGAAACTATCTCTTCAGCAGCGAGTTGGTGTCGGAGGGTCACCCCGACAAAGTGTGCGACCGCATCTCCGATGCCGTGGTCGATCTGTACATGGCAGCCGATCCGCATTCGCGGGTGGCGATCGAAACCTTGGTGACGACCAACCGCATCGTCATGGCCGGGGAGGTGCGCGGACCGGAATCGGTGACCGCAGCGCTGATCGAGGACGCGGCGCGCCGCGCCGTGCGCGAGATCGGCTACGAGCAGAAGGGCTTTCACTGGAAGAACGCCGAGTTCGAATTCTACGTGCATGAGCAGTCGGCCGACATCGCCATGGGCGTCGATCCGGATGCCGAGAAGCAGAAGGAAGAGGGCGCCGGCGATCAGGGCATCATGTTCGGCTATGCCTGCCGCGAGACCGAGTCCTTGATGCCGGCGCCGATCTATTACGCCCACCGCATCCTGCACGAGATGGCGAAGGCGCGGCACACCGGCAGGGCGCCCGAGCTTGGCCCTGACGCCAAAAGCCAGATCACGCTCGCTTATGAGGACGGCAAGCCGGTGCGCGCCAACTCGATCGTGGTGTCGACCCAGCACGGCGAAGACGTGAGTCAGGAGCGGGTGCAGGAAATCGTGCGCGGCTTCGTCGACGAGGTGATGCCGCAAGGCTGGGTCGGGCGCGACACCAAATTCTACGTCAATCCTACCGGCCGTTTCGTCATTGGCGGCCCCGATGGCGACGCCGGGCTCACCGGGCGCAAGATCATCGTCGACACCTATGGCGGGGCAGCACCGCATGGCGGCGGCGCCTTCTCAGGTAAGGACCCGACCAAGGTCGACCGCTCGGCGGCCTATGCCGCTCGCTATCTCGCCAAGAACGTGGTGGCGGCGGGGCTCGCCGACCGCTGCACGCTGCAGGTCTGCTACGCCATCGGCGTGTCCGAGCCACTTTCGCTCTATGTCGATCTGCACGGCACCGGCAAGATCGGTGAATCTGACCTCGAGCAGGCGCTCAGGCGCGTCATGGATCTCAGTCCGCGCGGCATCAGGGAGCATCTCGGCCTTGGCCGCCCGATCTATGAGCGCACCGCGGCTTACGGCCATTTCGGCCGGCAGCCGGACAATGACGGCGGGTTTTCCTGGGAGCGCCTCGACCTGATCGAGCCGATCCGCGCCGAGCTTTCGTAAGCCTCTCTCTTTCTTGTCATCGCCCGGCTTGACCGGGCGATCCAGTAACCCTTAGCGAAGATCATGTTCGCAAGCCTAGCGGTTACAGGATGCCCGCCTCCGCGGGCATGACAAATAGGGAGAGCGCCGTCTTGCCGGACCAGCAAACGCAGCGTGGCGACCGTCTCAGGTCCTTCGGCAGGCGCAAAGCGAGGCCGTTGAGCGAGCGGAAGGAGCGCCTGCTCAACGACTTGCTGCCAACCCTGCGCCTGCCCCTGCGGGAGCCGCCCCCTTCACCGCTTGCGAGCCTGTTCGCGCAACCCATTGATGAGGTGTGGCTCGAGATCGGCTTCGGCTCAGGCGAGCATCTCATCTGGCAGGCCGAGCATCACCCTCATGTCGGCTTCATCGGCTGCGAGCCCTTCATCAACGGCGTGGCGAGCCTGCTCGGCAAGATCGAGACTTTGCGCCTCGCCACCGTCCGCGTCCACGACGGCGACGCCCGCGACGTGCTCGCCTGGCTGCCGCCGCAGTCGATATCGCGCATCTTCGTGCTGTTCCCCGATCCCTGGCCCAAGAAGCGCCACCAGAAGCGGAGGCTCGTTTCGCCAGAGGCCGTCGCCGATTTCGCCAGGGTGCTCCGACAAGGCGGCGAGCTCAGATTTGCCAGCGACAATGCCGACTATGCCGGTGAGGCTCTCCTAACCATCCTTGCATCCAAGGCTTTCACCTGGACGGCGGAGCGGCCCAAGGATTGGCGGGAACGGCCTCTCGACTGGCCCGAGACCCGTTACGAACGGAAGGCCTTGAGCGCCGGCGCCAAACCGGCCTATCTCAGCTTCATTCGCCTCTGACCATGGTGCTCTCCAGGGAAGAAATCGCTGCGCGCTTCCCTTTCTGTGCTGTTGCTTCTCGCCACTCCCGCGCTCGCCCTCGATCAAAGCCAGATCCGAAACGCCTGCTATACCGATTGCGAGAAGGAGACCGGCTCCAATCCGGACTACAAGGCCTGTCTTGCCCGCGCCGCCGACACAGCTGACGCGCTCCTCAATCAGGAATTCACCGCGCTGCAGGACGCGGTCAAAGCCGCCGCAGCCGAAATGGAGGTGAGGCCCGAAGCCCAGCTCGACATGCTCAAGGACGCGCAGCGCAAATGGATCGGGTTCCGCGACGAGACTTGCAATTTCGAGGACAGCCTTGCCTTCGGCGCCACCGCCACCGGCGGCTATCTCTCCTCCTGCATTTGTGCCCTAAGCTACGAGCGGATCAACGATTTCGACCGCATCCGCCACGCCATCCTCGGGCGCTGATGTGCCCGCAAGCCTCCTTGAATCCTTGGAAAAACACCGTATATTAGCCCCGAACTCATGATTGGTTTGATCAGGAGTGGGCCTTTCGCCCGCTCCTTTTTGTTAGGCGTCCCGCTTGCTCATTTCGTTTGCGGGAGTCATGGCTTTATCGATGACGAGCCGCTCATCAAGCGCTGACCGCCGCTTCGCACGCGAGACGGGCGCCGGGCGCGAGATCGCCGATCTCGCCGAGCCGGTGCTCGATGAGCTTGGCTTCCGTCTGGTGCGGGTCAAGGTTTCGGGCCGCGACGGCGGGACGGTGCAGGTGATGGCTGAGAGGCCCACGGGTGAGATGACCATCGAGGATTGCGCAGAGATCAGCCGCAAGCTTTCGCCGCTGCTCGATGCGCTCGACCCGATGCCGGGAGGCTACCGGCTCGAGGTCTCGACGCCCGGCATCGACCGGCCTCTGGTGCGGCCGAGCGACTTCGCGTCGTTCACCGGTCATGAGGCGAAGATAGAGCTGAAAGAGCTGGTCGACGGCAGAAAGCGGTTCAAGGGTCGCATCGAAGGCGTGAGGAACGGCGAGGCGCTGCTCAAGATCGAACTGCCAGGCTCCGAGGAGCCGCAGGTGATCGGCATTCCGTTTTCGCTGATCAGCGAAGCGAAGCTCGTCGCCGACCAGGCCGGCTTCCGCGCCGATCTTGCGGCGAGCAAATCGCATTAGAGGAATTATCGCGGGCCCCGCCCGCCAGTTGAGACTTAACGGAGGCAGAAACAGATGGCTCAGGCAGGCGTGAGCGCCAACAGGCTGGAGCTCCTACAAATCGCGGACGCGGTCGCGCGCGAGAAGGCGATCGATCGCCAGGTGGTGATCATGGCCATGGAAGACGCGATCCAGAAGGCAGCCAAGTCGCGCTACGGCAGCGAGAACGAGATCAAGGCCGAGGTCGATCCCAAGACCGGCGAGATCAGGCTCGCGCGGCTGCTCGAAGTGGTCGAGCAGGTGACCATGGAGGCGACGCAGATTTCCATCGAGGAGGCGCGGCGCCGCAACCCAGCGGCGCAAGTCGGCGATTTCATCGCCGAGCCGCTGCCGCCGCTCGATTTTGGCCGCGTGGCGGCGCAGAACGCCAAGCAAGTGATCGTGCAGAAGGTGCGCGAGGCCGAGCGCGAGCGCCAGTACGACGAGTATAAGGACCGCGTCGGCGAGATCGTGAACGGCATCGTCAAGCGCGTCGAGTACGGCAACGTCATCGTCGACCTTGGGCGCGCCGAGGCCATCGTGCGCCGCGACGAGACTTTGCCGCGCGAAAACTTCCGCTATGGCGACCGCATCCGCGCCTATGTCTATGACGTGCGCCGCGAGCAGCGGGGGCCGCAGATCTTCCTGTCGCGCACCCACCCCGAATTTATGGCCAAGCTGTTCGCGCAAGAGGTGCCCGAGGTCTATGACGGCATCGTCACCATCAAATCCGTGGCGCGCGATCCGGGCAGCCGCGCCAAGATCGCGGTGGTGTCGCGCGACGCCTCGATCGATCCGGTCGGCGCCTGCGTCGGCATGCGCGGCAGCCGCGTGCAGGCGGTGGTGAACGAGCTGCAGGGCGAGAAGATCGACATCATCCAATGGTCGCCTGACGCCGCGACCTTCATCGTCAACGCGCTGGCCCCTGCCGAAGTGGTCAAGGTGGTGCTCGACGAGGACGCCGAGCGCATCGAGGTGGTGGTGCCGGACGCGCAGCTCTCGCTCGCCATCGGCCGCAAAGGTCAGAATGTGAGGCTCGCCTCGCAGCTCACCGGCTGGGACATCGACATCATGACCGAGGCTTCGGAGTCCGAGCGCCGCCAGGCAGAGTTCGCCGAGCGCTCCGCCATGTTCATGGAGGCGCTCGACGTCGACGAGGTCATCGCGCAATTGCTCGCGTCCGAAGGCTTCTCCTCGATCGAGGAAGTTGCCTTTGTCGAGCCGTCGGAAATCGCCTCGATCGAAGGCTTCGACGAGAATACCGCGGCTGAGATTCAGACCCGCGCGCGCGAGCACCTGGAGAAGATCGAGGCCGAGCAGGACGCAAAGCGCAAGGCTCTGGGCGTTGCCGACGAAGTGGCAACCATCCCCGGCCTCACCACGGCGATGCTGGTCGCGCTCGGCGAGAAGAACGTCAGGACCGTGGAAGACGTGGCCGACTGCGCCACCGACGATTTGCTCGGGTGGAACGAGCGCAAGGACAAGGAGACCATCCACCACGAGGGCATCCTCGACGGGTTCACCTTGAGCAAGCAGGAGATCGAGGACTTGATCCTCGCCGCGCGCGTCAAGGCCGGATGGATCAGCGAGGCGGACCTTGCGCCTGAGCCCGAGGCCGAGGCGGATGCCGAGGCGAGCGAAGACGAAGGCGAAGAGCTAAGCGAAACCAAGGACGGCGGCGCCGCGTCATGAGCGGCCTGAGCCACCAGACGCTTTTTGGGAGAGAGAGTCGTTGCGGCAGGACGTTGCTGAGCCACAGCCTGAGACCGAGGGCGAGACGGGAGACGCCGTCCGCCGCTGCGCGCTCACGCGGGAACGCCTGCCCAAGCAGGATCTGATCCGCTTCGTCCTCGGCCCTGACGGCCAAATCGTCCCAGACCTGAAGGAGCGGCTTCCCGGCCGCGGCGTCTGGATCACCGCCGACCACGCAGTCGTGGCGGAAGCCGCCAAACGCAACGTCTTCGCCAGGGCGCTCAAGGCACAAGCCAAGGTGCCTGCGGAGCTCTCCGGCCAGGTCGACCGGCTGCTGGTCGAGGCGGCGCTCGGCGCTCTCGCGCTCGCCAACAAGGCCGGAGAAGTGGTGTTCGGCACCGCCAAGGTCGAAGACGCCATCGCCAAGGCCAAGGTCGCGGCCCTCATCCATGCGAGCGACGCCGCCGAGGACGGCTGCCGCAAGCTCGACGGCAGATTCCGGGCTGCCGCAAAGGGTGAGATGCCGGCCCCGATCCGCCTTTTCAGCGCGGATGAATTGGGTTTGGCATCGGGTAAGACAAATGTGATACATGCAGCCCTGATCCAGGGCGGAGCGGCTGCGAAATTCCTCGCCAGCGCCTCCCGCGCGGAGCGTTATCGCAAGGGCAGCGCCGCAGCCTTTGCCCAGCCAATTGGATCGGACACGGACAAGGAATGAGTGAAATCAACGAGACTGAAGACAAAACCGTACGCGGTGGCCGTAAAATGACGCTCAATGTGCGCCGGACGGTGGAATCCGGCCATGTGCGTCAGAGCTTCAGCCACGGGCGTTCCAAGTCCGTTCTGGTCGAGAAGAAGAAGCGCCGGGCGGTCGGCGCCACGCCCGCTGCACAACCCGTTGAGGAGCCGAAGCCCAAGGTAGCGGCTGCGCCTGAGCCGGCGCCGGCCAAGCGCGCCCGCGAAGACGACCAGCGCCGTCCAGGCGTGGTGTTGCGCGCCCTTTCCGACGAGGAGAAGGACGCACGGCTCCGGGCCCTGACCGAATCGCGCCAGCGCGAGGCGGTCGAGCGCGAGAAGGCCAAGGAAGAGGCTGCGCGCCGCGTCGTCACCGACGAGGTCAAGGCCAAGGAGCACGACGAGGCAGTCGAGCGCCAGAAGAAGGAGGAGGCGCGGCTCGAGGCCGAAGCCGAGGCCAAGCGCAAAGGCGAGGAAGTCGCCCGCAAGCATCTCGTCGTCAAGGAAGAGGAAGACGAGGCGCCCCGCACCCAGGAGGCACGCCACAAGAAGGAGCGCGCCGTCAAGCCGCGTGCCGGCGAGGAGCGCCGGGTCCGCGGCCGCCTGACCATCACCAACGCACTCGATGAAGAGCAGCGCCAGCGGAGCCTTGCCTCGCTGAAGCGTCACCGCGAGCGGCAGAAGAAGCAGACCATCGGTCCGCAGGCGCAACAGAAGATTCAGCGCGAAGTGGTCATCCCTGAGGTCATTACCATCCAGGAGCTCGCCAACCGCATGGCAGAGCGCGGCGTCGACGTCATCAAGTACCTGATGAAAGACGGCGAGATGCACAAGATCACCGATGTGATCGATTCCGACACCGCTCAGCTCATCGCCGAGGAGTTCGGCCATGTCGTGCGCCGGGTGTCGGAGGCCGACGTGGAAGAAGGCTTCATCGGCGCCGAGGACGTAGCCGAGAACGTGGAGCCGCGTGCTCCGGTGGTCACCATCATGGGCCACGTCGATCACGGCAAGACCTCGCTGCTCGACGCCATCCGCGCCACCAACGTGGTGAGCGAGGAAGCCGGAGGCATCACCCAGCATATCGGCGCCTACCAGGTGGTGACGCCTGCAGGCCAGAAGATCACCTTCATCGATACGCCGGGTCACGAGGCGTTCACCGCCATGCGCCAGAGAGGCGCCCAGGTGACGGATATCGTCGTGCTGGTGGTGGCCGCAGACGACGGCGTCAAGCCGCAGACGGTCGAGGCCATCAATCACGCCAAGGCGGCGCAGGTGCCGATGATCGTCGCCATCAACAAGATCGACAAGCAGGGCGCCGACCCGCAGCGCGTGCGCACCGAGCTGCTGAGCCAAGAGATCGTGGTGGAGAGCCTCGGCGGCGACACTTTGGAGATCGAGGTCTCGGCGCTGAAGAAGACAGGTCTCGACAGACTGCTCGAGGCCATCGCGCTGCAGGCCGAGGTGCTGGAACTGACCGCCAACCCCAACCGGCCGGCGGAAGGCGTCATCGTCGAGGCCAAGCTCGAGCGCGGCCGCGGCCCCGTTGGCACCGCCCTCGTTCAGCGCGGCACGCTGCATCTCGGCGATCTGGTGGTGGCAGGCTCGGCTTACGGCCGGGTGCGCGCGCTGATCAACGATCTCGGCGAGCAGGTCAAGGAAGCAGGCCCCTCCGTGCCGGTCGAGGTGCTGGGCTTCGACTCGGCACCTGAGGCCGGCGATCAGTTCGCCGTGGTGGAGAACGAGGCTCGCGCCCGCGAGATCACCGATTACCGCTTACGCGAGCGGCGCAAGCGCCTGGCCGTGGCCGGTCAGCGCGGCTCTCTCGAGCAGATGATGACCCAGCTGAAAGCGGCCGGGACCAAGGAGTTCACCCTTCTCGTCAAGGGCGACGTGCAGGGCTCGGTGGAGGCGATCGTCGCGGCTCTCGACAAGCTCGGCACCGACGAGGTTCGCGCCCGCATCATTCACGCCGGCGTCGGCGGCATCACCGAATTGGACGTCGGCCTCGCCTCGACCTCGGGCGCGGTGATCCTCGGCTTCAACGTGCGCGCCAACTCGCAAGCCCGCGAGGCTGCCGAGCGCGACGGCGTCGAGATCCGCTATTACGCCGTGATCTACGATCTCGTCGACGAGGTGAAGCAAGCCATGTCCGGCCTGCTCGCACCCACGCGGCGCGAGACCTTCCTTGGCAACGCCGAGATCCTGGAAGTGTTCACCATCTCCAAGGTTGGCAAGGTCGCCGGCTGCCGCGTCACCGAAGGCAAGGTTGAGCGCGGCGCCCAAGTGCGGCTCATTCGCGACAATGTCGTGGTGCACGAGGGCAAGCTGTCGACGCTCAAGCGCTTCAAGGACGAAGTGAAAGAGGTGGTGGCAGGCCAGGAATGCGGCATGGCGTTCGAAGGCTACCAGGACATGCGCCAGGGCGACGTCATCGAGTGCTTCGAGGTCGAGCACGTCCGCCGCACGCTGTAAGACCGCTTAGGCCTAGCAGCCTCAGATATTGCCATGACTGATCGCAACAGAGGTAAGGCGCCGAGCCAGCGCCAATTGAAAGTCGGCGAGACCATCCGCCATGCGCTCGCCGAGATCTTCGCCCGCGGCGAGATCGTCGATGACGTGCTCGACCAGTACTCGCTCACCGTGTCAGAGGTGCGCATGACGCCGGACCTGAAGCTCGCCACCATCTTTGTACTCCCCTTGGGCGGCGCCGGAGCCGAGGATGCGGTCAAGCATCTCGACAAGCACAAGCGCTTCTTGCGCGGCGAGCTTGCCAGGCGCGTGAGCCTGAAATTCATGCCCGAGCTCAGATTTAAAATCGACACCTCCTTTGCCAGCTCGAAGCGCATCGATGAGCTGCTCGCCTCGCCAAAGGTCGCGCGCGACCTCGACGGGTAGCGGACGCAACATGGCGCGGCGGCGCAAAGGTCTCCCAGTTCACGGCTGGCTCATCTTCGACAAGCCTAAAGGCGTGACCTCCACACAAGCCGTGACGAGGCTGCGGCACCTCTACGGCGCGCAGAAGGCCGGCCATGCCGGCACGCTCGACCCGCTCGCCACCGGCGTGCTGCCCGTCGCCTTCGGCGAAGCGACCAAGACGGTGCCTTTCGCGGTGGAAGGCAACAAGCAATACCGCTTCACGGTGCGCTTCGGCGCCGCCACCGACACCGACGACGCCGAAGGCGCGATCGTGGCGACGAGCGATGTCAGGCCGTCCAGGGCCGAGATCGAGGCTGCGCTGCCGCGCTTCATCGGCGAGATCAGCCAGGTGCCGCCACGCTACTCGGCGCTGAAGGTCGGTGGCGCCAGAGCCTACGACCTTGCCAGGGAAGACCAGGACTTCGAGCTTGCCCCGCGGCCGGCTCTCATCGAAAGCCTCGAACTCGTCGACGTGCCGGACCCCGATCATTGCGTGATCGACGCGGCTTGCGGCAAGGGCACCTATGTGCGGGCCTTGGCCCGCGACCTTGGGGAGGTCCTCGGCAGCCTCGCCCATGTCACGGAATTGCGCCGGACGAGGGTCGGGCCTTTCAGCGAAGAGGCCGCAATTTCCCTGGCAAAGCTTGAGGAGTTAGGACATAGTGCCGCCGGCCGCGACGCCCTTTTGGGCGTTCTTAAGCCCGTGCAGACGGCGCTGGACGACATCCCGGCGCTCGCCATCAGCGGGCCGGACGCGGCCAGGCTCAAGAGAGGCCAACCCGTGCTGTTAAGAGGCCGGGATGCTCCAATTCTCAAAGGGCCTGTCTATGCCACGTCACGAGGTTCGCTCGTGGCGGTTGGTGAGGTCAGCCAAGGCGAACTGCGCCCCACCCGGGTCTTCAATCTTCCGGGCTAGGGCCATCGTCAATTTCACAGGAGTTCATCCGATGTCGATCAGCGCTTTGCGCAAGCAAGAGCTTATCAAGGACTATGCTACCACGCCCGGAGATACCGGGTCTCCCGAAGTGCAAGTGGCGATCCTGACCGAACGGATCACCAATCTTACCGATCACTTCAAGACGCATAACAAGGATAACCATTCACGGCGCGGGCTGTTGAAAATGGTTAGCCAGCGCCGCCGGCTGCTCGACTACGTCAAGGCGACGGACGAGGACCGGTATCAGAAGCTTATCAACCGCCTGGGCATTCGCCGGTAATGCGAGACGCTTACCGCCGTGCCGGTGGACCTCTACGCACATATCGACCCGAGCCATCGCCTTCAGGGGGCCCGCTCGGGCGCAACCATTCCCTGTTCAATGAGATATCGTCATGCTGCATAAGCACACCGTAGAAATCGAATGGGCGGGCCGACCGCTCAGACTTGAGACCGGACGCATCGCCCGACAAGCTGACGGCGCCGTTCTCGTTCAATATGGCGGCACATCGGTGCTCGCCACTGCCACCGCCGCCAAGGAAGCACGGCAAGGCATCGACTTTTTCCCGCTCACCGTGAACTACCAGGAAAAGACCTTCGCCGCGGGGAAGATCCCCGGCGGCTATTTCAAGCGGGAGGGACGGCCCACCGAGAAGGACACCCTCACCTCGCGCCTGATCGACCGTCCGATCAGGCCGCTGTTCGCCAGCGGCTTCCGCAACGAGACGCAGGTGATCGCCACCGTGCTCTCCCATGACATGGAGAACGATCCAGACATCGTCGCCATGATCGCGACCTCCGCAGCCCTCACCTTGTCCGGCATCCCTTTCTTGGGCCCGATCGCCGCCGCTCGCGTCGGCTATATCGGCGGCAAATACGCGCTGAACCCGATGATCGACGAGATGCGCGAAAGCACGCTCGATCTCGTGGTCGCAGGCACCGCCAGCGCCGTGCTGATGGTCGAGTCGGAAGCCAAGGAGCTTCCAGAGGATGTGATGCTCGGCGCCGTGATGTACGGCCAGAAGCACTTCCAGCCGGTACTCGACGCCATCGTCAAGCTTGCCGAGCGCGCGGCCAAGGAGCCGTGGGATCTGAAAGTGGACACGAGCGCCGAGGAGCTCGCCGCCAAGGCGCGGGCGATCGCTGAAGTCGAGCTGCGCGAGGCCTACAAGATCGCCGCCAAGCATGAGCGCCGCGACCGCGTCGCCGAAATCAAGGAGAAGGTGGTGGCTGCCTTGGCGCCTGAGAGCGCCGATGCCGCCGCGATCTCGCAGGCGGCAAGCGCCTTCAAGGAACTCGAGAAGGACGTAGTCCGCTCGGGCATCCTTTCTACCAAGCACCGTATCGATGGCCGCGACCTCACCACCGTTAGACCCATCGTCTGCGAAGTCGGCATCCTGCCGCGCACCCATGGCAGCGCTCTCTTCACCCGCGGCGAGACGCAGGCGCTGGTGGTGGCGACGCTCGGCACCGGCGAGGACGAGCAATATGTCGATGCTCTGGAGGGCACCTACAAAGAGACCTTCATGCTGCACTACAATTTCCCGCCTTATTCGGTGGGCGAGGTGGGCCGCATGACGGGTCCGGGCCGCCGCGAAATCGGCCACGGCAAGCTCGCCTGGCGGGCGATCCACCCGGTGCTGCCTGATCGCGAGACCTTCCCCTACACCATCCGCGTGGTCTCCGAGATCACCGAGTTCGAACGGCTCGTCCTCCATGGCCACGGTGTGCGGATCATCGCTTGCCATGATGGATGCCGGCATTCCCTTGCGCCGGCCGGTGGCAGGCATCGCCATGGGATTGATCAAGGAGGAGGCCGACTTCGCCGTCCTCTCCGACATTCTCGGCGATGAGGATCATCTCGGCGACATGGACTTCAAGGTGGCCGGAACCTCCGAGGGCGTGACCTCGCTGCAGATGGACATCAAGATCACCGGCATCACCGAGGAGATCATGAAGGTGGCGCTCGATCAGGCGCGCGAGGGCCGCATGCACATCTTGAGCGAGATGAACAAGGCGCTGAACGAGGCGCGGCCTGAGCTCGGCGAATATGCGCCGCGCATCGAGACCATCCACATCCCGGTCGACAAGATCCGCGAAGTGATCGGCTCCGGCGGCTCGGTGATCCGCGAGATCGTCGCCGAGTTCAGGCGCCAAGATCGACATCTCCGACGACGGCACGGTCAAGATCGCCTCGGCCAACGCCGAATCGATCCGTGCCGCCATCTCCCGCATCAAGGGCATCGCCGCCGAGCCTGAGGTCGGCGAGATCTATCACGGCAAGGTGGTCAAGGTGATGGAGTTCGGCGCCTTCGTGAACTTCTTCGGCGCCAAGGACGGGCTCGTGCACATCTCGCAGCTCGCCGAAGGCCGGCCGAAGGCCGTGACCGACGTGGTCAAGGAAGGCGACATGGTCTGGGTGAAGCTGCTCGGCTTCGACGACCGCGGCAAGGTCAGGCTGTCGATGAAGGTCGTCGATCAGGCGACCGGCCGCGAGCTGCAAAAGGCCGAAGCGAGCTAGCGGCTCGGCGGTCTTCACAAGAAGCGAATGCGTCATGGCCGGGCTCGTCCCGGCCATTCACGTTTTTGGAGCTACTTCACCCCACCCGGCCGCTTGCAGCGGCCACCCTCCCCCTCGCGGGGAGGGAGGGCGGCCCTGGCGTTGCGGCGCACTTCTTCTCCCTCCCCGTTTTGCGGGGAGGGTCGGCGCCCGCGGATTTATCCGGGGGCGCCGGGGTGGGGTGTCAATCGATCGTCGCCGTCTATTTCTGCTTCTCGCAGCGCCAGCCGATGACGAAATATTGGCTGTTGGCCTTCTGCCATTCATCCGCCTTGTCGCCTGCGGACTTGAGGCAACTCACCACATCGGCCGCCGTCGCCCCGGGGACTGGCTTCTCCGTGCACTCCGTCGGCGTGGCCAGAAGACAAATCAATACGACAAGCTGAGCCATCGGCAGACTTCCTCCAATGCCTTGAAATACCGGGCCTTTATTGCGCGGCCTCGCGCGGCGCCTTTTCCGGCGCCGCTTCCGCTTCCTTCTCATTCTCCATGGACTTGAGCGCGGAGAGGCCCGGCATGGAGATGGTCGAATAGCCGCAATCGACGAAATGGATTTCGCCGGTCACCGCGCCTGACAGATCCGACAGAAGATAGAGCGCAGCACCTCCGACCTCGTCGAGCGTCGGCGAGCGATGCATCGGCGCATGGCGCTGCTGGTAGTGGAACAGCGTGCGCGCATCGGAGATACCTGCGCCGGCGAGCGTGCGCATCGGCCCTGCCGACAGCGCGTTCACCCTGACCCCTTGCGGCCCGAAATCGGAGGCGAGATAACGCACGCTCGCCTCGAGCGCAGCCTTGGCCACGCCCATGACGTTGTAGCAGGGAACGACGCGGGTCGAGCCGCCATAGGTCAGCGTCAAGAGCGAGCCGCCATTCGGCATCAGCTCCGAGGCGAGCTTGGCGATCTCGGTGAAGGAGAAGCAGGAGATCACCATGGTGTGCTCGAAATTGGCGCGGGTCGTGTCGGCGTAACGGCCTTTCAGCTCGTTGCGGTCGGAGAAGGCAAGCGCATGTACGACGAAATCGAGCGAGCCCCATTTCTTGCGGATCACCTCGAACACGCGTTTGACGCTCTCCAGATCCTCGACGTCGGCCTCTTCGATGATCGTGGCGCCGATGCCTTTCGCGAGCGGCAAGGCGCGGCGGCCGAAAGCCCCGCCCTGATAAGAGAAGGCAAGCTCGGCGCCTTGGCCGTGCAGCACGCGGGCGATGCCCCAGGCGATCGAGCGGTCGTTGGCGACGCCCATCACCAGCCCCCTCTTGCCCTTCATCAGCGGTCCGGGCTCGGCGATATCTCTTGTTGTTGTCATGGTACTTACTCTGGTTAGGGGTGAAGAGGGATGCCGTTTGCTTCCTTGCCTTTAGCCGTTGTAGCGGTGGAACACGAGCGTGGCGTTGGTGCCGCCGAAGCCGAAGCTGTTGGACATGACGCAGTCGATGTCGACATTGTCCTTGCGCTTGCGCACGATCGGCATGTCGGCCACGGCGGGATCGATGGTCTCGATATTGGCGGACTCGCAAATGAATCCGTTGTTCATCATCAACAGCGAATAGATCGCCTCGTGCACCCCTGCGGCGCCGAGCGAATGGCCGGTGAGCGACTTGGTGGCGCTGATCGGCGGCGACTTGTCGCCGAACACCTCGCGGATCGCCTCGATCTCCTTGACGTCTCCGATCGGGGTCGAGGTGGCATGAGGGTTGATGTAGTCGATGCCGTCGACACCCTGCATGGCGAGGCGCATGCAGCGCGCGGCACCTTCGCCGGAAGGCTGCACCATGTCGTAGCCGTCGGAGGTGGCGCCGTAGCCCACAAGCTCGCCATAGATGCGCGCGCCGCGGGCCTTCGCATGTTCGAGCTCCTCGAGCACCACGACGCCTGCGCCGCCGGCAATGACGAAGCCGTCGCGGGCGACGTCATAGGCGCGGCTCGCGACCTCAGGCCGGTCGTTGAAGTCCGACGACATGGCGTTCATGGCGTCGAACAGGACCGACAAGGTCCAGTCGAGCTCCTCGCCGCCGCCGGCGAACACGATGTCCTGCTTGCCCCATTGGATCAGCTCGCCGCCATTGCCGATGCAATGGGCGGATGTCGAGCAGGCCGACGAGATCGAATAGCTCAAGCCCTTGATGTGATAGGGCGTGGCAAGCGTCGCCGAGTTGGTCGAGGACATCGACTTCGGCACCTCGAAGGGGCCGACCTTCTTCGGGCCCTTCTCGCGCGTGGTGTCGGCGGCCTGCACGATGGCCCGCGTCGACGGGCCGCCTGAGCCCATGACGAGGCCGGTGCGCTCGTTGGAGACGTCGGTCTCCTCGAGCCCGGCATCGCGGATCGCCTGCTCCATGGCGAGGTAGTTCCAGGCGGCGCCCGCCCCCATGAAGCGGCGGATCTTGCGGTCGATCATCCCTTCCCAATCGAGCTTCGGCGCGCCGTGCACCTGGCAGCGGAAGCCAAGCTCGGCATAGGTGTCGGCCTTGACGATGCCGGATTTCGCCTCGCGCAACGAGGCGAGCACCTCCTGGGCGCTGTTGCCGATCGAGGACACGATGCCCATGCCGGTCACGACCACGCGTCTCATGACTTCGTCCTTAGCCCACGTAAGATGTTGCTTGTGCCAGGTGCGCGACGATCACGCACCGGCGTGAGCTTCTTCGCCCGCCTGGAACAGGCCGACTCGCAGATCCTTGGCGGTATAGATCGTATCGCCGTCGGCTTTAAGCCAGCCGTCGCCGGTTCCAAGAGTAAATTTCCGCCGGATCACCCGCTTCAGCTCGACGATATATTCCAGCTTCTTCATGGTCGGCAGCACCATGCCGGAGAATTTGACCTCGCCAACGCTGAGTGCCCTGCCCTTCCCCGGGGCCCCGAGCCAGCCGAGGAAAAAGCCCAAAAGCTGCCACAAGGCGTCGAGCCCGAGGCAGCCCGGCATCACCGGATCGCCCTTGAAGTGGCAGGGGAAAAACCACAGGTCCGGCTTCACGTCGAGCTCGGCCACGATGCGGCCCCAGCCGTGCTCGCCGCCCTCCTCCTGAACTTGCGAGATGCGGTCGAACATCAGCATGGGCGGCAGAGGCAGTCGCGCGTTGCCTGGGCCGAACAGCTCGCCCCGCGCGCAAGCGAGCAGGTCCTCGTAATCGAACTGTTCGCGACGCTCGACCATCCTCGATCCTTCCTTGCGTGGGGGGCGATCCTCCCCGCGAGAGGGCCGTTTCCTAACATAGGGCCCGGAAATCAGAAATGAGATAAAAGTCCTGGCACCGATCCGTGTTCCTGGGGCCGGAAATCGGAAAATCAGTTATCAGAAAAGTTCTGGCTCCGATCCCGGTTCCAGAGTTCTGAATTATGACTTCTATCCTCTGGTTGTATCGTTGCAGGCGGCGGGACTTCAACATATAGTGTCGGGGTCATGACATTACCGGCAATGGATATCGCCGAGCGCTTGCGCGCGGCGGGTTTGAGGCCAACGCGGCAGCGCGTTGCGCTTGCGCGCCTCCTGTTCGACGGCTGCGACCGCCACGTCACGGCCGAGCTTTTGCATGAGGAGGCGCAGAGCCGGAAGGTTCCGGTGTCGCTCGCCACGGTCTACAACACGCTGCATCAGTTCACCGAAGCGGGACTCCTGCGCGAGGTGGCGGTCGAGGGCGCCAAGACCTATTTCGACACCAACACCTCCAATCACTACCACTTCTTCTGCGAGAATTCGGGCACGCTCTTAGACATAGAGACGGCTTCGATCCGCATCGAAGGCCTGCCCCAGGCGCCGGACGGCATGTCCATCAGCCGCGTCGATGTGCTCGTGCGCCTGGTTGACGACCGCAAGCGCTAATTCCTTCAATTCGTCGAAGTCTTTCGGCCTTCACCCCACCCGGCGCGCAATTGGATTTTGCGCTATCGCTTTGCTGCTTGAGCGCGTTGCGCGCCGACCTCCCCGTCAAGGGGAGGTATGAGGCCGAGCGGTGCCAGTGGCTCCCATCCCTCCCCCTCGCGGGGAGGGTGCCGCGCGACTGCGCGGCGGGTGGGGGGCTCCCGTACAACAAGGCTACTTGATCACCTCGTCCTTGTAGACGCCCCACAGCTTGTCCTGCTGGACGAAGCCGGAATAGTCGTCGATCGACAGCTCGCACCACTCTCCGTCGCAAGAGAGCACATTGCCGAGCACGCTCGGCGCAAGCTCGGCGACCGTGCTCGCCCCCGTCGACTTTCGCGAATAGAGCGGCACGTTTTCCGGCGTCTTGGTCCAGGGCGAGATCAGCACCGTGCGCCGCCCGCTGAGCAGGCTGTGCCACACCCAGCCGTCGGCGCCTTCGCTGTCGCGCACGCGCCGCCAATTGTCCGACTCGGCGATGATCTCGACGGGGAGCCCTGCCCGGCTGAACACCCAGACGATGGCCTGGTCGGTGCTCGGGCCCTTGCGCACATTGACCTTGTCGGATTTGAGGCTGACGAAGCGGGGGATCGGCAAATGGCTCTGGCCGCCGGGGCCCGCCGCCGGCGTCGCGTCGCTTGCGGCACGGGTCTCGACGCCTGCGAGCAGGAGAGCCGCAAGGGCCACGCCTAAGACCACCCCAATCCAATGCCGATGTCGCACGCCCAGCGTCCCCTTCCCGCGAATCGTTATCCATTTTGATGCGTCAGAAAAGTGAACGGACCGTGGCCTTGGCGTTAACATGACGCTTATCTGGGGGGGCCGCTTCTGTTAGAGAAAGGCGCGCCCCGCGCCGGTTTTGCGGCGCGATCGCCTCAAACCGCTGGGGAACTCCTTCCTTTCGCGGATATCCAAACGGGAAGAATGATGACTGGTGCTGAACGACCGTTAGTTATTGTCACGCGCAAGCTGCCCGAGGTGGTGGAAACCCGGCTCCGCGAGCTGTTCGATGCGCGGCTCAATCTTGACGACAAGCCCCTTTCCCGGGAAGAGCTGGTCGAAGCGGTGAAGACCGCCACCGTGCTCGTCCCCACGGTGACCGACCGCATCGACCGGAGCGTATTGAGCCAGGCCGGCCCGCAGCTCAAATTGATCGCCCAGTTCGGTACCGGCGTCGACAATATCGACCTCGAGACGGCGCGGAACCGCAGCATCATCGTCACCAACACGCCTGGCGTGCTCACCGAAGACACCGCCGACATGACCATGGCGCTGATCCTCGCCGTGCCGCGACGGCTCGCCGAGGGCGCCGCTCTGCTGAAGAGCGGCGACAGCCACTGGCACGGCTGGTCGCCGACCTGGATGCTCGGCCACCGCATCTACGGCAAGCGGCTCGGCATCGTCGGCATGGGGCGCATCGGCCAGGCGGTGGCCAAGCGGGCGCGGGCCTTCGGGCTCCAGGTTCACTACCACAATCGCCGGCGCGTGAGCCCGGAGGTCGAGAAGGCGCTCGAGGCTACCTATTGGGACAGCCTCGACCAGATGCTCGCCCGCATGGACATCATCTCCATCAACTGCCCGCATACGCCGGCGACCTATCATCTGCTCTCGGCGCGGCGGCTCGCGCTGATGAAGCCGACGGCCTATATCGTCAACACCGCGCGCGGCGAGGTCATCGACGAGAACACGCTCGCCCGCATGATCGAGAACGATGAGCTCGGCGGCGCCGGCCTCGACGTATTCGAGCACGAGCCGGCAGTGAACCCGAAATTGCTGAAGAGCGACAAGGTCGTGGTGCTGCCCCATATGGGGTCGGCGACGCTCGAAGGCCGCATCGACATGGGCGAGAAGGTGATCATCAACATCAAGACCTTCCTCGACGGCCACGCGCCCCCCGACCGCGTCCATCCCGCGATGTTCTGAGCAGGGGACAGAAGTCAGAAGTCAGAAGTCAGAAGATCGCCGATTTGTGATCGCCGATGTCTGATCTCTGATCTCCGATTTCTGATTTCTGACTTCTGATTATCTGATATGCTGGCAACAGTGCCGAGCCAGAGGAGACGCCCCATGTCCCGATGGACCACTATCTTTGCCAGCATCGCAATCATCGCCTTCAGCCTCCCGGCCATCGCCGCGGACGACGACCTGCCGCGCAACATCGAGTTGAAGCCAGGCGCCGCGGCTTCCGACGCAGCCGACAAGACCGCCGAGGACACACGGCACGACCACGCGCCAGATCGTCACCGAGGGAAAGGACGCGCCGGCGGCCGAGGCGCCAAAGGAGGGAGCAGCTTCAGAGGCGGCACCGCCGGCTCCTGCGGCCCCTGCCGAAGCAGCACCCCCTCCTGCGAAGGCCGAAACCGCGCCTCCGCCGGAGCCGGCACCGGCTCCTGGTCCGGGAGCACCACCGCCTCCGGCGGAAGCAGCCGTTCCCGCTCCGCCGCCGCCTCCGCCTCCAGGGCTCAAGCCTGAAGAAGTGATCGTCGCGGTACAGACCGAACTGAAGCGTGTCGGCTGCGATCCAGGCGCCATCGACGGCGATTGGGGCGGCCGCTCGCGCGAGGCGCTCGCAGCTTTCGGTCACTTCGCCAAGGTCGATGTCGGCAAGCTCGCGCCGACGCCGGAAGTCCTCGAGCTGATCAAGGGCAAGCCTGAAATCGTCTGCGTCGGCGCCGGCGCCCAGCACCAGAGCATCACGCCGCACCGCCTCCGCACGACGACTATGGCGGCGGAGGCTATGGCGGCGGCGGCGGCTACGGCGGGGGCGGCGGTGGCGGCTACTAACCGATTTCAGAAGTCGGAAGTCAGACGTCAGAATTGGATCATCTGACTTCCGGTTACTGGCTTCCGGTTTCCGGCTTCCGTTTTCTGATATCCGCACTCACGTGCTCGGGGCGGAAGCCCATGCCGATGAGCCGCGCCGGCAGGCGGCGGAGCCACGGATATTGGTTGAGCAGCGTCACGGCGAAGGGCGCGCGCGGCTGGGTCTGCATGGCGAGAACGTTGCTGATGATGCGGTTCTGAACGAAGATCTGCACCGCCTGCATCAGGCGCGTCGGCCATTCCCGCCGCCGCTGCACCTTGGCGAGGAGGTCGACCGGAACCGGCCCTCTCTTGAGCGGCGCCGCAAGAATATTGGCGGCAGCAACAGCGTCCTGAATGGCAAGATTGATGCCGACGCCGCCGACCGGCGACATGGCATGCGCCGCGTCGCCGATGCACAGCACGCCAGGTCTATACCAGCGCTTCAGCCGGTCGACGCGCACGGTCAACAGCTTCACGTCGTCCCACGATTTGATCTCCTGCACTCGATTGGCGAGAGCTGGATTGAGCTTGACGATTTCCGCGCGAAAGGCAGGGAGGCCGCGGCGGCGAAGCTCGGCAAACCCGCCTTTGGGGATGACGAAGGCGCATTGCCAGTAATCGCCGCGGTCGAGCATGACGAACAGATGCCCAGCTTGGATGCGTCCGAGGACGACGGTGCCGTCCTCAGGGCGCTTGGAGAGCCGCAGCCATAGCGCGTCCATGGGCGCGCCGAGATCCTCGACCTCGAGGTTGGCGAGGTCGCGCACGGCAGAGTGGCGGCCGTCGGCGCCGACCACGAGGTCGGCCTGCACGTCGAGCGTCCCCTCGGGCACCTTGGCGCGCACGCCAACCACGGTATCGCGGTCCTCAACGAGATCGGTGACCTCTGCCTGCATGCGCAGGCTGAAGCTTGGATAGGCCTTCGCCTTGTCGGCGAGAAAATCGAGAAAGTCCCATTGCGGCATGAAGGCGATGAACCGGCAGTGCGTCGGCAGATGCGAGAAGTCGGCAAGCACGACGCGGTCCTCGCCGATCTGGCCGGCAAGCTCGCGCAGCTCCTGATGCGGCCGTTTGAGGAACTCATCGAGCAGGCCGAGCTCGTACATGATCTCGAGCGTTGAGGGATGGATGGTGTCGCCGCGGAAATCGCGCAGGAAGTCGGCGTGCTTCTCGAGCACCATCACTTCGACGCCGGCACGGGCGAGCAGATAGCCCAGCATCATGCCGGCGGGCCCTCCTCCGGCAATGCAGCAGCCTGTGGTGACGGTTTCGGTTGGCATGCTCTACGCCTAACACCTTGATTGTCATTCCCGCGAAAGCGGGAATCCAGTAGGCACCGACCTTCGTAACTTCCGGTTGCGGTGGCGACTGGATTGCCCGGTCAAGCCGGGCAATGACAATGATGGGAGCCTACCCACTCGCATCAGCCATCACGCGATGATGCGACAGGTCATGGAAGCTGGGGCTCCGGCCGTTCAGCTTGTTGTCCGGATCCCAGGCATAGGTCAGCGTGCTGAACCGCGCCTGCAACGCGTCGTAGAGAAGCAAGCGCCCGACCAGGCTCTCGCCGATTCCGAGAAGCTCCTTCAACACCTCCACCGCCTGCAAGGTGCCCATCACGCCTGCTACCGCGCCAAGGATTCCGGCCTCCGAGCAGGGCGCGACCGTCCCTGGCGGGGGCGCCTCGGGAAACAGGCAGCGATAGTTCGGCTTGGGATTTCCTGCTTCATCGCGCTCGAAAGCGCGAAACGTGGTGAGATGGCCGTCGAAGGGACCGACCGCGGCGAACACGAGCGGCCGCTTGGCGAAATAACAGGCGTCGTTGACGAGATAGCGCGTGGCGAAATTGTCCGAGCCGTCGGCAATGACGTCGTAATTGGAGACGATCTCGATGGCGTTCTCAGGCTGGAGCCGCGTCGAATAGAGGCGCGTTTCGATTTGCGGGTTCAGGCGTTCGATGGCTCTTGCCGCGCTCCGCGTCTTGTAGACGCCGACGCTTGCCGTGTCGTGGGCGATCTGGCGCTGGAGATTGTCGAGGCTCACGCGGTCGCCGTCGATGATGCCGATGCGGCCGACGCCGGCAGCGGCAAGATAGAGCAGGAGCGGCGAGCCGAGGCCGCCGGCGCCGACCACCAGCACCTTCGCCTCTTTCAGGCGCTGCTGTCCTTCGCCGCCGATCTCCTTCAGCACCAGCTGTCGCTTGTAGCGCTCGATCTCGTCAGGGGTGAGCATTTCCCATATCTATGCCATCCGCGCAGACGCTACCACCTGCACCTTCGTCATGCCCGCGAAGGCGGACAACAACACGACGAAGGATGGGCAGGGCAGCGCCACTTGCTCCCTACCTCCCCCTTGCGGGGAGGTCGGCGCGCGCCGCGCGCCGGGTGGGGGCCCAGGTGTAGCAATGCGAAAGACGCCCCACCCGGCCATCTTCGCCACTCGTGGCGAAGATGGCCACCCTCCCCGTCAAGGGGAGGGATGGGAACAAGCGGGCAGGGCCGAGGCTAGCCCGTAGAGCCGAAGCCGCCCTCGCCTCGCGACGTGCCGCCAAGCGCGGAGACAGGCTCGATGCGCACATGCTCGACGCGCGCCACCACGAGCTGGGCAATCCGCTCGCCGCGGCGAACGGTGAATGGCTCCGTTCCGAGATTGACCAGCAGAACCTTGACCTCGCCGCGATAGTCGGCGTCGATGGTGCCGGGGCTATTCAGAACCGTCACACCAGTCTTTAGCGCAAGCCCTGAGCGTGGGCGAAGCTGGGCTTCGTATCCAGGGGGCAGCTCGAGCGCGAAGCCCGTAGGAATGAGCGCGCGGGCGCCAGGCGCAAGCTCGACCGGCGCATCCTCAAGCACACCCGCCACCACATCGAGACCTGCCGCATGCTCGGAATGATAGGTTGGAAGCGGCAAGCCTTCGCCGTGCGGCAGGCGCAGCAGGCGGACAACGACCCCCGTCATTCAGCCGCCGAGCGCAGAGCCTGTAGCGCCTCGCTCGCGCGGGCGAGCAGCCTTGCCGCCGTCTCGTCCTTGCTCATCGGCGGCCAATCCTCGACGCCGGCCGGCGTGATCAGATGGACTTGCGTCTGGTCGCCGCCCATGGCGCCGGTCCCTGGCCACACATCGTTGGCGACGATCCAATCGGCCCCCTTGGCGCGGCGCTTGGCGGTGGCGTTGGCAATGAGATTTTCGGTCTCGGCGGCGAAAGCCGATGACGAGGCGCGGACGCTTTTGCCCAAGCCCGGCGATAGTCGCGAGGATGTCTGGGTTCTGGGCAAGCTTCAGCACCGTCTCGCCCCCCTGGACCGGCTTCTTCAGCTTGTGGGTCGCTTCGTCGGCGGCGCGCCAGTCGGCAACAGCAGCGGCGCAGATGGCGATATCGGCCGGAAGCGCCTCGAGCGTGGCGGCCATCATCTCATGCGCCGTCTCGACCTTGATCACGCGGACGCCTTCCGGATCGGGAAGCGATACCGGACCGCTCACCAGCGTCACCTCGGCGCCGAGCGCTCTGGCGGCGCGGGCGAGGGCATGACCCTGCTTACCGGAGGAGCGGTTGGCGATGTAACGCACCGGATCGATCGGCTCTTGCGTCGGGCCTGAGGTGATGAGCACGCGGCGCCCGGCAAGCGGGCCAGCCGCCTTGGCGCCGAGCAGCATCTCGATGGCGTCGATGATCTCGCCAGGCTCGGCCATGCGCCCAGGGCCATATTCGCCGCAAGCCATCTCCCCTTCATTGGGGCCGACAAAGGCGATGCCGTCCTCGCGCAAGCGCGCCACGTTCCGCCTGGTCGCCGCATGCTGCCACATGCGCACATTCATGGCTGGCGCGCCAGCACCTTCTTGTCGGTGGCGAGCAGCACGGCGGTGGCGAGATCGTCGGCAAGACCGTGCGCCATCTTGGCAAGAAGGTCCGCGGTCGCAGGCGCCACCACGATGAGGTCAGCCTCACGCGAAAGGCGGATGTGCCCGATCTCTGCCTCGTCCTTGAGATCGAACAGGTCGGTGAACACTTTCTCTTCCGACAGCACGGAAAGCGACAGCGGCGTCACGAACTCGGCCCCGCCCTTGGTGAGGATCGCGCGCACCGACGCGCCCCGCTCCTTCAGGCGGCGGACGAGGTCGAGGCTCTTATAGGCGGCGATACCGCCGCCGACGATGAGCAGGATGCGCTTGCCTTGCACTCGTTTACTCCGCTGTCGTCACTACCTCTGGGGTTACTGGAGTGCCGGGTCAAGCCCGGCAATGACGATCATTTCGTGTTAGCCGCCCGCAATGCAAAGCCGATCCCCACCCGGCGCCCCGCCTGACGGCCGGGCGCCACCCTCCCCTTTTCAAGGGGAGGGATAAGACCGGAGCCCTGCTCCCTCCCCCTGCAAGGGGGAGGGCCGGGGTGGGGGTACCGTCCAACTCCGCTCCTAAAACAGGAGGGCCAGGGCGATGAGCGCAAGCGCTATGGCGCCGACCCAGATGCCGATGCGGCTCGACCGGTTCTTGCGGCCTTGCGCCTCGGCGAGCCGCTCAACGGTATGATCGTCGAGCCGCAAGCCCTCCTCGACAAGGGCCGAAAAGGCGTCAGCCGTGCGCTCGGCCTGACCAAGCAGCTTCGGGATGTCAGTCACGAACTTGCCAACCGACACCGCGCCTTCAGCCGCAGCCTCGAACTGCGCCTCGGGGCCGAACTGGCTCTGCATCCAATCCTTCACCACCGGCTCAGCCACCACCCACATGTTCAGCTCTGGGTCTAGGCTTCTCCCCACGCCTTCCACCACCACCATGGTCTTCTGCAGGAGCAGCAGCTCAGGCCGCGTCTGCATGTCGAACACTTCGGTGTATTGGAACAGCTGCCCTAGGAGCTGCGCCATGGAAATCTCGCTTGCCGGCCGGTCCATGATCGGCTCGCCGATGGCGCGGAGCGCTTGCGCGAACATCTCCACGGAATGGCGGCGCGGGACGTAGCCGGCCTCGAAATGCACCTCGGCCACGCGCCGATAGTTCCGCGTGATGAAGCCGTGCAGGATCTCGGCGAGGAAGCGCCGCTCTTTCAGCCCGAGCCGCCCCATGATGCCGAAATCGACGGCGACGATGCGGCCCTCTCCGTCGATGAACAGATTCCCCGGATGCATGTCGGCGTGGAAGAAGCCGTCGCGCATGGCATGGCGCAGGAAGGTGCGCATCAGCCGCGCGCCGAGCGCTTTCAGGTCATGCCCTTGCGCGCGCAAAGTCTCGTGATCGGAGATCGGAACGCCGTCGATCCATTCGAGCGTCAGCACGCGCCGGGCGCTCCGGCTCCAATCGACGTTCGGCACGCGGAAGCCTTCGTCGGCTCGCGAGTTCTCGGCCATCTCCGAGATGGCCGCGGCCTCCATGCGCAAATCCATCTCGATGGCGACGGATTTCGCCAGCGTCTCCACCACAGCTTGGGGGCGGAGACGGCGCGAGGGCGGATGAAACCGCTCGATCATGCGCGCGGCGAAGAAATAAGAGTCGAGGTCCTTGTTGAAGCGCTGCTCGATGCCAGGACGCAGCACCTTGACCGCCACCGGCTTCAGCGCACCGCCTGGCTCGCGCAGATAAGCCTTGTGCACTTGCGCGATCGAGGCTGCGGCGACCGGCGGCCCGAATTCGGCGAACAGCGTGTCGATGGGCGCTTCAAGCGCGTCTTCGACAGCTTTGCGTGCTTCGTCCTGCGAGAAGGGCGGCAGGCGGTCCTGCAGCGTGGAGAGGTCGGCTGCGAGCTCGCGGCCGATAATGTCGTCGCGGGTGGCGAGGAACTGGCCGAGCTTGATGTAGGACGGCCCGAGCGAGGTGAGCGCGGTGGAGAGACGCGCTTCATTGGCCACGTCGCCGGCGCTGCCATTCGTCTTCTCTTTACGGAGCGGCGCGGTCATGCGGCGGAAAATCGTCAGCGGCGGGGGCAGGCGCACTTCGTCCGGCAGAACGCGGGCGCCTGACCAGGCGATGACAGCCCCTGCCCGCGTCAACCGAACCATATTGGCAAGTGCGTTCATTGTCTCAGAGCCGCCAGGCTGAGTGGATCGCCGCAATACCGCCGGTCAAATTGCGGTAGCGCACCCGCTCGAAGCCGGCAGTTTCGATCATTCCCATGAAGGATTTCTGATCGGGGAAGCGGCGGATGCTCTCTACCAGGTAACGGTAAGAGGCGGCGTCGCCCGCGACAAGGGCGCCGAGCGCGGGAATCGCATTCATGGAATAGGCATCGTAAAGCGCATCGAGGATCGGCGTCTCAACGGCCGAAAATTCGAGGCACAGAAAGCGCCCTCCAGGCTTCAGCACGCGGAAGGCCTCGGCAAGCGCCTGGTCGATATGGGTCAGATTGCGCATGCCGAAGGCGACGGTATAGGCGTCGAAGCTCCTGGCGGGAAACGGCAGGCACTCGGCATTTCCTTGCACGAAGGCGAGCCGCTCCTCAGTGGCCGCCCGCTCGCGCCCGACCGCCAGCATCTCCGGGCTGATATCGCAGATCACCGCCCTGGCCCCGCTCCCGGAGGCCCCGAGGAAGCGGGAGGCGATATCGCCGGTGCCCCCTGCCACGTCGATCAGGGCGAAGGGTGCGGCGCCTTTTGGCGGGGCAAGCCAGGAGATCAGGTCGTCTTTCCATAGCCTGTGCAGGCCGCCTGACATCAGGTCGTTCATCAGGTCGTAGCGGCGCGCGACCCTGGCAAAGACCTCATTGACGAGCCCCTGCTTCGCCTCAGCGGCCACCGGCGAAAAGCCAAAATTTGCTTGAGACTCTTTGCTGCTCTTCATGCGCTGGACAATAGCGCAAGCCCGGATTTCAAGCTATTGTTGCGCCGCAACGGAATTTCTTTCGCATTGCGGTAGCATTTTATGCCCGAATTGCCTGAAGTCGAGACGGTGAGACTAGGCCTTGCGCCGGTCCTGGTCGGCAACAGCTTTGCCAGCGTCGAGCAGCGGCGCCATGACTTGCGTTTTCCGCTGCCGAAGCACTTTGCTCGGCGCCTGCAAGGGCGAACGGTCGATGCCCTCGACCGGCGCGCGAAATATCTGCTCGCGCGGCTCGACGACGGCGAGGTGCTGGTGATGCATCTCGGCATGACTGGCCGCTTCAGCATCGATCAGGCGAACGGAAAATCGCTCGAGCTCGGCGAGTTTGAAGATGAGCCGAAGCCTGCGCCGAAGCATGAGCACATCGTGTTCCATCTCGCCGACGGCACGGCCGTGCGCTACAGCGACACGCGCCGCTTCGGGCTCATGGATCTTATTCGCGGGCGACGCCCTTCCGAAGCATGCGCTGTTCAAGGGGCTCGGCGTCGAGCCTCTCAGCTCTGACTTCACCGCCGAATGGCTCGCCGGCAGGCTCAAGGGCAAGGCCACGTCGATCAAGGCAGCGCTCATCGATCAACGCCTGATCGCAGGGCTCGGCAACATCTATGCCTGCGAGGCGCTCTATCGCGCCGGCATCTCGCCGCTCCGCCTTGCCGGCACGCTCACCACCAAGACCGGCAAGCCAACGAAAGCGATCGACGCCCTGGTCAAGGCGGTCAAGGCCGTGCTCGCAGAGGCGATCAAGGCCGGCGGCTCGTCGCTGCGCGACTACAAGCGCGCCGACGGCAGGCTCGGGCGCTTTCAACATTCTTTCAAAGTGTACGGTCGGGAGGGAAAACCCTGTCGCAAGAAAGGCTGCCGCGGCACCGTGCGCCGCATCGTCCAGAGCGGCCGCTCGACCTTCTACTGTCCAAGCTGTCAACGATAAGGGAAGCCGACGCACCATGTTTGCCAATGAACTGACCAGGGAACAAGACATCAAGCCTGCCTCCAAGTACGAGACGATCATCGTCACCAGGGAAGGCAAGGTCGGGCTCATCACGCTCAACCGCCCGCACGCGCTGAATGCACTCAATGCGCTTCTGATCAAGGAGCTCAACCTCGCTCTAGACGCCTTCGAGGCAGACCCGGAGATCGGCTGCATCGTCATCACCGGCAGCGACAAGGCCTTTGCCGCTGGCGTCGACATCAAGGAGATGCACAAGAAGACCTTCGTCGAGGCCTATGGCAGCGACTTCATCGCCCCCTTCGACCGCATCAGCTATTGCCGCAAGCCGATCATCGCGGCGGTGGCAGGCTATGCGCTCGGCGGCGGATGCGAGCTTGCCATGTCTTGCGACATCATCCTCGCCGCCGAGAATGCCTCCTTCGGGCAGCCTGAGATCAATCTCGGCATCATGCCGGGGGCCGGCGGCACGCAGCGGCTCACCCGCGCCGTCGGCAAGGCCAAGGCCATGGAGCTTTGCCTCACCGGACGGCGCATGGATGCCGTGGAGGCTGAACGCTCGGGGCTGGTGAGCCGCATCGTGCCTGTCGCTGAGCTGCATGACGAGGCGATGAGGATCGCCGACAAGATCGCCAATCTGTCGCAGCACGCGGTGATGATGATCAAGGAGGCGATCAATCGCGGTTTCGCCACGACGCTCGCCGAAGGCACGCGGTTCGAGCGCGGGCAGTTCTATTCGCTGTTCGCGACCGAAGACCAGAAGGAAGGCATGGCGGCGTTCATCGAGAAGCGGCCGCCGATGTTCACGAACCGCTGATTAGCGACGGCCTCACTTCATGGTGCATGGCAGCTTCTTCATCCCTCCCCTTCAGGGAGGGTGGCGAGCCCGGCTGCAAGCCGGATCGCCGGGTGGGGTGATGGTCTTGCAGGATGCGCTACCGCTTCCACACGCGTGAGTTCGCTACTTGGGCGCGATGCCCCCACCCCGACGCCGCCTTTGGCGTCGTCGGACCTCCCCGCAAGGGGGAGGTATGAACAGTCAGTGAAACTCCGCTCACGCGGGTTGGGGTTCAGGCCCGTCCGCAGATGGGTCCTCTTCGCTCTCCGGCTGATCGTTAGAGACCACCAGCCGCAGCGAGCTGCCAGGCTCAGCTTCCGATGCGGGCGCATCCTCCTTCGCCGTGGCTTCCATCGCCGACACGATGGCCTCGAGCGTCTCCCGAAGCTTCAAATACTCGAAGCGCGCCCAATAGCACGCTTCGCCTGTTTCGCCGGGGGGTCCGTCAAAGGCAGCCTTGTGATTTTTGTTACGCGACATTACGGCCATCCTTCCAACACCTGGATTGAGAAACCGTTGAAGACCCGCGCCGTTCCCTAGAAGCTGCAAATGTGGTGAGGCCGTGTGTTTTGCGCAACAGACCGGGCCGCTGACACCCGGTGGTATGCTGAAGCCTCAGCGACTAAAGCGGGAGGGCAATCATGCAGGGGAAAGTGACGGTGATCGCTTTTCACCGCGCCAAGCCAGGCAAGGAGCGGGCGCTGCGCGAGGCGCTGCTTGCGGTGCGCGCGCCGACCCTCAAGGAGAAGGGCTGCATCAATTACGACCTGCACGATTCGCCAAGTCTGCCGGGGTATTCGTGTTCCTGGAGAACTGGGAGTCGAAAGCAGACCTCGACGCCCACCTCGCCTCGCAGCATATCGCCGCCTTCCGTGCAAAAGCCCCCGGCCTCCTCGCCGAGCCGGCCGACATCACGCTGTGGCGCGAGATCAACGACCGCTAGCGCCAACCCGGCATTCTTCACCCTGAACTCTCCCTGCGTTTCACGCGCATGCCTCAACCTTCCCTGGTCATGGCCGGGCTTGTCCCGGCCATCCGCGTCTCGGCATCGATCTGAAATTCGTGGATGCCCGGCACAAGGCCGGGCATGACGAGAAAATTGGAACTGGTTGGGAAATTTATCCCCGCCTCCGCCGGGACAATTATGCTGCACTCACCTCGTCCACTGAGGGGCGCTTTCATGAGGCGTCGTGAGGCGGGACGAGATGCGGCGCCCTGCGGGTCTGGTTCGCAACCAGGCACTCGGGCGGCGGCGGGGCTCCCCCGGGTCCATTATGAGGCCCTGCCAGGAGCTGGCTGACGACCCTGGGGTCTATCCCAAACGCGCGTCTCCGTTCGAGAGACAGAGCGCGGGGCACCCAGGGCGAAAGCGGGTCCCGTCGATTGCCAAATCGCCGCAAATGAGCATGCGCCAACGCTTCCACACTCGTGTGTTCGCTGCTTGAGCGCATGTGGCGCGCCGAGAGGCGCCCGCGCGTCCGTCGCCGGACGCGACCCATAATGGCATGCGCTTTTCGGCGCGCCATCCCCTCCGCATCCGGAGGGGGTTAGATGAGATAAAGCCCGGACGCCTGATCGCGTCGCGGAAACGGAGAGTCATGACTGAATGAGGGTCGAGGCTATCGCGTCTTTTTCATCCCTCCCCGCAATTGGGAGGTATGCAAAAAGTCAAACCCTGTAAAACTCGCGGTACCAGGCGACGAAGTTTTTCACGCCGACGTCGATCGGGGTCGAGGGCTCGAAGCCGACGGCGTCCTTCAGCGCCTCGACATCGGCATAGGTCTCCTCGACGTCGCCCGGCTGCGCCGGCAGCATCTCGAGCTCCGCTTTGCGGCCCACGGCGTCCTCGATCACGGCGATATAGTCGAGCAGTGAGACCGGCGAGTGATTGCCGATGTTGTAGAGCCGGTAGGGCGCCGAAGAGGTGGCGGGATCTGGATCCTCCGCCCGCCACTCCGGATCAGGCGTGGCGATCGTATCGACCGTGCGCACCACGCCCTCCACCACGTCGTCGATATAGGTGAAGTCGCGCGCATGATGGCCGTAATTGAAGACCGGGATGGGCTTGCCTTCGAGAATGTTGCGGGTGAAGTGGAAGAGCGACATGTCTGGCCGTCCCCAAGGGCCGTAAACGGTGAAGAAGCGCAAGCCGGTCACCGGAAGCGCGAAGAGATGGGCGTAGGCATGCGCCATCAGCTCGTTCGCCTTCTTGGTCGCGCCGTAAAGGCTCACCGGATGATCGACATTGTCGCTCACGCTGAAGGGAAGCTTGCGGTTCGCGCCATAGACCGAGCTCGAGGATGCGTAGACGAGATGCTGAACGCCGTGGTGGCGGCAGCCTTCGAGCACATGGAGAGTGCCTGCGACATTGGCCTCGATATAGGCGTGGGGGTGGTTCAGCGAGTAGCGGACGCCGGCTTGAGCGGCGAGATGGATGACGCGCTCGGGCCTCTCCTCGGCGAACACCGCCTCGACCACCTCGCGCTCGGCCAAGTCTGCCTTGATGAAATGGAATCCGTTGCGGCCCTTGAGCCGCTCAAGACGGGCCTCTTTGAGGGAGACATCGTAATATGGGCTCATATTGTCGAGCCCAATGACCTCGTCGCCGCGGTCGAGCAGCCGGGCCGCCGTATGGAAACCGATGAAGCCGGCGGCGCCGGTAACGAGAATGCGCATGTGGTGTGCTCACCCCTCCGTGCTCAGGCAAACGAGCGAGGCCACAAGAGCCATCGGCGCTTTGCCCTGTCAACCGCAAGGGGCGGGTTACGCGTCCAGTTGACGCTTCTTGGGCCTGTCGCTATAGACCGGGGCTCACACTTCCCCGTTTCTCCGCGCTTTCCGGGATCGGCCGGTGCCGAAGGGGCTTAACGTTTAGGACCTGAATCATGGCCAATACCAAATCGGCGAAGAAGGCTGCCCGCCAAACCGTCCGCCGAACCGAAGCCAATAAAGGGCGCCGCAGCCGCGCACGCAGCTACGCGCGTAAAGTTGAAGAGGCGATCGCCGCCGGCGACAAGGCGGCCGCTGCCGCCGCTCTGAAAGAGGCCGAGCCTGTGCTCGCGCGCACGGCGCAGAAGGGGCTCGTGCACCGCAAGACCGCCTCCCGCAAGGTTTCCCGGCTCGCCAAGCGCGTCAGCGCGATGCAAGGCGCCTGACCAAAAAAAGCACGACTGTTGCGGTTGAGTGACAACCAGGTGGGATATCCACCGGGCGCGATGGCGCGCTCGTGTCAATTCGGTGAAGATATTTCAACCTTTTGACTGCGGTCTTGTGACCCTCGCTATAAGCCGTCCCCTGCCCCGAGAAAATTTTCCAATTCTGTGACACTTGGATAACCTGTGCGCTACTCCTTCATGGCGCGGCGCCTGAACCAAGATTCAGCCTTGCCGTCAGGGGTTTGCCGGATGCTGCCGATGTGCTGCCGACCTTGGATTCCAGGGCTATTCGCGGAGGGGCGTCGCTTGATCACCCCGTTGCCCATGTGTATAGTCCAACCATCCGAACGGGGCTGTTCCCCTCCTCACAATCGAGCGTAAGGCACCTGGCAGCAGCCGGGGCACACTTGTCTTGTCTCAATTGTCTGGGTTGTGGGAAAGTTGTAGATAGTTAACGCGTATCCTGTGGGTGGCTTTGTGTACAGGTCCAGCGTAGCCACCACATATAGTGGCTGACACTCCATTTCTTCTTTGAAGTTGCTTGGGATCGAGAGGCGAAGTGTCCTTTGAGCAACCAGGGCTCCGATAGTGCGGTCGACGAAGTCGACGTCGCTGCGGCGTGGGAAGGTCTCACCTCGGGGCCCGGCTCGCAGCTTGTCGACGTGCGCACGCGCGCAGAGTGGACCTATGTCGGAATTCCTGACCTCGGACCGATCGGCAAACGGGCTGTCCTTGTCGAGTGGCAGACCTTTCCCGATCAGTCGGTGGACTCGCGCTTTGTCGAGCGCCTCGCCGGCGAGCTCAAAGCGCTTGGCGTGCAGCTGGATGACGACCTCTATTTTATTTGCCGCTCGGGTAGCCGGAGCCTGGCCGCAGCCAGAGCGATGGCTGAGGCGGGGTACCGGTCGTGTCACAACGTCCTATGCGGCTTCGAAGGGCCGCTTGACGATTTGCGGCACCGTGGCACCCTCAGTGGATGGAAGGCGTTGGGTCTCCCCTGGCAGCAAGGCTAGCCGGAAGACCTGACACAAGGACGGTCACGACTGTCCGCGTCGAATTTTGGTTGACTGCTCATGTGTGAGGCGTGCGGTGCGTAACGGCGCGAACGAGAACAATGGAGCAGAAGAAGAACCGTGGCACAGCAAGAGCAGTTCGCGTCCCCAGGCGATGGTTGGGGGCGGGTCAAGAGCCGGCTACGCGCGGAGTTGGGCGAGGATGTATTCGCCAGCTGGTTTAGGGGGGTCGAGCTTGAGCGTCTCGACGAGGGCTGCGTCCACCTCACGGTGGCGACGCGCTTCCTGCGCAATTGGCTAAGATCGCATTACTACGATTTCGTGCTGAGACTCTTGAGGTCCGAATGGGCCGAGGTCGAGCGCGTCGAATTCAGGGTGAGACAGCCGCTGTTCGGCAACGAGGCGCCGAAGGAGCTGTTGCGCCAGAAGCCGAGGATCGCGGCGCCGGTGGAAGAAGCGCCGCCACTGCCCATGCCGCTGCGCACGGGCTATGGCGGCTTTGAAGGCTCGCCGCTCGATCCGAGGCTCACCTTCACCACCTTCCTCGTCGGCGCCTCGAACCGCTTGGCCCATGCCGCGGCGCAAGAGGTTGCCGGAGCGTTTTCCACGCCCCAGCAGCTGTTCAACCCGCTTTTCGTCCATGGCAGCGTCGGCCTCGGCAAGACCCATTTGCTGCACGCCATCTCCTGGGACGTGAAGCAGCGTAAGCCTGAGGCGCAGGTCCTTTATCTCACCGCCGAGCGCTTCATGTCGGGCTTCGTGCAGGCCTTGCGGGCGCGCGACGCGCTCGCCTTCAAGGAGAAGCTGCGCAAGATCGACATTCTCCTCATCGACGACATGGAGTTCCTGCAAGGCCCGACCATCCAGCAGGAGTTCTGCCACACACTGAACTCGCTGATCGACGGCGGACGGCAGGTGGTGGTGGCGGCAGACCGGGCGCCGACCCAGCTCGACAAGCTTGACATGCGCATGCGGTCGCGGCTTGGCGGGGGCCTCGTCGCCGAAATCGGCATCATGGACTACGATCTGCGCCACAAGATCCTGTCGAAGCGCGCCCAGGAGGCTTGCAGCGACACGCGCGGGCTCGCCATTTCCGACACGGTGCTCGCCTTCCTCGCCGAGCGGCTGACCGAGAGCGGGCGCGAACTCGAAGGCGCCATCCACCGCTTGCGCGCGAGCTACCAGCTCACCGACGAGCAGGTCACCATCGAGATCGCCGAGCAGATCGTGCGCGATCTGATGCGGGGCGCGGAGCCGAGGCGGGTGCGCATCGACGACATCCTGCGCACCGTGTCGAAGCATTACGGGGTGAACCGCGGCGACCTCCTCTCCGGGCGGCGCAACCGCTCCATCGTGAGACCGCGCCAGATCGGCATGTATCTCGCCAAGCTCTTGACCTCGCGCTCGCTGCCAGAGATCGGCCGCAGGTTCGGCAACCGCGATCACACCACGGTGCTGCACGCCATCCGCAAGATCGAGCAGCTCATGAACGACGACAATCAGCTGCGCGAAGAGATCGAGCTTCTGAAGCGGCTGTTACGCGACTAGGGGGGTTGAAATTCCGAGGAAATGGGGCCTTCAGGTCCCTCCTCCCGCTCTTGCAAATTTGCCCCTATCGGGTCAAGTTGAAGCGGGAGTCTTTAACTTTCATCGCGCCTTTTCGGAGTCTCGCCGGGTCCTTACGGCTTCGGCCGGAAGCCTTGCAACCGCCCCGAAGGGGCGCCGGAGTGGTCTCGCTTAACCCATGCAATTCACCATCGATAAGCCTGCTCTGACCAAGGCGCTCGCCCATGTGGCGAGCGTGGTCGAGCGGCGCAACACCATTCCCATCCTGTCCAACGTGCATATCGCCACGCGCAACAACGAGCTGAAGCTGACCTCGACCGACCTCGACATGGAGATCGTCGAGACGGTGCCGGCGCGGGCGCGAGGTGAAGGCGGGACCACCGTGCCGGCCCATATGTTCCACGACATCGTGCGCAAGCTGCCCGAGGGGACCGATATCGAGATTGCGCGGGAGGGCGATCAGGGACGGCTCACCATCTCTTGCGGTCAGGCGCGCTTCTCGCTGCAGACGTTGCCCGCCGACGATTTTCCGAGCTTGAGCGTCGACGATCTCGGCCACGCCTTCACCATGTCGGCGGCTGACCTCAAGCGCCTCATCGAGAAGACCCGCTTCGCCATCTCCACCGAGGAGACCCGCTATTATCTGAACGGCATCTATCTCCACGCCGCGGAAAGCGGCGGCAAGATGGTGCTGCGGGCCGTCGCCACCGACGGGCATCGGCTGGCGCAAGTCGAGCTGCCTCTGCCCGCCGGCGCCAAGGACATGCCCGGCGTGATCGTGCCGCGCAAGACCGTGGCGGAGCTTGCCAAGCTCGCAGAGGACGGCGACGGCGACGTGCGCATCGAGCTGTCGCCGTCGAAGATCCGCGTCTCGACCGCGCGCGTGGTGCTCACCTCCAAGCTGATCGACGGCACCTTCCCGGACTATGAGCGGGTGATCCCGCAAGGGAACGACAAGACCATGGAGGTCGACAACCAGGCCTTCGCGCAAGCCGTGGACCGCGTCTCCACGCTTTCGAGCGACAAGGGCCGCGCGGTGAAGCTCTCCATCACCGACGGCAGACTGACCCTTTCGGTCAACAATCCCGACAGCGGCAGCGCGAGCGAGGAGATCCCGGTTGAGTATGGCTTCGATCCGCTCGAGATCGGCTTCAACGCCCGCTATTTGCTCGACATCTCTGGGCAGCTCGAAAGCGGCACCGCCGAGTTCCAGCTCGCCGATCCGGGCTCTCCCACCATGATCCGCGACGGCAAGGATGCGTCTGCCCTCTACGTGCTCATGCCGATGCGGGTATGAGGGCGGCCCTGAGCGGATATCGCGAGCGGGCTAACGTTGAGGCGATGGGCAACGCCGATCGCGCAGAGGTACGGCTCTACGTCCAAGAGCTGAGGCTGACCAATTTCCGCAATTACGAGCGGGCTGCGGCGAGCCTCGATGAGAGCCCCGTCGTGCTCGTCGGCGACAACGGCGCCGGCAAGACCAATCTGCTCGAAGCTGTGTCGCTGCTCGGAGCCGGCCAAGGCTTGCGCGGGCGTCCCTATGAGGAGCTTGCCCGCAAGGACGGTCCCGGCGGCTGGGCGGTGGCCGCCACGGTGATGTCGCTCGAAGGCTTGGTCGAGATCGGCACCGGATTCGGACTTGCAGGCGGGAGCGAAGGCACAGGCCGCAGCGTGCGCATCGCCGGCAAGGAGCAGAGCGCCGGCGCTCTCGCGCATTATGTGCAGCTCGTCTGGGTGATCCCGGAGATGGACGGACTATTCATGGGTCCAGCTTCCGAGCGGCGCCGCTTTCTCGACCGGCTGATGCTCGCCATCGACCCGAAGATGAGCGGCCCTCGCGGCCGCTACGACCGCGCCATGCGGCAGCGGAACCGCTTGTTTCAGATGCGCGAGGGATCGCCTTCGCTCTATGCCGGGCTCGAGGAGCAGATGGCGGAGGCAGGCGTCGCCGTCGCGGCAGCAAGGCTCGATGCGATCGCGCGGCTCTCTGCCCTGATCGAGGCGACGCATGAGGCGCGCGGGCCGGGGCCCTTTCCCTTCGCCGTGCTCGGCCTCGAAGGCACGCTCGAGCGCGCCCTCATGGAGCGCCCGGCGGTCGAAGTCGAGGACGACTATGTGAGCCTCCTCTCCGAGACACGCGAGCGCGACCGCCTCGCCGGGCGGGCCCTTGCAGGACCGCATCTGAGCGACCTAATTGTGGTACACGGCCCCCACAATGAACCTGCCGGCAACTGCTCCTCTGGCGAGCAGAAGGCTCTTCTACTCGGTCTCGTGCTCGCCAAGGCGAGGCTGATCCGCGAGCTTTCCGGCGCCGCCCCCCTCGTCCTCTTCGACGAGGTCGCGGCCCATCTCGACCACGCCCGCCGGGAGGCCCTTTTTGGCGAGATTCTGGACCTGAAAGCCCAGGCCTGGATGACCGGAACCGATCGGGAAACCTTCGCTTCTCTGGCGTCGCAGGCCCAAATCTTGGCGGTGAATCAGGGTAGAATAAGCGCCTGATCGGGGCACCGCTTTCCGCTGCCCGAAACGACCGAAAAAGACACTGAAATTGACCCGCAAGGACCACATGAAACGAGCCTCGGAACGAAAAGCAGCCGCCTCCTCAGACTATGGTGCCGAGTCCATCAAGGTGCTGAAGGGCCTCGATGCCGTGCGCAAGCGGCCTGGCATGTATATCGGCGACACCGACGACGGCTCAGGGCTCCACCACATGGTCTACGAGGTGGTCGACAACGCCATCGACGAGGCGCTTGCCGGCTACTGCGACGAGATCACGATCACTCTCAATGCCGACGGCTCGGTCACGGTCGAGGACAACGGCCGCGGCATCCCGACCGAGATCCACAAGGGCGAAGGCGTGTCTGCGGCGGAAGTGATCATGACCCAGCTGCACGCAGGCGGGAAGTTCGACCAGAACTCCTACAAGGTGTCGGGCGGCCTGCATGGCGTCGGCGTCTCGGTGGTCAACGCGCTGTCGTCCAGGCTCGACCTCACCATCTGGCGCGACGGCAAGGAGCACTTTATGCGCTTCGTCCACGGCGTGCCCGAGGCGCCTCTCGCCGCAGTCGGCCCCGCGACCAGAACCGGCACGCGCGTCACCTTCGTGCCGTCGACCAAAACCTTCACCATGGTCGAGTTCGATTACGCCACGCTCGAGCATCGCTTGCGCGAGCTCGCGTTCCTGAATTCCGGCGTGCGCATCGTGCTGTCGGACCATCGCGGCGTCGAGCCGAAGTCCGAGGAGATGCGCTACGAGGGAGGCTTGCGCGCCTTCGTGCGTTTCCTCGACCGCACCAAGCACCCGCTGATCCCTGAGCCCATCGTGGTGGAGAAGGAGCAGGACAAGATCGTGGTGGAAGCGGCGCTGTGGTGGAACGACAGCTACCACGAGAACGTGCTCTGCTTCACCAACAACATCCCGCAGCGCGACGGCGGCACGCATCTCGCCGGCTTGCGCTCGGCGCTCACCCGCACCGTCAACACTTACGCCGCCGAATCCGGCATCGCCAAGAAGGAGAAGGTGGCGCTCACCGGCGACGACGCGCGCGAGGGGCTCACTTGCGTGCTCTCGGTCAAGGTGCCCGATCCGAAATTCTCGAGCCAGACGAAGGACAAGCTGGTCTCCTCCGAGGTGCGCCCGGTGGTCGAAGGCGTCATGGCCGCGGCCCTGTCCCAATGGTTCGAGGAGAATCCGGGAGAGGCGCGCGCCGTGGTGCAGAAGATCGTCGAGGCTGCTGCCGCGCGCGAGGCTGCGCGAAAGGCCCGCGAGCTGACGCGACGCAAGGGCGCACTCGACATCTCCTCGCTCCCTGGCAAGCTCGCCGACTGCCAGGAGCGCGATCCTGCCAAGTCGGAGCTGTTCCTGGTCGAGGGCGATAGCGCAGGAGGCTCAGCCAAGCAGGCGCGCGACCGCGCCTTCCAGGCCGTGCTGCCGTTACGCGGCAAAATCCTCAATGTGGAGCGGGCGCGCTTCGACAAGATGCTGTCGAGCCAGGAGATCGGCACCCTGATCACGGCGCTCGGCACCGGCATCGGGCGCGACGATTTCGATCTCTCCAAGCTCCGCTACCACAGGGTCATCATCATGACCGACGCCGATGTGGACGGCGCTCATATCCGTACGCTGCTGCTCACCTTCTTCTACCGACAGATGCCGCAGCTCGTGGAAGCAGGGAACCTGTTCATCGCCCAACCTCCGCTCTACAAAGTGAAGCGCGGAAACCAGGAGCGGTATCTCAAGGACGAGAAGTCGCTCGAGGACTATCTCATCTCAGAGGGCCTCGAAGACACCGTGCTCGTCACCGGCGACAAGGCCGTGCGCGCCGGCGCCGACCTCCGCGACATCGTGGAGACCGCGCGCAAGATCGGCGGCATCCTGAAAGGCCTGCATTCGCGCTATTCGCGCTTCGTCATCGAGCAGGCCGCGATCGCCGGCGCGCTGTCGCCGAAGGTGCTGAAGGATGCCAAGCAGGCGCAAGCCGCCGCCGCCTATATCGCCAAGCGCCTCGACGCGCTTTCTGAGGAGACCGAGCGCGGCTGGCATGGCGAGGCGCTGCCTGAAGGCGGCTTGCGCTTCTGGCGCGAGCTGCGCGGGGTGATGGAGTCACACCTCGTGGACGGGCCGTTCATCGCTTCTGCCGATGCGCTCAAGCTCGACGGCTTTGCCGAGCACCTGCAGGAGGTCTACGCCAAGCCCGCGACGCTCAAGCGCAAGGACATCTCAACCGTCGTGCATGGCCCGTCGGAGCTTCTCGACGCGGTGATGGCGGCTGGCCGCAAGGGCCTCACGCTGCAGCGCTACAAGGGCCTTGGCGAGATGAACCCAGAGCAGCTGTGGGAGACCACGCTCGACCTCAACACCCGAACCATCCTGCAGGTGAAGGTCGGCGAGCTCGACGAGGCTGATGAGATCTTCTCGCGGCTGATGGGCGACGTGGTCGAGCCCCGCCGCGAATTCATCCAGATGAATGCGCTGCAGGTCGCCAATCTGGATGTGTGAGCCTCAGATTGCTGAGAGACAGCCGAGATATTATCCGGCGTCTCAAGCAGGATGGATTCGAGCTTGTCTCAATCCGCGGCTCTCATCATAAGTTTGTTCACCCCAAGTCGCAGCGCATGGTGATCGTCACGAATCCTAGGCGTGATATACCAAGAGGAACCGTGAAGGCATTTACGCTCAGGCTGGCTGGAAACAGGACTGACCGTCGTGACCCACTACATCGCGATCATCCACAAAGAGCCTGACTCGAGCTACGGCGTGTCGTTTCCGGACGTGCCTGGCGTTATCACTGCAGCAGACACCTTGGACGATGCGCTGTTCCAAGCCGCAGAGGTGCTCGCGTTTGCCGCCGAGGACTGGGAGCAGGTGACTGGCACGCGATTTCCTGAACCGCGAAGCCTGGATGACGCTGCATCTTGACGCCGAATTCGCTCAAGCAGCCAAAGAAGCCGTAGTGGCCGCTATTCCCTTTGCCGCCCACGAAGCGGCCTGACGCCCCTCGCCCTTAACCCCAGGTCAATCCGAAACATCATAGCCTCTAGGCGCCAAGGTTCGTGAGGGCGCCTTCCCTCGCGATCGCGGACGGCTGGGGCAAAGATCGATGGCGGCGCGGCGGAAGCCAAAGCCTGCGGCGAAAGCGGCAAAGGGAAAAGAGCGCGTCGAGCCGCATTTCGGCGGCGCCAAGCGCGCGCCTGCACGGAAGCGCGGCAAGACTGCGCAGCGGAAGACCGGCAGGCCCCATCCGCCGCGCGCTGCTGCGCGGCCTCTACACCACGCTCGCGCTGATCGCTCTCGTCATCGTCGGCAGCTTCCTCTATTTCGTCGCCCGCCTGCCGGACCCGGTCCTGCTCACCCTCGACGACCGGCCGCCGAACCTCACCATCCTCGCCTCCGACGGCACCGTGCTCGCCGAGCGTGGCTTGAGGCGCGGCTATGTGCGCCTCGACAAGCTACCCCCTTATCTGCCCCGCGCGGTGATCGCCACCGAAGACCGCCGCTTCTACAACCATCTCGGCGTCGATCCGATCGGCCTCGTCCGCGCCGGGTTTCGCAATCTCGCTGCCGGCAGCGTGGTGCAGGGCGGCTCGACCATCACCCAGCAGCTCGCCAAGAACCTGTTCCTGTCGCCGGACCGCACGTTCGCGCGCAAGCTCGAAGAGGCGATGTACGCCATTTGGCTCGAGCGCCGCTTCACCAAGGACGAAATCCTCGAGCTCTATCTCAACCGCGTCTATTTCGGCGGCGGCACCTATGGCGTTGAGGCTGCGGCGCGGCGCTATTTCGGTCGCTCGGCGCGGTCGGTCACGCTCACGCAAGCGGCGCTGCTCGCAGGCCTGCTCAAGGCGCCGTCGCGTTATGCGCCGACGCGCAGCGTCGAGCTTGCAACCACGCGCGTCGACATCGTGCTCGACAATATGGTCGAGGCGGGGTTCCTCTCCAGCGCGGAAGCAGAGGCCGCATCCGCGCAACCTTTGCGGCTGCGCACCTTCAGCGACGAGACGGGATACCCTTATGCCGTCGACTGGGTGGCGGAGACGCTGCCTGATGTGGTTGGCAACACCGAAGGCGATCTGGTGGTCGAGACCACCATCGATGCAAATCTTCAGCGCGCCGCGCAATTGACGCTGCGCCAGACGCTCGATGCTGAAGGCAAGGACCTCGACGTGAGCGAAGGCGCCGTGGTCGTGCTCGACACGAGCGGCGGGATCAAGGCGTTGATCGGGGGCCGCTCCTACCGCTCAAGCCCCTTCGACCGGGCGGTGAAGGCGCTCCGCCAGCCCGGATCGGCCTTTAAGCCCTTCGTCTATCTCACCGCGCTCGAAAGCGGCTATACGCCCGACTCGGTCGCCGATGACGCGCCGGTCGCCGTGGACGGCTGGTCGCCGAGGAACCACACCGGCACCTATCGTGGCGCGGTGACGCTGCGCGACAGCTTCGCCCAGTCCATCAACACCGTGGCGGTGAAGCTCGCCGACGAGGTCGGCCGCGGCAACGTGATCAACACCGCGCGGCGGCTCGGCATTCATTCGGAGTTGCACGACCGCCCATCGCTTGCGCTCGGCACCGCCGAGGTCACCCCGCTCGAGCTGGTCGCGGCCTATGTGCCGTTTGCCAATGGCGGCGAAGGCATCACCCCGCATATCATCGCCCGCGTGCGGAACGGCGACGGCAAGCTGCTCTACGAATATAAGGGCGCGAAGCTCGGCCGCGTCGTCGATGGCACCTACGTCGCTGAAATGAACGACATGATGAACGCGACGCTGGTCAGCGGCACCGGTCGGCAGGCGGCGCTGCCGGACCAGATCGCCGGCGGCAAGACCGGCACGAGCCAAAGTTCGCGCGACGCCTGGTTCGTCGGCTACACCGCCCATTATGTCGGCGGCGTTTGGGTCGGCAATGACGACGACTCGAAGATGCGCAATGTGAGCGGCGGCACGCTACCTGCGCATATCTGGCACGACATCATGGTCTACGCGCATGAGGGCAAGCAGCCCTTGGCGCTGCCCGGCACGCGCTCGCAATGGCTCGAGGAGGCCTCGTCGCGTTGGCCTGCGCCGGCCGAGAGGACCAACGCGCCGCTCTACCGCCGCATGCTCGACCTTCTCTCCGGCGGGTAAGCCATCGAGACCGACGGCATTTAACCTCTCCCCTTGTGGGAGAGGTCGCAGCTTCGCGCTTTGGCGAAGGTGCGGGTGAGGGGGACAAAGAGCCTGACGCCGAGCGTTCGACCCCCCTCACCCCAACTCTCTCCCCGCTGG
>CAVUFL010000013.1:0-225000 GCA_963740805.1 uncultured Alphaproteobacteria bacterium | reverse complement strand
TGGCTCGCCTCCACCTGCCTGGCTGGCATGGTGGGCGTCTGCTTGATCGGGTTTGCCGTCTACGCCTCGATGAACATGTCGGACGGCAAGGGCATGGTGAGCTCGATCAAGCAGGCGAGCCTCGCCGCGCTGAAGCCGATGCGGAGCGCAACGCTCGCCCGCGACGGCCAGAGCGCGACGGTAGAGAAGGGCGACCGCATCCAGCTCACCGCCTCAGGCTTCACCTCGCGCAACGTGATCCACGAGACGGTGGTCGAACATCAAGGCTCACGCGAATACATCACCATCAAGCCTTACCTTCGCATCGTAGCCGGACTTGCCACTGCCCCTTCTGACGACGCCGACACCCTTCCCCCCTTCAATCCCTTCAAGCTCTACACCGACCAAACGCCGGTCGGCACCGACGGCGACAGCGCCGCAGCCGATGCGCCGCAGGCGGTGAGCATCCGCGTCGCCGACCTCGACAAGGGCGTGCTCCCCCAGGATGACGGGGTCGAGCTCAAGCCCGACGAGATCAACGCGCTGGTCAACGAGGCGGCAGAGAACTTCGCCTATGCCGACATGCCGCAAGGCGGGCCTGAGGTGACCGGCTCTCTTCTGCAGCCCGCAGCCTATCGCACCGACAGCGGCTCCGGCCCCTCGCCGCTCGCCCCCAACCTCACCGTGATCCACAAGAGCGCGGCGGACCAGGACGACAGCGACGTCGATCTCGACGCCGCCGAGGACGCCGAGACCAAGACGGTGAAGGTCGGCCGCGGCGACACGCTCGCCGGCATCATCGTCAAGGTTGGCGCCGAACAGGATCAGGCCAAGGCCATCGTCGAGGCGCTCAGCCCAGTGTTCCCCGCCGAGCAACCTCAAGCCGGGGCAAGAGGTGCGCTTCGCGCTGGTGCCGGCGCCGAGCGACACCGAGGAGATGGAGCCCGTGCGCGTCAGCGTCTATGGCCCCGGCAACGTCCATCTCGGCACCGTCGCCCGCACCAACCGCGGCGACTTCGTGGTCACCGACCAGAAGGGCGCGGTCACCGCCGAAGGCCAGAAGCAGCAACAGCGCGCCACGCTCTATCAGAGCTTCTATCACGCAGCGCTCGCCCAGCACATTCCGGCCGACACCATCCTCAAGCTGCTCCGCGTCCATTCCTACGACGTCGACTTCAAGCAGAAGGTGAAGTCCGGCGATTCGTTCGACGTGTTCTTCGACGTGCCCACCGACGCCGACGATCACGACGGCGACAATCGACGACGCCGGCAACTCACGACGCCGACAAATAGCGACGGCATCGGCGAATTGCTCTACACCTCGATGACCGTCGACGGCCACACCCGCAGCTTCTGGCGCTTCCGCACCCCCGACGGCGTCGTCGACTACTACGACGAGCAGGGCAACAGCGCGAAGAAGTTCCTCATGCGCAATCCGGTCAAGGGCGGCCGCTACACCTCGGGCTTCGGCCCGCGCGTGCATCCGCTGCTCGGCATCACCCGCATGCATACCGGCGTCGACTGGGCTGCCCCCGCCGGCACCCCGATCGTGGCCGGCGCCGACGGCACCATCGAGCGGGTCGGGCGCCAGGGCGGCTACGGCAATTACGTCCGCATCCGCCACACCAACGGCTTCTCCACCGCCTACGGCCACATGTCGCGCTACGCCGACGGGCTCGAGCCCGGCGAGAGCGTGAAGCAGGGCCAGGTGATCGGCTATGTCGGCTCGACCGGCTTCTCCACCGGCCCGCACTGCCACTACGAGATCCTGGTCAACAACAAGTTCGTCAACCCGATGACCATCCAGGTGCCGCGCGGGCTGCAGCTCACCGGCCGCCAGCTCGCCTCCTTCCAGAAGGAGCGCAACCGCATCGACGAGCTCCGCGCGCTCGATCCGGTCACCGCCCGCGTGGCGCAGGTCGACGCAGCAATAATTTTGCGCTACCGCGCTGCGCGCTACTTGAGCGCGTGAGCTTCCGTCTCTTCTTCGCTTCCCTTCCTCTCTCCTCCCTCCTCTTCCTTCCTTTCGTCATTGCCGGGCTTGACCCGGCAATCCAGCTCGCGCCGGAGGCGCGAACGGAAAACTGGACTCCGGCTTTTCTGCCTTCGCCGAAGCGAAGCTGCTTCGGCTTCGCGCAGGCAGGCGCCGGGGTGACGCCGAGGCAGCACGCATGCGTTCTCCTTGCCGCGACGCGCGCTGCGTCCGGGTCATGAAGGGATGGCGCGCCGAAAAGCGCAGATCCTATGGCACCGCCTCCGTATCCGGAGACGGCAGGCGCCTCTCGGCGCGCCACATGCGCTTGTATTGGGTGCGCTACCGCCAGTGCGCTCAAGTAGCGCGAAGCGCGGTAGCGCCCTTAACATGAGCGCATGTCACTTGCGGCGATTTGGCGACGCCGGCCCCGCTTTCGCTTGGGTCTTGCGCTTCGTCGCGCAAGCCGGTCGCGCCAAGACGCAACCATCATCGCGCTCACGTAGGCCAGAGGCCGACCTTCCTTCGCCCGCCGAAGCGGGCTTCGCGAAGGCGGGTAGCGCGACAATCAAGTCGTCAGCCAGCTCCTGGCAGGGCCTCATAGTGGACCCGGGGGGAGCCCGGACGCCGCCCCGGGTGCAGGCTTGCGTGGCCTGCCCGCGGGGAACACCGCACCCGTCCCGCCAATCGCAACGCCTCGCGACAGCGCCCTTCAGAAGGACGAGGTGGCCTGAGTTTAGGGGAGGTTCGTGGGGCGGGGATAAGTGGGGGATTGATTTAGTCTGAAAGGAGCACCAATGCGGAGGCTAGCGCCGCCAGGGCGGACACTACGGCTGCCCACGAATTCCTAGAAGACTGGGTAGTCATGATCTTTGACAGCTTCCCGAGCTTTTCAGGTGCTAGGTCCGAGAGCATGCCCGTCAAAGTCGGAGGTTCAACGCTGCTCGCGATAAACCACAGGACAGTGGAAACCGCCCATAGGGTGATGGAAACCCATTGGGCTACAACGCCGAAATGCATTTCTTCCAACCGTTCCTCCATCCAGCAGCCGTTCGGCGGGATTTCGCTGGACCTATAGATCGAGTTTGTCTTGCTTCTCGGTTTGCTCGCGTTTGGCCTTCTTGAACACTGATGAGTCGATCCACGGCATGTGCGGGCGCTGGCCTTTGAACAAATCCTCGATGGTAAGGATTTGGATTTTCGGAAACTGCCCGTATTCCGTCTCGTAAAAGCCCGCGGTCACTGCCCGCGTCTTCATCGGCTGCGTGGGTGGCGCGAGAGTCACGAAGACTCCCATCTTTGCGCCTTCGTGCTCGACCGTGGTGATCAGATCCTTGACCATGGTGTCGGATACATGCTCGCCGCCCTTGATCGAGACAATAGCCTTCTCGGTGACCTTGCCGTCCGGCTTGAAGTAGAGATATCCGTCGACTCCGCGGTCCGCGCCCTTCTGTCCGCTCTTGTAGGGCTGGGCTTCGATCATCGACAATGCCCAGAGCTGGAACTGGTGCTTGTCGGACTCGGCAAGCGCGCGGGCGCCATCTACGTCCTTTGGTACACCGTGGATCTCGAATTGCGCTTGAGGGAAGGCGTCAATCAGGCGGCGCCGAATAAGCGCTATGGAAAGATGAGTGATGTCGATGCCGATCCAGCGGCGATTGAGCTTCTGCGCTGCGTGAACCGTCGTTCCGCACCCGCAAAAGGGATCGAGCACGACGTCACCTTCGTTCGAAGAAACAGCAAGAATGCGCTCCAGCAAAGCCAATGGCTTTTGGGTCGGGTAGCCTAGGCGTTCCTGAGCCTGTGCGCCAATCGGTTGAATGTCATCCCACAAATTGTTCAATGGATTTCCGGCCATCTCATCAAGAAAGCGCTTCAGCTGAATTCTGCCGTCAGGGGACTTTGGGAAGTATAACCTACCCTCTTTATCCAGCCGCTCCATTCTCTCCTTTGATACCGCCCAGCCGTTTGGATGCGGCTTGTACCCCTTGTACTCATATGTGAGGTTCGGGCGCACTCCAGGATTCCGCAAATTATCCAGACGGTAACGCCGACCTTTTTCATCCACATACCGATAGAATTGGCTAATGTATTTATCGGAGTACGGCGTGAACTGCTTGTTGAATACGAATTGCTTCGACTTCGTGTAATAAAATATGGTGTCTGTCACATCCCCATAACTAATTTCTGCGTTTCCGTGGGCGCTTGTTCGCTTCCAGATGATTTCGGTTCTGAAGCGAACAGCACCAAATATAGAATCCAGTAGAAGCTTAAGGTAGTGGCTGGCAACTGGATCGCAGTGCAGATAGAGCGAACCAGTGGGCTTCAGCACCCGGTGCAGTCCCAACAGACGCACCGCCATCATGGCAAGATAGGCCATCATATCGTTCTCCTTCAGGAACGACCGCATGGCACGTAGCATCTCGGCAGCATCGGTATTGCCTAGACTTGATCACATCGTCGAAGGCTTGCTCGGCGCTCTCGTTCCAGTGCCAACTATCCTCGAAGGCCTCAATCTGCGCCTGGCTCTGCTCGCCGGCTAGCGAGCGAAAGAGGACGTTGTAGGTCGCATTCGAGTTGAAGGGCGGATCGAGATAGACGAGATCGACGCTCTCATCAGCGATGTGATCGCGCAGGATATGAAGGTTGTCGCCGTAATAGAGCGTGTTGGTCATGACGTGATTCAAGTTAAAGGGTTCAAATCCACGCGCATACTACTATTGGTCCCACACGACGAAGGCTTGGCGTTCGTTACTCTCATCAGCCTAGTGATGATGCTATAAAGCGAACCTGGCCGAGGCGACGCATATTTCGGAGGCTCAAGCGGCGGTTTTTGCCCCTGAAGAGCACGATTCGAACCCCTCCACCTTGCACTCCTTGGTTGCACAGCCATGTAAAATATTGGCAGAAAAAGACCCTGAGGGTGAGGCACAAGTCGGTCTATGACCATACCTGACTATCAATCGTTGATGCTTCCGCTGCTGAAACAAGCAGCGCTCGGCGAAACGCGAGTTCCCGACGTGGCGAACAAGCTCGCTGATGAATTTGGATTGACCGCAGAGGAACGCGACCAGTTGTTGCCGAGCGGCCGTCAGCAAGTCCTCAACAATCGGATTCATTGGGCTAAGTTTTATATGTCGAAGGCTGGGCTAATCGACCACCCTCAGCGTGGACGGTTTGTCGCGAGTGAGCAAGGCCGCCACCTTCTTGCGCGCAATCCCAGCACAATAAATGTCGAAACCCTGCTTGAATATCCCGATTTTCGTGAATTTTATCGAGCGACTCCTAATGTCCGAGCGGTACCGACTCTCCCGGCAAGTCCTTCCTCCAGCTTGGCCACTGATGAAACTCCGGAGGAGCAGATTGAAGCTGCTTACCTTACGCTTCAAGCCGCCCTTCGGGAGGAGCTTTTGCAGCGTATCATGCAAAACAGTTCAGGGTTCTTCGAGCAAGTGATTGTGGAACTACTAGTCGCGATGGGTTACGGAGGCTCTCTCCGCAATGCTGCGGCGCAATTAGGGAGAGCGGGTGATGGCGGCGTCGACGGGGTGATAAACGAAGATCGACTTGGCCTTGATCGTGTTTATGTTCAAGCCAAACGTTATGCGCAAAGTAATTCGGTCGGTCGTCCAGACGTTCAAACCTTTGTGGGTAGCCTCGTAGGACTTGGTGCAACGAAAGGAGTTTTCGTTACCACATCTTCATTCAGTCACCACGCTTTGGAGTTCGTGCGACACCTCACCCAACGTGTGATTTTGATCGACGGTCAACGTCTCGCTGACCTGATGATTGAACACAATGTCGGCGTACGTTTAAGCCGGGCTGTCGAATTTAAACGCCTCGATGAAGATTTTTTTGCCGAAGACGACTGAGCTGCTTCGGAATTGGGCCGTTAGCTCCTTCGAGGCGCACGCCTCAGAACAGACTAAGCCGTCTGCTTCACCGCCTGGCCGTTGATGACGAGGCCGTTACTGTCGGCGGTGATCTTCACCGTCTCGCCTCGTGGACACACCCCGCAGGATCAGCTCGGCGAGCGGGCCCTGCACATATTTCTGTATCACGCGCTTCAAGGGCGCCCGAGTGGTGAGTAGAAGATTAAGCAACCGCGAAAAGCGCCAATCGCCTCGTCCCGGATTTCGGGTAGACTGCGGCGCGGTGGGGGTCACGCCGCGTTTGGCAATGGAGGCGTTCATGGTGCGGCGATCGCTTAATCTGCGATTGGCGATGCTCGGACTGATGGCGACGGTCGCGACCGGCGCCTTCGCCTATGACGGGCAGGAGCTCGCCGGTTCGGCCAAGATCAAGATAGACGACGCCCGCGCGATTGCGCTGAAAGCGCGGCCCGGCGACATAACCTCCGAGGAACTGGAAAAGGAAAAAGGCGGCAGCGGCCTTCGCTATTCCTTCGCGGTCAAGAGCGGCAACAAGCTCTACGAAGTCGGGGTGGATGCGCAGACGGGCAAGGTTCTCGAGAACGCCAAAGGGGGCAAGCACCCGGACTAGCCGCTTCATTCAGGCAACGCTGAATCCGCGAAAATCACGAAGCCGGCGATCTCCCGGACCGGCTTCTTTTTGTCGCACGCAAGTCGCGCACAGTTGATCAATCGTCTCCCCAAAGCCGTGGTCTAACAGCGCTGTAGGCGTCAAGCGTCCACACCCCCCAAGGAGCGAGAAGATGAAAAGATACCTGCTAGCCTCCGCCCTGATCGTCGGCTTCGTCACCCCAGCACTTGCCGAGCAATTCTACGTCGCCTTCGATCCGGCGAGCCACAAATGCTCGATGATGCACACCATTCCGACCGGCTCGATGAAGAACATGGGCGGCCCCTACAAGACCAAAGCTGAGGCCCACAAAGCCATGCAAGGCATGAAGGAGTGCACGGCCTAATTCCCGTTTTGCGCAAGGAGTATCTCCTCCAGGGCCGGCCTTTCGCCGGCCCTTTTTTAGTGAGGAAGACGTCCCATCGCTGCGCTATTTGAGGACGGCTAAGCCGCCTGCTTGACCGCCTGGCCGTTGATGACGAGGCCGTTCTGGTCGGCGGTGATCTTGATGTTCTCGCCCTCGTGGATCTTGCCTTGCAGGATCAGCTCGGCGAGCGGGTCTTGCACATATTTCTGGATGACGCGCTTGAGCGGCCGCGCGCCATAGGCCGGGTCGTAGCCCTTCTGCGCCGAGCCACTCCTTCGCCTTCTCGTCGAGCTCGATGGTGAGCTTGCGGTCGGCGAGCAGCTTCGCCAGCCGCTTCATCTGGATGTCCACGATCCTCGCCATCTGCTCGCGCTTCAGGCGATGGAACAGGATGATCTCGTCCACGCGGTTGAGGAATTCGGGGCGGAAATGGGCGCGCACCACCGCCATCACCTGGTCGCGCACGGCTTCGAAGTCCTCGCCCTCAGCCTGGCTCACCAGATATTCCGAGCCGAGATTGGAGGTCATGATGATCAGCGTGTTGCGGAAATCGACGGTGCGGCCCTGGCCGTCGGTGAGCCTGCCGTCGTCGAGCACCTGCAGCAGCACGTTGAACACGTCGGGGTGCGCCTTCTCGATCTCGTCGAACAGGATCACCTGGTAGGGGCGCCGGCGCACCGCCTCGGTGAGCGCGCCGCCCTCTTCATAGCCGACATAGCCGGGGGGCGCGCCGATCAGCCGCGCCACGGAGTGCTTCTCCATATATTCCGACATGTCGATGCGGATCATGGCGTGCTCGTCGTCGAACAGGAATTCCGCGAGCGCGCGGGCGAGCTCGGTCTTGCCGACGCCGGTGGGGCCGAGGAACATGAACGAGCCGATCGGCCGGTTGGGGTCCTGCAGGCCGGCGCGCGAGCGGCGCACGGCGGTCGACACCGCGGTCACGGCCTCCGACTGGCCGACCACGCGCCTGACGATCTCCTCCTCCATGCGCAGAAGCTTGTCGCGCTCGCCTTCCAGCATCTTGTCCACCGGGATGCCGGTCCAGCGCGAGACGACCTGGGCGATGAGGTCGGCGTGGACCACCTCCTGCGCCATGGCGCCGCCCTTCTCCTCGGTCTCCTCCAGCTTCTTGAGCTTGGCCTCGAGGTCGGGGATCACGCCATAGGCGAGCTCGCCGGCGCGGGCGAGATCGCCTCTCCGCTGCGCCTGCTCGAGCTCGACGCGTGCGGCATCGAGCTGCTCCTTCAGCTTCTGCGCGCCGGCCAGCTTCTCCTTCTCCTCCTGCCAGCGGCGGGTGAGCAGGTTCGCCTCCTCCTCGAGATTGGCGAGCTCCTTCTCCAGCTTGGCGAGGCGGTCCTTCGAGGCAGAGTCGCTCTCCTTCTTCAGCGCCTCGCGCTCGATCTTGAGCTGGATGATGCGCCGGTCGAGCTCGTCGAGCGCCTCGGGCTTGGAGTCGATCTGCATGCGCAAGCGCGAGGCCGCTTCATCGACGAGGTCGATGGCCTTGTCGGGCAGGAAGCGGTCGGTGATGTAGCGGTTGGAGAGCACGGCGGCCGAGACGAGCGCCGCATCGGCGATGCGCACGCCGTGATGCAGCTCGTATTTCTCCTTCAGCCCGCGCAGGATGGAGATGGTGTCCTCGACCGTCGGCTCCGAGACGAAGATCGGCTGGAAGCGCCGGGCGAGTGCCGCGTCCTTCTCGACGTGCTTGCGATATTCGTCGAGCGTGGTGGCGCCGACGCAATGGAGCTCGCCGCGGGCAAGCGCCGGCTTGAGCAGGTTCGAGGCGTCCATGGCGCCCTCGCCCTTGCCGGCGCCGACCAGGGTGTGCATCTCGTCGATGAACAGGATGATCTGGCCGTGGCTGGCCTGGATCTCGGAGAGCACGGCCTTCAGCCGCTCCTCGAACTCGCCACGATATTTGGCGCCGGCGATCAGCGCGCCGAGATCGAGGGACAGCACCTTCTTGTCTTTCAGGCTCTCAGGCACGTCGCCATTGACGATGCGGTGGGCGAGGCCCTCGACGATCGCCGTCTTGCCGACGCCAGGCTCGCCGATCAGCACGGGATTGTTCTTGGTGCGGCGGGACAGCACCTGGATGGTGCGCCTGATCTCCTCGTCGCGGCCGATCACCGGATCGAGCTCGCCCTTGGCTGCGGCCTCGGTGAAGTCGCGGGTGTAGCGCTTCAGCGCATCGTAGGCCTGCTCGGCGCCGGCCGAATCCGCGGTGCGGCCCTTGCGTAGCTCGTTGATGGCGGCGTTGAGCGTCTGCGGCGTGACCCCTGCATCGGCGAGGATGCGCGAGGCTTCCGCCTCCTTGGCCATGGACAGCGCCTGCAGCACCCGCTCGACGGTGACGAAGCTGTCGCCGGCTTTGGTCGCGATCTGCTCGGCCTGGTCGAGCACGCGGCCGAGGGCAGGGGCCATATGCACCTGCGCCCCGCCGCCGGAGACCTTGGGCAGCTTGGCGAGCGCCGCCTCGGTGCGCTCGAGCGCCTCCTTGGGCCTGCCGCCGGCCTTGGTGATCAGCCCCGAGGCCAAGCCTTCCGGGTCGTCGAGCAGCACCTTCAACAGGTGCTCTGGCGTGATTTGCGGGTTGCCTTCGCGGATGGCGAGGGTTTGCGCCGACTGCACGAAGCCCTTGAGCCGGTCGGAGAATTTCTCGAAGTCCATGGGACGCTTTCCCTGTTGAGCGCGCTACCGCCAACCGGGACAGGATAGGCGGACCCGGCCGGCCAAGAGGCAGCCAATAGCAGCCAATATAAGCCGACCCCTTAACGGAGATATAGCGCTGGGCTTAGCCAACGAGAATGGCGAGCGTCAACCCGTGCCTTAAGGCGCGAGCTGGGCCGATGCCGTCAGAAGCTCGGAACTACCCGACCGGGTCGGAGGCGCTTTCGTCGGATTGGGCGGCGTCGGCAGAATCGGAACCGTTAGTGTCCCGTCCCTGTCCCTCGCTGCCATTCGGGCCGCGGCGCTGATACTGATCGCGACCGCCGTGGTGCTCCCGGTTGCCAGTGTGACGCTCGCGGTCTTGCCCGCCGCCGCCCTGGCGCTCCCGGTCATGTCCGCTGCCGTCGCGCGTCTCACGAACGTCGCCGCCGCCGCCATCGGTACTATCGTAGTCCGATCCGCCGTCGTCCTCGGAGCCGTCGGCGTTCCAGCGTGGCCGGTAGCCGCCATTTCCGCCTTCGCCTGGCTGGCCGCCATGCTGCGGGCCGAACTGCGACTGCGCCGCCATGATGATGCGGTTGTAGTGCTCGGCGTGCTGGAAATAGCTCTCAGCCGCGATCATGTCGCCTGACGCGAGAGCATCGCGGGCGAGCGACATGTATTTCTCGGCGATATGCGCCGCGGTTCCGCGGATTTTGACATCCGGGCCGTTCGACTCGAAGTTCCGTGCCAATGGATTTTGGGGCTTGCGGCCACGGCCGCGGCCCCGGCGATTCTGCTGTCCTTGCCTCATAGGCTTCTATTGCAACCCTGATAAGCGGCTCATGCCGCGACTTCTTCCCTGCCCTCGGTGTTTTTGTCTGCTCGGATCTTGAGAGTCCAAGTTCGCTATTCACTCGCTCCAGCCGCGCCGGGTCCAGGTGGCCCATGCGGCGATCGGCAAATACAATTCCGCTGCTATTGCGCTATCCCCGGCGCCGAGCCGATAAACATCCTGATTGCGCAGCCAGCCTTAAAAATAGAAGGGCGATTGAGCGTCACCTGAACGTCCCGAGAGGCACGCCGCCCTACGATCGAGGTTCAAGAGATGTCGCTCTTGTTGCCGTCCGCAACCGGCCAGCGCTCTTAACGCCAATGGCCGAGAACATTCCAATTCGCTGACCTCGAACCTAGCCCGAACCCCGCAATTTTCCAAGTCCAATTTTTCGGATGCGGCCTCCCGCTCCCACGGGGCCTTAGCCCCGCGCCAGGCCTCCGACCACACGCGGCCGCCCGGCAAGATCGCTCCAGAGGTTCTGCCCCTCCCCCGCGTCAAGGCCGGCTTCGGCGAGGAGGCGCAAGACCGCCTGGGCCTGGCCAGGGCCGATCTCGAACAAGGCAAAACCGCCGGGACGCAAGGCTTTGCGAGGCTGCGGCACGATGCGGCGATAGGCGGAAAGACCGTCAGGCCCCCCGTCGAGCGCGCCCCTTGGGTCGTGATCGCGCACCTCGGGGGCGAGCGCGGCCATGTCCGCCAGCCGAGAGATAAGGCGGATTGGCCACCACCAGGTCGAACCTGCCCTCGACGGCCTCGAGCCAGTCGGACGCGATAAAGCTCGCACGGCCGCCGGCCCCAAGGGCATCGGCATTGGCCCGCGCCTGTTCGAGCGCGGCCTGGCTGACATCGATGCCGACGCCATGCGCCTGCGGCAGCTCAGCCAACAGGGTGATGAGAATGCAGCCGCTCCCCGTCCCGAGGTCGAGGATATTGAGCGGCGCCTCGCGGCCGACCAGGCCGAGCCCTGCCTCGATCAGCGTCTCGGTATCGGGGCGCGGATCGAGCGTGCTCGCATCGATGCGGAAGGGGCGCCCGTAGAACTCCCGGAAGCCGACGATGCGCGACACCGGCTCGCCGGCCAGCCGCCGCTCGACATAGCCGCCGAACCGCGCTGCCGCTTCGGGAGCAAGTGCATCGTTGATGCCGGCGACATAGCCCTCGTGGCTCAAGCCCGCGGCGTGGCAGAGCAACAGCCGCGCATCGAGCTCAGGCGTCTCAATAGCAGCTGCGCGAAACAACCGCGCCACCGCGAGAAAGGCATCGTTCAATGTTTGCAGACTTGGCCGCTCGCTCCGCTTAGGCAACTCACCCATGGCCTTCTTCCTGGACGCTCGCGAGCTGGCTCGTCTGATGCTCGGTGATCAGAGCATCGATGATCTCGTCGAGGCCTCTGCCCTCCAGCACCAGGTCGAGGCTGTGCAGCGTGAGGCCGATGCGGTGATCGGTGACCCGCCCTTGCGGGAAATTATAGGTGCGGATGCGCTGAGAGCGGTCGCCGGTGCCGATCTGGCTGCGGCGGGTCTGCGACCGCTCGGCATCGAGCTTTGCCCGCTCGAGATCGTAGAGCCTCGCGCGCAGCACCTTCATCGCCTTGGCCTTGTTTTTGTGCTGCGACTTCTCATCCTGCTGGCTGACCACGAGGCCCGACGGCAGATGGGTGATGCGCACGGCGCTGTCGGTGGTATTGACCGACTGACCTCCGGGGCCGCTCGCCCGGAACACGTCGATGCGCAAATCCTTCTCGTCGATCTTGATGTCGACCTCCTCAGCCTCGGGCAGCACCGCCACAGTCGCCGCCGAGGTGTGGATGCGCCCTTGCGCCTCGGTCTCCGGCACGCGCTGCACGCGGTGTACGCCGGATTCGAATTTCAGCCGCGCAAACACGCCCTTGCCGGTGATGTTGGCGATGATTTCCTTGTAGCCGCCGGTCGACGACTTGCTTGCCGAGATGATGGCGACCTTCCAGCCGTGCGCGTCGGCATAGCGCTGATACATGCGGAAAAGATCGGCAGCGAACAAAGCAGCCTCCTCGCCTCCGGTGCCGGCGCGCACCTCCAGGATGGCGCTCTTCTCATCGGCGGAGTCCTTGGGCAGCAATTGCACCTTAAGCTGACGCTCAAGCTCCTCGATCCTGGTGTCGAGCGGTCCGATCTCCTCCTCGGCAAGAGCCGCCACGTCGGCCTCAGAGGCAGGATCGTCGATCAGGTGCTGAAGACCCTCACGCTCGCGAAGCGCCGAGCGGAGCGCGTTGATCGTCGCCACGATCGGGTCGAGCTCGGCGAACTCGCGGGAGAGCCGGACATAGGTCTCCTGATCGGCGCCTGAGGCGAGCGTGCCTTGCACCGTCTCCCATCGGGAGACAAGCCTGTCGAGCTTCTGGGCTGGAATCGTCGTCATGTCCGAAGATAGAGCGTGGGCGGTCTAGTTAGGAGGGGCCGGGCAGGCGGTCTGCCTTGCGGCTCCGCGGGTCGTTTGGATCGGTACTGGTTGGCGCGCTCTTGTCGGACGATTTGGCGCCAGGCTGGCCCGAAGACGGACCGAGCAGTCCGCCTGGCTTGGCAAGCCACAGCCACAACCCTGCGGCGATCCCCAGGATAACGAGCGCGACCACCCCCCATTTGATGATTGGCTTCCACGGTAAGCGCCGCTTCGCCGGCTTCTCGTCCAGGGCCGCCGTCGGTAGCGGCACAGAGGCGCGGGGCTGAGGTTGCTGAGGCGGTGAGGGGACCCTGGCTTCGCGTTGCGGCGCGGACGGGATGCGCGGCTGCGGCTGAGGCGGCTGCGGCGCGACGCCGCGGGGAGGTGCCGCCGGGGCTCCTCTTTGTTGCGGCGCCCAAGGTGGCGGTTGCTGCTGATGGGGGAGCGGCGGCGGCTGCTGGGGCTGCGGCCGAAATTGAGGGCCTTGCGCCTGGCGCGGCCCTGGCCCACGCCGGTCAGGCGCCGTTTGCGGCGGCCTTGCCGGAGATGGCGCCGGCTGACGCGGCTGCATCGGGGCGGGCTCCGCCGCCTGAGGCTGGGCCTTAGGCGACTGACCCTGGAACTCGTGCTCGACGTGGTCAGGGGGCGCCATGAAGGGGACGTCGGGCATGGCCTTAGGCTCGAGCCCAACCACGCCGGCGTCGACCTGGGCATAGATGCGCCGCAGCAACGGCCGCACATCGAGGTTGAGAAGGGTGCCGTAGGTCGCCACCACGCGGTAGGTCTCTGGCCAAGGCGGCAAGGCATAGAGCGCGCCCTGCTCCAGCGCCTGCACCACCTCGGTGCGCGTTGCGAGCTGGGCCGCGAGATCTGCTTCCGACAGTCCGCTCGCGGAGCGAAGATCCCTGAATAACTCCGCCACCTCAGCGTCATAGCCGGCTGGCATTTCCGTAATCCCGTGAATATGCAGGCGGCCTCCGGGTCCACCGTCCGGAGGCAAGCTTCCCGGCCCCCGGCGCGGTGAAGTTGCCATTCTGTGACCTGCGACTCTCGCCACACACAAGCCTATCGGCCCACGCTTTGCAAGCCTCCGCGGTGGCGGCAAATGGCCGTTCCTCGTCGCCAATCCTCAAATCTGCACACCTTTCTCGGCAGCGTAACTCTTCAACTCCTCACGCAGGGTTGTGGATTTGCAGGCCAGCAGCTCCTGCAGCCGCACCCACAAATCGCTCGCGTCGAGCGACAGCACCATGGCCTTCACCGGCCCAACCGAGGCCGGCGCCATGGAGATGGAGCGGAAACCGAGGCCGATCAGCGCCATGGCCTCAATCGGCTTGCCGGCCATCTCGCCGCACAGATTGAGCGGCACATTATGCCGCGCCGCCGCCTCGACGATGACGCGGAGCGCCGTGAGCGCTGCTGGGTTGAGCGCGTCGAAACGGTCCGCCACCAGCATGTTGCCGCGGTCGGTGGCGAACAGGAACTGCATCAGATCGTTCGAGCCCACGGAAGCGAAATCGGCAAGCGGCAGCACCCGGTCGAGCTGATAAAGAAGCGCCGGAACCTCGATCATCGCCCCGACCAGAAGCTTCTTCGGCTCCGGCCGTCCGTGACGCTTGAGGATGGTGAGCTCGCGGTCGATCAAAGCACGGGCCGCCGTGAGCTCGGCCACGTCGCCGATCATCGGCAGCATGATCCTGAGCTCGCGCCCATGCGCCGCCCTGAGCAGCGCCCGGACTTGCGTGCGGAACAGCGCCGGCCGGTCGAGCGCCATGCGGATGGCGCGCCAGCCGAGCGCGGGGTTCTCCTCCTTGCTCACGCGGAAATAGGGCAGCACCTTGTCGCCGCCGACGTCGAGCGAGCGGAACACCACGGGGCGCTCGCCCGCGGCGTCGAGGATTGCCTTATAGATGCGGGTCTGCTGCTCGAGGCGCGGGAAGGTCGAGGCGATCATGAATTGCAGCTCGGTGCGGAACAGCCCGATGCCGTCGGCCCCGGACTGATCGAGATGCGGCAGGTCGAACACGAGGCCGGCATTGATGTTGAGCGACACCCGCTCGCCGTCGAGGGTAACCGCGGGCACGCTGCGCAAGGCCGCGTATTGCGCCTGGCGCCGCGCCCGGAAGCGGACCTTGTCGGCGTAGGCCGACACCACCTCCGGCGTCGGCCGCACATGCAACTCGCCGCCCTCTGCGTCGACGATGGCCGCATCCCCCGGCTCGACCGCGTCGAGCACGCCCTTGGCCTGGCTGATGGCGGCAATACCAAGCGCGCGGGCGACGATAGCCACATGGCTTGCCGAGCCGCCTTCCTCCAGCACGAGCCCACGCAGGCGCTGGCGGTCGTAGTCGAGCAGCTCGGCGGGGCCCATGGTGCGGGCGATCAGGATCGTGTCTTGCGGCAGATTGCCGGCCGCCGCCGTGCCGACGCCGCCGGCGAGCACGCGGAGCAGCCGGTTGGAGAGGTCGTCGATGTCGTGCAGCCGCTCGCGCGCGTAAGGATCGATCTGCCTGAGCATGCGGGCGCGGGTGTCGTTGCGCACGCGCTGCACCGCGGCTTCCGCGGTGAGGCCGGTGAGCAGAGCCTCGTCGAGGCGCCGGCGCCAGCCGCGGTCGTGCGCGAACATGCGGAACGCCTCGAGCACCTCGCGGTGCTCGCCGGCGCGTTGCAGATCGCCGCGCTCGAGCATGCCGTCGATCATGCCGGTGAGCTCCTCGATGGCCTGCGCCAGCCTCCGGCGCTCGAGCTCGACGTCCTCGGCGATCAGCTTGGTGACCACGATGCGCGGCTCATGCAGCACCACATGGCCGAGCGCCACGCCTTCGGAGATGGTGACGCCGGCGAACCTTGCGCTCTGCTCGCGGCGCGCCTCCTGACCGCCCTCCTCGCTCACCGCAAGGCCGCCGGAAGCGATCATCTCGGCGATGACCATGGCGGTGGTCTGCAGCGCCTCCACCTCCTCGTCGCTGTAGTGGCGCTGGGTGCGGTTCTGCACCGTGAGCACGCCGATGGTGTGGCCGCCTCGCAAGATCGGCACGCCGAGGAAGGAGTGGTAGACCTCCTCCCCGGTCTCAGGCCGGTAGGAGAAGGCCGGGTGGATCTGCGCGTCGGCGAATTGCATCGGCTCGCCGTGCTCGGCGATCAGGCCGACCAGGCCCTCGCCGGGCTTGAGATGCGTGTTGTGCACCGCCTCGGGGTTCAAGCCTTCGGTGGCGAACAGCTCGAGCGATGCGTCGCGGCGCCGCAGATAAAGCGAGCACACCTCGGCCACCATGTTGGAGGCGATCAGCACCACGACCTTGTCGAGACGCACCTGCGCGCTCTCGCGCTCGGCCATGACCTCGCGCAAGCGGCGGAGCAGCAATCTCGGGGCGCCAACTGAAATTGGCATAAGGTCAAAGTCCTCGCCGGCCGGTTAAGCGGCGACCTGAGCTGGCGAAAGGCTTGAGGTGGCCGCGCTATCAGTCTAGCGGCTGTCCAGTCCGAACAGCGAATGCAAGGTCCGCACCGCAAGCTCGGCGTAGGCCGCATCAATCAATACGCTGATTTTGATCTCCGAGGTGGAAATCGCCTCGATATTGATGCCTTTTTCGGCCAAAGCGCTGAACATTTGCGAGGCAACGCCGGCGTGGCTGCGCATGCCGACCCCGATGGCCGACACCTTGGCGATATCGGAGGAGCCGCGCAAATCGGCATAGCCGATGGCCTCCCGCGACTTCTTCAGCACCTCGATGGCGCGGTCGAAATCGGCGCTCTGCACGGTGAAGGTGAGGTCGGTGAAGCCGTCCTCCGAGACGTTCTGCACGATCATGTCGACATTGATATGGGCCTCGGCGAGCGGGCAGAACACCTGGGCCGCCACGCCGGGCTTGTCGGCGATCTTGAGCAGGGTCACCTTGGCCTCGTCCCGTGCATAGGCGATTCCGCTGACGACATTTTGCTCCACGATCTCATCCTCATGACAAACGAGCGTTCCACAGGCCTCGGCGGCTTTGGCGCCGTTCAAGTGTGGCGCCTCGAAGCTCGAGCGCACCAGCAACCGGACACCCCGCTGCATGGCAAGCTCGACCGAGCGCGTTTGCAGCACCTTGGCGCCCTGCGAGGCCATCTCCAACATCTCTTCATAGGAGATTCTGTCAAGCCGATGGGCTTTCGGCACAATTCTGGGGTCGGTGGTGTAGACGCCGTCGACGTCGGTATAGATGTCGCAGCGGTCCGCATCGAGCGCCGCCGCCAAGGCGACTGCGCTGGTATCCGAGCCTCCGCGGCCCAAGGTCGAGATGCGGTTCTCGGGCCCTACGCCCTGGAAGCCAGCCACCACCGCCACCTCGCCGTTCATCATGCGCGCTTTCAGCGTATCCACGGCGACGCCGGTGATGCGGGCGGCGCGGTGCGCCCCATCGGTAGTCATCGGGATCTGCCAGCCCTGCCAGGACCGCGCCTTGACCCCGATCGACTGGAGCACGATGGCGAGCAGCCCCGAGGTCACCTGCTCGCCGGAGGCCACCACGGCGTCATATTCGCGGGCGTCGTACATGGCCGAGACCTGGTTGCCGTTCTTCTGCTTGAAGCCCCAGGCGTCTTCCACCCAGGAAACCAGCTGATTGGTCTGGCCGGCCATGGCCGAAACCACCACGGCGCAAGCGTGCCCTGCGTCGACCTCGCGCTTCACGTGCGCGGCGACGTTGCGGATGCGTTCGACGTCGGCGACCGACGTCCCGCCAAATTTGAGCACCAACAGGGACACTTGCCCCTCCTAGGCTTTGGCCGCCAGCGACGGCGCCACCGGCCCATAGCAACAGCATGGCCGGCCCCAGGGCCGGCCAGAAAGCGGTTCTACATACTGACTGGCGGCCCTTGCCGCAACTCGCCTCACCCTCTCTCGCCATTCTTGACAGCGGGTTAAGGGCCACGGTCAATGCCCCATGGCCCATGCCCCCCACCCCCAGACGCCGACGCTCGACCGCGAGGAGGTTGCCCGCTTCGCCAAGCTGAGCGGCCAATGGTGGGACGAGCGCGGGCCCTTCCGCCAGCTCCACCGCATCAACCCGGTGCGGCTCACCTATATCCGCGACCAGCTTTGCCGGAGATTTGGGCGCGACGCCAAGGGGCCCGCGAGCCTTGCGAGGCTTAAGCGTGCTCGATATCGGGTGCGGCGGCGGTCTCGTCTGCGAGCCTTTGGCGCGGCTCGGCGCGAGCGTCACCGGCATCGACCCTGCGGCAGAGAACATCGAGGCGGCCAAGGCCCATGCCTCGGCCGGGCGCCTCGATATTGCCTATGAGGGGACGACCGCAGAGGAGCTTGCCTCGCGCGGGCAGAGCTACGACGCGGTGCTGCTGCTCGAAGTGGTCGAGCACGTTCCTGACGTGCCTGCCTTTATCAAAAGCGTGGCGCCTCTGGTGAAGCCGGGTGGCGTCATGATCCTCTCTACGCTCAACCGCACCCTAAAATCCTTCGCGCTCGCCATTGTCGGCGCCGAGTTCATCCTGCGCTGGTTGCCCGTGGGCACCCATCAATGGCAGCGCTTCGTGACGCCTGCGGAGCTCGCCTCGGCGCTCTCCGCCGCCGGCCTTGCCCTGACCGGCACCGAGGGCCTTGATCTACGATCCCTTCTCCGACGAATGGCGCCTCGCAACCGACACCGACGTGAATTATTTTGCTACTGCCGCGCGGCGGTAGCGCACGAGAACGGGCCATGATCTTCCGCCAGCTGTTCGACTCAACCTCCAGCACCTACACCTATCTGCTCGCCAGCCGCCATGGCGGCGAGGCGCTGATCATCGATCCGGTGCTCGAGCGCGTCGACCGCTACATCCAGCTCCTGCGCGAGCTCGACCTGCGCCTGGTGAAGGCCATCGACACGCATCTCCACGCCGACCACATCACCGGGCTCGACGCGCTTCGCGAGCGCACGGAATGCATCACCGTCATGGGCGAGCAGACCAAGGCCGACGTGGTGGCGATCCGCGTCACCGACGGCGACCGCGTCGGCATCGAAGGCCTGACGCTCGATGTCGCCTATACGCCCGGACACACCGACGATTCCTACAGCTATCTCCTGCCCGACCGCGTGTTCACCGGCGATACGCTGCTCATCCGCGGCACCGGACGCACCGACTTCCAGAACGGCGACCCGCGCGCCCAATACGAGTCTCTGTTCGGGCGCCTGCTGAAGCTGCCCGACGAGACGCTGGTCTATCCTGCGCACGACTATAAGGGCGACACGGTGAGCACCATCGGCGAGGAACGCGCCTTCAATCCGCGCCTCCAGGTCAAGTCCATCGACGACTATGTCGAGCTGATGAACAATCTCAACCTGCCCAACCCAAAGATGATGGACGTTGCCGTCCCCGCCAATATGCGCATTGGGATGGCGCAGCAGATCGTCGCCGATCGCGGTTGGGCCCTGACCGCCGAGGACGCCAAGACCGCGCTCGGCGATCAGGACGTTGCCCTGATCGACTTGCGCGAGACGCAGGAACGCAAGCGCGACGGCGTCATCCCGGGTTCGCTGCATGTGGCCTACCCGAATGTGCGGGAAAGCCTCCAGGCCGACGGGCTGTTGCAGCAGCTCGCGCGCTCTTCAGGCAAGCGGCTCATCTTCTATTGCTCCTTCGGCTTGCGCTCGGCCATGGCGGTCCAGGCGGCACAAGCCGCCGGGCTCGAGCGCTCCCGCCATATCCACGGCGGCATGCAGGCCTGGAAGGAGGCCCAAGGGCCGCTGGTCAGGTAGCAGCCGCAGGGGGGAGATGAACCGGGCGCTCAGGAAAGCGTCGTGTCGTTTCGTAGTGTTGGAGACGTCACGCGTTGATTCAACCACGCTTTTGGACGCGTACAGGTATCGACTTCGCTGCCGGCACGTGACTGCCTTCGGCGTGGTGCCATAGTGGCAGCAGGGGGTTGCATTCCGGATAGTAGCCGGCACATGAGCCCTGTGGCACGTCATAGGTGACGACGCGCAGGCCGCGTACGGCGCGAGGAACCGCGTCCCCCGCTGCCCCGAGGAGATCGATCTCGTCGCCCTCTTTGAGGCCATGCTCTTCGATGTCGGCCTTGTTCATCAACACGACCATGCGGGTGCCATTGATGCCGCGCAACCGGTCATCCAAGCCGTAGACGGTCGTGTTGAACTGGTCGTTGCTTCGCAAGGTAATGAGCATGAGCACCCCTACCCGCGTGTGCGGAATGTCTGGGTCCTCCGATAGGCTGCGCGGCGGGATGAAGTTCGCCTTACCATTTGGTGTCGTCCACTTGCGCTCGCGGGCCGGCAAGGGGCGGTCGAAACCACTGGCATTCTTGATGCGGTCGTTGAAGTTCTCGAAGATTTTTGGATAAGTCTGCGCGATTGCGTCGCGGACAAGCCCATAGTCACCGCTCCAGGCGTCCCAATCCACTTTCGGGTTTGGCGCCAGAGTTGCCTTGGCCAGCCCCGCTACGATCTTGGGCTCCGACAAGATGTGCTCGCCCGCGGGCTCCGCCCGCCCGTGCGAGGCGTGAAAGCGCCCTGTCGTGTCCTCAACCGTGACGAATTGCACGCCCGAGGCCTGACGATCGATTTCGATGCGACCGAGGCAGGGCAGCAAATAGGCCGCCCGGCCATGAATGAGCGCGCCGCGATTGAGCTTGGTGACGATCTGAACCGTCATCTCGAGCCGCCGCCACGCACGTTCCATGATGTCGGTCTCGGGAATGGCTCGGATGAAATTGCCGCCGAGCGAAATGAACGCCTTTACGCTGCCGTCGCGCACAGCTTCGCAGGTTCCTACCGTGTCGAGGCCACGCTCGCGCGGGGGGTTGAAGCCGTACTGCTCGGCGAGGCGATCAAGCGGGACGAGGTCGGGTTTTTCCGTGATACCGACCGTCCGCTGGCCCTGGACATTCGAATGGCCGCGCACCGGAAAGATGCCGGCCCCGGGCTTGCCGATGTTGCCGCGCATGAGCAGCAAATTGCTCAGCATCTGGATGGCGAGCACCCCGGAACGGTGCTGAGTCAGGCCCATGCCGTAGCAGATGATAACAGCCCCGGCGCTGCCATAGACGCGCGCAGCTGATTCGATGGCGGCACGACTCAAACCGGAGCACGCTTCGATCTCCGGCCATTGGAAGTGGTTCATGCTGGCCACGAAGGCATCGAAGCCGCTCGTGTTCTGCTCGATGAAGTCGACATCGATGACGCGCCTTGTGCGCGCGGCCTTTGCTTCATCGTCCATGGCGAGCAGCGCCTTCGACATGCCGACGAGAACGGCGAGATCGCTGCCCGGTTGGAGCTGGTGATACTGCGTGCTGATCTTCGTCTCCGAAAGAGTCAGCAACTCGACCGGGGACTGCGGATTGGTGAAACTCTCCAGGCCGCGTTCGCGCAGCGGATTGAACGTGATGATCGGCACGCCACGTTCGCGCACCTCCTGCAACTGGTGCAGCATGCGCGGGCTGTTGACCCCGACATTCTGGCCGAAGAACATCACGCAGTCGGTGTGCTCGAAATCTTCGATTTTCACCGTGCCGACCGGCACGCCGATGGTCTGCGGCAGAGCGACCGACGTGCTCTCGTGGCACATGTTGGAGCTGTCGGGCAGATTATTGTTGCCGTACATGCGCGCCAGAAGCTGATACATGTAGGAGGCTTCCAGCGAAGCGCGGCCAGAGGTATAGAACACCACCGACTTCGGGGCGAGGGCCTTCAACGCGGCGCCGATGGCGGCAAAGGCATCGGCCCAGGAGATCGGCACGTATCTGCCGCTCACTTGGTCCCAGCGCATGGGCTCGGTCAGACGGCCGACTTCCTCCAATTGGAGATCAGACCAGCTCTCAAGCTCCGTTACGGAGCGCTCGGCGAAGAATGCTGGAGGGCATCGCCTGTCGGTTATCTCCCACGCTGTGGCTTTCGCGCCGTTCTCGCAGAATTCGAAGTGACTGAGGTGGGGAGGGCGACCATAAGAGCAGCTCACGCACGCAAAGCCTTCAGGCTTGTTCTGATGCCAAAGAGCGAGCGAGCCCTTTAGCGGAATGGCTTCGCGCAGCAGGATCTCCGTGACACCTTTCACCGATCCCCAGCCGCCAACCGGCCCGTTGTAGGGTTTGATGCGGACTTGCCTCGTGTTGTTGCTCGACACTAGCTCACTCCGTTTGCGCGCAAGACTTAGGTGCGGTTTCGATCGGCTCACCTCCGGCGACTTCCCCATAAGCCGGTTGAGCCAGCCGTCAACCGAAACCGGCCCCGGTCCGCCAAAGCACAGCGCAAGAAGGCTAGCCAGATAGAGCAGGTCAGTTTCATATCCAGGCTGGCCGAAGTGAGCGCCAGCGGCGTCAAACGATTGAAGTTTGATTGAACTGAATCCGTTTGGCAGGTGCACAGTGACGATCGCGATGAACAGTAAGATCATCATGGGGAGCGTCGCCACGGGAATGAGGGCCCCCACAAGAATCATAAGTCCGCCCACAAGTTCAACAACGATGGTCAGCCAGCCGAGCAAAAGCGCTGCGGGCAGTCCCATTGCGTGAAGCACGCCGATGAAGTCTTCCGGACCGCGCGCTAACTTCGCATAACCGTGTTGGATGAAACCAAATCCAACGATAAGCCGGAGCGGAATTGCGTACCAGAATTGAGGTACGGGAACCGGCGACGTTAACAGGCGGAGAAGATTCATCGAGTGAGCATCTCCACTCCAAGTTCGGACTTAGGCCTCACGCGGGCGGTCGGGCCTGACCTCTATCGCATGTACGAGCCCGGGCTTGCAGTCCCAATGCGGCGAAATGAACCAACGTCCCCTCACATTGATCGAATGCTCGCGCGGGACACAATCGCTTGCAACGCAACGGTAAGCGACCCTTCCGTAAGAGAGTTGAGTCGGCGCCATTGCAAATCGCAAGCCCATCGAGCCAACTCCTGGAGCCGGGACCGAGTGGACGGGTCCGCCGCTTGGCTCCCACGATTCTCGGCTTTGGTCAGCCTGACTCTTCAGCGGAAGCGCGACGGCGTGATCCCATGCTCGCTGCACGTGGCCTGCCCGAATGTGCGGGAAGGCCTCCAGGCCGACGGGCTGTTGCGGCAGCTCGCGCGCTCATCAGGCGAGCGGCTGATCTTCTTTTGTTTCCTTCGGCCTGCGGTCGGCCATGGCGGTGCAGGCGGCACAAGCCGCGGGGCTCGAGCGCTCCTGCCATCTCCATAGCGATATTCAGGCCTGGAAGGAGGCGGCAGGACCGCTGGTCCGATAGCGCGCGTAACGCTGACTAATAACCCCTGGGGTAATAGCCGCGCGGCGGCGGCGGGCGGTAATAGCCTTGCGGGCCACCATAAGGCTGTTGCCGGAACCAGCCGCCGAACAGGCCTCGTCTCGGACGATCGTTGCGCGGATCGTAGCCGGGCCCTGGGCCAAACCAGGGCGCCCCATCCGCATCCCCGTAGCGCGGATAGGCCGGCTGCGTCGCCACTTTCGCCTCGCCGCCAGGGGTCGTGCCGGAGAGGACGACTTGCGTATTCTTGAGACCCTTTTCCTTGACAAGAGAATAGAGCGCGGTGGCGTTGGCGCGGGAGATGCGCACGCAACCGTGAGAGGCGGGCTTGCCGAGGTTTCTCTCCTCAAGGGTACCGTGGATGGCATGCCCATCCTTCATATAAAAGATGGCATGCGGCATGGGGGCGTTGTCCCACTCCTTGCTGTACCAGATCTCGTTCATGGACGTGGCGTTATAGTTTCCCGACGGGGTCGAGTATCCTCGTTTCCCCGTCGAGACCGGCCAGGTGTATTTCTCGATGCCGTCGACGAAGATGGTCATCTCCTGCCGCGACTTGTCGATATTGATCAGGATTTGGGAACCGTCGCCCGCCGAGTCGCCGTCCTGAGGTGCTGCTGCCGATTTTGACTTTGGCTGCGCGGTGGCAGGACCGGGTTTGGGCTGCACGGCCGCAGGCTGCTCGGCTGCGGCGTTGGGCTTGACCTCCGCGCTCGGCGGATTGCCGCCATTTTGCGCGGTCGAGGGATCGCCGCCATTCTCCGCGCTCGGCGGATTTGAGGCCGGCTCGGCGCTTGCGGGCGAGACGAGCGCGAACGCCAGAAAAGGCAGGATGATCAACGCATAAGGGGATCTGGCACGTCGGGGGAGGCTTAAGAGGCGCATGATGTTCCCTGGTTTTGCGCGAAACCAACGCTCGGCGATATTGAGATAGTAATGCATCAAGGCTGTAACAGGGCACCCCCAAACAATAAGTTTACCAGGCGCCCCGCATCAGTTCTCGTCCTCCGGCAGATGCGGCAGCGGGAAGATCGGCACGCCTTCCTCGTCAAGCTCCTGCGCTTCCTTGGGCGTCGCCTCGCCATGAATGGGGCGGGCCGGCGCTTCGTCGAAATGGATCTTGCGCGCCTCCTCGGGAAATTTCGGCCCGACATAGTCTGAATTGGCGGTGAGCTCGGCGCGAAGCTTGCGCAACATGCCGTAGGACTTCGGCCGGTCGGCGGGAGGCGGCGCGGACGGCTCGGAACGCCGCTTTGCCACATAGGGCGCCATTGGCGCCTTCTTCACCTCGGCGCTGCCGCAAGCCGGGCAGCGGATGGCGTGCGCTTCGGCCTGCTCGTCATAGGTGTCGGACGAGCCGAACCAGGCCTCGAACCCATGTCCTTCCTCGCATTTCAATGCGTAGCGGATCATGATGCTTCCTTCTCGGACGGCACTTTCGCCCCGGCGATCTCCACCTCGAACTCGCGCCCGTGCTTGAGCGAAGGGATCTTCGTCCGGGTTTCGGTCGAGAGGCCGAGGTCGATATCGGCAAAGAGAATCTGGGGGTCCCCTCCTGCTTCTGCCAGCACTTCACCCCAAGGTGATACGACCATGCTGTGGCCGTAGGTGCTGCGGCCATTCTCGTGCAGCCCGCCTTGGGCTGCGGCAAGGACGTAGGCGCCGGTCTCGATGGCGCGGGCGCGCAACAGCACCCGCCAATGCGCTTCGCCGGTCTGCTTGGTGAAGGCGGCAGGCACGGCGATGACATCGGCGCCGGCTGATGCGAGCGCACGGTAAAGCGCCGGGAAGCGAAGGTCGTAGCAAATGCTCATGCCGAGCCGTCCCCAGGGCAGGTCGGCGAGCACCGCTTTGTTGCCGGGGTCGAAATTTCGCGACTCGCGGTAGCTTTCGCCGCCGGCAAGATCGACGTCGAACATATGCAGCTTGTCGTAGCGCGCGGCGATGTCGCCTTGCGGCGTGATGAGGTAGGAGCGGTTGGCGACCTTGCCGGACGGAAGTTTCATGGCGAGCGAGCCGACATGCAGCCAAATGCCAAGCTCCTTGGCGAGCGCCTGAAGCTGCCGAAGCGGCGCGGACTTGTCCTCGGTGTCGATCGCGGACAGAAGCCGATCGGTCTCGAGCTCCATGATCGACGTGTTCTCCGGCGTCTGCACGTAGACCGCGCCCCCTGCCGCGGCGCGGCGGATCAGCGTCTCGGCCATTTCCATGTTCGGCGCGACGGAACGCCCCGATCGGAGTTGAACGAGGCCTGCGCGGAATGTGTTCGCCGCGGCCAAAATCATTCTCCCGGAACGGCGGCGACGTCGGCGGCCGCGTCGATCTCGGCGAGCAGCGCATCGAGTTTCTCCGCCCGCTCAAGCTCGGCAAGCTCGTCATAGCCGCCGACATGGGTATCGTTGATGAAGATTTGCGGCACCGTTCGCCGGCCGAAGGCGCGCGCGATCATCTCCCTGCGCCGCTCCATATCCTCGCTCACATCGATCTCGGTGAAGGTCACTCCCTTCTTGCTCAGAAGATGCTTGGCGGCGCGGCAGTAGCCGCAATAGGGCGTGGTGTAGAGGACAACTCTCGTCATCGAAGTTCCGCTGCGGCCATTCGGCCTTTTTAGCGTAAGTAAGCCTATGGCCACGCAAATTCCAGACTACAGCAGCATGGCGGAAGGTTCCACGGCCCTGGCGAGCGCGAGGATGTCGACCCGCGCAGCACCTGCCCGCTTCAGCACCCTGGCGCAAGCCTCGGCGGTCGCACCGGTGGTGATCACGTCGTCGACCACGACGATGCGCTTCTCCCGCAACGCCGCCCTTCGCCGCCGTCACCCTGAACGCTCCGGCGACGTTCTTGCGCCGCTGCGCCGCCGTGAGCCCGACCTGGCTCGGGGTGCGCTTGACCCTGGCGAGCAGGAAGCAGTCGACGGGAACGCCGGTCAGTTTGCCGACCTCCTGGGCGAGCATGGCCGACTGGTTGAAACGCCGCGACCACAGCCTCGAGCGGTAGAGCGGAACCGGCAGGATCATGTCGGCGTCGGCGAGCAGCTCGGCTCCTGCCGCCGCCATCCACCGCCCGAACAGCGGCACGCCCTCATGGCGATCACCATATTTGAAGCTCTGGATCAGATCGCGCATGGTCGAGGAATAGCGCGCAGCCGCCCGCGCCCGGTCGTAGACTGGCGGATCGGCGATTGCCCCGGCCGAGAGCGAAGGCTCGCCGGTATCGTAAGGCAGAGGCACGCCGAGCCTTGAGCAGAGCGGAGGGGCGATGAAATCGATTTTGGCCCAGCAGTCGCCGCACAGTAGCCCGTGGGCGCTCACGCGCTTGCGGCAGGAGATGCAGACCGGCGGAAGGAGGAGGTCGGCGGCGAGCTTGAGTGCGCCGCGGAGAGCCTCCGCAGCCGGGAAGAGCTTGGCCCGCGCCGGAAGAACGTCTGAGGTGATCCCCGCCCCGTCGATCGCCATGAGGGCATGATAGAGCGCGGGCAGTGCCGATAGAAGGGGCGCGCATGCGCAATGGATGAGGATCACGAGCTTTTCGACCGCAGCCTGTTGCGGCGGCGCCGCGCGCGCTTTGCCGGCGAGACGGCCGAGCATGAGTTTCTGCTCTCCCATGTGGCGGCCGAGATCGCCGAGCGTATCGGGGCGATCTTGCGCGACTTTCCGCTCGCGCTTGACCTTGGCGCCTATCACGGCCTGCTCGGCCGCGCTGTGGCGGCGCTCCCTTCGGTCGGCGAGATGATCTATGCCGAGAGCGTTCCGGCGCTCGCGGCGCGTTGCCCGCGTCCTGCCGTAGTGTGCGACGAGGAGCTGCTGCCGTTCAAGCAAGAGAGTCTCAGCCTCGTGGTCTCGGGTCTCGCGCTTCACCGTGTCAACGATCTCCCCGGCGCGCTCATCCAGATACGCCGCTGCCTTCGTCCCGACGGGCTGTTCATGGGCGCGGCACTTGGCAGCCGCTCATTGCAGGAGCTTCGCCAGGTGCTGATCGAGGCCGAAGCCGAGCTTCATGGCGGGGCGAGCCCCCGCGTCGCGCCCTTCGCCGACGTGCGCGAGTACGGCGCGCTGCTCCAACGCGCAGGCTTTGCGCTTCCCGTCACCGACGCCGAGCTGCTGACCCTGACCTATCCGGGCCCACGCGATCTGATGCGCGAGATCAGGGCGCTCGGCGGCGGCAATGTCATGGCGGCGCGGCGGAAGGCGCCGCTGCCGCGCGGCACGCTCGAACGCGCCGAGGAGATCTATCGGAGCCGCTTCGGCACATCTGACGGCAAAATCGCGGCGAGCTTTGAGATCGTCTATCTGATGGGCTGGGCGCCGCACGAAAGCCAGCAGAAGCCTCTCACGCCCGGGAGCGCGGCAAGACGCCTCGCCGACGCGCTTCACACCACCGAGCATTCCGCCGGCGACAAGGCTTCCTTCCCGGCAGCCACAGGGCCGAAGAACAAGCCTCGCTGACGCGGCTTTCGCGGACCGTTGACGCCGAGAGAACAGCTGCTAGGGTCCGCGCCATGCGTGCAAAGGGGGTCCTTCGTAATCTGAAGCGGGGCAACTACGCGAAGGTGGTCGCGGCGCTCACGCCAGGCAGCCACCAGCTCGTGGATTGGACCGCGCCCAATCGCTATCCGGAAATTTTCGCCGCCGCCGCCGCCGCCGCACCTGACGCGCGGCGCATTCTCTCCTTCGGCTGCTCGACCGGAGAGGAATGCGTGTCGCTTGCCGAGTATTTCCCAAAGGCTGAGATCATCGGCGCCGAGATCAATGTGCTGAGCCTGCTCAAGGCCATGAAGAAGCGAAGCGACCGGATTCGTTTCGTCTATTCCAGCGACCGCATCTTGACGAGGCTTGCCCCATTCGACGTGGTGTTCTGCATGGCCGTGCTGCGCGCTCCGAAAAAGCAACAGCGCCTCGGCAACTATCCCTTCGCGCTTTTTGAGGAGCGCACGCTGTTTCTCGAGTCGCTGGTTCGGCCAGGCGGCTTATTCGTGATCCACAATTCGATGTATCGCTTCAGCGACACGAAACACCGGGGCTCTTATGAACAAATTCCCGTGGCCGCGAAACACGACAAGGGGGTGTTTCTTCCCGACGGCGTTACCGAAGTCGAGCCAGATGGCTGCCTGTGGCTGAAGCAGTGGGCCTTAATGCCGCCACGAAAGCCCCGAGGATGGATCAAGTCGCAGCAGTTTCCGGTGCAGTATGGGCCGCAAAAGCATCTTCCACTACGTAAAGCGCGGCAAGTTCGCCAAGGTAGCCTCGTTGCTGCATCCTGGCTGCCACCAGGGGCCTAACCGGACCGCGCTCAATCGCTACCCTGAGATTTTCGCCGCTGCTGCCGCGGCCGCACCCGATGCGCGCCGCATTCTCTCTTTCGGGTGCTCGAGCGGAGAGGAATGCGTCACGCTCGCCGACTACTTTCCCAATGCCGAGATCGTTGGCGCCGAGATCAATCCGGTGATCCTGCTCAAGGCCATGAAGCACCGCAGCAACAGGATTCGCTTCGTCTATGCCAGCGACCGCATCCTGAGACGACAAGGCGGATTCGACGCGGTCTTCTGCATGGCCGTGCTGCGCAGCGCCGGCCATTACCCCTTCGAGATTTACCAGGAGCGCGCGCTCTTCCTCGAGACTTTGGTTCGCCCAGGCGGGCTCTTGGTGATTCACAACTCGCCCTACCGTTTCGGCGACACGGCGCGGAAGGACTCCTATGAGACCGTGCCCGTAGACGCGCCACGCGACATCGGTTCGTTCCTTCCCGACGGTGTCACCGAAGCGGAGCCCGACGGCAGCATCTTTCGCAAGCTAGAGGCTCCTCAGTCCCGGAGCCGCGATGAAGCCGGCAACAAGACCAACTCTCCGGATCCCGCTTTGGCGGGAACGACGTGACTCATTTTAGCAGCGTAGGCAGCATAGCCTTCAGCGGCTCATCGGCAGGCGGCATGGCGTAGGAGAGAAGCTCGGCAGGCTTCACCCAGCGAAGCTCCTGGCCCTCATGCGGCGCGACCTCTCCCCGCCAGCTTCGGCAGAGGAAGAGCGGCATCAGCAGATGGAAGTCCGGATAGTCGTAGCTCGCGAAGGTGAGCGGCGCGAGGTCGGCCGGCGCGATGTCGATGCCGAGCTCCTCGGCAAGCTCGCGGACAAGAGCATGCTCGGGCGACTCGCCTTGCTCGACCTTGCCGCCAGGAAATTCCCACAGCCCGGCGAGCGAACGGCCTTCCGGCCGCTTGGCGATCAGGATCCTGCCCTCACCGTCAAGAAGAACGCAGGCCGCGACAAGAAGGAGTCGATGTGTGGGGCCGGCGGGCACCGCCTCAGGACCGGTAGTCGGCATTGATGGCGATATAGTCGGCGGTGAGATCGCAGGTCCACACGGTCGAGGCGCCGTCGCCCACACCGACATCGACGGTGATGGCGATCTCGTCGCGCTTCATGTAGGCCGCACCAAGCGCCTCGCTGTAGGAGGCCGCCACCTCTCCATCCTTGGCCACCTGAATTTCGCCGAAAGAGATGGCAAGCTTGTCGCGGTCGGCGGCCTCGCCAGCCTTGCCGACGGCCATGACGATGCGGCCCCAATTCGGATCCTCGCCGGCGATCGCGGTCTTCACCAGCGGCGAGTTGGCGATGGCGAAGGCGATCTTCCGCGCCGCGCTCGCGCTCTCAGCCCCGGTGACCCGCACCGTGACGAACTTGGTCGCCCCCTCACCGTCCTTCACCACCTGGTGCGCAAGATCGAGCAGCACTTCGGTGAGGGCGGCGCGAAAGCCTGCAAGCCTCGGATCGTGCGGCAAGCCGATATGCGGCGCTCCGCGTGACGCTGACGTGCCGGTGGCGAACAGCAGCAGCGTGTCGCTGGTCGAAGTGTCGCCGTCGATGGTGACGGCGTTGAAGGTGGCGTCGACGGCGGGGCTGAGGATCTCGTGCAAAGGACGAGGCTCGATGGCGGCATCGGTGAACAGGAAGGCGAGCATGGTCGCCATGTCAGGCGCGATCATGCCTGCGCCCTTGGCGATGCCGTTGATGGTGACCGGCACGCCCTCGATCTCGGCCTGGCGCATGGCGAGCTTCGGATAGGTGTCGGTGGTCATGATGGCGCGGGCGGCTTCGGTGATCCTTTCCGGGCCTGCATCCGCGGCAAGCCCCGCGAGCAGGCTCGTGAATTTGGACGGATCGAGCGGCTCGCCGATCACGCCTGTAGACGCGATATAGACGTCGGCTTCGAGGCATTTGGCGGCTGCAGCTGCTGCTTCCGCCGTGAGCTTCACCGCGTCGCGCCCGCGCTTGCCGGTAAAGGCGTTGGCGTTGCCAGAATTGACCACGAGCGCTCTTGCCATCCCGTGCTCGAGCCTCGCGCGGCACCATTCGACCGGGGCCGACGCGGTCTTCGACCTCGTCAGCACGCCGGCAACCGTGGTTCCCGGCTCGAACAGCGCGAGCAGGAGATCGGTGCGGCCTGGATAGCGGATGCCCGCCGCGCAACTGGCGAAGCGCACCCCGTCAATGGCGGGGAGATGCGGCAGCATTTTCGGTGCGAATGGCGAGACCTTGCCCATTCTCAAAGGCTCGCGGCCCGAAGCTCGGGCGATCCCTCAGTGATTGTCTTCGACGTTTCCGCCCGAGTCTGGCTCTTCCTCCGGCTGACCCTCGCCTCTGACCGCGGCGTCCTGCATCGACTTCTTGATCTCGGGATCGACGATTTCGATCTTGGCGGCGTCGTGCAGCTCTTTGATCGTCTGCTTGGCCTTCTGCGCCGAAAGCTGGCTGATGATGGTGTCCTTGACCTGATCGAAGGTGGGCAGCGGACGGGTCCGCTTCTCCTCGACCTTGATGATGTGCCAGCCGAACTGCGTCTGCACCGGATCGGAGATTTCGCCTTCCTTCAAGGCAAAGGCCGCGTCCTCGAACGGCTTCAGCATCTGGCCGCGGCTGAAGAAACCGAGATCGCCGCCTTCGGCGCTCGGATCTTTCGACTTCTCCTTGGCCACCGTGGCGAAATCCTCACCCTTCTTGAGCCGCTCCTTCACCTCCTTGGCCTCGGCCTCGGTGGCGACCAGGATGTGGCGGGCATGAATTTCCTCCTCGGGCTTCATGCCCGCGACCTTTTGATCGTAGACCTTCTTCGCCTCTTCCTCAGGCACGGCATTGCGCACGCTCTTGTCGAAATACGCGTCCCGCAAGGCGCGGCGCCGGTGATATTTGATCCGGTCCTCGAAACTCTGCCCGCTGTCGAGCCCGGCCTTCGCCGCGGCCTCGGCCATCAGCTCGTTCTCGATGACGAATTGCAGGAGCATGCGGCGGCGATCCTCGGGGGGAAAATTGGCGAGTTGGGCGCCCACTTCTGAGGCCGCGAAATCGAGGTCCGATTGCTTGATGTCGACGCCGTTGATCTGGGCGACAACGACATCGTCGGCCGAAGCGGTGAACGGAACGCAAGCAACAAAGGCTGCGGCAAGCAGCAACGAGCGCCAAGCTTTCACGGAGTGAGATCCTCTTTTTGTGCCCGCCTGATGAGCGCCAGAAGCGACTGGCGGGTGGGTTCGGTCGTTTCCCCGGGCGCCTTCATAGACCCGGGCCGCGTCCCTGCCAAGCGGCGAATCTTGGGCCTCTGCCGTCGAAATCGCGTCCCGCCGGCGTTGACGGGAAGGCTATATTTCTATATCTTTGGATGTATGGAAATATCAACCGCGATCGGTGCTTTCGGCGCTTTGGCGCAAGAGAGCAGGCTGAAGATCTTTCGCCTCCTCGTCCAGTGCGGACCCGAGGGCATGGCGGCGGGGGACATCGCGCGGCGTCTCGAGCTGCCGCAGAACACGCTCTCCTTCCATATCGCCGCGCTCGCCCGCGCTCATCTCGTCGCCTCGCGCAAAGAGGGGCGGTCGATCATCTATTTCGTCGATCTTGAAGGAACCCGTGGTCTCCTGTCCTTCCTGGTGGAGGATTGCTGTGGCGGCAAGGCAGAGCTTTGCGGCTGTCTGATCGCTTCGGCCGAGGCCGGTTGTTGTCCAGCGTGACGAGGAGGAGTCACCCCATGCAAGTCGTAACTAGCAATCAGCCTTTGAACGTTCTTTTTCTCTGCACCGGAAACTCGGCGCGCTCGATCATGGGAGAGGTCGTGTTGAATCGACTGGGCCGCGGAAAGTTCAAGGGCTACAGCGCCGGAAGTCACCCGGCCGGAGCCGTAAACCCCATCGCCCTGCAAGTGCTGCACCAGGCCCATTACGACACCTCGGGCTTGCGCTCGAAATCCTGGGACGAATTCGCTCAAGCCGGGGCGCCGAAGCTCGATTTCGTGTTTACCGTTTGCGATGACGCTGCCAAAGAGGTTTGCCCAATCTGGCCAGGCCAGCCGATGACCGCCCATTGGGGACTCCCCGATCCGGTCAAGGCGCAAGGCAGCGATGCCGAGCGGCATCTTGCCTTCGCCGACGCCTTGCGCATGATGACCAATCGCATCGGCATCTTCGTCAGCCTGCCCTTCGACAAATTGAGCAAGCTGTCACTGCAGAAGCAGCTCGATGAAATCGGCCAGAGCCAGCCAGCGGCGGCGAAGCAGTCCGCTTAGCCTGCCGCTCGCGCTCCCCTCCCCCTTGAGGGGGAGGGATAGGGAGGGGGGTTTCACAAACGAATCCATCATATCGACATCGCGCCGCGCCCCCCTCGGATGGGCTACGCCGATCCTGCTCCCCCGCAAGGGGGGAGCGGGGTTCAAGCGGGACGGCTCCAGCGAGGCGACCCACCGATGTTCTGAGGGTGCTGCCGCTTGCTCTCACCCGAAGGGGGACGGCATGCTCCGGCGTTGAGCCGCGTCGCGTTGACAAGCCCAGAAGCCCCTCTTATGTCTCACGGGCGGCTGTTCCCTGGCATTTTTTGGTCGCTTTCCGCCGGTTTTATGCGGGACCGGCAGGGAACGGGAGCATGACGCTTCGACGCTTGAGGTGCTTTCGCCCAACACGGCAAAATCACCTCTAAACCAGCTCCTGCGATGAGAGGCTAACGTCCAATGCTTTCCTTCGGTGCCTTGGCCAGCAAGGTGTTCGGCTCGTCCAACGACCGCAAGCTGAAGAAATACCCGCCGCTTATCGCCGCCATCAACAAGCTCGAGCCCGAGGTCGCGGCGCTGTCGGACGAGGCCTTGCGCGCCCGCACCGACGACTTCCGCGCCCGCGTCAAGAACGGGACCCCTCTCGAAGATTTGATTCCGGAGGCTTTCGCCACGGTGCGCGAAGCGGCCAAGCGCACCATCGGCCAGCGCCATTTCGACGTGCAGCTCATGGGCGGCATGGTGCTGCATGAGGGCCGCATCGCCGAGATGAAGACCGGCGAAGGCAAGACGCTGGTGGCGACGCTCCCCGTCTATCTCAACGCGCTCACCGGCCGCGGCGTGCATGTGGTGACCGTCAACGACTACCTCGCCAAGCGCGACTCCGCCTGGATGGGCGCCATCTATAGTTTCTTGGGGCTCAACGTCGGCGTCATCGTGCATGAGCTCAACGACGAGCAACGCAAGGTGCAATACGCCGCCGACGTGACCTACGGCACCAACAACGAGTTCGGCTTCGACTATCTCCGCGACAACATGAAATACTCGACCGCCGAGATGGTGCAGCGCGGCCACTACTACGCCATCGTCGACGAAGTCAACTCGATCCTGATCGACGAGGCGCGCACGCCGCTGATCATTTCCGGTCCGCTCGACGACCGCTCGGAGCTGTATAACGCCGTCGATACCTTCATCCCGAAGCTCGAAAAGACCGATTACGAGCTCGACGAGAAGCAGCGCGTCGTCACCCTGACCGAGGCCGGCAACGTGCGTGTCGAGCAGATGCTGACCGAGGCCGAGCTGCTCAAGGGCGACTCGCTCTACGACATCGAGAACGTGAGCGTGGTCCACCACGTGCAGCAGGCGCTGCGCGCCCATACTTTGTTCCAGCGCGACCGCGACTACATCGTCAAGAACGACGAGGTGATCATCATCGACGAGTTCACCGGCCGCATGATGCAGGGCCGCCGCTATTCGGAAGGCCTGCACCAGGCACTCGAGGCCAAGGAGCACGTGACCATCCAGCCGGAGAACCAGACGCTCGCGTCGATCACCTTCCAGAACTATTTCCGGCTTTACCAGAAGCTCGCCGGCATGACCGGCACCGCCGTCACCGAGGCCGACGAGTTCATGGACATCTACGGCCTCGACGTGGTCGAGGTGCCGACCAACATGGACATGATCCGCGCCGACGAGGACGACGAGGTCTATCGCACGGCGCAGGAGAAGTACCGGGCGATCATCACTCTGATCAAGGAGGCGAGCAAACGCGGCCAGCCCATGCTGGTCGGCACCACCTCCATCGAGAAATCGGAAATCCTCTCCGAGCTCCTGAAGAAGGACAAGGTCCCGCACCAGGTACTGAACGCCCGCTATCACGAGCAGGAGGCGCATATCATCGCCCAGGCCGGCGTGCCGGGAGCGGTGACCATTGCCACCAACATGGCCGGACGCGGCACCGACATCCAGCTCGGCGGCAATCCCGACATGCTTCTCGAAGACTGGGTTGCCGATCAGACCGCCAAGGGCAGCGAGCCGACGCAAGAACAGATCGCCGCCAAGCGCGACGCCATCAAGGCCGACGTCGCCAAGAAGAAAGCCAAGGCGCTCGAAGCCGGCGGTCTTTATGTCGTCGGCACCGAGCGGCACGAGAGCCGGCGCATCGACAACCAGTTGCGCGGCCGCTCAGGCCGCCAGGGCGACCCCGGCCGTTCGCGCTTCTTCCTCTCGCTCGAAGACGACCTCATGCGCATCTTCGGCTCGCAGCGCATGGACGGCATGCTGCGCACGCTCGGCCTCAAAGAGGACGAGGCCATCATCCATCCCTGGATCAACAAGGCGCTGGAGAAGGCGCAAGGTAAGGTCGAGGCGCGCAACTTCGACATCCGCAAGAACCTGTTGAAATACGACAACGTGATGAACGATCAGCGCAAGGCGATCTTCGAGCAGCGCCGCGAGCTGATGACCGATGCCGATATCGGCGAGATGATCGGCGACATGCGCCACCAGGTGGTCGACGACCTCATCACCAAGCACATTCCGGAGAAGTCCTTCGCCGAGCAATGGGACACGGCCGGCCTGAAAGAGGACATGCAGGGCGTTTTCGATCTCGACCTTCCGGTCGCCGACTGGGCCAAGGAAGAGGGCATCGGCGAGGAAGAGCTGCATGAGCGCCTGGTTCGCGCCGCGGACGAGAAGGCCGCCAAGAAGGCCGCCAATTTCGGGCCGCAGATCATGCGGCAGGTCGAGAAGGCGGTGTTGCTGCAGACCCTCGATCATCTGTGGCGCGAGCATCTCGTGACCCTCGAGCATTTGCGCCAGGTGATCGGTCTGCGCGGCTACGGCCAGCGCGACCCGCTGAACGAATACAAGAGCGAAAGCTTCACGCTGTTCGAGCACATGCTTGCGCGCTTGCGCGAAGCGGTGACCGGCCAGCTCATGCATGTCGAGCTCACGCGGCAAGAAGACGTTCCGCCGCTCGATGCCGAGCTTCCGCCCATGGAGGCTCACCACCTCGATCCGACCACCGGCGAGGACGAATTTGCGCTCGAAGCCGCAAGCGCCGGACCTGCCGTCACTGCCAGGGGGAATGCAGCGCCGGCGCGGGCGCGGAAGGCGACTGCCGCCGCGGCTGCGGCGGCGGCGAGCCCGAACCCTGCCGATCCCTCGACTTGGGGCAAGGTCGCGCGCAACGCGGCCTGCCCTTGCGGCTCGGGCAAGAAATACAAGCACTGCCACGGCGCCTTTAACTAGGGGCTGCCGCTTTAGGGAACCGCAAAGCCTCCATGCGGCTTTGACTGCCTGAACCCCGCTCGTTCCGAGGCAGAAAAGCTTGCGCGTCAGCTCATCCTCCAACGCGATCGCAGCTCTCGGGGCTTTCGCGCCGTGACGCTCGACCAGACGCTGTCCTTCGCCGTCATCGTCGGCATGATGGCGCTGTTCGCCTGGGGCAAGCTTCGCTACGACCTCGTGGCGCTGCTCGCTTTGCTTGCGGCTCTCGCCGCCGGAATCGTTCCGGCCAACAAGGCGTTCAGCGGGTTCAGCGACGACATCGTCGTCATCGTCGGAAGCGCCCTCGTGGTGAGCGCGGCAGTGGCGCGATCCGGCGTCATCGAGCGGGCGGTTCGCTGGCTCGGGCCGTACCTCACCACCATCAACCGTCAGATCGTCGCCCTTGTCGGCTCGGTCACCCTGCTCTCGGCCTTCGTCAAGAACATCGGCGCGCTCGCCATGCTGATGCCGATCGCCTTCCAGCTCGCCCGCCGCACCGGCACCTCGCCCTCCTCGCTGCTCATGCCCATGTCCTTCGGCGCGCTGCTTGGCGGCACCATGACGCTGGTCGGCACTTCTCCCAACATCATTGTCTCACGCGTGCGCGAGCAGCTTCTCGGCCAGCCCTTCGCCATGTTCGATTTCATGCCGGTCGGCGCCGGCATCGCGGTCGTCGGGTTCATCTTCCTGTGCTTCGGATGGCGGCTCCTGCCGAAGACTCGAAAAGGCGCGGTCTCGATGGACGCGGCCTTCAATCTCGAGGGCTACACGACCGAGGCGACGGTGCCCGAGGAGTCTCCCGCTGCGGGCTTGACGGTGAAGGCTTTGGAGGATCTCGGCGAGGGTGGAATCGAGGTCATCACCCTGCTCAGAGGCTCCGAGCGGCGTTACGAGCCCGCCGGCAACATCGTGATCAAGCCCGGCGACATTCTCATCCTGCAAGGCGAGCCTGCCGCATTGGAGAGGATCGTCGCACTCGAAAAGTTGCAGTTGACCCGCGAAGGCAAGACCCACGAGATCGATACACCAAGCGACGAGATCGGCGTGGTCGAGGCCGTCATCACGCCCGACTCGGAGCTCGCCGGGAGCTCGGCTGGCCAACTCAAGCTGTTCGACCGCCATGCCGTCAATCTCCTCGCCGTCGGCCGCAGGGGACGGCGCATTGCCAGCCGGTTGCGCGCGGTGAAGCTGAGGGCCGGCGACGTCGTCGTGCTGAGGGGCAATCTCGCCGCGATGCCGGAGACGCTCGGTGAGTTGCATTTGCTGCCGCTCGCCGAGCGCGACCTGCGCATGGGCCGCAAAGAGAGCTATCTACCCATCGCCGTGCTCGCCGCCGCCATGCTGCTGGTCGCCCTTCACCTCGTGCCGGTGGCCGTGGCCTTTTTCGGCGCGGCGGTGGTTCTGCTGCTCGCCCGCTCCTTGAGCCTGCGCGAGGCCTACGACGTCGTCGACTGGCCGATCCTCGTCATGCTCGGCGCCCTCATTCCGGTGAGCGACTCGCTTGCGCACCACCGGCGGCACCGAACTCATCGCAGGCTGGCTGTCGGCCGCCGCAGCGCATCTGCCGGGGCCAGGCGCGCTCGCCCTGATCCTCGCCGCCGCCATGGCGGTGACGCCCGTTCCTCAACAATGCGGCGACGGTGCTGGTGATGGCGCCGATCGCCGCGAGCTTCGCCGCCAAGCTCAGCCACAACCCCGATCCGTTCCTCATGGCGGTCGCTATCGGCGCGGCCTGCGACTTCCTTACCCCCATCGGGCATCAATGCAACACGCTGGTGATGGGTCCCGGCGGCTATCGCTTCGGCGATTATTGGCGGCTCGGCCTGCCACTCTCGATCATCGTGCTCGTGGTCGGCGTGCCGCTGATCATGATTTTCTGGCCGATCGGCCAATAGTCGCGAAGATCAAGGCTCGCGCGAGGCCGTCGCGGCGCATTCGGCCGTGGTCGGAGGAGCGGCGCCGGGGGTGGCATCGGCAATGACATAGCGGCCGTCGCACACGCTCACCACCGGCGGAAGCTTCGTGCGCTCGAAGGAATCGTAACCCTTCTTCAGGTCTGCCCAGAACCCGCTCCATTTGTCTGCCTTGCGCGCCGCCAAATTCTTCTCGGTCATGCGGAACGGGAACACCTGGACGTTGAACGCGGGCTGGCCTTGGTCGAGCGCCGCGGTCACCAGCCTCCAGATCTCGTCAACGACGTTGTTGGTCATGGCGAAGCAGCCGATCGACTGGCAGCCGCCATGCACCATGATGAACGAGCCGGTGCGGCCTTGCGCGCGGTCGAATTCATTGGGAAAGCCGAGACTGAACGAGCGGTGCCACCGGCTGTTCGGATTGAGCTCGTCCTTGGTCACGGCATAGAAGCCCTCGGGCGCCTGGCGATCGCCTTCGGCGAGCTTCGGGCCGAGCCGCCCGGACCATAGACAAATCGGATAGGTGGCAAATTTCCGGTAGCGTCCGTCCTTCTCCATCCAGATCTCGAGCTCCGACTCGAGCTTGAAGATGCGCAAGAACACCGGCGCGCCGAGGGAAAGCCCTTGCGCCTTCAGCCTGTAGTCGAACCTGGCGAGATCAGGCGTGCCGGGGAGCGGAAGTCCGTCGCGGTAGTAGGAATGGTTCTGCCAACGCGCATAGGCGATGGACGCGCGGTCGAGCAATTGCCTGCCGTCAGAGGTGAGCAGCAAATAGCCCGCGCCGGACAGCGCGACAATGATGAGGAATGCAAGAGCTTGCCGCAGCATGGCCCCATCATGCGGTAAAGAGAGGCAAACGCGTGGCGGCGATTATTGCTGCGCCGTGACTGTAGGCGCCGCGGCGGCCTTTTGCTTCGTCTTCACCGCCTTGGTTGGCGTGGGCACGGGGGTCGCCGGCGTCGCCGGCCCAAGGGTGAAGGCTGAATAGACGGGCGCCTTTGGCGGCCCGAAGGTCAAACCGAACCAACTGCCGAGCGGCCGCCCAAGGAAGCCGGCATCGGCGGTGCGTGCTTGCGGCTTGGCCGAGGCCTCCTGCAAACGTTCGCGCGGGGCCCTTTGCACCGGGAGCTTCTGGAAGGCCGGGCAGGCTCCGACCGGATTTGGCGTCGCCCCGCCCACGAATGCCGCGTTGATCAGATAATGCTTGTCGCACACATCGACCTTCGGCGGCAGGTGGGTGATTTCGAAATAGTCGTAACCCTCTTTCAGGTTCTGCCAGAAGCCATACCACTTGTCGTCCTTGTGCTTCTCCATGTTCGCCTTGGTCATGCGAAACGGATAGGCTTGCACCTGGAAACCTTGCTGACCGCCGGCGAGCGCCTCGCGCGCGAGGATGTAGATTTCCTCGACCACGCCGTCGGTCATGGCGTAACAGCCCGCTGACTTGCAGTCACCGTGCACCATGATGTCGGCGCCGGTGCGGCCGTTGGAACGGTCATAGGCATTGGGGAAGCCGAGGTTGAAGGCGAGGTAGTATTTGCTCTTCGGATTCATCTGCGGCGCTGAGACGAGATAGAAGCCTTCCGGTGTCTGCCGGTCGCCTTGGTTGACCTTGGGGCCGAGCGTGCCCGACCAGTCGCAGATCGGATAGGTCTTGAAGTAATAGAAGCGGCCGTCGTCCTTCGCCTTCCAGATTTCGAGCTCCGACTCCGACTTGAAGATGCGCACGAGAACCGGCGACTCTGCGGTCATGCCTTTCTGGTCGAGAAGTGCCTGTGTCTGCTTGGAGAGCGGCTTGAGATAGGGCGGCGAAAATTGCCCGCAGCCGCCAAGCGCGATGACCGACGTCAGCACGCAGGCCGCGATGACGGCATTGATCCAGCCTAGGCGAAGCATACGCAGTGCCCCTTGCGCACCTCGTCCAAGTTCATACTCAGCGGGTTAAGGCGAAGTTAGCGCCAAAGTCCCCCCTGGGCGCCTGAACTTCCAAACCCCCGAACTGCCCTTCCATTATAGCGGCAGCAAAGCCACAGTTGGACTCAAAAGTGGCTTTTTTCTGGGCAGAATCCTCAGCTTAAACGGCCTATGCCCAGGAATTTTTCGCGCCTCGCCTTGCGGATGGCCTCAGGCGTCATGGCGTCGAATTCGGCCAAAGCCTGGCCAATTCTATTCCCGGTTGCCTCCACCACTTCCTTCCCGTCCCGGTGGGCGCCACCGATGGGCTCTGGGATGATGCCGTCGATGACCCCGAGCCTCAGCAGGTCCTGGGCGGTGATCTTCATATTGGTTGCGGCATCGACGGCGCGGCTTGAATCCCGCCACAGGATCGAGGCTGCGGCCTCCGGCGAGGCGACGGTATAGATCGCATGCTCAAGCATATAGACGCGGTTGGCGCTGGCGATAGCCACGGCCCCGCCGGACCCGCCCTCGCCGATGATCACCGAGACGATGGGCACTCCAAGGGAGATGCAGGTGTCGGTGCACCGCGCGATGGCCTCTGCCTGGCCACGCTCCTCGGCGCCGATGCCAGGATAGGCGCCTGCCGTGTCGACCAGGCTCACCACTGGAAGCGAGAAGCGGTCGGCCATCTCCATGAGCCGCTGGGCCTTGCGGTAGCCCTCCGGCCGCGCCATGCCGAAATTGTGCTTGATCCGGCCTTCGGTGTCGGACCCCTTCTCATGGCCGATGATCATCGCCGAGCGGCCCTTGAGGCGCCCGATGCCGCCGATGATGGCCTGGTCCTCGCCGATAATAGCGGTCGCCGGCGAGCGGGGTGAAATCCTGAACGAGCCCGTCGAGGTAGTGGCGGAAATGCGGCCGCTCGGGATGCCTTGCGACTTGCGTCTTCTGCCAGGGGGTCAGCTCCGAATAGGTCTCCTCTAGCGCGTCGCGCGCCTTGGCTTCGAGCTTGGCGAGCTCCTCCTGAATCGACACGGAACCCTGCTCGGCGGCGAGCGCTCTGAGCTCGGCGACCTTGCTTTCAAGCTCGGCAATAGGCTTTTCGAAATCGAGATAAGTGCGCATTTGGCTAAAGGTGGCCCATGGGACCCGTCCTCGACGGGCTGCCGCGCCAAAAGGGCGGCGGGAACATGCTTGTTAAGTGGCCTTGGGGCGAAACCGTGTCAACCGGGAACCCCCTCCCACTTTGGGCGAAGCTAGCCCCGTTTGGTTAAATGTACCTGAGCCAAAGGGTGATGTTGCTCGACAAGGCGCCGCAGCCGCTCCTCGATGACGTGGGTATAGATCTGCGTGGTCGAGATATCGGCATGGCCCAGGAGCTGCTGCACGGTGCGCAGATCGGCGCCCCGCTCCAGCAAATGACTGGCAAAGGCATGACGCAGCACGTGCGGCGAGACGCGCGACGGCTCGATGCCTGCGGCGATGGCAATCGCCTTCAGCTCCTGGCCGAAGCGCTGGCGGGTCAGATGCTGCCCGCCGTTTCCTGAAGGAAACAGCCAAGGCGACTTGGCGCGGCCTTGCGCCTCGTCGGCGGCGAGCGCAGCGAGATGATCGGCGAGCGCCTTGCGGGCGGAGTCGTTGAGCGGCACGAGGCGCTCGCGTCCGCCTTTGCCCTTGATGGTCATCACCTGGTCGTCGCTCACGAGCACGCCGCGGGGCAGCCCAATCAGCTCCGAGACGCGCAAGCCGGTGGCGTACAGCGTCTCGAGCAGCGCATTGACGCGGAGCGCCCGCCGCTTGGCAGAGCCTTCGCCTGCCTGCTCCACACCTTGCGCCGCCGTCTCGAGCAGGCTCTCGACCTCGGCAAGCGAGAGGAGCTTCGGCAAGGGGCGTCCGAGCTTCGGGCTGTCGATCGCCGAGCAGGGATCGTCGGCGCGGATGCCTTCGGCCAACAGGAAGCGAAAGAACTGGCGCATGGCCGAGAGCTTGCGCGCCCGCGAGGTTGGGGCGAGCCCCTTGCGGCTGAGCTGCGCGAGATAAGCGCGCACAGTGTCGGCCGAAGCGTCGCGCGCGGCTCTTGCGCTTGGTGGCGAGGAAGGCAAGAAACTCGCTCAAGTCTCTTGTATAGGCCTCGATGGTCTTCGCGGCGGCGCCGCGCTCGGCCATGAGCATGTCGAGGAACAGCGCGAGTTCCTCATCGTTGCTTCTGCCGGATCGGCCTTTCGTGCCCAATGTCTCAGGTCTTTCCGCGCGAAGGCCAATGGGCGTAGAGCGCCTCGAAGGCGAGACGCCGCGCTTCCGTGTCGAGCCCGACCCGCCTCAGCGCCCGCAATCCATCGCCAAGCGCGATAAGGTGAGCGCCTTGCGGGCCTTCAGGCCCGAACGCCGCGGCGGCAAGCAGAATGGTGCGGCCGGTATCGCCGGCGTCCGCCGCCTCCTTCAGCGTGCTGAGGAGACCGGTCGGCGGCAGATAGCCATCATCGGGCTGTGGTGTCTTGGCGGCAAGGTCCCAGAGCGGGATCGGCACCTCCTCACCGAGCGCATCGAGCGCGGTGACCAGCCGTTGCAGCAACGGGCCCGGCAGCCCGGCTTTCAACGCGATATCGACGCCGGAGTTGAGTGCGCTCCGCGCCCTATCGCTCAAGGGATCGGTGGTGACCAGCAGCAATTGCCAGCTGCGCACGCGGTCGCCGGCCTGTTCGGTCAGATCCCAGGCGGTCTGGTCGTCGCCGGCAAGCGCCGCCACCCGCACCCCCGTCTCTGCGAAGCTTGCAGCTTGCGTATCCTGCAGCACGTTCGATTGCGCCATGGCTTGCGCCATCGGAATTTCGATCCTCGCATCCTTGCCGCTCGCGAGCAAAGCGTCGATCGACTCGGCGCGAATCTTCTCCGAAGTCTGCGCTTCGAGAGAGGCGAACAGTTTCGCCCGCAAGGCCCAAGGCGATTGCGCCGATTTGGGGAGGCGAGGTGCCGCGTTACGGTAGACGGTCGCGAGCGTCTCGCCGTCGATGATGTTGAGCGCGGCTGCGCGCTCCGCCGCGGCAACGCGAAGCTCCGGCGAAGCTTCGTCGTCGCGCGTCAAGAGAAAGAGAAGCTCTGGACTGGCCTTGGCGGCGATGTCGGGCCGGTTGGCGGACTGGCCGAGCTTCAAGAAAAGATAGTCGAGCACGTCGACGCTTCTCGTCAGAGGCCCGCGTGCGCCCTGGCCGGCGATAGCGCGCGATGCGAAGGTCGACGTCCACGCCATTGTCGCGGGCGACTATCGAGCGCGTTGCGGGCAGCGTCTCTGTCGCCGCTCGCCGCGGCGCAATAGGCCGGGATGAGGAAGCTCGCGCGCCTGTCAGCCTGGCCAGCGCCGAGTTGCACCGCGCAGGCCTCATCGCTGCGGCCTGCGGCAAGCAGCGCCAAGGCGTAGGCCGCGAGCGCGTCAGGCTCGTTGGCCTGTCCGAGCATGTCGATCAGCTCGTTGACGCGGCCCCCGCGCTCAAGTGCCGCGATCTTCACCGCCATCTCGCTGCCTGAGCCTTCGGGGCTCGTGGCGAGAGCACGGGCGAGCAGGCTCGCGAGCGCCGGAGAGGATGAAGGCATGGGGACCTGTGCCAGCAGCCTCTGCATGGCGCCTGCGTCGAGCCCGCGCCACAGATCGGGCGGAAGCGCGCTTTCCCCGCGCGATTCAGCCGGCGCCGAGCTGCGGCGCAGGCGGGCGAACGAACGAATTCCAATCTTTGGGAGGGTGAGCTGACGGCCCGCTCGGACCTTCGTCGACTTGCGGCGGAGCTTCGCCTGGCTGCTGCGAATTCCAATCTTGGCGGGCGGCGGCGACAGGTTACGCGGACCTTCATCGACTTGCGGCGGAGCTTCGCCTTGCAGCACCGGGAGCTGGCGCCGCTCGACCTGGGCCACAGCGGGGTCCCATCCGCCGAGGACGGCGGCAATTGCGATGGCGAGGCCTGCGAGGAGACTGCTACTCGGTCCGCACCTTGACGTTACGCAAGGACTTGGAGATTTCCTTCGGCTCAGGCTGGAAATATTCGGCGAGCACATAGAGGCTCCCAGTGACGACACCGGCGATCACCCCCAAGACCATCAACAATCGGAAGAGCGTCGGCATCGAGGCGCTCGTGTCCTTTGGTGTTCTTGTCCTTCTCCGCTAGACCTCAGGGCGCTCTTGTAGCCGCGAAGGGGGCCTTATTATGACCCCGACCGCAAGGCGCCATGCGGCCCGCGCTATGATGGACGATTCGAAAGGCCGTTGTCAGCACGAGAAAATCATGGAACCGTGCCGCTCCACGATCGCGCCGGGTTGCCGCTCGGAGCGCCGTTTCTCGACGAATGGATGACATTCGACTGGCTGAGCGCAAGAAAGACCTGAAGCCCGAGCGCCTGGCATGGATCCGCGCGGCCCTTGCAGCAAGGAGCATCGTGCTGATCGGCCTGATGGGTGCCGGCAAGACGGCCGTGGGCCGAAGGCTTGCCAACCGCCTCGATCTTCCCTTCACCGACGCCGACAGCGAGATCGAGCTCGCCGCGGGCCAGACCGTGAGCGAGATCTTCGCCGAGCATGGCGAGCCGTATTTTCGCCAGGGTGAATCGAGGGTTATCGCCCGGCTGCTGCAGGGCGGCCCGCAGGTCCTCGCCACCGGCGGCGGCGCCTATATGGACGCCCGCACGCGGGCCAATATCAAGGCGCGCGGCATCTCGATCTGGCTCAAGGCCGATCTCCCGGTGCTGCTCCATCGCGTGCGCCGGCGGGACAACCGGCCGCTGCTTGCCTCCGACGACCCCGACAAGGTGATGCGCGAGCTCATGGAAAAGCGCTATCCCATCTACGCCGGGGCCGATATCACCGTGGAGAGCCGGGACGTGGCCCATGATTTGATCGTTGGCGACGTCGTGGAGTCGCTCGCGCGCTGGCTCGACAAGGAGGCCAGGGCGGCGGCCGCAAAGAGCCGCGGCAAGGTGTGAAGGATGCGAGACAGACTGGCCGCTTTGGCGCCCGATGCACAAGAGACCACCGTCAGGGTGGGTCTTGGCGCGCGAAGCTACGACATCGTCATCGGCGAGCGGCTGCTCGATGAGGCTGGAGCGCGCATTGCCGCAGCACTTCCTGGCGCGCGCTGCGCCGTGGTGAGCGACGCCAATGTGGCGGCACTCTATCTTGACCGGCTGAAGGCGAGCCTTGGCGGGCTGTTCCTTGGCGACATGGTGGTGGCACCAGGCGAGCAGAGCAAGAGCTTCCCTGTGCTGGCGGAAGTCTGCGAGCGTCTGCTCACGCTCGGTGTCGAGCGTGGCGATATCGTGGTTGCGCTCGGCGGCGGCGTGGTCGGCGATCTTGCCGGCTTTGCCGCAAGCATCCTCCGGCGCGGCGTCCGTCTCGTGCAGATGCCGACGACGCTGCTCGCCCAGGTCGACTCCTCGGTCGGCGGCAAGACCGGCATCGACACGCCCCAAGGCAAGAATCTGATCGGCAGCTTCCACCAGCCAAGCCTGGTGCTCGCCGATATTTCCGTGCTGGCAACGCTCGCCCCCCGCGAGTTTCGCGCAGGCTACGCCGAAGTGATGAAATATGGGCTCATTGGCGATGCGCCCTTCTTCACCTGGCTCGAGCAGACCTGGCCGCAGATTTTTTCCGGCGAGGGAAGCCCTCGCGCCTCTGCCATCGCCACGAGCGTCAAGGCCAAGGCTGCGATCGTCGAGGCCGACGAGCGCGAGGAGAGCGGCACCCGCGCGCTGCTCAATCTCGGCCATACGTTCGGCCACGCGCTTGAGGCTTTCGCCGGTTATTCCGACCGGCTGCTGCACGGCGAGGCCATCGCCATCGGCATGCGGCTTGCCTTCACCTTCTCCGTCGAGCAGGACCTGTGCCCTGCCGACGACGCCGCCAGAGTCGAGCGGCATCTCGCCGAAGTGGACTTGCCCTACCGCATCGCCGACATCCAAGGCGCCCCGCCGACGCCGGAAGAGCTGCTCAAGCTCATGGCCCAGGACAAGAAGGTGAAGGGCGGCAGGCTCGCGCTCGTGCTCACGCGCGGCATCGGACAGGCCTTTGTCGAGCGCAACGTGCCGATGGAGAAGCTCACCAGGTTTCTCGCCCGGGAGTGCGGCGCGCGATGACCTTAGGGCTCGGCATTACGCTCGGCGCCATTTTCGGCCTCCTGATCATCTCGGCCTTCTTCTCCGGCTCCGAGACGGCGCTGACCGCTGCCTCGCGCGCCAGGATGCACGCGCTCGAGGAGGACGGAAACCGCCGCGCCCGTATCGTCAATCGCCTCCTTTCAAGCCGCGAGCGGCTGATCGGCGCCATTCTCTTGAGTTACAACCTCGCCAACATCGCCGCCTCCGCTCTCGCCACGAGCGTGCTGCTCACGCTGTTTGGCGACGCCGGCGTCGCCTATGCCACGGTGGTCATGACCGTGTTGGTCGTGCTGTTCGCCGAGGTGCTGCCCAAGACCTATGCCATCGTCAACGCCGACCACATGGCGCTGGCCGTGGCCCCAAGCATGCGGATGACAGTGGCGCTACTCGCGCCGGTCACCGCCGCCATGCAGCTTATGGTGCGCCAAACTCTGCGCTTGTTCGGAATCTCGGTGAGCGACGATGTCGACGTGCTCTCGGCGCACGAGGAAATCAGAGGCGCCATCGAGCTGAAGCACAAGGAAGGCGGCGTAGTGAAGCTCGACCGCGACATGCTCGGCGGCGTGCTCGATCTTCGCGAGCTCACGGTCTCCGACATCATGGTGCATCGGACCACGATGGACGCGATCGACGTCGATCTGCCCATCGAGCAACTGGTGGATGAAGCGCTGAAGAGCTCGCACACCAGAGTGCCGCTGTGGCGCGGGGAGCGCGAGGAGATCGTCGGCATCCTTCACGCCAAGACCTTGCTCCGGGCGCTGCGCGAGGCAGGCGGCGATCTCGGCAAGCTCGACATCATGTCGTTGTGCACGCCGCCCTGGTTCGTGCCCGACTCGACCACGGTCAAGGACCAGCTCAACGCCTTCCTCAAGCGCAAGGCGCACTTCGCCATCGTGGTCGACGAGTATGGCGAGGTCATGGGCCTGGTCACGCTCGAGGACATCATCGAGGAGATCGTCGGCGAGATCACCGACGAGACCGACATCGCCTCGAGCGCCGCGCGCGTGCAGCCCGACGGATCGCTGATCGTGGACGGCCTGGTGCCGATCCGCGACGTGAACCGCATGATGGATTGGAACATTCCCGACGATGAGGCCACCACCATCGCCGGCCTCGTCATCCACGAGGCGCAGGCCATCCCCTATCAGGGCCAGCGCTTCAACTTTCACGGCTTCCGCTTCGAGGTGCTGCGCCGGCAGAAGAACCGCATCACCTCGCTTCAGGTGACGCCGCTCAACAGCGCGCGCAAGGCGAAGCGGGCGCAGAGCAAAGCCTCTTGAGCCTTATGACGCCAACCTCATCACGCCTTGGCCCGTTCTTCCGGCGTGAGCGCTGAGAGGGCAAGGGCATGCACCCGGCCTGAAAGCTCCTCGGCCAGCACTGCGTTGACCATGCGGTGACGCTCAAGCCGCGATTTTCCGGCAAAGGCCGCCGAGACCACGGTGACGCTGAAATGGCTCTCTCCGGTCCCGGGAGAAGAACGATGGCCGGCGTGGCGGTGCGAATCGTTCACGACCTCGATCTCCGCCGGACCAAAAGCGCCACGCAACTTTTCTCTAATCGACTCTTCGACACGCATCAGAAAGAGATCCCTTCGTCATTGCTTGCTGTTCTGCGCTTGATCGACCAGCCGCACGGTCAAGCTCGGAGCTCTGGCACGAATGTCCGCGGCGATCTTCTCTAGCCTCGCCACCGATCCGTCCAGGGCAACGATACGCACCACCGGATTGAAATACGCCAAGGTCGGCCGTCCGTTCGACACGTCAAGATGGGGCAGCGCTGAAAGATCGCGATAATAGGCCGCCCTCTTCGCTAGAGGGGAGCCTTTCCGCGGCACGGCGAAATCGAAGCGATCATAAGCCAGATTCGCCGTGACCACGATGTCGGCCACGTCCTTGGTCGGACGCGAGACGAGCCCAAGGATGGTGCGGCTCAGCTGGTAGTCGGAATAGCGGTCGAACACCGCGCGGGCGCCGCTTGCCGCGACGATGGGAGGAACGATGGTGCGCGGATCGACGTCTGGAGCGTTGATGCGCAACGACATCGACAGCGCCGGGACGGCGGCGAGAAGCACGGCGATCGCCGCGGCGATCCCTCTGACGATCGAAGCGCGACGAGAGCTCGTAGATGAAAGACGCACCGAGGATGATGATGAGCGGCACGAGCGGCAGCATGTAACGGGAAAAATCGGGAAACGGCTTGAGCGGCGTGGCCTCGTGAGCGACGTACCACAAAAGGGCAAAGCTCGCGATCAGCAGAAGCGGCATCCTCCGCTCCCGCGCCGCGACGAACGGCGCCGCAAGGCCGATGAGGCCGAGGGCAAGGAGCGGCGTGCCGAGACCTGGCCACAGGCTTTCGCGCAGATGGAACAGGCCCCAGGTGACGCGGAGCGGCAGCGGCACGTCGTGACCCAGCATCGAATGCCTGAGCTCGAAATCGACGCCGCGCTCCCAGCGGTCGATCCGCCTGATCGCCGGCAGCATGATGAGGAGAAAGGTACCGATCGAAGTGGCAGTGACCGTCCCGGCCCTCAGCCACCGCCGCTCGGGTCCCGGCGTGGGCACGAGCAGAATGGCAATGATGGCGAAGGGCAGGATCAGCATGCCGATATATTTCGAGCCTGCGGCAAGTCCCACGAGGAGGCCGAGCAGGATGGCGCGATGCGGTGCAGGCTCGCGCAAGAGCCTGATCAGAGCTGCGAGCGCGAGCACGAGAAACGCCGAGACGAAAATATCCTCCTTGAATAGGCGGGCATGCACGACGAAGAGCGGCGTCGCAGCGGTGGCCGCCGCCGCCGCCAAGGATGGCAGGGCCGGCAGCACGAGCCGCGCCAGGCTGAACGTGGCGAACACCATGACGCCGCCGGCCAAGGCGCCAAGCACCCTAGCGAGCTGGGCCAAGGAGGAGAGATCGGACGCAGGCACCACGAGGGAAGCGGCTTGCGCCAAATCGATCATGAACAAAGGATGGTAGTAGGCGTAGCGACCGGTGCGGACGCCGCGAAGCTTGACCAGCTCGTCCCACGCCACGCCGAGCGGATAGTCGATCAGGTTGAGCGTCACCGCCACCGTGATCGCCGCGAGCAAAAGGGCCGCCCATGGTCGCCCAAGGCATCGTTGCCCAAGAGATGCGCGCCCGCATCTTTATCCCAGCTCCCCGCCTGTTGCCCCCGGCCTGACAGGCTTCTGACACGCTTTGTTCAACAAAGGCTGCTCCAATCGGAGCGGCGTTTTGGCCTCCGAACTACCAGGCCTGGCCGCGCGGTTCGAGGGAGGATGAGGGCCGCGCTTGCCCTTGAGAGGCCGACTACCCATAATTGCTGCTAATGAAACTCGACTCGAAATTCTTCGACCGGCTCCGCGTCAAGCCAGACGCAGCGAAGCTCGTGCGCGACGCTTGTCCTCCTTGCGAATGGCAGGGTTGCAGGGAGCCTGGTCTCTACCCCGCGCCCAAGGGCCGCGGGCATGAGGGGGAATATCACCGCTACTGCCTCGAGCACGTGCGCGAATATAACAAGTCTTACAACTACTTCGCCGGCATGCCGGACGAGGACGTGGTGAAGCATCAAAAGGACGACACGATCGGCCACCGCCCGACTTGGTTCGTGGGGGTGAATTCCTGGGCGCGCAATCGTAGCCTCCGGAACGGCGAGCGCCGCAACGGCTTTGCCCACCGCTTCACCACCTATGACCCGTTCGGGCTGTTTGGCGCCAAAGCGGAGGCCACGCCGAATAAGCCCGGCGAGCCGCCCAGGGTGCTCCGCCGGGTCGAGCGCAAATGCCTGCGCCAGCTCAATCTCGAGGACACCGCCACCAAGGCCGAGGTCAAGGCGCGCTTCAAGGACCTGGTGAAACGCCATCACCCGGACCGCAATGGCGGCGACCGCCGCTCAGAGGACAAGTTGCGCGAAGTGATCCAAGCCTATAACTATCTGCGTCAGGCGGGGCTAGCCTAAGCGGCTTGGCCCTCTCTCCGCAACATCAGGGCTAACGCTACGGCGGGCCCGCATAGTATGCGATCGACAGGCTCTTAATCTCATGACCTTTGCATCCGCTACCAACGGCGCCGGCCTGCCGGATATGTCAGTTTCGGTGCGTCAAGTTTTCGGCATCGACACCAATCTCGAAGTGCCAGCCTATTCGCAGGCCGACGAGCACGTGCCCGATGTCGACCCGGATTACCTGTTCAACCGCGAGGTGACCCTCGCCATCCTCGCCGGCTTCAAGCACAACCGCCGGGTGATGATCCAGGGCTATCACGGCACCGGCAAGTCCACCCATATCGAGCAGGTGGCGGCGCGGCTCAATTGGCCGTGCATGCGCATCAATCTCGACAGCCATGTGAGCCGCATCGACCTCGTCGGCAAGGACGCCATCGTTATCCGCGACGGACAGCAGGTGACCGAGTTCCGCGAGGGCATCCTGCCTTACGCGCTGCAGTCGAACACCGCGCTCTGCTTCGACGAGTACGACGCCGGGCGTCCCGATGTGATGTTCGTGATCCAGCGGGTGCTCGAAGTCTCGGGCAAGCTCACTTTGCTCGACCAGTCCAAGGTGATCAGGCCGCACCCGGCCTTCCGCCTGTTCTCGACCACCAACACCATCGGCCTTGGCGACACGAGCGGCCTCTACCACGGCACGCAGCAGATCAATCAGGGCCAGATGGACCGCTGGTCGATCGTCGTCACCCTTAATTATCTGCCGCATGACGACGAGGTGAACATCGTGCTGGCCAAGGCCAAGAGCTGGAACACCGACGCCGGCCGCAAGGTGGTCGGCAATATGGTGCGCGTGGCCGAGCTCACCCGCAACGCCTTCATGAACGGCGACCTGTCCACGGTGATGAGCCCGCGCACGGTGATCACCTGGGCGGAGAACGCCGAGATCTTCAACGATGTCGGCACCGCCTTTGCCCTCTCCTTCCTCAACAAATGCGATGAGCTCGAGCGCGGCCTGATCGCCGAGTTCTACCAGCGCTGCTTCGGCGAGGATCTGCCGCAGTCGACCGCCAACGTGGCCTTGAGCTGACCATGCCGTTGAGCAAGCGCAAAGAGGCGCCGCTTGACCCGTTCAAGCGCGCGCTCACGCTTGCCACCCGCTCGATCGCTGCCGACGGCAAGGTTGAGGTCGTCTTCTCCAACGAGCCTCCCGGGCTTTACGGCAAGACCGCGCGCGTGCCCGAGCCTTCGCGCGTGCCGACCAGGGGCGAGATCGCGGTGATCCGCGGCCACGCCGACGCCGCGGCCCTTGCCGTCGCCTGCCACGATCCTGGCCTGCACGCGAAGCTCGCGCCGTCGGGCGGCGAGGCGCGCGCGGTGTTCGAGGCGATCGAGCAGGCGAGAGTCGAGGCCATCGGCGCCCAACGCATGGAGGGCGTCTCGGCCAACCTCGCCGCGCGGCTCGAGCAACGCTATGAGCGGAGCCGGATCAATGAATCGACGGACCGCTCAGAGGCGCCACTGCCGGAGGCCCTCGCCCTCCTCGTGCGCGAGCGGCTGACCGGGCTCGCTCCGCCAAACAAGGCTCGCGCCATCGCCAATCTTTGGCGCCCGTGGATCGAAGCCCGCGCCCGCGCGGTGCTCGATCGCATGCCCGACACGATCTTCGACCAGGATGCCTTCGGCCGCCTTGCCCGCGACCTGCTTGCCGCCTTGAACCTTGCCGATCAGCTCGACCAGACCGGCGAGGAAGGTCAAGAGGGGAAGGAGGGCGAGCCTGAGCCCACCTCGGCGGAGGCCGAGGACGAAGACGCCGATGGACGCCAGCAGGCCGAATTCGCCTCGGACGCCCAAGCCGATCAGGACTCGCTCACCGACGAGACGCTGGACGAGCGCGAGGAAGGCGCTGCCGACCGGCCCGACCGCGAGGCCGACATGCCCGAGGGCTTGCGCCGGCCTGAGCCTTGGCGTCCCAACCTCTCGGTGCTCGATAACCCGGAGGCCTTCGGCTACAAGGTGTTCACCCGCGCCTATGACGAGATCGTCGGCGCCGAGGAGCTCTGCGACGCCGACGAGCTCGAGCGCTTGCGCGCCTTTCTCGACAAGCAGCTGCAAGCGCTGCACGGCGCCGTGGCCCGGCTCGCCAACCGCCTGCAGCGGCGCCTGCTCGCGCAGCAGAACCGCGGCTGGGACTTCGACCTCGAAGAAGGGCTGATCGACGCCGCGCGGCTCGCGCGCGTGATCGTCGATCCCATGCACCCGCTCTCCTTCAAGCAGGAGCGCGAAACTCAGTTCCGCGACACCGTGGTGTCGCTGCTGCTCGACAATTCTGGGTCGATGCGCGGCCGCCCGATCATGGTTGCCGCCTGCTCCGCCGACATTCTCGCCCGCACGCTCGAGCGCTGCGGCGTGAAGGTGGAGATTCTCGGCTTCACTACCCGCGCCTGGAAGGGCGGCCACGCCCGCGAGCAATGGCTCAATGCCGGCAAGCCGGCCTTCCCCGGCAGGCTCAACGATCTCCGTCACATCGTCTACAAGTCGGCTGACGCGCCTTGGCGCCGGTCGCGGCGCAATCTCGGGCTGATGATGCGCGAAGGCCTGCTGAAAGAGAACATCGACGGCGAGGCGCTTGCTTGGGCGCATCAGCGGCTGGTGGCGAGGCCCGAGCAGCGGCGCATCCTGATGATGATCTCCGACGGCGCGCCGGTCGACGATTCCACGCTCTCGGTCAATTCGGGCTCCTATCTCGAGCGCCATCTCCGCCAGGTCATCGAGGAAATCGAGACCCGCTCCTCGGTCGAGCTTGTCGCCATCGGCATCGGCCACGACGTGACGCGCTACTATCGGCGCGCCGTGACAGTGACCGACGCCGAGGAGCTCGCCGGCGTGATGACCGACAAGCTCGCCGAGTTGTTCGACGAGGACCTTGCCTGGCGCCAATTCTACCGCGCGGCTCCAAATGCAGCGCGCGCCAAGCGCCGCAAGCTGAACTAGCGGGGCGCCGTGGCGTTTCCCTCGGCGAGAGTTCTGGCGCAACGCCGCGGCGACCTTCGCCATTGCCGCGTTTCTCATCGCGGCACCTGCCTTCGCCGACAAGCCGACGAGCGTGCTGCCCCACGTCGAGCGCCTCGCCATCACCGCCATTCCCATCGATTTCGACCGCGACGATCCTGGGCGCAAGCAGTTTGGCAAGCTCGTTTGGCGCGGCGGATTCACTCTTTACGCCAAGTCGCCGTTCTTCGGCGGCTACTCGGCGCTCATCGTCTCCCCTTCCGGCAAGTCTCTGCTCGCCATCTCCGATGCCGGCACCTGGCTCAGGGCCAATATCGATTATGACGGGCGGAAGCTCAGAGGCTTGAGCGAGGCGAGCATCGGCCCGATCCTCGGACGCGACGGCAAGCCGCTCGCCGGCGACGCTCAGCAGGACTCTGAAGGCTTGGCTCTTGTCGACGGCGATACGTCGAAGGGCACGGCTTACGTCGCCTTCGAGCGCAACCATCGCGTCCTGCGCTATCCTTTCACCTCCGACCGCTTCGGGCCGCCTGACGGCGGGCTTGCTCTTCCCGCTGAGACCAAGCGCATGAGCGCAAACCGCGGCATCGAGGCGGTTGCCCCGATTCGCGTGGGGCGCCTCAAGGGCGCCACGGTTCTGTTCTCCGAGCGCCTGCCCGACAAGAACGGCAATCTTCGCGGCTGGCTGATCGGCGGCCCGGCGCCCGGGCGCGATCGCTCTGAAGAATGTCGGCGGCTTCGACATCACCGATGCCGCGGCGCTGCCTGACGGAGGCATCGTCGTGCTCGAGCGCCGCTTCCGCTACAGCGAGGGCGTGAAAATGCGCATCCGCCGCATCGCCGCCAAGGACTTGAAGCCCGGAGCGCTCCTCTCGGGCGAGGTCCTGCTCGAGGCCAATGACAGTCTGAACATCGACAATATGGAAGGGATCGCCGTGCACCGCGCGGCCTCTGGCGAGACCATTCTCACGCTGATGTCCGACGACAATTTCAGCGCGCTGCAGCGCACCCTTCTGATGCAATTCGCCCTGCCCGATACTGGCTCCAAACTCGCCGAGCCGACAGGCCGCTGAACTACATGTTCATCCCTCCCCTTGATGGGGAGGGGAGGCGCGCCCGACGTGGCAGCGCCACGTCGTTTTGGCGCGCCGGGTGGGGTGAGGCGCGGAGAATTCCCCCCACCCCGGCGCCGCCATTGGCGTCGCCGGACCTCCCCGCGAGGGGGAGGTATGGAGTCATGGCAGACGTGAAGAGAGCTAATTGGCCGGGGCGGCGGCGCTTTGCACCTTGGCGATGTCGCGCTTGAGGCGCCGCGCTTTCAACGACAATTCCTCGTCGCCGGCCTTGAGCAGATAGGCGTCAAGCCCGCCGCGATGCTCGACCGAGCGCAACGCCGCAGCGCTGATGGTAAGGCGCACGCGCTTCTTCAGCGCCTCGCTCTCCAGCGTGACATTGCACAGATTGGGCAGAAACCGGCGCTTGGTTCTGCGCTTGGCGTGGCTGACATTATTGCCGGAGAGCACCGCTTTGCCGGTCAGCTCGCAACGTCGCGCCATCGTACTTAGTCCTTGTCTCTAGACGTGCTAGGAAGCTTGGTGAAGCGGAACGGCAAGCCACGAAGTCGAGCGTTCCCGCGAAATCCGGCGAGATATACGGGCCTCGTTGCCGGCGGTCAAGGCAATGAGAACCGGATGTCTCAACCTCAGAATTGACGAATTCTGCGAATAATCCGAGATTTGAGCCTGGTGGGCCTTGCTTTCGGCACCGCCAGTCTTGAGGGTCTGGGGCCATGCCAATCGCGCGACATTTGCTGAGCCTTGCGGCTGTCGCAGTCCTCACCTGCGGACTGGGCGGCGCTCCCTCGGGCGAATCCGCACTGGCCGAGAGCAGCATAGGGGCGGCGAACCGCATCACCGCGGTCTATCGCGTCGACCTTGCCGGCTTCAATCTCGGGAACTTCCAGCTGACCACCGTCTTCCGCGGCACCGACTACGAGATGCGCGGCGAAGGGCGGTTCTCGGTGCTGCAGGGCCTGATCTTCGACTGGCGCGGCATCACGGCGAGCAAGGGCAGGTTCGGAGGGGCACGCCCTGAGCCTGCGATGTACAGCCTCAACTTTCAGGGCGGGGACAAAAGCCAGCAGCTCCGCATGACCTTCGACGGCGGCGCGGTCACACAAATTTCGCGGATACCGAAGAAGCGGTTCAACCCGCACGTCATCCCCACCACCAAGGAGCAGCTCGAAGGCGTGCTCGATCCGATGACGGCGGCATTTCTCTATGCGCGCTCGGGAAATCCGAATGGCGACCCCAAGGTCTGCGATCAGACCGTTCCGGTGTTCGACGGCGAGCAGCGCTTCGATCTCATCCTCCAGCCGAAGCGCACGGTGAAGCTGCAGAAGGATGCATCGACCGGATATTCGGGCTTCGCCGCGGTCTGCCGCGTGAAGTTCATTCCCATCTCCGGCTACCGGCCGGACAATCCGGGCATCAAGCTCATGACTGAGACGAACGAGATCGAAGTCTGGCTGGTCTCGCTCCCCGGCACCGAGATGTACGTCCCCTATCGCATCGTGCTGCCGACCCTCGTGGGCTACGGCTCGGCCACCTCGACCTCCTTCCGCGTCCAGAGAGGCGCAAAGCGCGCCAGCCTCCAGGATTAGCCCCCCTCGCCTTCAGGGCCGGCCAAGGGTTAACGGCAAGGCCTCAAATCCCAATATGTAGTAGCGAACAGATGCCGAAAATTAACGTTCCCCTGATTCGTCCGTGTTCCGTTCCCGTTGTGCCCCTGGGGCACTGAGCCTCACCTGAAGCTAGCGCCTCAACTGGTTGATTTACGGTCGCGAAGATACATTGGGCGATGACCTTTGACAGAGCGGGTTCGATCTGGTGACGCCGGCGAAGAACGAAATCCGAATGGTCCGAGTCAGCGATTCGGACGAGATTCGTTCCCCCCTCGTTCCAGACCTGGCGCGCAAGGACCGATACGCTATCTGTAGGCCTTAGGATTTGCGAAGCATGAGCCGACTTCCCTCTAATTCCGGAGCAATGCGCGGCCGGGGCGTCACCGCGGTGCTTGGCCCTACCAACACCGGCAAGACCCACCTCGCCATCGAGCGCCTGCTCGCCCATGACGTCGGCATCATCGGCCTGCCGCTGCGCCTCCTCGCCCGCGAGGTCTACGACAAGATCGTCGCGCGCATCGGCCCGGGCAAAGTTGCGCTGATCACCGGCGAAGAGAAGATCAAGCCGCCGTCGCCGCGCCATTATGTGTGCACCGTCGAGGCGATGCCGCTCGATCTCGAGGCGGACTTCGTCGCCGTCGACGAGATCCAGCTCGCCGCCGATAGCGAGCGCGGCCACGTCTTCACCGATCGTCTGTTTCATGCCCGCGGCTTCAGCGAGACGTTGCTGCTCGGCGCCGCAACCATGCGCGACGCCATCCGCGAATTGCTGCCCAGCGCCAATATCGTCTCGCGACCGCGCCTCTCCACACTGACTTACGCCGGCGACAAGAAGATCACGCGGCTGCCGCGCCGCTCGGCCATCGTCGCCTTCTCCGCACAAGACGTTTACGCCATTGCCGAGCTGGTGCGGCGGCAGCGCGGCGGTGCCGCCGTGGTGCTCGGCGCGCTTTCCCCGCGCACGCGCAACGCGCAAGTCGCCCTCTATCAGAACGGCGACGTCGATTTTCTGGTGGCCACCGACGCCATCGGCATGGGCCTCAATCTCGATCTCGACCATGTCGCCTTCGCGTCTTTGCGCAAATTCGACGGACAAGTGCATCGCGATTTGACACCTGCCGAACTCGGCCAGATCGCCGGCCGCGCCGGGCGTCACATGAATGACGGTACTTTCGGCGTGACCGGGCAGGTTCCGGCGTTCGAACCAGAGCTGATCGATCGGCTGGAGAACCATTCCTTCGATCAGGTCGGCATGCTGCAATGGCGCAATCGCAAGCTCGATTTCGCCTCGATCGAAAGCCTCAAGGAGTCTTTGCGCGAAACGCCCGATCATCCGCGGCTCATCCGCTCGCGCATGGTCGACGACGTGATTGCGCTCGAGAATGTCAGCCATGACGTGACGTGCGCGAGCTCGCTTCGGGCCGCGCCGGCGTGGCGCTCCTTTGGGAGATGTGCCAGATCCCGGACTACCGGAAGATCTCGGCGGCGAGCCACGCCGAGCTCGTCGGCACGCTCTATCGCTTCGTGATGAGCGACGAGGGGCGGATTCCCGCCGATTGGTTCGCCCGCCAGGTGGCTCTTGCCGACCGCACCGACGGCGACCTCGACACGCTGTCCAATCGTCTCGCGCAGATTCGCACCTGGACCTTCGTCTCCCACCGGGCGCAATGGCTCGACGATCCAGAGCATTGGCAGGGACGCACCAGGGCGATCGAGGACACGCTGTCCGACGCGCTGCATGAGCGGCTGACGCACCGCTTCGTCGACAAGCGGACGAGCGTGCTGATGCGGCGCTTGCGCGACAAGGAAGAGCTCGTGGCCGAGATCGGCGCCGACGGCCGGGTCATCGTCGAAGACCACTATGTCGGGAGCCTCGACGGATTCCGCTTCACCCCTGACACGAGCGGCGACGGTATTCACGGGCGCGCCGCGCGCCACGCCGCCGTCAAGGTGCTGGCGCACGAGCTTGGCGCCCGCGCCGCGGCCCTCTCCGCCGCGAGCGACGCCGACATCGTGCTGAAGCCGAACGGCCGTATCGCGTGGCGCTCATCGGAGATCGCGCGGCTCGAGCGCGGTGACGGCCCGCTCAAGCCAAGACTCCAGCTTCTTGCCGACGAGCATCTCGGTGCAATCGAGCGCGAGCAGATCCAGCGCCGCATCGAGGCCTGGCTTTCCGCCCAGCTCAATACCAAGCTCGAACCGCTCGTGGCGCTGAGCGAGGCCTCGGACCTCTCAGGCCTTGCCCGCGGCCTCGCCTTCCGCGTGGTCGAGACGCTTGGCGTGCTGCGCCGCGACGCGGTCGCGGTCGAAGTCAAGGCGCTCGACCAAACCGCCCGCGCCGGCTTGCGCAAATACGGCGTGCGCTTCGGCGCCTTCAACATCTACATCCCGGCTTTGCTCAAGCCCGCCGCCGCCGATCTCTTGCTGTTGTTGTGGGCCCTCCATGCCGGCCGGGACTACGGCATCGACGCCGAAGCGCTGCCACCGCGGCCGCAGCAAGGTTTGACCTCGGTCGAGGCGGACCAGAGCGTGCCCGAGCCCTATTGGCACGCGGCAGGCTTCCAGATTGCCGGCGCCCGCGCGATCCGCATCGACATGCTCGAGCGGCTGTCCGATCTCATCCGCGCCCGCGTGTCGTGGAGGCCTGTTGAGGGCGGCGAACCTGCACCTTCCGGCGCGACCGGCGACGGCGGCTTTCGCGTGGCGCCTGAGCTGATGAGCGTGGTCGGCTGCTCAGGCGAGGACTTCGCCTCGATCCTGAAGGCGCTTGGCTTCCGGCGCGAGCGGCGGAAGCTCGAGCCGGCCGAAGTTCGCCTGAGCGAGGTGGCGCGTGACGGCAACGGCTCCGAGGCGACGGCTGAGACGAGCGAGCCCGCCCCTCAGCCTGACCTCGACTTCGACGAGATCTGGCGTCCAGGCAAGCGGAACGAAGGGCGGAAGCCGCAAATTGACCAGGCGAAAGGCAAACCGCGCCGAGGCGTTCGGCAAGCTCAAGCTCCGCGCCAGCGCGAGCAGCGTCCGCGCCTCGAGCGCAAAGAGCGCCCGCGCCCGTCCGACTCTTCGCCCTTCGCCGTGCTTGCCGAGCTTCGCCGCAATCTTGCCGCCAGGCGCCCCGAGGGTAGCTGACGGGACGAGATGGAAGGCCAGCGGCTCGACAAATGGCTGTGGTGCGCGCGGCTGGTGAAGACGCGATCGCTCGCCGCCAAGCTGATCGAAGGCGGCAAGGTCCGGATCAACGGCGAGCGCGCGCTGAAAGTGAGCCGCCATGTGCGCCTTGGCGACGTGGTGACCGGGAACCGGCGCCGGCGCCGGGCGCCTCTTCGTGGTGCGGGTCTTGGCAGAGGCCGAGCGGCGAGGACCGGCGCCGATCGCCCGCTCCCTCTACGAGGATCTGACGCCGGAAGCGCCGCCTTCGGTTTCGGGTGCCGCGCGGATCGAGGTGCATCGCGGGAAGCGGCCGACCAAGCGCGACCGCAGGCGTCTCGAGGCGATCAAGGCCGGCGAACTTTGAGGTGCCGGAGCAGTTTCCGGGAGTGTTCATCGCGGCCATTCGAGGAGCAATTGCTCGCCTTGTACTGGTGCCGCGATTGGGATAGGCAAAACCCTTCATCGGGCCTCAAGTCTGGGGATGAGGGAGCCGCGACGAAGGGCCGAGGCGTTGAGCTCAAGCCCGAAGCAAAGTGGGATCGATGACGTACGTCGTCACTGAAGTCTGCATCAAGTGCAAATACACCGACTGCGTCGAAGTCTGCCCGGTGGACTGCTTCTACGAGGGCGAGAACATGCTCGTGATCCATCCCGACGAGTGCATCGATTGCGGGGTGTGCGAGCCTGAATGCCCGGTCGACGCCATCAAGCCCGACACCGAGCCTTCGCTCGACCGCTGGCTCGACCTCAACCGCGAATATTCGGAAAAGTGGCCGAATATCACCACCAAGAAGGCGGCGCCACCCGACGCCGACGCCTTTGTCAGTGAGCCGGAAAAATTCGACAAATATTTCACCCCTAACCCTGGCGAAGGGGACTAGGGCGAGCCGCTCTTAAAATATTCACCTTACTGTCAAAATGTCGCATGTTGCGGTGCAAAACGGGCCGTGCTGCGGCACCGCATGACTTCCCGATTTACTAAGATTGTGTTATATTGGTGTTTGAATGGCGCGGATTGCCGCCAGTGAGCACCAAGAGAGGCGTCCCTAGTTGCGGGTACGCTTTTTTTCCGTCTTGAGGGAGGTTACGCGATCGGGGGTTCCTGATCGACGTTCATTTTTGTGCTCGCTGCCACGACAAGCCTCAGATCTAAGCCTTGTAACAGGCTGAAAGGACTACGATCTAAGGTTACGTATGGATGCGGCGGAAAGATCGGCAAGGCGGTGCGCCGGTTCCATTACTTAACAGAGTGAGACGAGAGTAATGCCCGAGAAGAAGAAACCACAGCAAAGACACGGTTTTCGTACCAACGAGTATATTGTCTATCCGGCTCACGGAGTGGGCCGCATTGTGAGCATCGAAGAGCAGGAGATTGCCGGCGCAACTCTTGAGCTTTTCGTCATCAACTTCGAAAAAGACAAGATGACGCTCAGGGTGCCCACCGGCAAGCTCGAGTCCGTTGGCATGCGCAAGCTCTCGGAGGACAAGATCGTCAAGAAGGCGCTCGGCACGCTGAAGGGCAAGGCCCGCGTCAAGCGCACCATGTGGTCGCGCCGGGCGCAGGAATACGAGGCCAAGATCAATTCCGGCAATCTCGTCGCCATCGCCGAAGTGGTGCGCGACCTGTACCGGTCCGAAGCCCAGCCGGAGCAGTCTTATTCCGAGCGGCAGCTGTACGAAGCGGCGCTCGACCGCATGGCGCGGGAGATCGCCGCCGTCGAGCGCATGGATGAGGCAAGCGCCGTCGCCAAGATCGACGACGTGCTCGCCAAGACGGCGCGGCACGCCAAGCTCGCGGCGGAAGCCGACGCGCGCACCCGCGCGGCCTAGTCCACACCGGATCAAGGTCCTTGAACCGTTAGGCCCGGCTCGCGCCGGGCCTAAGCTTTTTTGCACGCTAGAGCGCCATCGCTCCTGCCGGCGCCTCGGGAGCTTGCGGCGGCGAGCCTCCGCCACCTCCGCCACCAGGCAGAAGCTCGATCTGCTCGACATGGGTCGCGTGGATCATCGGGCCGTTCCGCCACTCGATCCAGCCGCGCACCCTGAGCTTCTTTCCGGCGAGCGCCTTAGGATCGATGCCGGCAGCCTTGAAGGACTCAGCCTCCTTGCGCTCGATCAGCACGGTGAAATCGCGCCGCCAATCCTTGTCGAAGTTGAGATAGATGCGGCCCGACGATTCGCCGACTTGCGCCACCACGCCCTCGACCAGCTGGTAGCTGCGGGTGAGACGCCCGAGGCGCTCGATGTTGTCGGCGGCAAGCACGCGGTAGGCCCAGGACCCCCAAACCCCGTCGCCCTTCGCCCTCGCCTCAGCCTCGCGGGCGAGCAGCTCGCTCACGCAGGCATGATTGTCGGGGAAGGAATAGACGCGCGCGAGCCCCTTCCCGACCAAGCTCACTCTGCAGCCAGATGCGTTCGCCGCCTTTCACCACATAGACTTGCGCGAGCGCATAGCCGTGGCGGTCGGTGCGGGTGCCTCCGTAGCGGAGCTCGACCTCGGCGCCTGAGGCAAGCTTCGACAGGGCTTCCTTCGCCTCGTTGACCATCGGCCAGGGACGGTCGCTGCGCGCGGCGATGGGCGCCGTCGGCGCCTTGGCGTTGATGAGCCGCACGACCGTGCCGTCGGTGAGTTGAAGCGTCTCGCCATCCTTGACCTCGGCGACCGTGCCCTTCTGCGGCTCGGAGAGCTCGCAGGCCAAAGCCGAAGAGGGAAGGAGAGGGAAAGAGAGGCTGGTTGCGGCGAGAAGAGACCCAAGAGTGACATGCCGGAAATGGAACATCGGAAGCCCCCTCAACTCGATTATGTTCCTATTTTGTTCTACAACCTGATTGGAGTCAAGATGGATTCGTGGAGGGCAGGTTTTTGCACAAGACAATCACGTCGACCGCGCCTTCCCACACGCGCTTGCGCGCGCATCGCGCCGCGGATAGGCCTATATATCCGTTCGCGGCAATCGCCGGCGCGCGATCGGGGACCCCGTAGCTCAGTAGGATAGAGCATCAGATTCCTAATCTGAGGGTCGCAGGTTCAAATCCTGCCGGGGTCACCAATAAATCAATAGCTTGGAGAGCGTCTGGGGATCGCTGAGTACGACCAGTAAGCACATAGTAAGCACCGGTGTGCATTCGCGTAATCCACCCAGGCCAGCGCGCTTTGGCTCTGATAAGGAGAAATTATCGGAGGTAATCGCCATCCGCTCAAGCGGGCGCGGTGAAGCTTCCGGGACTGGTCTTAGTGGCGCGCCATTCCGGAGTACGTTCTTTATTGGCCTCGGATAGAGCACGCCGCACAGCCTCGGCGTCGAAGTCGTTGGTATAGACGGGTGTACCCGGCTGTTGCCGCCAGGACTCGTCCGAGCCTCCAGCATCAACGCCATCAAAGCCCAGTTCATCGACGAGTTTTAGGACGATGGCCTTGGCTGCCTCGTCGTCGCCCGCAACCGGCAGGGCAACGCGGCCGGCCGTACCCTTAGGTCGGCCCAACTCCAGAAGGTGTCGGGCGTAGATGTTGTTGAACGCCTTGATCACAGGCCTTCCGAGTTGCTGCGCCACCCACTGGCTCTCCGGCAATCCCGCTTCAATCGCTTCGATGCGGCCGTCGCGTTGTCGCGGATAGTAGTTGCCAGTATCGATGACCACCACCCGGTTTGGCGTAGCGGCGAACAAGCCGGGCGGCAGCTCGGAGATGTTTTTCTCAGGAATGGTGACGACCACAAGATCGACGCCACGAACGGCTTCGGGGACCGAGACGGCGGTTGCGCCGGTTTCGTCGGCCAGATCGGAGAGGGTTTCGGGGCCCCTAGAGTTTGCCACGACAACCCGATGCCCCAACGCCGTGAGGCGACGGGTCAAAGTGCCGCCGATCTGGCCGGCGCCGATGATGCCAATTTTCATTGCTCTAGCTCCTTTCAGGGACGCGACGTGGGATGTGTCGAGGGGATGGCCGGATCTCGACAAAAAGCGGGGATGGGGACAGCTAGGTCAAACGGCGGCTGCGCGTGAGAGCACAAGCAACGGACTTCTGTGCAGGCGTTAGCGTATCGCGCGATTTGGTCGCGAGTGCGAAGGCCGCGTTCACGAGAAACGAAGCCACGGTGCTACACAAAGCCATGATCACATAGTGATGACCAGAGAAGCCTTGACGCGCAATGTTGGTGAGCTTGATCGCGCCGGGTACAGAATCACCCCAGGAGCTCAATGCATTCAGAGACGCCTGCCAAATCGCATCCGCAAAGCGTAGAAGTGCAGCATAGGTCTCAGGCACAAAAGCATTGAAAGTAAAAAGTACGATGGCGAGACCGATGGTTGCCGGCACGCTTACAACGGCTATAGAGATCCGTTGTATCGCGGTTCGCGTTCCCCCGAGAAGCCGATTTAAGGGAATGCCGATGACGATGGCGGCAATTATGATTGCGGGGATCGAAAGCACCACATGGGTCATGTTCACCCTTTCGCGCAGGTGATTGACCGCGACCTGTCCCCAATAAGTGCCTGCGACCAACGAGTCCAACCAGTTCGTTATGAGCCGGCCTGTATCGAAGGCGAAGTTGATAGCCGGTTCAAATTCCTTGTCATAGATGACAGATAGCACCATGAATCCAAGCATGAGTGCGTAGCTGAAACCTCCAATTCCGACCGAGACAATGATGCGTCGGAGCCAAGCTAGCATTGATGTTCTCTTGCTTCGCTGTTTTGATTCCGGGTGAACGGACTGCGGAACCAGTACCCGTGGTCATCATGCTAGTCGCGGGGTGCCTTTTTCTGTTTCGGCCTTTCACTTCCCACTTTTTTACTCAACTTGGGCTCTGACTGAGCGGCCTTTCCCTGCCCTTGTCTTCTCCCGGTAGGGTCTTCTGGCAAGTTCGGATCCTTGGGACGCCCTTGACCGGGATAAGACATGCTCGATTGGCGCGCCATGTGTCTTTCCCTATCGACGCGTGAAAGCGCTAAACAGGAAACCTAGGCCGAAGGCAATCGCCAACGCAGAAGTGGGATTGCGTTTGATTGCGTCCTCCACCTGAGTCGCGGCCTCTACTGCCCTGTCTTGGGCGCGTTCAAGTTGCGTGCTGGCAACGCGAGACACGGTTGAACTTAACCTCTCAAGATCGGCACGGATGGTGTCAATCTGATCAGCCAAGTCTTCGCTTTTGCGACTTAGCTCGTACGCCATCAAGCGGTACCAGTCGTCGATTTCTTTCCGCACACGATCCTTGGTGTATCCGTACCGCTCCTGGATTCTGCCTTCGAGCGCCTCACGGCGTCCGTCGATTGCGGTCAGGTCGTCGTCAGTGAGCTTTCCCCACTGCTTTTTGACATTGCCCCTGACTTGTTTCCAATTTCCTTCCACCTGATTCCAGTCCATGTGACCTCCTTTAGAGCCTTGGTGCTCCAACTAGTAATCAACGCCCCGCGCGAAGGCCTCCAACACTGATCGCTGCAAGCCATCGAGATCCTCAAGGTCAGAATTCTCAGCGAGGATAAAAAGTTTCCTGCGAAGTTTACGCCTGAGTTCGTTGTCCTTGTTCGGATCCCGAAATGGATGTCGATCTTGGACAATCGCCCACGTAGATTCGCAAAGTTCTTCCAAGAGCCGCAGAGTGGAGGCGTCGAAAGCCCGCCTTTTTGGTCGGGTAGAGGCCACCGAGGTCACTTACCGCTTTTCTTGCGGCGGTCTACCTCGCTTCTAGAGACTTCTCCGGCATCGATGAGCGCCTCAACACAATTATGTGGCAACGCCCGTCCATTGCGATCCATGCAGTTCCGCAGGGCGGCGCTCTCCAACCCGTACTCACTGCAATATTTGCGATAGGCCTCCGCGCAAAAGTTCTTCTCAGCCTCGGTAATTTTTCTAGGCTCAGCATTGCATGAGGAGGCCCAGCAGACCGGTAAAACCACCAGAAAACTATATAGAGCGACCCTCTTTTCCATTCGTTTTTCTCCTGCAATCACGAAAGGCCCCCACAGAGTTCTTGCTGTGGGGGCTTCGTCTCATCTCTGGCTTTTCGGGTTGGCTTGGGTTCGGCAGCGGGCACCACCTCCCTTCAATCGAAGGTTAATCGTCCGCTGTTTATTCCTTCTCAGTTCCCAGGGCGGGATTGGGCTTAGAGGGATCCGCTGCAGATGACCCCGGAGGAGCCGAGCTTTGCTCCTTTGCGCCCTGGGAGGTGTCCATGCTGCCGGATGAAGGCTTCATCTCTCCCATAGGTTTAGCGTCGCTTGCTGCTCCCGACGCTGGCGGCGCCGAGCTTTGCTCTTTGGCACCCGTTGATTGATCGGGTGCGCCGGCTTGGCTCGAATCGTCGGCGGCGAGGGCGGGGGTAAGGGCCATGCAAATGACCACGGCCGTACAACTCAGAAGACGGTACATACTGCTCTCCTTGGAAGTTTTATTGAGGTGGAAAATCCACCCATAGGGCAACGCCTTGGATTTTGGTTCGTTCCAAGCCGAATTCTCACGAGTGTGCACGGAACAGTCTGAAAGACTTTCTTGTCAGGTAGTCGGCGAGATTTGCCGTGTCCGAGTGCGCCAATGGTCACGAGAGCCAGCCCACAACCATCCCAATTCGCGCACTGATTTCCTGTATCCCCGCCATTAGCGGAAAAGTTAGGAGCATCGTCCATCCGATGCTGAAGCCGAGTTGCGCACCGGCTTGGCTATAGGTTCCGATACCTGAGGGATCGTCGTCTGAAGCCCCGGTAATGAGACCGGGCCCCAATTGTTTAAGAAAGTCGCTTGCGGCGGTTGTGGGTCCGCGTCGTTGCTTTTCAGCCATTCCACCACATCGCTTCGACTGAGAGCCCAACGAACATCATTGGGGTCGACACGACCCCCATTCGCTGCAAAAGCCCTTAAGCCTCATCGCGATGGAAGCCACCAAGTGCACCGGCCGCACTCGCCACGAACGCCCCGAGGATGAGTGAAAGCGAAGTCGTGAACGCAAACGCTAAGGCAATTTTGCGAGCTTGATCGGCGGCCTCGGGCGAAACTGGCGTTCCGCTAGGCGCAGAGGCTGCGACCGCTGCCACTCCCGCAGTCGCGGCCGAGCCTAGTGTGACGAGTACGGCAATCAATAATGTTGCCAATGCCCAGGCCAAAAGGCCGTGTGCGGTATCTCGAAAAAAAACCTCCTCGGTGCGGATGCCAACCCATTTGGTCCGAAGGCGCCCGGCCAAATATCCGCAGAAAGCTGACGACAGCCATTGGGTGACGACCAGCCATATCGCGGCGACCGTGCCAAAAGTTGTTGGCGATGGAGTGGTCAAAGACCATGGCGAGACGGTAGCCAGGCCCAGACCAGGACCAAGGGTCAACAATATGATCGTGACACCGAAGGCGGCTAACGCACCTCCGAATATCGAAGCCCATTCGACCGCAGACGCCGAGCTCTCTACAGACTTCTCTGCAACAGGAGATGCTGTCTCATTGAGAATTGACATGGATATCTCGCTTTAGGACAAGGAGCAAAGTTCAATGCGCTAAACTTGAGTGGTCGCCCGTTGTTCCAACTTGGCAAAAGACTTTCTGAGTCCGATTTTGTTCACTTGCGCCAACCGGATGCTGCTCCAGATTCGGGGAGTCCGTAGCGTCGTTGAGTATCCCCCATGGCCCCTATCCCCGTTTGGTCAGGCAATCTCCGCCTTTCCCTCGTGTTAGTCCCAGTCAGGATGTTTCCCGCCACTTCGAGCGAAGGCGCGATTGCCTTTCGCATGATCCACGAACCAAGCGGGAAACCCATCAAATACCTAAAGGGCGTTGAAACCGAACAGGGCTTCGAAGAGGTTCCCGAGGAAGAGATCATCAAGGGTTATGAGCACACCAAGGGCCACCACGTCCTCATCAAGCCCGAAGAACTTGACGAGCTAAAACTCGAAGCCAAGCACACCATCGACATGGCGCGGTTCGTTGATCGAGACGAGATCGACAGCCGCTATTTCGAGAAGCCCTATTACCTTCTGCCAGATGGTGACGAAGCCGATGAAGGCTACACCGTCCTGAGGGATGCCGTCGCTAAAACGAACAAGGTCGCCATCGGCCAACTCATCATGCATGGCCGCGAGCACCTGGTCGGCATCACAGCTCACAACAAAGGACTCATGCTGCTGATCCTCCGCTACCAGGATGAGCTAAGGAAGCCGGACTCCTATTTCGACAGCATTGACACGAAGGTCGATGACAGCGCCGTCAAGCTCGCGATCGATTTGGTTAAGCAGGAGTCAGGGAAATTCGAGCCTGAGAAGATGCCCAACGAATATGCCCGTGCGGTTCACGAGCTTGTCCAGGCCAAGATTGAAAAACGTGCACCTGAAGTCGAGATCGAGACTGAGAAGCGCGAGACGCCCAAAGTCGTCAACATCATGGACGCGCTCAAGAAGAGCATGTCGGCGCGCGGAAAGTCGAAGCTTGGGGATTCTGAGGCTAAGCGTGCTGGCAAATCGCCAAAGCGGCAAACGTCATCGCAAACACCACGCGCCCGCGAGTCCTCGCGGCAAAAGTCGCACTAGTCGCAAGCGCAGATCAATTCCCAGCCCATTTCGCTGCACAGGAAGTGAGCGTCTTGCTGGCTTTGAGCTTCAATCACGATGCGGCACGCGCCGTCGAAGACGTGAAATTGCAGAAGCCGAGTTCGACCCTAACGGGCTCGTTCAGTTGGAGGTGAGTGACCGAGAGTTCCAAGGAAATTGCTCCTACCAAAACGAATCAGTTGACCTAGTTCTTATTATGTTCTCCCCTGCCATAATGGCAATGGGGCGGCCTTTCGACCTTCCATATTCTGTCGAACTCTGGAACGACAACGATAGCCACGTAGAGGAGCTGATCGCCCTTGCGGGTGATTACCGGGTTGCGAAGGCTGCATTCGACGAAGCGGTCAAGCGCCGGCCAGGACGCATCGTGACGCTGCGTCAGAAGACACGTTTGCTGGCAGATAGACGAAGGAAAAATTAGTACCAGCGTCCGCGGCCGTACCAGCCGCCACCAAGAAGAAGCAACACTACGATGATGATGAGGAGTGTCGTGGTGTCCATGTCGTCCTCCGCGGGAAGCCCTAAGCGAATTGGGGCTTGAGATCCTGAAGATAGGCAGAGTTGTCTTCGCGTTCTCTGAACCCCTGGCGGTTATCCCCCGCTCGTTGGCGGCAAAAAAGGGCCCCGACCTTAGCAAGAGGCGAGTGCCAGTATCCCACTACTCAGGTGCCGTGTCCCGAGGGGCTGTATCCTTATTAGTAGCGCCTTCGCTTTGAGCACTACCTTTGATGCCGGTACCGCCCTGATCCTCCGAATTTGGACTGGGAAGCTGCTTACTACCGGCCCCCATGGAGGGCTCATCCGATTTGGCTTGGCCCGAGACTACACCCGAAGTGTCGGAACCTGCCTGAACTCTAGTGATGTCGCTTTTCGCGCCAGGTACCTGGTCAGTAGGTGGTTGGTTAGAAGGTGGTTGGCTGGCTGGTGCTTGGAAGGTTTGAGCAGTGGCGTTCTCACCGCCGAAGCCAACAAGCATAAACGCCGCTGCCAGCCCCAATGATGACTTCGAGTACCTCATATCTCATCCTTTCCTTCGAGTTGGGGAGTTAACCGGCCCTGCGGCGCTAAGTTCCGAGAACCCAAAACGAAAGGTGGGAATTGCTTTGTTTGGCCCGGCCGAAGTCGCGACTCGCTACTCAGCCGTCTCGGCGGGAGAAACAAGATTGCTGGAAATTTCACTGCGAGCGGACGCTACACAATCCACCCAGCTCGCGCGCCTTGTTATTGAGTGAATGGGATCTGGGTGATTGGCGACTCCAGATTGGCGGTAGCAGTCCTGTCATCGCCTTGGAAGACGGCAGCGAAAAATACCCAGAGGGCGCCGGCCGAAGCCGACGCCCCTGAACGCTTGAAGAACACCCCGATTATCTGACCGACTTGCTAGGAAATGCTTTGTTCCACAAAGCGAGGCCGCCGCGCCCCCGAGTGGCGCAATCCAGCGTGGGTTGTGGCGCTTTGGAATAGATTGGGTAGGAAAAATAAGGGCGCCGGCCAACGCCGACGCCTGCAAAAAGCGAGCGTCGCTTATTCGTCCAGCAAAGCTCCCTCAATTTGAGTGATCAGCTCTTTGAGCTTGACCATGGCAGCGGGCGTGATGTCGACTTTGCCATCAGCTCTCTTCTCGTAAACGGTCAGTTCTCCAGATTTCATGCGGTCGCGTAGTTTCCACAGGTCGATCTGGAACCGTTTGCACCAAGTGGCGATCGAATTTTCTCGCGTGCCCATCATCGCCTCTCGCTTGGGTGTGCACGATACAGCCGACGCCTGTTGACTACGTTGACTTCGATGTCAGGAGCTTTCCCAGCGCGCGGGTTGAAACAGCTTCGGCAGCCAAGGTTGGCGATATCTCGCATGAGATAAATGCCGCATCCCTGCCTCAACAATAAGGGCTGACTTTAACGTGCGGCCGCGGTTTTTCGCACCGGCTTTAGCCGCCATTTTGCGCTGGGTGGCGCCGTCACCTTGTGAGCCCTGTTCGACGCCGCCTGGCGAATTGCCTGGGGAGCGGCCATCGGAGGTTCGATGCCACCGCCGAGTGTGGCGCGCATCCTCTGTGATCCTTCATCTGTGATGTGCGCATGTTTCGGCTAGGGGTAGGTGGTCGACTGGACGCTGCGTTCGCGGCGATTGATGATGCACAATGCTGACTAGAACAGCGGTATGCGGATGCCAAACAGAATGAGCAGGATGAACCAGATATAGATTGCAACGGTCGGGTAGAAGGTGATCCCAAAGCCGAAGGCGCGCAAATAAGGATGCTTGTGGTATCCGACCCAGAACAGGGATCCGCCCGAGCACGAACAGTGCGGTTAGGATCGGCAAGGCCCGGGCTCCATCCGGAGGCGCCACCGCAATTGCCACCAAATAGGCGGTGAACTGCTCGAATGTGTTGAGAATGAATTGTTTGGCCAGCAACCATTCGCGCATTTCAGGGTCGACAACGACCGGCCACCCTACTCGGTACGACTGCGCACTGACGAACGCGCCTACGTACATCGATCTGCCCATTAAAACCGCAAGGCCACTTTCAGCGCCTCTTCCTCACAGTTCTCGAGAGCAATCTTTTGGGCAAGCATGCAGTCGCCAGCGACCAAATTGCCCCGCGGCATGAAGCAACGGCCGGGGCCTAAACGGCTATGCTCGAGGAGTTCGTTAACGTTCCGCGACGTGCCATGACAAATGCGATAGCGTTTGCCGGTTTTTGACCCCACCACATCGAAGTACCTGGCGCTCGGCCTCGGCAAGGTCCGTTGTGTTTGAGCTATCAAATTCAATCGTAGAATGGCCTGATGGGTCCATGATGATGTGGCGTGACATGGGTGTCCTCGTGGGGTGCCGGACTAATCTGCACCAACGCTTTCCCCTCTCGAGGCGTTCCAAATGAAAGCTTCGGCGGCGACTTGTAGCGGCGACTCCAAAATGTCGGTCTCGGCACCAAACTTAGGCTCAACCTGATTTCGCATGGCTAGAACACTCTGATAGGCGAGCTCATAATTTGCTGCCATTACGTCTACTGAGAAGCGCCGCTCGAAGCTAGCGCGGACGCTGCTGCGATTGATGGTCTCAAGGCGCGCTATTGCTTCGACGGCGTCGGCGACAGTTTCGACGATAAATCCGGTCACGCCATGTTGGATAACTTCAGGCACCGCGCCTCGGGCAAAAGCGACGACGGGTGTGCCACAAGCCATTGCTTCAATCATTACTAGGCCAAAGGGTTCCGGCCAGGAGATTGGAAAAAGCAGGGCAACCGCACCGCCTAGAAATTGAGACTTCTCGCTTTCGCTGATCTCCCCGACGAACTCTACGCCTTGGGTTTTGAGTAGCGGCTCGATGTGCGACGAGAAGTAGTCCTTATCTGCCTGGTCGACCTTAGCGGCAATATGAAGCGGAATGCCTGCGCGATGGGCGATTTCGATTGCGCGGTCGACGCCCTTCTCCGGCGAAATGCGGCCAAGAAAGGCTAAGTAGCCGCCTTTTGCCGTCGGCGAAAAGGTGTACTGCGATTTGGGATAGCCGTGATGGATCGTCTTGACCCAATTCAAATGGGATAAGCGGCCGCCGCTGACTGCGAGAGATGGATACGAGCGGGAAATTTGGGTAATGGCGGTGTAACCCCCGCAGATCCTTGATGTCTTGTCGCCCGTGCACCGTTGTGATCGTTTTGTCGGCAATGTTCGCGAAAAACGGTAGGTGGAGGCAGTCGAGATGAAAGTGCAGAATGTCGAAGTCGTCCGCACGCTCCTTGACCTCGGCGAGCATCGCCAAATGGGCGGGCACGTCCCAAGACAATTGCTCGTCTAGACGTAGGGCTACATCACGACATGGAATGAGCTCTGCGCGAGTTTCGCTGTCGGCACTCGCAAACAGCAGGACCTCATGCCCTCTGCCCACCAACGCATCGGTCAAATGCGCCACCACACGCTCGGTTCCGCCATAAAGTTTTGGAGGCACTGCTTCATAAAGCGGTGCAACTTGGGCGATACGCATTCTATTACTTCGGCTTCCTATTACGTCGAACTTCGCTGATCTCACTGGAGCCCGGCGAGTGGCCGGGCTCCTTTCAATCGACCTCCACTAAACTCAGCCCGCGGGGGGAGGCGAGTGCCGCATCAAAGCTGAGATCTGGGCCAACGCGGATTGCAACGATGAGTTCCGCTAGTCGATGCAAAGTGAAAATGTACACCTCCGCATTGATAGCCGATCAGAAGACCCCGGATTGCCTCTTCTCGGTGGAGATGCCTAGGTGAGGGATTCGTCGCTACCAGTCGGTACGGGCCGCGAGCGCTGGCCAACACAACCCGGCAAGCGATGAGCTGTCGGGTTGTGTTTGGCTGGCCTTACCTACCCAATGTTTGGAATGATATCGACTACGTGGCGTGAGCAAGAGTCCACAAGAACGATGTCATCGCCCCAAATGAAATACTGCAGTGGGCAATCCGCAGCCACCACCACGACATCAGAAGGCAAGGGGGCAAGTACGATGCCGGAGGGCAACGAGGCGCCGATCGAGACCGTAACTCTGCTCTTCTCTACGCGGTTGGCTGTCGGCCGGTGCTCGCTGAAAAAGGTGCGGACCTTTTCCTTTTGATCTGCATCGATCTTCACTGATTTTCCAGCGTGCTCGCGATCGGCGTTTCTGTCACCGGTTTCCGCCGACTTGCGGTCGCGGTCAAGGCGATCCCTGTCGCCAGTTTCGGCCGACCTGCGATCACTATCAATGCGATCTCTATCACCGGTTTCCGCCGACTTGCGGTCGCGGTCCAGGTGATCTCCATCACTGGTTTCCGCCGACTTGCGGTCGCGATCGATGAGATCCCTGTCGCCAGTTTCGGCCGACTTCCGATCGCGATCGATGTGGTCCTTCTCCCCGGTTTCCGCCGACTTGCGATCGCCGTCCATTCGATCCTTCTCCGCCGCCTTGGCGGACTTGCCGTGGTCTTTCGTTTCGTCCTGCTTGCTTGCGCGTTCGCCCATTTGGCCACTGCTCGACTTGCTACTTTCGGCAGAGTTGGAGCCTCCTGTGGCTTCGTCACGGCTGTGAGTTATTCCACTAGCGGTATTCCCACCTTGGGTCATGCCTTGAGGTGAGTGTTGGGAGGGAGTGGCTCCTGCCGGTGAGGCATTGTCAGGAGCTTGAGCATAGGCAGCACTAAGTCCGAGCGCTGCGGACAATGCCGCCGCGCTGATAGTCGCAAAAATTTTGGTTTGCATGGTTTGGGCTCCTCTAAAACGCTTGAGCTTTCCAATGCTGAACTTGAAAGGTGGCACCAAGTTCCGGGAGGAGAGTTCTCCTGACCTGCTTCGCAAGGCGTGGCCCGCCAACCGATGGCACCAGCACTGAAGAGCGCGCTTGCAGCTTCACCGGGAGTGGTCGTATCGGTCTGACCCGAGGCGGAGGCTGCCGCCAAAAAGCCGTAGCCGCGGCTCGGCGGCTTAGGGTCGAGGCGAGTCCAGGAGATACTAGCCGCAGCCGCGTCCGGCCTTGAAGTCGTCCTCCATGCGCTCGACAACGGGGTCGAAGCGTTGGCGCTCGGCTTCAGGGTAGGCGATAGCAAAGATGTTCACTACGCGCCCGCTGCAAGAGAAAATCGTTTTTTCATAATAGATCTGGTCACCGCGATGGCCACTCAGCACAAACCAGGACCGGCCGCGTGGTTGATATGTTATGTCTTCGTAGCCCTCTGCGTGATTTAGCATCCAACGCTTGAAACCTTCGGGAGTAGAACTCTTCTCATTGTTCCATGCACCAACCATAAATTTCGCGTCAGTTTGTTGCGACCGAAAATAGTAGAATGAGGGACGCTCACCCTCCATGCGGACAAACAGCTCTTCTGGATAGGAGTATGTAAAGCCGAACTGAGGATCTTGTTGTGTGGGCCAATCCCCACGCGCTTGGGCGCCATTCTCAACGAATGCCGTAAGCGCAACTACCAAGAAGCCAAGCATGAGCTTCGACATGTTGAATTAATTCATTTTCCGCAAAGCGGTTCCCTGACCAGGAATAGCAAAGCGGTTCCCTGACCAGGAATAGATTGTCACTTGGGCTGAAGATGGCGTGTCCGCAGGGGCAGATGGGCGCGTTCGTCTCGGTTGGGCTAAGCGACTGACCGGCACCGCAGTGATTAGAGTTGATTTCCTCGATTTCCTGGAACCTACATCGCAGCTCTGGGTTCAGGGAAAAAATGTAGCGAGAGCAACGATGAAAAAGACAATCCTATTCATATTGCTAGCCTGGATAGCGATTTATGCAGGCAATCACCTTCTGTTCAAATCTGTCCCAAAGAACAGTGAAGTTGAGACGGCGCTCCGCTCGCAGCCCGATTCAGACAGGCGAGAGATTCAACTCTTGGGGGCCCTATCTGCCTGGAGGTCGAGCGGATCAGAAGCGAAATGTCGCCTCAATGAACGCACTAACCATCCAAGAGGCAGATGCCACCGGAAGAGGCGACCAACGGTTAGCTGAGAACTTGCCCTTACGACCTTCGGAGGCGGACCGTTTACCTTCTAGCATTCCCCCACCAGTTAGGAAGCCGAGCTCAACTCCAGACCGAGGGTCTAATCTGCGTACAGAAGCGACGAGAATGGCGGCGGAGCAGAACGAAAAGATAGTCGCGCAGCAAAAAAGAGGTCTCGCTCGCGCTACTAATCCACCCAATAGCGCTCGTCGTTTCGGCCAGAACACGCCGGAAGAAGCATGGCTGCCGAACCCGCCTTCCGCGCCTCGCTTTGCCGAGAATAGGCCCGAAAAAGCATTCCCGAACCCGTCTCGTCGTCGATGGCATTCGGGTATGTTTATGTTTGCTCCTCCGGACTTTTAGCCGACGGACAATTTGTGGATTGCCCGACATTCATGCATGGACGGCTCATGGCGCTGGTTGGTTAAAACATGCCACGGTGAGAGGCTTGGCGAACTAGGTCGCCGCCCTCCGCAATCGCCGCCACAGCCCCTACGCGCGCCGGGGCCCTCCACACGGGTGAACGCGCCAGAGAACTATGATCCCTCACTGCTAGGTCGCACTGCACCGTTCGACGTATGGGCTCCTCTGAAGTGCGAAGGCCGAGCGTAGACAGCGCTCGATTCAAGCAAGACGAGACACTTCAAGCGAATATGCAGGCGGTAGCGCCTCGGCCTTCCCGTCTCGGCTCTCGCCGATCCCGCATCGCCGGCTGCAAAGGACCCCGGCGAGCCTTATTGCTTCGGATCGCGAATCGTGAAGACCCCGATCAGGTAACGCACGACTCTCATGTTCTCTGCCGGAGGTCGTCGCAGGCTCGAAATGTTCGGCTCTCGACGCGATCCTCAGGTTCTGCGTATCTTTTTGCCCAGCGCTCCAGCAGCTGCCGCGCGATGGATAGGAGTAATGTGCGATGAGAGCCCGAAGAGGGCGGTTAGCACGGCTGCGTCGTCAGTAAAGCCAAGGCCGGGGATCCGCCACAGCCAAGTCAGTGGCTTATAGCGCCATCGAACGATGAAGTAGGCGAGCGCCGCCAGCAGGATACCGCGCACCCGCATGGGCGTCGCCGGATCAAAAGCGCAGTAATATGCCGCCACCAAATCCTCGACAAATGGCACTTGTCCCGCGAAGCGCTTCAGCGTGGTCCAGAAATCCCGCCGGATGTCTTGCTGATGTTCCTCGGAGTGCGACACCGTATCCATGATCTCAGCCTCTGCGCAAATAACGCAGCTTAGATAGGTGCTAACCGAGCCTCTGCAAGCGTATGGCCTTGACTTTTCCTCGTGACGTTCAGAGAGGTTCGACCCTAGATAGCCCGACTTAAAGGGTCCAACGCGGAGACACCGCGATGCACATACCGAAGTCTATCGCAACCGGCCTTGCTGATAACAAGCACATCGGGTCGCGGGCGCGGGGTGACGCCGACGCCGCGAAAGTTAGTCCGCCACAACCTTTTACCGCTTAGCATAGCCCGTCCTCGGTCATCAGTGCCCGATTGACGCCACGGCTGCCTTAGCACCCTCGGCGATGGCCACGGCAACCAGCAGCACGTCGCGCGATGCGTCACCAGCCGCGTAGACGCCGTGCACGCTGCTCTCCTCGGCACGACGGCAGGTGATGATCCCGCCCTAAGAAGCCCCGCTCCCCCCGTGCGGGGCTTCTTCATTTTCTCAGTCCGTCGATTCTTCTTACCGATCGCGGAACGGCTCTAGGGCTTCAATCTTGGCCCAAGCAGCCTCTAGACACAGTCGATGACTTCTAAGTCGGCTGGGAACAATTAAAGCGGGGGATAACGTTCATCCTGTGCAATGCGATACAGCATGCCGAACGGCCCCCAGCCATTGAAATGTGGATCGCTCCCCCTCAGCCGATCCCGCAGTAATGAGTTAAGAAGCCCCGGCCCTCACTTGCCGGGGTTTCCGCAATTCAAAAGGAGGACGCCATGAACACCACGACATTGCTCATCATCATCGTAGTGCTGCCTGTTCTTGGTGGAGGTTGGTATGGGCGAGGACGTTGGTACTAATCTCAAATCCAAAGCAAGAAGCTAACCACGCTGGAACAGGGCGTGGCGACTGAATGTTATGCTTTCGAGCAACAGGAGGTCCCCATGCCCGATGACAAGACTAAAGTCGGTGAGCCCGACCGGAGCCGTGTAGCCGCCGATCAGAATTATGAAGTTCGCTATCTTGCCCAGAAATTCGGTCTTAGCGATGAGCAGGCGCGAGAACTAATCGCACTGGTCGGAAATGACCGCGAGAAGCTGGACGAGGCGGCGCAAAAATTAATGAGCACTTGAACGCCAGCGGTCTTACGAGGTCCTGACTTTGGCTCCTGACCCCATTCGGCTTCCTGCCGGCTGGGTTTGGGCCTGTTACTAACAGCGCGCTGGCAATGTGGATGGAATGATGCTGACACTGCTAGTCGCATGCCTCAAATTGGACCTGCCTCAATGGCTGTATTTAATCGCAATGGCGGTGTGGGCCGTCGAGGTAGGCGTCTGGAGGTTCACCCTCCGCTCCGAAGATCGAGAGTTCGTATTTCTCGAAAACAAGCTGACCGAATTGAGAGGCGGATTGGCGAATTGCACCCGACGGCAGCGGCCAGGGATGAGGACCTAGGAGAAATGCCCTGATGATTCGCGAAGCAGAAAGCCCAGATCAATCTTGAGGCCAGGAAAACCCTAGCCGGCCTTTTTCTTCGGGACCTTCTTGCCCTCTTTGCGGGCCTCTGAAAGTCCGATTGCAATGGCTTGCTTGCGACTCTTTACTGTTCCGCCTTTGCCACCTTTGCCACTCTTCAACTTGCCACGCTTAAATTTGTGCATTTCGCGCTCAACGTCTTTAGAAGCGCTCAGTGAGTATTTTCTGGCCATGCGAAATCCTCCTCAGGGTATGCGGGATCCTCTCGTGAAGTGGGTGACCAAGGAGACCAAAAGCAGGACGAGAAAGATGAAGAACAAGATCTTCGCAATTCCCGCCGACGCACCAGCAATTCCTCCAAATCCCAAAGCGGCAGCGACGAGGGCGACGATCAAAAACACTAGAGCCCAATAAAGCATGGTTGCCTCTCCTTTTTTCCGGTTTGGGGCCTAAACCACAAACGAGGTAACGAAGTTCCAACCAGAACGATGGCCCGCGACTTGTCGCAGCTACTAAGTTAACGCTGCTCGGAGAAAGCGCACGTAGAAAGGGCGCCGACCGAAGCCGACGCCCTCCTGCTTGCGCGATCTGTAGGTGCGCTATTTGCAGACAACTGCCCTATCCTGGTCGGCCTCTTCGCGCGTGACGTAGACGTTCTTTCCAGACTCGCGTGACGGTGGTTTCAGTTGCGCTCGGAGCGGTCTCCACGACTGTACATTTTTTGTCAGGGCCGCGGACGATGTAGAAGCCCTTTTCCGCGAAAGCCGGGAGGGTGCAGCCAATGATCAGAGCGGTCGCCAGAACATACTTGTACATGCCAGATATCTCCTTCTTGGGCTTGTTGTTTTTGACACCTCGCAAAAACTCAACTGCTCGCGATGAGTTCCGTGTTTGGCTCGGAACACCCAATCCTAAGCGGTGTTGAATCGCTTAGCGTCGGCCCAGAGAAATCCCCGGTCGGCGCCTTGCCAGCCTTTGCGGTGGCTGGCGGAGCCCGGCCCTTTTCGAGCGGGGGGTCGGGCTTCACTTTGGAACCATCAACCCACGCCCGAGTTACAGACGCGGATAAACTCCCCGCCCATGGCCTGTCTAAGCAATCCACCCGAGCTCGCGCGCGGTAGCATTGGCAGCCTGCCAGGCTCGAGCGAGGAAGTCGGACAGCTTCACAGGCGTGCGATAGTCGTCCGCATGGGGAATGTTACGTGCTGGGTCGCCGGGTCTGGTATGGCGAACAAAAAATGGGAGGTGGAACGAAACGAAAAGCCGTCATTCGATATTAAATTTGTAACGAGTAGGGCTAGCATCAACATGCCATCGCGGCGGAAGCCAAAGCCTTCGGTAAAGGCGAAAAAGCGCGCGAAGCCACATTTCGGCAATCGCAAGCGCGATGGCGCGCTCAAGCGCCGCAAGCCTCAGGCGCGTAAGAGCCCCGACCGTCCGTCGCGGCGCGCCGCCTCCGATTTTTTAGCGGAGATGGAGAGGCAGGTCCGAGATCGACACGCCGGTGTTCCGCCTGCATGTCAAGGTGAACCGGCGACGCCGTTGGTCATGTGGACGGTGTACAAGCACCCGAACGACTATCCCGGCGAATACGTGGCGCGGAAGTTCGTCATCGCGGAGGATTTTTACAAGTCCAGCAAAGAGTCGATTAGCTCGAGGTCGCTCAGGGACGTGCGAAACCTCTTGCGGAGCTTATATCCTGGCTTGATCCAGTTGAAGCGCCCCCGAGACGACGAACCATACGTCGTGGAAGTATGGTTATGACGCAGCGAGATTTTAGCCGCTTCGAGCGCGCAGGTGAAGAGTAATGCAAGCTGGAATGAGAAACCGACTGAGAATCGCTGTTCTGATTTACTCAATGGCCAATGCAGTCATTTTCGGCGCGGCAATCGTTACGGTGTTGAATGTGCCCGCACTCAGCACCAACGCTTACATTTGGATTCCCGTCGTGGTTGTAGCGAGCCTTATTCTAGCCGCGCCCATAGCGTGGCTGATCGCACCGCGTCTACAAGCACGGTACGATCGGTGGCAACACAAATTAGTTGCGTGACCGTTTGGGCGGACGACCAATCGGTTGATAGCTGCTATCGGCACCTTTGAGAACGTTACGCGTCGGCTTCGGTCGGCGCCCCCATGCGCACTCGTGGCCGCTTGCCGTTGGTGAACTCGAGGCTGCCAGGAAACGGTTGCCGTCGCTGCACGTTAAATACGACGGTGGATAGGCTTCCCGAGCGAACGCTTCCTAGAAGCCCCGGTCCCCCGGCCGGGCTTCGTGTAGGTTCATAACGGAGGAAAAAATGTTCAGGTTCGCAGCCGTTATCTTTGCATTGGCCGTCGCAACATCGGCAGAGGCCATGTCGCCCGCGCCGCTTCATCAGCCGGACGGCATGACCACGCGAGCCGCCTTTTGGTGTGGCCCCTTTAGGACACGAGTTAATGGTGTCTGCGTGGCTAGGACCACCATCCGCCAGACCCGCCGAGAGATGCGCAGGTGCGCGCGATGGAATCCTGCAGGCGTTTGCGTTCGGTACTACTGAAACACCCCCGGGGTGAACTTCTAAAAGGGGCGTCGGCTTCAGTCGGCGCGCCCTACCAGAAAGCTGAGACGCGAGGTAAGCCGCTGCTGCAATGGCAAGCACGCCAAACAACGCGCCAACACAGCAACGAAATTGCTAACGTGCTTCAATTTCCGCTGCCAGTGGAAGGTGCGTCACGGCAAGCGAATGCGTGGCGCTTGTTGATTGGCGTTCGCCTTCTCAAGGGACGATAAGTCACCATCGGAGGTGGTGGCCTCCTTGAGGTCTAACTCATTAAGCGCCTCTAGAAGCGCATAGGCGTCGTCAAGCTCGTTTGCTAGCCTGTTCCACTGCTTTGCTAGATCGGCGAAGGTTTGCTGTAGCGTCGGACTGCTCGCCGTCTCCGCAAGCTGCTTACAGTTCGCCGCGTGGGCACGAGCCTCTTTGGGATCACCGGGCATGGCTCCCATCCTTGAGTTGCAGGCGGGAGACTTGAGGCTCTCAGTCACCAGCGGGCCTGTGACCCCGCTTTGCTGATGATAATTCATATTGATCCTCACCTGCGACGAACACGAATCTTATTGCGGTACGGATTCGTACACGAGAAACCCGGCTGCCAGACGGCTGACCGGGTCTCTCTCAGCGGATAAGCCACTGCTTGCGGCAGCCAGTGAAGTGACCGTGCAGTGGTCGCCAACCTCGGCTGCCGACACTGATTCAACCCGCGATTAGATTGGGCGTTCCTATCGGGAACCTTCCTACGTCACCTGAAAGTCATCCCGCAAGATCCATACGAACCCGACCAGGTGGTTCTCGCCGCAGCTCTATGCAGGTGCCGCAGTGATAATTGCGGCATTCGTTTTGGCCTGAGCTTCTGCTCCCTTGGTCGGCTCGCCCTTATCGGCTCGTATTCGTCGGTTGAATCAGGTCTTGAACCGTTCTCTAGCTCGGCCGCAAGCCTTAGCCATGAGTTCGCGAGCTCGGTTGCTCGCTTGATGCTGGGTTCTGGCGGCGCTCCCCAAGACCCATGCTCTGATCTCCTTGGTGAACTCCGCATCTAGGGGCGACGAGCGACCGCGAGGTTTCCCATGACACTGGAACCGACCGCAGGTCAGCGGCATTCGTATTGTTCTGCTACTCGGAGAGGTAACTGTTATGGCGGCAAATGCTATCAAGAAGCGCCTTAGCCGGTCCGCGGCCGCCGACCAACTCAGCCAGTTCGCACGGGAGCTGAGGGACGGGAGGATATCTCTTGGACGCGAAACGAAACTGCTCCCAGCTTCTGACCAACTAGAACTTACGGCAGAGTTCGAGGGTGTCCGGCTGAAAATTGATATGAAATGGGATGCCTGATGTGCTTGCGGCTCGCGTATTTCGGCTCCCGGTAGTTTGATCTCGGCTTTCTCGCGCCCCCTGCTGATGAACTTCGGCCTACCTCGATGACGACGGCCTAGTGTTATGCCAAATCCCGTTGCCTCATGCGCTACCCGCGCTTGAAGTGTACTGGTTAAAGCTTCCCAGCCACGCTCCAATCAACGGTATCGGCGGCCGCGAGATATCGCACCACTCGTGCCGCATCCTGCGGATGGGTATATGGATCGTAGTGCTTTGCACGATTGACTGGCGCGAATAACTCCCGCGCTTGATCGGTGGAAAGACCGAGCAAGTTTGCACCGGCGCCTAGCTGACTCTCCCAGCCACCAAAATAAGGCGTGCGTATCCCAAACAAGCGCAGGGCGTGGCCACAGATACAGCGATCGGGTCGCCGCATGTCGAAGTCGCGCGGCTCCATACTGGCAAGCGCGTCGGCCAGCGCGAGGCGATTTAGATGTTCGGTATCAAGCTTCTGGGCATGGCTTTCTCCTATTTCTTATCGGGAAGGCTGCGTCGCCTTCTCCAGGCAGAACGCCAAACCAGAGCTTGGGGTCCAAGAAGGTCGCAAGGCGCCTGCCGGGTTGGAAACATCGCAATTCCATGGCGCGTTGAGAGGATAACGAAACCCGAAGCAATTGGAGGCCAATATGCAAAAGTTTGTTCCAGCCGCCGTGTCGGCGCTGCTGTTGATGATTCCGGTTGGGACCGCGTTGGCGGCAAACGAGTCCTCGCATACGATCAGTAGCTTGCCGAGCGGCGTACTTCCGATCAGCGATTACTATAACCAGAGCGTTTACGACGCGAAGGACAACAAAATAGGCGACATCAATGACCTTCTTCTCGATAAGGAGGGCAAAGTAGGTGCCGTCATTTTGGGCGTCGGTGGCTTTCTTGGCACGGGTGAGAAAAATGTCGCGGTCCCGTTCGATGCACTCAAGTCGACAGAGAAGAACGGCAAACGCTTTCTCGTCATGGATACGACCAAAGAGGCGCTAAACAGCGCGCCTGGCTACACCTTCGACCGGACTAAGAAGGAGTGGCTACCTGCAAAACAGGGATAATGAAGAGCGGGGTCCCCGGCAAACGGGCGTTGTAACCTCGGGATGGGTACGGGAGTAGAAGCAACTCCCATCCCGGGGCTCTCAGAGGGGGCCCCATTACGCTGACAATGCTCGATAGATAATTGCGTGCGCTGGGCAGTCTATTCTCGCGATTAAAAACACGAGGGGCGCTGGCTATGGATGGCACGGGGATGGGCAGAGCTTGCCCGCGCAGCGCTGAGCCGATATCTGCCGAGTTTCGGCTAGCTGCGGAGCTAAGGTCCGCATCTGAGAATCCCTCGAGAGGCAGACGGACGATAGGGCGCCGACCGAAGCCGACGCCCCCTTAAAACGCAATGTTTGTACGGGCTACTTACAGACTACTGTCACGTCGGCTTCGGCTTCTTCTCGAGTGACGTAGACATTCTTGCCCACTCGCACCGTGGTTTCAGTCGGGGGTGTCTCCACCACCATGCATTTCTTGTCGGGACCACGAACAATATAGAAGCCCTTTTCGGCGAAGGCCGGCAGGGTGCAGCCAACGACCAAGGCAGCGGCCAGAACATACTTGTACATGCATATGATCTCCTTCTTGGGCTTACCTCCGCTGAGAGAAGCCCGACCCCTTCCGACGAGCGAGGCCGGGCTGGGCCGGGCGCTTCATCGGCGAAGGCCGCCGTACTGCCATGCAGATCGGCAGCGCCGTCGTCATGACCGGCTCGGTCAAATATTTAAATTTGTTGAATGGGCTGAACCAAGTTTCTCATCATGCGTATTCAACATAGGCAATGCGCGCCGATGGCTCTTCTGATTCCTGTATCGTTTGCGATCGGGTGCTTTTGCGACGGCGTCAATTTATGCCAAGTAGGCTACAATGGCGAAGCCTCTCGAAGAGCGTAGCGACGAAGAGCTTAAACGTGGTCTTGCCGAGGGTGAGTTTGGAGATAAAAAGGCGGTCATCGCACAAGAAATACTTCGCCGCCGCCAACAGGCAAAAGCTCAGGAGTTGAAACGCAAATACACATGGTTCGGCAGCATCCTCGCCGCGATTGGTGTGGTCTTAGTCGCGCTCAGGGGATTTTGGCGCAAATAAAAGTGCGCAGGCCACGCCCGTATGGTCAGCGTGCTAATCGTCGGATTTTTCTCGAACGAGCGTCAGCGGAGCATCGCTGACCGATAGCCTGTTAGCCTTGTCAGCAATTCTTGCACGAGCAGCTTTGGGTACCCGCTTTTCAGCTGCCGGAGTGCGGGCGGCATTGATTATGATTTCGGCTGCCTGCTTCAGGGAGGTGGCGTAGGCGTCGGCTCCCGCAGTCTTCTCTAAAGCTTTGATGGCACCATTCGCATAGGCTGTCCAGTATCCGACGAGGATAGTACAGCCTGTGGGAATAATGCCCCTGAGTCGCCTGATGAGATAGCGGACGTGGGCCGGGCTCGGACCGATGCTCATATATGAGAGGCAGACGAGTTTCGCATCGGTAACATCCAACGAAACAATATGCGCCGGCGAAATCGCTTCGCTACGCAGGAGTCGGGGTTTCAGTCCAAGTTTTTCCAAAAGCTCCGAGAGCAAGGCGGCGGCGGCATCATCCAATGGCGTGCGGCCACCGATGCAGACGACCGCGCCATCGGCCTTCCATCCGGGTGCCAGCTCATCGGGCTCAAGACGCTTTAGGTCATTTTCCCGCTCTTCGATAAGCGTCAAGGAGGCCAAGCCACCTGCTGAGGTTTCCGAGGTCCCTTTTGGGGTCCACGCTGCGGCTCTAAATCTCTGAGATTTTCGATTACCTCTCTTATTGTCGTGTCGATGCGCTCAAGATTCTCTTCGTCAAGCACCCCGCGCTCAGCGTCATGTTGCGCAAACTGCAATGCCTTCAGCGCTACTTCATCAAAGCAACTCACAAGCTGCTGTCCCTCTTTGATGCAATTCTCCAATTGATCGGCCGATTCTGCTGAATCTCCAGTTAGCAGTCGTTGGTAGAAGCGTTGCTCCGGCGTGAGTGCAGGCTCATCACCAAGCAAAACGTCGAAAAATTGAAGCCCCTCGATATGGCGCCCAAGCACCACAAGCACGACGGTAAGCGGGGTCGCTAGCAAAAGCCCAAGAGGCCCCCATAACCACGTCCAAAACACCGTCGCGATTACGATCGCAATCGGCGACAGACCCGTGCCGTGGCCATAGACGACAGGCTCCACTAGCTGACCCATGGCCAGCTCAGAAACTATGTAGAGAGCAACAGTGAGTAGGAATGTGGTCCAACCTGGATCGACAATTGCAGCGAGCAGGACCGGCGGTGCGGCGGCAATGAAAGACCCCACGTAAGGCACGAACCGCATGAGCATCGCGAGAATGCCCCATACGGTAGGGCTTGGCACTCCTATCAGCCAAAGTCCCAAGGCAATGAAGATTCCAAAGGCTGAATTGATCAGCAGTTGAGTTATGAAATATCGGCTAAGACGCTCGGCCGCATCGTTTATCGCGGCCGTAGAGCGTTGTAGGTCGGAGGTGCCGAACAGGCGAATGAGCCTGTCGCGCAAGTCCTCTCGTTGCAGAAGAATAAATATGACGAACAGGAGAACAATTCCGGCGGTAGCAATCGGTGGAAGCAACGTGCCAGCCAGCCGCTGAAACAGTTCAAGCGGCCGAGGTTCCGGTTCACGAATCTCAACCGGCACAGGCTTGCGGTCCTCTCCGACCTGTTCTGGGGGGCCGGGCACTGTCCCCACCGAAGTATCAGGTTTGGTGTGAGCAAGCTCCTGTTGAAGCTCCTCGAGCGCGCCCGTTACTTTCCCTATGATTAGCGCGTCCCCTGCCGATTTGGTGATTTTGCTGATCTTCTCGGTGAGCGTGCTCTGATAGCGAGGGAGTTGGACCGCAAGCTGCGCAGCCTCGCGCGACATCAACCAGCCAAGCGCTAAAACTAACAAGAAGGCTGAGCTCACTAGGATCGCCACTCCCAGCGCTCTTGGCACTCCTAGTCGGCGCAAAAAAAGCAGCGGCGGCGTAAGTACAAAGCTGAGCAAGATCGCGAGTGCCAGGGGAACCAGAACCTCACGCCCTATATAGAGCGCGGTAACTACTATCGCCGCGATCAGCAGGCCCTGGAGAAACGCAATGCGAGCGGGCGACGTCGATGCAAAGATGGGAAATCCTGGTTTAGGTGGCATGCGGATAATCACTAGCCAGGAACAAGAAGCTTAACCCAAACCGCATGCTAGTCACGAAGTTCCGCTCGCGGCATTCGAAGGACCGACGACAGCGGGCCAATTGCCTCCTTGCCTCGGACGGGCTGCCCTGGGGCACGAAGTATCGAGCCTGCTCAGCCGCCTCGGCGGAAATCCTGCGCATCCGTGGCGGCCGAGCCTGCCGCGGCGGCGGGGCTGACGCGGCGGTTAGAACCAACGAGACGGTCGATGCCATCGGAATCCGCGTGCGTGGCTGGATCCTCGGAGATGTGATCAACATGCGCGATGAGGTCAGGAGTCCTGTTGGGCTGCGAGGCCGCGCTACGAGTCGTGCTTTGGCCTTGTCCGCCCGGCAGGAGGGTCGCTCGCAATTTTGCTCCGCGGTATGGCTGAGCGCAGAAAGTCCGCGACCTCTTGCTCCCTGCCCCCTCGATCAAGCAGCTCATTTTTAGTTTTCTGGCAGCTGCCAGGAACTTACGTCCGACTCGCACGTATGAAAATGGACCTCAATCCCGCTTCATAAAGGAGAAACGTTATGGGTCTCTTCACCAAAGATATCCAATCGATGGAAGACCTGTTTCTGCACACGCTTCAGGACATTTACTACGCTGAAAACCAGATTTTGAGATCCCTCCCCAAAATGATCGAGAAAGCGGCCAACCGCCAGCTTGCGACCGGCCTGCGCGATCATCTAAGGGAAACGGAAAACCAAGTCATTCGGCTCGACGGCGTCTTCAGAAAACTAGGCAAAGAACCTAGGGGGACGACCTGCCCGGCCATCGATGGCCTGATCAGAGAGGCCGACGAAATCGCAGGGGAGGTCGAAGACAAAAAGGTGCTCGATGCCGCCATCATCGGTAGTGCGCAGGCAATCGAACATTACGAGATTTCGCGCTACGGCACGCTGATCGCGTGGGCGCAGGAGCTAGAGCATGACAATGTTGTCAGCCTTCTCAACGCCAATCTCCGTGAAGAAAAGGCCGCGGACAAAAAGCTCAGTGCTTTGGCGGAAGGCGGATTGAACCGCAAAGCATCCGGACACCGCGTCGCCGCCGAGCGTTCGTCGGCACTGAGAAAAACCGGCACTGCCAGAAAGGGTGCAACGCGCAAGACGGCATCGCGCGGCAAGTCTACCGCTAGCCGGAAGACTAGATAAGCCCTCGTTACCGACGGATCATCGCATAGAGAAACCCGATGCCGGCGGCAATGCTGAGTGCGGCGAGCGGTTGTCCCGGATCGCCGTCTCCAGGCTTTCCTGTGTGCTTTTGATCTGCTTGCCGGTGACGGACGTTACCGTCGATGTCAGTTTTTGAAGCTGTGACCGTAGCTCGTCGAGCTGGTCGCTGAGTTCCTCGGTGCTCGCGGGCTTCGTGCCGCTGCACGCGGTGATGTGTAGCTGGAAGACATGGCCTGCCTCGCCTTGGTTGTTTGTGGCTCAATGTTCCTCGGGTGCGGCCGTTCCCGCCAGGAACCTCCAGCTAAATAGAGAGTTGGCTGGACCAGACTTTAGTGCGCGGCCATGGATCAGTTAATTCGCTTCGGCAAGGATGTTGTGAATGGCTGGCTAGACGCAGGAGCCTTCACGCTGGCCGCAGCGCTAGCCTACTATGCAATCTTCTCGATCGCACCGCTGCTATTGATTTCTATTCATCTTGCCTCACTCTTTGTTGACCGCAGCGCCGCCGTGGAAGGTCTGACTAAAGAGCTCGTAGGGCTGATCGGACCGACTGGCTCCGACGCCATCAAGCAGATGTTGAGCGCCGCCGGAACGGCACAACCCCAAGGCTGGGCAGGCCTAGTCGGCATTGCCGTCCTGGTCTTCGCCGCCACTGGGTTTGTCGGCTCGCTCCAGGATGCGCTTGATAAAATATGGGACGCCCCGCCACGTCCTGGTGGCGTCTGGTCGTTTTTCAGGAGCAAATTGTTTTCTTTCAGTCTCGTTCTCGCGGCCGCATTCTTGCTGCTGATCTCGCTAGTTCTCTCAACCGTAATGACCGCCTTGGCCGGCAGGTTCACCACCGCCGTGGGTCTTCCCGAAGGGATTGTGGAGACTTTCATCGCGACCGCCAACTTTTTATTGTCGGCTCTGATCTTTGCGGGAATCTTCAAATTCGCTCCTTCGGTGTTTGTTACGTGGCGCGCGGCTGCCGCTGGCGGTGTTTTTACCGCCGTGTTGTTCGCGCTCGGCCGCTTCGCACTTGCCTGGTATCTGGGGCGGGAAGCAGAGGCATCCGCTTACGGGGCGGCAACCTCGCTCGTACTCTTGCTCATATGGATCTACTACTCTGCGCAGATCCTTTTTCTTGGCGCCCAGTTTTCTCAAAGCTTCCAGAGCGCTGGCCTGCGGCCACGCGGCGCAGGCGTGAAGTTAGTTGCGGAAGCGCGCCGGGAAGGCAATTTGACCGAGAAATACTTTTCAAATTTGGTTGCCGCTCTCGGTCTGGGCTTCCTGCTCGGAGCTGCCATGATGCAAAAGCCAGCAGGCCGGCGCCGCCCAGGCGAGCCGGGCTTGCTTGAAAGAGCGACGCGGCTGCTCGCGCAGCTGACTCGCTGAGTTTACGCAAGCTTCTATCGGACAGGTATGGAAATGACGGCAAATGTCTCCGCAGACGAGTTGGATTTCGTTCAGATCGATCGCAAGCTTATTGAGCTCGCCGTTGGAGCGCTTGAACACGCAAAGTGCGCTGGCCTTAGAGTCGTTACAGCGGAATCCTGTACCGGAGGCCTAATCGCCACAGTGCTAAGTGAAGCGCCCGGAGCCGCAGAATATTTCGACGGCGGTTTTGTCACCTACACGCCTGAGCAAAAATGCACCGCTCTCAAGCTCGACGCAAAACTTATTGAGCAATTCGGCACTGTCAGTCTTGAGGTCGCGGATGCAATGGCACGCGCGGCATTGGACTGCTCGCAAGCCGATATCGCCGTAAGCGTGACCGGAGTAGCGGGACCTGAGCCGGACGAGCGTGGCAATCCCGTCGGTCTTGTTTATCTCGCCTGTGCGCGAAAGGCTGGGACATGTGTGGGCGTGAAGAGGGAATTTGGGGATATCGGGCGCTCGCGCATTCGCTACAAGGCAGCTTCGGACGCCCTAAAGCTAATTGCGCGCCTGGCAGCAGTTTAACCGCGTTGGGAATTTTCCTCGGGCAGGTGATTGCAAGTGCGTCATCTTCCTGGTTGCCCGCGAGTACGCCTGCGCGTTCTGTCTTTGAGAAGTGCGGCGAAGGCGGGCGGGTCCAGACAGTTGATCACTCGCTCCTTAGGCACGCATTGATCTCAACCGCGGCCTCGTGCTTGGCGCAGGCGCTAAGAATGCGCTCTATATCAACCTCGTAGCCCGGTCTGAACCTGCTCCACTTCGCGAAACCGCAGGTGGGTGACGGATACCTCGATGTTTTGCATGGCCTCACAACCCCGAATCAGTTGTACGGAGTTCCTATTTTGTTCACGTATACCATTATGGCTACGGGACGCCAATTGACCTGCCTCACATGGTGGAGCAGTGGGATGACTCGGACTCCCACGTCGAGGAGCTAATCGCGCTTACCGGTGATTACCGATTTGCGCGGGCTGCGTCGAGGAAGCAGTCAAGCGGCGGCCAGGGTGGATTGTTACGTTGTGGCAGAAGACGAGATTACTCGCGGACAGTTGCAGGCTCAGGGGTGTAGGCGACGGTAATTTGAATGAGACGTGAGGAAGTAGGCAACACCATGCAACCCATCAGAGAACTGCTCACTCGCCTTGGTGTCATGGCTGCACATCCCGGCGCGTTTGGAATCCTTATCGTCTACGCGGTTCTTTGGTTCGTTTTTGACCGAGCTTCCTTTGACTGGCATGGCGCGGCAACCTTGATCGTTTGGTTCATGACGCTGCTGATTCAGCGTGCCGAGCATCGGGATACCCAAGCCTTGCAGGCGAAGCTGGATGAGCTTCTGCACGCTCATGGTCGAGCAGACAATGCGATGACGAGAATTGATGACAAAGAACCAGAGGAGATTGAGCGTCATCGAGATCAGGCCCGTGCGGGTGACTAACGCGGCCTGCAGCCAAGGCGAAGGTCGAGCCCATGAGAAGTACGATCCCTGTGCCGGTTAGAAGACGAGACATGCTCTCCTTGGAATGATTGAATTTGGAATTTGGCGGGACCGGATCCACCAAAAAGAGCAACATGCCGGGTTGTTTTTCGGTCAACGTCGGAGGGCCTGGAGCCTCTTTGTGCCCGAGCGCGGCTCCCTCCGGAAAGGGCTCCGGACGAAACGAAAACTGCCTCAGAATGGGAAGATCGGGCCGCGTAGGATGCACAGTCAAGCGGAGCCGTCATGCATCAACTCAATCTTGTAGCCGCGATATTCTGGCACGACGCACTCCTCCATGGAAATGTCCCTAAGCGGTTCTTGTTCCCCAAGAGGGATGGTGGCAATGGATGAAAAGTGCCGGGCGTTGATTGAGCTTGGACGACTTCTTCAGTTACGAGGATACCGGTTTGTCGCGGTAGCGCCATCCACCCACGATAGAGTTCTTCGTCGTGAAGAGGCGTCTCCCTCACTTGAGTCCATATTCGGATGGAGTTGACCCTTCGACCGAGAGGCGATAGACGGCTATCTCATCGAGCTTTTGGAACAGGCTGATGCCCTCGAGGCCGAGGCAGGGCGGTATAAGTCCAAGGTTCGTTTCGCCAGCATTGACGATCTCTTATTCGTGCATTCGGCCTTCCCAACTACGGAACCGGACTCGGTTTTTTTCGGCCCTGACACTTACCGGTTCGCACGCCTCTTGCGGGTGACGCTTTCAAAAATAGGAAAGCGCAAACCGTTAAGGCTCGTGGACATCGGAGCCGGCAGCGGTGCGGGAGGCATAATTGCGGCGCAGGTCCTTGGGAGAGGCACCGAACTCATACTTGCTGACATAAATCGGAAGGCACTAGCGTTCAGCGCGGTCAACGCGGCTCTCAACGGACCGCCCAATGCGCAAACGATACTCAGCGATATTTTCGCGGAGATCGATGGGACTGCCGACGTCGTTATCAGCAACCCGCCCTATCTAGTTGACGAGGATCGACGACTTTATCGACACGGCGGCGGCGAACTTGGCATCACCTTGGGGTTGCGCATTGCCAAAGAGAGTATGGCGAAGCTTGTGCCTGGAGGGTGCCTCGTCCTGTACAGCGGAACGCCCATCGTAAATGGGGCCGACGCTTTCTTTGAATTTTTGCGGCCTGTTTTGCAACTCTATGCCAGCCACTTCGTTTATGAGGAAATCGATCCCGACGTCTTCGGCGAGGAACTCGACACACCCGCTTATACGCATGTCGATCGAATTGCCGCCGTCGGTCTCACGGTCATAAAGCGAGGATGAGTACAGTGGCTAACAACGACCCTTCATGGACCGACGCCTCCAACGAGCTTGAGGGCCAAGGTTTCGAGCGATTTCAGATCGAGCTGGCCAATTACAACGCAAGGCATCTCATGCCAGCATTCCCTACGGCTGCTTGGCGTGACGACGTCGAAGAATTTGCCCGGGTGACACGCGCTGAAGGCGATTATATTGAGGCGGTGCGGTGCGAGGTCAGCCCGCTTTTGGCCAACGTGCCTTCCGGAGTGGATGACTTCATCGATTGGTTTGAGGAGCTCAAGCGTACGGGTCCGGGGCAGGGGGATGAACTGTTCCCTTGGCTGGCGCAAAACGCAAGCCGCAAGGACATGCTTTGGTTTTTGACCCAAGAGGTCGCCGGTGAGGCCGGCTTTGATGACCTATTGGCAAAGTCGATTTTCAGTGCTGATATCGATGCCGTTTGGCTGACTGCGCTCTGATGAGGAAGGGCCGGCTCGGATGTGCCAATAGCGGACTTCTCTACTGCGGAGGGGTGGCGATGAGACGGCCGCGGATCACGACGCCTTCAACGACTAATTGCCTTCTATTCGCAGAATTTTCGCCGAGCACGAGCAAAGCGGAATGAACGTCGCCATGGCTGTGCCATCAATGTGAGGTCCTGCCCAATACCGGCTATAGCAGGGTCCTCCCCGTCGAAGGCTGCTAAGGGGGCTGCCAAGGCTTCACACAGCCGCCGCCGCTAGTGCTTGGTCACTGCCGCCACTGCACCGGCGAGGGTGTGACGAAAGACCGGCTTTGATAGCACGGGTGCCCCTGGGACCTGCTCATGAATGCGCTCGACGGTGTCCTCGTCACTTTGCGCCGTTACGAACACAATCGGGACCTCGCACACTTCTCGAAGCCACCGGGCAATTTCGATGCCTTCGCGGCCTCCTTCGAGACAAACATCGACGAGGGCCACATCAGGCTGATCGCTCATAGCGAGTGAACGAGCTTTACCGGCACTCGGTGCCAGGGCGCAAACGTCGAAGCCAAGCTTGAACATTGTTGCTTCAAGGTCGAGGGCGATTAAAAACTCGTCCTCGATGATCAGTACCCGGCGAACGTGCGGGGATGGAACGTGGGTCATTTTCACTCCTCTAGCGTGTCCACGAGCTTCGCCCTAAAGGCCCCTAAAAAACAACCAAAGCAGCGCTATACGGACTGTAAAAAGCCCGCGCTCGAGCGTCAGGAGGTGCACTTGGCTCCTCCTCTCAATTGGACCCTTAGTGACGCTTTCAGGAAGGGAACCTGTGTCCAACCAATGAGCCATTGGTACGTTCCCGCACAAAATAAATACTTCTCGGGGGTAGTCGAAGTCGCTCAATACGATTACCTGTAAGGTATCGTCTGCCACAGCCCGGCTGCAGACGGCTGAGAGAGATTGGTGTGCTCTTGCCCTCAAAGAGGTAAGAGCCATGGTCTCCCCCTCTCCAAAAAACTTCCGTAAAAATCGAATCCTCGCGACGTTGTCCAACGCGGACCTTGCCTTGCTTCAACCCAGCCTCGAGCCTGTGGAGCTTGAGGTTCGCAAAGTTCTTGAACAGCCGAATAGGCCTATCAAGCACGCTTATTTCATCGAGCGTGGACTTGCTTCGATTGTCGCGGGCAATAGTCACAAACGCCTAGAGGTTGGCCTTGTCGGATCGGAAGGGATGACCGGCCTTCCCATTGTGTTAGGCAATGACCGATCGCCCAATGAGAATTTTATTCAAGTAGCAGGAGAGGGCTCGCGCATTCCTGCCGACAAATTGCGTGAAGCTATTAGGAAGAGCCGCTCGCTCGAAAAGGCGTTTCTCAAGTTTGTGCATTCCTTCATGAACCAGACGGCAAACACTGCCTTTTCAAACGGTACAGCCAGTCTTGAGGAACGGTTGGCGCGCTGGCTACTCATGGCCAATGACCGTCTGGAGGGAGACGAGGTACCGCTTACTCACGAGTTCCTCTCCTTAATGCTTGGGGTGCGACGTGCTGGCGTGACCGTTGCCCTTAACTATCTAGAACACAGGGGAGTCATCCGGATGTCGCGAGGCCATATTGTCATCGCTGATCGTGATGGCCTTAAGGCAAGTGCCAATGGCACCTATCATGAGCCTGAGGACCGCTGATCAACTCCGTGCGCAAACGTACTGAGTTTTAGGTTGACGCGCCGTTCCTTGCTCGGAATCAATTTTTAGTTCGGTCTATCTGTTGGGATGGGATAACTCCCGGCAGAAGCGGCGGATGTGATTCTGGCTCGTTCAGGGCTTCAACGAACGTCCAGTAGGAGATTCGGCTTTGCGTGACCCGGTTACCGAGCCCGTCGGGGTAATTTTATCTGCCCCTGGTCTATTAGAGTGGATGGGTGCCGGCTTCGGGGATGTCGTCGCATGCGCGAATCCCCGATCGCTTAGCATCGGCGGTATTCGGCTAGAGGACGTGATAAGGGCGCTACCTGCCGCAATCTACACAACCGACGCTGATGGTCGCATCACGTTCTATAACGAGGCCGCTGCCGAGCTATGGGGTTGCCGCCCGGAGCTAGGAAAGAGCGAGTTCTGCGGCTCCTGGAAGCTTTATTGGCCCGATGGTACGCCTTTGCCCCACGGCCAATGTCCGATGGCGCTGGCCCTGAAGGAGCAGCGGGAAGTCCGTGGAATGGAAGCGGTAGCCGAGCGGCCAGACGGCACCCTGGTCCATTTCGTTCCCTATCCAACCCCCCTGTACGATACCTCGGGCACCTTAATTGGTGCCGTGAATATGCTGATTGACATCACCGACCGCAAACGCGCGGATATCCAAGCGCAGCGGCTCGCGTCAATTGTCGAATCATCTGCCGATGCGATTATCAGCAAGGACCTCAACGGCATCATTACAAGCTGGAATGGCGGTGCCGAGCGGCTGTTCGGTTATAAGCCGGACGAGGTCATCGGCAAGCCAATCACGATCCTGATCCCGGCAGATCGCATTGATGAAGAGCCAGAAATCATAGGGCGCGTCCGCCGCGGTGAGCGTGTAGATCATTACGATACTGTCCGTCGCCGCAAGGACGGAAGTTTGATCGACATTTCGCTAACGGTATCGCCACTCAAAGACGGCGATGGAAGGATCGTCGGTGCTTCCAAAATCGCCAGGGATATCACCGAGCGCAAGCGGGCTCAGGAGCAGCAAATGCTGCTGGTGAGAGAGATGAAACACCGCATCAAGAATTCCTTGGCGACGGTACAAGCCATTGCGACTCAAACTCTGAACCGGCACGTCGAGGAGCGCGATACCTTCATCGCCCGCCTACACGCGTTGAGTAATGCGCATGATCTCTTGACGCCTGAGACTTGGGAGGCAGCGTCACTACAAGCAATCGTCACGCAGGCGCTGAAGCCCTTCCAAGAACAACACCACGAACGCATTGCAGTCGACGGCCCCGCCAATGTGCGGCTGGACTCGACCAAGTCCGTCATGGTTGCGATGGTGATCCACGAGCTTGCGACCAATGCCCTCAAATATGGTGCCTTGTCGAACGGCAGCGGCCACGTGAGCGTCACGTGGGAGCGGCACTTTCAACCTAATCTAGTGAAGTTCGTTTGGCAGGAGAGCGGGGGTCCAGAGATTAGTCCGCCACAGCGAAAGGGCTTTGGATCGCATCTGATAGAGCGTGCCTTCGGCGGTCAGCTCGGTACGGCGCAACTCGTGTTTAGCCCGCAAGGCCTTTCTTGCACTCTCGAAGTCGAGCTCTAGTCACACTAGAGGCCAAGGCCCCTCATGTCCGCTTTGGGTCATAAGCAGACATCGGAGCTCGGAATGGGTATGTCCGCTCCCAAGAGCGGACATGCGCGATGCGGGCATCAATGTCCGCAAAGTCATGGGCGAGCAGCGAGCGGAAGTGCAGTCAACTGCAACTGCACCAAGGCCGAACCCGAATTTGCAGTTAACTGCACACGAGCCGGAATGCCTGTTGGAGCGAATTGCAGTCAACTGCAATGAACGGGGGAGCTCGTTTGGCTCTAATAATGGAAGATTATCGGAGGTAATCCTGAGCCGTATGCGACCCTCTGATGGGTCATCAGGTGTTCCGTCGACTAACTCTCAAAGATTGCGGCCATTTAGAACCGACGCCGCGTTGACCGTAAGCACATAGTAAGCACGACCCCTTCGGAGGCTCGACCCAACGCGGGCTCCCGACGCTAAATCTTGGAGTGATCTGTAACTCCGCGCGTTAACGCGGTTGCTGCCAAGACAGCCTTCCCCACCTCGATGAGGTGAGCATCGTTAGACTTCGGAGTCCACAGTCTCCGGATAATGTCTCCCTGACGATCCCGGTCCACCTGACCGTAAGACGTCAGCGTTGTTAGAACTTTCTCATGTCCTAAGTTTTGGCTCCACGCCTTGAACTCTTCGGGCGTGGAGCAATTTTGCTCTCCGAGCCTCGCCAGAGTTTTCCGGAACGAGTGTGGGTTGAAGTAGGGAAGCCCGGCGGCCATAAATGCATCCCGAAAGATTTTCCTTATCGGCGTCGCATTGCGCCAGCATCTCCGATCCAGGCCCGCGACCTCAAAGCGCTTGCTCTCACCCACAATTATGCGAGTGGCCGGAAAAAGTGGGTCGTTGAGCCCCCACTGCCGCTCGCGCTGGAGAAAAGTGACCCATTCCTCGACGACAGTTCGGAAGTCATCACCGACAGGAAAGAAATAGGTTGTGATGGTCTTGGATGCTTTGGTGCGGACATCGCTCGCATCCTGGATAATCTTTCCCTCGCGAAGGTCCACATGCTTAAGCCGAAGCGATGCCATCGCGTTGTCGCGGGCGCCCGTCAGGAGCGCAAAGGCAAGCAGGGCACGGTTACGCTTCCCAACATCGGTGTCGGCCGGCATGCCCGCTACGACATCGCGCACTTGCTCGATTGTCGGACCGGTTGTGCTACGGTCAGCCTTGGCAATTGCAGTATCCTTAGCCGACAGATTGAAATAGTCGGCATCCGAATAGCTGATCCGCGACCTAAAACCCGGCCGTCCGGCGAGCCAGAAAAAGAAGGCGCGAAGCGCCGCTAGAGTGTGTAAGAGCGTCGCCTTACTCAAGGGCGCCCTCGTTTTGCCGCTCAGCTGTTTGGCGAGGTGGTTCTTGAAGCCGATCGCCTGCTCGATTCGAAACGACCTAAAGTCCCGAAAACGGGTGTACGTTTCGAACTGATGAAGCGCCGCGGCAGCCGCGTCGATCGTCTGTTCGCTGTTTCGCTTGGCTTCTCGAAGGTAAGCAAAATAAGCGCGCTTGATGCGCTCGTTTGCCGCGTTGTGAGTCTTCATATCGATTCTTTGCTTTCCAATTCACAGTTCACGGGGAGATCGTCGGTTTCCAATAAGCGTGGTTCCGGGGCCGTAAAGGTTACTTCCAGGTTTTCGGCAACAAGCGGTAACTTCGTCCGGTTAACCCGCCGGTGCATCAGCCGGTAACAAGTTGGGCAGATGCCACGGAGATTCCCAGCGGTCGGCGACGACGGGATGTACTCAACAATACCGCCGGCAGGTCGCGTCGGTCGCCGGCAGGGCAAGCAGTAAATTTCGCCAGCGCCGCATGGCCGCTTAGCCTCTTCGCGGCGTGCCCGAAGAAACGCCACTAGCATAGCTCCCTTAAAGAGAAGTGGCCGTCTCTCGTCGATCGCCCGCAGGCCTTTTCTGCGCCATGCACGGATGGTGTTTGGGTGTATCTGAAAAAGGCACGCGATCTCATTGACTGTATACGTTCGATGAATCTTGACGAGCCTGTAGTTCGGATGCCGCGTGCCCACCTTCAGCCCTCGCTCGGGGCCGATGCATTGCTGGGCACATCGGAAGTTGATCTTTGGGGTTCGCCAATCCTGGTCATTGCCCAGTCATCAAGATCCGCAGGCGCATAAATCGGGTTGCGACCGGCTTTGCGGAAAATTGGGCCTCCACCGAGTACGGCAAGTTTAGCCAGCCATTGCCGAGAACAGGAAAAGCCATAACGATTTTGTATGTACTTGGCGGCTTCGGCGCGGCCGAGATACCGTTGATAAGATGTTTCTTGCATGGTTCTTCTCCGCTAATCGCCGGACATTTCCGGCTGTTGCGGTGAACCATTTGGAGAATCTCAGAGGCCCGATAAACAGACCCGAAATTAGCCCGATACTTTAATTTCGGGCGTCTCGGTGCCGACGATATGCGGATCGCAATCTGTTTTGGATTGTCTTCGGCGTCAGGCGCGGAGAACTCGGATACTTATCATTGAGCCAGGCCGCGAGGACTTCAGCCTCTGCGGCTAGTGAGGGCTTCACCTCGTTTCGAGTACACCGATCCCTAAACTCTGCCTCAACGAGATGGATCGAAGAAGGTCGCCCAGGCGCCCCGGTACGGAACTGAGCGGCGGTCTCGACAACCGTCTCAAAGGGCCAAAGCTTGGCGACCTCTGACTTGTGCACCATCAATCGCCCCCATTGTCGGCCAGAGCGGTTTTGAAGAGAATTGTCGTGGCCTTTGAGCCAGTGTTCCTCATCGAGATACGCAAAGCTTGAAAGATATAGGTCGTCACTGAGCAACAGCTCGAAAGGCTCCTCAACAAATGGGTAGCTAACCCTGCATCCGGCGAAGTGGAACCCCGGCACAGGCTGTCGCTCTCCCCTCCGAATACCGATTACCTTTACCTCTTCTGAGGCGAGTCGCGCGAGGAGTTGGTCATACGCTGGCTTCCATACGCTCTCATTGCAAGGATCAAAGCTGATCGACCCGCCTTCCGTCGCAATCCACTGTGCTGCGCAATAAAGGGGCATGTAGCCGCCACCCTCCGGTTTCACCAGCTCTGGCAATGTCAGCAGTGGCGTTAGCTTGGAAGGCCATTGTTCGCAGACCGCTCCTGCGGGCACGATAACGTCGCTATAACGTGCAGTGTTGCGGCCATGCCGTGGTTTAGCCCGGATCGCGTCGCGTCCCTTTTCCTCAAACCAAGTGAGGTCATGCCATTGCTGCGCCGGAATAGGCACACGCTTTCCAGTATCCTCATCAATTCCTGTCGCATCCAAATGCCCGCTCCGAAGGGCGAGCCAAAGTGAACCGATCGCCTCTGCGACGCTCATGGAATCAGCCTGGTCGCGCTTCGCACCTACTGCCTGCAATCGAACGAGAGTTGCGTTTGGGCGTTGCTCCAGAAAGTGTCCCTCCTTGATGGGGCCGTCCGGACCAATGCGCCACTTCCGGAAGTTCCAAAGATAAAACTCCTTCCGGTATTCGTCCCACCAATTGCGAACGGCCTCTTGGGTACGGAAGGCGATCCACGCGACCGCCATTGGCAACGTCCAAAACGGCTCTCGCATCGGATCGTAGTTGTCCGGGTTAGGCTCTGACTTGAGCGGGCCCAATCCGAGCCGCCTAAACTTGGATTCTGCATCTGACGGCGCCAATTCGCCGCGTTGGACCATCGTGATCAGGTCGTCGCGGGTAGGGTCTCGAATGTCAGATTTCTTTTTGCCCAAAAGCTGACCACTCGGCTCATTGCGTCCTTATCGGCTCCCGACGATCAGCGGCGCCAGACGCGAGGATCTCTAACAGCTTACATCGTGAAAGGATCTCGGGGGAAGCATCTCGCCAAGTCTTGTGTGCTAAGTCAGAACCCAGTTTCGGGCGACAGAGATGCAGCATTGCGCCGTATGGCCGACGTATTATGCGGAATTCATGATGTCGCGTGCGTGCCGCAGGCAGACGGTGCGAGTCACGTGTGCCGTGGACTCGGCGTTCGAGCGGATCGCCGCGAGCTCGCCAAGTCCACAATCTCACTGGTCCCAGTGTTCATTGCTGCCGCAATGTGACTGCCAACGGCATCGCTCGCAGCTTTCACTGGGTCGTTGGCAAGGTGAGCATAACGCGCAGTTGTCGCTGGTTGGGAATGGCCGAGCATCTTTCCTATTAGAACTAGACTATGCCCGCTTGCAGCGCTCACACTTGCAAATGAGTGCCGCAGATCGTGAAGGCGCACATCGTCAAGATTGGCGACGGCGCGGATGCGACGCCACGGCTTTTGCAAGTTAACTAGATGACGTCTAGGCCGTTCACCACAAATCACAAAGGGATTGTCTTGTAGGCGCAGAATCGCTTGAAGCGTCGCAAGCGCAGGTGGACTCAAATGAATGACTTTGCGGCCTGTCTTAGAGTCGGGAAGGATTAGGAGGCCGAGCTCCGCATTCACGTGCCCCCATTCAAGCGTAAGAATTTCGCTGAGACGCGCGCCTGTAAAGGCTAGCAGCCGAACTGCGGCTATCGCCCAAGGCGTTGCGCTTTTCTCATTTTCCACTTTTTGCAATGCCCCCCCGAGCCGAGCCAATTCGGCATCGCTAAGGAACCGCTCGCGACGTCTCTCGCGATACTTTTCGAGGTGCCTGCAGGGATTAGACCCATCAGGTCGCAACCCATGTTTTTCTGTCCAATTGAAGAACTTTGAAAGCAGGGCAAGCGTACGATTGGCTTGATAAGGTTTGTCTGCTAGCTCGTGATGCAGCTTGGCAATGTCCTGGCGCTGGATGTCGCTAATCGGTCGACGCCCAAGGCGTGGCACAACATAGAGCCGAGCGATACGCTGGTACTCGCGAGCAGTACTCGCCTTTCGCTTCGACTTTACATGCTCTGCCATGAATTGGTCGAGCACCATGGCCAACGATTTATCAGCCTTTGACTTGTCTCGGTCACTCGCCGGGTCGTGCCCAAGGGCGATCTCACCTAGGAGCCGCTTAGCCTCAGAGCGGGCGGCAGTGGGCGTTAGCTCTCCATGTTGGCCGATGGTTACGCGGCGGGTGCGGCCCTTCCGTCCGCCGAGTTGATACTGGACAAGATAGACCTTCCGGCCGGCTGGAGTGACCTTCAGCGCAAATCCGGAAAGTTCGTCGTCCCAAAGAAAAGTATCCTTGGAATTTGGCTGGGCCTCATCCACGGCCCGTTTGGTGATGTGAGCAGTCGACACCCTTGGCTTGCTCCTATGCTAGTAAGCACATAGTAAGCACGTCGACGGGAATGTGCAAGAACGTAAAGGAAACACCAGGAACAAGTTTCGTTGATAAAGGCGGCATAAGGCATCGACATGAACGCTAGGAAGAGCTCGACCCGGAAATTCCTAATCTGAGGGTCGCAGGTTCAAATCCTGCCGGGGTCACCACCAATTGACAATTGAGGATTTGCGTCGAAGACGTAGGGCGACATTTTTTCATGAAAAGATCCTTGCTGTGCTTCTGAGGCTCGCGAAGGCGCAAGTCGGATGAAGGTGCTCGCGTTCGCCCCACAATACTTGCCGATTGTGGGAGGCATCGAGATTCTCATCGACACGCTTGCTCAGCAGTTCCGACAGCGGTCGATAGAGACCGTAGTCGTGACCGACCGCCCTGGAGATCTGCTCTGAGCGAGAGGTCGTCAACGGTATTCCAGTATATCGTCTGCATTTCTCGCGTGCGATCGAAGCGCAAGATTCGTCGGGCCTGCTTCGAGTCGATGCATCGGCTTAGTCATATCCTCGAGATAGAGGCCGCTGATCTTCTTCACGTTCATGCAGCCACGCAAACCGGCGCCTGGTTCATAAACCGCCTGCTCAAGAAACTATCGAGCCGGCCGCCGCTCATTGTAACGCAGCATAATCCTGTGGAGCCGGATCGAACTCCTAGCGTCGTGCGCGAGCTTCTTCTCGCAGCCGATGCCGTAACGGCGGTTTCTTCTGCAGTCCTGGAATCAGCCATCCAGTTCGCACCCCGGACTGGCTTTTCGACCGTGATCTTGAACGGCATCGAGGAGGCTCCGTTCCGGCCCGCGCACAAGAAGACGCATCACCCTTCCATCGCCTGGTCTGCGTCGGACGTCTTCACCACGACAAGGGCTTCGACATTGCCATCTCGGCGCTCGCCCAATTGCGCGCCCGCGGCATTGAAGCCGATCTGATCATAGTCGGAGGAGGACAGGCTCGTCGTGACCTCGAGCACACCGCCGCAACGAGCGGCGTTGCAGACCGCGTTCATTTCAGAGACATGCAAAGTCATGCCAAGGCGCGCGAAGAGATCGGCCAGAGTTCGCTGGTCCTGATACCCTCGCGCATGTTGGAGGGACTGCCGCTTGTCGCTCTCGAAGCCGCGCATGCGGGAATTCCTTGCGTGGCGACCGACAGGGGCGGTCTGCCTGAAGCAGTTGAGCATGGCGTCACCGGCCTTCTCGTCCCGCCCGACGATGCGGGCAGCCCTTGCCTCCGCCGTTATGCAGCTTTTGGGCGATATTGATCTGCGTCGAAAATTTGGCCAGAATGCAAGACGTTCAGCGCAAAAGAAATTCAACCTGGAAGCGTGTGCAGAGCGTTACACGAGGCTATACCAGGCTTGCTGCGCGGATAGTTTGGGGACCTTGAGACTCTAGCCAATGCGATTTCTGGTCGATACGCAGAACATCTCCCACGAGCGGCTCAACGACGAGGTCATCATCATCAACTTGGCCAGCGCCGCCTATTATTCCGGCTCGGGCACCGCCTCCGATCTCTGGACCTTGATATGCCAGGGCGCTTCGACCGAGGAAGCGACGAAGCTCCTGGCCTCGGTATACAAATGCGACGAGAGCGCGGTGTCGCGCGACGTCGATGCCTGCGTCGCATCCCTGGTAAAGGCCGGTATCGTCCTGACGCAAGATACGCCGTCCCCCACCGAGACGGCGCTGTCCTTGCCGGCAGTCGATCGGGGCGATTGGAGGGCACCCCATTTCGATGAATATCTGGATATGTGGGACCTGCTCCGGTTCGATCCTGTTCACGACGTCGGCGAAGCTGGATGGCCGGTAGCAGCGCCGCACAAGGCATAATTGAGACCAAGGCATTCGCCGCGGCTGTAGCTCGGCGGGCGTCTTATGCTTTGGCCAAGGTCGGGTCGCGCTGCGAAGTCTTCAGCATCGGCGGTCTGCGCTTTCAGCTGGTTGGGCCTACCGAAGACAGAGGTCATTGGCTCGGTCGCGCTTTTCCGAGAACGGCGCCGGGACCCGGCGATCGGAGCCCTTCCGTCTCCTTGCATCAGCTATTGGTTTGGGACGGGACCGGTGAAGATGAGCTCCCGCCAAATCCGCCGTGGGCACCGGCCGATCAAACGCAATTTGGACTCATCGGGGGGTTCTCTGATCAGCCGATACGGTGCGCATTCGACATCGGCACGAACTCACTGAGCGTTTACAACTTTGCCGACGATGTCTCGTACACTTGGTTTCCCAGCATCGCGGCGCTTTCCACCTGGGTAACAGCGATACCGTTTCGGACCGTCCTATCTTGGCACTGCAATCTACATGGCATGCAGTTGGTCCACGGCGCGGCGGTCGCCCTCGGGGGCAAGGCCGCCTTGCTCGCAGGCCAGGGCGGATCCGGTAAGACCACGACTGTCCTTGCGAGCGCGCTGGCCGGCCTCGGCTACATCGGCGACGACTACTGTGCGGTCGAGCCCGACAAAGCCATGATCCACATGGTCTATAGAACGGCAAAGATCTGGCGTCCGACACTCAACTTTCTGCCCGCTCTGGAACCGCTGATCGTGAATCCTCATGAGCTCCCCGACAAGAAGGGAATCATGTTCTTCGAAGACGATGATCTGACGTTGGTACGGTCCGCTCAACTCGCAGCGATCCTCCTACCCCGGTTCGGCACCGAGCGCGGGACGAAAGCTCTGCCCGGAACGCACGCCGAAGCCATCAGGGCAATCCTGCCAAGCACGATCTTGGGATTGCTGGGCGGAACATCCGCCACGCCACGGCTTATCATGCAGCTTGTGCGCAGCGTTCCAGTTTTTCATCTCGAACTCGGTACCGACCTCGAGGCGGTGCCAGATGCAATCGCCCGATTGCTGGAAACGGTCTAGCAATGCCCGAGCAGCCTCTTGTCTCAGTGATCGTTTGCGTTCGCGACGGCGAGAGATTTCTCGACGAGGCTCTGGACAGCATTGCAGCGCAAGAGTTTGCGGATCTTGAGACGATTGTCATCGACGATGGGTCAACCGATGATTCCGCCGGTAGAGCCCGCAGGCATGCTTTCTCGCCCCTTGTTGTCTCCCAACCAGCGCTTGGCATTGGGGCGGCGATAAATCACGGTATCCGGCTTGCGCGCGGCCGGTATCTTGCATTCCTGGACTGCGACGATGTTTGGCCGAGGGACCGTCTCAAAGCAATGATTGAGGCCGTTGAACGCGATCGCGGCACTGACTACGTGTTCGGGAGCGTCGTCAACACCGATGAGGCGCTCAACCCTATCAACAGACCGCAGCCCGCCAGGCTTCTCGGCTCTCTCCTCATCAAGCGCGCCTCCGTCGACCGGATCGGCGCGTTCCGAGCCGACGTAGCGCATGCCGGGATTGTTGACTGGATGAGCCGGGCCGAAGCGCTGGGTCTCCGCTTCGAGATCGTAGATAGGCTCGTTCTGCTTCGCAGGATCCACGGCGACAACCTTGGCAGCCGTGACCGGCCGAACGCGCGCCGCGATCTGCTGCAGGTCATTCGGGACCACCATAGGCGAACGCGCCAATGACGGCGCTCCCGATTTCCGAGCGCGAGGAGCTGCTGCTCAAGGCTGCCCTCCATCGAGATCCCGTGATCGCCGCGGCAAGTTGGGAGGCGTGGACGGCACGGATCGCGCTTGAGGACGCCCCGCGTCCGGAGTTGCGCCTGCTCACGGCAGTTCATGCAAATCTCACGCGTATCGTGCCGGGGCTTTGCCTGCCGCCGAAACTCCGTGGAAAAGCCAAGGCCAATTTTACCAGAACGAATTTGTTGGCGCGGGCGACGCTTCCGGCTCTCGAAGAACTCGGCCGGCATTCGCCTGTCATGCTCACCAAGGGTATGGCGATCTGCATCAGGTTCGGCGCCTGGTCTTCGCGATCTCTGTTCGATGTCGACTTCCACGTTCCGGCGGACGCTCTGGACAAGGCCTATCAGGTGCTCGTTGACGCCGGCTGGACGCCCGCCTTCGGTCTGACGCGACTTTCTCTCCTGCACCGAAGCCGTACTGCGCCGGGACAGCTGGAACTTTTACAAGGACCGGGCCGAGTTAGATCTCCATTGGCGGATTGGCGGTACACCCTTTGAGGATTGGCTGGCCAAGGAAATGTGGGCGACGGGGGAGCAGGTCGAGTTCAACGGGCGGAGGCTACTATTGCAAAGTCCCGAGTTCGCTTTGCTCTCGTCGATACACCACGGTTTTGTGGGAACTCATGCCGACACGCTGCAAACCGTCGTGGACGCGGGGGCGCTGCTGCCACTCTGTGAGAAGGAGAGGTTACTTCTATTGCTCAGAAAGGCGGATCTGCTCGACGCGCTCGACGATCTTCTTTCGATTTTCGAAAAAGCTGGTCTCTCCGACATCGTGCCGGCCGAGATGAGGGGTCCGGCGCGGACAATAGTGTCGTCGGCTGGCAGTCCTCGCATCCGGTCACATGCACAGGCGGGGCTGCTTAACCGTCCTGCTCTCTATCGGATTTGGCAGTCGCTAGGCTGCAATGCGAAGCTCGAGCGGTGGCTGATCAGACTGGCCGGCCCGCTATCGAAGCCGTTGAGCGGACCTGCGCCGCGCCAGGAGCAATACGATTTGAGTGATTGTTCCGTCGTCGATCAGCTCGCCGGACCTGGTTGGGGAGAGCCTGATCGGGACGGCTTCTGGACCGATGGTGGCGCCGATGCGAGATTGCTGATCCCGCTTAGTCATTCGGGCGACCACCTTCTGGTCCTCAGCATGGCGGAGCAGTTCTTGGTGAGCCAGCATGCCCAAATCCAGATTTTTGCCAACGGTACATTTCTCGCCACGATAGACCTTAGGGGACGGATCGCAGCTTTCGAGTATTGCGCGCTGATCCCGGGGCGCGCTTTGTTCGGTCCGTGGGTCGAGATTTCATTGCGGCCGAAAAGTTATCGCGGCGATGCGCAACCATCTCTGGGCGATTATTCCTTAACGCGAGGGGTACCGGTAAGCCGGCTGAGGCTGCTCGATGCGAAGCGCATCGCAGACATGTTCAGCGCTGAGAGCAAGCCGGAGCTTCAGATGAAGGCCTTGGGCGGCGATGAGCGGGAAGCAAGCAAATTCGCGCGCATCAAACAGAAGATCGACAACTCGCCTTATCGGCATGACAGCGGCATGCCGATGGATTTCGATCCTGTGCTCTACGTCTTTTCCTATGCTGATCTCTTCGAGCACGAGGTTGACCCCTACGAGCATTTCCTAGCTTATGGTCGGAAAGAACGCCGGGGCTGGCGCTAGCGGTCCGTTTTGTTCGATCGGCCGCTTCCCCGCAACCAATCTTCCCGAAAGCGTCACAATCCGAGGGTCGCAGGTTCAAATCCTGCCGGGGTCACCGCTCGCACTCTCGCCCACCGCTACAGCCAGCTCATGAGCCACCAGGTGCGAGCCAATTGCGCCGAACTTCCTTCCGGCGCGCGGCGCTCGTCGCGGCGTTCGCCGGCAAGGTCGGGCCAGGTTTCAGGGCGCTCGACATGCGGCGGCAACACCGTGAGCCCGTTGCCGATCGAGCCGAAGAGCTGACCCTCGTTCAGGCCTTTGGCTTGCGCCAGATTGGCGCCGCTGAGGTCGGCCCGCATCAGCCGCGCTCCCGCGAGATCGGCCTTGTCGAGATTGGCGTTGCGCAGATTGGCGTAAGAGAGATTGGCGCGATCGAGACGCGCATAGGTCAAATCGGCTTCAGACAGATCGGCGCCTTCGAGATTGGCCTCGGACAGCGTGGCGCGGGCGAGCCTTGCGCCGCGCAGCCGTGCGTTCGCCAGATTGACCGGCCCTCCGGTGAGCGGGCCCAACTGGCATTCGATCACTGAGGGGGAAATGCCGGTGAGATCGGGGATGATCCAGGGATAGTCGTCGCGCCAGGCGTTCCACGCGCGCGCTCCCCGTCGCAGAATCTCGCTCCATTCTGCGGGCCCACAACGCAATATATCTATGGGCTCTGGGACGCACACCATCGCCACACACTCAACGCTACATAGATACGGGAACAGGTACGCAGAACTGACTGCTGGAACGTTAGAGCAAGTTAGACCGCATGCCTATTGCGCTTGCGCGGATCGATGACGGTTCTTTGTCATCCGTGGCGCGCAAAACACAGTGCGCATCACGGGCGCGACGATCGCTGTGCCGCACAGTGCGCGGGAACCGCCGCAGCCTCATCCGCGTTTGTCTCGTCTGGAGAACCACTTATGCCTGCATGCGAAAGCACAACCGCACAGCAAGACGTTCGGCAAGCCGTGCGCGCCGCGACAAGGCGCTGCGGCTTCGGTCCTGAAGCGCTGCAGAAGCTCGAAAGGATCATGGACGAGGCCTGGAGCGAGCTCGCCGCCGACGGCGTGCCAGGCGACCGCGCCTTGCGCAACCGGCTCGCGCAGAAGCTGATCGCTTTCGCCTGCCAAGGCCGCGGCGACACTCAGGCGAAGGAGCTGTTGCTGCGGACGTTCCGCAACGAGACCCTGGCGGCTCTCCATGTCGGACACGTCGCGGCAAAGCCATGGTCGGCGGCTTGAGCCAAAAGGCCTGCAAAATCACCAATAAATGAACGGCTTCTGGGAACGCGATGGCTGGCGGCCGGCCTCAGGCCGCGTCATAGTGCCGATGCCTTCTTGAGGAGGTCCCGATGACCCCAGCCGCCCTCATTTTCGTGGTTTGCCGCGCTCTTGCCGATCAAGGCCCGCTCGACGTGAACGGCTTCCCCGTCGACGGGGTCAAGCTCGACTATGGCACTTGCCGCAACGAGGTCGTGCAGATCTACGACCAGACCGAAGGCCAGAGCACGGCGCAGCATCCCGACCTGTCCAATCCCAATGTCTGCTCGCGCATGTCCTTGATGCAGACAGCACCTTGGGAGAAGGATCACCCGGGCTGGTATGTGCGCCTGGTGAAGTGCCCGCATCCCGACGGCACCTTCCCCGGCGACACCGACGTCTAGCCCCACGCACCATGCTCCCGCGAGCCTGACCCCGCTCACAGCTGCTGGGCGTGGTCGCCTGCGGCGAGCGCCTTCAATGCGGCGCGATCGACCTTGCCGGTGGCGTTGAAGGGCATCGTGTCGAGGAACACGATCTCCTCGGGCGCCTTGTAGCCGACGCGGGCGCGCGCGAACTGAATCAGCTCGGCAGATTTCGGCCGGGCGGCGCCAGGCTTCAGCGTCACATAGGCCCGCACAGTCTCGCCATGCAGGAGATTATGGATGCCGACGACACCGGCATTTTCCACCGCGGGGTGATCGAGCAGCACATCCTCGACCTCTTGCGGCGAGATGTTCGATCCGTCGTGGACGATGATCTGCTTCTGCCGCCCGCAGAACCAGAGATAGCCGTCGGCATCGGCCTTCATCACGTCGCCGGTGTCGAACCAGCCGTCGCGGTTCACTTCCGCGGTCGCTTTCGCGTCGTTCCAATACCCGACCATTTCCGTTCGCGTCTTGAGCCACACCCGGCCCTCTTCGCCGGTCCCAACTTCCTGGCCGTCGTCCTTGCGGATCGACACGGCGAACCCGGGACTGGCCATCCCGATCGAACCGAGCTTGTCGAGCCCCGACGGCGGATTGCGTGCGGCAAGCCCCGTCTCGGTCAGGCCATACCCTTCGCTGACGAGACGGCCGGTGAGCGCGCGAAATTCCTTTTCCAGCTCCTCCGGGACCTTGTCGCCGCCGGAGCGGCAGAGACGCAGCGAGCTGAAATCCTCCGCCGTCGTTCCCTCTTCGCGGATGAGGTGGAGCAAAGCCGTCGGCAGCATCGACATCATCGTGGGCCGCGCCTTGCGCAAAAGCGGCCCGAGCTCGGCGTGATCGAAGCTCCGCGCCACGGCAGCCTTTCCCCCGGCGGAAAGCGCCGAGAACGAGAGGCCGAAGCCGCCGATGTGCGAGCAGGACGAGCCTGGCAGCACGATGTCCTCTGCGGTCATCTCGAAGGCCGCTGCGGCGCTGGCGAACAACCAGCCGAGCGAGGCAAAACTGTGGGTCACGCCCTTGGCAGGGCCTGTGCTGCCGGAGGTGAAGAAGATAACAGCCGGGGCATCTTGTGCAGGCTCGGGAAGAGCGCGGGCTTGAGGTTCGGCCTGCAACAGGGCCTCGAAACTTTGGCCCGCTCCTCCTTCAGACCCGTAGGTGATGACGCCAAGCGGGAGCTCGGAAGCCTTGCTCGCGGCGATGTCGCTCGCCCGCTCGGCATGGGCCAAGATGATCCTCGCGCCGCTGACGCCAAGCGCGTGGTCGATCTCCGGCGGCGTGTAGCGATAATTGAGCGGCACGGTGACGAGCCCTGCCTTCAGGCAGGCGAGGTAATGGGCGAGGAGCTCGATGCGGTTCGGCATCAGCGAGGCGACGCGATCTCCGGGCGCAAGACCGAGCGCAAGATAATTGGCGGCGAGGCGGTTGCTTTTGTCCTCGAGCTCGGCCCAGGTCCACGACCCCTCGAGCGAGAGGATCGCGGGCCGGTCGCGCCCCGCCTCCAATCCGCGCTGCAACACCTTCGCGGGGTGAACCGGACCCCTAAGAGTGGCTCCGGCGAGCGGCATCGGCCCGTCCCTACCAATGATGGGCGTGGTCGCCGGCGGCGAGCTTTTTCAGCGCGACGCGATCGACCTTGCCGGTGGCGTTCAAGGGCATCGCGTCGAGAAACACGATCTCCTCCGGCGCCTTGTAACCGACCCGTGCCTTGGCAAATTTGATCAGCTCGAGCGCCTTAAGCGCCGGAGCGCCTGGCTTGAGCGCGACATAGGCGCGGACATTCTCGCCATGGACGAGATCGCGCAGGCCGACAACGCCTACGCTCTCCACCGCAGGATGGGCAAGCAGCGCGTCTTCGACCTCTTGCGGCGCGATGTTGGATCCGTCGTGGACGATGATCTGCTTCTGCCGTCCGCAGAACCACAGATAGCCGTCGTCGTCGACCCGCATTACGTCGCCGGTGTCGAGCCATTCCTCGCGGATGACTTCGGCGCTCGCACCTGGATCGTTCCAATAGCCTGCGGTGCGCGACGGCGTGCGCACGAACAGCCGCCCCTCCTTGCCGCTCGACACTTCGCCGCCGTCTTCGCTGCGGATGGAGAACACGAAACCAGGGCTCGGCACCCCGATCGAGCCGAGCTTATCGACCACCGTCGGCGGATTGAGCGCGGCGAGGCCGATCTCGGTCATGCCGTAGCCTTCGCTGATGGGGTGGCCGGTCATCGCCATATATTCCTTCTCGAGCTCGGCAGGCACCTTGTCGCCGGCAGACCGGCACAGCCTGAGCGAGCTCAGCTCGTCAGGCGTCATGTCGTGCTCGCGAATGAGGTGCAGCAGCGACGTCGGCAGCATCGACATCAGCGTCGGCCTGGTCTGCCGGAACAGCGGCCCAAGCTCGTCATGATCGAAGGCCCTCGCCACGACGACGGTCGCGCCCGCCGAAAGCGCCGACAGCGCGAAGGTGAAGCCGCCGATATGCGAGCAGGACGAAGCCGGCAACACGACATCGTCTGGGCTCAGCCGGAACGACTTGACCGCGCTTGCGAACATCCAGCCGAGCGAGCCGACCGTGTGGGTCACGCCCTTGGCCGGTCCGGTGCTGCCTGAGGTGAAGAAGATGGCGGCGGGGGCGTCCGGCGCCATCTCGGGGAACGCACGGCTCCCGGCCGTGGCGAGGCTCTCGAAGGTCAAGCCGCTGGTGCCCTTGGGTCCATAGGCGATGACGCCGAGCGGCAGCTTGCCGGCCTTGGTCGCGGCAAGTTCGGCGACGCGCTCGGCATGGGCGAGGATGATCTTGGCGCCACTCACGTCGAGGGCGTGATCGATCTCAGGCGGCATGTAGCGGTAGTTGAGCGGCGTCAGCACGAGCCCCGCCTTGAAGCAAGCGAGGTAATGGGCGATCAGCGCGATGCGGTTCGGCATCAGCGAAGCGACGCGATCTCCGGGCTTGAGCCCAAGGGCGAGGTAGTTTTCGGCGAGCCCATTCGACACCGCCTCGAGCTCGGACCAGGATGCCTCGCCCTTGCTTGAGAGCAACGCTGCCTCGTCCGGGCTCCGCTCAAGCCCAGCCTCGAGCAGCTTGGAGAGCTGAATGGGTTGATCGAGCGAAGGTCCCAAATGCGGCATGGCGTTCTCCTTATCGCTGGCCTGTACACAGCCGATATGCCGCGCACCATAGGGTGCGGTGATGGACAAACCGTTGCCAAAAAGATGACGCCGCAGCGCGCCGTTCGCAATGCTGTCGGGCGCTGCCTTGAGCTTCAAGAGCAGCGGCGCTTGCCCCTAGCGGGTCGGCATCGGCTTTTCGCCGCGATAGTCGTAGAAGCCGCGCTTGGTCTTGCGCCCGAGCCAGCCCGCCTCGACATATTTCACTAAGAGCGGACAGGGGCGGTATTTCGAAATCGGCGAGCCCCTCATACAGCACCTGCATGATCGACAGGCAGGTGTCGAGGCCGATGAAGTCGGCGAGCTGCAGCGGGCCCATGGGATGGTGAGCGCCGAGCCGCATCGCCGTATCGATGGCATCGACCGAGCCCACGCCTTCATAGAGCGTATATACCGCCTCGTTGATCATCGGCAGCAGCACGCGGTTGACCATGAAGGCCGGGAAGTCCTCCGACACCGCGGTGGTCTTGCCCAGCGTCTCCACGAACTCCTTGGCCTTGGCGAAGGTCACGTCTTCGGTGGCGATGCCGCGGATCATCTCGACCAGCTCCATCACCGGCACCGGGTTCATGAAATGCAGCCCGATGAAGCGCTCGGGCCGGTCGGTGGCAGCAGCGAGCCTGGTGATGGAAATCGACGAGGTGTTGGTGGCGACGATGGCCTCAGGCTTGAGGAACGGACAAAGCGCCACGAAGATCTTGCGCTTCACCGTCTCGTCCTCGGTCGCCGCCTCGATCACCAGGTCGGCGTCCGACAAGCCTTGATAATTCTCGGCATAGGTGATGCGGGCGAGCGTCTGCTTGCGCTCCTCATCGGTGATCTTGCCCGAAGCGACCTGGCGGGTGAGGTTCTTGTCGATCAGCTCGATCGCCTTGTCGACCTTCTCCTTGGTCAGGTCGGTGAGCACGACTTCGTAGCCGGAAAGCGCGATCACATGTGCAATGCCATTGCCCATTTGCCCGCTGCCGATGATCCCGATCTTGCGAATGGGCGTCATGTCATTCTCCTGCGGCGAAGGCTCGGTCAGAATGCCCTTCGCGCCAACTATCTCGTCCATGGTCATTCCTCATGCACCCGCTTGATCAATACCCTGCCTTCTTCAGCTCGGCGTCGAGCTCCGGCAGGACGGTGAACAGATCGCCGACGAGGCCGTAATCGGCGACTTGGAAGATCGGGGCCTCGGCATCCTTGTTGATGGCGACGATGACCTTCGAATCCTTCATGCCGGCGAGATGCTGGATGGCGCCGGAAATGCCGACGGCGATGTAAAGCTCTGGCGCCACCACCTTGCCGGTCTGGCCGACCTGGTGATCGTTCGGCATGTAGCCGGCATCGACCGCGGCCCGGCTTGCACCCACCGCGGCGCCGAGACGATCGGCGAGCGGCTCGATCAGTGTCTTGAAGTTCTCGCCCGATTGCATGCCGCGGCCGCCCGAGACGACGATGCGCGCGGCGGTAAGCTCCGGGCGCTCGCTCGCGCTGATCTCGCTCTTTTCGAAGCTCGACAAACCGACGGGCGCCGGCGGCGTGATGGTTTCGACCGCGGCGCTTCCGCCCTCCGCGGCCGAGGCGAAGGCGGTGGTGCGCACGGTGGCGACGATCTTCTTGTCGCCGGTCTTGACCGTCTCGAGCGCGTTTCCGGCATAGACCGGGCGCACGAAGGTGTCAGGCGACTTCACCTCGATAATGTCGGAGATCTGCGCCACGTCGAGCAGTGCCGCAACGCGCGGAGCGACGTTCTTGCCCATGGTGGTGGCCGGCGCCAGCAGCACGTCGTAATTCTGCATCAGCGGCACGATCAGATTGGCTGTCTCTTCGGCGAGGCGCTCTTTGAGCTGCGGCGCCTCGGCGAGCAGCACCTTGCGTGACCCGGCAAGCTTGGCCGCGGCCTCGGCAACGCCCCGGGCATTCTCGCCGGCGATAAGAATATCGACATCGGCGCCGAATTTCTTCGCTGCGTCGAGCGCCTTGGCCGTCGCCGGGGCCAAAGTCTTATTGTCGTGCTCGGCGAGAAGCAGGACTGCCATCCTAAAGCACTCCCGCCTCGTTCTTCAATTTCTCGATGAGGATGGCGACGCTGTCGACCTTGATCCCGGCCTCGCGGCCCTTGGGCTCGGCGACGCCGAGCACTTTCAGCCTCGGCGCGATATCGACACCGAGCGCCTCCGGCGTGGTTTCGTCGATCGGCTTCTTCTTGGCCTTCATGATGTTGGGAAGCGAGGCGTAGCGCGGTTCGTTGAGCCGGAGGTCGGTGGTAATCACCGCCGGGCGCGACAGAAGAAGCGTCTCTAGCCCGCCGTCAACCTCGCGCACCACGCGCACTTTGCCGTTGGCGAATTCGATCTTCGAGGCGAAGGTGCCTTGCGGCCAGCCGAGCAGCCCCGCGAGCATCTGGCCTGACTGATTGGCGTCGTCGTCGATCGCCTGCTTGCCCATGATGACGAGGTCGGCCTTCTCGTTCTCGACCACGCGCTGCAAGACTTTGGCGACGCCGAGCGGCTCGACCAGCGCGTCGGTCTTCACCAGAATGGCGCGGTCGGCGCCCATGGCGAGAGCGGTGCGAAGCGTGTCTTGCGATTTGACCGAGCCGATGGATATGGCGACCACCTCGGTCGCTTCCCCGCGCTCCTTGATGCGAACCGCCTCTTCCACGGCGATCTCGTCGAAGGGGTTCATCGACATCTTGACGTTGGCAAGGTCGACCCCGCTGCCGTCAGACTTGACGCGGACCTTGACGTTGAAGTCGACGACACGCTTCACAGGAACGAGAATCTTCATGCGGCTATGCTTTCCCGCACGTGCTTTTGTTTCCCCCCGAACGCACACGAAGCACGTTATCTCGCAAGTGCGAGATGGCCCGGACGGTACTGCCGGCAACCGCGCAAGTCAATGGTTTCTAGGCTTTTCGAGCTTCTTTCAGGCCCCTCCCCTGGTGCGGTCGAACAGCGGTACACCGCGCCGCCGCATGAACAGGATCAGCACCGCCCCTGCCGCCAAACCACCGATATGCGCCCCCCAGGCGACGCTCTCCTCGGTATCGATGAGGAGGTTGGCAAATTGCGCGAGGATCCAAAAGCCGAGCGCCCAATAGGCGGTGATCTTGATCGGAATGCGCCACAGAGCGAGCACCCAGATCTTCACCTTGGGGTGCAGGATCAGATAGGCGGAGATGATGCCTGCCACAGCGCCGCTTGCGCCGATCAGCGGCAACTCTGAGGTGGGCATGAGCCAGGAATGCACCACGGCGGCGAAGATCCCGCACATCAGATAGAACATGACGAAGCGGAGATGGCCCATGGCATCTTCGACATTGTCGCCGAACACCCAGAGGAACAGCATGTTGCCGAGGAGATGGATCCAGCTCCCATGCAGGAACATGTAGGTGAGAAGGGTGAAGCGGTCCGGCACCAGGAACGGCGATATGATGGTTTCGTCGCCAAGGCCGTGCCCCATGAGCTCGGCCGGAATGGCGGCGAAGGCCGCGAGATTCTCCTCGTCGAGCGGAACGAACCAGCCGGTCTGAAAGATCAGATAGATGGCGATGTTGAGGACGATCAGCGAGACCGTCACATACTGATAGTCGATGCTCTTTAGCGGATTGGTGTCATGGAGGGGGACGAACACGATGACACGCTTGGCGCTTCGCTACCGGTTCTGGCCAGGGACCCACAGCACGTCGGATTGGCCCTTATCGTTGGCGTAGCGTGCCGCGACGAACAGAAAATCCGAAAGCCGGTTGATGTAACGGAGAGCACTTCCGCCGACAGGCTCGTTCGGCCGGGCGGCAAGCGCCACCATGAGCCGCTCGGCGCGGCGCGATATCGTGCGTGCAAGGTGCAGGAAGCTTGCTGCGGGGGTGCCGCCAGGGAGCACGAAGGAGCGCAAAGGCTGAAGCTCGCGGTTCAGAGTATCGATCTCGCTCTCGAGCCGCTCGACCTGCGCATCCGATACCGACAACCGCCCCCGAGCGTCCTTGCTTTCGTCGGGGTAGCAAAGCTCCGCGCCGAGATCGAACAGATCGTTCTGGATGCGCGCGAGCATGGCGTCGAGCGCTTGGTCGGATCGCGTGTGCAGCCTGGCGAGACCGATGGTGGCGTTGGTCTCATCGAGCGTGCCGTAGCATTCCACTCTGAGGTCGAATTTCGCCACCCTGCGGCCTGAGCCGAGCGCGGTCGTCCCGTCGTCGCCGGTGCGCGTATAGATCTTGCTGAGAACGACCATTGCCCACCGCCAACTCGCGCGGATTCACCCTCTAAACGCAACGGCTAGCCTAAACTGACGCGAAAGGTGGTCAAGCCTTCGTGAAGATTGGAATGAGAGGAAAGCATGTCCCTAACCTGGTAACCGAGCCTCACCCCACCCGGTGGGCTGCCAACTCGATTCAATTCAGTACTTACCCGAGAAGTAGATGGCCGCCATGACGAGGCAAAGGGCGATGAATTGCAGCACCACGCGCCAGCGCATCAAGGTCTGGCTGAGGTTCGGGCTGCCGCCACGCATCATGTTCCACAGGCCGAGCAACAGCACGGTGACGACGGCCGCAAGGGCGAACGGAATGACATAGGCCGTCAATGTATGCATGGCTGACCCCTGGGCTGGCGGCTTTTCATGGGTTGTAACGCTTTGGCGGGACAAGCGTTCGGCGCCGCGAGCCGAATTCTAGTTCCGCTTCGCCACGGCGTCGAGGGCACGAGGCGGCAGGATCCTGCGTAACAGGGCCACGGCGTAGCTGGGAAGGGTGACGTAATAGCGAAATTTGGGTCGCGTGCTCTCCAAGGCATGCACGAGCTTGGCGGCGACCGCCTCGGGCCCGAGCTTGAAGGTCTGGCTGCCGCCCGCCTCCATACGGGCGATGCGGGCCTTGTAGATGTTGCGGTGGTGCGAGGCTTCGAGATCGACGTTCCGCCGGTAAGCCTCGATGGCATGCTCGACGAAGCGGGTAGCGATCGGCCCGGGCTCGATCAGCGACACATGGATGCCTGAGCCGGAAAGCTCCATGCGCAGCGTGTCGGCGAGAGCCTCGACCGCGAATTTCGACGCGCAATAGGCGCCGCGGTAGGGTGCCGCGAGGAGCCCGAGCACCGAGGAGCAGAACACGATCCGGCCTTCGCCGTTCGCGCGCATCGCTGGAATGACGCGCGTCGGTGAGATGGTGCCAGCCGAAGACATTGGCCTCGAACTGGGCGCGAAGCACCTGCAGGCCTGATATCCTCGAGCGCGCCGGGCTGGCCGTATCCGCCATTGTTGAAAAGTGCGGTGAGCTTTCCGGCCGTCGCCGCGAGCACATGCTCCGCCGCAGCTTCGATCGAGTGAGGCTCGGCATAGTCGAGGTAGAGGCTCTCGACCCCAACCTCATCCTTGAGGCGGGCGATGTCTTCCGGCTTGCGCGCCGTGGCGAACACGCGCCAGCCGCGCGCTTTCAGGGTCTCGGCTGCGCAAAGCCCGATGCCCGACGAGCAGCCGGTGATGAGGATCGACCGTTCAGGTCTCCGGTCGACGGTCAATGGGCGGCTGAGTCCTCGGGCGGAAGGACCTTCTGCTTGATGCCCTTGAGGCCGCTCGTGAAGATATCGGTGATCTTCTTCTTGGCCTCGTCGTCGGAGACGCCGTTCGCGTCGAACGTCGCTTCCCAGAAGATGGTCGTGCGCTGCGGGTCCCTCTCGTCCTCCTCGACGTGAAACTTGGCCTTGTAGTTCTTCACCGGCAGCGGGCTCTCGATGATCTCGTAGCTGTAGCTGGTATCGTCGGACTCGAGCAGCTTCTCCTTGATGGTGCCGCCGTTCTTCAGCGTGAGGGTACGGAAGGTGGTGCCCCCCTCCTCGGTCTCTTTGCAATCGGCGACCAGCGGGTGCCAGTCCTTGATGGCGCAGAAATCTCCGGCAATGGCCCAGACCTTCGGCGGCACTGCCGGCGCGTTGATCTTCTTGCTGACCTCGATGGCGTAGGCGGAACCGGTCCCCAGCGCGAGCGCGGCCAGTGCGGCAACCACCACATTCACGTTACGCATGCGTCTCCTCCACGTTTGCAAAAATTTATGGCGTCTTCTGGCAATGCCACGACCATAGCATGGCAATCTCGCTTGGCAGGTGGAGCAAAGCGACACAATCTTAACGCCGAGAGAAGCGCTTGGGTTCAGCCTTCGAGCAGGCGCCGCGCGATGACGTGGGCCTGGATCTCGGCGGCGCCTTCGAAGATCGACAGGATGCGCGCGTCGCACAACACGCGGCTCACCGGATATTCCAGCGCAAAGCCGTTGCCGCCATGGATCTGCAGCGCATTGTCGGCTGCGGCCCAGGCGGCGCGCGCGGCGAGCAGCTTGGCCATGCCAGCTTCGAGATCGCAGCGGCGGCCGGCATCCTTCTCGCGCGCGGCGAAATAGGTGAGCTGGCGGGCAAGCAGGATTTCCGCCGCCATCATCACGAGCTTGTCCGAAACGCGCGGGAAGCTCACGATCGGCTTGCCGAACTGGATGCGCTCGGTGCCGTAGCGCAAGCCGAGATCGAGCGCTGCCTTGCGCCACGCCGATGGCGCGCGCCGCGGTCTGAATGCGTGCGGCCTCGAAGGTCTGCATCAGCTGCTTGAAGCCCTGGCCCTCGACGCCGCCGAGAAGATTGGCGGCGGGGACGGTGAAGCCGTCGAAGGAAATGTCGAACTCCTTCATGCCGCGATAGCCGAGCACCTCGATCTCTCCGCCGGTCATGCCTTCGGCCGGAAAGGGATTGTCGTCGGTGCCGCGCGGCTTTGGCGCGAGGAACATCGAAAGCCCGCGATAGCCCTTCTCGTTAGGATTGGTGCGGGCCAGAACGGTCATCAGATCGGCGCGGGCAGCGTGGGTGATCCAGGTCTTCTGCCCGGTGATGCGGTAGACATCTCCGTCGCTGCACGGCGCGGGTGGTGAGCGAGGCGAGATCCGAGCCGGTATTGGGCTCAGTGAACACCGCCGTCGGCAGGATCTCGCAGCTTGCGATCCTCGGCAGCCATTCCTGCTTCTGAGCGTCGGTGCCGCCGTTGAGGATCAGCTCCTCGGCGATCTCGGACCGCGTGCCGAGCGAACCCACGCCGATATAGCCGCGGCTCAGCTCCTCCGACACGACGCACATCGCCTCCTTGCCGAGGCCGAGCCCGCCATACTCCTCGGGCAGGGTGAGCGCGAACACGCCGAGCTCGGACATCTGCCCGATCAGCTCCATCGGCACATACTCATCCTTCAGGTGCCACTCTTGCGCATGCGGCACGACCTCTGCCTCCGAGAAGCGGTGCATCTCCTCGCGCATGGCGGTGATCGTCTCGTCGAGCCCGGTATCGCCGTAGGACACGGCACCTTGCGAGCCGCTGATCAGCGCGATGGCGCGGGCGCGGGTGGCGGGGGTGGTGGCGGCGATGAGGTCGCGGACGTTGGCGCTAAGAAAGGCTGTCTGGTCCTTCTCTGACACGCCAAGCTCATGTAGCCGCGCGATCTCGCCCTGGCTCATCGGCACGCCGCCGGCGAGCTGCGAGGCATATTCGGCGGCGCCGATCTGGGCGAGCAGCGCTTCCATCTCGCCGAAGCGGCCTTCGTCCGTCATGCGGCGCGCATAGGATGCGACCTGGTTCAGCGCCTCGGCATAGGTGGCGATCCAGGCGAGCCCATGGGCCGCGTGCTGCTCGCGCTCGAGCGTGTCGCCGTCGATCTTGCCGCCTTGGCTGACCTTGCCGGCGACGCGCCTCGCGCGCGGTCGCGCAAGCTGCTGGCCGCCTCCGCCGCCGAGTCTAGAAGTGGAATGAGATCGGGAAGGTTAGACTCGGAAGACTTGGACAGAGTTTCGTTGGCAATTGTCACGGCATCAACGCCCTTGCTGGGTGGTCTGAATCCATCCTCGGTCATGGCCGGGCTTGTCCCGGCCATCCACGAATTTTAAGTGTCATTCCCGCGAAACCGGGAATCCAGCAGCCACCGGTCCCGATGACCGCCCTGGGCTACTAGATTGCCCGGTCAAGCCGGGCAATGACAAGAAGAAGACGTGGATGCCCGGGACAAGCCCGGGCATGACGATTCATGCGAGACGGACCGCCTAGCCGCCATGCATCTGCTTAGAGGCTTCGATCACGTCCTCGAAGGTGCGAAGGCCGGTGCAAGGTGCCGAGACCAGCACCGCCATATTGCCCGGGCGATGTTGGTTCTTCATCATCCGCATATGCGCCTTGGGGATCTGCTCCCAGGGAAACACTTCCGACATGCACGGATCGATGCGGCGCTCGACCACGAGCTTGTTCGCCTGGCTCGCTTGCAGCAGATGAGCGAAGTGCGAGCCTTGCATGCGCTTCTGATGCATCCACACATAGCGCGCGTCCATGGTGAGATTGTAGCCGGTGGTGCCGGCGCAGAACACGACCATGCCGCCGCGCTTCACCACGAAGCAGGAGACCGGGAAGGTCGCCTCGCCGGGATGCTCGAACACGCAGTCGACATTGACGCCCTTGCCGGTGGTTTCCCAGATCGCCTTGCCGAAATTGCGCGTCTCTTTCAGCCAGACGTCGTATTCGGGCGTGCCGACCGTCGGCATCTGGCCCCAGCATTTGAAGTTGTTGCGGTTGATCACGCCCTTGGCGCCGAGCGACATGACGAACTCGCGCTTTTCGTCGTCCGACACGACGCCGATGGCGTTGGCGCCGGTGGTGGCGATCAGCTGCACCGCCATCGAGCCGAGACCGCCTGAGGCGCCCCACACCAGAACGTTGTGGCCTGGCTTCAACGTGTGCGGCCGGTGGCCGAACAGCATGCGGTAGGAGGTGGCAAGCGTGAGCGTGTAGCAGGCTGCCTCTTCCCAGGTGAGGTGCTTCGGCCGCTCCAAGAGCTGGCGGTCCTGCACGCGGGCGAACTGAGCGAAGGAGCCGTCAGGCGTCTCGTAGCCCCAGATGCGCTGCGAGGGCGAGAACATCGGGTCGCCGCCGTTACATTCCTCGTCGTCGCCGTCGTCCTGGTTGCAGTGGATGACGACCTCGTCGCCGACTTTCCACCGCTTCACCTTGGAGCCGACGGCCCACACGATGCCCGACGCGTCGGAGCCGGCGATGTGATAGGGATTTTTGTGCACGTCGAGCGTCGACATGGGCTTGCCGAGCGAGGCCCACACGCCGTTGTAATTCACCCCAGCAGCCATGACGAGCACGAGCACCTCGTGGCTATCGAGCGGCCAGGTCGGCAGCACCTCGATCTGCATGGCCGTGTCAGGCTCGCCGTGCCGCTCCTTGCGGATGGCCCAGGCATACATGCTTGCCGGCACGTGTCCGAGCGGCGGGATCTCGCCGATCTGGTAAAGGTCCTTCAAGGTGCCCTGGTCGGGCGCCACCGCTGCCAATGACATCTCGTTCATCCGTAGGTTCCCCGCTCACTCGGGCTTTTTGCACTGCGACAATTGTCAACGATCCATCTCGCGACTGCAACATTTTTGCGTCGTCGCCGGAATAACTCTGAATTGCCGGAATTGGTGCCGGAAAAAGCCCTTAGGCCACCCCCCGATAGCCATAATTGCCAATCGCGGGCGGAGCGTTAGCAAAAACCAAGCGGCCTGCCCAGCTTTTTGCTCGCCAGGCTCAATTTGCCGCAAGAACGCCCGAGCCGGCTTTTCCCGGAACCCCCATAGTTTGGGGGCGTTGGCGATTGACGAGATGGGCAGGCGGAAAGCGTGGATAACAGATGATGCACAGATTATTCTTGCCGGGCGTGGGCAGCCCTTGCCCTCGCGCTCGCTGCACCGGCGGAGGCCCACGCCGCCATGGGCGGTGGAGGCGGCGGTCATGGCATTGGTCTTGGCAGCGGCGGCTATGGCAGTCACGGCCATTGGCCTTGGTGGCGGCGGCTATGGAAGCTTGGGCCATGGCCTTGGCGGCGGCGGCTACGGAAGCATGAGCCACGGCTTTGGCAGTGGGCCTGGCACCATCGGCCTTGGCGGCAGCCGCGGGTCCATCGGCCTTGGTCTCACCAGAGGCATTGGCAACCCCGGCGGCGATGACCTCCATCTCGGGCTCAGCAGCCACGATCTCGGGCTCGGCAATAATTTCGGCCTCGATTCCCCCGACAACGTCCTAAGCCGCGCCGCCCGCGTGGGAACCGGGCCCACTCATCCCAGGCATTGGCATTCACGCCGATGACCGGCCGAGCCTGCAAGGTCTAGACTTGGGGATGAAAGGGGACGGCCAGCATTCATCGCAAGACGCCAAGGGATCGCAGACGAGCGGCGACGGCCGCAAGACGAATGCAGCAAAGAAGGAGGGGGAGCAAGCCGGGCGGTCAGAGGACCTGAATTTGGAAGGACAGATCTTGCTGCAGCAGCGGCTCGCGGCCGAACGGGCGGCCGACCTGCCCCCGACCCCCGCGCCTGCGAGCCCGCCCGCCTCGACGACGACAGTCACTGCGCCGGCAGCACCGGCGCTGCCCGAAACGTTCAGCCCGGTGGTGACCACGAGCCTCGGCTCCGGCGAGGTGCAGATGATCGGCGCTTATTTCGCTGAGAACGGCGCCCCGGTCACATCCATTCCGACGAGCAGCGTCAATGTCAGCGTCGGCGGCACCGTGCCTGAGAGCGTTGCACTGTTCCCGCCGCCTTACGACCTCGTCGCCCAAGTCTCCGACCCCGACTTCCTCTATTTCGTGTGGGGCAACAACGTCGTCATCGTCGACGGGGAGACCAACGTTGTTAGCGCCATCGTCCCCGACGTGCTCGCCCATCAGGACTAGCGCATCCTCAGTGATTCACCTCCAAGCTGACGGAGAACCTCGGGCAGCTTCGAACGTTATCGTCCAGCGCAAGACCGGGGCTTAGAGCTAGGCCCACTAATCCGCGAACCGAGCGGAGTTAGATCCAAGGGCGGCGTCCGAGGGCGCCGCTCTTCGCATACCTGCCCTTAACCCATCCCATGCCACGCGAACCGCGAGGCACGAATATTGCTCCGAAGCGCTTGGCGTGCTTCGATGCCGTCAAGCAATTCAGCGATCGGCGACACCCATGAGCGGAAAGACTAAGCGCGACAAACCCTGGATGTTCCGCACCTATGCCGGGCATTCGACGGCGAAGGCCTCGAACGAGCTCTATCGCAAGAACCTCGCCAAGGGCCAGACCGGGCTGTCGATCGCCTTCGACCTGCCGACCCAGACCGGTTACGATTCCGATGACCCGCTCGCCCGCGGCGAGGTTGGCAAGGTCGGCGTGCCGGTCTCCCATCTCGGTGACATGCGCGCGCTGCTCGACGGCATCCCGCTCGCCGAGATGAACACCTCCATGACCATCAACGCCACCGCGGCGTGGCTCTTGTCGCTCTACGTGGCGCTCGCCGACGAGCAGGGCGTCGACCGGGGCAAGCTCACCGGCACGGTGCAGAACGACATCATCAAGGAGTACCTGTCGCGCGGCACCTATGTGTTTCCGCCAAAGCCGTCGCTCAAGCTGATCAAGGACACGATCGTCTACGCCGCGCGCGAGATCCCGAAATGGAACCCGACCAATGTCTGCTCCTACCATTTGCAGGAGGCCGGAGCGACGCCGACGCAGGAGCTTGCCTTTGCTCTTGCCACCGCCGAGGCCGTGCTCGACGAGGTGAGGAATTCCGGCGAAGTCTCGGCGGAGGAATTTCCCCAGGTGCTGTCCCGCATCTCGTTCTTCGTCAATGCAGGCGTCCGCTTCATCACCGAAGTCTGCAAGATGCGCACCTTCGTCGAGTTGTGGGATGAGATTGCCGAGAAGCGCTACGGCGTCACCGATCCGGCGCTCCGGCGCTTCCGCTATGGCGTGCAGGTGAACTCGCTGGGACTCACCGAGCAGCAGCCAGAGAACAACGTCTATCGCATCCTGCTCTCGATGCTCGCGGTCACGCTATCGAAGAAGGCGCGCGCGCGCGCCGTGCAGCTCCCCGCCTGGAACGAGGCGCTCGGCCTGCCGACTCCTTGGGACCAGCAATGGTCGCTCAGGCTTCAGCAGATCGTGGCCTACGAGACAGACCTGCTCGAGTTCGGCGACATCTTCGACGGCTCGGAGGAGATCGAGAAGAAGGTCGAGGCGCTGAAGCAGGAGGCCCGCGCCGAGCTCGCCCGCATTCAGGAGATGGGCGGGGCGGTCGCCGCCATCGACTATATGAAAGAGACTTTGATCGCAGCGAACGCCGCGCGCGTCGAGGCCATCGAGAAGGGCGAGCAGGTTCTGGTTGGCGTCAACGCCTATACCGAGACCGAGCCTTCGCCGCTCGCGGCAGCCGCCGACGGCATCATCACCGTGCCTGAATCCGTCGAGATCGAGCAGGTTGCTGCGCTGCAGGCCTGGCGCCAGCGGCGCGACGACAAGGCGGCGCGCCAAGCGCTGGTCGACCTGAAATCGGCGGCGGCCGATGGGCGAAACATCATGGAGCCGTCGATCGCCGCCGCAAAGGTTGGCGTCACCACCGGCGAATGGGGCGGGGTCTTACGCGAAGTGTTCGGCGAATATCGCGCGCCGACCGGCATCCATGCCAAGCGCCACCCCGACATGGCGCGGCTCGAAGAGGTGCGCCATCTCGTCGACGAGGTATCCGGCAAGCTCGGCCGGAGGCTGACCTTCGTGGTCGGCAAGCCAGGGCTCGACGGTCATTCCAACGGCGCCGAGCAGATCTCGGTGCGCGCCACCGACGTCGGCATGGACGTGGTCTATGACGGCATCAGGCTGACGCCGGCGCAGATCGTCGAGCAGGCGAAAGAGGCGAAGGCCCATGTGCTCGGCCTCTCCATTCTCTCCGGCTCGCATGTAGCGCTGGTGCGCGACGTGGCGCAGCGCATGCGCGAGGCAGGGATGGGCGAGGTTCCCATCGTGGTCGGCGGCATCATCCCGGCCGAGGACGTGAACGTGCTGAAGCAGTGCGGCGCGTCGGCCGTCTATACGCCGAAGGACTTCCAGCTCAACGACATCATGGTCGGCATCGTGAAGCTGGTCGACGCCAAGGCGGCTGAGCTTGCCGAAGCATCCATTCCCGTGCCGCCACTCCGGGCGCGCGAGCGCGTCCGGCTTTAACCCACTGCCTACAGTCTCCTGGCGCTTCGGTCTTGGGATCGTTTCGGCACCATTCGCTACCACCGCGGCAGACACCCCCACCTTGGCCTCAGGAACAGGTGCCTGGGGCCGGTTGAGTCTACTTTAGTGAAGGGGCTCGAGTAGTTGCGGACCCAGCTGCGTTCTAAGCCCGATACGGGATCTCAGATCGAGTGATCTCGATGTTGGGATCAAGGCCAAGTGAGTCGAGTAAGGCGCGGACCTCCTGCTCAGCATTCCGCGGCGCTGCGGGTCCCATCATGATCTCGACGATATGGCCTGGCTCGCGAAGCGGCATCGGATGCTCGATGTAAGGCACAGCCTCGCTTCCTCGGTATCGCGTCAATACATGCGGCGCCAAATCCTCTGGCATTCCCATGAGCACGAGACGTATCTCGCTCTCATGCGCATAAGCCGGATGCTTCGACGTGAGACAGTTCCAAATGAGCGGCTGCGCGATAATTTCTCGTGCAAATTCCTGCATGAAGGGAATGCCGATGGATTTGTCGCTCATAAGATCAGGGTTTGCCTCGACCGCGGCCAGGAAGATCGAAACCGCTTCATCAAGCGATAATTCGTGTCGCCCGCAGACTTCCTTCAATGTGTAGAGCACTGGTCCAACAAACTCGGGGAGCTGCCCTGGGGGAGGCCGCTCGCCGACCCGAAACATGCGTGGAGCAAATCCGATGGCAAAGCCCCGGCCGTTATCGGCATAAGCGCGCCATTGGTCTAAGTCATCGCGTGCTCGACTGAAGCTTGCGATAAAAAAGTCGAGCGTCGACTCGAAATTCTCATGCCGAAACATGTCCCTGAACAGTTCGAGGAATGTTCGGGCAAGCCCATCCGCGCCCGTGGCAAGCAACCGAGCAACATCTTGGGCCATCTCCATCCCGTGGACCAACTCACTGGGATCGTTCAGATGCCGGTAATCGGTGAACCAGATTTGACCGCTCTCAAGAATTCCCTTTAAGCCGAGACCATTGGTGTAGTGATATAGAGGAACCTCGATCTTGTTTTTATTTTCCTCGGCCAGGAGCTGCTGTTCGGTGCGGCGCCGAAATTCATCAATGGCCTCTTGCAACGCCGCTGGCAGCGGTCGATCGAGATCTTCTATCGTGGGCATCGACACTAATTGTATCGCCTACAAGAGACGGGGATTGTCGAGTACCACTATGAGCCTTCTCCCTCGAAGTCTAGCGCTCGCCGTCGCGGCGCTCGCCTTGGTTCCGTTCGCAAGCCTGGCGGAAGACAGCGCCAACCCGTGCCCAGCGGGCACCGTCACCTCAGGCAGCGGCGACGTCATGGTCGAGGGCAAACAAGCGGCCCGTGCCGGCGACACAGCGGGCTGCGCCGGCCCCATCATCGAGGGCTCGCCCGACGTGTTCATCAACGGCAAGCCGGCGGCGGTCCAAGGCGATCAGACCGGCTGCGGCGGGTCGATCGTCTCAGGCGCCTCGGGCGTGTTCATCAACGGCAAGCCCATGGCACGGGTTGGCGACGCCGCAGGTTGCGGAGGCAAGTAGCCGGCCGCCACACCTCCATAGCCCTCACCCGGCGTTGCGGCTAGAATGGCAGAATTGCCTGCCGGCATCGGTAAGCCGGAGGCATCGTCATTTGGGGGGTATCATGAACTTCAGCCTAAGCGCACCGCGCAGGGAGACCTTCCTCGTCTCCGCCATCATCGCCATTCTGGTGGTCATCGGCATGATCGTGCCGCTGCCGTTCTTCACGAGCTACGCCCTTGGGCTGCTCCTGATCGCCTATCTGGTCCTCGCCGCCGGCGTGCTGATCGACGGCATCTAGGCGATGCCGCGCGAGGCCGGCCTTTAGCGGATCGCCACCAGCTTCTCATTCACGGCGATATCGGCCTCCTCGCCGCCATCGTCGGAGAGGTAGGGCTCAAGCGCGCCGAACAGCTCCCGGCCGCGTATGGGCTTCGACACGTAGCCGTCCATGCCGGCGGTTAGATAGTCCTCGCGGTCGCCCTTCATGGCATGCGCGGTGACCGCCACGATCGGCACCTCGGCCGCCTCGCCGCCCATGTTGCGGATGCGCTTGGTGGTCTCCACCCCGTCGAGCTCTGGCATCATGATGTCCATGAGCACGAGATCGTAATCCTTCGCCGCCAGCTGCTTCAGTGCCTGGGCGCCGTCGTCGACGACGTCGTGGGTGAGCCCGAACTCCTCGAGATACGCGCCGATCAGCATCCGGTTCACGGCGTTGTCCTCCACCACGAGAACATGGCCGGAGAGCGTTCCGGTGGCTGGCGCCTCTTTGGAGGGCGCCGCCTCGGCCCGCTCGGCGGGGATGGTGAACCAGAACAGGCTGCCTTGTCCCGGCGCGCTCTCGCAGCCGATCTCGCCGCCCATCAGCTCGATGAGGCGCTTGGCGATGGAGAGGCCGAGCCCGGTGCCCCCATATTGGCTCGCGCTGTGCGCCGCCTGGGCATAAGGCTGGAACAGCCGCTGCTTCTGGAACTCGCCGAAGCCGATGCCTGTGTCGGTCACGTCGAAGCGGAGCTTGAGCCTGCCGCCTGCGTCGCCGGCATTGGCATGGAGACGCACCGAGCCGGCAGAGGTGAACTTCACCGCGTTGTCGATGAGGTTGGTGATCACCTGGCGAACCCGGCTCGCATCGCCGATGACGAAACGGGGACAGCTCGGGCCCACATTGACTACGCCTTCGATGCCCTTCTCGCGCGCCCGCGCCTGCAATTCGCTGCCGACGCTCCTGACCAGCTCATGCAGATCGAACACCGCGCTGTCGAGCTCGAAGCGGCCTGCCTCGAGCTTCGAGAAGTCGAGAATGTCGTTCAGCACAACGAGCAGGCTCTTCGCCGACTGTTGCAAGGTCTCGGCGTAGCGCCGCTGGGTTGGATCGAGCGTGCCGTTGAGCAGGAGCTCCGACATTGAGATCACCGCGCCCATCGGGGTGCGGAGCTCGTGGCTGACCACGGCAAGGAGATCGGATTTGGCCCGGTCGGCCGCCTCTGCCCGCTCGCGCAAGCGCCGTTCGGCGTCGACAGTCTCGACAAGGCCTTCGATCTGCGGATAGAGATCGTCAGGCCTGAAATTTTCCGGTTGCATGGGTTCCCCGGTCACACCGTTTCCGTTCGTTCAGGCAACCATTCCAGAAACCACTTAAAAGTCGGCTAAATTTGCCTGGACTAAGTCTAGCGTCGTGCGTCGGAGCGCCCACAAGAAGAAGATGAGACGGATCGGAAGCGATGCCGACATCAGGGAGGGCATGGCGGCGCTGGTCAGCGTCTGCCCGCATCTTGCGCGGATTCACGCGCTTGCCGGCGATCCGCCGTTGCGCAGACGGCCAAAGGGCTTCGAGGGCCTCGCCCGGGTCATCGTCGGGCAGCAGCTGTCCATCGCGAGCGCCGGCGCCATTTGGGGCCGCGTTGAAGCAAGGGTGAAGCCTTTCGATGCCGCGACGCTGCTTTCGGTGCCGGACCGGGATCTCCGCAAGGCTGGGCTGTCGCGCGGCAAGATTGCCACGCTGCGCACCGTCGCCGAGGCGATCGATCAGGGCGGGCTCAAGCTCTCTGCCCTCGACCGCGCCCCTGAAGAAGTCATCCACGCCGAGCTCACCGCACTCAAGGGCATCGGTCCTTGGACAGCCGACATCTACATCATGTTCTCGCTCGCCCGCGCCGACGCCTGGTCCCCCGGCGATCTTGCCCTGCAACACGCGGTCAAGGATGCGCTGCTGCTGGAAGAGCGGCCGTCGCTTGTGAGATGAACGAGGTTGCCGAGGCCTGGCGTCCCTGGCGCGGCGTCGCCGCCAGGTTGCTATGGTCTTACTATGCCTTGCGCCGGAAAGGTTCCGCCTCACCATTGGGGGACGAGGGTCGAGTGTGAGTCCCGACCGCAAACGACACGAGACCCCCACCCGGCACGCCAGGCGACTTGCCCTGCGGCCAAGGTCGCGGCGTGCCACTGGAGTTTTCCCCTACCTCCCCTTGATGGGGAGGTCAGCGCGCAGCGCGCGCTGGGTGGGGTGAAACGTCTCGACCGCGATCAACACTGCCAGTTATGCCATACAGAGAAGCATGATCGTCTGTTCCTGTTCCATGATCACCTCAAAGGACGTGGCCGACGCGGTGACGGCGCTGCGCACCGCCGACCCGCTTGTGGTGCTGACGCCAGGGCTTATCTATCGTCATCTCGGCAAGCGCCCCTCTTGCGGCAGCTGCCTGCCGCTCATCACCAAGCTGATGGTCGCCTTTGACGAGGAGGGACCGAGCGTTTCGGGCCCTGGCGCGCGGCTCGGGGTGGAGGAGCCTTAGCGCATTCCTTTTTTAGAATCGCTCTAGACTAGCAGTCGGCAACGGGTCATGATTGCAATCAAGTTCGAAGGGAGATCGAAGAATGAAGGGTAATCCGCGGGTCATCGAATATCTCAACAAGGGGCTCACCAGCGAGCTCACCGCCGTCAATCAATATTGGCTGCATTACCGCCTGCTCGACGATTGGGGCTTCACCCGCCTCGCCAAGAAGGAGCGCGAGGAATCGATCGAGGAGATGCATCACGCCGATAAGCTCATCACCCGCATCATCTTCCTCGAGGGCTTCCCCAACCTGCAGAAAATCGACCCCTTGATGATCGGCCAGAACATCAAGGAGGTGCTCGAATGCGACCTCAAGGCCGAATACAGCGCCCGCGCGCTCTACATGGAGGCGCGCGCCTGCTGCCGCAAAGAGGAGGACTATGTGAGTATGGACCTCTTCGAGGAGTTGCTTGCCGACGAGGAAGGCCACATCAATTATCTCGAGACGCAGCTCAACCTGCTGAAAGACATCGGCATCGAGAACTACGGCCAGCTCAACGCCAACGCCGCCGACGATCTGCCTAAGGAGGACGTCGGCCCGTAGCCGCTGCGGGGTTCACCCTTCAGCGGACGAGCAAACACCCGCCCCTTGAGGGCGGGCGCTCACTCGAACCAATCGAATCTTGCGAGAGCCTGCTACTGGCAGGTCTGGCAGTACGCGTTGGCAAAGTTCTGGGCCATGGCGGGCGCCGCGGTGGCGGCGATCAGGGCAAAGGCGAGAAGGATCTTTTTCATTGCGAGTCTCCTTGAGTTTGCTGGCCGTCAGACCCGAGCGGTTCGGACCTAAGGGCGCGCAGACAATCGAGGGAGAGGCGCGGCAGGCGGCCTGACCGCGATTGCCGCCATTGGCTCGCGCTTGCGCCGGCGCGCAAACTGCGTCAGGACACCGCAAGCAGGGACGAAGAACGGCAATGGCATCACTTCTCGACGGACCACGGTTGCCTCCCGCAGCTGGCGGAGCTGCGAAGCAACTCGTGGTGTTCCTCCACGGTTATGGCGCCGACGGCAACGACCTGATCGGCTTGGGCCGCGAATGGGGGCGCATGTTGCCGCATGCCGCCTTCGTTTCGCCGCACGCTCCGGAAGCATGCGGCGTAGCGCCCATGGGCCGGCAGTGGTTCAACTTGACCTTCCGCGATCCAGGCGAGATGACGCGCGGCGTGGCGCAGGCCGGGCCCGTGCTCGATGCGTTTCTATCCGCCGAGCTCGAGCGCTTGCGCCTTCCCTCGAGCGCGCTTGGGCTTGTCGGATTCAGTCAGGGGACCATGGTCGCGCTCGCCGTGGGCCTCACCCGCAACCCGTCGCCTGCAGCGATCGTCGGTTACTCTGGCGCGCTCGCCAATGCCGAGGCTCTTGCCGAGCGCTCAGGCTCGGGGCCAGCGATCTTGCTCGTGCATGGCGACGCTGATGAGGTGATCCCGGTCGACGCCATGCTGATCGCCCGCGAGCAGCTTGCTCAGGCTGGACTTCCGGTTGAATGGCACGTGGCGCAAGGCATCGGCCACGGCATCGACCAGATGGGCCTCAAGCTCGGCGGCGCCTTTCTCCGCCAAGCCTTCACCGCCGCCTCTCGCTGACCCGCCTGTTGTCATGCCCGCGAAGGCGGGCATCCAGTACTCACTGAGGCTCGGGGTTACTGGATCGCCCGGTCAAGCCGGGCGATGACAAGGAGTTGATGACAAGACTTCTAGCCAACCCAAGGATCGTAGGTGCCGAAGGTCCAGACATGGCCTTCGAGGTCGCGCGCCGTGTAGTCGCGGCCGCCGTAGTCTTGCGTCTTGATGTCGATCGCGATCTCGGCGCCGGCGGCCTTGGCACGGGCGTAATGCCCATCGACGTCATCGACCACAACATAGATGCCTTGCGTCACCGGCTGGCCTTTCTCTGGCGCCGCGACCAAACGTCCGTACTCGGTCTCGACATCGCCGAGCATGATCATGCCGTTGCCGAGGTTCAGCTCGGCATGGGCGATTTTTCCGCCCTCCGCCGGCACCACCATCTTCCGCGTAAAGCCGAATGCCGCGCATAGCCAATCGATGGCTGCCGCCGCATCGCGGTAGCGCAAAGCCGGAATGATTCGCCCTCCGAAGTCCTTCTCCTGCTCGGCCATGGTCTCGTCCCCTCCCGAAATTTCTACCGCATCTAGGGCCCTTCACAGAGCTGACACGTCCCTATAGTATGCCCGCGCGTGACCCGAGTGCGACGGGCAAGCTTGAAGGAATAGCCGCCTTGAACGTCGCAACCGCCTCCGCATCGCCGGGCTCGTTCCCCGCGCTCGTGCTCAACGCCGACTACCGGCCCTTGAGCTACTATCCACTCTCGCTCTGGGGCTGGCAGGACACGGTGAAGGCGGTCTTCCTCGAACGCGTCAATATCGTCTCAGAATATGACCGCTCTGTGCGCTCCCCCTCCTTCGAGATGAAACTGCCGAGCGTGGTGTCGCTCAAGACCTATATCAGGCCGGCGCGCTATCCAGCCTTCACCCAATTCAACGTTTTCTTGCGCGACCGGTTCATCTGCCAATATTGCGGCGACGATGAGGACTTGACCTTCGATCATCTGGTGCCGCGCTCGCGCGGCGGCATGACCCGCTGGGACAATGTGGTCGCCGCCTGCGCCCCGTGTAACTTGCGCAAAGGCGGCAAGCTGCCGAACGAGGCCAAGATGTTTCCGGCGCAGAAGCCCTACCGGCCGACGGTGTTCGAGCTGCACCGTAACGGGCGGCTGTTCCCGCCGAATTATCTGCATGAGAGCTGGCTCGATTATCTCTACTGGGATACCGAGCTCGAGCCGTAAGCCGCTTCTCTCCTTTCCCCACTCCCTCTTCCGTCATGCCGGGACTTGATCCGGGCATCCATGCCGTTACCCCGCAACGCGTTGAGACGCATCGGAATGGATTGCCGGGTCGAGCCCGGCAATGACGAAGCACTTAGGCTGTTAGCGCCGCAAGGCAGCGCCATAGCCGGCGATGCCGGCAAGCAGGGCCGAGATCACCGCGTTCCAGCCGGCGAAGGAGAGGCCAATCATGCGCCAAGACGCTTCGCTGCAGCTCACCACCTCGGCGCGCTCAATCGAACTTGCGACGCCGCCTTGGCCCCATTCCACTGCGACGCCGCCTGAGCACGATGTCGGGCCCGGCCACCACTTCCATTCGACGCCTGCGTGGTAGACGCCGACACCTGCATTGATGAGGAAGGCGAGACCGACCAGCACGAGCAGGACGCGGGCAAGGGTGAACGACTCGGCGCGCGCCGCGAAGAAGGCAACGACCAGCGCAGGCACGCCGAAATAATAGGCGTAGCGCTCCTGCAGGCAGAGCGGGCATGGCGCATAACCGAAGCGCTCGAAGATGTGCGCAAGCAGGATCGTCGCAAACGCGATCGAGAAGGCGACGGCGCAGACCAGCATGAGCTGGCCTGCAAGCTTGTCGGCTGATGCGGCCTTAGAAGGCATATTTGGCGATGAGGAAGCCGCCGACGATCGCCGCGAGGAAGCCGGTGGTGACGAGGGTCAGGCGCTCCTCGATGAACCCGCGGATCGGCTCGCCGTAGATGCGCAACAGCTCGGCCTCGAGGAAGAAGCGCGCGCCGCGGGTGATGAACGACAGCACGACGAACATGAAAAAGTCGTAGCCGGCGAACCCCGAGGCGATGGTCACGATCTTGAAGGGGATGGGGGTGAGCCCCTTGATCAGGATCACCCAGGCGCCCCATTTGGCATAGGCCTCGCGGAAGGCCTCGATGCCTTGGCCATAGCCGTAGAGCGAGATCAGCCAGTGGCCGAGCGTGTCGTAGAGGAGCGCGCCGATGGCGTAGCCGAGCATGCCGCCGAGCACCGAGGCAATGGTGCAGACGAGCGCATAGAGCCTCGCCTTTTGCGGATTGGCGAGCGCCATGGGGATGAGGACGACATCCGGCGGAATGGGGAAGAACGAGCTCTCTGCAAAGGACACGCCGGCGAGCGCCGGAAGCGCGTAGCGCCCTTTGGAAAGCTCGACCACCCTGTCGTAGAGGCCCCGTAGCATCCCGCCTGCTTAGCTGGCGGGCGCGCCCTTGTCCATCCGCCGCCGGCGAGGCGCGGTTGACCCAAGCTTTTGCTTGCCCCATGTATCGGCCCGTGCCCCAGTGGCGGAATTGGTAGACGCGGCAGACTCAAAATCTGTTGCTCGCAAGAGCGTGCTGGTTCGAGTCCGGCCTGGGGCACCACCTCTCGCAGCTTCCCATACATCTCTTAGAGTCTCCCACGTACAGCCCGGCCTTTACGCCCTGCCCAGCGCGATGCGCGGAGCATGAACCCGGCCGAGAAAAATCTCGGGCCTGTTGTACAAAGGTGACAGTTGGTCTTCCAGAAACAGTGCTTAGGATTTGCTTGAGGAGTTTAGGTCTTGGCCGGGAACAACCATGAACAAGCATGCTCGATTGAGTCTTTACCTCGCCGGCTTGGCCATCTTGGCACTCCCGACGACCGCCGATGCTACCCCCTTCACATGGACGGGATTCTATATCGGCGGCAATGCCGGCATAGGGTTCGGTGGCGACTCTACTTCCGTAGATCTCGAAGGGTTCAATTATTTCGTGGCCAACCCTGTTCCAGGCGAAGTCACCAAAGTTGGCGACGATTCCGCTTTCATTGGCGGCGGTCAACTCGGCTACAACTATGCATTCAACACTATCGTCGCGGGCATTGAAGCCGATTTTTCAGGCTTCGATTTCCAAGCCGCCAAGATCCCGCCGAGCTCAAGGGCAGACTGGGGGTCCGACACCCGCGTCAGCGTGGAGATGAACTGGCTGGCGACGGTGCGGGGCCGCTTGGGCGTCGCCATGGATCGATGGCTCCTATACGGCACCGGCGGCGTCGCATTCAGCGACGGCGAATATCGCAATCACGACTTCTGCAACACGGTCCCCCGCTGCGGCGGCGGGCTGATCGACGCTACAGGCGATATGGATACTGGATGGACGGTCGGCGGCGGCGCGGAATTTGCCTGGAGGCCGAATTGGACGGCCAAGGCTGAGTACCTGTTCGTGCGCTTCGACGGGGAGGAGTATTCGGGAACAGCCACTTATCTCCCCACCGAGGGACCCGCCAAACTACAGATTCTCCGCGAGCCCGGCCGAGTTCAACATCGTCCGGGTCGGCTTCAACTACAAATTCGGCGGGCACTACGAGGCACCGCCGAGCGAGACACCCCTAAAATAGTTCGTTGAGGCTTGCGGCCCGCTGCACCGTGCTTCGAGTCCGGCCTGGGGCACCCACTCCTCGTTCTGCAAGCATGGCGCCGCCGCAGGCTCGGCCTCGGCGACTGCCTGCCGATTCTCACCCGAGTGGCAAATGTCACAGCGTCCCTGTCGGCGGCGGGACAGACTCTCCCCGAAGTCAAGATGGTCTTGAGCACCGAGACTCGAAAGGAGATGCCACCATGTTCCCGCTCACTCGCCCCACAATTTTGGCTGCGGCAGCTTCCCTTGTCGTCCTCACCACGTTCAGCGTCCCCGCTCATACCGGTGAGGCCGCTGCCGACAGCAACCGCGCAACGTCGCTCTCCGCGTCGGACAGTGGCAACTGCGCTTCGCTCAAGCGAGCGATATCCCGCCGCGCTTGCCTGGCACGTCTGTGGCGCGACATGCATGTCGACACCGCCGAGAACAGGTAGTCCCGCGCGTTCGAAGTGCGAACCCGGCAGCAAAAGGGAGGCAGCAATGGACCAGCAGGTTTCAATTGGCACACCGGGCAAGCTCTATGCCGAGCCCACGTCAACCGGTCTTCAGGACTTCACCAAGCTCGTCAACGGCAAGGGTCCCGATCCGCTCTACGCCGGACAGATATTCCGTGACTTCGTCGGCGACCCAGAGGCCGCGCGCCTCGTCCAGAAGCAGATCGAGAACAAGCTGCCGGAGGTCGTCATCGATAAGCTGAACTTCCTGCCCTCGATCTTCCTTCGCCTTGGCTATCAGCGCACCTTGGCGGTGTGCCGCATCATCGTCGGCAGGGGTGTCGACTATCGCGGCGAAAGCCAGCCAGGGGGATGGATGGGAACCGGATTTCTCGTCGGTCCGAAGTTGCTTCTCACCAATCACCACGTGCTCAACTCGATCGACGTGGCGCGCGAGTCGACGTGCCAGTTCAACTATCTCATCGGACCTGACGGAAAGGCCGAGGCCTATGCGGAGTATCGCCTGGTTCCCGAGGAGCTGTTCCTGACCAGCCCCTATGACAACGGGCTCGACTACACCTTCGTTTCCATCGAGCCGTCGGCCGCCGCCAAATTCGGCACGGTCGAGCTCGAACGGGCGGCCTACGTGATCCATCCCGGAACCTACGCCAACATCGTCCAGCATCCCGACGGGCGCCCGCAGGAGATCGTTCTTCAGGACAACGAGGTGGTGAACGACGACGGCGTTTTTCTGCACTACGTGTCCGACACCGACTATGGCAGCTCCGGCAGCCCGGTGTTCGACAACGCCTGGAAGCTGATCGGGCTCCACCATGCGCGCAAGGCGAACGACAACAAGCTCAAAGTCGGCAGCGGTACGCCGCCGGATTACCTGAACGAAGGCATCAAGATCGCAACCATTGCCACTGACATCGAGCAACGCGCCCAGCGCGAAGGTTCAAGCAGCTCCGCCGCGACAATTCTCAAGGCCTTCAAGGGGATCAACTCGATCTCCGGCTTCTTCGGCACGCTCGGCCGCGCCTCTCCTCCCCCGAACGGCTCCGACAGCGCGGAAATCGTCGTCGATCTGTACAAGGGCACGGAGACCGATATCGATGTCGGCTTCTGGAATATCGAGTGGTTCTCCAATCGCTTCCAGACCAAGACCAAGGACGTCGCCACCATCATCGCCGACTTCAATCTCGATATTTGGGCGCTCAGCGAATCCTCTCCCGCCGCGGCCCAGGAGCTCGTCGACACGCTCAAAGAGCAGTTCAAGCTCGACTACGCCGTGGCGCATTCCGAACCCAATGCCGGTACGGGAAAGCAATCGACAAGCGTCATGTGGAATACCAAGACGGTTACGGGCAAGCGTCTCGATTGGCCGGCCGACATAGCCGATTGGTTCACCATCGACAGCCGCGATTTCGACGACAGCATGCTCGAGGCCGTGCACGGCCGCGTGTTCGACCGCTATCCCGGCCTGTTTCAGTTCAACGTGCCGAATTCCGGCAAGTCGCTCGACTTCTACCTGGTGCCTCTGCACCTGAAGGCGATGGATGAGGGCTCGCTCCGGCGCGGCATGGCGACCAAGATTCTCGGCGGCGGCGGTCAATCGCATGATCGAGAAAGGTGCCGATCGAGATTGGGTCATCGGCGGCGACTTCAATGCCGAGTTGGGCTCAGGCGATTTCGCTCCCCTCGACCGCAAAGATTTCGTTCCGATCAGCGCGGAGGACGAAGGCAACGGCGCCATCACCTACATCAAAGGTCGTTTCAAATCCCAGATCGACCACATCTATCTCTCGCCGAACATGGCGAGGCAGTACGGGCCGAAGGACTTCTACATCGTCGCTGCCGATCACAGCATCCCCGACTATGTCAGCAAGATCTCGGATCACAGGCCGGTGCTGGCGCGGCTATCGCTCGGGCGAGGCGATGCAACGCCCCGCCGATCAGGGCGCCCGGCGCCGTTGCCCAAAGGCCTGCAGAGCGCGCTTGACGATCTCGACCAAACGAAGTCAGGCGTCAGGAAGAGCCACCAGCCGGCGACGGCCACGCGCCAGGCAGGGAGCGCGGCTCGCAGGGCGGTCGCCAAAATGCAGTCGCAGCCTCCGCGGCGTCGGTCGAAGCCGGTGGCGCAGAAAAAGAAGTCGGCAGGCGGAAGAAGGCTGGCCGCGGACGCTAGCTTCGAGTTCAGCCTGAGGCCCGGCTCTTTAACAGACCTGTGCTTGCAGTGGCGCCATGTCGAAGAGCAATCGCGCTGGCGCCGTTGCCGGTGGCATCCTTACCGTCGGCGCACTTATTGCAGCCGCCTCGGCCGAGCCGGTGAAGGTCGGCGACACCATGGAGGGCGTGCGCAACGCCCGCTATTGCGAGATCATCCCCGTCGTGCGCGAGGGGCTGCATCTTAAGGCCACCGTCTACAACACACTCGGCCATAACGACTGCCCGGCAAAGATCTGGGACAGCATCAGCGAGGACGCCATGAAGGAGCGCTTCGGCGCGCTCATGGTGCTGATGAACGGCCCGCGCTTTTTCATCATGGATGAGATCACGGCATCGGGAGCGAGCGCCTCGGGCAAGACCATCGACATCGACGGCATGGAGATCACGGAGCGCGCCTCGATCGATCTCGGCCTCTTCGATCTCCTGCATCGGCCCTATCGCGAGACCACCATCGACCGTGACACGGTCTATCGCTTCAAGGCCGGGAAGCCGGTGTTCCTACTCGAAGGGCCAGACGGCAGCCGCTACGTCATGCAGGCCTATGCGCAGATCGTCGACAAGACGCTGACCTATGACGATCTGCCCACGCTCGGCGCCAAGCTGAAGTTGCCTGAAGGCTGGCGCTACTCGACCACGGTGCCGCAAGCGGACATCGTCGCCGGCGCCAAAGGGACAGCGACCGTGGTGCAGGACGATCTCGACAACACCTATCAGAAGTTGGATTGACCAGAACTAAGCTGACTATTAGAGTCAGCAAATGAGCGATCGGACCGAGCGCGATACCGGCCCCGCCGCACTGCCGCCAACCGGCAATGCGCGGCTCGACACGATCCCGCCTGATGCGCCGGTGGTGGAGGCTTCCACCCTGTTCGGCCGCCACCGGCAGGTGGTGATCGGGCACAATGGTTGCCGCTACGTGCTCCGGATCACCCGGCACGGAAAGCTCATTCTCAACAAATAAGGTTGCCTGCCGCTTCCGTCCGAAGCGCCGCTAATGGCTCGCGGTGCTCGCCGGGCGCGCCCGGCGCAAGGCTCCGGCGCCAGTAGCCGCCTCGCGCGGCCTCGCGACGATCAGATCGGCGAGCGTGTGCTTGTCGAGAACCTCGATGAAGGCTTCAACGGCCTCGCCAAGCATGCGGTTGATCGGCGCCGCGCGCTTGATGCCGCAGGGAAGCGTCGTGCCGCCGACGCATTCGGCCTCGACATGGGTCGCTTCGGTCGCGCGGATCACGTCGCCGATGCCGATCTCCTCAGGCGCCCGCGCGAGCTTCAGCCCTCCGGTGCGGCCCCTGCTCGTGGTGATGAAGCCGCCGCGCACGAGGATCGGCACGATCTTTGCCACGTTGAACTCGGTGATGCCGTGCTCGGCCGCGATATCGGCAGCCTTGACGTGCTTGCCGCCGGAGAGCGCGCAATGGATCAGAATCCTGAGGGCGTAGCTGGTTTGCTTGGTCAGTCGCATCGTTCTTTATCCGCGGGGCCGAAATATACCAGATCGCGAGCATGCCAATAGCTTCAATCTTGGCGGTTGCACAAGGCCCTAGGCCTTGAAACGGAAGGCTTCTCAGCCACCGTTCCTCGCAAGAAACCGGCATTGCTTTTGGCTAAGGTCTCGGGCCGGGACTGGAGTATGGTGCGGCTCGCGCCGCTGTAAGAGGCGCGACGGCCCGGCGGACATGGCCAAGTTAGCAAACAGGCAGCCTGAGCAGCTTCGACAGTCTCTTGAAGGCATCGGCATCCTTGCCGGGCTCAGCCCCGAGGCTCGCGAGCGCCTTGAGAAGCGTTGCGCCTGGCGCCGTTACCGCCCTGGAGACCCGATCGTCTCCTATCTCGACGCTTCCGACGACGTGTTCTTCATCGTCGAGGGGGAGGTGCGCGTCACCATCTATTCGGTGGCCGGCAGGGCAGTGAGCTTCCGCAATCTCGGTCCCGGCGAAGTGTTCGGCGAATATCCCGCGATCGACGGCGGTCCCCGCTCGGCGAGCGTCGAGGCGGCCAGGAGCAACCTGATCGCCTCGATCCCGGGCGCCGCCTTCCAAGAGCTGTTGCAAACCGAGCCGAAGGTGGCGCAGGCCTTGCTGCCGCAACTCGTGACCAAGATCCGCGCGCTCACCAACCGCGTCTATGAGTTCAGCACGCTCGCCGTCAACAATCGCATCCAGGCTGAGCTGTTGCGGCTCGCGAGCCTTGGCACCCGCCAAGGGAAGGCCGCGCAGATCGTGCCGGCGCCAACCCACGTGGAGATCGCAAGCCGCGTCAGCACGCACCGCGAGGCGGTGACCAGAGAGCTCAATCGCCTGTCGCGCATCGGCATTATCGAGGGCAAGCGGGGCGCGCTTCTGGTCAAGGACGTGGATCGCCTGGCCGAGATGGTCCACGAGGCGACCGGCGAATAGCAGAAGCTGCCGCGCTGGATCAGAGGGTAATCCGGTAGACGCAGTCGTAGCGGCCTTCCTCGCCGAGCTCCTTGAGCTCGCCTTCGACCTTGCATTTGATGCCCATCTCCTCGGCAACGCCTTCGAAGAAGGGCAGGAGCTCGGGCCAGCTCAAATAGCGCTCGATGTCGAGCTTCTTGGCGATGCGGTCGTATCTCGACACCCCGAACACCCTGACCACCGTCTCGTTGGGGAGGTATTCGAAGACTTCGAAGTTGTATTCCGGCGAGGCCGAGTGCACCGCGGTGATGAACACGAGCACGGGCGCGCGCAAATCTTTCGGCACATCGACGCCGAGCTCGAGCGCTTCCTTCGTCTTCAGTTGGCCGAGCTTTCTGAACACAGCCTTGGAAATGGTGTCGGCCTCGCGCCAGCCGAAGCGATCGCCGATATGGGCGAGCATCAATCCGTAGAACGCGGCGGAGACGTTGGAGAGCTTGAGCGTCATCTCCTCGGCGGATTTGGGAAAGGTCTTCTCCACGAGATAGGCCTTCACCTCTTCGTCGGGATAGCTGTCCTTGGCGCGGATGCCCTGCATCTCGGCATAGATCCGCCGCGCGGTGATGGCCATGATATGCGCGCTGAACTCATAGACCCGCGTCGACAGCCTGCGGATCGTGGCCACCAGCTGCTTGAGCAGCGCCTGTGAGACCGCAGGCTCGCGCTGCACAAGATCGAGAAACGCTTTGGCCGGCATCAAGGCGACCAGGCAGCTCGTTCGCGCTTCTACGCTCGCCGAGCGCGGGCGGCCGTCGATGGCCGGATACTCGCCGAACATGTCGCCAGGGGAAAGATCGTGAAAGCTCACCACCTTGCCGGTCAGCGAATAGATGATGACGCGCGCTTCGCCTTCGACGAGGAAGAACACGTCGTCGGAGCGGTCGAGATATTCGACGATCGGCTCGCCAGGCTCATAGCGCCGCCAGCTGCAAGCCTGCTCGATGTCCTTGCGGGCCGCGGCGGAAAGACCCGCCAGTAGCGGAATCGCCGCCAAGGAGCGTTGGGATTGTGCGGTTTGGGACTCTGCCATCGCCGGCGCCCGGAACCCCCACTCGTACCGGGCAACCATACCCCAGCCCGCGCCCAAGTTGTATGCCAAACCTTTATGCCAGGGGTCTATGCGCCGGAAGACCGTGACAGTTCGATGAAGCAAATCAGAGAAAGCGCTGTTCGATCGAGGTCGACGACTCCTTGCCGATCTTGTCGAAATGCTCTCTGAGAAAGACATCGGCGCGCTGGCGGCCGAGCTCGAACAGCCAGTTAAGGAAGTCGCGTCCGACGTTCAGCTTGCTCGACACCCCGAGGGCGCTCATCTCGTCTTCCGCCTCGATGCAGTGGATCAGCATCTGCTTGAGCTGCCCGCCGTTATCGAAGCCGCTTTCGACCAGACGGTTCACGAAATTGATGGCGCGCATCTCGCGCATCAGGCTCGAGTTGAAGCTGAGCGTGTTGATGCGATCGAGAATGGCTTGCGCCGTCTGCGGCACCTGCTCGATATGGATGGGGTTGACCATGATGAGCAGCACATCGGCCGAGGCGCAATTGTAGATAATCGGGAAAATCGGCGGGTTGCCTATATAGCCGCCGTCCCAGAAATACTCGCCGTCGATCTCGATCGCCTGAAACACCGATGGGATGCAGGCCGAGGCGAGCACCGCGTCGAGCGTGATGTCACCGTGCTCGAACACACGCAAGCGATTGGTGATGACGTTGCTCGCGCACACGAAGAGCTTGACCTTGCCGGACCGGCTCAAAGTCTCGAAGTCGATCTGCTCGCGCAAGATGTCGCGCAACGGGTGATAGTTGCCGGGGTTCATCTGGTAGGGCGACAGCACGCGCGACAAAGTATCCAACACGATCCAGCCCGGCGAATAGTCGAGGCTTCCCTTGCTGCGCATCTGATCGATCCATGACGGCTGCATGATCGACCAGGTGCCCGCCTCCGCCACGGCCTCCCAGAATCTGCGCAACGCCTGGCGGGCGCCCTCGTTGCCGCCAAGCGTCAATCCATAGGCGGTGACCGCAGCGTTCATGGCCCCGGCGCTGGTCCCCACGATGCCTTCGATGGCGATGCGCCCGTCCTCGAGAATCCGGTCGAGAGCGCCCCAGGCAAAGGCGCCGTGCGACCCGCCCCCTTGCAAAGCAAGATTGATCGGCTTGGGCTTTTGCCCCTCGGGATACGCGTGGGTCAGGCTGACCTCCACCCAAAACTGTCGGTTGTAGCCCCCGAGCGGGCCACTCGTGCGATTGTGGGATACATGCTAAGATTACAACAAGGACAGGGACAGTTGGCGCAGCTGCAAATAAACTATGGCGGTAAACAGTTTATCAGACGAGCGGGTATTCGTATTGATTTGAGCTGAATAGACCCCGCCTCTGACCGCCCGAGCTGATCTCTTCAAGAGCGGCGTGTTTGGCGGTTGGTAGTCCTCCTTGGAGGAGGCATTGACCATGTACGAGGCTGACAGTCGTAACGGCAGGCCCAAGCAGGAGGTTCCCGCTCAGGGCGCAGCACCGGCGGCCCCAGCCTCCAGCGAAGACGACAAGAAGACCAAGAAGCAGCTGGTCGACGAGCTCGCAAGCCTCCGCCAGAGGATCAACGATCTCGAGGCCTTCGAATCCGAGCGCAAGGCGATTGCCAAAGAGCTGAAGGGCACGCGCCAGCGGCTGCAGTACCTCCTCGCCGTCAGTCCCGCGATCATCTACACCACCAAGGCCTCAGGCGATTACGCCTGCACTTTCGTCAGCGAGAATCTGCGCGCCATCATGGGCTATGGCCCGCAGGAGATGACCACCGACCCCAAGGGCTGGCCCGATCATCTCCACCCTGACGATGCTTCGCGCGCGTTCGGCGAAATGCTTCCCCTGATCAACCGCGGGGGCGGAACCGTCGAATACCGCTTTAGGCACCGTGACGGTCATTACATTTGGATCCAGGACACCTTCAAGGTCGTCTACGACGACGCCGGCCATCCTCTCGAGCTCGTCGGCGCCTGGGCCGACATTACCGAGCGCAAGGAAGCCGAACGGCACGCGCTTGAGGCGAACGCCGAGATCCAGGAGACCAAGCGTTACCTGACCAGGCTGATCGAGAGCTCTCCCGACGCCATCATCGCCACCGACAAGCTTGGCAATGTCGTGCTGTTCAACGAGGGCGCCGAGACCTTGTTGGGCTATCGCGCCAGCGAGGTCGTTGGCCGCCCCACCGCGCAGCTCTACGAAAACGAGGATCGATCGCGAGAGCTTGTGCTCGAGATGCGCAAGCGCGGCGGCACGGCTTCCGGCTTCGAGAGTGTGCTCCGGGCAAAGGACGGTCAGGCCGTTCCGGTGCTGGTCGCGGCTTCGGTGCTCCTCGACAAAGAGGGTCAGGAGGCCGGTATGGTCGGCTTTGCCACCGACCTCAGGACCCGCAAGAAGGAGGAGGAGGAGCTCCGCCGGGCGCATGACGAGTTGGAGAAACACGTCGAGGACCGCACCACCGAATTGAAGGCGGCGCGCGAGCGGCTGCGCTACCTCATGACGGTCACGCCCGCCATCGTCTACACCAATCAGGCGAACGACTACACCTGCACCTTCGTCAGCGAGAACGTGTCCCGCATCATGGGATTTTCCGCCTGGGAGATGCTCGAGGACAAGGATTTCTGGACCGTGCGTCTGCATCCGGAAGATGCCAAGCGCGTCTTCGGGGAAATGGGTCCTCTGATCGAGCAAGGCAGCGGCACGATCGAATATCGCTTCCGCCATCGCGACGGACATTACATCTGGATCCAGGACACTTTCAGGGTGATGCGGGACGATCAGGGCAATCCACTGGAGATCGTCGGATCCTGGGCCGACATCTCAGGGCGCAAACAGGCGGAAAATGCGCTCGGCGAACGCATGGCGGTGATGAACGACCTCGAGACTCTGGTCGGCGCCAGTCCCGCCATCATCTACACCACGCAGGTAACCGGCGATTACGCCTGCACCTTCGTCAGCGACAATTTGGATTCGATCATGGGGTACGCGCCTTGGGAGATGCGCGACGACAAGAAGTTCTGGCTCAAGCGGCTTCATCCCGACGATGCCAATCGCGTGTTCAGCGAGATGGATGGGCTGATCCGCCAAGGCGGTGGCGCCCTGGAGTATCGCTTCCGCCATCGGGACGGGCACTATATCTGGATCCAAGACACCTTGACCGTGGCGCATGACGATGCGGGCAATCCGCGCGAGATCGTCGGTTCCTGGGCCGACGTTACCGACCGCAAACGTGTCGAGGCCGAGTTGCAGCACATGGCCGAGCAGGTCGAGCTGCGCAACAAGTTCATCCGCGAGACCTTCGGCAAATATCTGACCGACGAGGTGGTCTCTACCGTGCTCGAATCCCCCGCCGGGCTCGCAGACCGGAGGCGAGAAGCGCAAGATCACCATGATGATGACCGACCTGCGCGGCTTCACCTCGCTGTCGGAGCGGCTGCCGCCGGAACGCGTGGTGGCGACTGCTCAATCGCTATCTCTCCACCATGGTCTCGGTCATCAAGCAGTATCAGGGCACCATCGACGAGTTCATTGGCGATGCGATCTTCGTTCTGTTCGGGGCTCCGGTCTGGCAGGAGGACGACGCCGAACGCGCGGTCGCCTGCGCCGTTGCCATGCAGCTCGCCATGTCCTCGATCAACGAGCAGAACCGGAAAGAAGACCTGCCCGAGCTCGAGATGGGCATCGGCATTCATACCGGCCAGGTGGTGGTGGGCAATATCGGCTCGGCCGAGCGCATGAAATACGGCGTCGTCGGCAGTCAGGTGAACCTTACCTCGCGCATCCAATCCTGCACCATAGGCGGGCAGATCCTCGTGTCGGAGACCACGCGCATGGAGGCCGGGCGCAGCCTCAAGATCGGTCAGCAGATCGAGGTGAAGGCAAAGGGGGTCGAGCACCCCATCACCCTTTCCGAGGTCTTGGGGATAGGCGGGAAATACAAGCTGCTCTTGACCGAGACAAGCGAGGCGCTCACCCACCTTGCCGAGGAAATGCCCCTCCGCTACGAGGTCGTCGAATTGAGCCAGGTCGGCGGTGAGAGCCACAGAGGAGCCTTCACCAAGCTCGCCCGCAAATGGGCCGAGGCACGGCTCGAGACCCCGGTCCCTCCGCTGAGCAATTTGAAAATGCGGCTGATCGGCGCTGACGGCCAAGAACTACCCGGGACGCTCTACGGCAAGGTGGTGGCGAGCGTGCCCGGAAGCAGCTCCCGATTTTCGGTGCGCTTCACCTCCGTGCCGCCTGAGATCGATGCCGCGTTGCGCGAGCTGATCGCGGCCGCCGTTCCGGAAGCAGCGGCCGCCTCGGCGAGCCTGGCCGGCTGAGAGCTTGGCCCTAAACAAATTCGAGGGCCCAGCCTAACGCCGGCCCCTCGAAATTGCCTGTCGCGACGATTCTCTTTAGCGGCGCCCGAGCTCGCGCCAGCTGTTCTCCTTGATATCGACGCCGTAATACTGGGCCGCCTTCTTGATGTTGGCGAAAGCGAGCTCGCGGTCGGTGTCGGAAACGCCCTCGACCTGGTCGAAGCGCGCAAGCGCGTTCCTCACGTGACTGGCGTCGGTCAGCGGCTCTTTGCGCTGCCGCGGAAAGGCGAACACGCTTTCCGGCAGCTCGGCCCGATTGTGAATTTCGCCGTATTCTGTACTCGGCATCCAAGTGGCTTGTGCGGCCATTGCTATTTCCTCCATGGTTGGCTTCGAGGCATTCGCGGGCTCCCTCGATTCCCCCAATCTGAGATCAGCGCTTCCGCTTGGTCGCGCCGGTCGCCTTCAAGCGGCTCACATCCGGAACGTCCTCGCCGAGCGCGGTAGCAAGATCAATCTGGTGATCCTGCTCCTGCACGAGAATTTCCCGGATTTGTTCGGCCATGGCAAACTCGCCGAGCGCCTCGCATTGCCGGATTCGCTCGCGGTAGTTAACAATCGTTTCATTCTCGTTATCGAGGTCGAATTTCAGCATGTCGCGGGGCTTTTCCGAGACCTTCACCGGCTTTGGCGTGACGCTCGGCATCTTGCCGAGATAGTCGATCTGGCGCGAAATGATCAGGGCATGCTGCAGCTCTTGATGGGCGTGCTGCTCGAGCTGATCGGCGATGTTCATGTATTCGGCGCCCTTCAGCACCTGCGAATAGACCACATAGGCGATGATCGCCTGATATTCGCGGGAAAGATCCTCATTCAACAGCTGGGCCAGCTGGTCACGGGTAATCGCCTTATCCACCATCATGTCCTCCTGACTGACACGTCTCCACCGCTTGTGCTCGGACTTCTCTAAATGAAAATCCTGCAAACTTATACCTGCATGAAGAGCGATATGTCAGTCCAGCGAGGTATGAGGGTCAGGGCGTCCGCGCGCCCGCTTGGCTCCGCAGAGTGTCGATCAGAGTCTTGAGCTCGGCGTTATTCGGCTCGATCTTGGCAAGCTGCTCGGCATAAATGAGCGCGGCTGCATGATCACCGGCGTCGCGGTTGAAGTTGACGAGCGCCGACAGCGTGTCGCGATCCGCAGGATGCCGGGCGATATTGTCCTTGAGCGCCTGGATCGCATCGGAGCGGCGGCCGCTCGCGTCGAGCGCCACGGCATAGACGTAAGCATAGCGCGCGCGGTCAGGCTCGAGCTCGGCAGCGCGGGCGAGCTCGGCAAGCGCCTCGTCCTGGCGCTTCAGCCGCACCAGAGCGAGGCCAAGCGCGTGATGCAAGCCTGCATCCTTGGGCGAGGCTTCGATCGCCTGGCGCAACACGCTCTCGGCGTCGCCATCGCGACCAAGCTGCCGGTAGAGGTCGGCAAGATTGGCCGCTGCCGGGCCATAGGCAGGGCTCAGGCGCAACGCCGCCTGAAACTCCAATTCAGCCTCCTCCGTCTCGCCGCGCCTTGCATGGAAATTGCCGAGCGCCGCGCGTGCCTCAGGCCTGTCCGCATTCAGGGTTTGTGCCGCGACGAACTCCGCGTTGGCGCGGTCGAACGTCGCGCGCTCCGACGCCGACAGTCGTTCGGTCGGCGCGCCGGCGAGCAGAGAGGTTGCCCGGAGCCGCACACCGCGGATTGGATCTGACAGGAGCGGCGAAACCACAGGCCAGAGCTGATCCGGCGGCACGCCGTCGAGCATGTCGAGCGCGGCGATGCGCACCATCGGGTCGGGATCGGACAGGCCCGCACGCGCCACGTCGAGAGTTGCCGGAGAGACATGGCCTGCGAGTTCGGCGAGCGCGCTTGCGCGGGCGAAGGCGGGAGCGTTGGTGTCGGCCGCGACGGCGGCAAGGAGGATCGCGGCACCGGGCTCGTCGTGCCACGCCGCATGGAATGCGTGAGCGTAATTCTGCAGACCTTTGCGCTCAGGGCCGAACCAGCCTTCGATCGCCGCGGCAGCCCATGAGGCAGGCTTGTCCTTGTGGCAATCGTTGCAGGCGTTGCTCGTCTCGTATTTGTCCGTGAGGTCGGGCCGCGGGATGCGGAAGCTGTGATCGTGCCTCTTGTCGATCACCATGAAGGTCCGCTCCGGCATATGGCAGGACACGCAGGTCAACGCCGGATTGACCACCTCATGATGGGTGTGCGCGGGCTTGGCGTAAGCCTCGGTGTGGCATTGCAGGCAGACGGCGTCGCCCGAGAATTTCAGCTTGGCGCTGTGCGGATTGTGGCAGTCGCTGCAGGTGACGCCTGCCGCGTACATCCTGCTCTGCTTGAAGGAGCCGTAATTATAGACCTCGTCGAGCATCTGCCCGTCAGCCTGGTAGAGCCCTTGCGAGAGCACCGCGACGAGATGCGTGTCGGAGAGCGGCCGCCCGGGCACCCAGCCTTCGGCGAACTCGCCGCGCCGCGCATGGCAGAGCCCGCAGGTCTCGACCTCCTTGCGCAACGCCCGCAGGCGAAGCGCTCCGCACCGGAAAGCCGGTCTTGGCGTCGTGGCCCCAGGTCACGCCGGCTGCGTTCGTCGAAGCGCACGAGCAGGCCCTTGTCAGGGTCGTTGTCCTTATAAGGCCACCAGCCCTTCTGGTCCTTCGCCCAGGCGACATGCGCCGAGCCCTGTCCGTGGCACGCTTCGCAGCCGACGCTGATCTCGGCCCAGCTGGTGGCGAAGCGATCCTTGGCGGCGTCGTAATTCTTGCGCACGCCGGTCGAGTGGCATTCGGCGCACATGAAGTTCCAATTCTGATTGAGCTTGGTCCAATGCAGCACGTCGTCGTGGGTGATCTCCTCATGCGGATAGAGATGGAACCAGCGCTGGCCGCCTTCGCTCTTTGGGACGCGAGTCCCAGGCAAGCGACAGCGCCTGGATGCGCCCGTCGGGAAACTCGACGAGATATTGCTGCAAGGGATAGAGCCCGAAAGTGTATTTCACCTCGAAGGTGAGCGAGCTTGCCGTCGGGGCCGTCGGTCTCGACCATGAACTTGTCGCCGTCGCGGAAGAAGCGCGAGTGCACGCCGAAATAATCGAAACTCGCATCGTTGAAATCGCCGAGCACGCTCTCCTTGGTGGCATGGGCCATGGCGTGCGCGTGCTGCGAGCCGTGCCAGAGCTTCGCCTCGCCGCTGTGGCATGAGGCGCAAGTCTCGCTGCCGACGAAGCTCAACGTCTCGGCCGAACGAGTGCCGTCGCTTCGCGGCTTGGTCGGCGATCCGTAAAGCGCAAACAGCACTCCCCCGCCAAGCACGATGGCGGCAGCGACACCGGCAGCAATCCAAGCTGCGCGCTTCGGCGCGCCGCCCGCGCGCGGCTCCTCCGCCGCCTCTTGCCGTGAGCTCGGCTGCTTCGCCGCGGAAGTCTTTGGCGCCTTCTTTCTTGGCGGCGTTCTATTGCGGTTGCGGGCCAAGGTCTTTCCGTTCGGATGGGGCGGAGCAGCTTGTCATGCCCCTGTCCGCCGTCGTCAATCGCCGAGTTGGCAGCCTTTGGCGAGACCTATCCCGCTCTCTCTTTGAGATAGGTCAAAGGGGCGCAGCGCTTCAGGCCTTAAACCTCCACGAACGAACGGGTCTCAATCCTCGTTTTGCTTACGTTCAGAAAAGGCCGGCTATAGGGCACCCGACAGTTTGAGCCGCCGAGGCGCTGAACATGGGCAATTTGTTGGGATTCTGGGCAATTTCACCCAAGAGCGCGACGCTTTGGCAGGCAAAGATGGGAACCGAGCCACTATATTTTCGTGAAAGGGTGTGGTTCAAAAGAGCCGGGTCGCCGAGCAGTTCAGGTTGAGGATGATGGACTACGACAATTATTTTCGTGAGCACCTCGAAGCGTTGCACCGCGAAGGCCGCTACCGGGTCTTTGCCGATCTGAAGCGCCGCTGCGGGTCCTACCCTGCCGCCGATCAGTTCACCGGCAAGGGCACCCGCGACGTGACGGTGTGGTGCTCCAACGATTATCTCGGCATGAGCCAGCACCCCGTGGTGCGCGCCGCCATGCATGAGGCGATCGACACGGTCGGCGCCGGCTCTGGCGGCACCCGCAACATCTCAGGCACCACGCATTATCATGTCGAGCTCGAAGCCGAGCTTGCCGATCTGCACGGCAAGGAGGCTGCGCTCCTCTTCACCTCTGCCTATATCGCCAACGATGCGACGCTCTCCACCCTGCAGCGCCTCATTCCGGGCCTCGTGATCTTCTCCGACGAGAAGAACCACGCCTCGATGATCCAGGGTATCCGCCATGGCGGCGGCGAGAAGCACATCTTCCGTCACAACGACGTCGAGCATCTCGAGGAGAAGCTCAAGAAGTATCCGCGCGGCACGCCGAAGATCATCGTGTTCGAGAGCGTCTATTCGATGGACGGCCACATCGCCCCGATCGAGGCGATCGCCGATCTTGCCGAAAAATACAACGCGCTGACCTATCTCGACGAAGTCCACGCCGTCGGCCTGTACGGCCCGCGCGGCGGCGGCATCGCCGAACGCGAGAACGTGATGCACCGCATCGACATCGTCAACGGCACGCTCGCCAAGGGCTTCGGCGTCATGGGCGGCTATATCGCCGCGACCAAGGCCTGCTGCGACGCCATCCGCTCCTATGCGCCAGGCTTCATCTTCACCACCTCGCTTGCGCCTGCCATCGTCGCCGGCGCGCTCGCCAGCATCCGTCATCTGAAGGTGAGCAATGTCGAGCGGATGCGCATGCAGGAGCGCGTGCGACGCTGAAAACTCAGCTCATCGACGCCGGCCTGCCGGTGATGGACAATCCGAGCCACATCGTTCCGGTGATGGTCGGCGATCCGGTGCACTGCAAGGCGGTGACCGACACTCTGCTCGAGCATTACGGAATTTACGTGCAGCCGATCAACTATCCCACGGTGCCGCGCGGCACCGAGCGCATGCGGCTCACGCCCTCACCGGTGCACACCGATGCGCAGATGGCGGCGCTAATCGCGGCTCTGCAGGAGCTGTGGGCGCGTTGCCCAGTGGCCAACGGCCAATATGTGAGGCTCGCCGCGGAGTAGCCGCGTTCGCGGATTAGCCTGTTTCTCCGATCGGAATGAGCGCTTCTCTCCTTGCGCACGCTGTTTGCTATCACCGTGCTGTTATTTTCGGCCGGTCTATCCGCCGCCGGGCAAGGACCGCTTCCGCCTTGTGCCGGCGTTAAGCCGGTTCCTGCCTATGCTGCGCCCGGGGCCCCACCCAACGCCCATGTGTGGACGAGCGCCGAGCTCGGCAGCTGGACGCCGCCGGCCTGCACCGGATTCACCGCGAAGGGCGACGGCGTTCTGGTCGCCGTTGCCGGCAGCTTTCCGTTCAAGGGAAACGCCGAGGCCCTCCTTGCGCGCTTCGGCGCCGTCTCGGCGCTCAAGGGCCTGAAATATTGGTCTGTGACCGAAACCGGCTGGCGAACGTTGATCACCAGCGCCACCGCGCTCGAAGGCCCGGACCTCAACCGCCCGCGCCCCGACTTCACCCTCGCCGAGATGCGAAGCGGCGCCGATCTCTACTTCGCGCAAAGCGAAAACCGCGCCGGCGGCGACGTCGTCTATCGCATGCGCGTGCAGGACTTCGGGCGGGATCGCTTCGTGGTCAAGATCGACAATGTGAGCGCTGTCAGCCGCTATCTCGTCACGCTGTTCAATCCCGGCGATCTTGCTTCGGTGCACTTTCTTGAACGCAGGGCATCAGGAGTGTGGGGCTATTACGGCCTCGCCTGGGCCGGCGGCAGCCTCGTCTCGCGGCTCGCGGTGCCCGAGGCTTCCTACGTCAATCGCGCGATAGCGCTCTACCGGCACTTCCTCGGCGAAGAGCCCTAGCCTCGGAAATGGATTGCGAGCCAGACCGTCTCGCTGCGGAGGAGCGGCCGTTTGGCATGCGGGCCGATCACGCCCAGCCAAGCTTGAGATCGAAGCCGGACGCCTCGATTGACTTCAGAACGAAGTCGTCCTCGAGCCCAGGCCCGCGTCCGATGACCGCAATGTTGAGGCGCCTCGGCGATCCATCAATGAAGAAGGCGGGAACATCGAAGAAGTGCCGCTTTGTGGGGGAGCCTGGCTCGTCCCTGAGATATCCAAGAAAGAAGAAGTCGAGCGTTACGACATGAGCTTGCCAGTCGGCGAGGGTCTCGATCGCCGAGGTCTCGATGACAAGCTGGTTCCTCTTGCTCGGATTCAACATGCGCAGAGGCAGGGCAACGCTCAAGCCGACATAGGTCGTGTTGGCAAAATCACCTTCGTTGACGTCTGCATTGTCCCCCAAGTGCAAATTGAGCAGTGACATGGTTCGCCTCCGGCAAGGTGCGTCTTACAGGGTTTACCTCGGCGTTAGCGAAAATGTATAGCGAGCCAGACCGTCGGCGGCTCTGCCCTCGTCCAGGTCACGCGATGGCGGCAATGGGCTGGGAGCAGGACCCAGTCGCCTTCGCTGAGCTCGCGGTCTTCACGCTCGCCCTCGATGCGCAAGCGCGCCGCGCCTTCAACCAACAACACCCATTCATCGCTGTGCTGATCGTACCATTGACCCTCCGGCGTCGCCTGCCCCGTAGACACGATGCGCTCGATGCGCAGGCCCTGGCGCTCGACAAGCAGCGTCCACGACCTCATCGGGCAGGGGCCGCGCAGGCAAGCCGCGCCGAAGATTGCCGGTCTTGATCATGGCCGAAGCCTAGCACAGGGCTCCACCGGGGCTTGCTGCCGACGCCGAGATGCCGGAAAACCAGGTCATGCCAGGAGAGCCCCTCACCCGCGACCGGCCGATCGTCAAAGGCCGGACAGCGCTTCTCATCGTCGACGTGCAGAACGGCACCTTCGGCCCGTCGCAAGCGAAGTCGCAAGCCCGAGTTCCACGCGCTCGCGTCGACGCGCGTCATCCCCAACATTCGCCGGCTGCTCGAAGCGTTCCGGCGCGCGCGCCTCGAAGTGATCTACACCGTGATCGAGAATTTGACTGACGACGGCCGCGACCGCAGCCTCGACTACAAGCTCTCAGGCTTCAACATCGCCAAGGGCTCGTGGGAGGCACGCGTGGTTGAGGAGATCGCGCCGCAAGGCGACGAGATCGTGCTGCCCAAGACCTCCTCCTCGGCGTTCAACTCCACCAACCTCGATTATCTGCTGCGCAATATCGGCATCGAGGATGTGTTCGTGGCCGGCTTCCTGACCGACCAGTGCATCGACCATGTGGTCAAGGACGGCGCCGACCGCGGCTACTACATGACTTGCGTGCACGACGCCTGCGCCGCCGAGACTCAGGCGCGCCACGAGGCGGCGCTGCAATGCTTCAAAGGCTATTGCCGCATGCTCACGACCGATGAGGTCATTGCCCGCTGTTCAGCACCTTGATGTCGAACGGTTTGAGCTCGCTGCTGTTCTTGAGAAAGTCCGTGACCTGCGTGATCTGCGTGACGGTCGCCGACGAGATGATGCCGGTGGTGCAGGTAGTCGGCGTGTAGGCATCCGTGACGATCACATACGGCCCCTGTTTGCTTACCGATGTGCAGGTGCAGGTTGCCTTGCTCGGATCGTCCTTGTCGATGATGCAAGGCTTGTCGAGGCACCAGGCCCAGGGCCGGTCGTTGCTGCACACCGCATAACTCTTCACCGGGAAATAGCGCGAGCGGATCTGCTTGCCCTTCGACCGTTTCGCTCGGCTCCTGGCAGGCTTCGAGCCCCACCGAATAGCCGGTCTCGACTTGCAGGCGCAAGCCACGGTATCCTTGGTGCCTTCGACCGGCGTGCATGGCGCCGTCGTGCAGAGCGCATAAGTGCTCCGGCACACTTTGAAATCGCCTCTCGTCGCCGGAGCACTTGCGACAGGGCTGCGAGAACGACGGGAAGGAATCGAAAGTCGCGTGCAATTCCACATGCAAAGTTACTCTCAAGGCAGCTCCAGTGCGATCGCGACATGAGATGATACCGCCTTTGCTGATAGCATTAGCGCAGTTCAGGAGCTGGACCTCAATAGACCTCGGCGTAGCGGGTGCAGAGCTCAGGCGGATCGAGGCTCGCGACATGGGCAAGCTCGGAGCGCTTATGGCGGAGATAAGCCTCGAAGAACGTCGGCCCGAACCATTGCTTGACCGCTGCGCTCTTCTCCATGCCGTCGAGCGCTTGCCCGAGCGATCGCGGCAAAGGCGGGGCCTCGCCGGCATAGTTCGGCAGAGCGAGCTTCCGCGCGATGCCGTCGGCGCCGGCGAAGATCAGCGCGCCGAGCGCCATATAGGGGCTCGCCGAGCCGTCGCTGACGCGGTACTCGAGGTTGAAGGCCTTGGCGATCTTCTTTGGCGCCGTGGCGGCGAACACCGGACAGACGCGGAGTGCTGCGCCCCTATCCTGCTTGACGATGTCGATCGCGGTCGGCGCCCAGCGGTTCGGCGTGAGCCGCAGATAGGACACCGGCGACGGCGCGGTGATGGCGGTGATCGCCGGCAAATGGTGCAACACGCCCGCGCAAAATTGCGCGGCTGCTTCGCTCAAACCTAGCGGCCCGTTTCGGGTCGTAGGTCACCGGAGCGCCAGAGGCTTCATGCAGGCTGAAATGAATATGCACGCCGTTGCCTGTGCCATCGGCTACCGGCATGGGCGAGAAGACAGCGCGGTGGCCGAGGCGGAAGGCCGTGGCGCGGACAAGCTCGCGCGCGATCACCGCCTGGTCCGCTGCCTTCAGCGCCGGTTGCGGGGCGATGGTGATCTCGTATTGGCGCGGGCCATATTCGGGCAGGAACGAGTCTGGCTTGAGTTCAGCAGCGCGGAGCGCAGCGACGACGCTCTCGCCGAACTCGCCCTGCCGCCGCCAAGCGCCAAGGCTGTAGGCATGGCCTGGACGCTCCTCCACCCCGGTATAGACGAACTCCTGCTCGAAGGCGGCGATGAGGTGCAGCCCGCTTGACGCATCGAGCGCGGCGATGGCCCGGCGCAGGAACTCGCGCGGGCAGCATTCCCACGGGCTCCCATCGGTGTTGCGGATGTCGCCGAGGAAGAAATGCTCCGGCGCCGAGCCATCGTCAAAATCGACGCGGACCTTGGCGTCCATATCCGGCACCACCATGAGATCGCCGCCGGTGCCGAACGGCGTATCGAGGATCGCCCCGAACGCATTCTGCATCAGATTGGTATGGGTCCAGCCGATGCCCTGCTTCTTGCGAGCGGCGAGCTCGCGGGCCGGGAATCCCTTGCCGCGCACATGCCCTGCGATATCGCAGGTCCCAACAAAGATCAGTTCCTCGCGCAGCATGGCGGCAACCCTTACAAAATTCGGGGCCGCCACGCTAGCTCACACGCGGTTACCAATCCCTCATGGCTGAGCAGTCGTTTTTCGATTAAGCCGCGCGATATTCCTTGCGGCCCTCACGGTCGAGCATTGCGAATTCCTGATCCGAGAGGGTGATATTCACCGCGGCGACATTCTCTTCCAAATGCGCGACCTTCGAGGTGCCTGGGATCGGCAGCATCACCGGGCTCCGCTTGAGCACCCAGGCAAGAGCGATCTGGCTCGGGGTCGCACCATGGGCCTTGGCGATGCCGTCGAGGATCGAGCCTGGCTTGGCGAGATCGCCGGCGGCAAGCGGAAACCAGGGAATGAAGCCGATGCCGTGCGCCTCGCAATGATCGAGCACGTCCTCGCTGCCGCGATCGACGAGGTTGTAGCGGTTCTGCACGGTCGCCACCTTGAACACCTTCGAGGCGTCCTCGATGTCGGCGACCGAAACCTCGCTCAAGCCGGCATGACGGATGATGCCGTCGTCGAGCAGCGACTTGACCGCGTCGAACTGCTCATCGCGCGGCACCTTGGGGTCGATGCGGTGCAGCTGCCAAAGCCCGATCTGCTCCACCCCGAGCTGCTTGCAGCTCTTGAGCGCTTCCTTGCGCAGCCACTCAGGCCGCCCGTCCATCTCCCAAACGCTGGGGCCAGGGCGCTGGAACCCGGCCTTGGTGGCGATCAGCATGCCGCGATAAGGATGAAGCGCCTCGCGGATGAGCTGCTCGGACACGTCGGGCCCGTAGGAATTGGCGGTATCGACGAAGTCGATGCCAAGCTCAGGCAAACGCTTCAGCGTGCGGATGGCCTCGGGCTTGTCGGCCGGCGGGCCCCAAATGCCTGGTCCGGTGATGCGCATGGCGCCAAAGCCGAGGCGATGAATCTCGATCTCGCCGCCGACCTTGAACGACCCTGACTTGCGGGCGTCGAGTTTGGTCATTTCTCGCGTTCTCCTGATTGTCTCGGATTGAAAATAATTCGTCGACTCCGGACTTTGCTTCTGCTTTTGCCATTTCGCGCCTGCCGGAAGCGCAATCTATGGCAATTCAACGCCTGAGCCCGCAAGATTGACTAAGGGCCAATAGCCATGGTGGCTCTGCACGGCATGATCCTCGCTTATGATCCCGATTTCTTCGAGTTGCTCGTCTCGAGCTACCGGCGGACCGTCGGGCTCGAGCCAGCCTTCCTCGAGCCCGGCCAGCACCCTTTCGCTGCGTGGCTCTATGAAGAGGCGCGTCACGCAGTGCTCGCCCACAACACCGATCCCGATCCCCGCTTCATCTATGCCAACAAGGCGGCGCAAGCCTGTTTCGAATATGGCTGGGACGAGATCGTTTCGCTTCCCTCTCGCCTCTCCGCCGAGCCAATCGACCGCGAGGCTCGCCAGAAATTGCTCGATACCGTCGCCCGCCAAGGCTTCGCCACCGGCTATTCGGGCTTTCGCATCGCCAAGTCCGGCCGGCGCTTCTTCATCGAGGACGGCGTCGTGTGGCAACTGATCGACGGCGACGGCGCCGTGCGCGGCCAGGCCGCGACCTTCGCCAAATGGCGCGACGCTTAGAGTTCAGTCCGTTCCGCTTCACTTCGAGGGAAGCACCGGTGGCGGCGGCTGGGCTTCGTCGCGAGGAATGTTCGCATCGATGCAGGCCCAGCTCGGCGCCATCTTGGTCCAGATCGTGATGGCGGGTTTGGCGATGTCAGGATCGTCGAGCGTCCCGGCGCGCACGGTGAGGAAATGCGGCCGCGCCTCGCTCTGCGTGAATACCGGCGTGCCGCACACCGGGCAGAAGCTCCGGTGCATGAAGTTGCCGCTGTCGGCCTTGCACTGATAGTCGGTGAGCGCGCCCTCGACGCTCACCGCCTCGCTTGGAAACACCACGTTGACCGTAGCGTTGCCGGCACCGGTGTATTGACAGGCGCGGCACCAGCAGGTTCGCGCCGCGATGGGCTCGGCCGAGATACGGTAGCGCACGGCTCCGCACAAACATCCGCCAGTGATGGTCATTCGGTCCTCTCTGCAAACATCAGCCTCTCCGCCTCCGATCTTAGGTCAGCGCAAAGCGAGGCGACAAGGCGCGGCCGCACCCCTCGTGCAGCTAAAGCACCAAAACCATAGCGAACGGCTATTGGAAGAACCCGGCGCCGCCGACCATCATGTCTTTGTGTTCAATCGGACAAACGGCCAGCCGGTTGGAGCCTTCGGTCAATAGGCCGCCCCAGATCGGAGACCTCTCATGAAGAAGATTTTCCTCGCCGTCGCTTTGGTCCTTACCTTCGCCGCCACCGCTGCCGCGCCCGCCATGGCCGAGCAGTTCGCCAACCCCTTCAGCCAGCGCTAGGGACGAGCGGCCGATAGGCCGCAACGGTGATCTCGATGACCACCAATCTCTTCCCCCTTCCTTACTGGGCACCCGCCTTCCAGCGGGTGCCTCTCTTTCTTCGGCACCAGGACGAGGCGCACACCCTGAGGGATCGTCCGCAGCGCAAGCGTGCGGTCTGCCAGATTGCAGTATCCGAGCAGAAGATGCGGATGGCCGAAGCCCGTCCCCGGAAATGTTCCGGGGATCAAGCCCGGCCATGACGCGCGGGAATAGAATCTGGCCCTAGCGGGACGCCCGCTTGCGGCGATCGACCTCGGACTGGCTGACTTCGCCGGCATTGACCAGCGCGTTCACGCAGATCTTGGACAGATTGTGCCCGTTCCGGTCCATGCACGACCTGAGACCAGAGGTCTCGAGTCCGTATTCACCGCAATATTGCTTGTAGTCGCTCTTGCAGGCCGTTTGCACCGCCTTGGTGATTGGTTGAGCTTGCGCCGCGCAAGCGAAGCAAACGGCCGAAACGACACCGACAAGCAGTTTCGCGCGATAGGAATTCATCAACATGGCCTCCCCCGCCCTGTTCAAGCGATCGATTTAGAACGGGGGAGTTTAATGCGATTCCCTTCGAGTTGCGCACTCTCCTCCTAAAGAAAGTGCTTGCTTGCATTCGCGCAACACCGCGGACGACGACGACGTCAACCAGAAGTCGAAGGCGAGCTGCCATTGCGCAGCTCAACCGAAATCTTAATGCTGGCTAGCGGCCGAGCAGTTTCTTCTGCTGATCGACATATTCCTGCGACACGTCCCCGGCCGCGACCAGCGCGTCAACGCAGGCCTTGGTCATGTTGCGGGCGTTCTGCTTGAAGCAGATGTCGAGAAGCTCGCTGCCGATGCCATACTGGTTGCAGAATTTGTCGTACTCCCAGGCGCAAGCGTCCTGCACCGCCTTGGTGACGGTTACCGACTCGGCCTGAGCTGCGCCGGCAAAGCCAAGCATCGAAGCGGCAGCAATAAGAAGCGCAACGCGATAGGACATTGATTTCCCCCCTGTTACTCTGTTGAAACCGGGCGGACACTAGCAGAAAGTTTCAGTGCTGCTTAGTGCCTTTTGTGGTTAACCGTGACGTGGGGACGACCGGCACAATTCCCCGCATCTGGCCGCCCACCCCTGCTACCCTTTGGCGAGATGTTCTTCTTCGTTCTTGTCTGTAAGTATTGTTCAACGGCGCTTTGAGGAGCTCATCCGCAATGGTCACGCGCGGATTTACCGGACGGCAGCAATCGCCTGACATCGCCAAGAGGCTGCCGCCAGGCCAGTCGCTGACCGGAGACTTCCCGGTGCTGTCGGCAGGCCCCACGCCGCATATCAGCCTCGGCGATTGGTCGTTCACCCTCAAGGTCGGCCCGAAGCCGGTGGCCAAATGGAACTGGGCCGAGTTCAACGCCCTGGCTAAGACCCACCAGATCCGCGACATCCATTGCGTCACCAAATGGTCGAAGCTCGACACGCCCTGGGACGGCGTGCTGGTCGACGACGTGTTCAAGGCCGCAGGCATCGATGAGCCGCCCACCAAGTTCATCCTGGCGCACTCCTTCGACGGTTATTCCACCAACGTGCCGGTCGCGGATCTTATCGGCGGCAAGGCGATGATCGCGCTCCGCTATGACGGCAAGCCTCTGCCGCCTGATCATGGCGGCCCGGCGCGGCTGCTCGTGCCTCATCTCTATTTCTGGAAGTCGGCGAAATGGGTGAGCGGGTTGCAGTTCACGGAAAGGGACGAGGCCGGCTTCTGGGAGCTCCGCGGCTATCACATCTATGGCGATCCCTGGCGCGAGCAGCGCTTCACCGGTGACTGAGGTGGTTCCCTCTTCTGTGCCTGAGCCGAAGCTTAGCTGGCAGGGGGCGAAGATCGCCGCGATCATGCCCGACACGCCACGGGTGAAGAGCTTCCTGCTCGCGCCGTCATCGCCCTTTCCCTTCCGCGCCGGCCAACATGTCGATGTCAGGCTCACCGCGCCAGACGGCTATCAGGCCGAGCGCAGCTATTCCATCGCCTCCGCGCCGGAAGAGACCGGCGGCGATCGAGCTCGCCATCGAGCGGCTCGACGACGGCGAGGTCTCGCCCTTCTTCCATGACGTGGCGGAGGTGGGCGACGCCATCGAGCTGCGCGGGCCGATCGGCGGGCATTTCGTGTGGGACGTTGCAGACGGCGGACCGCTGCTCCTGCTCGGCGGCGGCTCCGGCATCGTGCCTCTGATGTCGATGCTGCGCCACCGCGCGGCCGAAGGCTCGCGCGTGCCGGCGCTTCTGCTGTTCTCCTCGCGCACCTTCGAGGACGTGATCTTCCGCGACGAGCTGTTGGCGCTCGACGCCAAGAATGACGGCTTCCAGCTCGCCCTGGCGCTCACCCGCGATACCGCCGCGGCGCGAGCAGGATTTCGGCCGCCGCGTCGACGCGAGCATGGTCGCCGAGCTTGTCGGCAGGCTGCCGACGCCACCGCGCCATGTCTTCGTCTGCGGCGGCAATCCGTTCGTCGAGGCTGCTGGCCAAGGCGCGATCGACGCCGGCTTGGCACCGTCCATGATCCGCACCGAGCGCTATGGCGGCTGAGGCGCGCTCCACAAGAAAAGGGCCGCTCCGTCCGGAACGGCCCCTCGCTTCAGCCAGCCTTACGCTGACTACTCCTGGGATCTCTCGCCGCCCAACGCCGGGTTGGGCTTTGAGGTGTCGGACGCCGACGAGCCCGGAGGCGCCGAGCTTTGCTCCTTGGCCCCGGTCGATTGGTCGGCGCTGCCCTGATCCGGGTTCATCGCGCCTTCGCTCGGCTTGGTGGCGCTCGCAGCACCGGACGACGGAGGCGCCGAGCTCTGCTCAGCCGCGCCGCCAGAGGTGTCGGCGCTGCCGGACGACGGCTGATGCGCCTGCTTTGAGGTTTCCTGCGAGACGCCAGGTTGCGTCGCCGGCATGTTGCTGTCTTCCGCGGCCAAAGCCGGGGAAAGACCAAGTAACACGGCCACTGCCGTGCCGATCAACAAGCGATTCATGTGGCTCTCCTTGAGGTTATCCCTACAACTGGCAATGTTAATTCTATCGCCCAGGACCTAAATTGCCCCGGCCGTTGCATTAAAAACGTGCAACATCCGGGTAGGTTCCCCTGATTTATTTTCAGGCTGGCGCGATCTGCCGGCGAGCGACGCGTCAGGATTTCTTCCTCGCGACCTTCTTTCCCTTCTTGCGCGCCTCGGACAGGCCGATGGCGATCGCCTGCTTTTTGCTCGTGACCTTCTTGCCGCTGCCGCTCTTCAGCGTCCCTCTCTTGCGGCGGCGCATCGCCGACTCGACGTCCTTGGATGCGCTTTTCGATGTCTTGCGTGACGAGGCTGATTTCTTGCGGGGGGCCATGGGGGGAGTCTCCTTGATGTTCTCTGTGTGAGAAAAAATCCGCGCCAGGCCCACGAAGTTCCATGCGCGCCTTGCCGGAGCGTCATCGTGAGCGCGCTGCGCACGCGCTCCGCCAGGCGAAAAAGGCTTCCGTCTCGTCCCTGCCCTCCATCTCGTCGCGGAAGTCCTCAAAACTCGCGCCGGCATAGTGCGCGGCGAGGAACGAGAAAAAGAACTCGCGCGCGGGGCGAGGCACCGCGCCCGCGTTGCGCTTGGCGCAAAGCTGCGCGCGTCCGCGGCAGGATCGCGCGCGGCGGCAGACGGTGTTGCCGCACACCCGCCACAGGCAGAGGAGATCGCTCGCCCGGCGCAAACCCTCGATCTCGCGCCGGCGCGACAGTGCCGGGCTTGCGGAGTCATTCGTGCTGATCGTCGTTTCACTCATTCAGACCTCACTTCGCGCGCCGCAATGAACTCCATCCCTCCCCTTGATGGGGAGGGAGTCGCGCTCGAAGAGCGCGGCGGGTGGGGTGAGTATCCCGGCGCCTAAGAACTCCCCCACCCCGACGCCGCCGAAAGGCGTCGTCGGACCTCCCCACGAGGGGGAGGTATGGAGTGTGTTGCTGTGTCTCAGCCATCAAGGCGTGCTCCATCGTTGCCGCGATGCGTGTGACGCATCCGGGGTTTGCAGGTCTCCAACGAAACCCACGAAGTGGGCCCCGAAGGGGGCTCCCCCGAAGGGGGTGGCGCGCCGAAAAGCGCAAACCTATGGTTCCGCGATCCTTGCGGACCACGGCGGGCGCCTCTCGGCGCGCCACATGCGGTGATTTGGCGGACGGCCGGGCCGCGCTTTCGCTTGGGTGCCTTTCGCCGAAGGGAGCGAACAGATCGCCTCCGTCGGTTTCAGCCGCCTCGCGCTCGAACTGGCCAATCGGCCCATAGCCCGAGATCCCTGCGCTCAAGTAGCCCGAAGGGCAGCCTTCCTTCGCCCGCCGAAGCGGGCTTCGCGAAGGCGGGTAGCGCATAGATCAAGTCGTCAGCCAGCTCCTGGCAGGGCCTCATAGTGGACCCGGGCGGAGCCCCGGCGCCGCCCGAGTGACAGGCTTGCGAAGCCTGACCCGCGGGACACCGCACCTCGTCCCGCCTCACGACGCCTCATGAGCGCGCCCTTCAGTGAACGAAGTAGGTGGAGTTTAGTGGAGTGTGGGGAAGCGGGGATAAGTTATCCTGCGTGTTCCAGTCTGCTGAGGAGTCGAGACATGGAGGATGGAAAATTTCTGAAGGCCGTGCAGGGGTTCCTAGCAAACAGCATTAGTATCTCAACTGTCCGGAGAATGGGTCCGACTGGCACGCTCGCACGCATTCGAGAATTCCTCAAAGAAGGTGTGGACCTGCAATATGTGACCGAGAGCGATCCAGCCAACTTCCCGCATGTGTTAGATAACCTGACACACCGTTTACGTGGGAGACTCGATCCCGAGGCGCGACACTGGGGCGTCGCGCGAAAGTGCTTGAACCTATTTTTCAGAGACGCGCTCTACAACTATTATCTGAGAAAGACCTATCATCTTGCAAAACTTGAGCCGTATCTGGAAATACCTCTCGACAGCAATGTGGGTCGGCGCTTGCGAGAGAAGGATCCAAGTTTGCCAGCTTGGCGCACCGTAAAGGGACTCACACCAGAACTCAGCGCACGATTCCAAGAAGCGGCGGCTCAGATTGCAAAGCGCGAAAATACGCGCCGCGTGCATCTTGATGTTCGGTACTGGCGTGGGGACCAATCATAAGCGTGGGGACCAATCATAAATGTCGGTGTGGGCCTCGCGAGAGCGCCCCCTTCAGCAGAAGAGGTGCGGCCGGGCGTCCTCTTTATTGAAGTCGTTGTATAGAGGCCCTCTCAGCAGAACGAGTCCACACCTGTCGCTAAAACATGTTCAGTTGGTTGCGAGACCGCGACCTTTTCAGTTCCGAGGATGCTTGGTCTTCCAATTTGTGCTTGAGATCCGCAGCGTAACTGTCGACAAACGTCGAAAAATCAGCAGCGCCTTTTATATCAACGAACTTCTTAGTCGGATTCACGTAGACGACAACGATCTTGTTGCGATCAACCATCCTTAGAACATTCATCAACGTACCGAGGCTTTTGCCATCCCAGATCATCAGACCATACGAAGCCTCCTCGGCCATGGCCTGGTCTTTAGCAGAATAGAATTCACGGCCCTTTCGATTGTCGGCCGCTATTGTGCGCACGGGCCAATGTCCGACGTTGTTCCTGCAAATTCGTCCGGAGCAAAAGACCTCCACAGAGTTATAGTTCTTGCTCCTGAGGTAGCCCTGAACCGCCTTGTCGGCGCCATTGGCGTCCCCGACGAGCACTTCAAAACGATTGTCAATCAACCGATCCAGGCGCTGACGCAGATCGGAGTTTATTCGGCTGATTCTTCTCGATCCACCTAAGAAGATCTTTGTCATGATTGAGTCCGAGTAAGTGTGAGGGCGAACACTTTTTTGCTGCCCGCGTCCAGAAGCGCCTGACAAATAGCACTCATGGTCGAACCAGATTGGAACAGATCGTCGAACAGTAAGATCTTCCGTCCACGAACCTCCTCCACCATCACGTCGTGCGCACCCTTTAGCAGAAGGGTTCGCTCCTCTCTGCTAACGTTCTTTAACTCCGGTAACGCATCTCGCCGAGTCACAAAAGCATTGCTGAATTCGATCTTAAGTCGTTTCGCTATCTCTTCTCCCAATAAGAATACGGGCTGCTTTGCCCTAACGCGCGAGGGTGTGGCCGGGATCAGCAAGTCGATATCTGGCTTCCACGCCTTCACAAAACTAGCTGCCGCCTCGGCAAGCTGATCAACAACAGCGTAATCGCTCCGGTACTTTAGCTTGAAGAGCAACTCACCAACCTCGGAGCGGGTTGTATTGAATTGCGGATGTCCAAATTCATTGTCGCCGATATATTCGCTCCTTATCGTATGCCGATCCAATGCGTAACCGTCCTCCCAGGGACCCTCTATTTTTCGCGCGTCAACTTTGATCATCTCACAGTGCTCCCTTCGCCGCCCCTTCGGCTCCGACTGTCGAGCGGCTTCTTCACTACATCACCCCTGAGGCTTTGGCGGCGGCGAGCCTTTCTCCACCTGCGGGACGCCTTCCGCGAAGGCGGCCCAGGAAGGGGCGCTCGAGGTCCAGATCCCCATTTCCGGCTTGCCGAGCTCAGGGTCGTCGAGGCTGCCCGCGCGCACGCCGATATAGTGACGCCGCGCTTCCGACTGCGTGAACACCGGCGTGCCGCACACCCCGCAGAATTGCCGGTGCACGATGTTGCCGCTGTCGGCCTTGCTCGCGTGGTCGACGAGCGCGCCCTCGACCGTGAGCTTGTCGCTCGGGAAGAACACGTTCACCGTGCCTGCGCCCCCGCCGATATACTGGCAGTCGCGGCACCAGCAATGCCGCGTGAACAGCGGCTCTGCCTCAATTCTGTAGCGCACCGCGCCGCAGCGGCATCCTCCGGTTATGGTCATGAGTGTTCCTCCCTCATCTTCGCCCGTTGCATGACAGACGTGGATGGCCGGGACAAGCGCGGCCACGACGAGGGTTTGAGACTTTCGGGTTACTGCTACGGCTCAGGGCGAGGCAGGCGCGGTGAAGGCCTGCGGCTTCAGGGCGCCGACGCAGGATGTGTCGGGGGCGGTGGGGCCGGCGAGGAACGATACGACCACAGCTTGGGCGCAAGGAGACGCGGGCGAGACGAAATGCCCGACGCCGGGGATGCTGATGATCGTTGCGTGGGAGAGTTTCGCTGCCGCTTCCTTGGCTCCTGCGAACGACGTCAGCGTATCGAAGGTCCCGGAGATGAGGAGGGTCGGGATGGCGCTCGCGACGGGCCGGTGCATCGCCTCCGGGGCGGCGGGGACTTTCCACACGTCGCGGCAGTCCTCGTTGAAATAGGCCCAGCCGCCGATCCCCTCGCGTGTTATCGAAGCCGAATAGTCCGGAAACGCTTTCCGGCCAGCCGCGGCGAGGTCCTCGGGCGTCGCGAACGGATAGCTCTCGCGACAGCTGACGCCAAACGCCAGCCCATAGCCGAGGGCGGGCGCGCCTGGAGCCGGCGGCGGCGCCCGGCTTGCGCGATCGAGGGCAATCACCTCAATGGCGTCGGGGCGGCCGGCAGCGAGCCCATCGATGCGGCTTGGCGCAGCCTGGAGCATGGGCACGCCGTAGTTCTGGTTGCGCAGCCAGTCGATCAAAGCGCCACCGTCGATGACGACTTCGATGTCTTCACCGGTCGCCGGGTCCTTGACGGTTGTCGTCAGCGGCGCGGCCTCGAGCTTGTTGACGAGGGCGGTGAAGGTTGCTTCGAGATGAGGGTGGGCGGCGTTGCAGGCCGGTTCCGCCGCGCAGGCCCGGAAGATGTTGCCGAAGCCGTCGCTCGCGTTCTGCCAGTTTTCGGCGACGTTGTACGTGGTGGGCAAGACCGAATTGAGGACGACGCTGCGGATACCCTCGGGGTGGTCGCGCATGACCGTCTGCGCCAGGTACGATCCATAGGACGTCGCGTAGACGTTCCACGCGTCGAAGCCCAGCGCCTTGCGGAGATCGGCGAAATCGGCGGCGCTCTCGGTCGAATTGTAGGCGCTGAGATCGGCGCCGGTGGCGGCGAGTTCCCGATGGCAGGCTTCCGTCGCCGCCAAATGGGCGCGCTTGGTCGCCTCGGAATAGAAGCGCAAGCCGAGAAGCTCTCTGGCGAACGCGTCGTGAGCCGCGCAGGTCAGCGCCGGCTCCGAGAACATGGTGCCGCGCTGGCTCACCACGTAGATGTCGCGGTCGCGGATGAAATCGGCGGCGATGAACCCGTTGACTTCAAGGGGCGCGATGTCGCCCGGCCCGCCGGCCAGATAGACGATGGGATCGGGCTGTTTCTCCGCCGCGCGCGCCGGATATTTCGCGACCATCAGCCGTATGGTGCGGCCATTCGGCTGCTCGCGAGTCTCCGGGACCACGAGGTAACCGCAGCTCGCTTTGGCGAGTTCTTCGGCGCCCTGCAGTTTCGGGCAGGGCGCGGGCTCGAAGCGGGGCACCCGTGACGCAGTGGTGTCCCCAGCGCGGGCCAGGGACGGCAGAGCAAGCAGAAGGGCGAGCAGGAGGAGCGGCGTGCGGGTGACAGCCATGATGCTTGAGCGCCCTACATCCCCATCGCGGCCGCCTGCGCCATGTCCCTCTACGCCATCCCGGCGGCGCGTGCCTTGTTGAGCAGAGACTCGGCCTGGCGGATCGAGGCAAGGTCGATCAGCCGGCCGTCCAAGGACACCGCGCCCTTGCCTTCCTTCGCCGCCTGCTTCATGGCCTCGACGATGCGCTTCGCCTTGGTCACCTCTGCTTCCGACGGCGTGAACACCCGGTTGGCGAGCTCGACCTGGCTCGGATGGATCGCCCATTTGCCTTCGAAGCCGAGCACGGCTGCGCGTTTGGCCGCAGCGAGATAACCGTCGGGATCGGAGAAATCGCCGAACGGCCCGTCGATCGGGCGAAGCCCGTAGGCGCGGCAGGCGACCATCATGCGCGACAGCGCATAGTGCCAGGGGTCGTTCCAGTAATAGGCGCGCTTGCCGTCGGCGTCCTTGTCGGTGAGCACGCCATAGTCGGGATGCGGGCCGCCGATGCCGACGGTGCGCGCGCGGGTCGACGCGGCATAGTCGGCGACGCCGAAGCTCATCGCCTCGAGCCGCTTGCTCGCCTGCGCGATGGCCTCGACATTGGCCATGCCGAGCGCGGTCTCGATCAGCACCTCGAAGCCGATCTTCTTCTCGCGCTTCTTGTACTGCTCGATCTGGGTGACCAGCATGTCGATGGCGTAGACGTCCTGCGGCACGCCGGTCTTGGGGATCAGGATCATGTCGAGGCGCGGGCAGTTCTCCACCACGTCGACCACGTCGCGATAGGCGTAATGGGTGTCGAGGCCGTTGATGCGGATCATCATGGTCTTGGTGCCCCAATCGAGATCGTTGAGGCCCTGGATGATGTTCTTACGCGCCTGCTCCTTGTCGTCGGGCGCCACGGCGTCCTCCAGGTCGAGGAAGATGATGTCGGCTTGGCCCTTGGCCGCCTTCTCGAACAGCGAGGGGTTGGACCCCGGCACGGCAAGCTCTGAGCGGTGAAGACGCGGGGTCGCCTGTTGGATCAGGGTAAAGCTCATGTCGTCGATTTCCTTTCGTTACCAGTTAACCCGTGGCCCCGAGGCCGGCGGCAATGCAGTTGATGGACAGCAATAGAGCAGGCTTGTAGCGCTCCCGCTCGGCTTCGGTCGAGGCGCCGCGGAACCTGCGCAGAAGCTCGACCTGCTCGCGGTTGACCGCGTTGATCATGGGCAGCCGCTCGGCAAGCACCTCGCGATGGCGCGGGAAGCGGGCGCCGATCTCGGCCCCGCCGCTCACCCTTCGTGCCATGTCCGCCGTGAGCCGGTATTCTGCCTCGATCATGGGGAAGATCGTGTCGCGCACTTGCGCCTCGGCGACAAGCCCGGAATAGGCGCGGGCGATGGTGAGGTCGACGATGAGCAGCGTCTTCTCCACCTCGTCCATGATCAGGCGGAACAGGCGCGAGTCCTCGAACATGCGGGCGAGCATCGCCTCGCCCTCCTCGCCGCACACCTCGATGAAATTCTTGAGCGCCGAGCCCACCCCGTACCAACCGGTGATGATGTGGCGGTTCTGCGCCCAGGCGAACACCCAAGGGATGGCGCGGAGATCGGCGAGGCTCTTGGCGCCGAAGCGCCGCGCCGGCCGCGAGCCGATATTGAGCAGCGAGATCTCCTCGAGCGGGCTCGCCGACTGGAAATAGGTGACGAGGTCGGGATTGCCGACGAGACGCGCATAGGCCGCGCGCGAGGCGCCCGACAAAGCTTCCATGGCGTCGTCGATTTCGGCGCGCGGCTTCAGCGCCTCCTCGCGCTCGGATTTCAGCGCATGCTCGAACACGCTCGCGGCGAGCAGCTCCATCTGATAACCCGCAGTGCCGCGGTTGGCATATTTGGAGGACACCACCTCGCCTTGCTCGGTGACGCGGAATCTCCCGCGGATCGAGCCCGCAGGCTGCGCGGCGATGGCGCGCCCCGTGGGCGCCCCGCCGCGCGACACCGAGCCGCCGCGGCCGTGGAAGAAGGCGATCTTCACGCCGGTCTCGTCGCTCACTTTGGTGAGCTTGACCTGCGCCTTGGCGAGCTCCCAGTTCGAGGCGAAGAAGCCTCCGTCCTTGTTCGAATCGGAATAGCCGATCATCACTTCCTGCACGCCACCCTGCCAATTGGTCGAGCGGCGGACGAGGGGCACGGCGAGCAGCTCGCGCATGATGGCGGGGGCGGCGCGGAGATCGTCGATGGTCTCGAACAGAGGCACGATGGGGAGCGGGCAGATCTCGGTGCCTGCGGCATCGAGAAACACGTTCGCCTCCTTGGCGAGAAGGTAGACGCCGAGCACGTCGGCGACCGAGCGGGTCATCGACAGGATGAAAGAGCCAAAGGCCTCGCGGTCGAGCCGCCCGCGCATCTCGGGCACGAGCCGCAACATGGCGAGCGTCTCCTCCGCCTCCGGCGAGAGGCCGGCAAGGACGCGCTCGGCCACGCGCGGGCGGGCAAGCTCGGCGAGCAACCAAGACTTCCACGCGTCAGACTTCGGGTCAGACGCCTCGCCGCGCTTTGCCCTGATGTGGCGCGCCACAACGCCTGCAGCGTCTCGGTGGTGCGCGTGGTGTTCTCGCGAAGATCGAGGCGCACGGTGGAGAAGCGGAAGAGCTGCGCGGCGTAGCGGACGGGCCGCACCAGATCGGTGGCGATCGAGGCGAGATTTGCCTCTTCCAGCGCGCTCTCCAGCACGCGAAGGTCGAGGATCAGCTCGTCGGCGCTGGCGTAATAGGGACGCGCCTCGCCCTCGCCGTTGCCTTCGGTGCGGGCGATGGTGGCATCGAGCTTGCGCAGCACGACGGTGAGATATTGCCGATAGGCCTCGCCGGGATTGCGGGCGCGGATGGCAACCGCATCGCCGCTTGCCTCGAGCTCGCGGGCAAGCTCGGCGCGGAAGCTTTCCGGCACCGCAGACGCGCGCTCGGTGATCGACAGATAGCGGGCAAGCTCTGTGAGCCTCGCCCTGTAGTGCCGCAAGCTCGCAAGCGCGTTCTGCTTGAGCGTGGTGCGCGTCACTGACGTGGTGACGAAGGGATTGCCGTCGCGATCGCCGCCGATCCACGAGCCGAATTGGAAGAAGGGCGGCACGTCGAAGCGCGTGTCCGGATACGCGTGCTTCAGCGCCGACTCGAACCCGGTCAGCATCTTCGGCGCCATCTCGAACAGCGTCTCGTCGAAGAAATGCAGCCCGCGCTGCACCTCCTGCTCGACCGACGGCTTCTCCAGATGCAATTCGCCGGTCATCCACACGAGCTCGATCTGGTCGCGCAGCTCATCGACCAGTGCCGCGCGCTCCCGCTCGGTCCAACGCGGGTTCTCGAGATCGCGCAACAGGAGATAGGTCTTGCGGTATTTCTCCAAGACCGTGACGCGCTTCGACTCGGTGGGATGGGCGGTGAGCACCGGGCGGATACGCAAATTCGAGATCAGCTTTTGAATCTCCTCTGGTTCGACGCCGGCCCTCGCCGCTTCGGCCAGCACATGGCTGAACGTGCCGCGTAATTCTTCGCGGCCGCGCTCGCGCTCGACCTGGCGGCGGCGGCGCATCGCTGCGTTCTGCTCGGCGATGGAGAGAAGCTGGAACCAAATGCCTTGCGCCTGCAGCGCCCGGGCCATGAGCTCGGGCGTGACATCGGCGACGCTGCCGCCTTTGAGCAGAGGCTCGATCTCAGGCTGATGCTTGCGCGCCACGTCGAGCAGGAGGCCGAACAGCAGCTCTGCCGCCTCGCGCGGCGAAGTGCCCGCGATCAGAGCCGACGCGGACGTATCGCCCGCATCACGGAGCTCTCTGACATCGTCTTTCATGATGGCCCGGCACTCCCGGCGGGGCGCATCGCCCCGCCTGCGGTTATGTGGCGCCGCGCCTTCAGCTCAGACGACAGCCTGCGGCCTCGACGCGCCACCGGACAGCACGCGTGCCACGGTCGATCCGAACTCGCTCGGATTCGGCGCCACGGTGAGCCCGCAAGACTTCATGACCTCGGCCTTCTCCGCAGCGCTGTCGCCTGCTGCCGAGATGATGGCGCCGGCATGGCCCATGCGCCGTCCCTTGGGCGCGGTGAGGCCGGCGACGAAGCCAACCACCGGCTTCCGCATGTTCTCCTTGATCCAGGCAGAGGCCTCGGCTTCCTGCGGGCCACCGATCTCGCCGATGAGCAGCACCGCCTCGGTCTCAGGATCCTCCTCGAAGAGGACGAGATGGTCGAGGAAGGACGAGCCGTTGATCGGATCGCCGCCGATGCCGACCGACGTGGTGATGCCGATGCCGACCGCCTTCATCTGCGAGGCAGCTTCATAGCCGAGCGTCCCTGAGCGCGAGATCACCCCGACCTTGCCTTTCAGATAGATGTGGCCGGGCATGATGCCGAGCATGGCCTTGCCGGGGCTGATGATGCCGGCGCAGTTCGGTCCCACCATCATCGGCCGCTTGTCCTTGGGGTAGCGGCGGAGATAACGCTTCACCCGCATCATGTCCTGCGCCGGGATGCCGTCGGTGATCGAGCAGATCAGCCTGATGCCGGCATCGGCAGCCTCCATGATGGCGTCGGCGCAGAAGGCAGGCGCCACGAAGGTGATGCTGGTGGTGGCGCCGGTCGCGTCCACCGCTTCCTTCACGGTGTTGAACACGGGCAGGCCCTGATGCTTGGTGCCGCCTTTACCCGGCGTTACCCCGCCCACGACGTTGGTTCCGTACTCCACCATCTCCTTGGTGTGGAAGGAGCCTTTGTCGCCGGTCATGCCCTGGACGATGATCGGTGTCTTTTCGTCGATAAGAATACTCATTGGTCCTCTCCCGGCGCGCGCTTAAGCCCTCGCCCTTGCAGGTTCCTGCGCCGCATTGCAGGCCTCGACCGCCTTGCTCGCGGCTTCGGCCAAAGTCTCGGCGGTGATCAGCTCCAACCCGCTCTCGGCGAGGATCTTGCGGCCCTCCTCGACATTGGTGCCGGCAAGCCGGACCACGAGCGGCACCTTCACGTCCACCGTCTGGCAGGCCTGCACCACGCCTTTCGCCACCCAGTCGCAGCGATTGATGCCGGCGAAGATATTGACCAGCACCGCCTTCACCTTGGCGTCCGACAGCACGAGCTTGAGCGCGGTGGCGATGCGCTCTGGACTAGCGCCGCCGCCGACATCGAGGAAGTTCGCCGGGCTGCCTCCGGCATGCTTGATCATGTCCATGGTGGCCATGGCCAACCCGGCGCCATTGACGATGCAGCCGATCTCTCCGTCGAGGCCGATATAGTTGAGATTGTGCTCGGCGGCCTGCGCCTCGCGCGGGTCCTGCTGCGAGGGATCGTGCATGTCGGCGACGCTGTGGCGGCGGAACAGCGCGTTGTCGTCGAACGACATCTTGGCGTCGAGCGCAAGCACGCGGTCGTCCTTGGTCACCACCAGAGGATTGATCTCGAGCATGATGGCGTCGCGGTCGCGGAAGGCGCGATAGGCGTTCATGATCGCGGTCACCGCGCGCTGCACCTGCTTGATGTTGAGACCGAGGGCAAAGGCGAGCTGGCGCGCCTGGAAGGCCTGCAAGCCCACCGCCGGTTCGACGATCACTTGCAGGATGGCCTCAGGCTCGGTCCTGGCGATCTCCTCGATCTCCATGCCGCCGCGCTTCGAGGCGATGACCAGGATACGCTCGGTCTTGCGGTCGAGCACGTAGCCGAGATAGATCTCCCGCTCGAACGGCTCGGCCACCTCGATATAGACGCGCTGCACCGGCTTGCCCTCGGGCCCGGTCTGGATGGTGACCAGCCTCTTGCCGAGCAGATCGGCCGCGGCCTCGCGCACCTCGTGATAGGTCTTGCACAGCTTGATGCCGCCGGCCTTGCCGCGGGCGCCGGCATGAATCTGCGCCTTGACCGCCCAATTCCAGCCGCCGAGCTCGGTTGCGGCATACACCGCCTGGTCTGGGCTGAAGGCGACGGCGCCCTTCGGCACCGGCACGCCGAACTGGGCGAGCAACTCCTTGGCTTGATACTCGTGGACGTCCACTTTCCTTCCTCCCTTTTTCGGTTCTTGGCCGGGGCCAGGCGGGCGAGCCTCAGCTCACCTTTCCTTTCACCAGCTCATAAGCTTCCTCGGTCACGCCTTCAGCGCCGGACAAGAGCATCTCTAGCTCTTTAAGCTTAGCGTCAGCGAAGGCTTTGTCAGAGATCAATTTCACGTTGGTATAAACATTTAGCGCCGCACTTCGCAGTGCAGCATAAGCCGCGAGCACGGCGACGCCTGCGTCCGAGATCACCCCGAGATTGCCCTTGGCGGAGGCGACGGCGGCGAGATCGATGACCTCGCGCGCGGCCTGGCAGCAGCGCAAGGGAACGTCGGTGGCGAGTTTGAGCGCCTCCTGGATGGCGGCGCTGCGCGACGCCTTCTCCGCGTCGGTCTCTTTCGGCAGGCCATAGGCGCCCATCACCGCATCGAACGCCTTGACGTCGTCCTCGATCATGGCGGTGAGCTTGTGGCGCAGCGCCTCGGCGCGCGCGAGCAGCGCCCGCATCTCGTCTTCAACCTCGGCATATTTCTTCTTGCCGATGGTGAGATGGCACACCATGGAGACAAGCGCAGCCCCCATGGCGCCGATGATGGCCGCGGCGCTGCCGCCGCCTGGCGTTGCGTTCTGGCTCGCGAGCTCGTCGAGAAATTTTTCGATTGCCGCCTGCTTGATCATGCGTCAGGCCATCTCCTTGGCGAGAGCGTAGATCTCCTCGGCGTCGAACACCGCCTCCGAGGAGTCGAACAACTTGCCGATGCAGGCGCGATGCAGCTTCAATTTGAGGCCGCCGATGCCGAGCGCGCCGAAGGCGAGCTTGCCGAAACGATCCTTGCCCTTGTCGGTCGCCTCGATGCCTTCGATGCCGAGCGGCGGCTGGGCGTTCACGTCGGCGACCATCTCGATGTTGGGATTGTCCTTCCAGGCCGAAAGCGGCAAGAGCTGAAGCCCGATGGCACCTGCGGCGTAGACGATGTTGGCGTCCTTGACCGCGGCGGCGCGGGACGCATCGTCTGCTGCCTCGACGGCCTTCACCTTGACCCCGAACCTCTCCTCGATCGCCTTCGCAGCCTCGTCGCTCTTCTTCTGCGTGCGCGAGGTGATGGTGACGTCGGCGCCCTCCTGGCCGAGCAGAGCCGCCGCCCGCATGCCGACAGGGCCGGTGCCAGCGAGCACCACCGCCTTCTTGCCCTTGAGCTTCTTCGCCTGGGCGAGAAGTGCCACGCCCGCCGCTGCCGTGGTGTTCGAGCCGTTCGAATCGAGCATCACCGAGACGCGGAACGGGCCGAAGAACTTCTTCTTCACCGCTTTCAGCACCGCCTCGCCCTTGCCCATGTCGCCGCCGCCGACGAAGATCGCGGTGTTCTGCTTCTCCTTGCCGCCGCGGGTGAAGATGGTGCCGTCGACCAGCGCGCCGACATTGTCAGGCGTGACATTGGCGTAGCCGGTCACCCGGTCGGCGCCGCCGTCATAGGCGACCACCGTGTCGAACACGCTCGCATATGGGTCGGTGTCGAACAGGAACAGCAATTTCTTCATCTTGGTCATCGTCATGCCTTCCAGCTCTATTCCACGACGTTCTGCGGGCTGCCGCCCACGAACGCCTCGATATTGTCGATGAGTTGATCGGCGAGGATCTGCATGGCCTCCTGGCTCGCCCAGGCGACATGCGGCGTCAGAATGAAATTCGGCAGCCTCAAGTCGAGCAGCACGTTGCCCTCTTTCGGCGGCTCCTTGGTCAGCACATCGAAGCCTGCACCGCCGATGGTGCCGTTCTTGAGCGCGTCGGCCAGAGCCTGCTCGTCGACCAGGCCGCCGCGCGCGGTGTTGATGAGGATGGCGGAGGGCTTCATCATCTTGAACTCCTTCGCCCCGATCATGTTCTTGGTCTCTGGCGTGAGCGGCGTATGCAAGGTGATGACATCGCTCTCTTTGTAGATCGTCTCAAGATCGACGAGCCCTGGCTGCGGGAACACGTCGAAAGGCAGGATGCGCATGCCGAGCGCCTCGGCGCGCTTCGCCACCGCCTTGCCGATGGCGCCATAGCCGATGACGCCGAGGGTCGAGCCGGCGACATCGTGGATCGGATGGTCGAAGAAGCAGAACTGGTTGACCTTGCCCCACCGCCCGGCGCGCACGTCCTCGACATAAGCGAGCAGGTTGCGCCGGAGCGCGAAGGTGAGCGCCAGCACGTGCTCGGGAACGGTGTTAAAGGCGTAGTTGCGGATATTGACGACGGTGATGCCGTTCTCCTTGCAGAACGCCTTGTCGACCACGTCGGTGCCGGTCGCAGCTACCGCGATCAGCTTGAGCTTCGGCAGCTTCTTCAGCGTGTCGCCACGCATCGGCACCTTGTTGATGATGGCGATGGTGGCGTCCTTCAGCCGCTCGAGGATCTCCTCCGGCGTCCAGGTCGCCTCATATTCTTTGTAGCTGTGCGGAAATTCCGGCTTGCGCACATTGGCGCCGACGGACTCCCGATCAAGGAACACGATTTGGTGCTGCACCGAACGACCCCTTGGACCTAACACACTTCCTCAACTCTCAACCCGAGAACACGAAACGCCTCGCTCGTTCCGCCGGCTTGACCCACGGCGGATCGGACCGGCGAAGCTTGTCGGCGAAACTGGCTCAGATGCGCCGCCACCCCGCGGGCGCGGGAAAGCCTATTCGGCAGCGACTTGCTTGATCTTCGCCTGCATGACGTCGCGGAACTCAGCTTGCGCCGCCGCAACGCCACTTCCGAGCTCGACATCGATGCCCGTATCGCGCATCGCCATCTCCGCGCCGGCAATGGCGCCGAGCAGCATCAATTCGTTCAGATCGCCGAGATGACCGATGCGAAACAGCTTGCCGGCGACCTGGGACAGCCCGGCGCCGAGCGCGAGATTGTAACGCCTATAGGCAATGTCGATCACGTCGGCACCGTTGAATCCGGCAGGCACCATGATCGCGCTGACCGTGTCGGAATGCCATTTCGGCTCCTTGGCGCAGAGCTTGAGCCCCCACGCCTTCACCGCGGCGCGGGCGCCGCTGGCCAGCCGATGGTGGCGGGCGAAGACGTTCTCCAGGCCCTCCTCCTCCAGAATGGCGAGCGCCTCGCGCAAGCCATGCAGCATCGGCAGCACCGGCGTGTAGGGGAAGTAGCCGTTGGCATTGGCCTTGATCTGGTCGCCGAGGTCGAAATAAGCGTGCCGGCAATTGCCGTCCTTCACCGCCGCGAGCGCGCGTTTGCTGGCGCACACGATGCCGAGGCCTGCCGGGAGCATGAGGCCCTTCTGCGAGCCGGTGATGGCGAGGTCGACGCCCCAATCGTCGAAGCGGAAGTCGATGCTGGCGATCGAGGACACGCCGTCGACATAAAGCAGCGCCGGGTGCTTCGCCGCGTCGAGCGCGCGGCGGACCGCTAGCGACATTGCTGGTGACGCCGGTTGCGGTCTCGTTATGCACCACGAGCACGCCCTTGATCTCGTGGGCCTTGTCGGCGCGGAGCGCCTCCTCGATGCGCTCGGGATTGGCGCCGGTGCCCCACTCCTCGTCCTGCACGATGACGTCGAGGCCGTGACGCTTGGCAAGCTCGCCCCACAAATGGCTGAACTGGCCGAAGCGGGCGATGAGCACTTTGTTGCCCGGAGCAAGCGTGTTGGTCAGCGCCGCTTCCCAGGCGCCGGTGCCGCTCGACGGGAAGATGACGACCTGCCCCTCTTCGGTCTTGAAGATTTTCTTCAGCCCCTCGTAAAGCGGCAAGGTCAGCTTGGGAAAATCCGAGGAACGGTGGTCCTCCATGGCGATATGCATCGCCCTGAGGATGCGGTCCGGAATATTGGTCGGGCCGGGTACGAACAAGAAATTGCGTCCCGGCTTTCGCGTTGCCGACATTGGCTACGTTTCCTCCTAAAGTAGGGCTTGCCTTGAGAGAACCTTGGCGGGCGTGAAGGTGGTAACGTCCGGTTAGGCCCCTGGCAACCCCCTTGCTTAGTCTAGAACAGCCCGGTAATGCGCCCGTCCGGGGCAAGCTCGATATTGTTGGCGGCGGGCACCTTGGGCAGGCCAGGCATGGTCATGATGTCACCGCAGACCACCACCACGAACTCGGCGCCGGCCGAAAGCCGGACCTCGCGGATCGGGATGGTGAAGCCAGAGGGGGCGCCTTTGGCGTCAGGATTGGTGGTGAAGCTGTACTGGGTCTTGGCCACGCAGATCGGAAACTTGCCGAAGCCTTCCTTCTCCAGCTCGGCGAAGCGGTCGCGCACGGCCTTGTCGGCAACGATGTCGTCCGCGCCGTAAATCTCCCGGGCGATGGTCCGCGTCTTCTCCCATAGCGGCATGTCGTCGGGATAGAGCGGGTGGAAATCGCTCGGCTTCGTCTCGATGGTACGCACCACGGTGCTGGCAAGCTCTTCCGCGCCAGCGCCGCCTTGCGCCCAATGGTCGGCGAGCACGCATTCGACGCTGAGCGTGGCGCACAGACGCTTGAGCAGCGCCATCTCGGCTTCGGTATCGGTCGAGAAGCGGTTGACCGAGACGATGACCGGCACGTCGTAGCGCCTGAGATTGTTGACGTGACGCTCGAGATTGGCGAAGCCCTTCTCCAGCGCCGCGACGTTCTCCTTCTTCAGATCGTCCTTGGCCACGCCGCCATGCATCTTGAGCGCGCGGATGGTGGCGACGATGACGACGCAATCGGGCTTGATCCCCGCTTTCCGGCATTTGATGTCGAAGAACTTCTCCGCGCCGAGATCGGCGCCGAAGCCAGCCTCGGTGACCACGTAATCGGCGAGCTTGAGCGCAGCCTTGGTGGCGATCACCGAATTGCAGCCGTGCGCGATGTTGGCGAAGGGCCCGCCATGGATGAAGGCCGGATTGTTCTCCAGCGTCTGCACCAGGTTCGGCGCGAGCGCGTCCTTGAGCAGCGCCGCCATGGAGCCGGAAGCGGAGAGGTCGCGGGCGGTGACGGGTTTCTTGTCCCGCGTCTGGCCGACCTGAATTTGCCCGAGGCGGCGTTGCAGATCGGTGAGGTCGGAAGCAAGGCAGAAGATCGCCATCACCTCGCTCGCCACGGTGATGTCGAAGCCAGCCTCGCGCGGGAAGCCGTTGGCAACGCCGCCGAGCGAGGAGACGATCGAGCGGAGCGCCCTGTCGTTCATGTCGACCGCGCGTCGCCACGTCACCCTGCGGGTGTCGATATCGAGCTTGTTCCCCCAATAGACATGGTTGTCGACCATCGCCGCGAGCAGATTGTTGGCGGCGCCGATGGCGTGGAAGTCTCCGGTGAAATGGAGGTTGATGTCCTCCATGGGCACGACCTGGGCATAGCCGCCGCCGGCAGCACCTCCCTTCACGCCGAAACAGGGGCCGAGGCTCGGCTCGCGGATGCAGACGACGGCCCTCTTGCCGAGGAGATTCAGGGCGTCCCCGAGGCCCACGGTGGTGGTGGTCTTGCCTTCGCCGGCAGGTGTGGGCGTGATGGCGGTGACGAGGATCAGCTTGCCGTCGGGCCGACCGCGAAGCGAGGCGATATAGTCGAGCGAGATCTTCGCCTTGTAGTGGCCGTAAGGCAGGACGAATTCCGGCGGGATGTCGAGCTTCTCGGCCGCCACCTCGACGATCGGCCGCATTTTGGCCGCTTGTGAGATTTCGATGTCGGATTTTGGCTTGAGATGCTGATCGGTTGTGCGCGTGCCTGGTTTCTCGGCACTTTCACGCGGCTGAACTGACATAAATCAACTGTCCCCGGGGTTTACGGCACAACGCCTTGCAACTGGAATAGGCAACCTAATTCATTCGCTTGCCTTCTTGCAATCGTCTGTGCGAGGTGAGCCGCCCATCGGAGGCCTTGAATGACGCCGGTCGAGCTTTTGAAATCCATGTTTCAGGCAGCGGTCGACGCAGCCCTCCCCTCGATCTGCGTTCCAGCCCATCTCCCGCCCCGACCGAAGGGACGCACAATCATCATCGGCGCCGGCAAAGCGTCAGGCGCCATGGCATCGGCGCTCGAGCACGCCTGGGAAGGACCGCTCGATGGCCTGGTCGTGACCCGCTACGGCTACCGCGTGCCGACGGAGCGCCTGGAAGTGGTCGAGGCCGCCCACCCGGTTCCCGACGCCGCAGGCCGCGACGCGGCACGGCGCATCTTCGACCTCGTCCAGGGACTGACCAAGGACGACCTCGTGCTCTGCCTCATCTCAGGCGGAGGCTCGGCGCTGCTCGCACTTCCCGCTGAAGGCGTGAGCCTCGAAGACAAGCAGGCGGTGAATAAGGCTCTGCTCAAGTCCGGCGCGACCATCAGCGAGATGAACGCCGTGCGCAAACACCTCTCGGCGATCAAGGGCGGCAGGCTCGCCGCCGCCGCAGCGCCGGCGAAGGTGGTGGCGCTGATGATCTCGGACGTGCCCGGCGACGATCCCTCGATCATCGCGTCAGGTCCCACCGTGCCCGATCCCTCCACCAATAGAGATGCGCTCGCCATCATAGAGAAATACAAGATCGATGTGCCGGCAAGCGTGCTTCAACGCCTCAAGACCGCCGACGAGACGCCGAAGCCCGGCGATCCTCGGCTCGCAGGCGTCGAGAACATCATGATCGCCACGCCTCAGGCCTCGCTCGAAGCCGCCGCGGCGGTTGCGCGGAAAGCTGGCGTCAAGCCCGTCATCCTCGGCGACTCGATCGAAGGCGAATCCCGCGACGTGGCCCTCGTCCATGCCGGCATCGCCCGGCAATGCGCCATGCGCGGCCAGCCCGAGGTTCCGCCTTGCGTGCTGATCTCAGGCGGCGAGACCACGATCACGCTGAAAGGCAAAGGCAAAGGCGGCCGCAACACCGAGTTCCTGCTCGCGCTCGCCATCGCGCTTGACGGCATGCCAGGCATCTATGCTTTGGCCGGCGACACCGACGGCATCGACGGCTCGGAGGACAATGCCGGCGCCATCATCACGCCTGACACGCTTCTGCGCGCCGAAGCTGCCGGCCTCAACGCCAAGGCCATGCTCGCCGACAACGACCCCTGGACCTTCTTCAACGGGATCGGCGACCTGCTGGTCACCGGCCCGACGCTCACCAACGTCAACGACTTCCGCGCCGTGCTGATCGAACGAAGGACTGGCCAATAAGAGTCCACACTTGACGGGAGCTTGCCGGCGTCACTAGCTGTCTTGATGCTGCGTTGAAAATTGAGGGAGAGCGCTGCCGCGTTCAAGCAACCATGCCACGGAGCGAAGTTGATTCAACGACGGCGACCGCGCATCTGCCGGGTCTCGACATCGAGATCGTTCACCGTCAGTCGCCCGACGGCCTGACCGAACAGATTTCGATCAACCTCAAGGCTGTGCCCTCCTTTGAGGCCTTTGCCCGCTCTCTCGACGCAATGAACCCGTTTGCCTTTTGGGCAGAGGCCATGAGGCTCGCCTGGTTGCCGTGGGTCGAAGCTACCCGCGCCATGATGATGGCCGAAAGCCTCTCACCATCGCTGCCGAAGGCCAAGCCGGAGCTGCCAGGCCCTCCGCCTCGCCCCTACTTGATAAGGGAAACGGATTAGCCCGAGGCCGTTACCAGCCCAGCGGGCAATGTTCATTCCCCGCCCGCCACGACGGGCAGCTTCTCTATCGCCCTGAGGCCTGGATTTGGCCGCCATCTGACCTGATCTGCAGTGATCGCGAGTGCGAGTTTCGGCCAGCGGCCGAACAGCGCCTGAAGCGCGCATTTGCCCTCGATGCGTGCGAGCTGGTAGCCGAGGCAGAAATGAATGCCCGTGCCGAAAGCGATATGGCGGTTCGGGTGTCTCTCGAGATCGAGCGTCTCAGGAGCCTCGTTGGCCTTGGGATCGGCGTTGGCCGCGGCGATCATCACCATGATCTTGTCGCCCTTTTTCATCTCGACGCCGTCGAGCCTCACATCCTTGCGCACATAGCGAGGCTTGGAGAATTGCACCGGCGATACGAACCGCAGGAACTCCTCGACCGCAAGATTGGCGCGTGCCCAATCCTGCTCCAGCCAGTCGCGCAATGAGGGGGTCTTGAGGAGCTCGAACACCGATCCGCTGATCAGATGCGTGGTGGTTTCCGACCCGGCGCCCGAGAGGAGAAAGACCATGGCCACCATCTCCTCGCCGCTGATGCGCCCACCCTCCTTCTCGACCCTGACAAGCTCGGCGATCAGCCCCTCGCCGCCCTGCGTCGCGCGCGATCTGCAAGCGCTCCTCCAGATAAGGCCTCATCGCGCCATAGACCCGCAGCGCCCGCCAGAAGGAGAGCGGGCCGCGGATCCGCCCAGCGGTGTTGGCCCAAGCCATGAATTTCGCCCTGTCGGTTTGCGGCAGGCCGAGCAACTCGCAGATGACGGCAAGCGGCAGCCTGCGCGCATAGCGATCGACGAGATCGGCGGGGCTTCCTTCGGCGAACAGGTCGTCCGCGAGCTTGCCGGCGATTTCCAGGATGCGCGGCTCCATGTCGAGGATGGCGCGGCGGCGAAAGGCTTCATCGACGATGCCGCGCAACCGCGTGTGGTCCGGCTCGTCCATGGTGAGCATGTTGTTGGCGAGCGTGCCGACGATGCGCGGCATCCACCAGCGAAACCCGGCAACAGCGCCGCCGTCCTTGCGCAGAGTGAAGGTCTGATTGTCTTTCAGGACACGGCCGGCAGCTTCATAGGTCGTCGTGACCCAGACCTTGCCGACGATCGGAAACTTGACCTCGACCACCGGCCCTGACGCCCTGAGCGCCGCGAACCTCGCGGCAGGGTTTCGGAAATAATCCTGATTGGTGAAGTCCAATCGCAATGCCATGCCCGCTCTCTATTCTTGCCACAAGACAGAATTGGGGCCCGGCTCGTTTCAGCGGCAACGTGCGGCAACAAAGAAGCCCGCCGCGGGGGGACCACGGCGGGCTCCGGTGAAAGCTTCGCGAATTTACGCTGAACAAATCCGCGAAAGCCGTTCAGCCATGCATCAGCACGGTGTCGATCACGTGGATGACGCCGTTCGACTGCATCACGTTCTTGATGGTGATCTTGGCGGCGTTGCCCTTGGCGTCCCACACCCACAGAGCGCCGTCTTTCTGTTCGAAGGTGAGCTCATCGCCTTCGACGGTCTTGAGCGTGGTCTTGCCGCCGCCCTTCTTGACCATCGCCATGATGTCCTTGGCGGTATAGCGCCCCGGCACCACGTGATAGGTGAGCACGCCGACGAGAGCGTCCTTGTTCTCGGGCTTGAGCAGGGTGTCGACCGTGCCGGCCGGCAGCTTGGCGAAGGCGTCGTTGGTCGGCGCGAACACCGTGAACGGGCCTGGGCCTTGCAGCGTGTCGACGAGGCCTGCGGCCTTCACCGCCGCGACGAGCGTGGTGTGGTCTTTGGAATTGACCGCGTTCTGGATGATGTTCTTGGAGGGATACATCGGCGCGCCGCCGACCTCCACGGTCATCTCCTTGGCGATGGTGGGAAGTGCGATGGCCGAGACCGCAAGAGCGGCGGCGGCAACGGCAGACAAAACAAAGGTCGAGAGTTTCATTGGTCTTACTCCTGTAGCTGGTTGGGCCCCCAAAATCGGGGTGACGCCGGGAGCTACGGAGCGCGGTCCTGAGCGGATGCCGGGTTCACGCTGAACTTTTTGTGAGCGTGATGTGATTGCCGTCATTCCGGCGAACGCCGGAATCCAGCGCGCGAAGCGCAAGACAAAAAACTGGATACCGGCTTTCGCCGGTATGACGCTGCGGAGAGGCTGTCGCCTACAGGCTTGCGAGCTTGCCGTTGGCGATCACCGGGCCGGTCGGCTGACCGGTTGGCGAGCCTCCAGGCGGCTCGAGCGAAACCGCGAGCACGGCGTCGCTGTTCACCTTGGGCAGCAGGGTCTCGGGCACGGTGATGCGAACCGGCTTGGTGGGATCGATGAGGCCAAGCGAGTGCGGCTTATCGCCTGGCGGGATCAGCCACAATTCGAAGGCCTTCTGCTGATCCCCGGTAAGAAGTGCTGCCGGCACGATGGTGAGGCTGTCGCCTTCCCTGTTGACCGCGGCAACGAAGCTTGCCTGGCCGCTCTCGGCGTTGAGCTGCGCAAGCAGTGGCGGCCCGAGCGAAGGCACGTTCGCGAGATAGACGAGCCCTGCGAGGCTCGCGGCGGCAAGCGCCGCCGAGGCAAGGGCGAAGGTCCGCCAGAAAGCGAGGCTCTGCCAGATGCCGCCTCGTTCGACCGGCCTCCTTCAGCGAAGCCGACAACCGCGCCTCGATGCCATCCCAGACCGTTGACGGCGGCGCGATAGCAGGCACAGCCTCCGCTAATCCGCCGAGGCGCGCCTCCCAATAGGCGACCTCGGCGGCAAAGCGCGGCTCGCTCGCAATGCGAAACTCCGCTCTGCGGCGGTCCTCAGGCTCCGAGCACGCCGAGCACATATTCGGCGGCGGTCAGATCTTGGCGGTCGCCAGCGCCTATGGTGTCTTCATCGCTCATCGTTCAAGACACGCCCGAAGTTTCAACAGCCCGCGCCTGATCCAGCTCTTCATGGTGCCGAGCGGCACGCGGTTCCTCATCGCAAGCTCCTCATAGGTGAACCCGTCGAGGAACGCCGAACGGATCGCCGCAGACTGGCGCTCCTCGAGTTCCTGCAGACAGTCCTTGAGCCTCATCTGATCATCGCCGATTTCGAGTTGCTCGAGCGCGCTCAAGCCGGCATCGGGAATTTCGGCGGCCTCCTCGATCGGCGCGTGCGCCCGAGAGGCAGCGCTAGAGCGCAGGCGGTCGATGGAGCGGTTCCGCGCAATGGCCACGAGCCAGGTGATCGGGCTTGCCACGGCCTCATCGAAGCTCTGAGCCTTCCGCCACACCGTGAGATAAACGTCCTGCAGCACGTCCTCAGCCTCGCTTCTGTCGCCCAAGATACGGAGACAGACGCCGAAAAGCTTCGCCGAGGTCTCGGAATAAACGAGGCGCAGAGCGGCGCGATCCCCGCCAGCAACTCTGGCGATCGCGGCGACAAGCTGGCGGCGCCTCGTCTCTGCGTCCATGGGCTCGCCGGCCTCGTTTCCTGCCCAAAAGAGGTGCACCCGTTGCATAGCGCGCGGCAAGGGCCCTGTCTCTCACGATTGGAGTCTGAAAACCGGCAATTTCGCAGTTGCGAATTGAGATCGTGGCGTTACTCTTCCGGCAAGGCCACGGAACAGTCGAATTTCGGATGACTATAGGGCCGCTGGCCCGAATGGGATGCGCGGGGGACGCCAAGCCGGGGCCCGGCTCCAGGCGATGCGCCGCTGGCGGCGTTGGCGAACGCCCTTTAAGTGCGGCGGACGGCGGAGGGGAAAGATCGATGCTGAGACGTGCCGGCCTTGGCTTATGCGTTGGAGCCTTGCTTGCCGCTCCATCGGTCGCCACTGCCGGGCCTGCGCTCGTGTTCGAGCCCGTCAATGGGACGGTGTTCTACTCCGAAGACCCCGACGCGCAGTGGTTCCCAGCCTCGCTGACCAAGCTGATGACCGCCTATGTCACCTTCCAGGCGCTGAAGGCGGGGGAAATCAAGCCCGACACCAACATCACCTGCTCGCAAAAAGCGTCAGCCCAGGCGCCGAGCAAGCTTTGGCTTCCCGTTGGCGGACAGATCACGGTCGATACCGGACTGAAAGTTCTCATCGTCCAATCCGCCAACGACGTCGCGGTCATGCTTGCCGAAGCGGTTGCCGGCAACACGGACGCTTTCGTCGCGCGCATGAATGAGGCCGCTCAGAAGCTCGGCATGACCCGCACCCACTATGAAAACGTGAACGGCCTGCCGCAGGAAGGTCAGTTCACCACCGCTCGCGATCTTGCCAAGCTCACGCGCGCCATCATTGTCGAATTCCCGGAATATTCCGACTTCTTCGCTTTATCGAGCATACAGGTCGGCAAGAAGATGATCCGCACCCACAACCGATTGCTGGTCTCATTCCAGGGCGCTGACGGCATGAAAACCGGCTTCATCTGCGATTCGGGCTTCAACATCGTGGCAAGCGCCACCCGCGACGGAAGGCGCCTGGTCGCCGTCGTTCTCGGTGAACCCTCCGTCGCCACACGCACCGACCGCGCCGCCAACCTCCTGGAGAACGGCTTCAAGCGGTATTTCTGGAAATCGGTGTTCGGCACCACGATCGACGGCCTCACCATGCAGGCCTCGTTAAGCGACGGACCTGTGCATCTGCGCAACACCATCTGCGGTCCTGGCAGGGCCAAGCCGGCGCGCAAGCGTACGGTCCGCATCAAAACCAAGCCCAAACCAAAGAGCACTGCCGCCAACTGAGCGCGGCAACAGGTCTCTGGCAACGCTGCGAGGAGCCCCTTTGCAGGCGCATCGCCCGGGGCTAGCGTGAGCGCGCGAAGCCAGCCCGAGGCGTGTCTTGCCCAAGCGTATTGCGACAATCGCCGCCCTCATGCTCGCAACGCTCCTCGTGGGCATCGGCTTGGCCGCGGCCCGTGCCACGGAAGCTCCCGACAATGTCGAGGCCGAAATCGCCGAGGCGGTGCAGTCCTGCAAGGATCTGGACGGCACGCCCAACGCCGACGCCGTGCTGAGCACCAAGGACGTGAACGGCGACGGCGGCGAGGACTGGATCGCCGACTATTCAAAGCTGAGTTGTAAGGGCGGCATCAATCAGATGTGCGATGACGAAGGCTGCGTGTTGCAAATCTATCTGTGGAATGGATCTGCGGCCTGGAACCTCGCTTTCGACGAGGCGGTGAAGAGCTACAAATTCGCAAAGCGGCACGGAGAGCATCTGCTGCAAGTGGTCATGGCCGGATCGGCTTGCGACAAGCCGGCGAGCGCAACCTGCCGCCTGACCTATATCCTGAACGAGGATTCGGTCGACCTCGCGCAATAGCGCTCCAGGCCTGGTTCTAGCCTACGCACTGGGCGGTGCCGCGATCGCCGCCTTGATCAAAGCGAGCGCGTCGGGCGAATCCCAATTCGCCGGCCCCACCAGGCGACCGATCTCGCGGCCCTCGCGGTCGAGGAGAAGCGTGGTCGGCATGCCCACTGCCTTCAACTTGCTGAACAGCTTGCCGGAAGGATCGGTGTAGAGAGAAAGATGCGTGGCTCCGGTCTCGGCGAGGAAGCTCTTCGGCTTGTCGGGCCCGCCGCGGTCGATGTTCACCGCCACCACCTGGAAATCCTTGCCGCCGAGCGAAGCCTGCAGCTTGTCGAGCGTGGCCATCTCCTCGCGGCACGGCACGCACCAGGTGGCCCAGATGTTGAGCAGCACCACCTTGCCGCGCCAATCATTGAGGGACTTCGTCCCGCCTTCGCCGTCGACGAAGCTGACCTCGCCGAGGTCGAGCGGCTTGGGCCTCGCAAGGAACGCCGCCATGGCGCCCCTGTTCAGTCCGGCAAGCGGGCCTTGACCCGCCTTTTCTCCCGCAGGCGCCGCCGCCTCCGCTTTCACCTTGCTTTATCGATGACGCGAAGCGCCCATTGTCAGAAGGGGCAAAACTCAAATATACCGTGGCGAACCCGGCAATCGCCGCTAAGCAACGCAGCGATGAGAATGGTGGCCGGCGACGCGTGCCGGTCGCGTTTTGCGCTTCTGTTCACGTCTTCCACGCTCACCTCGATTCACAGGGCTCGACGCTCGTGACCAATACCATGTGGGGCGGCCGCTTCTTAGCGAGCCCCGCCGCGATCATGGAGGAGATAAACGCCTCCATCGACTTCGACAAGCGCCTCTGGCGCCACGATATTCTTGCGTCCAAGGCGCATGCGGCGATGCTTGCCGAGAGTGGCATCATCACCAAGAGAGAGGCGCAAGAGATCGCCCGCGGCCTCGACAAGATTGCCGCAGAAATCGAGGCGGGGAAATTCAACTTTGCGCGCGCGCTCGAGGACATTCATCTGAATGTCGAATCGAGGCTCGCCGAGCTGATCGGACCGGTCGCCGGCAAGCTGCACACGGCGCGGTCGCGCAACGATCAGGTGGCGACGGACTTGCGCCTCTACGTGCGCGACGAGATCGACTCGATCGATGCGCTGCTCGCGGGCCTCCAGCTCGCGCTCGCCGAGAAGGCGCTTGTTCATGCCGCGACCGTGATGCCCGGCTTCACCCATCTGCAAACCGCGCAGCCGATCACCTTCGGCCATCATCTTCTCGCTTATGCCGAGATGTTCGGCCGCGACCGCGGACGCTTCGCCGATGCGAAGAGCGCGGCTCAACGAATCGCCGTTGGGTGCCGCGGCGCTCGCTGGCACCGGCTTTCGCCATCGATCGCGACTCAACGGCGAAGGCGCTTGGCTTTGAAAGAGCATCGGCCAATTCGCTCGACGCCGTGTCGGATCGCGACTTCGCGCTCGAGAGCTTGGCCGCCGCATCCATCGCCGCCACGCATCTGTCGCGTCTCGCAGAAGAGATCGTGATGTGGACCTCGCCGCAATTCGGCTTCGCCCGGCTCTCCGATCGCTACACCACCGGCTCCTCGATCATGCCACAGAAGCGGAACCCCGACGCTGCCGAGCTCGTGCGCGGCAAGACCGGCCGCATCGCCGGAGCCTTCCTCACCCTCATCATGGTGATGAAGGGGCTGCCGCTCGCCTACGCCAAGGACATGCAGGAAGACAAGGAGCCCGTGTTCGACGCGCTCGCCTCGCTTTCGCTCGGGCTTGCCGCCATGACCGGCATGGTCGGCGATCTCGAGCCCGATGCGAAGGCGATGAAGAAGGCAGCAGGGCGCGGCCACGCCACGGCCACCGACCTCGCCGACTGGCTGGTGCGCGAGGCGCATCTCCCGTTCCGCGAGGCGCACCACGTCACCGGCCGCATCGTGGCCCTTGCCGATGCCAAGGGCTGCGACCTTGCCAGCCTCACACTGGAGGACCTGAAATCGGTCGATAAGCGACTCACTGACGACGCATTTTCGGTGCTCGATGTTGAGGAATCGGTCAAAAGCAGGCGTAGCTATGGGGGCACAGCGCCCGGAAATGTGCGGCGGGAGGCCAAAAAATGGATAAAGCGTTTGAAGAAGGCCGCCGGATCGCGATAAAAAGGGCTTAAGGGCCGCCAACAAGGCTCAAGGTCAAAGGGGCACGACCATGGGAAGCGCTTTGCGCGTCCTCCTGGCTATTGCGTTGATCCTGTCCGTAGGCTTGAGCGCCTGCGGCAAACGCGGCTCGCTCGACCGGCCGAAGCCCTCCTACCCGGAGGCCAAGGCCGATCCCTCCACCAAGATGTCGCAAGCGCCGGCCCGCTCGCTATGGATTGACCGCTTGCTGCAATAAGGCTTTCTAAGCCTCCATGCACCATTTCACTTACCGGCAGGGCGTCGGCGGTGGGAGCATCCTGCACGCCGAGGACTTGAGCCTTGCCGATCTCGCCGCACTCTGTCGGCACGCCCTTCTATTGCTATTCGACGGCAACGCTCGAACGGCATTACCGCGTGTTCGCCGATGCCTTTACCGGCATGGACGCTGAGGTCTGCTATTCGGTCAAGGCCAACTCCAATCTCGGCGTGCTCGCAACGCTTGCAAGGCTCGGCGCCGGCATGGATGTGGTGTCGGAGGGAGAGCTTCGCCGCGCGCTCGCCGCGGGCGTAGCACCAGAGAAGATCGCCTTCTCCGGCGTTGGCAAGACGAGAGACGAGATGGCCTTTGCGCTCGAGCAGGACATCTTCGCCTTCAACGTCGAGTCTGAGCCGGAGCTTCGCACCTTGAGCGAGACGGCATCGGCCCTCGGGCTCATCGCGCGCATCGCGCTCCGCGTCAACCCCGATATCGATGCGCAAACCCACCACAAGATCGCCACCGGCAAGGCCGAGAACAAGTTCGGCGTGCCCTTCGGCGAGGCGCTTGCGCTTTATCGCCTTGCTGCCGCACTTCCCGGCGTCGATCCGCGCGGCGTGCATATGCATATCGGCAGCCAGATCACCGACCTCGCCCCTTTCCGCAACGCCTTCGCGCTGCTGAAAGAGCTGGTCGACGAGCTGAGGGCCAACAGCTTCGCCATCGACTTCGTCAATCTCGGCGGCGGCCTCGGCGTGCCCTATCGCAGCGACGAGCCTGCGCCGCCGCTTCCCGCCGAATACGGCAAGCTCGTGCGGGAGACCGTCGGCGATCTCGGCTGCAAGCTTTTGTTCGAGCCTGGGCGGCTGATCGCCGCCAACGCCGGCATCCTCGTCTCGCGCGTCCTTTATGTGAAGCGCGGAGAGCCCAAGACCTTCACCATCGTCGATGCGGCGATGAACGATCTGATCAGGCCGACTTTATATGAGGCCTATCACGAGATCTGGCCTGTGGCCGAGCCGGCACCGGAGCGCCCCCACGATCACGAGCGATGTGGTTGGACCTGTCTGCGAGACTGGGGATTATCTGGCGCTCGACCGGGCGCTGCCGGAGCTGCGCTCCGGCGATCTCATTGCCGTGATGACGGCCGGAGCCTATGGCGCCGTGCTCGCCTCACAGTATAATAGCCGGCTTCTGGTACCGGAGGTCCTGGTTGACGGCGACCGCTATGCCGTGACCCGGCCCCGGCCTCACTACCGCGACATGCTGGCGGCGGAGCGGCTGCCAGATTGGCTCAAGCCCGAGCGGCGCTCATAGGGCCTCCTTTTAGCCCGCATCGCTCCCCAAATTACCCGCGTGCCTCACGCGTTGTGCTAAGCCTGATCAAGATGATGCGAAACCTATTTGCCCGAAAGAAAGCGGCCCCGGACACCCCGGAGGACAAGTCGCTCGCCCGCCGCTTCGAATGGCGCGTGGGCTTGAGCAGGCTCGCGCTCGTCGGTGAGCGTGTGTGGGAGGCGCTACTCTGGCCGTTCCTCGTGCTCGCGGCCTTTCTCATTCTATCGATGTTCGATGTGTGGAGCGCCTTGCCGCCGCTTCTGCACCGCGTCCTGCTCGTGGCCTTCGCCGTTGCGCTGCTCGTCTCGCTTCTGCCGCTCATCCGCTTCCCCATGCCGACCCGGGCCGAGGCGCTCAGGCGTCTTGAGCGCCATGCCGACATCAAGCATCGGCCGGCCTCCTCCTACGAGGACAAGCTCGGCACCGTTTCGCGCGCCGACACCGCACTGCTCTGGGCTGCGCATCGCGAGCGGCTGAGCCGCCTCGTGGCCAAGCTCAAGCCGAGCTGGCCTCTCCCGCGCACCGACCGCAAAGACCCCTATGCCATCCGTTCGGCGCTCCTGCTCGTGCTGGTCGTGGCGCTGCTCGCCGCCGGTCCCAACCGGTGGGATCGCATCGCCGCCGCCTTCACTCCAGCCGCGCGCACCTCGGCGGCCCTGATGCGGCTCGACGCCTGGGTCACGCCGCCGGTCTATACCGAGGTCGCACCCATCGTTCTTGCCGACGGCAGCGAGCCTGTCGGCTCCGGCAACGAAACCTTCCGCGCCCTTTCGGTTCCGGAACGGAGCGAGCTGATCGTGCGCGCCTTTGCGCCGCGCGGCGAAGCCGTGAGCCTCGTGTCGCAACCTGACGACGGCACTCCGGCGAACGCAGTCATCCCCAAGCTCACCGGGAGCCAGGGCCTCCTGGAATTCAAGCTGCCGCTCAACTCCCCCGGCGCTGTCGATGTGCGGGTCAGCGGCAACACCGTCACCAAATGGCGCTTCGACCTCATCAAGGACGGCACCCCGCAGATCGCGCTGATGGGCAATCCGACAACGACGCCGCGCGGCGCGCTCCGCTTGACCTTCCGCGCCACCGACGATCATGGCGTGGCGAGCGCCGAGGCGCGCTTCGCTCTGGCCGACTCCGAGGAGGCCGAGGGGTTGGCGGCGCCGGCACCGGAGCTCGACGGCGGCAAGCCAGAGGCCGATCCCCTGCTCGAGCCTCCGCTCATGCCGCTGCAATTACCCAAGGTCAACGCCAAGCAGATCGAAGGCAAGGCCTCGCAGGACTTGACCGCCCATCCCTGGGCAGGGCTGAAGGTGCGCATGACGCTCGCCGCGCGCGATCAGGCGGGGCAGACCGGCTTGAGCCAGCCCTACGAGTTCATTCTGCCCGAGCGCAAATTCACCAAGCCGCTCGCCAAGGCCGTGGTCGAGCAGCGCAAGAAGCTCGTGCGCGAGCGGGATTCGGCGAACCATGTCGCCATGGCGCTTGACGCCTTGACCATCGGCGGCGAGCAGGCGATCCCCGACAGCTCGGTGTATCTCGCCTTGCGCGACGCCTATTGGCGGCTCGACACCGATCAGTCGCCTCAGTCGATCGCGAGCGTGGTGAGCCAGCTCTGGGACCTCGCTCTGCGCATCGAGGACGGCAACATTCCCGAAGCCGAGCGCGACGTGAAGGCGGCGCAGGACCGGCTGAGCGAGGCGTTGAAGCAGAATGCCTCGCCGCAAGAGATCGATCGCCTGGTCGATGAGCTGCGCAGCGCGCTGCAGCGTTATCTGCAAGCGCTCGCCGAGCAGGCGCAGCAGAAGGGCAATGTTCCTCCCGAGCAGAAATCGAAGGACGGCGAGCAGACCGTCTCCGACCAGGAGCTCGACAAGCTGCTCAACAATATCGAGCAGCTCGCCAAGTCGGGATCGAAGGAGCTAGCCGAGCAGATGCTGAGCGAGCTCAAGGATATTCTCGAGCGGCTGCAGGCCGGAACCTCCACCGACAATGCCAAGCAGCAGCGCATGGGCAAGATGATGAAGGACCTGAACGAGCTCGTCTCCAAGCAGCAGAAGCTGCTCGACGAGACGTTCAAGGCGAGGCGCGAGCAGGGCGGCAATCGGCCGAACGACGCTTTCAACGTGAGCCCGCCCGGCCAGCCCATGGAGTTCGGCCCTGGCATCTTCATGGCCCCCTTCGGCCTGCCGCAAGAGGAAGGCTCCGATAACGGCCAGAGCCCCGGCGGCGACGAAAGCGCGCAAGGAAAATCCGGCGGCCGCGGGCAGAAACAGGGCGAGAAGGCGCAAGGCCAGCGTCCCGGCGGCAAGTTCGACGATCTCGGCCAGCGCCAGGGAGAGCTGCGTGATGCATTGCAAAGCCTGATCGACCGTTTCCGCATCGAAGGCGCGAACCCGCCCGAGCAGTTCCCGCAAGCCGGCGAAGCCATGGGCGACGCCAAGGAGGCGCTCGGCCAGTCGAAACTCGACCGCGCCACCGATGAGCAGGGCCGCGCGCTCGATCAGTTGCGCCAAGGCGCCCAGTCGCTTGCCGAGCAGATGATGGAGAACGGCGAGGCCCAGACCGGCAAGGGTCAGGGCAACAGCGGAAAGGACCCGCTCGGGCGGCCTGACCGCAGCAATCGCCCGGACCTCGGGCTCAGCGTCAAGGTTCCCGACCAGATCGACATTCAGAAAGCGCGCGAAGTGCTCGACGAGGTTCGCCGCCGCCTTGGCGATCCCTCGCGGCCGATGTTCGAGCTCGATTATCTCGAGCGCCTGATCCGCTCCTACTAGCCCGACCCGGTCAATTCACCGATAAAGGGAAGCTCGCGATAGCGGTTGTGGAGATCCATGCCGTAGCCGACCACGAACACCGGCGGGCAGGAGAACCCGATGAAGTCTGGCGTGATCGCCGGGACGCGCGGCACCTGCTTGTCGACCAGCACGCAAGTGAGCACGCGTTTGGCGCCGTGCTCGGCGAGAAGCTCTTTGGCGAAGGACAAGGTCCGGCCTGAATCGAAAATGTCGTCGACGATGACGACGTTGCGGCCTCTGAGGTCGCTTTCCACGTCGCGCAGCACCCTCACCTCCCCCCGCGAAACGCGCTCCCCGTCATAGCTCGCGAGGTAGATGAAATCGATCTCGGGCTTGAGCCCATGGCGGTGCAGCGCCCTGATGAGATCGGCGGCGAAGATGAAGCTGCCCTTGAGCACGGCGACCACCATCAGGTCGTCGAGCCGTCTTGCGGCAATGTCGTGGGCAAGCTGATCGACGCGGGCGGCGATGGCTTCGGCGCTGTAGAGCGGCTTGATCGCGCCAGCCGCAATCCCGCCCGTGGCCGTCATTGCGGCTTGGCGAAGCGAACCTTGAGGCTGCTCACGGTTTCGGGCACGCCCGGGATTTGCGCGCTGAAGGGCGAGTTGGCGCCGGCGCCGAGCGGCGCCACCTTGGTGGTGATCTGCGTAAGCTGCTTGCCGCTTTTGTCTAGAAGCGCGATCTCCACCGGCGGCACGCTCACCTCGACCTGAAGTCGTGTTGACGATAACGCCATCGACCTGAAGTGCCCGCTGGCCTCCGGCGTCGGTCCATGTCGAGCGAACATTCTCGATTTTTAGCCCCAGCGCGCTAACCGGCTTGCCCATCATGGCGTAGAGCCTGCCGGCCCCGGGCAACACCGACACCACGGTCTTGGGCGAGAGCGCAACGAAGGCGCCGAGCATGATGAGCAGGAGCGCGAGCACGCCCCAGCCGATGGCGACGGGCGGCGGCAGCTTGCGCTTGCGGCCTTCGGCGATGGGCACGTTGGTGGCCAGTGCGGCATCGGGATTGACCAAGGCTCCGGCGTTGTAGCCGCCGAGATCCTCAGCTTGAGCCCCTGCGCGCGAATTCGCCCCCAGGCCCGCGGTCAGTCCCGAACCGTCGCCGCGCATGTCCGGCTGCATCTCGTCGTCGGTGCTGAATAGCGGCCCCGCTGGCTTCGGCGGCGGGGCGGCCGGTCGTTCGGATGCACGCCGTTGGTCGGCTTCGGCGCAAGTCCCTGCTGACTGGGAAAGCGGCCCATGGCGTTGCCCAATCCCGTCGAACCTGGACGAGGTTCCGGCGGCGCCGGACGCGGCGGCGCTGCCGCTGGGCGCGGTTCGGGAGCGCGCCGCGGCGGCATCGGCGCCGAAGGAGCCGGCCGCGGCTGGACCGGAGGCGGCGTCGGCGCCGAAACGACGGCAGGCTTGGCCGGCTCGATCACGGCCATCGCCTGCCAGACATTGCCGCATTTGGAGCAGCGCACCTTGCGGCCCGTAGGCGGAATGACCGCCGCGGTCTCAAAGCGGGTGTTGCAAGCTGGACAGATAATCACCGTCATCGTTCAGAACCACCACCTGCCGGTTTCTGCGCTCTCGCGTGACCGGCCCACGCCCTTGCCCAAATCCATTGATACCGGACACCGAGTTCAGCATAAAGACGCAAGTTGGGCCGAATGTTAAGAGGATCGAGGACGATCGCGTGATCCGCTTTGAAAATGTCGGGCTGCGCTACGGCAGTGGCCCAGAGATCCTGCGCGACGTCACCTTTCATGTGGTTCCGGGGTCCTTCCACTTCCTCACCGGGCCGTCAGGCGCCGGCAAGACCACGCTTCTGCGCCTCCTGTTCATGTCGCTCCGCCCGACGCGAGGCTTGATCTTCGTTTTCGGCGAGAACGTGTCCGACCTTTCCGCCGCAGGCAGGGCCGAGCTTCGCCGCCGCATCGGCATCGTGTTCCAGGATTTCCGCCTGCTCGACCATCTCACCACCTGGGAGAACGTGGCGCTGCCCTTGCGGGTGATGGGCAAGAAGGAGTCGGACTACCGCGAGGACGTGACCGACCTGTTGCGCTGGGTCGGCCTTGGCGACCGCATCGACGCCTACCCCGAGATTCTCTCCGGCGGCGAGAAGCAGAGGGCGGCGATCGCCCGCGCCGTGATCGGGCGCCCCGAGCTTCTGCTCGCCGACGAGCCCACCGGCAACGTCGATCCGATGATCGCCGATCGCCTGTTGCGGCTGTTCGTCGAGCTCAATCGCCTCGGCACCTCGGTGATCATCGCCACCCACGATTACGGGCTGATGGATCAGCTCGACGCCCCGCGCCTCGTGCTCTACGAAGGCCATCTGGAGATTCGTTGACCGCCGTGCAGCTCATCGCCGACATCCGCGACTATCCCTGGCGCAATCTGTTCGCCGGGATTCTGCCGGCACGCCTGCAGCCGAAGACGGCGCAGATCGTGCCCTCGGCCTCGATCGCCGGCAACGCGCTCACCGTGGTGATCGCCATCATGTCGTTCCTCGCCTGCCTCACCGCCGGCGCCGTGTACATGGTCAATCAATCCGCCGAAGCCTGGGTCAAGGACATTTCGAGCGAGATCACCGTCGAGCTCGATCCGGTGAACGCCCCCGACATCGAGAAGAAGATGACCCTCGTCTCGCTGTTTCTCGCCAAGCAAGCCGGCGTCACCAGGGTGAAACCTCTGACCGCCGAAGATTCCGCCAAGCTGCTCGAGCCTTGGCTCGGCCATAGCGAGGCGCTGTCCGAGCTTCCCATCCCCCGCCTGATCGCGGTCGAGATCGACCGCTCCAACCCGCCCGACATCAAGACGATCACCGCGGCGCTGTCGCAAAACTTCGAAGGCGTCACCCTCGACGATCACCGCCGCTGGCGGGCCGAGATCCGCACTTTGACGAGGTCGGCGGCGGCAGGCGGCTTTGCCGTGCTCGCCCTCGTCGCCGCCGCCACCGTCGCCGTGATCGTCTCCGCCACCCGCAGCGCCATGGCGTCGAACCGCGAGATCATCGAGGTGCTGCATTTCGTCGGCGCCAACGAGCGTTTCATCAGCCGCGAATTCGAGCGCCATTTCGTCGGGCTCGGCGTCCGCGCCGGCCTCGTCGGCGCGGTCGCCGCGGCGCTCGTGTTTCTGCTGCTTCCGGTCGCCATGCACGTGCTCGGCGGCGAGCCGGCCACCGCCACCGAAATGAGCCGCCTCGTCGGCTCCGGCGAGCTCGATCTCAAGGGCTATCTGCTTTGCATGCTGGTGGTTTTCGTCATCGCCTGCCTGTGCATGATCACCTCGCGGCTCGGCGTCATCCGCGTGCTCAAGTCCTACGCCTGAGCGCAGGGAAACCGGACATGTCGAGCGCCGCCAAGCCGATTTCCTATCGATTCGATTGAGCCTATTCTTGCGCCGCGCAGGGCAGGGCGGGAGTAAGCGGTGACGCAAGTCGAGCCTCAATCTTCAAGCGCATTCGAGCTTTTTGTCGGCAGCCTGCGCCTGCTCTTCGATCTCGTGATGCTCGCCGTCTTCATGCTCGTCATCGGCTTCTTCATCTTCACCGATGGCCTGCAGCGCAGCCAGCCCGAGCCCCGCACCGCCGACGGCATCGCGGTGTTGACCGGCGGCGTCGCCCGCATCGACGAGGCGATGAAGCTGCTCGCCCAGCAAAAGGCGAAGCGGCTCCTGATCACCGGCGTCAACCGCACCACCTCGACCGAGGAGTTGAAGCAGCTCGCGAGCCAAGGCGACCAGCTCTTCTCCTGTTGCGTCGATATCGACAAGGAAGCGCGCAACACCATCGACAATGCCACCGAGACGAGCCAGTGGGTGGCGCAGCACCATTACACGTCGATCATCGTGGTGACCTCGAACTATCATATGCCCCGCGCGCTCGCCGAGCTTGCCCGCGTCATGCCTGGCGTGACCTTGATCCCCTACGCGGTCGTGGACAACAATGTGCATCTCGACCGCTGGTGGACCTATCCCGGCACCACCAGATTGCTGATCTCAGAATATCTCAAGTATTTGCCGGCGCTCGCCCGGCTCGGCGCCACCCAGCTTGTGAGCAAACTGATCACCGGCAAGACGTCGGTCGCGGTCGAGGACCCTTCCGAGCCGTGAGTTCCGGCCCCTCCATGGCGCGCTCGCTCCTGTTCAACGTCCTCTTCTACGTGACCACCACGCTGTTCGTGGTGATCGGCAGCCCGCTATTGTTCGCGCCGAGACGCTGGGCGATGGCGGCGCTCAAGGTGCATTCCAACTTCGAGCTTTGGCTGCTGCGCACCATCGTGGGCACGAAAATCGAGGTGCGCGGGGAGGAGAATATTCCGCAAGGTCCCTGCCTCGTCGCCTCCAAGCATCAATCGGCCTGGGAGACCTTCGCGCTGATCCCGCTCTTCCGCGACCCTGCGCTGCTCATGAAGCGCGAGCTGTTCTACATCCCGTTCCATGGCTGGTTCTCGAAGAAGTTCCAGATGATTCCCGTCGACCGCGACAAGGGTCCGCCGCACTTCGCCGCATGCTGCGCGAAGCGAAAAAGCGCATCGATGACGGGAGGGAGATCATCATCTTCCCGGAAGGAACGCGGCGCCCGCCAGGCGCGCCGCCGGACTATAAGACGGGGATCGTGCTCCTCTACGACGCGCTTGGCGTTCCTTGCCTGCCGGTCGCCCTCAATTCGGGCCTGTTCTGGCCGCGGCGGAGCGTGATTCGCCGCCCAGGCACCATCGTCGTGGAAATTCTTCCGCCTATCCCCCCTGGCCTCCCCAGGGAGGAGTTCCTGCGCAGGCTCGAGGTGGCAATCGAGGGGGCTTCCGGCCGCTTACTTGTGGAAGCTGGGGCCCCGGAACCCGCCCGCGCCTAGCCTGTTAACCCTTCATTAACTTGTGCGGGACAAGGTGGTGTTCTAGGTTTGTTCTTACGAATTGCCGCCGGCCAGTCTTGAATTCGTCATCGGAAAACCCATCTGACGACAATTCGAGGGAGAGGGTTAAGGCGGGAACGGGACCATGTTGATGCACCAGCAAGACGTAACCGATTCCACCCCTTGGGGCCCGGCCGATGAGCCTGCGCTCGTTTGCGCCGAAGCCTGCTTCGACCAGGCGTTCCACTATTGGCGTGGTGCCTCTGGCCGCCGTTATCTGCACAGCGTCTACACCCTGATCGGTTGCCCTGCGCTCCCCCGCGCCAACTACATCCTGGTCCGCCGCCGCGACGACGGCTCAAGGACGCCGCTCGCCTTTGGCCAGACCAAGGACGACGCGATCTCCTTGAACCTTGCCCATCTCCGCCATCAGGGCGCGAAGCTCGGCGCCAATGAGGTGCATATCCACCTCCTGGCCGAGACCCTGGAAGAGAGGGCGCACGTCGAGGCCGACCTGACGGAAGCGCATTTCCGGCGCATCGCCGCCAACGCCGCCTAGCCACTTCACTCAGCATCGCTTTTCTGCCATGCGGGCTTGATCGCAAGCCGCTCGGCGTCTCCAATCAGGCCATGCCCGACCGCATCGAGATCGTCGAAGGCGACATCACCAGGCTCGACGTGGATGCCATCGTCAATGCCGCCAACCAGATGCTGGCCCCTGGCGGCGGTGTCTGCGGCGCCATCCACCGCGCCGCAGGGCCTGAGCTCGCAGAGGCTTGCGCCAGACTTGGCGGCTGCGAGACGGGAGAGGCGAAGATCACGCCGGGCTTCAGGCTGCCTGCGCGCTATGTGATCCACACGGTCGGACCGGTGTGGGGCGGTGGGGAAAGCGGCGAGGAGGTACTGCTCGCCGCTTGCTACCGCAACAGCCTCGCCCTCGCCGCCGAGCACGGCCTAAGCACTATCGCATTTCCCGCGATCTCGACCGGCATCTTCGGCTTTCCGTCCGGACCGCGCCGCCCGCATCGCCGTCGCCACCGTGCTCGACAGTTTGCGCGACGGACCCTCGATCAGGCGTGTGGTGTTCTGCTGCTTCGGCGCCGAGTCCCGCAAGCACCACGAGACCGCGCTCGCAGCCGCGCTGAGCCAGGGCAAATAGCCTTGGCGGAAGCCATGCTTCGCCGACATAAGTCGCTGTTAATGACATGAGTTGCTGTTAATAATGATGATTGCCATGCTGGTTTCGTTACACCGTTAAGTCGTTCTCGGATTTTATATCCACGGCATTCTGCAAAACCCGTTCAAACCTCGCCGCTGCGGTGGCGATGACGATAGAGGCGAAGGTGGCAATGAGGCCCAGCATGACGGCGCCTTCGGGGCCATCCTTTTCGGCGACCTGGGGATGAAGGTGTGCGGCTATCATGAGGTAGGTATCTACGGCCACGATAGCGGCCGCAGTGGCGAGCGCGCAGTATTTTATCGTCCGCAAAGCTTTCACAGCCGCCGGCGAGAACACCTTACTTTCTCCGGCATATCCCAACAGCTTGAATGCCTGATAGAGCGCGACGAAAAACGGAATAGACCCTACATACACACACGCCAGGAATGGATCATTGAAGTAGATTTGAAAAAGGGTGGCGTGTGCGTTCCTGCCCTCGAGGGTGGGTTCCCAGAGCATGGCGGCAAGAACGCCAATTCCGATGACCACAATAACTACCTGAAGAAATACGTTGAGCTTCTTTTCATGGATGGTTCTTGTACATTTTATATTTCCAGCCCCACACCCATGCGGCCCCATGTGCCTTCGCGCCGGCACCGTCTCGGGCTAAGCTCTGGGGCCTTGGACGCTTTTGAAACGCGGTTGTGGGCGCCGCAAGCCGTAGAAGGCAAGGCTAAGTGATGCTCGAGCTCGATCCGTTACTGCTCTCGCGCATCCAGTTCGCCTTCACCATCTCGTTCCACATCCTGTTTCCGTCCTTCACCATCGGGCTCGCCGCTTGGCTGCTCGTGCTCGAGATCCTGTGGCTCAGGACCGGAAAAGCCATCTACGCCGACATCGCCGCGCATTGGACCAAGATCTTCGCCGTGTCCTTCGGCATGGGCGTCGTCTCCGGCGTGGTCCTGTCCTACGAGTTCGGCACCAATTGGAGCGAGCTGTCGCGGCTTGGCGGCAACGTCATCGGCCCGCTGATGTCCTATGAGGTGCTCACCGCCTTCTTCCTCGAGGCAGGCTTTCTCGGCATCATGCTGTTCGGGCGCGACCGCGTGCCGAAGGCCGTGCATCTCTTCGCCACCGCCATGGTGGCGCTCGGCACGCTGATCTCCGCCTTCTGGATCCTGTCGGCCAATAGCTGGATGCAGACGCCTGCAGGCTACACCGCCGGCCCCGACGGCGTGCTGCATGTCGCCGATTGGTGGCAGGTCATCTTCAATCCCTCCTTCCCCTACCGCTTCGCCCATATGGTGGCCGCAGCCTATCTCACCACCGCCTTCATCGTTGCCGGCATCGGCGCCTGGTACATCTTGCGCGGGCGGAGCGTGCCCCATGGGCGCATCATGCTCGGCATGGGCTTGAGCATGCTCGTGTGGCTCGCGCCGTTGCAGGTCGTCATCGGCGATCTGCATGGCCTGAACAGCTTGCACTACCAGCCGGCCAAGGTTGCGGCGCTCGAAGCGCATTGGGAGACCGGGCGCGAGGTGCCGCTCATCCTGTTCGCGCTGCCAGACCCAAAGGCCGAGACCAACCATTACGAGCTCGCCCTGCCGAAGCTCGGCAGCCTGATCCTCACCCATGAGCGGAACGGCGAGGTCCGTGGGCCTCAAATCCTTCCCGCCTGAGGACCGCCCGAACCCGATCATCCCGTTCTTCGCCTTCCGCATCATGGTCGGCATCGGGCTGATCATGATCGCCGTGGGGTTCATCGGCGCGGTGCTGTGGCTGACCGGACGGCTCTATACCAGCCGCTGGTTCCTGCGCACTCTGATCTGGGTCTCGCCGCTCGGCTTCCTCGCCGTGCTCGCCGGCTGGTTCACCGCCGAGGTCGGCCGCCAGCCTTGGACGGTGTACGGCCTGCTGCGCACCGCCGACGCCGTCTCTCCGGTCCCAGGCGGCAGCGTACTCACTTCGATCGTCCTTTTCGTGCTGGTCTACGGCGTCGTGTTCGGCGCAGGCCTCTATTACATTGCCAAGCTCGTGAGCCGCGGGCCCGACGAGACGCCTCCGGTCCGCGAGGAAGAGGAAGCCGATCTTTCGCACCGGCCGATGGCAGCAGCAGGCAACCCATGACCCCAGACGTCCTCCCCATCATCCTGCCGCTCGTCTGGGGCGCCATCCTCGCTCTCGCGGTGTTCCTCTACGTTCTGCTCGGCGGCTACGACCTTGGGCTCGGCGTTCTGTTCCCGCTCGCCCCGACGCACCAGGACCGCGACGCCATGATGGGCTCGGTCGCGCCCTTCTGGGACGGCAACGAGACCTGGCTGGTGATGGGCGGCGGCGGACTGCTCGCTGCCTTTCCGCTCGCTTATTCGGTGATGCTGCCGGCGCTTTACCTCCCCATCATCTTGATGCTGATCGGGCTGATCCTGCGCGGCGTCGCCTTCGAGTTCCGCTTCAAATCGGAGCGCTACCGCTGGACCTGGGACCTCGCCTTCGCCGGCGGCTCGATCCTCGCCGCGCTAATGCAGGGGCTGATCATCGGCGCCTTCGTGCAAGGCTTCCACGTCGTCGACAACAAATTTGCCGGCGGCGCCTTCGACTGGCTCACCCCATTTGCGCTCATCACCGCGCTCGCCGTGCTCGCAGGCTATGTGCTGCTGTCAGCAGGCTGGCTGATCATGAAGGGCGACGAAGCGTTGCGCGATTGGGCTTACGGCATCGCCCGCTACGCGCTGATCGCGGTCGCGGCCTTCATCCTGATCTTCAGCATCTGGACGCCTCTGCTGCACCCGGAGATCGCCAAGCGCTGGTTCACGCCTGCCAACATGGTGATGCTGAGCCCGGTGCCTCTCGCCACCGCGGCGACCATCGGCGCGCTGTGGCTCGCGCTCAAGCGGCGCATGCGCTACGCGCCCTTCCTGCTCGCCGCGGTGATCTTCCTGCTCTGCTACACGGGGCTAGCGGTGAGCCTCTTCCCCTACATCATCCCGCCGTCGATCACGCTGTGGCAGGCTGCGGCGGCGCCCGAGTCGCAGCTCTTCATGCTTTACGGCGCGATCCCCATCCTGCCCATCATCCTCGGCTACACCGCCTATTCCTATTACGTGTTCTGGGACGCGACCGAGCACGAGGGCTATCACTGAGCCTCGGCCCGTTCGGCGAACAGGGGCAGCATCCGGTCTCGCATCAGGTGGACCGCCTCAGCCACGGCCGGAACGTTCACGCGCGGCTCCAGGCAAGCGATGCCGCTGCCGAGAATGGCTCGCGCGTCCTCGCGCGTCAGAATGCCTCGCTCAACCATGCGCTCAAGAAGTGCGAGCGTCGTCACGCCGCTGGCGACTGCTATTCCTTGTGCGCTGCAACCGAGAAAATTCAACATGGCGTTTCCTCCATTCTTTTCCCAAGTAGATAGGTTTCTTGGCCACATTTTTAATCCCGCGCCGAGCACGAGCGAAGCTCGACAGAACCCACGGAACGCTTCTCTCAGGATATTTTTTTCGACTCGCGCGGACCCTTTGCGGGACTCTCGCGTTACCACTTGAGGAACGATGTCTGGAAGGTCAAAACGCGAAGCCCGATATCGCGGGTACAAGATCGAGATGGAGCGCAGGGACCTGTGTTGGGTCGTAAGCGTGTCGCCGACCAGCTCTCGAATGCCGAGCCTGCCCAACAACCACTTTCAGACCATGACGCAGTCCGAAAGATCCGCCATGAAACAGGCCAAACGTCAGGTCGATCACGCGCTCCAGCAATAGGAGGCGTTGACAAAGCGGCGGATCAGCCCCCACCCGCAAGATCGTGCGCCATCAGGCGGTGCTTGAGCGCGGCGATCTTCTGATAAGCGGCTTCGATCTTCGCGCGCGGAATGCGCCCGTCGCGCACCGCTTGCGCGATGATGGCGTGGATTTTAGCGCCAAGCTCCGTGTCGCGCGACTTGACGTTGGAGAAGACGAGAAGATCGACGCCGGCATTGAGCGCTCTCACCACGCGATCCTCCAACGTGTAGCGTTCGCGCACGGCGCCCATCTCCATGTCGTCGCTCACCACCACGCCGTGAAAGCCGATATAGCCGTCCGCCCGGAGCGCGTTGATTGCGTTGGCCGATAGCGACGACGGCAGCTTCTCCCCGTCGCTGAAGCGCGGATGGTAGAGATGCCCGACCATGACCATGTCGAGCAGCCCGTCATGCGAGAGGGTGACATAGGGCTGAAGCTCGCTCTCCCGCCAGCTCCGCGAAATATCTGGAAGCGTCTTGTGGCTGTCGCTCCAGCTCGAGCCGTGCCCCGGGTAATGCTTCGCCACCGTGACCACGTTCGCCTCGCGGTGCGCGGCGATGAAGGAGCGGGCGAGAGACGTCACGGTCTCGGGATCCGCGCCGTAGCTTCGCTTCCGCCGCGCGATGACCGCGTTCCAGGGATTGACGCTGAGATCGACGACGGGACCGAAATTGACATTGATCCCGGCGCCGGCGAGCTCCTTCGCCATATCGCCGTAGATGCGGCGAGCAGCTTCAGGCGTCAGCGTCGCATCCCGCCCCATTCTCTGTGCCGACGGGTAGTGCTTGTAGCCGGTCCGCTTCGTGAGCCTCTGCACGCGCCCGCCCTCCTGATCCACGGCGATGAACGGCACGAGCGCAGAATTGGCGTTCAGGAGATAGGCGGTGAGCAGGCGGAGCTGCCGGGGCGACCGGATATTCTCAGGGTAGAGCACCACCCCGCCGATCAAGCCTTTGGCGAGCTCATCGCGCACAGCCTTGACCCCCTGGTCGTGCTCGTTCGCCCCGGAGAAGCCCACCATGATGGTCTGGCCGATCATCCGGTCGAGAAGATCGTCCGCCCACGCCATATCGCGTAACGCGGCGAGGCCATCAGGCTCGGCGGCGCCGGAGAGACGGGCGCCAAGCCCGGCGCTTGCCGCCGCCAGCAGCCAGAAACAAAGCAGAATCAAGGGTCGCTTCATGGAGTCATGGTTTTCGCACGTCGCGCTCCACCGCTGCCACCCTATCGGATTGTCAGGAAATTGAAGGGCGACAACAACCCAAGCGTGCTATGGTGCCAGCGTGCCGAGCCCGTGGGAGTGGGCCATGCGACCCCTATTTCTTTCCTGGAAAACGATTGTCTCAGTTGGAGCGGCCTTGGGGCTGCTCCTGATGGTAGGCCCCACCAGCCCAAGCCCGGCGCTTGCCGGTGAGATGGGCGGTGGTGGGCACCATCGCGGTGGCGGCGGCGGCTGGGGCGGTGGAGGCGGCGGTGTCGGCGTTGGCGTCGGCGTCGGCGTTGGTTCCATCCTCCTCAACGAAGCCATTCGCCGCTCGCAGGAGCGCCACCAAGCTGCCGAGCCGCAAGGCTGCCCGCCAGGGCTCGTGCCCTCGCGCAAGGGCTGCGTGCCGCCAAAAGGGCCGAAGGTCGCCAAATGCGAGGCGCCCATGCAGATGCGCAAAGGCAAATGCGTGCCGCCCAAGGAGCCCCAGGTCGCCAAATGCGAGGCGCCCATGGAGATGCGCAAGGGCAGATGCGTGCCGCCGAAGGAGCCCCAGGTCGCGAAATGCGATCACGGCGAGGTCTATCGCAAGGGCAAAGGCTGCGTATCGCCCAAGCCGCCGACGATCGTCGTGCTGCCGCCTCCGGTGGTGCCTGCCGGACCTGGTCCGGGAGGACCGCCGCAACTGGTTCCGGCTGCAACGCCTTCCGCGCCACCGCCGCCGCCACGACAGGCCTCGCCGGTATCGCCGCCGAAACCAGCACCCATCCAGTCGCTGGCGAAAATTCAGCCGGCGGTCAATCGCTGCCTGCCGGAGGACCTTTACGACCTCCTGGAGCAGACCTACGGCAAGCCTCCGGCGCTCGACCGGTGTCCCTCGGCGTGCCTGCCGAAGCCTGCCTCCTTCACCCCGGCAGAGCTTGACGCGGCAGCGGCCAAGAGCGGCATCAATTGGTGCGACAACTGCGTGCAAGTCGGCGGCTACATGCCGCTTGCCTCGGTGCTGCAGCTCGAAAAGGCCGCCAACGTCACCATCTGCGTCAATCCTGATATGTGCCGGCTCCCCGCCGCGATCGGCGGCGCCAATGCCGGAGAGCGCGTGGTGGAGATCCGCACCGTGTTCAAGGACCTGCCAGCAGGGGTGAAGAACGAAGGCAATATCGCCGTCGTGGTCGGCAACCAGGATTATCTCGGCGATCTGCCCGACAATCCTGACGGCAAGGCCGATGCCGATGCGGTGATGGCGCTGCTCGTCGATCAGCTCGGCTACAAGCAGGAGAACATCATCGATCTCCGCGACGCGACGCTTTCCGATTTCGAGCGCGTGTTCGGCTCTGAGAGCAATCCGGAAGGAGAGCTTGCCAAGCGCATCGACAAGAAGGATCCGGGCGACGTCTTCATCTACGTGGCGAGCCACGGCATGGTGAAGGAGGACGACGCCAAGGAGGCTTACCTGCTTCCGGTCGATGCCAAGCTCGACGACCTCGACAAGACCGCCTACCCGATGCAGGAGCTCTACGACCACCTCGGCAAGATCGGGGCGCGGACCATCATGCTCATGCTCGAGGCGAATTTCGCCAAGAATCTCGACGAGCTGATCAATCCGCCGAACCTGCCGGAGCTCGAAGTTGAAGCCATGCCGGTCGACCCGGTGCCCGGCCTCGCCGTGTTCAAGGCTTCCGACCGCGACCAGAAGACCATCAAGGACCCCGAATACGGGATCGGGCTCTTCACCCGCTACATGATCGAGGGTCTGGCCGGCAGGGCCGACGCTGCCCCGCTCGGCAACGACGACAAGCGGATCGATACCGTCGAGCTCTACGTCTACACCGCCGACGCGGTGCGCACGGCGGCGCGGAAGTCGTTCGGGCTCGAGCAGAAGCCGCTGTTGAGCAAGATCGACAATCTGGTGGTCGGCAACCTCACCTCGAACTGAGATTCGACACGCTTTGAGCGGCCGCCGCTGTCATGACTGACGGCGGCGTCCCCTCAGTATGAGGTTCAGGCAGGCTTTCATCCCTCCCCCTCGTGGGGAGGGTGGCGAGCGCCAGACCGGGTCGGGGGGTGGAAGCAATCAGCCCACCCGGCGTGCTTCGCACGCCGACCTCCCCATCAAGGGGAGGTATGACTTTCGCGCATTACTCCAGCGGCCGGGCGACGCGGAAGCCGATGACGTTGAGGCGGCTCGTCTTGGGGAAGCTCATGCGCGCAGACGGCCTCGCAAACTCGGCCTCGTAATACCAGGCGCCGCCTTTGGCCACGCGGCGGGAGCAGTCACCGCCGCGCGGAGAGGCGTCGGCAGGCGCGCCCGCGTGATTTTTGTTCGCGCAATCCTCCACCCATTCGAACACGTTCCCCTCCATGTCGTGCAGCCCATAGGGGTTGGCCGGGAAGGTTCCGACCTCGACGGTGGTGCCTTGATAGGTGCCTTGCTTGCGGGTGCCTGGCAGGTTGCTCGCATCGAAATTGGCTTGCGTCGGCGCCAAGCGTCTCGCCGCCGGCAAAGGGCGTGCTGGTGCCGCCGCGCGCGGCGAATTCCCACTCGGCCTCGGAAGGCAGCCGGTAAGCCTTGCCGGACTTCTGGCGCAGCCACTCGATATAGGCCTTGGCGTCGTCATAGGAGACATAGATCACCGGGCGCCGCCCGCGGCCCCAGCCGCTATCCTGCGGGCGATAGTTGGCGCAGCCGCCTTCGAGCGCGCAGGCCTCCCATTCGTCGAAGGTGATCTCGAACTCGGAGATGGCAAAGGGCGCCGGCACGGTCACCTCATGCTGCGGCTCCTCTGCCGCCTGGCGCCCCTTCTCTCCTTTGGACGCGCCCATGAGGAAGCGCCCCGCCGGCACCACCACCATCTCCGGGCAGTTCTCGCAATCCTTGAAGGTCGAGCCGACCTCATGCTCGAGTGGGCCAGCGCCGATCCCCGGCACCACGGGCTTCCCCGGCACCGGGAGCGCTGCGATTTGCGTCTTGGTGACGCGCATCACGGCAAGCAGGCTCGCGGTGAGCTGCCCGTCGGGGGTCAGCCCTGCCTTGGTCTGAAAGCGCTTGATGGCGTCCGCGAGGACCTCGTCCTCTCCGCTCCTGCTCGTGTTGGCGATGAAGCCGAGCTGTTGCAGCGCGGAGCGCGCCTCGGCGACTGTCGCCGCATCGGTGAGCACGGTATCGGGCGGCAGGCTCGGGCCGGCAAGGCCGCATCCCTCCACATCGAGGCAGACCTTCGGCGCGCCGCCCTGGAAGCTGACCTCAGGAGTTTGCGTGCGGGTTGCGAGCTTCACTTCGGTCGCGGTCTTGTTCAGCAGATCGCCGAAATAGAGGCGGGGGTTCTCGCTGAAATTTCTGAGCAGGGCTGTGGCGAAGGGTGAATGTGCTCCGGGATCGCCGTCAGCTGCGAGCTGGCCCGACCCCGTGGCATTGGCGGTGACCACCGTCCGGTCAGCTTCGCCAAGCAGGGAGAGGCCACGAAAGCCGCTGCCTTGACCTGCGCCGCGCGTCGGGCATTGCGGAAACGGATCGTTGCGGCAGGCGTCGAGCATCACGATCTGCTGCGGCGCCGGCCCTGCCGCCTTGTATAGCTGCTGCAGGTCGACCGAGCGGATCGTGGTCTTGTCCTCGCAGGCGATTTCCATATCGGTCGGGGCGATCAGGTTCTTGCCTTGGATCGACATGCCGTGGCCTGCGTAATAGACGACCGCGACCTCGGCTCCGGTCGCGTCGCGTTCGAATCTCTCGAGCGCGTCGAGCATGCCGGCGCGGTCGAGATCGTAGTATTCCGACACCTGAAAGCCGTGGCTCTTGAACTCCGCGGCGATGGCCTTGGCGTCCGGCACCGGATTGGGGAGCTTGGACAGATGCTGGTAGTCGCTCATGCCGATGACGAGCGCCACGCGCTTGGCTTCGGCAGATGCCGGCAACGAGGCCGAGAGGAGGAGGGCTAACGCAGCGGCGACAATACGAAACATGGCGGTCACGCCTTTCCGTTTGCCACAAGTCAGCCCTCGGCAAGCCGGCTTGTGTAGCCGATATTTAGCATCGCCCGGGTGCCGCGCGAAGGGCGTCGAGCGAGAACAGTGCCGCTTTTGCCACGATTGTGAATAGACTTGAGCGTGCCGCGACCCCTAAATCCCGGCGCTTTCGGTGGATGCCGCCAATGCAAGCCAGCCTTTCCCGCCTCGCTCCAGCCGCCCTGCTTGGAATCACGCTCGCTTTTTCCCGCTTTTCGCCTGCGCCGAGCCAAAGGCTCCGAGCGAGGAAGAAAACGCCGACGTGGCTTTCGCCGCGAGCTTCATTGGCAAGAATTACGACGGCGATCTCGACATCGAAGGTTGGGAGGATCTCGGCGGCGGGCTGATCGCGGCACCGATCTTCATCCACCAATATCAGCGCGAGGACGGGACCTATCTTGTGCTCACCAGCCGCCAGATCGCCAAGGAGGCCAAGGACACGCCGGGAAATTACGAGGTGGCCGACGCGCTGATCGTGCCGCCGCCGCAGGCCGGCGTCGAATTCACCATCTCTTGCGTGCAAGGCAAGGACGAGACGCTCAAATTCATCGGCGAGGCGAAAGGGCCCGAGAACAAGGAGTGGTGGACCGAGGTCAGGCGCGCCTGGGAGATCGCGCTCGACACCGGCAAGATCTCATCGACCAAGACCAAGGGCGTGCGCTGCACCAACGTCTCCTGGGGCCAGTAGGAGGATTTGCCACGATGAAGGCAAGGCTGAAGGATCGCGTCATCGCCGAGAGCGACGACATCGTCGAGCATGGCGGCTATCACTACTTCCCGCTCTCGGTGGTGCGCATGGAGTGGCTGGAGAAAGCGCCGAAGACCGAGTCGGACCACGCCTGCCCGCATGGCGTTCAGTTCTACGATGTGGTGATCGATGGCAGGCGCTATCCCCGCGCCGCCTGGATCTACGAGGCGCCGCGTCCCTCGATGCGCCAGGTGGCCGACCGCTTCGGCTTCTGGGAAGACGTCGAGGTGGGTTGATCCGGGTCACCGGCTCCAGCCGGGTTTATCCCTGGAGCGAGGAAAGCGGCGATGGGATCGTTACTTCTGGCTTTGACCCTTCACCCCGGCGAAAGCCGGGGTCCAGTTTTTTCTTGCCGCCTTCGGCGCGACTGGATTCCGGCTTGCGCCGGAATGACGGAGTGACGTGGATGCCCGGCACAAAGCCGGGCATGACGAAGAAAAGGTCCAGCGCTTTAGGCCGGCAGCGCCTCGACAATGCAGGTCGGCGTTGGCGTCGTCACGATGCGCCCGAGCTTGAGCCCTGCCGAGGCAAACAGCTCGGCGAACTCGCGCGGTGTGCGTTCCTTGCCGCCGACCGTCATCACCAGCATCTCGATGTCGAGCATCTTCGCCGGCGCCGGACCAGGCTCCTCGGGCATGACCTGCTCGCAGACAAGCACGCGGCCATGTGGAGGCAACTCCGTGCGGATCAGCCGCAGGATGTTGCGGCAATGCTCGTCGCTCCAATCGTGGATGATGTGCTTCATCATGTAGGCATCGCAACCTTGCGGCACGCGTTCGAAGAAGCTTCCCGCCTCCACGTTCAAGCGGCCGCCGCAGGAGGCGAGACGATCCTCCGGCACGCCAGCGACCACCTCGGGAAGATCGAGCAGCACGCCCTGTATTCGCAGGGTATTTTTGCAGGACCGAGGCGAGCAGAAGCCCGTGCCCTCCGCCAAGATCGGCGAGGCGCTCGATGCCGGAGAAATCGTAGGACGCAAGGATCGATTGCGCGGCGATAGCCGAGCCGCCGCTCATCGCCCGCTGGAAAGTTTCCGCCTGCTCGGGGCGCTCGGCGAACAGATCGAAGATCGGCTTGCCGTAGGCCATGGTGATGCCGTCGCCGCCGGTGCGGATGCAGTCGGCCATATGGACGTAGGCGCGCATCGACGGCTCGTCGCCGAGCATCATTGCCATGTAGCGCATGGAGCCTGGCGCGTCGGTTCTGAGCAGCGCGCCGAGCGGGGTCAGCGCGAATTTGCCTCCTGGCTCCTGGCTGAACACGCCGAAGCTTGCCAGCATACGCATCACGCGGAAGAGCGACGGGGCATGGGCGCCGACCTTCGCGGCAAGCTCCTCGGCAGATATTGGCGTGTCGTCCATGTGATCGGCGACGCCAAGCCGCGCCAGCGCCGATAGCGACGCCGTCAGCTGCTTGCCGAACAGAAGCTGAGACATGACCCTTTGGGGAGGGATCGGGGCTTGCGCGTCGGTCATGCGGCTCTCCTTGCAAAGTCTTGAGACGAATTCGTGACCGCCGCCGTCCTAAATCAAGGCTGGGACTTTGCCTTGGCCAGCAGCTCCTCGACCTTTGGCAGGATGCCGTCGACGATGCGGGCCACGCCTTCAGCGTTGGGATGGAGCCCGTCGCCTAGCGTGTATTTATCGTCGAGCGCCACGCCGTCGAGGAAGAAGGGATAGAGGATGAGGCCGTAGCGTTGGGCGAGGTCGGCATAGATCGCCCTGAACTGGTCGACATAGTCCTGGCCGAGATTGCGCGGCGCTTCCATGCCGGCGAGCAGGATGGGCAGCCCGCGCGCCTTCAGCTCGGCGATGATCTTCTCCAGCGTCGCCTTGGTCGCCGCCGGATCGAGCCCCTGCAATGCGTCGTTGGCGCCGAGCTCGACGATCACCGCGCTCGCATCGTGCGGCATGGCCCAATCGAGCCTGGCGAGCCCCGCCGCAGCCGTGTCGCCCGACACGCCGGCATTGACCACCTTCACCTCCTGGCCGCGTGCCTTCAACGCCCGTTCGAGCTGGGCCGGGAAGGAATCTTTTTCCGGCAAGCCGAGCCCCGCGGTCAGACTGTCGCCGAAGGCGACGATCACCGGCGTCGCAGCCGCCGCCCGATTTGCTTGCAACCCTGAAGCGGCAAGCAGCATCCCTGCGGCAACAACGGCGGTAGCAAGTGCGCCTCGCTTCATCTTTTGGACCTCTTTGCTCTTCTTTATTACACGCTGCCGTGCCATGTCAGGAGTACTGCCCCGTTCCATGGATCAGACTCTGAAACAACCCTCAGCCTCCGCCATCAGGCTCGAAGACGTGCATGTCACGCTTCCTTCCCGCGCCGGTCCGGTTGCCATATTGCGCGGATTGGACATGAACGTGGCGGCGAGCGAATCGATTGCCGTGGTTGGGCGCTCCGGGTCCGGCAAATCCACGCTGCTCATGGTGATTGCGGGATCTCGAGCGGGCGACTGAAGGCCGCGTCACCGTGCTCGGCGCCGATTTCAGCGCGCTCAACGAGGACGATCTGGCGCGGCTGCGCGCCGCCAATATCGGCATCGTGTTTCAATCTTTCCACCTCGTGCCGACCATGACGGCCATCGAGAACGTTGCGCTGCCGCTCGAGTTCCTCGACCGCGACGACGCGTTCGAGGCGGCGCGCGCGGCGCTCGCCGAGGTCGGGCTCTCGCACCGCGAGACGCACTTTCCGGGGCAGCTCTCCGGCGGCGAGCAGCAGCGGGTGGCCATGGCGCGGGCGCTTGCGCCCAAGCCCTCCCTCATTCTCGCCGACGAGCCGACCGGCAATCTCGACGAGACCACCGGCGCCGAAATCATGGACCTCCTGTTCACGCTGAAGGAGCGCACCCAAGCCACCCTCATGCTCATCACCCACGACCGGGCGCTGGCCAAGCGCTGCGACCGCATCGTGAGCCTCGCCGACGGCAGGGTGACGAGCGGGGGCGCCAAGCGCCGGGCCGCAGCGTCGTGACCGCAGCCGATCTCGCGCTGCCCTCTTCGGCACGTGACGTGCGCCTGCCGCTCGCTTTCGCCATCGCGCTCCGCGAGCTCCGTGCCGGCGCCGGCGGCCTCACCGTGTTCGTGCTGTGCATCGCGCTTGGCGTCATGGCCGTTGCCGCCATCGGCTCGCTCGGCGCGTCCTTCGATGCGGCGCTCGCCCGCCAGGGGCGCATGCTCGTTGGCGGCGATCTCTCCTTCGAGCGCGTGCACCGGCGGGCAAGCGCCGAGGAGCGTGCGGCGCTCGACGATCTGGGGCAGGTCACCGAATTCGGCGAGCTTGCGCGCCATGGCGCGCATCCCTGGAGGCAAGAGCGCTCTCATCGAAGTGAAGGCCGCCGACGGCGCCTACCCGCTCTACGGCCAGGTCGTCATCACCGAGCCGAAGGACGCAGGTCCGGTCTGGAGGAAACCGGGCGTCATCGTGGCCGAGCGCTCGCTGCTCGAGCGCCTCAACGTCAAGATCGGCGACACCCTATCCATCGGCGATGCCACCGTGACCATCGGCGGCGTTCTCGGCACCCAGCCAGACCGGCTTGCCGATCGCCTCGCCTATGGCCCGCGGGTGCTGATGTCGCTCGACACGCTCGATTGACCGGGCTCGTCCAGCCTGGGAGCCTGATCCGCTGGATCTACCGCTTGCAGCTTCCGGGCGACCAGCGGCAACGACCGGACGGCGCTCAACACCGCGCGGTTCACCATCGAGGCCAAGTTCCCCGAAAGCGGCTTTGGCATCACCGATTGGACCGATCCTGCCCCCTCGATCCGCCGCGAGGTCAAGCGCTTCACCCAGTTCATCAGCCTGGTCGGGCTTGGTGCCCTCTTGCTCGGCGGCATCGGCGTCGCCAACGCCATCGCCAGCTACATGGCGAAGAAGCGGCAGGTGATCGCCACCTTCAAGACGCTGGGCGCTACGAGCCGGCTCGTACTCGCCGTCTACCTCATCCAGGCGCTGATGCTCGCCGGCCTTGGCATTGCGATCGGCCTCGTGCTCGGCGCGCTCACCCCTGCTCTGCTGTCGGCGACCTATGGCGACGCTTTGCCCATCGCGCTCGCCGTCGAGCCGCATCCTGCATCGCTCTTGACCGCCGCCGGCGCAGGCCTGCTCACCATGCTGCTCTTCGTGCTTCTGCCTTTGGGCCGCGCCAGCGTGGTGCCTCCGGCAATGCTGATGCGCTCCCATCTCACCGACGAGCAGGAACGGCCACCGCTTGGCTTTATCGTCACGGCGGCGGCAAGCGGCCTTGCGCTGTTCGCGCTCGCCATCGCCGCCTCGGAGGAGCGCATCATCACCGCCTCGATCTCCGCCGGCATCGTCGCCGGCTTCGTCTTGCTGCTCGGCTTCGGCTGGCTGCTGCAGACGCTCGCCGCACGATTCCGCCGCACCAAGCCTCCAGCCTTCTCGCTTGCGCTCGCGAGCATCGCCGGGCCTGGCTCGATCGCCCGCCAGGTCGCCGTCTCGCTCGGGCTCGGGCTCGGCTTCCTCGTCGCCATCGCCCTGATCGACCGCTCGCTCATGGCCGAGTTCGAGGACAACATCCAGATCGAGGCTCCCGCCTATTACTTCCTCGACGTCGACGCCCAAAATCTTGCCGCCTTCCGCGACACGGCGAAAGCTGTCGAGCCTGACGCCAAGCTCGCCGACGCGCCCATGCTGCGCGGCCGCATCGTCGCCATCAACGGCGTGCCGGTGGAGAAGGTCGAGGCCGCCCCCGACAGCCGTTGGGTGCTCGCGAGCGACCGCGGCCTCACTTATGCCGATGAGCTCCCGCAAGGCTCGACCATCACGCAAGGGAGCTGGTGGGAGCCCGGCTATAACGGGCCGCCGCTCGTCTCCTTCGACGCCGATTCAGGCCCAGGGCTTGGGCTGAAGATCGGCGACACCATCACCGTCAATGTGCTCGGCCGCAATGTCGAGGCGCGCATCGCCAATTTCCGCAAGATCGACTGGGAGTCGCTCGCCATCAACTTCGTCATGGTGTTCTCGCCGAACACGCTTGCCGGCGCGCCACACCGCGTGCTGGTCACGCTCGAATATCCGAAGGGCACCAACTCAGTGCGCGAGGCAAAGCTGATCCAGGCCCTTGCCGACCGCTTCCCGCTCGTCACGGCAATAAAGGTCGGCGACATCGTCGAAGCGGCCAAGGACCTGCTGCAGAAGGTGATGACCGCGATCGCCATGACCGCGGGCGTCACTCTCCTCATCGGCGCGCTGGTGCTCACCGGCGCCGTGGCCGCGACCCAGCAGCGGCGCAAATATCAGGCCGTGCTCTACAAGACGCTCGGCGCCACGCGCGGTCGCATCGTCAGCGCCGAGCTTCTCGAGTTTGGGCTTCTCGGCGTCGCGGTCGCCGCCTTTGCGCTTGCCGCAGGCACCATTACCGCCTGGGCGCTGTGCAAATGGGGCTTCGAGGTGAAGTTCGTCTTCTCAGGGCGCGCTGCCGCCGAGGCCGTGCTGCTTGCGCTTCTCCTGGTGCTCGGAGTCGGCGCCATCGCCACCTGGAGGGTGCTGTCGGCCAAGGCCGCGCCCTATCTCAGGGGCGAATAGGGCTTTCGTGAATGTTGCGTAACAAGCGCTTCCGCTCACTTGCGCGGGGGTAAGCAACCACCCATATTCCAGTTCAAAGTGTCTGGATTTAGTACGACTCGAACAACACGGGTGAAAGGACCAGCAATGGCGGAAATGGACAGACGATACGCGCAAGGCACGACCGTCGGCCGCGCCGAACCCGGCGTGATCGACCAGGGGCTCCGCTCCTATATGCTGCGCGTTTACAACTACATGGCCTCCGGCGTCGCGATTACCGGCGTGGTCGCCTATCTGACCTATATGTTTGCCGTGGTTGACACGGGCGCAGGCCTGCAGCTCACGAGCTTCGGTAGCTTCATCTACGCGAGCGCCTTCAAATGGGTGGTGATCTTTGCCCCGCTCGCCATGGTGTTCTTCCTCTCGGCCCGCCTCAACTCGATGAGCTTGAGCGGCGCCCAGATCGCTTTCTGGGTGTTCGCAGCACTCATGGGCTTGTCGCTCGGATCGATTTTCCTGGTCTACGCCCATGCGAGCATCGCGCGCGTGTTCTTCATCAGCGCCGCGTCGTTCGGAGCGTTGAGCCTCTACGGCTATACCACGCAGCGTGATCTGTCGGCCTGGGGCTCGTTCCTGTTCATGGGACTGATCGGCATCATCATTGCGATGCTGGTGAACCTGTTCCTCGCCTCCTCGGCGTTGCAGTTCGCCATCTCGGTGATCGGCGTCCTGATCTTCGCCGGCCTGACCGCCTACGACACCCAGCAGATCAAGGAGATGTATTCCGTCAACGACGACGGCACGATCTCCGGCCGCAAGGCGGTGATGGGAGCGCTCAGGCTCTATCTCGACTTCATCAACCTGTTCATGATGCTGCTGCAGCTGTTCGGCGATCGCCGATAGCCAAGAGCTAATGGGCACAAGTCAGGGCCCCGGCTTCGGCTGGGGCCTTTTCTTTTGGCTATTGTATGCTTCACAAACCCAGGTGTTGGATCTAACGAAATCCCTGGCTCACTTGGCCGGTGTCATGGGGAACCTTTTGAACCTTACGCGCGTTAATTGCGCTTCCTGGTTTCGGCAGCTGTCTCCCCCCGTCATGCCACCGGAACCAAGATTGTTTAGGGTAATAGAAGCCCCCGGAAGTCCCCCGCTTCCCGGGGCTTCTTTTTTATCCAAGGCCCGAACGATGCTTCCCGGCCGGAGTTGCTGTCGATGAAGGCAAATGGGAGGCCCGACGTAATGGAAAGCTACCAATATCGCGGTTATCAGATTGAAGCCCGGCGTGAGTGGTCGAATTGGTGCGTCAGCGTCTATCGCACACGCCCAGAATTGCCGATCTTGCCGCAACCAACTTTGCACGTTTTGACGACGCTAAAGGATGATGCGCTGGTTGAGGCCAAGCAGAGCATTGATCACGTGCTGTCAAACCTGGATAGCTGAATCACTTTGCGCGCTTGGGCTTAGTCACTTTGGGCTTGGCGTCTTTAGGCGCCGGAGCCTTGGCGATCTTCCTTAGCCGCGCCTCAAAAGCAGCCTCGTCTTCATCGCAGCGAGTTCGCGGGCCTTCTTGATGAAGCGCTGCAGGGTGCTCTCCCAACAAGGGGAGAGCGGGAGCCTGCGGCATCTGCAACGCCTAGCACTCGACGAGGCGCAAGCCCTTGTCGAGGGCGCGAAGCACGCGGGCGAGGTCGTGGCCACGTTTGAGGATCAGCCCGGTGGCCGCCACCACGCTATAAGCGCCCTGGCGTCGCGACAGCTTCGGCGCCTTCTCGATGCGGTAAAGCGGAACTTCGGTCGTGCGCCGGAACACGGAGAACACGGCCTTCTCGCGCAAGATATCGATGGCGTAATCGCGCCATTCGCCGCTCGCGACCTTGCGGCCGTAGACATTCAGGATTTGAGAGAGCTCTTCGCGGTTAAAGGCTATGCCGCCGCGCCGGTTCACCCCGTCATGATGGTGTGCTTGGCCGCCGGCCCTGGCGGCCAGCGGCAACTGTATGGGCTCGGTTTCGCTCAATGCGCGCCTCCTGTAACGGAACCTTCATGATGACGCGACATCGGCAGAAATTCAAGCAAATGCCAGAAATTACACGCATTGTAATAAATTGAAACACTAATCACAGTAATGCCCTAGTTCAGCCCTTGGCACGCCCCAAACACCGGTATGATGGTGCACTGTTGCCTCTCGGCCCGGTCCAGAATAGAGGCTTCGGATTCTCAGCCCCCCAGCCCCCCCGGGGTCTTCATTCGGACCGGGCCATTTCATTGGCTCATTTGCTTAGTGCATTCCTCCCAAGGGTTCTAACGGGTCGGTCTTCCGGCCCGTTTTTGTTTGCGCTCTCGGGAGAGCAGGCGCCGTCAGTTCTCCGGGTACTCGAACTCTGCGGCGCCGAGAATGGGGCCTGAGTCCTCCACCTGGAGAAGCGCAAAAAGACAATCCCCGCCCATGGTCTTGAGATCCTTGAGCGGCAGCCGCAGCGTCATCGGCTCGCCGTGCCACATGCCGATCGGCGAGAGCTCGCGCACCGGATGATGGTAGGAGAGCGCACGGCCGCGATTCTCGCCGCGCTTGACCTCGACTTTCTCGACCTCCTTGGCGATGGCGAGCCACACCGTTGCGTCCCGTTTGTCGGAGGCTTGCGGCGCGGCGCCCACATCGACGATGAGCGTATCGCCGTCGGCGTGCATGCCGACCGGCACCTTGTCGTCGTGTAGCCGCTTGGCCGCGTTCCGCATCGCCATCTCGATCTCCGCCTCGTTGGCGCCGTTCGCATGGATGATGCCGTCGACCACGGCTTGCGGCGTGTAGACCCTGCCGTCGCCGCGCGCCCGCGCATAGTTGCGCTGCCGCTCGCTATTGGCAGGACTTCCGAGGGTGTCACGCCAGCCGAGGTAATCCCAGTAGTCCACGGAAAAAGAGAGAGCGACGATGCCCGGCTTGTCGGTCAACTGCCCGAGCAGGGCATCCGCCGGCGGGCAGGAGGAGCAGCCTTGGCTCGTGAACAGCTCGACCACCGCCTTGCTGCCATCGGCCGGCGGCCCGGCAGCAACGCCGGCCCCGCCTGATGCTGCAAGAGCCAGCGCCGCGACCGCCGCAACAGCACCGGCGCAGATCGGGAGAAAGCGCCTCATGGCGTCCACAATGCCGGATGCGAGGCGAAATTTCTGGAAAAATTGCCTCAAAAGGGGTCACAACTCGGTGACTGTGACAGGGGCCTCAGAAATTAGTGGTCAGTGGTCAGAACCATTGAAATCGGTCGCAAGGCCCGGATTTCTGATTTCTGATGTCTGATTTCTGATGTCTGATTTCTGATTTCTGATCCCGGACGTCTGATCCCAGGGATCAGGCCGCCGCGCGGGCGAGGCTGCGCAAGACGAAGTGCAGGATGCCGCCGTTCTTGAAATAATCGAGCTCGTCGAAGGTGTCGATGCGCGCGAGTAACGGAACGGCCCGCTTCGTGCCGTCGCCGTAAATGATCTCAGCCTCGATCCACTGGCCTGGCTTGATCTCGCTCAAGCCTTGCAGGCTCACCGTCTCGACACCAGTCAGGCCAAGCGCCTGCCAGGACATGCCTTCCGCGAACACGAGCGGCAGAATGCCCATGCCGATCAGGTTCGAGCGGTGGATGCGCTCGAAGCTCTCGGCGATCACCGCCCTGACCCCGAGGAGGCGCGGGCCCTTCGCCGCCCAATCGCGCGAGGAGCCTGTGCCATATTCCTTGCCGGCGAACACCGCGAGCGGCACGCCCTCCGCCGCGTAGCGCATGGCCGCGTCATAAATCGGCAGATGCTCGCCGGAAGGATAATGCACGGTGATGCCGCCTTCGACGCCCTTCACCATCATGTTCTTGATGCGGTGGTTGGCGAAGGTGCCGCGCATCATCACCTCGTGATTGCCGCGGCGCGAGCCGTAGGAGTTGAAGTCGTGAGGGGCGACGCCATGGGCGGTGAGGTATTGCCCCGCCGGGCTGTCCTTCCCGATCGAGCCTGCCGGAGAGATGTGGTCGGTGGTGATCGAATCGAGGAACAGGCCGAGGATGCGGGCGTTGACGATGTCGGTCACGGGCTTAGGCGTGTGGGTGAGATCGGTGAAGTAGGGCGGCTCCTGCACATAGGTGGAAGTCTTGTCCCACTCATAGGTGAGGCCGCCGGTGACCTTGATGTCCTGCCATTCCTTGTCGCCCTCGAACACATTGCCGTAGCGCTTGCGGAACATCGACTTCTTCACCGCCTTGCGCACGGTCTTGGCCACCGCCTTCGACGAGGGCCAGAGGTCCCTGAGGTAAACAGGATCGCCGTCGGCGCCGGTGCCGAGCGGGTCGGTGGCAAGATCGACCGTGACCGAGCCTGCGAGCGCGTAAGCCACCACGAGCGGCGGCGAGGCGAGATAATTGGCGCGCACGTCGTGATTGACCCTGCCCTCGAAATTGCGGTTTCCCGACAGCACCGAGGCGACAGCGAGCCCATTGGCATGGATAGTCTTGGAAATGTCCTCAGGCAGAGGCCCGGAATTGCCGATGCAGGTGGTGCAGCCGTAGCCCACGAGATTGAAGCCGAGCGTGTCGAGGTCGTGCTGCAATCCGGCCTTCTCCAGATAGTCGGTGACCACCTGCGATCCAGGCGCGAGCGAGGTCTTCACCCAGGGCTTGACCTGCATCCCGCGCTTCACTGCGTTGCGGGCGACCATGCCGGCGGCCACCATGACGTATGGGTTTGACGTGTTGGTGCAGGAGGTGATGGCGGCGATCACCACGTCGCCATGGCCGAGATCGAAATTCTTGCCCGGCACGGGCACGCGCTTTCCCGCCTCGTGGCCCTTGCCGTATTCCTTGTCCAGGGCCTCGGCGAAGGCTGATGCGGCGCGGGCGAGCGGCACCCGGTCCTGCGGCCGCTTCGGCCCGGCGATCGACGGCTCGACCTCGGCGAGGTTGAGGGCGATTGTATCGGTGAACACAGGGTCCGGCGTGTCGCCGTCGCGGAACAGGCCCTGCGCCTGGGCATAGGTCTCGACCAGCGCGATGCGCGAATTCTTGCGGTCGGTGGCGTCGAGATAGATGAGGGTCTCGTCGTCGATGGGGAAGAAGCCGCAGGTCGCGCCATATTCCGGCGCCATGTTGGCGATGGTGGCGCGATCCTCAATGGGAAGATTGTCGAGCCCCTCGCCGAAGAACTCCACGAACTTGCCGACCACGCCCGCGCGCCTTAAGCGCTCGGTGACGGTGAGCACGAGGTCGGTTGCGGTCACGCCCTCTTTCAGCTTGCCGGCGAGGCGGAAGCCGATCACCTCGGGGATCACCATGGAGATCGGCTGGCCGAGCATCGCTGCCTCGGCCTCGATGCCGCCGACGCCCCAGCCGAGCACGGAAAGCCCGTTGACCATGGTGGTGTGGCTGTCGGTGCCGACCAGACTATCGGGGAAGGCGAGCGCCTCGCCGTTCTCCTTCTTGGTCCACACGGTCTGCGCCAGATATTCCAGATTCACCTGGTGGCAGATGCCAGTGCCCGGCGGCACCACGCGGAAATTGTCGAAGGCGCCGCTACCCCAGCGCAGGAACGCGTAGCGCTCGCCGTTCCGCTCATATTCCTTCTCGACGTTGACGTCGAAGGCGCGGGCGTTGCCGAAAGCATCGACCATCACCGAATGGTCGATGACGAGATCGACCGGCACGAGCGGATTGATCTTTTGCGGATCGCCGCCGAGCTTCTGCATGGCGTCGCGCATGGCGGCGAGATCGACCACGGCGGGGACGCCGGTGAAGTCCTGCATCAAGACGCGCGCCGGGCGGAAGGCGATCTCGCGGTCGCTTTTGCGGGTTTGCAGCCAAAGCGCCACGCCGCGAATGTCGTCGGCGGTGACGGTGCGGCCGTCCTCGTGGCGCAGGAGATTCTCCAGCAGCACCTTCAGCGAAAACGGCAGACGGCCGATGCCGACCAGCCCATTCGCCTCGGCCTCCTTCAGGTCGAAATAGTCATAGCGGCGCTTGCCGACCTTCAGCCTTCGCCGGCATTTGAAGCTGTCGAGCGAGGTTTCGGCCACCGATGTCAATTAAGGAACTCCTCGGTCATAGCGCCAAGTTTAGCGCGAACTTGGCGACAGGCAGACGACATGCAGACGATATGCAAAGGCTTGGCCAATCTGTTGGCGGGGGTGCGCCGGCCAAGCCACCCGGGGGAGGGGCAAGCATCCCGGACTATTGGAGGCGCGCTCCCGCCTATATAAGGGCGCTTGCGGCGGCGAGACAATGCGCGGATGCGCCCTTGCCTCGCCGCTTCGCCTGCCTCGCTTCGACCAACTTGCGTAAATTCCGGGCAAATGCCGACAAAGACCAGCCTTGCCGCCAAGGGGATCAGCTGCCAGCGCGGCGGCAGGTTGCTGTTCGAGGGCTTGAGCTTTGCGCTTGAGCCGGGCGAGAGCCTGCTCGTGAGCGGGCCGAACGGCGCCGGCAAGACCAGCCTGTTGCGGCTGATCGCAGGGCTCCTGCCGCTGCAGGCCGGACGCATCGAAGGCGGCGATGCCTCGGTCCCTCTCCTAGAGCTTTGTCACTATGTCGGGCACCTGAACGGCATCAAGTCCTCGCTCACCCTCGGCGAGAATGTGCGCTTTTGGGTCGACTTTCTCGGCGGCGACGGTTCGGAGCTGGACAGCGCCTATCGGAAGTTTGGCCTTGAGGAGCTGAGAGATCTGCCGGCGGGCATTCTCTCGGCCGGGCAGAAGCGGAAGCTTGCACTGCTTCGCCTCTTCGCCGCCCCCCGCCCGATCTGGCTGCTCGATGAGCCTTCCGTTTCGCTCGACGTTGTCATCGGTCAAAGTCCTCGACAAGGCGATCGCGCAGCATCTTGGAGAAGGCGGCATCGCCGTGGTTGCGAGCCACGTAGCCCTCAAGGTGAAGTTCGCGCACGAACTCGCGCTGATGCGGGAGAGCGTGCAGTGACCTCGGCCTGGGCGCTGTTCCGCCGCGACGTGATGCTCGCCTGGCGCGAGGGCGGCACCATCGGCACGGCGCTCGGCTTCTACCTCGTGGTGGTCGCCATCACGCCGCTCGGCCTTGGGCCGGACCTCAATCTCCTCTCGCGCATCGCGCCAGGCGTATTGTGGGTGGCGCTTCTGCTTGCGAGCCTGCTCTCCGCCGACCGCATCTTCCACAACGACTATGAGGACGGTGCGCTCGATGTGCTCACCACTGGACCGTTGCCGCTCGAGCTCGTCGCCGCGGCGAAGAGCCTCGCCCATTGGGTCACCACCGGCATTCCGCTCGCGCTGCTCGCGCCGGTTCTCGGGCTTCTCCTCAATCTGCCGATCGAGTCTCTTTCCACTGCTCGTGCTCTCCATGCTCGCAGGCACGCCTGCGGTGAGCTTCGTCGCCGGCATCGGCGCTAGCCTCACTTTGGGCTTGCGCCGGTCTGGCCTGCTGCTCGCGCTGCTCGTGCTGCCGCTCTACGTGCCGGTGCTGATCTTCGGCGTGGCCTGCGTCTCCGCCGCGAGCGTGGGCCCTGCCTCGCCCTGGCCTCCGTTCCTGATCCTGTGCGCGCTCAGCCTGGCAAGCCTCGTGCTCGCGCCCATCGCCTCCGCCGCCGCACTGCGCAACGCGATGCGCTAGGTCGCATAAGCCCTCACCCACGCTTTCAAAAGCCACTTGCCGTGTTGTCTTCTCTTCCCGCCGCGAATAGAGAACTGGATAAGTGAAATGACATCCGGCAACTCGCTTGAGGCCTCTTGGGCGTGAAACCTGAAGTGTCGCCAAATTCCAAAACCTCCACGCCGTCACACTCATGGCGACGCTCGATTCTTTGGTTTGTTGGCGGCGCCTTCTCAACCATCCTGCTGCTGGTCGTTGCGTATTTCGGCATTCGCATGACCAACACCAGCGGCCAGCTTCCCGAACGCCAGGCGAAAACCGAAGCTGAACTGGCGGCAAGGTTCGCCGCGGATATGAAGCAAGCCGCCGACGAGAACCGTTCGGACATCGAGGGTCATGTGCGGACTTTGTACGCGCGCCAACAGCGCGACCCAAATGCCACGCTCGATTTTCTGCTGCTTTCCGGTGGCGGCGACCGCGGCGCGTTTGGAACAGGATTTCTTTTGGGCTGGTCAACCGTCGCTTCAGGGGCGGACGCGCTGCCAAAGTTCGACGGCGTTTCCGGCGTCAGCACCGGCGCGTTTATCGCGCCGTTCGCCTTCTTGGGAACGCATGCCGATTACGAGACAATCGATCGCCTGTTCCGTAATCCAAAGCCGGACTGGGTGGAGCAGCGCGGCATGTTTTTCTTCCTGCCCGAGAATGCGAGCTTGGCCGACATTCGCGGCCTCGCGCGCGACCTGCGTGCGCAGGTCGACCTGAAGTTCGCCGAGCGAATCGCGCAAGCGGGCAGCACCGGCGGACATCGCGTTCTGCTGATTCAGGCCACCGACATCGACGGCGGCACCGCTCGCGCCTTCGATGCAGTGGCCGCCGCGCGCGAAGCGGTCGCGACCGGCGATACAAAACTCTTGAGCGACATTCTGCTCTCTTCCGCCGCCATTCCAGGCGCGTTCCCGCCGCGCGAAATTCAAGGCAGGCTGTATGCCGATGGCGGCATCGCCAGCAATTTCTTTCTATGGCGGCCCCATGGATGAAAGCGACACCTTTGGCGCGACATGGCGGCGCGAGCATCCAAACGCGCCGATTCCAAAGACGCGCTACTGGGTGATTATCAATGAATACATTGAGCCGGTTCCAGTTACGGTACAGCCAACGTGGCCGGCGATTGTCGAGCGCAGCCTCTATGTCGCCGTGCGCTCGGCGGAGGCCATTGCGCTGCGTCATCTCTACGCTCTGGCGGAAGCGACAAAGTTGCGCGGTGATGGAGAGGTTGAAGTGCGCTGGATCGCCGTGCCGCAAACCTGGAGACCGCTCAACGATCAGTTCTTCGATGAGGCGACCATGCGCCAGCTGTCGGATGAGGGCAGACGCCTCGGCGCCGACCCAAAATCGTGGAACACGAAGGCGCCGTGATCACCGCGCGGCAAATGCCACTTTGCATTTGCAATGCCCGCACAAGAGTACCTTCAGGTATTCAGCGCTCGTCCTTCTACGAACGCGGTCTCGAATCGACTGACGTAGCCGGTCAGTTCCTCGTGGGTAACCGCTCAGAGTCCATCGTCTTTGAGGGCATGTTGCTCTCTGAAAGGGGGCTGGTCGCATTAACATTCTTTGAGGCGACTTGCGGGCTGATGAATAGAAGTCCAACGGATAGATAATCAAGGATGTTTGATTTTAGGCCCGCTTGGTCCGCCAATGGCGGCCCGGAGTAATGGGTGCGAAAATAGGAGAGCGATTTGGAAGATCAAGACATCCGAGCCGCACTGGACCGGCACTGGGCCGCGTCTGAGGCCGGTGACGACGATGCTGAGAATGAGATCTACCACGACGACGCCGTGCTGGAGTACCCACAGTCCGGCGAGCGCATCCGTGGCCAGCTCGCCATCCGGACAACGCGGGGGTTGCTTCCCAACAAGCACTTCACCATTCGGCGTGTGATTGGGCGCGGCGATGTTTGGGTTACCGAATACGTCATCAGCTATGATGGGAAGCCGTCCCACACTGTCAGTATCATGGAGTTCAGGGATGGAAAGGTCTTTCGCGAGACGCAGTACTTCGGTGACCCGTTCGAGCCTTGGCCTGGGCGCGCCCAATGGGTTGAACCGATCGATTAGTCGACTGGCGGCGATCAGAGGGCAAGCCGTGACTTTCTCGCTTCTCTCATGAGATGGAGGGCGACCTTGGCCCGCTGACATAGGGATTGCCGGACTCGAAAAACCGACGCTTGCGATTGTCTTCCCGCGTCAAGCCGATGCGCGTGCTGCTGGAGATTGGACCTATGCGCCGAGCTGCCGTGCCGAGCCAAAGAGCTTCCCCAGCGCATAGATCAACACCGTCATATCGCTTGTCGATGTGCATGGCCTGGGCGAGGCGCCCAGGGCCACGCGCAATATCGCGAATACGCGTCGTCTTGCGAAAGCGCTGCATTGTCTCAATACCTTCGAGAGGTTCCAACGCACGCAAAAGCACGCCCGCACCGACGCCTGGTTCCTCGCTGGTGACGTTCGCCATGAACGAAGAGCCATAGGTAAAATAGACGTAGCAGTAGCCACGGCCGAGAAACAAAGACTGGTTGCCCCGTGTCTTGCCTCGGAAGGCGTGGCCGGCGGCGTCGCCAGGCGGATACCCCTCTGTTTCAACGATGATTCCGCTCAGCCTCGCTGTCGGGAGATCGTGGACAAGCGTCTTCCCGATCAGATATCGCGCAAGCTCCATCGTATCTATAGGCAACTCTGCCCGGCGAAGATGCTCGAGGCGGCGAGTGGATGGCGCCCCGATGAGCTTCATGGCGAGCGCTTCCTTGTTTCAGAGAGAGCCATCGAAACAAGTGCCCTGCACCAAATGACATTGCAGAGAAAGCACCGCTTCGGGCGACCATCCTTGGGCGTTGATTCCGAACGCTCTAGCCAATGGGCGAATTTATCAGCCTAAGTTCTCGGGTAACGGGTGACCATCCACAATTCGTCTGCCTTCAGCTAGGCAATTTGAGCTCTCCTACCGCGACGTCTGCTTCTGGCACAAAGCGGACGAAGTTATGCCCGACGGCAAGAGTAACGCGATCCGGCCTCAGGGGTCTTATGAGGCAATTTGGCGGGCGATTGCGCGCGTCAAGCAAACCAACTACACCCAAGCCCATGTGGAGCCTCGCCAATCCGACGCGATTTCTCGAGCTCGCCGACCGCCTCATCCCCTGGCTCGCCGGGCTCACCTTCCTGCTTCTCGGCGTCGGCCTCTACCTCTCCTTCTTCGTGGCACCCCCCGACTACCAGCAAGGCGAGACCGTCAAGATCATGTTCGTGCATGTGCCGGCAGCCTGGCTCGCCATGTTCGGTTATACGCTGATCGCCATCGCCAGCATCGGCTCGCTCATCTGGCGCCATCCGCTTGCCGACGTCGCCGCCAAGACCGCAGCCCCGATCGGCGCCACCTTCTGTCTCGTCGCCCTCGTCACCGGCTCGTTGTGGGGCAAGCCGATGTGGGGCACCTATTGGGTGTGGGACGCGCGGCTCACTTCCATGCTCGTGCTGTTTCTGCTCTATCTCGGGCTGATCGCGCTGTGGCAGTCGATCGAGGAGCCTGGCCGCGCCGGCCGCGCCGCCGCCATTCTCGCCATTGTCGGCTTCGTCAACGTGCCCATCATCCACTTCTCGGTGAATTGGTGGAACACGCTGCACCAGCCCTCGAGCATCCTGCGCGCCGGCGGCCCGAGCATCGACCCTTCGCTGCTCATACCGCTCTTCGTCATGGCGGCAGGCTTCACCGTGCTGTTCGTGCTATTGCACCTCATCGCCATGCGCGCCGAGATCCTGCGCCGCCGGGTGCAGGCGCTCCGCCAGGTGCATGTCGAGCGCGCCGCTTCCGCCTGAGGCCGTACACCGCCGCCCATGCCAGACCTCGGTCCCCACGCGGCATTCATCTGGGCGGCTTACGCCGTGGCCTTCATCGCCGTCTTGGGCCTTATCGTGTTCATCGTGCAGGACGACCGCAGGCAGCGGCAGCTGCTCGCCGATCTCGAGCGGCAGGGTATCCGGCGGCGCTCGGCCAAGCCGGTTGACGCGCCGAAGCCGCGCCAAGCAAAGCCGCGGACAAGGAAGCTGAAGCCATGACCGCGGCCGCGCCACGCTCGTTCTGGCAGCGCTGGGGGCTCGCCCTTCCGCTCCTGATCTTCGCGCTTCTGTCAGGGCTGTTCTGGTACGCGCTGCATAGCGGCGACCCCTCGCGGCTACCGTCAGCGCTCGTTGGCAAGCCAGTGCCGGCCTTCACCCTGCCGCCGATCGAGGGGCTCACCGGCGAAGGCTCGCAAGGATTCGAGACCGCCGATCTCGCCAAGGGCGAGCCGACCATCGTCAATGTGTGGGCCTCGTGGTGCGTGCCCTGTCACGAAGAGCATCCTCTGCTGCTCGAGCTTGCCAAGCAGCCCGGGGTTCGTCTCTACGGCATCAACTACAAGGACGATGCGGCGGCGGCGCGGAGGTTCCTCGGCCGCTACGGCAATCCCTTCGCCCGGGTCGGCGCCGACCGCTCGGGCCGCGTCGCCATCGACTGGGGCGTCTATGGCGTGCCCGAGACCTATGTGATCACAGGCGACGGCAAAATCGCCTACCGCCATGTCGGTCCTCTCACCGAGGACGCCATCAAACAAAAGCTGCTGCCTCTGATCCAGCCTTCCGGAGAGAAACCGCAAGGCTGACGAGGGGCAGGCTATTTGTTCATGGCGGTGACGATCGTGTTGAGAATGTCGAGGAACTCCTGCCGCTTGGCCGGCGGCAGAACGGCAAGCAGCCGCGAATCCGTGGCGGCAGCGCCGGGCTCTGCGTCGCGCAAGCCCTTCCAGCCCTGCGAAGTCAGCTTGATGGCGTAGGCCCTGCCATCCTCCTTGGCGCGCTTGCGCTGGATGAGCCCCCGCGCGAGCAGCCTTGCCACAATGTCGGCAAGGGTTGACCTGTCGATCCCGGTGCGGTCGACAAGGTCGGTCTGAGTGAGCCCCTCCTCGTCGGCGATGGTCATGAGCACGGCGAATTGCCGAGGCGTTAGACCGCTGTCGCGGGCCTCGGCCTGGAAAATGTCCGTCGCGCGCTGACCGGCGCGATGGATCAAATGCGTCGCCGAACGCTCCAGTTGATTAGAGTTTTTCGCACACATCCTGACGCTCCGTCCTTATTCGCAAAGCGCACGCCCTGCGTTGCCCCATACGACGGTAAGATGACTTTTTTTGTGCAGTTTAACGCAAATTGGAGATAATTTTAGAAACTGCAGGTTGCAGCTTCCCCCCATGGTTGCAGAGCAGCCAAAAGACATCTTAGCGTTGTCCAGCGTGAAGGGAAACCCTCATCGCCCCGCGGCAGGATATTGGTATTTAGGACGCCGTCTGCAAGATCAGAGGCACATTAACCTTCGGCCTAATCTTTGGGCGTTTGTCCCGGAATCTTTGCCGCCTCGCCGTCGCTGTAACGCTGCATGAGCGGCATCTGCGACAGCGCAAACAGGAAAGTCAGCGGCAGAAAGCCGAAAGCCTTGAAGCTCACCCAGGTGTCGGTCGACACGTTGCGCCAGACGAGCTCGTTCAGGGCAGCCATGGCGATGAAGAACAGGGCCCAGCGCGCCGTGAGTTTGCGCCAGCCTGGCTCGGTGAGATTGAACACCGAGCCGAGCAGGAGCTCGAGCACCGGTTTTCTGAGCAGGAGGCCGCCGCCAAGGAACGCGGCGAAAGCGAGATAGACGATGGTGGGCTTGAGCTTGATGAAGGTGTCGTCGCGCAGATAGAGCGTGAGGGTGCCGAACACGAACACGACGGCGGCGCTGACCAAGAGCATCATTGGCAGCTTGTGATAGCGCCACCAGGCCACGCCTAGCGCGACTACAGTCACCGCCATAAAGGAAGCCGTCGCCGCATAGATGCCTGCCGCGGCATTGGCGGCGAAGAACACAAGCAATGGCCCAAGCTCGATTGCGAGCTTGGTGGCAAGCGCTGCGCCGGAATTGGGCGTTTTGCGCGCGCGCCGAGGGCGTTTGCGTCAGGCTGCTGCGGCATTCCTGGTGTCCAGACCGGCGATGGCGCGGGCGAAGTCCTCGGCGTCGAAGGGCTGCAGATCGTCGACGCCTTCGCCGACGCCGATGGCGCTCACCGGCAAAGCGAAACGCTCGGCGATGGCCGCGAGAATGCCGCCGCGCGCCGTGCCGTCGAGCTTGGTAACCACCAGGTTCGTCACCCCCGCGATCTCCTGGAAGATCTGCACCTGGTTCAACGCATTCTGCCCGGTGGTAGCGTCGAGCACGAGCACCACGCTGTGCGGCGCCGACACGTCGAGCTTCTTCAGCACGCGCACGATCTTGGCGAGCTCGGCCATCAGGTCGGCCTTGTTCTGCAGGCGCCCCGCCGTGTCGATGATGAGCACACCACATTTCTCGGCTTTGGCGCGCTCGAGCGCCTCATAGGCGACGCCTGCAGGATCGGCACCCACGCCCCTGGTGACCACCTCGGCGCCGACGCGCTTGCCCCACACCTTCAACTGATCGATGGCCGCGGCGCGAAACGTGTCGGCCGCAGCGAGCATCACGGTCGAGCCGCCGCGCATGAAATGATGCGCCAATTTTGCCGCGGTGGTGGTCTTGCCGGTTCCGTTCACCCCGACGAGCAGGATCACATGGGGATGGGCGCGTTTGTGGAGCACGATGGGCTTGGCCACCGGGCCGAGAACTTTGGCGATTTCGGCGGCAAGGACTTCGCGCAAAGCTTGCGGCGACAGCCCGCGGTCGTGACGGGTCGCGGTGAGCGCCTGTCTGATGCGCGAAGCCATGGCGACGCCGAGATCAGCCTTGATCAGCACAGCTTCGAGCTCATCCAGCGTATCGTTGTCGAGCTTCCTCTGGCTCAACACCGAGTTAAGCTTTTCGCCGAGCGCATCGGAGGTTCGGGCCAACCCTTGGCCGAGCCGGGCGAACCAACTTCGCTGGGGAGCCGTCTCGGGAGAAGATGCTTGCGAGGGCTTATCGTCCTCCGGCGCTTCAGGTTCTTTGGCAGGCTCCTGAAGCTCGGGCTCGTCGGGCGAGCCTTTCTCTCTGGTCGCCGGGTGTCGTTCCTCTGGCGGCGTCGCGCCCGGATGCGCGGCAGGACCTGCCGGCGGTGGCGCCGCGGCCGGCGCCTCGGATTTCGGCTTGCGCGAGCGTTTCCCGCCACCGGGCTTCGGGCCCTTAGGGCCCCCGTCAGATGGTCCGCTTTCGTCCTTGGCAACATGGGGCCCGGCTGGAGGCGGCGCCTTCACCTTGGCGGCCTTCTTTGCCCGCTGCTTTTGCTTCGGCGGCTCCTTGTGAGCCGGCTTTGGCGCCGGAGGCTCTTTCTTGGCTGGTTTCGGTGGAGCGGGCTCTTCCTTCGGCGGCTCCTGCGCGCCAATGCCGAACAGCCGCTGCCAAAATCCTGGCTTCTTCTCGTTGCTCACGCCCGCATCCTCGCGATCAGAGCGCTGCCGTCATGACCGTTCACGACGGCATCGATCAATTTCGGCGCGCTCATCGGTGCCTCGATCTTGACCGGCGTGAAGTCGCCGGCGCGCCCTCGTCCTTCGCTCTCCATGAGCACCTGAATATGCCGGCCGTTCGCGGTCACAAGATGGCGCCGCAACGCCTCGATGCCCTTTTCGCGCAACCGAGCGGCGCGGGCAGCGATCACCGCGCCGTTGAGCTGGCGCATGCGCGCGGCAGGCGTGCCCGGCCGCGCCGAGAACGGGAAGACGTGCAGGAAGGTGAGCCCGCAATCCTCGATCAGCGACATCGAGCCTGCGAACATCTCCTCGCTCTCGGTGGGGAAACCGGCGATGAGGTCGGCGCCGAACACCATGTCTGGGCGAAGGCGGCGCACCTCCTCGCAGAAGCTCACCGCATGGGCCCGCGAGTGCCGCCGCTTCATGCGCTTGAGCGTGAGGTCGTCGCCGGCTTGCAGCGACAGATGCAGATGCGGCATCAGCCGCTCCTCTTCGGCGATGGCCTTGAGCAGCGCGTCGTCGGCTTCGATCGAATCGATCGAGGAGAGCCGCAAGCGCTTGAGCTCAGGCACGAGCTTCAAAATTTTGGTCACCAGCTCTGCCGAGCGTGAGCTCGCCGGGAAGGTCGGCGCCGTAAGCCGTGATGTCGACGCCGGTGAGCACGATCTCGGCGTAACCGTTCTCGACCAGCTTACGCACCTGCGCCACCACCTCGCCTGCCGGCACCGAGCGCGACGGCCCGCGGCCATAAGGAATGATGCAGAAGGTGCAGCGATGGTCGCAGCCGTTCTGGATCTGCACATAGGCGCGGGCTTGAGCGCCGAAGCCCTCGATGAGGTGACCTGCGGTCTCCTTCACCGACATGATGTCGTTGACCTTGACCCGCTCGGTATCGCCGCAGCCGAGACCCTTGAAGGTCTGCGCTTCGGTCTTCTCGCCATTGCCGATGACGTGGTCCACCTCGTCCATGGCGGCGAAGCGGGCGGGATCCACCTGCGCGGCGCAGCCGGTGACCACGATCTTGGCGTGCGGATTTTCCCGGCGCGCCCGCCGAATAGCCTGCCGCGCCTGGCGTACGCTTTCCTGCGTCACGGCGCAGGTATTGACGATCACCGTGGGCCCAAGCCCGGCGCCGCGTGCATGCTTGCGCATGACCTCGGACTCATAGGCGTTGAGCCTGCAGCCGAAGGTGATGATCTCGATATCCGACATTGGCGGCTTCTAACACGAAACTACATGTAAGTCAGACCCCCCACCCCGACGCCGCCTTCGGCAGCGTCGTCCCTCCCCACGAGGGGGAGGGATGGAGCCCGTTGCCACCGCTCAGGCCCCATACCTCCCCTCGATGGGGGGTCGGCGCGCGGTCCGCGCGCCGGGT
>CAVUFL010000012.1:0-45497 GCA_963740805.1 uncultured Alphaproteobacteria bacterium | reverse complement strand
GACCTCGTCGTCGCTTAGAGCGCGGAACACCTCGCATTGGCGCAGAGGGCAACGCGCGCACGGCACCTCGTTGGTGAAGGGTGACGCAAGGGACATTGACGAGCTTCTGACACGCTCCCGGAATATGTCAAAGTTAAAAGACAAGTGCGTCCAGGGCGCGCTTAAGTGGGTCCAAGCGAGGCTGCCCCGTGCCTCGCAATGCGGCCAAGGACCCCCGAGACGGCCCTTCATTTAGGCATCCAACCCATGACCGACCCGAGCAACGCCTCCGGGGCGCGCGCTTGCGTGCCGCAGCCATTTGCCGACGCCGACCGGCTGCGACAGACGGTAGTGGTTTGCGGGCTGGGGCTATGGGAGTGGCACGTGGCGGACGATCGCTGCCTGATCGATCATGTCGCTTGCGATCTTCTTGGCATCGCCGCAGGAACATCGTCTTTGGCGATGAGCGCGCTCCTGCGCATCGTGCACGAGCAAGACCTCGCTCAACTGAAGCAAGCGATCCTCGACTCGTTCGGCTCGGAGAGCGATATCGCTCATGAGGTCAGAGTCAGGCGTCGCGACACCGGCGAAATTCGCTGGCTTGCGCTCAAAGCCTGCATCGCCGAGCGGGACAGCGACGGCGAGCCGCTGATCGTGGCCGGGTTGGCCTTCGACATCACGCGTGCGCGGCGGGAGCAGGAGGCGAAAGACTTCCTGAACCAGGAACTCGCGCACCGCATGAAGAACATGCTGTCGGTGGTTGGCAGCATCGTCACCTTAAGCGGCGAGCACCGGCCTGAGGCGCGGGATTTTATCGCTGCGTTTCAGTCGCGCCTGGGCAGTCTTGCCGCGACGCATGCGCTCCTGACCCACGCCGATTGGCAGCCGATCGCACTCGGCCAGCTGTTCGAGAAGGTGCTCGCACCGCTTGGCGTGCTTCCGCGCATCGACGTCGCAGGCCAACGCGACTTTCTGCTCGGCGCCCATGACGCGCAGACGCTCGCCCTCGTCCTGCACGAGCTCGCCACCAACGCCATCAAATACGGCGCGCTGTCCAACGGCGAGGGACGCGTCGCGCTCCTGATCGAGGTCACCAAGGGTGTGCGCCGGGACGAGCAGCCTCTTCTCGTGCTGCGCTGGGAGGAAATCGGCGGCCCTGCCGTGACAGTGCCCAGCGGCAAAGGCTTCGGCCTCACACTGCTCGAGCGGCTGACGCGGCGGAACGGGCAAGTCGAGCCCGTCCTGCAATGGGGGCCAGGGGGCCTTGTCTGCAGCTTCTCCATGCGCATGACGCCGGAAGCCGGCAGCTAGCCTGTCTCTCACTGGCGCGACTTTCGCCGCCGTGACACACTCCGCCCCGCCATGCCAGGTGAAGACGAAACCAGTTCGCCCGACGAGATCGCGGTCCTCCAGGCCTATGTCGACCTGATCAACTCGGAGCGGGAAACCATCTGGGCGCGCCACAACGCGCTGCTCCTTGCCAATTCGCTGATCGTCGGCGCGCTCGCCATCAGTCCCACGGCACTTTGGCAGAATAAATGGGCGGCCCTCGGCATGATCGGCGCCGGCCTCGTCATCAGCGCCGCGTGGCTCGGGATCACGCTGCAAGGATGGTCGGCGATGAAGCGGCATGCCGATCTTGCCAGAGCATTTGCCTCGGCCCACTTCAAACATCTGCCGAACGCTCTCGACGAGACTCTCTGTGACCGCGCACAGACGAATATTCATCACCTCATCTTGCTGGTGATTGTGGTCTTCGTGTTCATGTATCTCGGGCTCGGCTATATCCGCTTCGTTTCCGTCTGAGGCGGCGACCCCTGCGGCAATGCGCGGCTGCGTTTCGTTACCTCCGCGCCTAGATTGAGCCGAAGCGTTTGGTCATGGAGTATCGGTCATGAATCCTATAAGGCTTGGCACAACCGGGCCCGAGGTCTCGGCCATCGGGCTTGGCTGCATGGGCATGTCGGATTTTTACGGGCCCGCCGACCGCGGCGAGAGCATCGCCACGATTCATGCCGCGCTCGATGCCGGCATCAACCTGCTCGACACCGGCGATTTCTACGGCATGGGCCATAACGAGATGCTGATCCGCGAGGCGCTGCCGGCCGCAACCGCGACAGCGTGCGTGATCAGCGTGAAGTTCGGCGCGCTGCGCGATGTCGGCGGCAATTGGCTGGGCTACGATGCGCGGCCCGCGCGCGGTGAAGAACTTCCTCGCCTATTCGCTGCGCGGCTCGGCACCGATTACATCGACATCTATCGCCCGTCGCGGCTCGATCCGACCGTGCCGATCGAAGACACGGTCGGCGCGATCGCCGACATGGTGAAGGCCGGCTATGTGCGCCACATCGGCCTTTCCGAAGTCGGCGCGGACACCATCCGCCGCGCCGCCGCGGTCCATCCGATCTGCCGATCTGCAGATCGAATATTCGCTGATCTCGCGCGGCATCGAGGACGAGATCCTGCCGACCTGCCGGGAGCTCGGCATCGGCATCACCGCCTATGGCGTGCTGTCGCGCGGGCTGATCAGCGGACATTGGTCGAAGGCGCGCGAGGGCGAGCGCGATTTCCGCGCCAACGCGCCCGCGCTTTCAGGGCGCCAATCTCGACGCCAATCTCGCTCTGGTCGAAAGGCTGCGCGGCGATCGCCGAGGGCATCGGCGCCAGCGTGGCGCAGGTCGCCATCGCCTGGGTGGCGGCGCAAGGCAGCGACATCGTGCCGCTCATCGGCGCGCGGCGCCGCGACCGCCTCGCCGAGGCTCTCGGCGCTCTCGACGTCGAAGCTCTCAGCCGACGATCTCGCCAAGCTTGCCGAGGCTCTGCCGCCTGGCGCCGCGGCCGGCGAGCGCTATCCGGCGGCGGCAGCTCGCTCACATGGACAGCGAGAAGAAGCGCGCCTGACCTCTAGCGCCGGTAGGCGGCAAGAAAGGTCTTCACCGCCCTTTTCACCACGTAGTCGATACGCTCCTCGCTCGGCGGCCCCGCAGCATTGAACATCACCGGCTTGAACATCGTCGACTGGCAGGAATCGAGGAACTGTGCCGCGGCGACCTCGCAATCCTCGATGGCGAGCACGCCGGCCGCGACCTGGTCCTCGAGATAGCGGGCGACGCGGCTGATGCCGTAGGCGGGACCGATCTCGTAAAACTGCGCTTGCCGATCTCCGGCATGCGCTCGGCGATGCCGATCACGGTGCGCAAGCGGAGAGACGCCGGGTTGGGCTGCACAAGAAGCGCACGAAGGCCCTGCCAAGACGCAGGAACTGCGCTTCCACGTCATGGTCGTCGGAATCGAGGGCAAAAACCTGCTCGGCCTGCGCCTGGCGCTCCTCCTCGACGATGGCCTCGAACAGATGCTCCTTGCTAGTCGAAATAGACGTAGAGCGTGCCCTTGGAGACGCCGGCCTCGCGCGCGATCTCGCCCATGCTGGCGGCATCGAAGCCTTGGGCGAGAAACACGGCCCGCGCGCCCTCGATGATCTGCCGGCGCTTGGCGCTTTCGCCCTGTTCGGCGGGGCCTGCGGCAGCATAGCGGACATGTTCAACAGCCCTTCGTTATATTTGACCGAACCGTTCGGTCACCCTTGACTTAAGCCGTTTTCAGACGTAAGTCAACGGTTGACCGAACCGTTCGGTCAATATCTGTCACAGGCCATTGGAGGACCGGATGTTGCAGGACCGCAGAAGCGCCGCGGCGAGAGCCGAAGAAGCGGAACCAGAGGCGGATTCGAGGAAACAGAAGCCCGGCCGCTGAAGCGCCGCGCCGCCCTTCGCTCAAGCGCAGTCGAGACCGAGACCCGTGCGCGTCCCGCACCTTCCCCCGAACCAACGCCCTCCGCCACGCCTCCGGCCGAGGAGAAGACTGCCGACGCCGAACTTGCGCCGACTCGGCCAAAGCGCCGGCTGCGGAATGTCGCGCTGACCATCGGCGCGCTCGCGCTGCTCGCTGCCGGCGCCTGGTACGGCTATTACTGGTGGACGGCCGGCCGCTTCATCGTCTCGACCGACGACGCCTATGTCGGCGCCCAGACGGCGACGCTGGCCGCCAAGGTGCTCGGGCTACGTCGCCGTCGGTCGACGGTCGAGGACAATGCCCATGTGCACGCCGGCGACGTCATCGCCACGGATCGACGACGGCGACTATCAAGCTCGCGGTGCGAGACGGCGCGCGACAAGATCGCCACCGCAGCAGGCGACCATCGACCGGATCGGCCAGCAGATCGCGGCGCAGGCAGGCCGCCGTCGATCAGGCCAAGGCGCAGCTCGCTTCGGCGCAAGGCCGGCGCAGACGCGCGCCGAGCTCGAGCTTGAGCGCCAGCAGGCGCTTGCCGCGCAAGCGAGTTTGCCAGCCAGCCAGGCGCTCGAGCAGGCGCAGGCCGCCCGCGACCAGGCGGTCGCTGTCGGTCGCAGGCGCGCGAGGCCGGCGTCGATGCGGCGACAGACCAATGTCGACGTGCTGAAGGCGCAGCAGCAGGAGGCGCGCGCAGCACGCTGAAGCAGCTGCAAACGGCGCTCGCCCAGCGCCGAGCGCGATCTCTCCTTCACCGTCATCCGCGCGCCCTTCGACGGCGTGATCGGCAATCGCGCGGTCGCAGGCCGGCGACTATGTGCAGCCGGGTCAGCGGCTTGCGAGCCTCGTGCCGCTCGACGACGTCTATATCGATGCGAACTTCAAGGAGACGCAGCTCGGCCAGCTGCAAGCCCGGCCAGCCGGTCGACGATCGCCGTCGACGCGCTGCCGGACCAGACTATCGACGGGCACGCGTCGTGAGCGTGGCGCCGGCCTCGGGCTCGGTGTTCTCGCTGCTGCCGCCCGACAACGCCACCGGCAACTTCACCAAGATCGTGCAGCGCGTGCCGGTGCGCATCCGGGTGCCGGCCGACGGTCGCCGAGCAGGAGCTGCTGCGGCCCGGCATGTCGGTGGTGGTCGAGCGTCGATACCAAGCCCGGCGCAAGGCCGCGGCCGCCGCGGCGCCGGCAACCGATCAGCGCGCGCTAGCCGCGGCGGCGAAGCGAAGTTCGTGATGGCCAGCTCCGCGCCCTGACGGCGGCACGCCAGCGCCGGCGATCCGCGGCGTCGCTGCCAGCCGATCGCATCGAGCCGCGCCGCCTCATCGCCTTCCTGGCGATGGTGTTCGGCATGTTCATGGCGATCCTGGACATCCAGATCGTCTCGGCCTCGCTCACCGAGATCCAGGCCGGGCTTGCCGCGAGCTCCGAACGAGATCACCTGGGTGCAGACGGCCTACCTGATCGCCGAGGTGGTCATGATCCCGCTGTCGGGGTTTCTGTCGCGCGCGCTCGGCACGCGCATCCTGTTCGCCGCCTCGGCCGGCCGGCTTCACCGCGGCGAGCCTGATGTGCGGGCTGTCCACCTCGATCAACGAGATGATCGTCTGGCGCGCCATCCAGGGCTTCATCGGCGGCGGCATGATCCCCACCGTGTTCGCCTCCGCCTATATCATCTTCCCGCGCTCGAGCCGCATGGGCCTGATCGTGCCGCTGATCGGGCTCGTGGCGACGCTGGCCCCGACCATCGGCCCGACGGTCGGCGGCTATCTCACCGACGCGCTGTCCTGGCACTGGCTGTTCTTCATCAACGTCGTGCCCGGCATCTGCCGTCACCATCGCCGCGCTGACGCTGATCGACTTCGACAAGCCCGACTATCGCCTGTTCGACAAGTTCGACTGGCTCGGGCTGCTGTCCATGGCGGGCTTCCTCGGCGCGCTCGAATATGTGCTCGAGGAAGGCCCGCGCAACGACTGGTTCGGCGACGACAGCGGTGCTGGTGCTGGCCTGGGTGTCGGGCTTTCGGCCGATCGTGTTCTTCGCGCGCGTCCTGCACCGCGCGAGCAGCCGATCGTCGACCTGCGCGCCTTCAGCGACCGCAACTTCGCGTTCGGCTCGCTGTTCTCGCTTCGTGCTCGGCATCGGCCTCTACGGGCTCACCTATCTCTACCCGGTCTATCTCGGCCGCAGATCCGCGGCTACGACGCGCTGATGATCGGCGAGACGATGTTCGTCTCGGGCCTCGCCATGTTCCTGACCGCGCCGATCGCCGGCCGGCTGATCGACGAAGGTCGACCAGCGCTTCATGCTGATCGGCCGGCTTCCTGTTCTTCGCGCGTCGGCACCTGGTGGATGACCTATCTCACCAGCGACTGGGATTTCTACGAGCTCTTCTGGCCGCAGATCTTCCGCGGCGTCGGCCTGATGCTCGGCGATGATCCCGATCAACAACATCGCGCTCGGCACGCTGCCGCCCGAGCGGGTGAAGAACGCCTCGGGCCTGTTCAACCTCATGCGCAATCTCGGCGGCGCGGTCGGGCTCGCCGGCACTCACCACCGTCCTCAACGACCGCACCGACCTGCATCTTGCGCGCCTGCACGAGCGGCTCACCTGGTCGCGTCGTGCCGGCGCTGGAGACGCCTCAACGCGCTTGGCCCAGCGCTTCCAGAGCCTACGGCAGCGACGCGCACGGCCATGGCGCTCAAGCAGCTCATGCAGATCACCCACACGCCAGGGCGTCGTCATGGCCTTCGCCGACGTGTTCTTTCTGCTGACGCTGCTGTTCGTGGCGCTCGCAGCGCTCGCCATCATCATTAAGAAGCCGCCAGGGCTGCATGGTGCTTGACAGGCAAAGCGCCTAGCCGTTATCCCCTGGCTGGTAATTTTGGCACTCATCTCCCTTGAGTGCCAACAACACCGATCCCATATCAGCGCGAGTTCAGGCATTTCAGGAGGAAAATCATGAAATTTCGGCCGCTCCACGATCGCGTCGTGGTCAAGCGCCTAGAGGAGGAGCTCAAGACCAAAGGCGGCATCATCATTCCGGACACGGCGGCGGAGAAGCCGCAGACCGGCCAGGTCGTCGCCGCAGGCCCAGGCGCCAGGGGCGAGGACGGCAAGCTCCAACCCATGGGCGTGAAGGCAGGCGACAAGGTGCTGTTCGGCAAATGGTCGGGCACCGAAGTCAAGATCGACGGCGACGAACTCCTGATCATGAAGGAGTCCGACATCATGGGCATCCTCGGCTGAAGCATCCCCCCAACCCAGAGCCGATAGAAATTCAACGGAGAAAACTCAAATGGCAGCCAAAGAAGTAAGATTTTCCGCCGAAGCACGCGAGCGGATGATGCGGGGCGTCGACATCCTGGCCAATGCGGTCAAGATCACGCTCGGGCCCAAGGGCCGCAACGTCATCCTTGAGAAGTCGTTCGGCGCCCCCCGCTCGACCAAGGACGGCGTCACCGTCGCCAAGGAGATCGAGCTTGAGGATAAGTTCGAGAACATGGGCGCGCAGATGCTGCGCGAGGTGGCCTCGAAGACCAACGACACCGCAGGCGACGGCACCACGACGGCGACGTTGCTGGCCCAGGCCATCGTACGCGAGGGTCTGAAGTCGGTCGCGGCAGGCATGAACCCGATGGACCTGAAGCGCGGCATCGACAAGGCGGTCGCCGAGGTCGTCGCCGGCATCTCCAAGAGCGCGAAGAAAGTTTCCGGCTCCGCCGAGATCGCCCAGGTCGGCACCATTTCGGCCAATGGCGAGAAGGCCATCGGCGACATGATCGCCAAGGCCATGCAGAAGGTCGGCAATGAAGGCGTGATCACGGTCGAGGAAGCCAAGAGCCTCGAAAGCGAGCTCGAAGTGGTCGAGGGCATGCAGTTCGACCGCGGTTACATCTCCCCCTATTTCATCACCAATGCCGAGAAGATGGTGGCCGAGCTCGAGAGCCCGTACATCCTGATCTACGAGAAGAAGCTCTCCGGCTTGCAGCCGCTGCTTCCCCTGCTCGAGCAGGTGGTGCAGTCGGGCCGTCCGCTGCTCGTCATCGCCGAGGACGTCGAGGGCGAGGCGCTCGCCACGCTCGTGGTCAACAAGCTCCGCGGCGGCTTGAAGGTCGCTGCGGTCAAGGCGCCAGGCTTCGGCGATCGCCGCAAGGCCATGCTGCAGGACATCGCCGTGCTGACGGGCGGCGAGCTGATCTCCGAGGATCTCGGTATCAAGCTCGAGAACGTCACCATCCAGATGCTGGGCAAGGCCAAGCGCGTGACCATCACCAAGGACGACACCACGATCGTCGGCGGGTCGGGCAAGAAGCCTGACATCGAGGCGCGCATCGCCCAGATCAAGCAACAGATCGAGGACACCACCTCTGACTACGACAAGGAGAAGCTGCAGGAGCGGCTGGCCAAGCTCGCCGGCGGCGTTGCCGTGATCAAGGTCGGTGGCGCGACCGAGGTCGAGGTGAAGGAGAAGAAGGACCGCGTCGACGATGCGCTCAACGCAACGCGCGCCGCGGTCGAGGAAGGCATCGTGCCGGGCGGCGGCGTCGCCCTTCTGTGGGCGGCGAAGTCGCTGAAGGCCAAGGGCGACAACGACGACCAGGAGGCCGGCATCAACATCGTGCGCAAGGCGCTGCAGGCTCCGATCCGCCAGATCGCCGAGAATGCCGGCGTCGAAGGCTCGATCGTGGTCGGCAAGGTGCTCGACCAGAAGTCGCCGACCTTCGGCTACGACGCCCAGAACAACGAATATGTCGATCTCGTGCAGAAGGGCATCATCGACCCGGCCAAGGTCGTGCGCACGGCGCTGCAGGATGCGGCTTCCGTGGCTGGCCTGCTCGTCACCACCGAGGCAGGCGTGGCCGAGGCGCCGAAGAAGAAGGAAGAGCACGCGCACATGCCAGGCGGCGGCATGGGCGGCATGGACATGATGTAAGCCTCAAAAATTCGGGCTTGGAGATGCGAAGGGGCGGCCAATGGCCGCCCCTTTTGCCTTGTTTCCGCCAGCTCCAGCCCGCACGGGTTACACAAACGTAATTTCCCTTGGCGCGGCGTGCCCCCTATCGTCCGGGGACGAGAGGCGCCGGAATTGCGCCGAAGACCATGTGGAGAAGCCTGATTGGCCGGATTTCGCAACTCAGCCCGCGAGTTCACCCGCATCGCCGTCCCCTATTTCCGCTCGGAGGACGGCAGGGCGGGCCGCATCCTGCTCGTCACGGTCATCGCGCTCCAGCTGTTCCAGGTCTGGCTGAACGTCCGCTTCAACAGCTGGTACAAGGCCTTCTACGACGCGCTGCAGAACAAGGATTGGGACACCTTCATCTGGCAGCTCGGCGTGTTCAGCGTGCTTGCCGCCTTCTACATCGTCAGCGCGGTGTATCAGCTCTACCTGCAGCAATGGCTGCAGATCAGGTGGCGGCGCTGGCTCACCAACCGCTATCTCGGCCGCTGGCTCGGCGGCGGCATCCATTACCGCATGCGGCTGAAAGGCGACTCCGCCGACAACCCCGACCAGCGCATCGCCGACGACATCAAGCAGTTCATCAACAACACGCTCGACATCGGCATCTCGCTGCTCGGCTCCATCGTCACGCTGATCTCCTTCGTGGTGATCCTGTGGAACCTGTCGGCCTCGACCCCGCTCGTGATCGGCTCGCAGTCGTTCAACATTCCAGGCTACCTCGTCTGGGCGGCGCTTATCTACGCGACGCTCGGCACCTGGGTGACCCATCTCGTCGGCAAGCCGCTGATCAAGCTCAATTTCGACCAGCAGCGCTATGAAGCCGACTTCCGCTTCTCGCTGGTGCGCTTGCGCGAGAACGCCGAGGAAGTGACGCTGCTTTCCGGCGAGCGGGCCGAGAAGGAGCGGCTGCTCGACCGCTTCGGACGCGTGGTCGGCAATTGGTACGGCATCATGCAGCGCACCAAGCGGCTGACCTTCCTTGACCGCAGGCTATTCGCAGGTCGCCGTCATCTTTCCCTTCATCGTGGTGAGCCCGCTTTATTTCGCAGGCTCGATGATGCTCGGCGGATCTGATGCAGATCGCCTCGGCCTTCGGCCAGGTACAGGGCGCGCTGTCGTTCTTCGTCAAGGCATACTCCGACATCGCCGATTGGAAGGCGGTGCTGAACCGGCTTGCAGGCTTCGACGCTTCGATGGACTGGGCCAAGGGGCTCGACACCGAGGCGCCGCGGGTCCAGCTCGTGAGCGACGGCGGCACGGCCATGGCCGCCGACGACCTCACCGTCAGCCTGCCGAGCGGCGAGGAGATCGTGCACGCTTCAGGTCTCGCCATCTTGCCTGCCGAGCGCGTGCTGGTCACCGGCCCGTCGGGATCTGGCAAGACGAGCCTGTTTCAGGGCGCTCGGCGGCGTGTGGCCGTTCGGCGCAGGCACCATCCGCATCCCGCAAGGCGCAAAGCTCCTGGTCCTGCCGCAGAAACCTTATCTCCCGCTCGGCACGTTGCGCGGGGCGCTTGCCTATCCTGGGCCCGACGACGCCTTCAGCGCCTGATGAGATCGATGAGGTGCTGGACGCGACCGGGCTCTCGCCTTTGCGCGATGCGCTCGACGAGACCGCCTATTGGGCCGACCGGCTGTCGATGGGCGAGCAGCAGAGGCTGTCGATCGCGCGCGCGCTCCTCCAGAAGCCGGACTGGCTGTTCCTCGACGAGGCGACGGCGGCGCTCGATGAGCCTGCCGAAAGCATGCTCTATCGTCTGCTGCTCGAGCGCCTGCCTGACGCCGCCATCGTGTCGATCGGCCACCGCTCGAGCCTCGTCGTGTTCCACGAGCGCTTCCTGGCGCTGAAGCCTGACGGCAAAGGCCGCCACCGCCTCACGCCTGTCTCTCCCGACGAAGGCGCTCGCGACGCGGAGGAGATGGGCCTCAGCCTCGTCTGAGGCAGGCCCTCACTCAGCCCCTTTCAGATCGCAGTCGCTGTCCTTCGTGAGCCCGTTCGGCGCGCCCCAGTCATTGCTGGGCAGCTTCGCGTAACGCCCGTCGAATACCTGCTTCACCATGCGGAAGCCGGTCGGAGTGGTAGAGCCGCCCGCGTAGTCGACGATCCAGAAATAGTCGTAGTTCGCTGCGGGCCAGGTTTCCGGCACGTCTTTGAGCTTGTCGAGCCCAAGGAGCTGGCGAAACGTCACCGCCTCTCCCGGAGATTTCGCCTCGAGCTTGGCATTGGCGATGTGCTTGTGCTCCCACACCATCACCACGGTCTTTCCCTGCCAGGCTGGATTTCCGAGCAATGCCGCAGCGGCCTCCTGCGTGCGCTGGTTGAGCGCCTTGTCGAAGGCCTCCGCGCTCTTCTGCGGCAGCACGGAGAACATGGTGACCGGCAGATCCCAGGTCGCGGCGGCGGGGCCGGCAAGCTCGAGCGTGTGCAACGTGATGGCGAGGAAGGCGGCCGGCTCTTCGCCGGCGGCAAACAGCGAATTCGCGGCGTTGCGGCCGAGATAGGTGGCGGCGAGCGCATCGGCCCGCGCCTGCCCGACGCCGCAGAGCCTCCAGGCGCCGGCCTTCTCGCCGTGGCGCAGGATGATGATGCGGGAAGGTGCGGCGAAGGCCGGGGCGAGCCAGCACCACAGAAGCAAGGCGGCAAGAGCGAGGCGGGCGATCATGTTAGCCCCTTCCCTTAGACCGCCTTGGAGAGGCGATCGAGAATAACGTCGCGTAAGCCGCGTGCCTCCTCGGTCCAATCCGCGCCTCGGGCGGCGAAAAGATGGGCCTGCGACTTCAGGATCAGGCCATCCTCAAGCACCTTCAAATGATTGGCCTTGAGCGTGGTGCCGGTGGTGGTGATGTCGACGATCAGCTCGGAGGTGCCGGCGGCCGGCGTGCCTTCGGTGGCGCCGACGCTCTCCACGATGCGGTAGCCGGCGACGCCTTCCTTGGCGAAGAAGCGGCGCGTCAGGTTGAGATATTTGGTGGCGACGCGTAAGCCGCCGGCCATGCGCGCGGGCAAACTGCGCGGCAACGTCCTCGAGATCGGCCATGCGGGCGACATCGATCCAGCAATCCGGCACGGCGACCACCACGTCGGCACGGCCGAAGCCGAGCGGTGCTCAAGAACTCCACGCTTGCATCGACATCGGGGAGCGTCTCGCGGATCAGATCCTCGCCGGTCACGCCCATATGCACGCGGCCAGACTCGAGCTGATGCACGATCTCGGCGGCGGAGAGGAACGCGACCTCGACGCCGTCGAGCCCCTGCATCAAGCCGCTATAGCCGCGCTCGTGCCCGGTCTTGCGCAAGCCGAGACCGGCCCGCTCGAAGAGAGCATCGGCGCTTCCTTGAGGCGGCCCTTGGACGGGACGGCGATGGTGAGGGTCGCTGCCATCACGACTCCCCCTCGATCGCCGCAAGCAGCCGCTCGGTGTGGATGGCGGAGCCGACCGCAGGGACCTCGCGCGGCGCGCCGACCGAGCGGAGCAGCCCGTCATAGCGGCCGCCGCCGGCAATCGGGCTCGCCTTGTCGCCGCCGGTCTCGATCTGAAACACGATGCCCGAATAATATTCGAGGTCGCGGCCGAACTCGGTGGCGAAGCTCGCGGCGGCGATGTCGATGCCTCGCTCCTGCAGCAGGTCGAAGCGGCGGGAGAGAACGTAGAGCGCGGGCCCAAGATCGATGCCGGCGCCCTTGGCGATCATGGCGATGCGGTCGATCGCTTCGCGCGGTGACGCTTCCACCGCCAGGTAATAGTCGATGACGGTCGCCACCTCGCGCGGCAACGGCTCGGAGCGGAGATCGGCGGCGTGGTCGAGCAGCCGCTCGGCGATCTCGCCAAGCGTGCGGTTGCCCGACAAGGGCAGGCCGTTCGTCTCCAAGATAATTGGCGACCAGCTCCTCGGCGCGGGCCGGATCCTTAGCGGCAAGCGTGGCGGCAAGTTCGCCGACCGGGCCGTCATGGTTGGGGGCTTCGCCCTTGGCGAGCCGCGACAGCAGCGCATGGAAGGAAGGCGGCCTCCAGAAATAGTGGCGAAGCTTGAGCCGCCAGCGCTCTGGAAGCGACAGAGCATCGAGCAGCGCATAGAACAGGGCAATGTCGCCGAAGCGGAAGCGGAACTGCTTCAGCCCTGCGCCTCGTACCGCCTCGGCGACGAGCAGCACGACCTCGGCATCGGCGCTGTCGCGGTCGGCGACGCCGAAGCATTCGATGCCGGCCTGGCGGAACTCGCGCGGGTGCGTGCCCCTCGCGCCCTTCGGCTGAAAGCGGAAGGCAGGGCCGTTATAGCAATAGCGGGCCGGCGCATCGGCGCGCGGATGACGCTCGAGATAGAGCCGCGACACCGGCACGGTGAGGTCCGGGCGGAGGCAAAGCTCTTCGCCGGAAAGATCGGAGAAGACGTAGGTGCGGCCTCTGATGGCTTCGCCGATCTGATCGAGCAGGACGTCGGCGGGCTGGATGATGGATGGCGCAACCTGCTCGTAGCCGCCTCGCCGGAAAATTTCGAGCAAAGTGGCAGCTTGGGCTTCGAGAGCCTCGAATTTTCGCGCCGATTCTAGCGGCCATGGGTCAGGCCTTGTGGCGGGCGAGGACGCCCCTGACCGCCTCGAGGAGCTTCGCCTCGGGCACGGCGAACTGGGCCTCGGCTTGTTTCTTTAAGTACTCGTCGCGGTCCTTGATCGAGGTGAGCGTGGCGCCGAGGATCAGATCCTTGATCTGCACCTCGCCCTTGCGCCTTCTCGTCGCCGCCCTGGATGACGACGCAAGGGCTGCGCGCTTGTCGGCATATTTCATCTGCGCCTTCATGCCGCACTCGCCGAGATAGAGCTCGGCGCGGATACCGGCGTTGCGCAGGTCTTGCGCCATCTTCTGGTAGTCGGCGATGCGGTCGCGATCGAGCACCAGCACCACGACGGGGCCTTGCACGGTCTCGGCGGGGATCTTGCCGAGGGTCTTGAGACCATAGAGCAGACGCGAGACGCCGATGGAGACTCCGGTGGCAGGAACCTTCTCGCCGGTGAAGCGCTCGACGAGGCCGTCATAGCGCCCGCCGCTCACCACGGAGCCGAAGACGGATCGATTGCCCGCGCTCGTCCTTGATCGGCGCCGTCAGCTCCGCCTCGAACACCGGGCCGGTGTAATATTCGAGGCCGCGGACAACGGAGGGCTCGAAGAGGATACGATCGGGTTTGTAACCAGCGCTTTCTGCGAGTTGCCCAATTCGCCGAAGCTCACCTATTCCCGAGGCAAACACTGGATTGACGCAGAATGGCGAGCGCTCCAAGAACTGGAAGGCTTCCTCGTTGGTGGCATCGCCAACTAGAGAAAGTATCGGCACCTGCAATAGCTCGCTCAAGGACTCAATTGCCCGGTCGCCTAGACCTGCGCCTTTCGTGAAATCGCCACTTTCATCTGTGCGCCCGGGTCCGAGAAGGAGTTCGACCTCGTCCAGACCGAGCCGATCCAACTTGTCAATTGCGCGCAGAACAGTAAGCCGCTTCCCAGCGTTCTCCTCCCCGCCCAATCCAATCGATTCCAAGACACCATCCAAGACTTTGCGGCTGTTCACCTTCACCACATAGTCCCCGCGCGGGACGCCGAGCGCTTCCAGCGTGTCGGCGGCGAGCATGCAAAGCTCGGCGTCAGCGGCGACCGACGAGGCGCCGACCGTGTCGGCGTCGAACTGGGTGAATTGGCGGAAGCGCCCTGGCCCAGGCTTCTCGTTCCGCCATACCGGGCCGACCTGATAGCGGCGGAAGGGCTTCGGCAGGGTCTGATAGTTCTCGGCGACGTAGCGGGCGAGCGGCGCGGTCAGGTCGTAGCGGAGCGACAGCCACTGCTCGTCGTCGTCCTTGAAGGAGAACACGCCCTCGTTCGGACGGTCCTGGTCTGGCAGGAACTTGCCGAGCGCGTCGGTATATTCGATGGCAGGGGTGTCGAGCGGCTCGAAGCCGTAAGCCTCGAACACGTCCCTGATCTTGGCGAGCATGTCGGCCGTCGCGCGAAGCTCGCTCGCGGACGTGTCGAAAAGGCCCTTCGGCAGGCGGGCCTCGGGGCGGACCGGCTCGTCTTTCTTGCTCATGGGATTAGCTTTTGACGAAGTGGCTCTGGCTTCGCGGCTTCTAGCCCATAGGGGTGCGCCCAGCAAGCGAGCGTGCCTCTGCCTACCTCCCCCTCGTGGGGAGGTCCGACGACACCTTTGGCGGCGTCGGGGTGGGGGGAGCAGGTTGGACCCTGAGCGCGTCCCCCACCCCAGCGTCGCAAGAGCGACGCCGGACCTCCCCACGAGGGGAGGTATGGGACTCTGTTACTGCGCCACGACGAGGCATGCGTTCTCCTTGCCGCGACGCGGGAGGCGTCCGGGCTATGAGGGGGGTGGCGCGCCGAAAAGCGCAGTCCAGTATGGTTCGCGTCCGAAGACGCGCGGGCGCCTCTCGGCGCGCCAGTTGCGCTCAAGCAGCGAAGCGGTAGCGCATGCTCATTTGCGGCGATTTGGCGATCGACGGGCCCCGCTTTCGCAAGAGGTCGGCAAAAGGCAAACACCGCCTCAGGTCGTCAGCCAGCTCCTGGCAGGGTCTCATAGTGGGCCCGGGGGGAGCCCCAGCCGCCGCCCGAGTGTCCGGACCTGCGAGACCGGACCCGCGGGGCGCCGCACCCCATCCCGCTTCACGACGCCTCGCGAGAGCGCCCCTCAGTGGATGAGGTGATAGCAGGATAGGGGCGGCTGGGAATGCGGGGATAAGTTTCTCGGCGTCATACCGGCGAAAGCTGGCATCCAGCTCGCGCCGGAGGCGCGAAAGTAAACCCGGCGTTTACCCAAAGTAACTGAGGTCGTTTTCTTTCGCGCTTCGCGCGCTTGACCCCGGCTTTCGCCGGGGTGACGCAAGTGGCGTGGCTTGCACCGCGATAACGGGCAAGCGAAAATCAACGGGCGCCGGCGAGCTGCATCAGGCTCTCGAGCGGATGTACCTTGTCCTTGAGCTTCTCAAGAGGCTTCGGGCAAGGGCCGCCGGTCGCCCAGTCGAGCAGCTCGATGGTGTGCACCACGGGAACGGCGCTGCGGCGCTGAAGCTGGGTGATGCAGCCGATATTGCCGGTGGCGATCAGGTCAGGCTTCACGCTTGCGATGTTCTTGAGCTTCCGCTCGCGCAATTGGCCGGCGAGCTCCGGCTGGAGCAGGTTGTAGGTTCCGGCAGAGCCGCAGCAGATATGGGACTCGGGAACGTCGAGCACGGTGTAGCCGGCTTGGGTGAGCAGCGCGCGGGGCTCGTTGCCGACCTGCTGGCCGTGCTCGAGCGAGCAGGCCGGGTGATAGGCGACGCGGAGGCTGGTCCAGGCAAGCGGCGGGAGCAGCCCAAGCTCATAGATGAACTCGGTGATGTCCTTGGCAAGCCTCGACATCTCGGTGGCGCGCTCGGCATAGCCGCGGTCGCGGGCGAGCAGATGGCCGTAATCCTTGACCATAGTGCCGCAGCCCGAGGCGGTGGTGAGGATGGCGTCGAGGCGGCCTTCGCGGAGCGCGCTCGACCAGGCATCGACATTGCGCCGCGCCGCCTTGTGCGTCTCGTTCTCGCGGCCGAGGTGATGCTGCAGCGCGCCGCAGCAGGCCTCCCCGCTCGGCATCATCACCTCGACGCCGTGGCGCTTGAGCAGCCTGATGGCGGCCTGGTTGATCGAGGGCTCGAGCACCTCCTGCACGCAGCCGAGCAGAAGCGCCACGCGCTTTACCGGCTCTCCGGCCGGGCGAACGAACTGCTCGCGCTTCGGCGTCTTGAAGGACGGAAGCCGCGACGGGGCGAGCGCGAGTGCCGCGGCGCCGGTCTTCATGCCGAGCGCGGATAAGAGTCCGCGGAAGGGGCGCGCGAGCCAGCCGAACAGCAACGCGATGCGGAAGCGGCCGGGGCTCGGCAGCACCTTGGCGAGAAGCCAGCGCGTCGTGCGTTGCCCCGGCGAGCGTCCCTTGTGCTCGATGCGGACCCGGGCGAGATCGACGAGATGCATGTAATCCACCCCGCTCGGGCAGGTGGTCATGCAGGAGAGGCAGGAGAGGCAGCGGTCGATGTGGTGGGTGATCGGCGCGGTGACGGCGCCCTGCTCGAACATCTCCTTGATCAGATAGATGCGCCCGCGCGGGCTATCGCGCTCATCGCCAAGCAGCACATAGGTCGGGCAGGTGGCGGTGCAGAAGCCGCAATGGACGCAGCGCTTGAGCATGGCATCGGCGCGGGCGATGGTCGGGTCCTGGAGCTGCTCGTGGGAGAAATTGGTGTGCATGGCGGGCGCCTAGACTGCGGGATACATGCGGCCAGGATTGAGAATGCCGGCTGGATCGAAGGCTGCTTTCAGCTTCGCGGTCAAGGAAGCGAGCGGCGGGTCTAGAGGCTGAAACACCTCGACGCTTGCCCGCGTCGCCCGCTCGGCGCGGATCAGCGTGGCGTGGCCGCCGAACTCGGCAATGGCGCGGCGGATCTCGACGGTGCCTGCGTCGGAGGTGGCCGGCGTCTCGAGCCAGATCAGCCCGCCGGACCAGTCATAAGCGACGCGGATATCGAGGGTGCGGGCGACGATGGCCACGAGCTTGGCGGCGCGCGACGGGATGGTTGAGATGCGCCAGAGCGGACGGTCGGAGCCGGCAAAGGCGCGCAAGGTCCTGATCTCCTCCCAGAAGGCACGGCTTCGCGCATTGTCGAGCTCGACCGCCGGCGAATAGGCAGCGAGCCGATCCTTGAGGCGCCCGACGCGGTAGCGCGCGGCTGAAGGAAAGTTCTCCACCCTGATGGCGGTGACCGCGGCGCCACCTCTGGCGACGTCAGGGTCCGACAGCTTGGCGGCGAGCGGGGCCTGCAGATGCACGGTGCCCGAGACCTCGAACGGGGTTCCGAGGCAAAGCGTCATCACATCGACGGCGGTCTGGTCGGGCAGGCCGACGCAGAGCAGCGTGCGCGTCTCTGCTGGTTGCGGCAGCACCTTCATGGTGACCTCGGTGACCACTGCGAGGGTGCCCCAGGAGCCTGCCACCGCCTTGCACAGATCGTAGCCGGTGACGTTCTTCATGACCCGGCCGCCCGACTTGAACGGCTCGCCCCAGCCGTTGACGCAAGCGACCCCGAGCAGATGATCGCGCGCGGCGCCGACCTGGATGCGGCGGCTGCCTGAGAGGTTGGTGGCGAATACCCCGCCAATCGAGGATTGACCGGGATGCGTGCCGAGCACCGGCCCGAGATCGATCGGCTCGAAGGCAAGCTGCTGGCCGTGCTCGGCGAGAATGTTGCGGATGTCGTCGAGCGGCGTGCCGGCGGCGGCCGACAGCACGAGCTCGTTCGGCTCGTAAAGCGAGATGCCGACGAGATGCTCGGTGCTCACCACCGAGCCAGATTGCATGAAGCGCCCGACCTCGTATTTGGAGCCCCGCCCCCTCACTTCCAGCGGAATTTTGGCGTGCGCCGCCTCGGCGACCAGGTCGGAAATCTCGCGCGACGTGGCCGGCGCGTGGAAGCCGAGGCGGAGGTTCCCGGTCACTGGCGCTCTCGCCCTTCGAGCGGAAAGACCTTGGCGGGGTTGAGCAGCCAATCGGGATCGAATACGCCCTTCACCCGCATCTGCTGGGCGATGTCGGCGGCGGTGAACTGCACGCGCATCAGCTCGCGCTTCTCGATGCCGACGCCGTGCTCGCCGGTCAAGCAGCCGCCGAGCTTGACGCAAAGCTTGAGGATCTCCGCCCCGCACATCTCGGCGCGCTCGAGCTCGGCCCGGTCGTTGGCGTTGTAGAGGATCAGAGGATGCAGATTGCCGTCGCCGGCATGGAAGATATTGACCACGCGGAATCTGTGGCGGCGGCAGATCTCGCCGACCTCGGTCAAGGCCTCCGGCAGCTTGGAGAGCGGGATCACGCCGTCCATGCAGAAATAATCCGACAATTGGCCGATGGCGCCGAAGGCGGCCTTCCGCCCCTTCCAGATCGACACGCTCTCCTCGGCACTCTTGCTCGACCCGCACCACGCGCGGGGCATAGCGCTCGGCAATCTCGGCGATGGTGCCGAGCAGGGCTTCGATCTCGTCGTTCGAGCCTTCGACCTCGACGATCAGCATGGCCTCGACGTCGAGCGGGTAGCCGGCGCCGGCGAAATTCTCGCAGACCTGGATCGCAGGCTTGTCCATGAACTCGATGGCCACCGGCACGATGCCTGCGGCGATGATGCCGGCGACGCAAGCGCCTGCCGCTTCGGAAAAGTCGAAGCCGAGCAGCATGGGCCGGGCACCTTCAGGGGCTTTCAGGAGGCGCACGGTCGCCTCGGTGACGACGCCGAACTGCCCTTCGGAGCCGGTGATCAACCCAAGGAAGTCGTAGCCAGGAGCATCGAGATAGTCGCCGCCGATGTCGATGACCTCGCCGTTCATCAGCACCATGCGCAGCGCAAGCAGGTTATTGGTGGTGACGCCGTATTTCAGGCAATGGGCGCCGCCGGAGTTCATGGCGATGTTGCCGGCGAGCGTACAGGCAAGCTGGCTCGACGGGTCGGGCGCATAGAAATAGCCATGCGCTGCTGCGGCATTGGTGATGGCGAGGTTGGTGATGCCGGCCTCGACGCGGGCTGCGCGGTTCGCCTCGTCGATGGAGAGCACCCGCGTCATGCGGGAGATGCCGAGCACGATCGAGTCTTCGAGCGGCAGCGCGCCGCCCGAGAGCGAGGTGCCGGCACCGCGCGGCACTACCTTGATCTTGTTGTCGTGGCAGTAGCGCAAGATCGCGCTCACCTCCTCGGTGCTTCCCGGCAGCACCACGGCGAGCGGCATGCAGCGATAGGCGGTGAGCGCATCGGTCTCGAAGGTGCGGCGGCCTTCCGCATCGGTGATCAGCACCGCATCGGGCACGAGCTTCTTGAGCTGCCGGATGATCTCGTCACGGCGGCGAAGGATCGTCTCGTCGGGCTTCGGCAAAGTGAGTAGAGACATGGTGGCTCCAAGGGACGCGTGGCCCGTCCAACCGCACTTGGATTTGGTCCCCCTTTAGCGCCACCTTTGTTTCGCATGGGGACCGCGCCCCGGCAATATGCCCTGAACCCCTGGGAACTCCTCAAGTATTTGCCGGGTTATCATGCCGCATTTCGTGGCTTCGCGACAATTGCCGGCTTCTGTTAGAGTTTTCCTGTCCATCGAGGGCAAGCAGACTCTCGGGTCAGCGTCCAAAATGGGGCGTCAAGACCTCTGCCCGGATCAGTCTAAGGGAGGTATGAGAATGAGGAAGGTACTGCGTGTTTCCGTCGCTTTGGCGGCGCTTATGGTGTTGGGCGGGTCGGCCCATGCAGCTGGCGACGCCGCCAAAGGCAAAGCGGACTTCACGACCGCGCTCTGCGCAACCTGTCACCAGATCGGCCCGGGCGCCAAAAACCTGGTCGGACCTGAGCTCAACGGCATCGTCGGGCGCAAGGCTGCCAGCATCGCCGACTACCCCACCTACTCGGCCGGCATGAAGAAGCTCGGCGAAGAAGGCTTTGTCTGGACGGAAGAGAATATCGACAAGTGGATCGCCAACCCCAAGGCGATGATCCCTGATTCGATAATGTCCTTGACGTTCCCGGGCGTGCCCGACGCCGCTACGCGGGCCGACATCATCGCCTACCTCGCGACGAACAAATAGCGCCGGCGAATCGCGATCGCGCCCGCTCGCGGCCGCAAACGGCTGCGGGCGGGCAGCTCGCTCAAGGCGCCGACGAGGCAGATGACGGCTCGGAGCTTGGCTGCCCGGAGCGGAATTTCTCGAGGTCATCGAACACCTTTTTGAAGAAGGGATCGCGGCTGCCTTCTTCCTCGGCCACCACGTTCCAGGCGCGGCGGAACGCGCTCATCATTTCGTCGGACCAGGTTTCGACCCGCACCCCGTCCTTGGCGAGGTCGGCGAGCGCCTTCGCTTGCAGGCGCGAGCTTTCGGCAAGCGTCGCAAGCAGCATCGCCTGGCAGGCGGTGTCGAGCACCGTCTGCTCGCGATCGTCGAGCGCGTTCCAGCGATCGCGATTGATGAGAAGCTCGAACACCGTCTCAGGCTGGTGCCAGCCGGGCATATAGATGAGCTTGGCGTGATCCTGCAGGTGCTGGCGTTCATCGACGGCCGGCGTGAGAAACTCCGCGCCGTCGATCTCATGCTTGTCGAAGGCCTTGCCAAGCTTGCCGCCAGGCACGAGCACCGTGGTGGCGCCAAGCCGCGACATGACGCGGCCGCCAAGCCCGAAGCCGCGCATGCGGAAGCCTTTGAGGTCCTCGGGCTTGTGAATCTCCTTGGCGAACCAGCCGGAGGCCTCGGCGCCGCCAAAGGCGCAGGGAATGACATGCACGTTCTGTTCGGCCTCGTCATACATCTCCTGGTAAAGCTGCCGTCCGTTGCCGGCAAAGAACCAATCGACATAGCCCTTGGCGTCGGGGCCGAAGGGGAATCCGCCGAACAGAGCCGCAGCCGGAATCTTCGCGGCCCAGAAATTTGCCGTGGCAAAGCCGGCATCGACAGACCCGCGCGAAACCTTGTCGAGGATCTCTTGCGGCTCAGTGCCGTCGCCCGGCTGCTTCAAGTCGAGCTCGATGGCGCCGCCGGAAAGTTGCTTGACGAGCTTGACAAGCCTCGCCGCTGGTTCGCCGAGCCCAGGCAGATGGGTGCCGTAGACGACGGGCATGGCCAGGCGCAAGGGCTCGGCCGGAACGCCGGGCCCGGCTGGCAGAGTAACGAGCAACGCGGCCCCCAACCCTAGGGCCGCCCTGGTCCTCGGCACTACCCCCTCCTAGCTCTGGTCTTGGCCGACTTCGGACTTCTTACGCCAGAGCGCCGATGGTACATCGGGGCGTCCCTGTCCTGCCAGCCAAAGACCCCCGGTCTTAACCATCAGGGTAAGAATGACGACGGAATCAGCCGAAAAGCGGCCTCATGTCGGGCTCTTTGTCACCTGTCTCGTGGATTTGTTCAGGCCAAGCGTGGGCTTCGCCGCGATCAAGCTTCTGCAAGATGCCGGCGCAAGGGTCGAAGTGCCCGAGAGCCAGACCTGCTGCGGACAGCCCGCCTACAATTCCGGCGACCGGGCGGACGCCAAGGCAATTGCGCGCACCGTGATCGAGAGCTTCGAGCGCTTCGACTATGTGGTGGCGCCTTCGGGGTCGTGCGCCGGTATGCTGCGGGTGCATTACCCTTCCCTGCTCGCTGACGATCCGCGCTTCGCGGAAAGAGCACGCGCGCTTGGCACCAAGAGCTACGAGCTGACAAGCTTCCTCGTCGAGGTGCTGAAGGCCGACAAGGTTGCGGCGCGGTTCGACGGAAGCGTCACCTATCACGATTCATGCTCGTGCTTGCGCGAGCTGAAGGTGCGCGACGCGCCGCGGCGGCTGCTCAAAAGCGTCGACGGGATTTCGCTCACCGAGATGGAGGAGACCGAAGTGTGCTGCGGCTTCGGCGGCGCCTTCTCGGTGAAATATCCGGAGATCTCCAGCGCCATCGACGAGGCCAAGGCGCGCAATGTCGCGAAGTCCGGCGCGGGCTGCCTGCTCGCGGCCGATCTCGGCTGCCTCCTGCATATCGCGGGCAGACTGTCGCGCGACGGCTCGAAGGTTGAGTGCCGTCATGTGGCTGAGGTGTTGGCCGGCATGATCGAGGCGCCTGCCATCGGGCAAGCCCGGAAGGCTGGGTGAGCCGCCTTGGCCGACGCTTTACCGCTCACCTTCAAACAAGGCGCCGCGCGGGCGCTTGCCGACGCCAAGCTGCAGAAGGCGCTTCTCAACGTCAAACGTGGCTTCATCGTCAAGCGCGCAACCGCCAAGGCGAAGCTTCCGGAATTCGATGAGCTGCGCGAGGAGGCGCGCGCGCTGAAGGACCATACGCTCGCTCATCTCGATCTCTATCTCGAAGCCTATGAGCGGAAGGTGGTGGCGAGCGGAGGTCACGTGCATTTCGCACCGAGCGCTGCCGACGCGCGCGACATCGTGCTCAAGATCTGCAAGGACGCAGGCGCAAGCCTGGTCACCAAGGGAAAGTCGATGGTGTCGGAGGAGATCGGGCTCAACGCTCATCTCGAAGCCGCGGGCATCGAGGTGGCGGAGACCGATCTTGGCGAACACATCATCCAGATCAGAGGCGAGGCGCCGAGCCATATCATCGCTCCGGTGATCCATCTCAACAAAGAAGAGATCGCCGAGGATTTCGTCCGTGTCCATCGCGGCCTGCCGCAAGATCGTTCCTTGAACGCCGTGCCTGACCTCGTGGCGGAAGCCCGTGCCGTGCTGCGCGAGAAGTTCGTCTCGGCGCAAGTCGGCATTACCGGAGCGAACCTGCTCATCGCCGAGACCGGATCGTCGGTGATCGTCACCAATGAGGGGAACGGCGACCTGACCGAGACCCTGCCACAAGTGCATATCGTCGTCGCCTCGATCGAGAAGCTGGTGCCGACGCTCGAAGATGCGTGCACCGTGCTCCGGCTGCTCGCCCGCTCGGGCACCGGCCAGGACATCACCACCTACACCACTTTCGCCACCGGGCCCGCCCGAGCCGGCGATCCCGACGGGCCGCGCCAATACCATGTCGTGCTGCTGGACAATGGACGGAGCGAGATGCTCGGCGGAGACTTCCGCGCCATGCTCCGCTGCATCCGCTGCGGCGCCTGTCTCAATCATTGCCCGGTCTATGGCGCGATCGGCGGACATGCTTATGGCTCGCTCTATCCAGGGCCGATGGGGGCGGTGCTGATGCCCGCGCTCTACGGCATCGAGCATGCGCGCGACCTTCCCAACGCATCGAGCTTTTGCGGGCGCTGCGAGGAAGTCTGCCCCATGGCGATCCCCTTGCCCTCGCTAATGCGCAAATGGCGTGAGCGCGATTTCGAGCGGGGCGATCCGCCGGCGAGGCAGCGCCTGGCACTAAAGCTATGGGCCTTTGCGGCGAAGCGCCCGCGCCTCTATCACGCGCTTTCGGGCGCGATCGCGCCGCTGCTGGCGCTCCTCGCCGGCGACCGCGGGAGGTTCAGCGCCCTGCCGTTCGCCGGTGCCTGGACGGACACACGCGATCTGCCGGCTCCCGAAGGCGAGACCTTCCAGGCGCTTTACAAGAAGAGGAGCGGGGAAAGATGATCGCCGCCGGCCAAGCCCGCGCTTTGGTTCTATCGCACATCCGTGCGGCGCTCGGCGTCACGGGCCAGGACAGGAAGCGCGAGGCCGCGGTCGAGGAGCGCTTGCGCCTCCACCCGCGTGGCACGATTCCGGCCCGCGCGCGCGCAGACCATGACGCCCTGCTCGACCTCATGACCGCCATGCTCGTAAGCCAAGGCGCCGAGGTCACGCGGGCAAGCACCCCAGAGGACGCGGTCCGCGCGATTGCCGAGGATCTCGGCGCCCATGATCTCCCCTCGGTCTTGCGCCTGGGCGGCGATCCTTTCCTCGCGGCCCTCCCCTGGAATGCTGCGCCGGCACTCGAGCGGCTCTCCGGCCGCGCCGAGCCTCACGACCGCGCCGCCTTGTCGCGCGCCGTCGCCGCCGCGGCGGAGACCGGCACCTTGATCCTGGTTTCAGGGGCCGACAATCCGACGACTCTCGCCTTCCTGCCGGAGACTCATTTCATTCTCGTCCGTGCCGGCGACGTGGTCGGCAGCTACGAAGAGGTTTTCGATCGTTTGCGCGCGATCTATGGCGAGGGCAATTTGCCGCGCAGCGTCAATCTGATCAGCGGACCGTCGCGCACCGCCGATATCGAGCAGACCATTGTCAGGGGCGCGCACGGGCCGAAACGGCTGCATGTGGTGATCCTGGGCTAAGCGAAACTCGAGGCGGGCATTTTTTCGCCGATTTTCTGCTGTTATGGAAATGTGGTTGCGTGCTTCCGTTCGCCGGGGGCATCAGCTATGGTGCGGCGCACTCTGATTTAGAGCGCGACGCCAAGACAAAACGGGGTTCCGGCCAAAGGCGCCGGTTCGGGGTGGCCCTTCACATGCGTTCAGCCGTCTGGCTCATCGAACGGCCTCGCTGGTTCAAGCGAATCTTTCTGATCGCCAACGACATGGTCTTGCTCACCATTGCGCTGTGGGCCGCCTACTCGCTGCGCCTGAGCCAGTTCTATGTGCCGGAAACCTTCGGCATGATCTTGCTGATGGCGGCGGCGCCCATCATCGGCGTCATCACCTTCCATATGCGCGGGCTGTACAAGCTCGTCACCCGCTTCATCGGACCTGAGGGCACCACGCGCATCTATGTCGCGGTGATTATCGCCGTGCTCGCCTGGGCGCTGCTCGTGCTGTTGTCGGGCATCAAAGGTCACCCGCGCTCGGTGGTGGTGATCTATGGCCTGATCGCCGCGGGCCTCATCCGCCTCTCCCGCCAATGGGCCGCCGCGCTCTTGCTGAAAGCGGCGCCGCAGCACAAGCCGGTGAGCTTCGACGAGCGCAAGAACGTCATCATCTACGGCGCCGGCACCATGGGCGTTCAGCTGCTCCGAGCGCTGAACGAGACCAATCAGTTCAACATGGTCGCCTTCATCGACAATAGCCCGTCGCTGGCGGGCCAGGTGGTGCATGGCGTCAAGGTTCTGCGGCCGGGCAAGATCGGAAAGGTGATCACCACCGAGAATGTCAAAGAGGTGCTGCTCGCCATGCCCTCGGCATTGCGCAGCGAGCGCCGCGCCGCGATCAAGGCGCTCGAGCCCTTCCCGGTGGTGGTGAAAACGCTGCCGGCGCTCGAAGAGATCGCCTCCGGCCGGGTCGAGGTGAGCGATTTGAGGCCGATCGAGGTCGAGGACCTGCTCGGCCGCGATCCCGTAGCGCCGGAGCTTGAGCTGCTTACCGGGCACGTGAAGGACAAGGTGGTGATGATCACCGGCGCCGGAGGCTCGATCGGCTCGGAGCTCACCCGCCAGCTGCTCGAGCTCGGACCTAAGGCGCTGATCCTGTTCGAGCTATCTGAGGTCGCGCTCTACGAGATCGAGATGGAGATCGAGGAGCTCAAATGGCGCCGGGCCAAGGAGCCAGAGGCGCCGCCGCTTGCCGACACCAAGATCATCCCGGTGCTCGGCTCGGTGCTCGACCGCAAGCTCGTCACCCGCATCATCAGCACCCACGACGTAGAGGTGATCTACCACGCCGCAGCCTATAAGCACGTGCCGCTCGTCGAGGTGAACCCGTTCACCGGCGTGCAGAACAACACTTTCGGCACCTTGACGCTCGCGGAGGTCGCCAAGGAGGCGCGGGTCGAGCGCTTCGTGCTCGTGTCGAGCGACAAGGCGGTGCGCCCGACCAACGTCATGGGCGCGAGCAAGCGGCTCGCCGAGCTCATCTTGCAGGCGCTCGCCGAGCCGCACGGAACGACCGTGTTCACCATGGTGCGCTTCGGCAACGTGCTCGATTCGTCGGGCTCGGTGGTGCGCCGCTTCCGCAATCAGATCCAGGCCGGAGGCCCTGTCACCGTCACCCACCCCGAGATCATCCGCTATTTCATGTCGATCCCGGAGGCGGCGCAGCTCGTGATCCAGGCGGGAGCCATGGCGAGTGGCGGCGAGGTGTTCGTGCTCGACATGGGGACGCCGGTGAAGATCGACGATCTCGCCCGCACCATGGTCCGCCTTTCCGGGCTCGAAGTGCTCGACGACACCAATCCCGACGGCGACATCGCCATCGAGTACATCGGATTGCGGCGCGGCGAGAAGCTCTACGAGGAACTGCTCATCGGCGAGAACACCACCGGCACGAGCCACCCGCGCATCTTCAAGAACTCCGAGCCGGTGCTGGCTTACGCCGAGCTCGTCGCGGCGCTCGAGCGTCTCGACGACGCGATCCAGAGGCAGGACGAGGCCGATCTGCAAGAGATGCTGCGCGCCACCGTCGAAGGCTATAAGCCGGGGAGCACCGGGCATCCGGCCTCGGTCAAGGACGAGTGGCAGCCGGTCTCGCCCACGCTCCATTGAGGCGATGCAAGGAGCCCAATTCGTTCTAGCGATCGCCGTGGTCGCTTCGACCGCAGCACTTTCCGGCGTGCTGATCTATTTCCTCAAGCCGGTGCTCGTGCGCTATCTCCTCGCCCATCCCAATGAGCGCTCGTCGCACGCTCGCGCCACGCCGCAAGGCGCCGGCGTCGGCGTCATGCTGGCGCTGTTCATCGTCCTCACGGCAGTGCGGCTATGGTGGCCGCAAGCGGTGAGCGGACCGCTGCTGTTCCCGGTGATTCTGGCGGCGGCGGGCCTCACCGTGCTTGGGCTGATCGACGACGCCCGTCCGCTGCCTGTGTCGTGGCGCTTCGCCGGCCAGATCCTCGCCGCGCTCGTGCTCGCGTTCAGCCTGCCGCAGGATTTGCGCATCCTGCCCGACCTTCTCCCGTTCTTTGTCGAGCGCGGGCTCATCGCCTTCGGCACCGTCTATCTCATCAATGCCATCAATTTTCTCGACGGCATCGATTGGATCACCGCGGCGCAAGTGGTGCCGATGACGCTGGGCGTCGCGGCGCTCGCCTATCTCGGCGCGGTACCGGTCAACGTGGGAACCCTGGCGCTGGCGCTGCTCGGCGCCATGCTCGGTTTTGCCGTGTTCAACAAGCACCCGGCGCAAGTTTTCCTCGGCGACGCCGGCAGCCTGCCGATCGGGCTCCTGCTCGCCCTCATGCTGAGTTTCGTGGCGGGGGCGAACGTGGCCGCGGCACTCTTGCTGCCGCTTTACACGCTGTTCGATTCAGGCGTGACCCTGATCCGTCGGAGCTATAACCGCGAGCACATCTTGACTGCCCACCGCACCCATTTCTATCAGCGCGCGGTGATCGCGGGCATGACGCCGCCGCAAGTGACGGCGCGGATTTTCGTGCTCGGTCTGCTGCTCGCTTCGCTCGCAGTCACGGCGGTGATCCTCAACTCCACCATTGCCGACATGATGCTGCTCGGGTTCGGCGCGGTCGCCACATTCTATGTGCTCAATCTGCTGGCGCGGGGCAGCAAGTGATGGCGCGAAAGGTGCTCATCACCGGAGCCTCAGGCTTCATCGGCAAGCCGATGGTGCGGGCGCTTGCCGCAAGCGGCTGGACGGTGCGCGCCGCGTCGCGCGATCCTGCAGCGATCCCCGATATTGAAGGCGTGGAGCGCGTGGCGCTGCCAGATCTTGCGCTGGCGGCAGACTGGTCGCAGCTCGTCGACGGCGTCAGCCATGTCCTGCATCTCGCCGGTATCGCGCACGCGCCAGGCCAGCTACCTGACGAGGTCTATACCCGCATCAACACCGACGCGGTGGGGGAACTGGCCCGAGCCGCGAAAGGCCGCGTCGAGCGCTTCATATTGATGTCGTCGGTAAGGGCGCAGGCTGGGCTTTCCGCCGGCCACGTGATCAGCGAGACCGACAAGCCCAAGCCCACCGATGCTTACGGGCGTTCCAAGCTTGAGGCCGAACGGCTGCTTGCCGAGAGCGGCGTTACTTTCACCGTGCTCCGCCCCGCCGTGGTCTATGGACGCGGCGTCAAGGGCAACATCGCAAGCCTCGCGACGCTCGCGCAGACGCCGATGCCGCTGCCCTTTGGCGGGCTCGACAACCGCCGCTCGCTGCTCGCGCTTGAGAACCTGACCGCGGCAATCGAGCTGGTGCTCACCTCGCGAGAAGCCGAAGGCGAGACCTTTCTCGTTGCCGACAGCGAGCCGATCAGCGTGGCGGGGATGGTTACCGCCATGCGCGAAGGCTTGGGCCGGGCGCCGCATCTCATCCGCGTCCCGGCCGGCGGGGTGAAGCGGCTGATGGCGACCTTCGGCAAGGAGGCCGAATGGGAGCGGCTGTCCGGGAACTTCGTCATCGATGCGGCAAAGCTCCGCGGCTCGGCTGGGACCCGCGCGTCAAAACCCCGGAGGGCCTCGCCGCCATGATGCGCGCTCCCAACGGCGGCGCTAACTGAAAACGCACGGTCTACGTCCTCCTCTCCCCCATTGGGCCGAGGCTTTCCGCCGCGATCTTGCGCGCGAAGCTTGCGCAAGTCGCATGGCGGAGAGGGTGAGGGGGTGCGGAACGCTCTCGCATGTTTGAAGCCCCCTCACCCGCGCCGAAGCAACCTTCGGCGCGACCTCTCCCCGCCGGGGAGAGGCGAGGCCGGCTGCGCCGGCCTAGACACTGTCTATTTCGCTGGTACAAGAGACTGGTAGAGCGCGACGGTGGCTTTGCCGATAGCCTCGGCAGAGAATTTCTCCTCGACCAGTGCCCGCGCAGCGCTTCCGAAGCGCGTACGCATCTCGGCATCGCCCGCCATTTGCGTCATGGCTTCGGCAAGCGCCGCCGCGTCGTCCACCGGGAAGGTGAGCGCCGTCTTGCCTTGAATGGCGATCTCGCGGCAGCCGGGCGTGTCGGTGGCGATCATCGGCCTGGCGCAGGCCGCAGCCTCGAGCAGGCTCTTCGGTAAGCCTTCGCGGCGCGAGGCGAGAACCGCGATATGCGCGCGTTCCCAAACCTCGCGGATGTCGGCGACGTGTCCGAGCCAGCGAATACCGAAGGCGGAGGCAAACTCGCGCAATTGCTCGGGCGCGAGCGACCCCGGATTCTCCCGGTCGGTATCGCCGGCAAGCAGAAGTTGAAGCTTCACCCCGCGCGAGGTGGCAACCGAGTAAGCCTCGATCAGCGTCAGCACGCCCTTGTCGGCGAGCATGCGCCCGACGTAAGCCGCGGTGACCGGCGGCGGCGGCTCCGGCAGCGGCGTGAAATGTTTCAGGTCGACGCCGGAGCCTGGGATCAGGTCGACGCTTCCTTCAGGCACGCCGAGACCGAGCACGAATCTCTTGTCGTCAGGATTCTGCACGATGGTGCGGACGTTCGGCCGCTTGAGCAAAGCCTTGAGCGCGGCGACCACCAGCGGCCTGGTGAGCTCGCTCTTGCGGTGATTGCCGACGAACAGCGTGCCGAGCCCGGTCAGGCTGTTGACCACGGCGATGGAAGAAAGCCCGAGGCTCGCGATGCCGCCGAGCAGCACAGGTTTCAGCGAGATGTTGTGCAGGATGTCGGGCTTGAGGGCGTGCAGCAATTTTCGCAGCTCGGCGACGCCGGCAATGCTGTGCGTCGGCGAGAGACTGCCGCGCTGCCACGACAATGAATGCGGGGTGAAACCTTCGGCTTCGATCGCTTCCTTGCCGCGGTTTATGCGCGTCGCCACGTGCACGTCATAGCCTGCAGCCTTGGCGGCGCGCGCCATGGGCAAGCGGTGGGAGAGGAAGTACCAGTCCTCGGTGACGACGTAGAGGAGGCGAGGCGCGGTCATTGACGCGTTCTACCAGTCACCGCTCCCAGCTTCATCCTCATCTTGTTTCCCAAGGCCGTCCCAAGCGGAAATGGGCGCCGGCCGAAACCGACGCCGTCGCGATCAGCAATCCTTAAGCTCTGCAACGCGAGACTAGAGTGCCGAAGAGGCTAGTAACGCCAGGGGCGGTACCAATAACGGCCGCCGCAAGGAGCACACCAGCAACCGGCGGGGCCGCAGACCCAGGTCCGTCCCCATGGGCAACGCGGGCCAGGTCCGCCGCAGGCGGCTTTTTCCACCGGGGAGTAATTGGGCCCGGGCGCCGGAATGGTCGCCGACCCGGCAAAGGCGAACGAGCAAGCTGCCCCAATCGCGCCGAACGTCGCCAGCGCCAACACTGTCTTTCGCATCGAATCCCTCCGTAGTTGCGGAGAGGCGATGATAGCCGTGTCGCGGCGTGACAAAAAGAGGCGGACTCGTTGTCGCACGCGAAAAACAAGGGACTTTGGGCTGTCCACTTTGCCACCATCCCGGCTTGGCATTCAGGTTCCGAGCTTGTAAACTTGATTCAATTGATCGGGGGATCAGGGGGATTGATCATGAGAAGTCTCGGTCTCGTTTTGGCGCTGTGCGGCGCGGCGGCGCTGGTCGGCATGCCGGGTGTTGCCAGCGCATTCGAAACCCAGGGAAGCGGCGATCCTATCGACGGCCAGTCTCTCCTCGCCCAGCCGCAGGGTTTCGCCCAGGATTATTTGAAGGCCCATTCCCTTGCCATGCCGCTTTCCGGGAAATCCGATGGAGGCGGGTTCGTGTCGAGCTATGGGAACTCGATCCCGATTCCTGGACCTGGGATCGATCTGCCAGCGCCAGCTTGGGCCTTCTCGCCAGGCGGCATCGCCCTACACTAGTCGAACGGATTTTTCCGGCATTAACACCGAGCAGGCGGGCGACGACCGCTGGCTTCGCGCGCGAGGGAAGCGATTCAAACATAAAGCCCCGGCGGCAGGTCCGTCCGGAGCTTTATGAGGCGTCGGCTTGCACTTTCGCGGGCCGGAGTTCTGCCGGCTTCGGAGGAAGCCCCCAATCGGCGGTGAAGAGGCTCGGTCTGAAGGCCGGTTCCAGGGGGACACCAAGGTCATCCCTGCCCAAGCGCGGCTTGGATCTCGTGTGCGGCGAGAGCAAGTAAAACTCATCAACCAGGATGGACGCGCAAATTGCTTGTGACCACTTCATGGCCGTTTCTCTCCTAAAGTTGTATTCTCGCAATTGGTGCCGCGGCATATGGGCGACGTATTACTTGCTTGTCCAGTATGGCCCACTTTGGGCCCAATAATTTATTTTGGTAAGTCCACTTTGGGCCCAAAAGCGTTCCGCCTACGTGCTCTCCCATCGCTCATTATGCAGGCAAAACTCTCACCCTGACCGAAACAGGGCGCCGACTGGCATCGGCGCCCTGCCCTCGGTGCAGTCTCTCGTCGCGAATTTATCGGACGCAATCCTGCTTGAAAGGCGGAAGCCGCGGGGTGTCGACCGAGGCTTCCCACGGATAGGCCTTGGGTCCGCCAATCAGCGCGGGCCTGTCCGCGGAGAGCAGGTTAGGACAGAGACAGAGTCTTGGATGTGAGATTTGCCACCGTTGGAGCGCCGGCACCGCCGGAGTGCACCCTTCCCGTGCTCGAAACGGCGGAAGCCTCGGGGAAGGTGTCACCGAGGCTTCCCACGGATAGAGGTTTGGGTCGACCCAAAGCGCAGCCTATCCGCCCGCGAAAACTACGAGACGAGCGCGAGCCAGTGATGTGAGACTTCACCACTGCCGCACGAAGCCAGTCTGCTAGTTGCAGGGAAATTTCTCGACGAGCGCGTTAACAATCAGCTGAGGCGCCGGCAGATATCGCTTGTCGGGATGATCCTGGATGTAGAGCTTGGCAACGTCGAGCACTTGCCCCGCCTTCACCCCTGCCGGCAAACAATACACGCCGGCGGGAACGAGCGCGTCTGCCACGCCATTGATGTAGCCGAAACACGTTCCCCATTTGTAGGGACTGTCGCGGGCGCTCGGGTTATCGCCGTCGCGACAATCGGCGAACAGCTTGGTCCCATCGAGAACCTCCGCCACCGCACTACCTCTCACCATGAGGCCGTAAAAAACGAACGCGATAAGAAACGCGGTAAGAATGGTCCGGAACATTGGCGCTGATTCCACTGAGACTCGACTGCTAACGTTTTGCCAATTTGCTTGTGAACGGGCAAGGGCTGCAAGGTCACTCTTGCGCAAGAGATCGCGTCGTCAAACTGTCATGATCGAACTTGCGCGTGGGCGCGCAGGACCAAGCCGGCAGCTTCCTCTCCTATCGCGCGGTGAAGCAGCGCCGGCGATCGGGCGCCGCGCGGCCTAGTCTGGTGCGCTTGCTTGCCAAAGCGACAACAACTCCCCAGCCAAGCTCGCGGGCCTTGTTGAGGGCGAGCTGAGCCGCTCTCGCGCGAAACTCGGCGAGCGGCTTGGACGCGAAGTTGGGAAGCCAATTGCGCGTAACGATCAGGCGCCGCTGGCGCGGAGCTAGCTTGAAAGCGATAAGGAAGACGGTTCCGCGCTTCCACACGACGATCTCGTCGCCGTCGAGATGCACTTTGAGACCACTCCCCGCCCGATGCCGAACGGCCATGACGAAACTCCTCAAAACTCAAAGCCGGTCGATCCGGACTTGGTTGGAAGGAGCTAAGAAGGGCCGCGTGAACGAGGTCTGAGGGATCCGTTTAGGTAAGCTTCAGGAAGCCTGCGGGCCAGGGGCACCCCTCTTGGAAAAAAACCGGCTCGCTCCTTGTCCTTTAAATCACGTCCATGCCTCATTTCAGGTGTTGACCGAGTGCAGGTATTGTGGGGGCTGTTCAACGGCCTGAACTGGCCCATTGAAAACGAGGAGGGGTCGATATGAACGGGTCGATGGACGGATGGAGCAAGCTCCACCGCACGGGCTGGTCGGTCTTGCTCGCGGCGTTCGCATTGGGGTGTGGAATGACCCTCGCGGCCGCCCAACAAGAGGTGCCAAAGACAACGCCAAATTCGGCAACACACGCAGGCACGGGCGGCGAAAGCAGCTGGATCAAGGTTTGCACGAAGGATGAAAAGACCGGCAATAAGCAGGTTTGCCTCGTCAGATACGAAGGGCTAGAGCCCAAGACAGGGGCAATTCTTATTGCCGCCGCCGTGCGCACCATCGAAGGCGAGGATAAGCAACACCTACTCGTCAATGTATCGACGGCCTATTCGCTAGCAATGTCTTCCGGCGTTCAGATCAAGATCGACGAGGGCGAACCGGCACAGTTGCAATATGCCGTCTGCTTTTCGACGAGCTGTCAGGTCCAAATGGACCTGTCCAAGGAGTTCGTCGACAAGATGCGGAAGGGCAAGCAGATGTTCATCGCTGCCATAAACGCGCGGCAAAAGACGATGTTCTTCCCGGTCCCGCTCACCGGTTTCAGCAAGACCTCCGATGGAGCCCCGGTGGACAATGCCGCATATCAAGGGGCAAGGGCTGAGATGATGCGGGCGTCGCGTGAGCACCAGGCCGAGCTCGCCAAGGGGGAGGCAGAGGCGCGGATAAAGCAGCAGGTAGGCGTCCAGCCGCAGGCCCAAGGCGACGTGCTGCAGCCCGATGCCACGATCGCACCGGCACCTCAATAACCAAAGGTGCATAAAAATAAGAACGGCCCCGGCCGAAGCCGACGCAATCAGAAATCTGTGGCCGCGACCAGAACCAACCCCACCGACGCCGCCACCGCCACTGCCACTGCCACCCTTCGAAACAGTTTCTGTATCCGCCAAACGCCGGCGTCGCAGAGCTCTCTCATGTTGGCTGCCCCCGACACGGCCATAAGCAGCTTATCGAGGTCGCAGTCGCATTGCTCGATGGTGATCACGGGCTCAGCACTAGGAATGGAATAGCGAGACCGAAATTGCTTGTGCAGTTTGCTGAGCAGCTCGATTGTCCTGCGCGTTTGAGTTTCCAGTTTCAAGCCGCGCTTTTCCGCCTTTTTCAGCAGCGCCTCCAGATCGTGCCGAATGTGTCGACCCTTCAGCGGGTCTTGCGATGCGTCGTGACGCAAGAGATAGCTTTTCAGCGCGAGCTCTACGGCATGGGTAGCCAAGAAATAACGAGGCCAATTGAGCGGCTGCCGGTCCGGCAAACCGAGATCGCGATAAGCCTGCCGAAAGTCATCGGCCATGTTCAGATAGTCTAAGCCGACATTTGGATCGGTCATCGGCGGAAGAGGCGCTGCACTTGAACGCTCGCCTAAGCCTACCAACCTCGGAAACTTGGCTGCCATCCTACCGAAGGCAGCGGTCCATCGTGTTAGAGTCAATGTTGGAGCCCCCCAGCCCGTATTGAACGAGTAGCACAAGCCAATCGCCCGAACTGTGAGGAATCTGTCACGCCACCAAGAAAAGGCGCAGGCCGAAGCCGACGTCCCGGAGGATTTCGGCGCCGGCCAAAGCCACGTCCCGAAGCTCCGGCGGGCTGGGCGCTAACGCCGGGGCTTGGAGGTTTGGGAAGCTCGCAAACAAAACCAGCGCATTGAAGCTAAACGCCACGGATTGTCCGGGCCTCCGCAGCCCCTCGCCCTGCCGGCGCTCTGGATTTCGTGACAAAGTGTCGCCGCGACACTGAGTACCGAGCTCTTAAGCTGAGCGGGGTCATCCCGATCGTTCCGAAGACGGGTTGGGGATGGCAAGTGCTGGCCGGGAGCTCAGTTCAGTCGCTCCCGGCCAGTGCGCTCTTGGAAGACGACTTAAATAAGCTGGCCAAGACACCGGGCCCAACTGTCACGATCTCGGCAAAAAAGTTGCCCGGCGCCGGCCGAAGCCGACGCCTTCCGTCCTTCGCATAAGCTTGGGCTATTTCAATACGGCAGGCATCTACCGTACGGGCCGAGATAATAGCCGTATGGACAGACTGCCGGAACGACGGGTGGCGCGTACTGTGGCGCGACGATTACCGGCGCCGCCGGAACGACGACCACGGGGCACGCTGTGTAGTTACGAATGCATCCGCACGGCGCCCAGTGGAACCCTAACCCGCAACCGTCACGCACCAATGTGATGGCTGGCGCTGTCGGTTGCGGTCGAACCGACGAAATTGGAGAAGCCTGCGCACTCATCGAAAATGATGATGCAAGCACGCCGCAGGCGAGGACCAATGACAACTTGCTTAACATGGACAAAACTCCTCAGTCTTCCTTGGTTGTGCTGTTTGAAATGGAAGCACACGCCGACGATTTTGTCTCAGGGAGCAAGCCGTTTCGCCTGGGTTTTCTTTGCGGATGGTTGATTAACTGAACTCCACGCATCCCGCCGCGCGGCATTGAAAGTGCTGGTACCGCCGGGTGAATTCGAAATCACCGACCTCTTGATCCACAGATCGTTGGTCTACCTCCGCGAGATGCCGCGGGAAGCCGCAAAAGACTAGCTAAACCTCATAGAACGTGGCAGAACACTTGTCTCACCGCCGCGGACGGGGGCATAAAACCGCATACGGCATCTTCCCATAGGCTTCCCAGCATTTGGAGGAGATCTCTTCCATGAAGCTCAAAGCGTCCAATATCGACACCATCGAACTTCTTCCCGGGAAGACCGAACGCATCGTCTTTGACGACGATCTGCCCGGCTTCGGCCTGCGTGTCCGCGATGGCGGATCGCGGGTCTATGTGACGCAGTACAAGCTCGGCGCCAAGCAGCGCCGCATCACGCTCGGCTCGACCAAGGAGCTGACCCTCGTGCAGGCGCGTTCCCGCGCGAAGGACGTGCTCGCCAAGGTTCACCTCGGTGAAGATCCGGCCGGCGCCAAGTCTGAAGCCCGGGCAAGGGCGACAGATACCTTCAAGGCCGTCGCTGATCGCTTCCTGCTCCACAAGGAGAAAAAACTTCGTCCTGCCAGCTACTATTCCACACGCCTCTACCTGATGAAGCATCTGAGGCTGCTGCACGAGCTCAGGATCGACAAGATTGATCGCCGCGAAATCGCATCACGATTGTCTGCAGTTGCAGAACACCACGGGGCAGTGTCGGCTGATCGTGCAAGATCTGCACTATCGGCATTATTTGCATGGTGTGTCACGCAAGGGATCGCAGACAGCAATCCGGTCATCGGCACGACGAAATATGCCGAGCCGTCATCTCGCGACCGTGTGTTGTCCGAGAGCGAGCTCGCCGCCGTCTGGAACGCGCTTCCCGATAATGACTATGGCAGCGTCGTCAAGCTCCTGATCCTAACCGGATGCCGGGCAGATGAGATTGCCTGGCTTCGTTGGTCCGAGATCGACATCGATGGCCGCAAGATCTCCCTGCCGGGCGAGCGAACCAAGAACAAGCGCCCATTCATCGTGCCGCTGGCATCAACCGTGGTTGACATCCTCAAAGGCATCCCCCGGCCCCATGACCGCGATCTCGTCTTCGGCAAGGGCGCTGGTGGCTTTCAGGGATGGTCGAAGTGCAAGGCCGAACTCGACGCCAAGCTCAAAATTCCAGATTGGACTGTCCACGACATCCGCAGGACCGTGGCGACCCGCATGGCCGAGGAACCCGTCAGCGTCCAGCCGCACATCATCGAGGCGGTGCTGAACCACGTCAGCGGGCACAAGGCCGGAATCGCCGGCATCTACAACAAGGCGACCTATTGGCCGGAGAAGCGGCTCGCACTCGACACCTGGGCGCACCACATCGCCGTGATCCTGGCACAGGCCGCTGGCGCCAATGTCACCAATCTACGACGAGCATGAATTGGGGTATGGTGAGATGCTGAAGAAGCCTAGCGCGAAAAGTCTCGCGGAAAGTAGAGTAGCTGAGCTTTTTCTGTTGGGCCCCCAGACGGAGGTGGCGCTCGCGTTTAGGAGGTTTAAAGATCTGAAGAACGTCAATACTTGGCTCGTACTATTCCTCCATGAGGACGCTGAAAGGTACCCGAAGGGGAGCGACGAATGGCTCGCCGCGCTCGAGATTGCGCATCAATTCTATCTGGAAGGCAGAAGGAAGCGACGCGGCAGAACTAAAAAAGAACTAGACGATGACGCACCCGCCTTGGCCTACATGCATATGATAAGCCGGGAGACGGGCGAGACATGCGCTCGTAAGCTTGCCCGAGCGGTGCTCGAACTGGGTTCCGTCCCAAACGTGGGGAGTGAGAAAAGTCGGGTCGATCGCCTAGCACGAAAATACACGAAGCGACGTGACAAGATGGATTGGCATGGGAATATGCACTTGAATGAACCTGATGATAACCTCGATGAGCCCCTTATTGCTGACGACTTCTAGAGGACGGCTGGAAAACCAGACTTGTCACTCGACGTGAAGGCCGTAAAATAAATAGGCATATTTAATTTACAAAGACGGGCGCGAAATCATCCCATAAATAGATCGGCACCGAGCGGCGTCATGCGCCGCAGCATTAGAGCGAGAGGTGCCTTCATGTCCCACGACGAGCCACAACCCGTCCTCCCCTTTCATCTCGATCAAGTCCTAAGTGACGAGCTGCTCGCCTCATTAATGGGCGTGTCGCTCGACACGTTGCAGCGGCAGCGGGCAAAGGGGAACGCCCCACCGCGCACCCGCCTCAGCGATCGGCGCCACGGTACGCGCATGCGTCATTACGTCGAGTGGCTCGACGAACATCGCGAGGGGGCAGAAACCAGATGAGCCTATACAATGAGAGGGCCACAGCGATGCCGCGCGACGAGTTCCGAAACGATCTTCCTGCCGGACGCCGGACTGATCGCCACGAAAATGGCAACCCAATCCCAAAAACGCAAGCGCGGACAATACGCGCGGATCTGACCATCAGCGCTGTCATGATCATGGCGCTGCGCAGCTCGCGCTTAGCAGGAGGCCGGCGATGACCATCTCCTACGATGAGCTCGCCGCGCTCGCCGGCAATCGCGCGATGGTCGATACGGCGTGCCCTCTCTGTGGTCCAGGTCGTCGATCGCCGGCAAATCGAAAGCGTCGCGTCCTCCGCATCTGGCACACTGAGCCCGGGTTTGCCTCTTATTGTTGCGCCCGGTGCCGTGAACGTGGCTGGGCGCGCGAAAATCAAGTGATTGCCAGTTCTCGCTCCCGCGGGCTGCGTGAGCAAACCGGTCTTCGCCCACTTGCTCAACTAGCACCTCGTCGCACATCCGATCTCGATAACGCCAGGCGCAGCGAGGTCGCGCTCGCCATCTGGCAATCCTCCACGCCGGCACAGGGGACGCCGGTCGAGACTTATCTCGCGTCGCGCGGGATACATCTTACGCAGCACGATGCGCTGCGTTTCCATTGGTTGAATCATTTCTCGGGCGGTATCTGGCCGACTATGGTGGCGCTGGTGACCAACGGTGCCGATGGAACGCCGCTTGCGATCCATCGCACGTTCCTTGCCCGCGACGGTCGCAATAAGGCTCCGGTCCATCCTCAGAAGATGATGCTCGGGCCGTGCCGCGGCGGCGCTGTGCGGCTCGCGGCGGCTGGCGATGTGCTGATGCTCGGCGAAGGCATCGAAACCTGCCTCGCTGCCATGCAAGCAACCGGCTATTCGGCCTGGGCGGCGCTCTCTGCCTCTTTCCTCCGTACCCTCAATCTGCCGGGTGATGTGCGCGATGTGATCGTCATTGCAGATGGGGACGAGCCAGGCGAGGCAGCGGCACGTCACGCCGCGCTGCGCTGGAAGCGTGAAGGGCGCCGCGTGCGTATCGCTCGTCCGAAACAAGGAATGGACTTCAACGACATGCTGATGGGCCGCGTGCCCAATATCGGGGGGCAATATAATGTCTGATGCAGAAGCTCACCTTGCTCGCGAAGAAGCCGTCGCTGCCGCAATAGATGCGGCGGAGGAAGTTTTCGAACCTGCGCCTGAAAAACCTCGGCTGCTGGTCGAAAGCCCCAGTCCTGATGCCACTGTCGCGGACCTGAGAGATCTTCTGGCGAAGGCTGGAGAGTCACGACCGGGGAGTGCCGGTCCGTCTTGTGTTTGATCAAAGCCAAAAGGGAATGGTGGCGCGGATAAGGACACGAGACCACCTCGTGCTTATGGCACATAGGCTCTGCCGGCCCTACGCGATAAACAAGGACGGCGAAGAAAAAAATGTGCGTTTTCCCCGCGCATTCGCGGTTATGTATCTCGGTTGGTGCGAGGGATGGCAACTGCCGCCATTGAATGGAATTGCCTCGGCGCCATTCTTGAATGAGGACGGCGCGATCACGAGCGCCGAGGGTTATGATCGTGCCTCGGGCATGTGGTGCGAGAATGTGCCCGATCTGGCCGATCGCGTTCCTGATTGTCCGACGAGGGCTGAAGCCGAGGCAGCGCTTCGATTAGTCCGCGAGACCTTCAAGACGTTCTGCTTTGCAGATGCGGAGACCCTCGAGGATCCCAGCGGGATCGCAATCGTTGACACCAGCAAAGCTCCTGGCCGCGACGAGTTGGCTTTCTTGGTAGGTCTGCTCACCGCGGTGTCCCGTCCCAGTCTGTATTTGGCACCAGGAGTGTTGTTCCGTGCGGCCCCTATGTCGGGGGCTGGCGCTGGCAAGGGCCTCCTTGCCCGATGCACCTGCATCATCGCGTTCGGGCGCGATCCGCATGCGGTGACCGCGGGCGCGACAGCGGAAGAGCTGGAGAAGCGGATTGCCTCCGAGCTCATGCAGGGCAGCCCCGCTCTGTTCCTCGATAATCTGAACAACACTGCGTTCAAGTCAGACCTGCTTGCCAGCGCAATTACCGAAAGACCGGCCCGTGTGCGAGTGCTCGGCCGGTCACAGATGGTGCCGCTGAATGCGTCGGCTTTTGTCATCCTTACTGGCAATGGGCTAACCGTCTCAGAGGATTTGGCTAGACGTTTCATCACCGTGGATTTCGATCCGCGTGTTGAAGATCCTGAGGCGCGGCCGTTCAAGACCGACGTTCGGCTCCACGTTAAGGAACATCGGACTGAGCTCCTCACAGCTCTGCTTACAGTCTGGCGCTGGGGCGAAGGAAAACTGATCTTGAACCGGGCCTTGAGCTCGGCAGCTTCCCGCAGTGGTGTGGCTGGTGCCGCGACCCGCTCGTTGCCCTTGGTTGTCAGGACCCGGCCCGGCGAGTGGGCGAAGCAAAGGAACAGGATGCTCGTCGGCAGGCGGTTGTAGATCTCTTCACGACCTGGTGGGAGAAGCACGGCGGTGCAGCCGTGACTGTCGGGGAGTCGATGCAGACGTCCTTCGACTTGTAGATCCACACGACCATGGGCGGCAGTACCGAACCTCATACATCCAAAAGCTTGCCGGCACTCGTATCGCTGGGCTCGTGTTAAGCCGGCAGCAGCCCGTTGGTAAAAGCGGGGTGTCGCCACCTACCGACTCTGGAGAGCGGATAACGGTGAAGGGGAAGGGCATAGGGGGCATAGGGGTCATCGGGACCAGCTCGACGCCGTTTGCTCAAGAGGGCCACACGGTCGAGCCCGAACCGGACTTAACTGCGGGGTCTAGCGTGCCGATGACCCCTATGCCCCCTATGCCCCCAATGCCTTCAGCTACGTCGCAGAAGGCTGAAACGCTTCGTTGGAGGGGCCGGATATGAGTGCCCTTCACGCACTTAGCGCCGCGCGGGCCGCTGGCGTCAGCATTTTCCGCCTCGATGGTGACGAACTGGACCTCTCTGCAGAGCAGGAACCTCCGGACACACTTCTGAAGTTGCTGCATCGTCACAAGCCTGAGCTTCTGAGGCTGCTGCGCCCTTCACTTGAGGGATGGTCAGCCGAGGACTGGCGGGCCTTCTTTGAGGAGCGCGCTGCCATCGCCGAATTCGACGGCGGCTTACCTCGCGCCGAGGCAGAAGCGCGTGCGTTCGCCTGCTGCGTGGCGGAATGGATCAACCGCAACCCTACGCCGTCCGCCACAGGCCGGTGCATGGCTTGTGGTGGCGGGGGGAGCGATCTTGCGATCCGTTACTGCCATTCGGCACCGAGGTAACCGGCCAGGCTTGGGTGCATCGCGCGTGCTGGTCAGCATGGCATTGGGCCCGGGAGGCCGAGGCTATCGCGGCACTTACTTCAATGGGCATTGGAACTGTGATGAATTGGCGGATCACAAGAGGAGAGGGAGATGAGCGAGAAGCAGCAAACGATCCGGCCTAAGCCGTCAGACTACGGCGTTGATGGGGGTAATCCCGAGATTGATCAGGCTTTGGCGGATCTCGTCGAGATGGGACTTGTCGTGGATAGCGGCCGGCGGAGATTTGAGAAGGGCAAGTGGCGAATCGTGTGGGTCACGGTCCCGCCCGAAGAGAGCGCGAAACAGCGCATCGCGCGCAGGAAGATCTGAATCTAACAGGAAGGCGCAGAAACCATGAACACGCACATCATTCCGACACCTGATGAGATCGATGCCGTTATCTTCGACATGATCGCGGCAGAGGCCGCTCAGGTGCCGGACGACACCAGCCTTAGCGATCTCTGGTCGAGCGTAGCCCATGATCCGCAGGGCGAATTTCGAGGTTATGGCTTCGGCTATACGCCGGCTGAAGCGCGCGCCGCGGCATGGATCACCGCTTGGTGGCCTGAGTGTGACTTGCGAGCCGTGCCGCGTGTCGTGCCGGATGGCTGGGCGTTCGAGATCTACCCGCCTGGCGTCGAATTAGTATTCAGGAGGTCGACAAATCGTTACTGCGACCAGCGATAGGCGTGGGTGGGGATGGCGTGGTGTTACACTGACCGGTCTCGTTCAGATCCGCAGGCACAATCATGGGATTGGGCGCGCGGCAGCGAAACAGATGATTTGGCAATCCGCATGAAGCCGCAGCCGGAATCATCGACCCAGGAAGTGCTCGCGGGCCTTGTCGAGCGCGTCACCTTCCACAACGCCGAGAACGGCTTCTGCGTTCTCCGGGCCAAGGCACGCGGCCATCGCGACCTGGTGACCGTCGTCGGCCACGCCGCGACGATCTCCGCCGGCGAGTGGATCACCGCGTCCGGCGAATGGATCAACGACCGCACCCACGGCCAGCAGTTCAAGGCGCGGTTTCTGAAGACCTCGGCGCCGACATCGATCGACGGCATCGAGAAGTATCTCGGCTCCGGCATGATCCGCGGCATCGGCCCGGTCTACGCCAAGAAGCTGGTCCGGGCCTTCGGCGAGAAGGTGTTCGACATGATCGAGGCGGAGCCCGAGCGCCTGCGCGAGGTGACGGGCATCGGCCCGGTGCGCGCCAAGCGCATCACCGACGCCTGGGCCGAGCAGAAGGTCGTGCGCGAGATCATGGTCTTCCTGCACAGCACGGCGTCGGCACGGCGCGGGCGGTGCGCATCTACAAGACCTATGGCGCCGACGCCGTGCAGGTCATGACGGAGAACCCCTACCGGCTGGCGCGCGACATCCGCGGCATCGGCTTCAAGACCGCCGACGCCATCGCCATGAAGCTCGGCATCGAGAAGACGGCGATGATCCGGGTGCGCGCCGGCATCTCCTTTGCCCTGACCGAGGCCATGGACGAGGGCCATTGCGGATTGCCGACCGATGAGCTGATTCCGCTCGCCGAGGAACTGCTCGAGGTGCCGCCGGAGCTGATCCGCACGGCCCTCGATCTGGAGCTGCCGAAGGCACGGTCATCGCCGACACGTCGGCGAGACGCCCTGCGTCTTCCTGGCGGGTCTGTACCGGGCCGAGCGGGTCATCGCCGACCGGCTCATGCGGCTCTGTGAACGGCAAGCTCCCTTGGCCCTGGATCGATCCGGACAAGGCCCTGCCCTGGGTCGAGCAGCGGACCGGCCTGCCGCTCGCCGACAGCCAGAAGACCGCGATCCGCCTGGCGCTGGTCTCCAAAGTGCTCGTCATCACCGGCGGCCCCGGCGTCGGCAAGACCACCATCGTCAACTCGATCCTGCGGATCCTCGCGGCCAAGGGCGTGAAGCTCCTGCTCTGCGCGCCCACCGGCCGCGCCGCCAAGCGCATGACCGAGGCGACCGGCTTCGAGGCCAAGACCATCCACCGGCTGCTCGAGGTCGACCCCAAGGGCGGCGGCTTCAAGCGCGACGGCGACAACCCGCTCGACTGCGACCTGCTGGTCGTCGACGAGACCTCGATGGTCGATGTCATGCTGATGCAGGCGCTGCTGAAGGCGGTGCCGGACGATGCCGCGCTGCTGATCGTCGGCGACATCGACCAGCTGCCCTCGGTCGGACCGGGGCAGGTGCTGGCCGACGTCATCGCCTCCGGCGCGGTGCCCGTCGTGCGGCTGACCGAGGTGTTCCGGCAGGCCGCGCAAAGCCGGATCATCACCAGCGCGCACCGGATCAACCAGGGCTCGATTCCCGATCTCTGCCAAGCCGGAGGGCGACAGCGACTTCTACTTCGTGCAGGCGGACGATCCCGAGACCGCCGTGCCGCGCATCGTCGAACTGGTGAAGACGCGCATCCCCAGGCGCTTCGGCCTCGATCCCATCCGCGACATCCAGGTGCTGTGCCCGATGAACCGCGGCGGCGTCGGCGCCCGCTCGCTCAACATCGAACTGCAGGCGGCGCTGAACCCTGCCGGCGAGCGCAAGGTCGAGCGCTTCGGCTGGACCTTCGCGCCCGGCGACAAGGTCATGCAGATCGAGAACGACTACGACAAGGAGGTCTACAACGGCGACATCGGCTATATCGACGATGTCGATCCCGACGCCGGCGAACTCACCGCCAGCTTCGACGGCCGTTCGGTCACCTACGGCTTTGGCGAGCTCGACACGCTGGTACCGGCCTATGCCGCGACCATCCACAAGAGCCAGGGCTCGGAGTACCCGGCCGTGGTCATCCCGGTGATGACCCAGCACTACGCCATGCTGCAGCGGAACCTGCTCTACACCGGCATCACCCGCGGCAAGCGGCTGGTCGTGCTGGTCGGCCAGAAGAAGGCGGTCGCCATCGCCGTGCGCAACGTCTCTGGCCGGCGGCGCTGGTCGAAGCTGGACGAATGGCTTCGGCCTTTGGCATGGCAAACGGTACTTCACGGGTGAAATCGCCGTGACGAATTACAATACAATCGGCTTCCTTCAATAGGATCCGGGTTTGTCTGATGCGCTATAGCCTCCACGAGATTGAAAAGCATCATGTTCTAGCGACGACGGTCGCAGCCGACCGTGATGAGGCATTAGAGTGCTTCAGCGAAAGCTACGTTTGATGTTGACCTTCGAGGGTGACCCTGTGGCCGCCGAGTATCTAATCGACGAATGGCCTAAGAACCTGCCCCCTATGGCACACACTCCAAATCCCACCATTCCGGTTTTCGTAGTCAGCGCAGTAGCTGCACACCCCCAGGCATCACAAGGCGCTGGGTGTGATCAGACCGGCGGTTGAGCGGCGACAGCCTCAGTTCGATTGGCTATCCGCCTGTCTATGACGCATCCAAGCCGTCCAATACCACATGTTGTCTGAAATTCGGCGATTAGATCGCTAGCGCACATCCCTCCGCACGACTTCAGTGGCGTCGCAAGAGATCATGACTAAAGAGGACTGCGGCGGACGGGCTTCCCCAAGGCAGCCATCGGCCGTAAAATTCTCCACGCGCCGCCGCGCCTCGTTGCTGGATTCAAGCCCATGCCGACCTACCCAGTATCGTTGCGAGAAATGCGGGAAGAAGTTTGAACGCACTGAGACCATCTCCGAGCATGAAGCCATGAAACCGAAATGCCCCAAATGCGGGAGCAACAAGGTCTCTTTTGTGCCGGGCAATGTCTATGTGGTGACCTCGAAGAAGAGCTAACAGAACGGATGTCGGTTACGACTGATCCGGGGAGTTTCTCGAGTAGCCGCACCGCCTCGGAATGAAGATCGCCACCTTCACACTCGACGGGCAAGCCATTGACCTCCTCCTCAACAATGCCGGCGTCGGCGGAGCTCGTGGCCAGACCGTCGGAAACATCGATTACAAGGCCTGGGCGAAGGTGCTCGACGTCAACACCATGGGGCCCTTGCGGGTTGCAGAGGCGTTTGTTGACCATGTGGCACGAAGCGAGCGCAAGCTCATCGTCACCCTTACCAGCGGCATGGGTTCGATTGCCGACAATACTTCTGGCGGTGCGTTTGCCTATCGCAGTTCGAAGGCTGCGGTGAACATGGTGGTGCGCAGTCTGGCGATTGATCTCGCTCCACGCGGCATTACTTGCGTGGTCGTCAATCCCGGTTGGGTGCGGACTGACATGGGTGGATCGCACGCCACCTTAACGCCAGCCGAGAGCGTCAAGAGGCTGAGAGATTTGATCGAGACCTTAGGGCCGGCGCAATCAGGCAAGTTCTACAATCACGACGGCCGCGAATACCCCTGGTAAGTGCAGTCACGACGATTTGAGGCGCGAAATGAAAGTTACGCCTCCTCGATATTGCCGGTCTTTTCACGCACGCTTCGCAGGTCCGCTTTGGAGGGTATTTCGGACCAACTGACTGAGACTGAGCATGTCGCAGATGTGCCAATTTGCGGACATGGCGATATGGCGCGCCGAAGGACCGCACCAATACGTGTCTTTAACTATGGGTCTTGATCCAGGAGATGATTTCTGGCCAGACGTGTGCGCGTGCCTGGCGCCCGACCAGAATTCCGAGATGCT
>CAVUFL010000011.1:0-151682 GCA_963740805.1 uncultured Alphaproteobacteria bacterium | reverse complement strand
TTGAATTCTATCGGCTCTGGGTTGGGGGGATGCTTTAGCCGAGGATGCCCATGATGTCGGACTCCTTCATGATCAGGAGTTCGTCGCCGTCGATCTTGACTTCGGTGCCCGACCATTTGCTGAACAGCACCTTGTCGCCTGCCTTCACGCCCATGGGTTGGAGCTTGCCGTCCTCGCCCCTGGCGCCTGGACCTGCGGCGACGACCTGGCCGGTCTGCGGCTTCTCCGCAGCCGTGTCCGGAATGATGATGCCGCCTTTGGTCTTGAGCTCCTCCTCTAGGCGCTTGACCACGACGCGATCGTGGAGCGGCCGAAATTTCATGATTTTCCTCCTGAAATGCCTGAACTCGCGCTGATATGGGATCGGTGTTGTTGGCACTCAAGGGAGATGAGTGCCAAAATTACCAGCCAGGGGATAACGGGAGCCCAAGCCCGATGTCAAGGATTTCTGGGGTTTCGGCCGGTCCGGGTTGCCGCCTACCGGCGCTAACAGTCAGGCGCGCTTCTTCTCGCTGTCCATGTGAGCGAGCGCTGCCGCCGGATAGCGGTCGCCTGCCGCGGCGCCAGGGGGCAGAGCCTTATCGAGCTTGGCGAGCGCGTCGGCTGAAAGCTTGACATCGAGAGCGCCAAGAGCCTCGGCGAGACGGTCGCGGCGCCGCGCGCCGATGACGGGCACGATGTCGCTTCCTTGCGCCGCCACCCAAGTGATCGCGACCTGCGCCACAGAGGCGCCGATCCCCTCGGCAATCGCCCGCAGCCTCTCCACCAAAGCGAGGTTGGCGTCGAGATTGGCGCCCTGAAAACGCGGGGCGTTGGCGCGGAAGCCCGGCTCGCCTTCGCGCGCCTTCGACCAATGTCCGCTGATCAGCCCGCGCGACAGCACGCCATAGGCGGTGATGCCAATGCCAAGCTCCCGGCATTTCGGTAGGATCTCATCCTCGATGCCGCGCGAGATCAGCGAATATTCGATCTGCAGATCCGAGATGGGGTGAACGACGGCGGCGCGGCGAATGGTGTCAGCTCCGACTTCCGAAAGCCCGATATGGCGCACGTAACCGGCCTTCACCATGTCGGCGATCGCGCCCACCGTGTCTTCGATCGGCACGGTCGGATCGAGCCGCGATGGGCGATAGATGTCGATGTAATCAGTGCCGAGCCTGCGCAGCGAATAGGCGAGGAAGTTCTTCACTGCGAGGGGCCGCGCATCGTAGCCCAGCCAATTGCCACCAACATCGCGGAGCGCCCCGAACTTCACGCTTATCACCACGTTGTCGCGGTTTCGGCCGGCAAGCGCGTCGCGGATCAGCATCTCGTTATGGCCCATGCCGTAGAAATCGCCGGTGTCGAGCAGGGTGATGCCGGCATCGAGTGCTGCATGAATCGTAGCTATGCTCTCGCCGCGGTCGGCGGGCCCGTAAAAATCCGACATGCCCATGCAGCCAAGCCCGATGGCCGAGACCTCTGGCCCGGTTGCGCCAAGCCTTCGATGATTCATGACCAATACTCCATGACCAAACGCTTCGGCTCAATCTAGGCGCGGATGTGAGAAAGCGCAGCCGCGCATTGCCGCAGGGGTCGCCGCCTCAGACGGAAACGAAGCGGATATAGCCGAGCCCGAGATACATGAACACGAAGACCACAATCACCAGCAAGATGAGGTGGTGAATATTCGTCTGTGCGCGGTCACAGAGAGTCTCGTCGAGAGCGTTCGGCAGGTGTTTGAAGTGGGTCGAGGCAAATGCTCTGGCGAGATCGGCATGCCGCTTCATCGCCGACCATCCTTGCAGCGTGATTCCGAGCCACGCGGCGCTGATGACGAGGCCGGCGCCGATCATGCCGAGGGCTGCCCATTTATTCTGCCATAGTGCCGTGGGACTGATGGCGAGCGCGCCGACGATCAGCGAATTGGCAAGGAGCAGCGCGTTGTGGCGCGCCCAGATGGTTTCCCGCTCCGAGTTGATCAGGTCGACATAGGCCTGGAGGACCGCGATCTCGTCGGGCGAACTGATTGAGTCTTCACCTGGCATGGCGGGCGGAGTGTGTCACGGCGGCGAAAGCCGCGCCAGTGAGAGACAGGCTAGCTGCCGGCTTCCGGCGTCATGCGCATGGAGAAGCTGCAGACGAGGCCCCCTGGCCCCCATTGCAGGATGGGCTCGACTTGCCCGTTCCGCCGCGTTAGCCGCTCGAGCAGTGTGAGGCCGAAGCCTTTGCCGCTGGGCACTGTCACGGCAGGGCCGCCGATTTCCTCCCAGCGCAGCACGAGAAGAGGCTGCTCGTCCCGGCGCACACCCTTGGTGACCTCGATCAGGAGCGCGACGCGTCCCTCGCCGTTGGACAGCGCGCCGTATTTGATGGCGTTGGTGGCAAGCTCGTGCAGGACGAGGGCGAGCGTCTGCGCGTCATGGGCGCCGAGCAGAAAGTCGCGTTGGCCTGCGACGTCGATGCGCGGAAGCACGCCAAGCGGTGCGAGCACCTTCTCGAACAGCTGGCCGAGTGCGATCGGCTGCCAATCGGCGTGGGTCAGAAGCGCATGCGTCGCGGCAAGACTGCCCAGGCGCGACTGAAACGCAGCGACAAATTCCCGTGCCTCAGGCCGGTGCTCGCCGCTTAAGGTGACGATGCTGCCAACCACCGACAGCATGTTCTTCATGCGGTGCACGAGTTCCTGGTTCAGGAAGTCTTTCGCCTCCTGCTCCCGCCGCGCACGCGTGATGTCGAAGGCCAACCCGGCCACGATCAGCGGCACGCCGTCGCTGTCCCGCTCGGCGATGCAGGCTTTGAGCGCAAGCCAGCGAATTTCGCCGGTGTCGCGACGCCTGACTCTGACCTCATGAGCGATATCGCTCTCCGAGCCGAACGAGTCGAGGATCGCTTGCTTCAGTTGAGCCAGGTCTTGTTCGTGCACGATGCGCAGGAGCCGGCTCATGGGCAAAAACGATGTTCCTGCGGCGATGCCAAGAAGATCGCAAGCGACATGATCGATCAGGCAGCGATCGTCCGCCACGTGCCACTCCCATAGCCCCAGCCCGCAAACCGCTACCGTCTGCCGCAGCCGGTCGGCGTCGGCAAATGGCCGCAGCACGCAAGGGCGCGCCCCGGAGGCGTGGCTCGGGTCGGTCACAGGTTGGATGCCTAAATGAAGGGCCGTTTGGGGGGTCCTTGGCCGCATTGCGAGGCACGGGGGAGCCTCGCCTGGACCCACTTAAGCGCGCCCTTGACGCACTTGTCTTTTAACTTTGACATATTCCGACGTGTCAGGAGCTCGTCAATGTCCCCTGCGTCACCCTTCACCAACGAGGTGCCGTGCGCGCGTTGCCCTCTGCGCCAATGCGAGGTGTTCCGCGCTCTAAGCGACGACGAGGTCGACTTCGTCCAGAGCCTCAAGACCGGCGAGCTGCGCATGGGCCCTGGTGCCACTGTCCTGCATGAAGGGCAGGCCTCTGACCATCTTTTCACCCTGCTTGAGGGCTGGGCCTTCCGCTACAAGACCTTGAGCGACGGACGCAGGCAGATCACCAATTTCTTGCTTCCCGGCGATTTCGTCGGTCTGCAAGGATCGATGCAAGGCGGCATCGATCATTCGGTGGAGACTTTGAGCCCGGCGGCCTTCTGCACCTTTCCCCGGAACCGGGTGTGGGAGCTGTTCAAGCGCTGCCCAAGTCTCGCCTTCGACCTCACTTGGCTCGCGGCAACCGAGGAGCGGATCCTCGACGAAAACCTGCTGAGCGTGGGACGGCGGAGCGCGGAAGAGCGGACCGCCTACTACCTGCTGCACCTCTATGTCCGCGCCGACGATATCGGTCTCGTCACCGAGAGCCGCGTCCGCTTTCCTTTCACCCAGCAGCACCTCGCCGATGCCATCGGGCTTTCTCTCGTCCACACCAACAAAACGCTGAAACGGCTGGAACGGCGCGGGCTGATCGAGTGGGAGCACGGCTGGTTCTTTCTGCCCGATATCGCCAGTCTTGCCGAGGTCGCCAAAGTTCGACCTAGACGCGCCGCGGAAGCGGCCGCTGCTTTGATGCGCGCAAAGCGCCATCTGGTCTTTCCCAGGCGCCGGGTTTATCGTCTTGGCGGCCAGGGCCCCTGCTCTTAGACTTGAGCATTGCCGATCTTCATTTATGCTTGTCGATGGCGTGCCGGCGCGGGCACTGCCCTGAGGGACCGGCGCGAAGCCGAAGTGAAGAGCCATGAATTCTAGATCGAACGCTGCTCCCGGGCGTTTTGGCCTGCTTGATGTGGTCGTCCTCATCGCCATGGCCGTGACCGCAACCGCCTTTGCCGCCGGTCTCATCATCAACTCGGGCATCGACATGATGGCCGGCGTTATCGCCGGAGCGGCACTGTTCATCGTCATGGCGTCCTCCCATTACGTGATCACCCGCCAGTCCCGCTCCGCCACCGTTGCCGGCCGCATGGACGAACTCGAAGAAGCCCTTGTCGTGCTTGACGGCGACTTGCAGCGTATCGATCAGGTCGAGGACGACGTGGCGCGGCTCGATCTTCTGACCGACCGCGTCGAGCGGCTCGACCAGGCCATCTCCGAATACGGCGGCGGCGCGCCCGCAACCGGCGTGAGCGCCCCCGTGGTCGAGCGCCTTACCCAAGACGTTGAGCAGCTGCGCAGCCGCCTCGATGTGCTGCGCACGGACTTCGCCGCGCAAACGCGGGCGCAGCGCGACGAGATCGGCGCCGAGCTCAAATCGCTTGAAGGACTGATCAAGGACCTTTCGCGCGAGCTGATGGCGGCATCTCCTGCCTTCGCCGCCGCCGCCACCGAGGATCTCGCCGAGACTTCTGAGATCCCGCTAAGGCTTGAGGAGCGCTTGGAGCGCGTTAACCTGGCCGAGCTTGGCGATGAGCCGATTGGCGATGATGAAGAGCTTGCCGGCGACGACCTCCTTGCCGACGACACGGTGGTCGTCACCGAGGAAACCGTCGTCGTCGTCACCGAGCCTACCCCGGTTGCCGAAGAGTTCGTCGTCGTGGTGCAGGAGCCGGCAGAGGCTCCGAATGAGACCGCCAGCGAGACCGCTCCCGACGACGTCATGCTGCGGGATTTGCGCGACGCCATCGAAGGGAACCGGATCGACCTCTACCTCCAGCCGATCGTGACCTTGCCCGACCGGAAGCTCCGCTTCTACGACGCTTCGACCCGCGTTCGCACCGGCGACGACGCGTTCATGCCTCCAGGCGACTATCTGCATCTTGCCGAGCGCGAGCATCTCATGCCGCGCATCGACAATGTGATGCTGGTCAAATGCGTGCAGCTGTTGCGCCGGCTGGGACCGGAGTCGCGGCTCAAGGGCGTGTTCTGCAATCTCTCGGCCCAGTCGCTCCTCGACCACGACTTCTTCCCCGAGCTCGTCGAGTTCATGGAGGAGAACAGCACGCTCGCCGATAATCTCACCTTCCAGCTGAGCCAGCGCGCCGTGCTCGATATCGGCGCCGATGAGCTTGTCGGTCTCAAGACTCTCGGCAAGCTTGGCTTTGTGTTTTCTCTCGACCACGTCGCCGACCTCGACGTCGACTTCGCTGCGCTCCGCGATCACTTCTTCCGCTACGTCAAAATCGAGGCAAAGACCCTGCTGCACGACATGGCGGAAGCGCGGGCAAGCATCCCGGTGTCGGACATGACGAGCTTCCTCGACCGCTTCGATCTCAAGCTGATCGTGGAGAAGGTCGGCGATGAGGCGAGCCTCGAGCGCCTCATGGACTATGGCGTCGATCTCGCGGAAGGCGATCTTTTCGCGCGTCCGAGGCCGGTGACGCCGGAGATGTTCCGCGAGCTTGCCGAGGCCGACGCGGCGTGAGCGCCGTCACCCTTGGGCGACGGCGCATCAGCGTGAGGGCTACTTGCCCTCTTCTTTCATCTCTTTCATCTCTTCGCCGCCTTCAGGCTTGGCCTTCATCTCGCCTTCGGCCTTCGGCTCGTCGCCCGGCGTGGCCTCGGATGGGCCGCCCGGCACGCCGTTGTCGGTCTCTGGCTCGAGCAGGTTCTGCACCTCGGCATTCTCCTCGTCTTCGGCGAGGATGGTGAGGCCTGGCGTGGCTTTGAGCATCAGCCGCGAGGTGGCATCGGCCCCTCCGGTGAAACCGAGAAGCGCAAGCGCGCAGACCGCAGCGCCGGCAGTCAGTAAACGATAGAGCATGTTCATCTCCCTAGCCTCTCCGGTGGGGACCGCCGCAGTCGAGTGCGGCGAAGGAGGGCGGGGAGAGGGAGACACAAGACAGGCGAAATAGCAACGGCAGCGCTTGCGTTGACGTCAAGCGTCCGTAAACGGGGGCGCCGCGACCCACAGGGGCGAAAGCAGGTCCAAAGAGCCAAGAAAGCGAGCCGGCGCCTGTTACGGCGCCGCGCTCCTAGTGCGGAAGCCTAGTACGAATGATACCGCAGGCTTTGCGGCCAATTGGTCGAGGGAAACAGCCTCTGCAGCTCGCGGATCTCGTCGTGGCCGTTGCCATAGCCGCGATAACCGTAGCCGCCGTAACCAGAATATCCCTGGTAGCCATAGCTCGGGGCATAGTACCGGTCGGAAGGCTGGTAATAGCCTGCCTGGGCCTGTCCTGAGCTTGCGAACAACAACGCTGCAAACGCGGCCGAAGCGGCCAAAGCCATCAATTTCGGCAGTCTGGGAAGGTGGGGCATAGTTTTCTCCTATAGCCGTCCCCTCCCTCGGCGGGGCGTATCTGGGGACTTGGCCCCCGCCGTGCAATCTCGGCTTCACGAGAAAGTGAGCGCACCTAGGGGTGCGGCCAGGGCGCCAGCGTCCCGGACGTCTCCTCGCCTTGACCCTACCCGCCCAAGCCTCTAGGGGAGCCTATGACCGTCAGCGCCGACACCATCCCTCTGCTTGGCTCGATCGGAGAGCTGGGCAAGGACTACGCCGCCTGGCTGGTCGATATTTGGGGGGTGATGCACAACGGCGTCCGCGCCTTTCCGGCTGCTGTCGACGCCACAAGCCGCTTCCGCGAGCAGGGCGGCATCGTCGTGCTCCTCTCCAACTCCCCGCGGCCGAGCGAGGGCCTGCAGCGTCAGCTGCGCAGCCTCGGCGTTGTCGATCAAAGCTATGACGCCACGGTCTCCTCAGGCGATTTGACCCGCCACGAGCTCGCCAAGCATGTAGGCGCCCGCATCTTCCATCTCGGGCCCGAGCGCGACCTGCCGATCTTCGACGGCCTCGATGTCACGCGCGTCGATGCTCGGGATGCCGAGCTCATCGTCTGCACCGGCCTGTTCGAGGACGAGACCGAGACGCCCGAGGACTATGCAGGTCTGTTGCGCGAGCTTGCCGCGCGGAGGCTCACCATGCTCTGCGCCAATCCCGACCATCTCGTCGAGCGCGGCCATCGCCTCGTCTATTGCGCCGGCGCGCTCGCGCAGCTCTATGCCGAGGATGGCGGCGAGGTGATCTATGCCGGCAAGCCCTACGCGCCGATCTACGAGCTTGCCGCCGAGATCATCGCCGAACGCGCCGGACGAACCGTGTCGCGGAGCGAGATCCTGGCCATCGGCGACGGCATCCACACCGACATGGCCGGCGCTGCCGATTTCGGCCTCGACGCCGTGTTCGTGGCGAGCGGCCTGCATGTGGCGCCCGGCGGCGAGGGGCTCGACGATCTTCGCCTCTCGGAGCTGTTCGAGGGACGGAAGCCTCCGCGTGCGGCGATGCCTGCGCTCGTCTGGTAGGTCTGCATGGGGAAATCCTTATTATTGCAGTGCAACAAACCCTTGGTTATGTTCGCCTTTGCGAAATCAGGAGCAGGGGCGAGTGATGACCACGAATGGTAACGGGGCTGCGACCAAGGGCTATTTCTTCGAAGATCTCGCCGTCGGCATGGAGGCGAGCTACGCCAAGAAGATCACCAATGACGATGTCTTGGCCTTCGCCGATCTGTCGGGAGACACCAACCCGGTGCATCTCGACGACGCCTATGCCGCCGGCACCATGTTCAAGCAGCGCATCGCCCATGGCTTCCTCACCGCGAGCCTGTTCTCCACCGTGCTCGGCACCAAGCTGCCCGGGCCGGGCTGCATCTATCTCTCGCAAAGCCTCAAATTCCGCGCTCCGGTGCATATCGGCGATGAGGTGGTGGCGACCGGCAAGATCACGAGCCTCGACCCCGAGAAGGGAAGGGCGGTGCTCGCCATGCAGGCCGCCGTCAACGGCAAGAGCGTGTTGGACGGCGAGGCCGTGATGATGGTACCTCGCCGCGAGCGATCGTAGTCTCCATCGCTCAGCTCAAGCGATCGCACGTGAACATCGTAAGGATTGAAGGATGGATGTCGTCACCGGTTGGCGGGACGTCCCTGCGCAGGCAAAGGGCGCAGTGCTCGCCATCGGCAATTTCGATGGCGTCCATCGCGGCCACCAGGCGGTGCTCGGCCGCGCCCGCGATCTTGCCAAAGAGATGGGCAAGCGCTCAGGCGCCGTGGTGTTCGAGCCTCATCCGCGCGAGTTCTTCGCTCCCGATCAACCTTTCTTCCGCCTGACCCCGCTGCCGGTGAAGCTCGAGCTGCTCGCAGCCCTCGGGCTCGACGAGACCTTCGTCATCGAGTTCGGCCCCGAGCTTGCCGGCTTGAGCGCCGAGACCTTCGCCACGGAGGTGGTCGCCAAAGGCCTCGGCGCCTCCCATGTCGTGGTCGGCTATGACTTTACCTACGGCAAGGGCCGCACCGGCACGCCCGCCCAACTGAAGGCGCTCGGCGCCAAGCTCGGGTTCGGCGTCGACATCGTCGAGCCGGTGGCGAGCGACGGCGTGGTGTTTTCCTCAAGCAAGGTGCGCGACTATCTCCGCGAGGGCGAGATGGTCGAGGCCGCCGAGCAGCTTGGCTATTGGTGGCGGGTGCGCGGCAAGGTCGAGCGCGGCGCGGGCCGCGGCAAGGGGCTCGGCTTCCCCACCGTCAATCTGCCTCTGGCCGAAGGGCAGGACATATCGCACGGCATCTACGCCGTGAGGGTCGAGCACAAGGGCCACTGTTACGCTGCCGCCGGCTATGTCGGCCCGCGTCCGACCTTTGGCGGCGATAAGCCGGTGCTCGAGGCCTTTCTCCTGGATTTCGAGGGCGACCTTTACGGCGAGGAGATCGAGGTCGAGTTCATCGAGAAGCTCCGTCACGACGCGGCCTTCGCCGACGGAGAGTTGCTCGCCGCGCAGATGCGCCACGACTGCGCGCAGGTCCGCGGCCTCCTCACCATGCTCGCAGGAGGCGACCCTATGGCGCGCTATCCGCTCGGGCGCGCTCTTTCCGGCGGCACTGGATTGTGAGAGGTGGCGTTGCTAGAACGCCGCAGGCGCGCGCGCCCGGCAGTTGCATGGTAATGGCGGAAGCAAGGACTCATGGCGAAAGAGAAAAGCAAGAAACCTTCGTCGCGCGCCAAGCCGCGCGCCGCCAAGCCCACTGCCAAGGCGGCGGCACGAATGAAATCGGTCAAGCCTGTCGCCAAGGGCAAGACCGCCAAGGTCAAGACGCCCGCGCGCGCCGCGTCCAAGCCGAAATCTGCCAAGACCGCCGCCAAGCCGAAATCGGCCAAAGGCGCGCCGTCGGCCAAAGCCAAGGCCGCAGCGAAGCCCGCCGCCAAAGCCAAGGCAACGGCCCAGCCGAAGGCTCCGCCCGTCCGCAAAGCCCAAATCGAAAAGCCATCGCCGCCGGTGGCGAGAGCAAATCGCTCGGCCCCCGCAGATCGGGCGCGACTGGAGCGCGACCTTGTTCCTGCCCAAGACCGACTTCCCGATGAAAGCGGGGCTGCCAGAGCGCGAGCCTGAGCTACTCAAGCGCTGGGCGCGGCTTCGCCTCTACGACCGCATGCGTGAGGAGGCGATGGGTCGGGAGAAGTTCATCCTGCATGACGGGCCGCCTTACGCCAACGGCAACATCCATATCGGCACCGGGCTGAACAAGATCCTCAAAGACGTGATCAACCGCTCGCAGAGGATGATGGGCAAGGACGCCAATTACGTTCCCGGCTGGGACTGTCACGGCCTCCCAATCGAATGGAAGATCGAGGAGGAGAACTATCGCGCCAAGGGCAAGACCAAGCCTGACCTCTCAGACCCCGCAGCGATGATCGCGTTCCGCCAGGAGTGCCGCGCCTACGCGCAACATTGGCTCGAGGTTCAGCGCGAGGAGTTCAAGCGGCTCGGCATCGAGGGCGACTGGGACCATCCCTACACCACCATGAGCTTCGATGCCGAAGCCACCATCGCGGCTGAGCTGATGAAGTTCGCCATGAACGGGCTGCTCTATCGCGGCTCGAAGCCGGTGATGTGGTCTGTGGTGGAGAAGACCGCGCTCGCCGAGGCCGAGGTCGAGTATCAGGAGGTCACCAGCCACACGATCTTCGTGAAGTTTCCTGTCGACAAAGATAGACCGCCCCTCCAAGGCGTCATGGTCGACCTGGCAAAAGAAGATCCGATGGCTGCGCTCGATTCGTTGATGAACTCCTCCATCGTCATTTGGACGACGACCCCTTGGACCATTCCGGGCAACCGCGCCATCAGCTTCTCACCTACAATTCCTTATGGACTCTATCAAGTTGTCTGAAGCCTCCGGCGGACAATTGGGCGAAGCCCGGCGAGCAAGTTCCTGCTCGCTGATACGCTCGCGGCTCAGAATGTTTCATCACGCACGCGTCACCGATCGTAAGTGCGTGAGACCCATCGATGTGGAGGTGCTAGCAGAACTCGTCTGTCACCATCCGCTGAAGGCGCTCCTTGATGGCATGGCTACGACATTTCGACGTGCCTCTGCTCGCCGGCGAGCATGTCACCGAGGACACGGGCACCGGGTTTGTGCACACCGCGCCTGGTCATGGTCGAGAAGACTTCGAAATCTGGGCAGCAAATCGTGCCGAGCTCGAAGCGCGCGGCATCGACACGGCGATTCCCTTCACCGTCGATGCCGACGGCTACTTCACCAAAGATGCGCCCGGCTTCGAAGGCAAACGCGTCATCGACGACAAGGGAAATTTCGGCGACGCCAACGAAGCCGTGATCAAGGCTCTCATCGACGCCAACGCGCTCATCGCCCGCGGGCGGCTGCGCCACGACTATCCCCATTCCTGGCGGTCGAAGAAGCCGGTGATCTTCCGCAACACGCCGCAATGGTTCATCGCCATGGACAGCGCAATCGATGTGGATGCTCCTACCGACACTTTGCGCAAGCGCGCCCTTGCCGCCATCAGCGAGACGCGCTGGGTGCCGCCGCAAGGCGAGAACCGCATCACCGGCATGGTCGAGACGAGGCCGGACTGGGTGGTGTCGCGCCAGCGCGCCTGGGGCGTGCCCATTACCGTGTTCCGCAATATCAATCCGAACTCGGACAGCTTTGACGATGTGGTGCCGAGCAAGGAATATCCCTGGTCGGAAGCGCTCATCGAGAGGGTACGCAATGCCTTCGCCCGCGAGGGCGCCGATGCCTGGTTCGAGGCGGGCGCGCGAGAACGCTTCCTCGGCGGCCTGGTCGACGATCCTCAAGAGTGGGAGAAGGTCGACGACATTCTCGATGTCTGGTTCGACTCCGGCTCGACCCACGCCTTCGTGCTCGAGGTCCGTCCCGACCTCGCCTGGCCGGCCTCGCTCTATCTCGAAGGCTCCGACCAGCATCGCGGCTGGTTCCAATCCTCGCTTCTCGAAGCTTGCGGCACGCGCGGGCGTGCGCCGTTCGAGGCCGTGCTCACCCATGGCTTCGTCGTCGACGAGGACGGCCGCAAAATGTCGAAGTCGCTCGGCAATGTCGTCGCCCCGCAGGACGTGATCCGCCAGTCGGGCGCCGAGATTCTCAGGCTATGGGCGATGAGCTCGGACTACGCCGAGGACCTGCGCATCGGCCCAGACATCATCAAGGCGAACGTGGAGTCCTACCGCAAGCTCAGGAACACGCTGAGGTTCATGCTTGGCAATCTCGCCCATTACCAGCCGAGCCTCGCGGTCGGCTACGCCGAGATGCCTGAGCTTGAGCGCTACATGCTCTCCCGCCTCGCCGAGCTCGATCAGCTCGTGCGCGCCGGCTATGAGGCCTTCGACTTCAAGCGCGTGTTCCACGCGCTGCTCAATTTCTGCGTCAACGATCTCTCGGCCTTCTATTTCGACATCCGCAAGGACGCGCTCTATTGCGATCCTTACGACAGCGTGACGCGGCGCGCGGCACTCACCGTGCTCGACATTATGTTCGGCGCGCTCACCGCCTGGCTTGCCCCCATGCTCGCCTTCACCATGGAAGAGGCTTGGCTGAACCGCTTCCCCGGCGAGGCAAGCTCGGTGCATCTCCGCCAATTCCCCGCTGTCCCCTCCGCCTGGCGCGACGAGGCGCTTGCCGAGAAATGGCGAAAGGTGAGGGCGGTCCGCCGCGTGGTCACCGGCGCGCTCGAAATCGAGCGGAAAGAGGGACGCATCGGCTCGAGCCTCGAAGCGGCACCCAAGGTTTACGTCGCCGATCGCGACTTGCGTGAAGCGCTTGCCGGCGTCGATCTCGCCGAAATTTCCATCACCAGCGGCGCCGAGCTTATGAGCGGCGCTGGCCCTGAAGCGGCCTTCCGCCTTGAGGACGTGCCCGGCGTCGCCGTGGTGTTTGCGCGGGCCAAAGGCACGAAATGCGCCCGCTCCTGGAAGATTCTTGAGGACGTCGGCGCCGATCCAGAATTTCCCGAGCTGTCGCTGCGCGACGCAGAGGCGGTCCGTCAGTTCGACGCCCGCCATCCCCTCGCCGCGGAATAGCCCAAATGCACCTTAGGCTCCGCCCCACCCGCCGCCAACGCCGCATGCGGCCTCGGCGGCACCCTCCCCTCGCGGGGAGGGATTAAGCCGAGTGGCGCCGTGTTTGCTCATCCCTCCCCTCCAGGGGAGGGTGGCGAGCTCCGGTACGGAGTTCGCCGGGTGGGGTGCTTTCATGGATAAAACTCAAGCGAACCGGACACAGAGTTCGAAAGCGTCCTACCTATGGGGACCGCTATCGCCTCTGGGGCTTGGAGTTGCCGCGCTCACGCTGATCCTGGACCAGGCCCACAAGGCCTGGATGCTCTATGTCTATGACATCGGCGCCAAGGGAACCGTGCGCGTCACCCCGTTTCTCGATCTCGTTCTCGTCTGGAACCAGGGCGTGAGCTACGGGATGCTCCAGCAACGGACCGAGCTCGGCCGCTTCCTCCTGATCCTGTTCGCCTTTGCCGCGGCAATCGCCCTTGCCGTGTGGCTCGCGCGCATAAATTCGAGGCTCACCGCCATCTGTATCGGCCTCATCATCGGCGGGGCCATCGGCAACGCCATCGATCGCATCCTCTATGGCGCGGTTGCCGATTTCTTCTCGTTTCACGCCTTCGGCTATGAGTGGTACATCTTCAACATCGCCGATACCGCCATCGTTGCGGGGGTGGTGGGACTGCTGTATGAATTGGTATTCGGGGGACACAAAAAGGTCTCAAACCCTTCTAAGATGTGAAGAAAGCCCGGTCTTACGGGCATTTCAGGGGGAATCGTGGGGCACGCCGCAACCCGCATCTTGAGGCTGTTTGGCAAGGGCCTCTTGTCGCTCGCCGCCTGTGGGCTTGCTCTTGCGCTTGGCGGCTGCGGCGGCATCGACTTCCAGGGCAAAGTCTTCGACTACGCCGGCCTCTCCAGTCTCGGCAAGGAGCAGGAAGACGTGAGAATGACGGAGCGGGCGCCGCTTCTCGTTCCACCCAACACCCATAGGCTTCCCCCGCCAGGTAGCCCCGACGTCACGCGCGCCGACTGGCCCGCTGATACCGACAAGGAGCGCAAACGCCTCGCCGCAGCAAGGCAGGCTGAGGAGCGCAAGAAGGCAGCCGCTGCGGAGCCGAACAATCCTTATGCCGGCAAGCCGAACCTGCTCGACCAGGTGCTTGGCAGGAACAAGACGCCTGAAGAGGACCCGCTCGACGTTCCGGAGCCCGACCCGTCGGACAAGACCGCCGAGGACAGGGCCCGCGAGCAAGGAGCGGGCACGGCGACGCAAAAGCCGGTGGATCAGTCGCTGAACGCCCCCACCCCGACTGGGGCCGACGATCCGTTCCACCCGGCCGCGCCCGACAGCTACAAGGGCATGTCCAGCCCCTCGGGCAACAACGCCAATTGGTGAGGCCAAGCACGGCTTGAGGCCGGGCGCTCGCGCGAATTGGCTTGAAAAATCCGGGGGCAGGGCTGAAATGTGGGGCAATCCCGCCCGTCAAACCGTTACCTCTGAGGTTTGCGGGCCGAGCCCCTGGTTCCTCACCTCCGGTCACGATCTATGGTGATATCGATGTTCGATCAGCTTGCGGGCGCGCTCGATGCACGGATGGGCCTGATCCTGGGCACCTTGAGCCTCGCCTCCATGGCCGTGGCGGTCGCCGTCGACGGCGCACGCGCCACACCCCGCGTCGTCGAATTCACCCTTGGCAACGGCCTCCAGGTCCTGGTCATCCCCGACCATCGCGCTCCCGTCGTGACCCAGATGATCTGGTACAAGGTCGGCGCCGCCGACGAGCCGCCGGGGTCCTCAGGCATCGCCCATTTCCTCGAGCACCTGATGTTCAAGGGCACCGACGCGATCCCGCCAGGCCAGTTCTCCAAGATCGTGGCCAAGAACGGCGGCGAGGACAACGCCTTCACCAACCATGACATCACTGCCTATTTCCAGCGCGTGGCCAAGGATCGGCTGCCGACGGTGATGGCCATGGAGGCAGATCGCATGGCCAATCTTCGCTTGAGCGAGGAGGACGTGGCGACCGAGCGCGACGTGATCCTCGAGGAGCGCCGCAGCCGCGTCGACAACGACCCGTCGAGCATTCTGCAAGAGCAGATGATGGCGGCGCTCTACACCAACCACCCTTACGGCATCCCCATCATCGGTTGGGCGCATGAGGTTGCTGCGCTCGACCGCGACGATGCGCTTTCCTTCTACAAGCGCTTCTACGCCCCGAACAACGCGCTTCTCGTGGTCGCCGGCGATGTCGAGCCTGACGAAGTGAGAAAGCTCGCCGACGAGACCTTCGGTAAGCTGCCGCCGCATGGCGGGCTGAAGGCCCGGTCGCGCCGGCAAGAGGCCGAGCATCAAGCGCCGGTGCGCGTCGAGCTTGAAGATGCCCGCGCCGGACGCATGACGGTGCAGCGCTATTATCTCGCGCCGAGCTATGCCTCCGCCCCACCAGGCGAAGCCGAGGCGCTCGACCTGATGATGCGCGTGGCGGCCATCGGCTCGGTCAGCCGCCTTTATAAGCGCCTCGTCATCGAGCAGAAGAAGGCGGCAAGCGCCGGCGGCTGGTACTCCGATTCTGGCCTCGACACCGGCAGGGTCGCGTTCTACGCGATCGGCGCCGAGAAGGTCTCCCCTGCCGAGCTCGAACAGGCCATGGACGGCGTCATTGCCGATCTGCGGGAGCACGGTGTCACCCAAGCCGAGCTCGAGCGCGCCCGCAGCGCCTTTCTTGCCGAGTTCGTCTATGCCAATGACAGCCAATCGCGCATGGCGCGCCACTATGGCTGGCGGCTTGCCACCGGCATGACCGTCGAGGAGGTGGAGAGCTGGCCAGAGCGGCTGAAGCAGGTGACGGTCGAGAACATCCGCGACGTGGCGCGAAAATATCTCGTCGACAAGAACTCGGTGACGGGGATCCTGGTGCCGGCGCCTGACAAAAAGATAAGCGGTGAGCAACCGGCCCATGCCCCAAGCCCCGGCAGGTCTTAGGCGCCATGCGGCAGACGGGGTCTTGCCGCCCATTCGCGCGGGCCGGGCGTATCGCCGCGTTTGCGCTGCTTGCGGCACTTGCCGTAAACCCGGCTGACGCCATGGAGATCCAGCGCGTAACCAGTCCCGGCGGCGTCGAGGCCTGGCTCGTCGAGAGCCACGCCAATCCCCTGATCGCAATGCGCTTCGCCTTCCGCGGCGGCGCCGCGCAAGATCCGCAAGACCGCCAGGGCCTCGCCTATTTCGTGTCGGGCATGATGGACGAGGGCGCCGGCGATCTCGATTCGGTCGCCTTCCAGGAGCGCCTGCAGTCGCTTGCCACGCGCATGGATTTCGATGCCGGCCGCGACGTGATGCTCGGCAACGTGCAGATGCTCACCGCCAACAAGGACGAGTTGTTCGAGCTGTTGCGTCTCGCCATGTCGAAGCCGCGCTTCGATGAAGACGCCATCGAGCGCGTGCGCGCCCAGATCATCGCCGGGTTGAAGTTCGACGAGAACGACCCTGAGGAGGTCGCGTCGCTCGCTTGGGATCGCCTCGCCTTCCGCGATCATCCTTATGGGCGGCCCATCAAGGGCACAAAGGCTTCCATCGCCGCCATCACCCGCGAGGATTTGGAGGACTATGTCAGGCGCGTGTTCGCCCGCGACAAGCTCGTGATCTCAGTGGTTGGCGACATCGATGCCGAGACGCTCGGCCGGGCGCTCGATCATGTGTTCGGCGCGTTGCCGCAACACTCGGTGCTGGCGACGATCGCCGACGTCAAGCCGCCGCTCGGGCCGACCCGCGAGATCATCGAGATGGACGTGCCGCAATCGGTGGCGCAATTCGGCCATCGCGCCTTTTCGCGCAAGGACGACGACTTCATGGCCGCCTACATCCTCAATTACATCATCGGCGGGGGCGGTTTCTCCTCGCGCCTGATGGAAGAGGTGCGCGAGAAGCGCGGGCTTGCCTACTCGGTGCACTCGAACCTTTTTCCCTACCAGCACGGCGCTGTGTTCGTCGGGCACGTGGCGACGCAGAATGAGAGGGTCGGCCAATCCTTGGAGGTGATCGAAAGCGAGCTCAGGCGTCTCGCCGAGGAAGGGCCGAGCGCCGAGGAGCTTGCCGGCGCCAAGAGCTATCTCACCGGCGCCTATGCGCTTCGCTTTGAGTTGTCGAGCAGCATCGCCAACCAGCTGTTGTGGATAGAGATCGAAGATCTCGGCATCGACTATATCGGCCGGCGCAACGAGCTGATCGAGGCAGTGAGCCTCGACGATATCAAGCGCGTGGCGAGACGCCTGATTGAGGCCGATCGCCTGATCACCACCATCGTCGGCAAGCCGGTGGCGGCAAGGCCGAAGGCGGCACCAGGCTAGGGCTCGCTTATGGCGTTGCGGCAATCGGTCGAAGGCTGCCTTGAGGCGAAGATCGGCAAGGCGGGTCTCTCGCGAGGCACGCTCGAGCGCATGCTCGCTCGCCTTGAACCTCGCCTTAAGTCCTTGCGCGAGGACTATGCCTCAGGGGCGCTGCCCTTGCTGCGCGTGCCGGAGTGGCGCGACGACATCGCGCTCGCGAGGGCCGCGCTTGCCGCGCTGACCAGAGACGCAAGGACCCTCGTGTTCTTCGGCACCGGCGGCTCCGGCCTTGGCGGCCAGACGCTCGCTCAGCTCGGCGGTTGGGGCATTCCGGGCGACGACGGCAACGGCGGGCAGCGCGACCGCCCGCGCACCCGCTTCTACGACAATCTCGATCCCCGTACGCTCGAACGGGCGCTTTCGAGCCTCGACCTCGCCACCACCCGCTTCGTGGTCATTTCCAAATCAGGCAACACCCCTGAGACGTTGGTGCAGGCCATCGCCGCAATAGAGGCGGTGCGCGCGGGCGGGCTCGGGGACTGTATCCCTGATCTTTTTCTCGGCCTCACCGAGCCGCGCAGCACTGCGACCAACGGTCTGCGCGACCTGTGCGAAGCCTTGTCGATCCCCACGCTTCCTCACGATCCAAAGATCGGTGGCCGTTTCTCAGTCGTGACCAATGTCGGGCTCCTGCCGGCGCTTGCCCGCGGTCTCGACGTTGAAGCGCTGCGCGAGGGTGCCGGCTCCGTGGTGAAGGCGCTGCTCGAAGCACGCGCGCCGCAGGACTTCGCGCCGGCCGTCGGCGCCGCAATCGGCATCGGCCTCGCCAAGGAGCGCGGCGTCAAGGTCAGCGTGATGATGCCTTACAGCGACCGGCTCGCGCGCTTCGCCGCCTGGTACGTCCAGCTCTGGGGCGAGAGCCTCGGCAAGAACGGCGAGGGGACGACGCCGGTCGCAGCACTCGGCCCGGTCGATCAGCATAGTCAGCTTCAGCTCTATCTCGACGGCGCGCCGCAACACTTCGTCACCGTCGTGCGCGAGAATTGTGCCGGCAGCGGACCTCGCGTCTCGGCCGATCTCGCCGAGATCGTCCATGCCGAGTACCTCTCAGGCCAAACCGCCGGCGATCTCGTGGCCGCGCAGCAAGAAGCCATCCCCGAGGTTCTGCTCGCCGCAGGCCGGCCGGTGCGCACCATCGACCTTGAACGGCTCGACGAGCGCGCGCTCGGCGCCCTCCTGATGCATTTTATGTTGGAGACAATTCTCGCCGGCCATCTCTTGGGCGTCGACCCGTTCGACCAGCCCGCGGTAGAATCGGGTAAGATCATCACGCGCCGTTATCTTGGGCGCGTGAGACGCCGCGAGGGCCTTTGATGGCCATACGCCAGCTGCCGCCGAACCTCATCAATCGCATCGCCGCCGGCGAGGTGGTCGAGCGCCCGGCGAGCGTCGTCAAGGAGCTGATCGAGAACGCGATCGACGCCGGTGCGACCCGCATCGACGTGGTGGCGAGTGGCGGCGGCTTGAGCCTGATCCGTGTCACCGACGACGGTTGCGGCATGGACCGCGGCGATCTCGTTCTGGCGGTTGAGCGCCACGCCACCTCCAAGCTCAAGGACGACGATCTCTCCCACATCCTCACCCTCGGCTTCCGCGGCGAGGCGCTGCCGTCCATTGCCGCGGTTGCGAGGCTCACCATCATGAGCCGTGCCCGCGGCGCCGACGAGGCTTACGAGATTGCCGTCGATGGCGGGCGCAAGTCGGCGCCTAAGCCTGCGGCGATCGGCGAGGGCACGCGCATCGAAGTGCGCGACCTCTTCTATGCAACGCCGGCGCGCCTCAAATTCATGAAATCCGAGCGCGCCGAGACCGCCGCCATCGCCGATGTGGTGAAGCGCGTGGCACTCGCCAACCCCGAGATTGCATTCAGCCTCTCGACCGGCGACCGCGCCACTTTGCGGCTCGAGCCTTGTCCGCCAGGGCTGCTCGACCACGGACTTGCCCGGCTTGGCCGCATCCTCGGCGAAGAGTTCATGACCGACGCGCTTCCCGTGCGCGCCGAGCGCGGATCGCTCGCCCTCGAGGGCTTCGCCGGCCTTGCCACGCTGCATCGCCCCAACAGCCTCGGCCAGCATCTCGTGGTCAATGGCAGGCCTGTGCGCGACAAGCTTCTCGCCGGCGCCGTGCGCGGCGGTTACGGCGACCTCGTGCCCAACGGGCGGCATCCCATGCTTGCGCTCTTCCTCACCCTGCCACCCGATGAGGTCGACGTGAATGTGCATCCGGCCAAGACCGAGCTCAGATTCCGCGACGCGCAAGCCGTGCGCGGCCTGATCGTTACCGCCCTGCATGAGGCTCTTGGCAGCGCCCAGCACCGTGCCACGGCGACCCTGTCGCAGGAGGCTCTGTCTCGCATGGCCCGGCCTGCAGGCGCCCCTACGCCCAACCGTCAATCGTTCGGCTTTGCCGACCGCGCCCAGGCCCCGCTTGCGCCCATCTCCACGCCGAGCGCCGTCACCCATGTGAGCGCCGATGACGCCAGCACCGTCGCTTTTCCGCTCGGCGCGGCACGGGCCCAGGTGCACGACACTTTCATCATCGCCGAGACGGAAAATTCCCTCGTCATCGTCGATCAGCACGCGGCACACGAGCGGCTGGTTTATGAGCGCCTGAAGAAGGCCTTTGCCAATGGCGGCCTCTCCCGCCAGATGCTGCTGATCCCCGAAGTGGTAGAGCTCGACGCTGAGGCCGCAGAGCGCCTCGCCGGCGCGGCAGCGGAGCTTGAGCGCCTTGGTCTCGTTGTCGAGGCTTTCGGTCCATCGGCGGTGATCGTGCGCGAGGTCCCGGCCCTGCTCGGCCAGGGCAACATTCAGGGCTTGATGCGCGATCTGGCCGACGAACTTGCAGAAGGCGAGGGCAGTCTCGTCGTCTCCGAGCGGCTCGACCATGTTCTGTCGACCATGGCCTGCCACGGCAGCGTGCGCGCCGGACGCCGCCTCAATGCCACGGAGATGAACGCGCTTCTGCGCGACATGGAGGAGACGCCGTTCTCTGGCCAGTGCAATCATGGCCGCCCGACTTACGTCGAGCTCAAGCTTTCCGACATCGAGAAGCTGTTCCAGCGCCGCTAGCTAAGACTGCAGCTATTTGAAGCTGCGCAGCACCGCGCCATGCAGGAAGGCGCTGTCGGCATTGGCCACGTCCCCCGTGGCCTCGCCGAGATTGAGATGGGCGATCAGGATCAGATGACCGCTCCCCGTCTTCACCAGCGTGTAGTGGATCTCGACCGACTTGCCGGTGGAGCGGCAGGAAGTGTAGAGCCGCTTCACGCTGACCTCCTCTGCCGGCTCGCTGATCTTCTTGCCCGAGGCGAACGCGCCTTTGCAATTCTTGGCATCGTCCACCATCACCTGGTTCGCCGCCTCGTCGAGATCGGCAGAACCCATATCCTTGTAGCCGACCAGCGCCGCGACGATGCCGTTCGCGTATTTCCACACCACGTCGAAACTCGGCATCGGCGTCTCTTGCGGATCTTCCATCTCATAATTGGTGATGCCGGCGGAAGCGAGCAGGTCCGAGGCGAAGGCCGCAGCCTCGCTCGGGGTGAAGAGCTTGTTGCCGTTGTCTTCGCTGTCCTTAGGGGCCTCGGCCTCGATCCGGCCTGCCTTCTCCGCCGCCAGGTTCTCGCTCACGCAATTGGCCAGGGCCGCGATCGCGTCGCGCGTGCCGGAAAGCTTGAAACTCACCTCGCCGGAAGGCGTGATGACGCCGAGCGTGTGGCCGTGGCGCATGGCTTCCACCACCGGATCGGCGTTTTCGAGCGGCACCAGAATGCCGTGCACATCGACCACCTTGGCGATGCCGTGAAGCGGGGAGAGCTTGTCGACCGCGAGCGTCACGACCTCCTCGCTGCCCACCTGCAGGTTCCATTTGTCGTTGGCGAGCACCAGCCCCCAGCCGAAGTCGCGGCTGATGATGAAGGCGAGCGTGATGCCGTTGGCATAGTCCGCGGTCATGGTGCAGTCGCGGAAGGTGCCGTCTGCGTCGTGATTTGCTTGCCCTTCCCAGCCGCTTGAGGTGAAGGCATGGGCCGGCGCGACGAAGGCGGTCGTCGCGGCGAGGAGAGAGGCAAAGCCCAGGACTTTGAACAGCTTCATGGCACCCTCAGTCCCCGGAACAATTTGTCATTCAAGCACATCCGCCTCCTTCGGGCCACCGCGCCGACCTGGACCGAGTGCTGGAAACACGCGCATCACGACAATTTTAGTCTCTCCGTAAATACGTGCGTCGAGCTCTTGAAACGCCTCGGGAAGCTCGACTTCCGCGTCGGCTCGCTCCTCCAAAACCGCGATGGCGCCGTCCCTGATCCAACCTCCGGCAGCGGCGGATTGAAGCGCTCTTAGCCCGAGACCTTTGCCGTAAGGCGGGTCGAGAAAAATAAGGTCGAAGGGCTGCATGGTGCCTGCCTCGCCGAGCCTGGTTGCGTCACGCCGCCAGATCTTGGTCGACGCCGGTGAGCGACAGAGCCTCGACATTGCGGCGGATGGAAGCGCGCGCGTCCGCGCTCTCCTCCACGAACAGGCAGAAGCGCGCGCCGCGCGACATCGCCTCGAGCCCGAGCGCGCCAGAGCCTGCGAACAGGTCGAGCACGCGGGCGCCGGTGAAATCGAATTGCGGCGCGCCGTGCTCGAGCACGTTGAACAGCGCCTGGCGCACGCGGTCCGACGTCGGCCGCGTGGCAAGCCCCTTCGGCGCCTCGATGCGCTGGATCTGAACTTGCCGGCTACGATCCGCATGAGTGCTCTTTAGGACTTTCGCTGCCCGCGCGACGCCGGCCGCGTATCCAATCCCAATTCGGCAGAGAGGGTCGCGCCCAACTGGTCCTTGAGCACGCGTTGCTTCACCTCTTCCACCTTGCCTGGCGCCAGTTCGCCGAGCGCGAACGGCCCGAAGGAGACGCGGATCAAACGGTTGACGGTGAGGCCGAGCGCTTCGAGAAGCCGCTTCACCTCTCGGTTCTTGCCTTCGCGCAAGCCCAAGGTCAGCCAAACATTACCGCCTTGCTCGCGATCGATCCTCGCTTCCACCGGCCCGTAATGCACGCTCTCGATGGTCATACCCTTGGCTAGGCGATCGAGGTCTGCTTGCGTCACCTTGCCGTGCGCCCGCACGCGATAGCGGCGCAGCCAACCGGTGCTCGGCAGCTCCAAGTGCCTGGCAAGCTCGCCGTCGGTGGTGAGCAGCAGAAGCCCTTCGGTGTTGAGGTCGAGCCGCCCCACCGAGACCACGCGCGGCAGATCGGCAGGCAGCGCCTCGAACACCGTCTTCCGCCCTTGCGGGTCCTTGTGGCTGGTCACGAGCCCCTTAGGCTTGTGATAGCGCCACAACCTTGGCGCTTCCGTCTCCGGCAGAGGCTTGCCGTCGACAGTGACCTATCGCCAGGCTTGACCACATAGGCAGGCGTGGCGAGCACCGTGCCGTTGACCGCGACGCGGCCCTGCTCGATCCACTTCTCGGCGTCGCGCCGTGAGCAAAGCCCGGCATGGGCCATGGCCTTGGCGATGCGCATGGGCTCCGCCGCCTTTACCGGCGCGGGCTTGCCCCCTTGACCAGGCCTTCGCTTCGCGCCCACTTTCCCGCCCATGGAAGAAAGGCTTGCAGATGTGACCGGCGCAGGCAAGCGGCCCATGGATCTCGCTCTCGCCGAGGCAGAGGTTGCCGGCCTTTCGGGCGAAGTGCCCATCGGCGCCGTGGTGCTGAGCGCCGCGGGCGAGGTTCTGGCACGCGCAGGCAATCGCACGCTTGCAGCTCCGCGACCCTACCGCACACGCCGAGTTGCTCGCCATCAGAGAGGCCTGCGCTAAGCTCGGCAGCGAGCGGCTTATCGATTGCGATCTCTACGTGACGCTCGAGCCTTGCGCCATGTGCGCCGCCGCCATCTCCTTCGCCCGCATCCGCAGGCTTTATTTCGGCGCAGCCGACCCGAAAGGCGGCGCGGTCGAGCACGGCCCGCGCTTCTTTACGCAACCGACCTGCCACCACGCACCTGAAGTTTATGGCGGCATCGGCGAGGCCAAAGCGGCCGAACTCCTGAAGCGCTTCTTCGCCGCCCGCCGCTAGAAAATGACGCGTCGCCCCCGCGAGATAGCGGAGCGTGTCTCCCGCCAAGAACGTTCTAAAGTCGATTGCTGCCAAGTCCCGAGGTTCCAGCCGTAAGCAGCCAATATTCAAGTCGAGCCGATAGCCCGCGGGATAGTATTGAAGTACACTTTCGGAGCTAGCAGACACGTCGCCCATTTCTCTCTGAGCCGAGTTGGGGACGACTATTGGTTATTACCGGGACATATAATCCTTATCTCGTTGCTCTGTCCGTTCTGGTCGCCTGCTTTGCCTCTTACACGGCACTCGATCTTGCCGGCCGGATAGGCAGCGCTCGCGGAACCGCGCGGCGCATCTGGCTCGCCGCTGCGGCCATCACCTTGGGCGGCGGAATATGGTCGATGCACTTCATCGGGATGCTGGCCTTCACCATGCCGATGAAGATGTCCTACGACATCGGCGTGACGGCCCTGTCGCTCGCGGTCGCCATCATCGCAACCTTGGCCGGCTTCTATGTCATCAGCCGCCACAGCACCTCTCCGCTCCGCCTCACCTTGAGCGGCACTCTCATGGGTCTGGGCATCATCGCCATGCATTACACCGGCATGGCGGCCATGCGCGGGAATTTCGAGCTCAGCTACGACCCGCTCTACGTTGCGCTCTCCGTGGTCATCGCCATCGGTGCGGCAACCGCGGCGCTGTGGCTCGCGTTCCGCAACACCAATCCCGCGCAGAAATTCGTTGCCGCCATTGTCATGGGCATCGCCATTTCAGGCATGCATTACACCGGGATGCGGGCGGCCATCTTTCAGGCCCATAGCGAGGCCGGCGAAGCCGCGAGCCTCGATCAGACCAATCTTGCGCTGGCCATCGCCGGCATCACCTTCGTGATCCTGGCAGCCGTGCTGCTCGCCTCTCTGTCCGAGCAGACGCGCGCCGAGGAAGCGCTGCGTCAAGCGCGGGCTGATTTAGCCCATGTCAACCGGTTGACCACCATGGGAGAGCTGACGGCAGCCTTGGCTCATGAAGTGATCCAACCGATCGCCGCCGCCGTCACCCACGCCGATGCCTGTCTCCGCTGGCTCGATCGCGACCCCCCTAATCTCGACGAGGCACGTGCGGCTGCACGGATGATCGTGAAAGACGGGACGATTGCAAAAGAGATCACCGAGCGCATTCGTCTGTTGTTCAAGAAGGGCACGCCGCAGCGGGAGTTGGTCGACGTCAACGAGGTCATCCGCGAGATGATCATCCTGCTGCACGGCGAGGTGACCAGGTTTTCCATCTCCGTGCGGACTGAGCTCGCGCGGGATCTTCCTTATGTCGTCGGCGACCGCGTGCAGTTGCAGCAGGTCATGATGAACCTGATCACCAACAGTATCGACGCCATGAAGGAGGCTGACGGAACCCGCGAGCTCGCCATCAAGTCACGCTGCGCCGAGGACGATCAACTGGCGGTTTGCGTGAGCGATACCGGCGTGGGGCTGCCGCAGCAGCAGGCCGACCAGATTTTCAATACGTTCTTCACCACCAAGTCCAACGGCACCGGCATGGGATTGTCGATCTGCCGCTCCATCGTCGAATCGCATGGTGGCCGGTTGTGGGCCACCGACAACATTCCGCGCGGCGCCAATTTTCACCTCGTGCTGGCCAGAGGTGAGCCGCTGGCCTTAAGCCGTCGGATGGCAAGGTGAACCCACCCTACTCAGCCGCTGCAGGTGCGAGGAATTGGGCCTCCGCCAATTTGGCGAGCACGCCGCCCTTCGCCACCAGCTCCACGATGCGGCCCTTCATCACCTCGGCAAGCGGGGCGGTCACCTTGGCCTCGGTGGCGGCATCGAGCGCGCTTGTCGCCGCGTCGAGGATCAGGATCGGTGCGGGCCGAGCAGGCCGAGCACGCGGGCGTAGAGGCGGAGCATGTGAGAAGGAGCTCAGAACCCCGATTGCGGCGTCCAATAGCGCATGCTTGGCGGGTAGTTCATCTGCGGATAGACCCGCTGCAACGCTTGCGTCTCGTAGTCGCCTTTGGCGTAAGGCACAGGACCGAGATAGAAGCTCCAGCCGCCGGGATAGCGCCGCGGCGCGTAGTAATAGGGATAGATCGGCGGCCTGCCGCGCTTGAAGATCTGGGCTGGCTCGACGAGGGGCGCCGGGCTTGCGAGTTTCGCTGCGGAGAGTGGCGCGGCGCTCGCAGGCGCGATGCCGAGGCCAAGCGCGATTGCGGCAGCGCCGGAAAGAAGGGCTGCGGTTTTTCTTGAGCCATGCGCCATCAGGGTCTCCGATCTGCTTTCAGGTCCGGGATCAAAGGTATGCGCGGGGGCCCCCCGCCGCAATGAGTTACTGCAGGGGCGCAACCGCGCCCATCCTCTCCCCTGCGGGGAGAGGTCGCGTCGAAGCGCTTCGCTTCGACGCGGGTGAGGGGGCTTTTTGCCTCGGAACCCCCTCACCCCGACCCTCTCCCCACTGGGGAGAGGGGGACCGCGGAGCCAGCGGGTTCGGTCGAATCCGCTTCGCGCTCGACCGCGCGCCAGCCGATGTCGCGGCGGCAGAAGCCCTCCGGCCAGTCGATCTTGTCGACCGCCGCGTAGGCGCGCGCCTGCGCCTCGCGCAATGTCGCGGCCTTTTGCGGTGACGCCGAGCACGCGGCCGCCATCGGCGAGGATGCGTGCTGCCTCGCGCCTGGTGCCGGCATGGAAGATCTGCACGCCAGGATCGCGCGCCGCCTCATCGAGGCCCTTGATCTCCGAGCCTTTGGCGTAGGCGCCTGGATAGCCCTTGGCCGCCATGACCACGCAGAGCGCAGGATCGTCGGACCATTCAAGCGCGACGCCGGCAAGCCGCCCCTCCGCGGTGGCGAGCAGCGCCGGCAACAGATCGGACTTGAGCCGCAGCATCAGCGCCTGGCATTCGGGATCGCCGAAGCGGACATTGTATTCGATCAGCTTCGGCGCCCCGTCCTCGATCATCAGCCCGGCATAGAGCACGCCCTTGAACGGCGTGCCGGCTTCCGCCATCGCCCGCACCGTCGGCTCGATGATCTCGATCATGACGCGGCGGCAAAGCGCGGGCGTCATGATCGGCGCCGGAGAATAGGCGCCCATGCCTCCGGTGTTCGGTCCCTGGTCGCCGTCGTAGGCCCGCTTGTGGTCCTGCGCCGTGGCGAGCGGTAGCGCCGTCTTGCCGTCGACCAGAGCGAAGAAGCTCGCTTCCTCGCCGTGCAAGGAATTCCTCGATCACCAGCTCGGCGCCGGCCTCCCCGAACGCACCGCCGAAGCAGGCGTCGATCGCGGCCTCCGCGTCCTCCTTCGTCTCGGCGATGGTCACGCCTTTGCCTGCGGCAAGCCCGTCGGCCTTGATCACGATGGGCAATTTCTGCCGCGCCAGATAAATCTTGGCTGACGCCGCGTCGGCAAAGCGAGCATAGGAAGCAGTCGGGATGCCGGCCCGCGCGCAGAGATCCTTGGTGAAGCCCTTCGAGCCTTCGAGCCTCGCCGCCTTCTGCGACGGCCCGAACACTGCGATGCCTTGAGCTTCGAGATCGTCGGTAAGGCCTGCGACCAGCGGCGCCTCGGGGCCGATGATGACCAGGCCGATCTCTCTCTCCTTGCAGAAGCGCGCGACCGCGTCGTGGTCGCCAATATCGAGGGCCACGCAATCGGCGATTCCCGCGATCCCGGCATTGCCAGGGGCGCAATAGAGCGTATCAAGGAGCGGGCTTTGCTTGAGCTTCCAGGCAAGCGCGTGCTCGCGGCCTCCTCCACCTATCAACAGCACGTTCAATGCGGTAAAGCTCCGGTCTATTCAGCCTGCCTCCCTAGCACGTGGGCGGCGGAAGCAAAATGGAACCGCTGATCTAGAATGGCCGAAGCCGACACAAAACCGTCGACCAATCTCGTCGAATATAGCGTCTCTGAGCTTGCCTTCGCGCTCAAGCGCACCGTGGAGGACGCCTACGGGCTGGTGAAGCTCCGCGGCGAGATCTCCGGCTTCAGGGGGCAGCACAGCTCTGGCCATTGCTATTTCACTCTCAAGGACGAGAAGGCCTGCATCGAGGCGGTGATCTGGCGGAGCACCTTCCAGCGGCTCAAGTTCAAGCCGGAGCAGGGGCTCGAAGTCGTGGTCAAGGGGCGGGTCACTACCTATCCCGACAAGTCGAAATACCAGATCGTCATCGACGACCTCGAGCCTGCAGGGATCGGCGCTCTCATGGCGCTGCTCGAGCAGAGAAAGCGCGCTCTCGCCGCCGAAGGCTTGTTCGATGCAGGCCGCAAGCTGCCGCTTCCGTTATCTGCCGCGCATCGTCGGCGTGGTCACGTCGCCGACCGGAGCCGTGATCCGCGACATTCTGCATCGTCTCGCCGACCGCTTCCCCTGCCACGTTCTGGTCTGGCCGGTGAGGGTGCAAGGCGAGACCTGCGCCATCGAGGTCGCTGCCGCCATCCACGGCTTCAACGGGCTGATCGTGGGGGCGTCGGTGCCGCGGCCAGACCTGATCATCGTCGCGCGCGGCGGAGGCAGCCTCGAGGATCTGTGGGGCTTCAACGAGGAGATCGTCGCCCGCGCCGTGGCGGCGAGCACCATCCCGCTGATCTCGGCGGTGGGACACGAGACCGACTGGACCATCATCGACCTCGTCGCCGATTTCCGCGCGCCGACCCCGACCGCTGCGGCCGAGCGCGCCGTGCCTGTGCGCGCCGATCTGCATATCCAGGTGACGAGCTTCGGCCTGCGCGTGGTGACCAGACTGAGGCACCTCGTGGAATCGCAACGCGATCTGCTCGTGGCACTCGCCCGCGGCCTGCCGCGGCGTGGCGAGATTCTGGCGCTGCCGCGTCAGCGCTTCGACGGCGTGAGTGCCAGGCTCGCCCGCGCGCTCCGCGCCAACGCGCATGCCCATCGTGTCGCCTTGGCGCGCTCGGCCACGCGGCTCAGGCCGCATCTCGTGCGCAACGCAGCGCGGGGAGGGCGCGATCGGCTTGGGCGCCTTGAGCGGTCTGGCAGGCGCGCGCTCAGCTCCCTTGTGGCGCGGTCGCGCCAGCGCCTCGATGCCCGCACCGAGCTCCTCAACTCGCTCGGCTATCACAATGTGCTCGCCCGCGGCTTTACCATCACCCGCGACGCCGAAGGCCGCATGCTGCGCCGCGCCGCCGATGTTCATCGCGGCGAGCGTCTGGACATCGAGTTCGCCGATGGCCATGTCCCTGCTCAGGCCGATGGCGGCGACCGCAAGGCAACAGCAAGTCCGAAGCGTGCACGCGCGCGCGACGAAAAGCAGGGCACATTGCTGTAAGCGGGCTGGCCACCGCCGCGTGGCCCGGTTATGGTGATCGAACGCAATTCGACATGAGGCGAGTGACACTGCCTTGATGAACCGTTTCGAACGCAACATTGGCTTCAAGGGCGAAGCCAAGCTCAAATATCTCGACGGCGAGGTGCAGGTGCTGACGCCTGGCGACTTCGTGCGCTGCGCCGTCACCGGCCGCACCATCCCGCTCGATGAGCTGCGCTATTGGAGCGTCGAGCTGCAGGAGGCCTATGCCGACGCCGCCGCTTCGCTGAGGCGCTACCGCGAGACCCACCCCACACCTGCCGCTTAAGATCACGAGCGCTGCCGGTTCGCTCCCCCTCTCCCCTGTGGGGAGAGGGTAGGGTGAGGGGGAGCAAGCGCAACAAAACTGAGTCCGGAAAACCCCTCACCCGCGTCGAAGCCAAGAGCTTCGACGCGACCTCTCCCCACAGGGGAGAGGTGAAGGCGCTTCGCGCCTTTCGTTACGTAGTACGGCGCTTCTCGATGGTTTCGACCAGAAGCCGCTTCAGCCTGTTGCCCTCGCCGAACTCGATGGCGATGAGGAGCGGGCGCGAGCGGAACCTGAGCTCGCTAAAGCGCCGTGCCGTCGTCCTCAGGCAGCCGCACCCAGTCCTTCTCGGTGGTGACCAGCATGGCGTTCCACTCCCGCGCCCATCTGAGCAGCCGCTCGGCCTGGCGCTCGGTGTAGGGGTGATGGTCGGCGAAGGAGCGCGTGCCGGTGAGCCGCGCCCCGTTCTGCGACAGCGTGGCGTAGAATTTCTTCGGGTTGGCGATGCCGGCAAAGCCGATGACCGGCAGCACGCCGAGCCAGCGCGCATCGCCGCGTGGCGCCATGCGCGCCTTCAGCACCGGCTTGTTGGCAGCCTCGAAGCTCTTGGCGAGCGGGGCAGCCCTGCCGCCGTCGCCGATCAGCAAAAGCGCGTCGGCGCGCGGCATTTGCTTGTCGAGCGGCGCGCGCAACGGTCCTGCCGGCAGCACCAGCCCATTGCCGAGGCCGACATTCGAGTCGACCACGATCAGGCTGAAATCCTTGACGAGCTGCGGGTTCTGGAACCCGTCATCCATGACGATGACCGTGGCGTCGGTGCCTTCGATCAGTTTGGCGCCTGCCGCGCGGTCCGCCGACACCACGGTCGGCGCATGCGCGAGCAACAGCAGCGTCTCGTCGCCGATCTCGGCAGCACTCTGGCCCTTGGTCGCGAGCACCGGGCCTTGCGTCTTGCCGCCATAGCCGCGGGTGAGGAAGCAGGGCCGCTCGCCAGCTTCCTTCAGCACTTCCGCGACGGCGATTGCCGTCGGCGTCTTGCCGCCGCCGCCAACGGTAAAATTGCCGATGCAGATCACCGGAAGACGCGAGCGGTAGGGCTTGACCTCTGCTGCCTTGCGCTCGGCCATGCGCCCATAGAGGGCGCCGAGCGGCGAAAGCGCGGAAGCGAGCACGCCGGCTCTTCGATACCACCAGAATGGCGCCCTAAGAGGCATGTTGCAGGGTCGCCTTTGGCGGCAGGAATTGCTCGAGCTCGCTGATGGTGCGCGGCAGCGCCCCGCCCATGCGCGCAATGGCGCCCTCGGCGCGGCTCATGATCCGCCCGCGGGCTTGCGCATTCTCAAGCAGAAGCAGCGCAGTGGTGGCGAGGCTTTGCGCATCGCTCACCTGCACCGCGCCGCCGGCGCGCAACAGCTCGTCATAGGCGTCGGCGAAATTCCGCCAATGCGGGCCGGTCATGACCGCGGCCCCGAGCTTGATCGCCTCGACCGGGTTCTGCCCGCCATGCGGCACGAGCGAGCCGCCGATCAGCGCCACCGGCACGAGGTTATAGAAGAGCCCAAGCTCGCCGATCGTGTCGGCGATATAGATGTCGGTGCCTGCCTCTGGCAGCTTCCCTTCCGAGCGGAGCGCCACATTGAGGTTGGCGCCGGCCAGCAGCCGCGCAATGAACGGGCCCCGCTCAGGATGACGCGGCACGATCACGGTGAGCAGGTCCGCGCGGGCCTTCTTCATGGCGAGATGCGCGACCGCGGCGATGTCGTCCTCACCTGGATGGGTGCTTGCCGCGAGCCACACCGTGCGCCCGGCAAGTGCCGTGGCAAGCTTCTTGTGTCCTGCAAGGTCGACCGGAGGCGGCGGCGCGTCGGCCTTGAGATTGCCGACCGGCACGGCGCGCGGCGTGCCGAGAGCGGTGAAGCGCTGGGCCATGCTCTGGTTCTGGGCGAGCACCAGGTTGAAGGCTGAGAATAACGGGCCGCTCAAGCCAGGCCGGTCGCGCCAGCGGCGGAAGGAGCGGAACGACATACGGCCGTTGACCAGCACGAGCGGAATGTGGAGCGCACTCGTCTCGAGCACGAGGTTCGGCCAGATCTCCGAACTCGACGAACACGGCGAGGTCAGGCCGCCAATGCGCGAGGAAGCGCCGCACGTAGTCCTGATTGTCGAGCGGCACATATTGATGCACGGCGCCCTTCGGCAGCCTGGCGCGGGCGAGCTTCGCCGAGGTGACGGTGCCGGTGGTGAGCAGCACGTTGATCTCGGGATGATCCGAGGCAATCGCCTCGATCACCGGCAGCACCGCATTGGTCTCCCCCACGCTCGCGGCATGGAACCAGGCGAGAAATCCGGCAGGCCTGGCCACGCTCGCCTCGCCGTAGCGCTCAGGGCGGCGGCCCGGCTCCTCCTTGCCGATGCGGGTGCGCCAGGCGAGCATGAGCGGGGCCGCAAGCGGCGCGGTATAGCGGGTCAGCGCGCGATAGGCACGGATGGCGAAGGCCGGCTTGGTGTTCTTGAGTTGAGCTTGAGGTGACAAGGGATCGATGGCCCCGGCAAGGTCGTAGGCGCGTGCGGTCGCTTGATTGAGGCCGCGCTCGACCGCGATACGGGCGGCCTCGAGCGTTGCGGAATCGGCGTCCTCCGGCACCCTTACCGGATCGCCGACCACGATGCCAAGCTTGGAGAAGGGTAGGTTGATGGTGAACGCGCTCCAACTTTTGAGCGCGATGAACCTGCTCGTGGCCATGGCGCAAGGCACGATCGGCCGGCCTGAAAGCTTCGCCAGCATGACGATGCCGTCGCCTGCTCTGCGCGCCGGCCCAGGGGCAAAGTCTGCGGTCATGGCGACGGTGGTGCCGTTCTGAAGTGCCGCGAGCGCCCCGCGGAAGGCGACAGCACCGCCGCGGTCGCGCCGCCTTCGGCCGGCGCCTGCGCCCCTGATCAGCCACATGCCGAAGCGCTGGAGCACCGCCCCGATCAGCTCGGCGTCGCCGTGCCTCGCCACCATGGCTGCGACGTCCGCCGGCCGGTCCGGCTTGATCTTTGGCAGCATGCCGAACTGCCCATGCCACATGGCGAAGATTTGCGGATGCTCGGAGAAGAGCTTGGCGTCGGTGTCGGGAGGGTCGCGCAGGACTTCGCTCGTATTGTAGACGAGGCGGATATAGGCCGCCGCGAGCGCGCTGCCGAAAGCGACCACGGGCCCTGATGACAACAACCGCTTTGCCATGAAAGATGCGCTTGCCTAGCTTCCGACCACGGCGACGGCGTCTTCGTCGTCGGCGTCATCCACGCTCGCGCCTTCGAGACCGCCGTCTTCGGCGCGGCCGTCACCGGCCTTGCCGTTCTCGCTTTCCGGCGCGTGGCCGCCCAAGATGCCGAACTGGGTTCCGTGCAGACGCGTATAGAGGCCGCCTTTGGCGACCAACTCTTCGTGACGCCCGACCTCGACGATGCGTCCCTGATCGAGCACGCAGATGAGATCGGCCTTCTTCACCGTGGACAGGCGGTGGGCGATCATCAGCACGGTGCGCCCGCGCATCAATCCTTCGAGCGCGGTCTGCACTTTTGCTTCTGCCTCGCTGTCGAGCGAGCTCGTCGGCTCATCGAGCAGCAAGATCGGCGCATCCTTGTAGATGGCGCGGGCAATGGCGATGCGCTGGCGCTCGCCGCCGGACAGCGAGGAGCCTGCTTCGCCAACGCGCGTGTCGTAGCCCTTAGGCAGCCCCATGATGAAATCGTGCGCCGCGGCGGCCTTGGCGGCGGCGATGACTTGCGCCTCGTCCTCAGGCTTGGTGCCGTAGGCGATGTTGGCGCGGATGGTGTCGTCGAACAGCACCGGGTCCTGGGTGACGAGGCCGATGGCGTCGCGCAAGCTGGCGACGGTGACCTGCTTAATGGCCTGCCCGTCGATGACCACCTTGCCCTTCTCAGGATCGAAGAAGCGCAGACAGAGGTTGACCAGCGTGCTCTTGCCCGAGCCTGAGGGTCCGACCAGCGCCACGGTGCGGCCGGAGGGAACGGTCAGGCTTACGCCTTTCAGCACCGGGTTGTTCGCCTCATAGGCGAAGGAGATATTGTCGAACTCGATCTGTCCGCGCTTCAGGACGAGCGGCTTTGCGTCGGCTGCTTCGACCAGCTGCGTCTCGCGGTCGACGATACTGAACACGCGGCTCGCCGCCGCCACGCCTTCCTGCAAACTCGTCTGCAAGGTCGCCGCGCTTTTCAGCGGGCCGTAGATCAGGAGCGCCGAGGTCATGAAGCCCATGAACTGGCCGAGCGTGAGATCGCCGCGCACGCCCTTGGTGCCGGCGAAATAGATGGCGAGGGCAAAGCCAAGTCCGGTCAGCAGCTCGACCGACGGACTCGACAGCGCGCGGGCGCGGGTGCCGCGCATGGTGAATTCGAGCGCACGGTTGATGGTGTATGCGGCGCGGGCTTCTTCCTTGGGCTCCTGGCGATAGGCGCGTACCACGCGCATGCCGCGCAAGGTCTGGGTGATCAGCGCCGAGAGATCGCCGGTCTCCTGCAGCGACTTCGTGGTCGACTTCCGCATCTTGCGGCGCTGGCGCCCGAGCAGAAACCAGGCGAACGGCATGAACAACAGGATCATGAAGGCAAAACGCGCATCCATGTAGAACATGGTGGCGACGAGGATGATCACCTTGAGATAGTTCTCGCCGAGCGTGACGATGGAGCGGCTCGCCGTCTGCCTGATGAGATTGGCGTCGTTGAGGAAGCCTGAGAGCAGCCGCCCGGAATGCACCGTCTGGATGAAGGAAAGATCGGCGCTGGCAAGCTTGGCGAACATCTCGATGCGAAGGTCGGCGATGAAGCGGTGGCCGAGATAGGCGACGGTGACGTCGGCGACATATTCGGAGATCGCCTTGACGATGGTCACGACCACGATCGCCGCGGTGACCCAGTAGATCATCTGCTGGTTCTTCGCCACGAACACGTCGTCGGCGGTCTTCTGGATGATGAACGGGATGGCGCCGGTGGTCGCCGCGGTGAGCAGCATGGCGGCGGAGGCGAGCAGCAACAGGCCGATGCGCGGGCGCAAATGCTCCCGCCAGATGCGCATGACGATCTCGCCCGTGGTGTAATGGTGGGTCTGGAGCTCGTCAGCGCTCCGCGTGACCATCCTCGCGTCGCTGAACAGTTGATCTTTCAAGCGCTTCCCCGATTCCGCCGGTTTGGGCTTTGCAGGCCACGCTCCCGGCGCAGCCTTTCTAGCATGGCCGGCAAGCTCCGTTTAAGGCGAAAAACCTCCGCTCTTCCTGGCCTGTAGAACCAAGGTTCAACGTGCTTTTCATACCTCCCCCTTGTGGGGAGGCCCGACGACGCCTTTTGGCGGCGTCGGGGTGGGGGCCTTCGCGATCAAGCAGCACTGATAGTGCAAACTATAACCGCATCACCCCACCCGGCGATCCCGGCTAGAAGCCGGGCTCGCCACCCTCCCCATCAAGGGGAGGGATGAAAGAGATCTCGCGCGCATGTCACCTAAGCAGGCCTATGAGAGCGTTCCACCCTCCGCCTCGGGGTCGAGCAGCCGGTGCAGATGCACGATGAAATAGCGCATATGCGCGTCATCTACGCTGCGGTGCGCCGCGTCGCGCCAGGCGGCATAGGCGTCCGCGTAATTCGGGTAGATGCCGACGATGTCGAGCATCTTCAGGTCGGAAAACTCGATTTTGTCGAGATTGGTAAGCTCGCCGCCGAAGACGAGATGGAGGAGCTGCCGCGTGCCAGCCTTGGTCCCCTGCTTTGCCGCCATGATGTGTCCCGAAGTTTTTGATCCAACGCCGACTTTGCCGAAAAGCTGCTCACAGGTCTACGCGGCTCGTGCGTTCGATGAGCTTGGCGTGGAGCAATGGCGGGGCGGCGACGAGGCTCGGGAAGCGGGGATTGGGCAGATTGAAGCGGAAGGCGTGGCCGTGATGATCGGTCACGATCCCGCCTGCCTCCTCGACCACCAGCACACCTGCAGCGAGATCCCAATCGCACTTGGCGGAGAGCGACACGGTGGCGTCGGCGCGGCCTGCGGCGACGAGCGCGAGCCGGTAGGCGACGGAATTGACCCAGCGCGACTCGACGCCAGGCCAGGGCTCCTTCCAGATGCGCTTCTTGAACAGGCCGCCACTCGCGATGAACAGGGCGCCTTCGAGATCGCTTCTCGTGCTCACGTGGATGGGGACGTCGTTGAGGAAGGCGCCGCCGTCGCGAATGGCATGGAAGAACTCGCCCGTGGCGGGATTGAACACCGCGCCGAGCACAGGCTTGCCTTCCTGCACCAGCGCCGCCGAGATGGTCCACTCGGGCACGTGGCGGAGAAAGGCGTTGGTGCCGTCGATCGGATCGACCATCCACACGAAGCGGTGCTCGAGCCGGTCGGGGTCGTCCTCGGTTTCCTCCGAGAGCCAGCCGTAATTCGGCCTGCCGCCGAGGAGCACGCTCTTGAGAAGATCGTCGACGGCGAAATCTGCCTCGCTCACCTCGGTGCCGTCGTGCTTCCTCTTTACCTTGAGGTCCTGCCGGAAATAGCTGTGCGCGAGCTTGCCTGCGTCCTCGACCGCGGTCTTGAGCAGGCGGAAGTCCTCCTCGAGGGTGTGAGGAGGAGCGGCACTAGCTGTTGAGAGCGCGGTCATTTTCGTCTCGAAAACACTCTTTAAACCATGTCGGCAGGAAGTGCCGGATACCGGACATTAACGACGTCTATTAAGCGGTTCGGATAAGTTCTATGGCAGGATCGTGGCAATAAAGGCTCTCCCAAAGCAGCCTCAAGGAAGCTAACAGCAAGGCGTCATCGGGCCTCAGGGCGTGCATCCCTGGGGCCCGGTTCATTTCCCGCTCCTAGAACCGGGAAGCGAGCACCAGATCGAGCACGATGGCGGCAAATACGATCAACCCGAAATCGCGGTTCGACCTGAAGCGCTGCAGGCAATTGTCCGGATCGTCGATTTCGAGCGTGGCCACTTGCCAGAAGAGATGGGCACCCGCAGCCGCCATGCCAAGCAGGAACACGATCTCGGCGCCGGCGAGCAGCCCCGCCGCAGTGATCCCGAGCCAAGCAAGCGCATAGAAGGCGGAAAGCCAGGCCTTGGTTGCCCGCCCGAATTTGAGCGCGGTCGATTTGAGCCCGAGCAGCTCATCGTCGTCGCGGTCCTGATGGGCATAGATGGTGTCGTAGCCGATGGTCCAGGCGATGGCTCCGGCATAGAGGACGACCGCAGGCAATTCGAGGCGGCCGAGCACGGCGGAATAGCCGAGCAGGGCGCCCCAGTTGAAGGCAAGCCCCAGCACCGCCTGCGGCCAATAGCTGTAGCGCTTGACCAGAGGATAGAGCGCAACGAGGGGAACGACGGCGAGCCCGAGCCAAACGGTCGCGGCGTTGAAGGAGAGCAGCACCGCAAGTCCGATCATGCACAGCACCAGCATGAAGATGGTGGCGGATTTCTCGCTTACCTCGCCGCTCGGCAGCGGACGTCCTTGCGTGCGGGCGACCTTCGCGTCGATATCCTTGTCGACGATGTCGTTATAGGTGCAGCCGGCGGCGCGCATCACCACGGCGCCGATGGCGAACAGCACGAGCAGCCAAGCGTCAGGGTAATCGGCGCCGATGCTGCGCGAGGCGAGCGCCACCGACCAGAAGCAGGGGATGGCAAGCAGCCAGAAGCCTGTCGGCCGGTCGACGCGGGCGAGCCGCAAATAGGGGAGAAGCGCTGCCGGCGCCAAGCGGTCGACGAGATTCGTCGCACCGGCGTCGGCCACCCTGCTCGCTTTGCCTTGGGCAACAGGACGTGGCATGTCTGCGATCCTGTTTTCCTTTTGCCCTGAACTGGATGAGGTTTCCAGCAGAATGCCCTCCAAGCCTCAGCGGCTCTTCGTCAAGTCCCGACTTGGCCCCGGCGTCACGATCGAGCTTGAGCCCCCACAGGCGCACTATCTCATCAACGTGCTCCGATGCAAGAGCGGGGACGAGATCCTCCTCTTTAACGGCGAGGACGGCGAGTGGCGCGGGGCGTTGAGCGGGGCGACGAAACGACGCGCAAGCGTCACGCTTGACGAGCAGACGAGGCCGCAGATTTCGGCGCCTGACCTGCATTATCTGTTCGCCCCGCTGAAGCGCGCGAGACTCGATTATATGGCGCAAAAGGCGACCGAGATGGGAGCGGCCCTCCTCAAGCCGGTCATCACCCGCCGCACGGTGGCCGAGCGCGTCAATAAAGCGCGGCTCTTTGCCAATGCCGTCGAGGCCGCCGAGCAATGCGGCATCCTGTGGGTGCCGGAGGTGGCCGAGCCTGAGACGCTCCCCTCGGTCCTCGACCATTGGGATGATGAGCGGCTGCTCGTGTTCGCCGATGAAGCTGCTCCCTCAGCCTCTCCGCTTGCGGCGCTTGAAAGCAAGACGCCGCGCCCGCTCGCCGTGCTGATCGGGCCTGAAGGCGGGTTCGAGGAAGAGGAGAGGGCGCTTCTCTTAGGCAAACCCTTTGTTCTGCCGATCTCGCTCGGCCCCCGCGTGATGCGGGCCGATACCGCGGCCGTCGCCGCCCTCGCTCTGGTCAATGCCACGATCGGCGACTGGCGGTCGTGACCCTACCATGTTCGCCGACGCCCAAACGTGCTAGGAGCGGCACGGTTCACCCGCCAACTAGAAGTCGTTCAATCGAGCTAGTCCTCCCATGTCGACACGCGTAGCTGGGCCGCAAGGCCCGACCATCGAGTCGCGGGACGAGCTCGTGGCTTATCTCGAAGCCGGCAACAAGCCGATGGCCGATTGGCGCATCGGCACCGAGCACGAGAAGTTCGGCTTCTACCGGCAGGGTCACGCGCCGGTTCCTTACGACGGCGACCGCGGCATCCGCGCTTTGCTCGAAGGCATGAAGCATCGCTTCTGCTGGGATGGCGTGATGGAGCGCGGCAACATCATCGCGCTGCAGCGCCCTGATTGTCCCAAAGGTGGCGTCGTCAGCCTCGAGCCAGGCGGCCAGCTTGAGCTTTCCGGCGCGCCGCTCGCCAATATGCACGAGACCGACGAGGAGCTCCGCCACCATCTCTCAGAGGCGACAGAGATCGGCGGCGAGCTCGGCATCGGATTTCTGGGGATCGGTTTTTCGCCGAAATGGACTCTCGCCGAGACCCCGGTCATGCCCAAGGCGCGCTATGGCATCATGCAGCGCTATATGCCGAAGAAGGGGCGGCTCGGTCTCGACATGATGTTCCGCACCGCGACGGTCCAGGTCAATCTCGACTTCTCAGACGAAACCGACATGGTGGCGAAGATGCGCGTCGGCCTGGCGCTACAGCCGATCGCTACCGCGCTCTTCGCCAATTCGCCCTTTACCGACGGCAGGCCGAACGGCTTTCAGTCCTATCGCGCCGAAGTCTGGCGCGACACCGACCCGGACCGTACCGGCAATCTCCCCTTCGCCTTCGAGCCGGGCATGGGATTTGAGCGCTACGTGGACTACGCCCTCGACGTTCCCATGTATTTCGTCTACCGCAGTGGCCGCTATATCGACACCGCCGGAGCCTCGTTCAGAGACTTCCTCGCCGGACGCCTCGGAGAGCTTCCCGGCGAGCGTCCGACCTTCGACGACTGGGCCGACCATCTCACCACGCTCTTCCCCGACGTGCGGCTCAAGCGCTTCCTCGAAATGCGCGGCGCCGATGCAGGCCCGTTCGCCGAGCTGATGGCGCTTCCGGCCTTCTGGGTGGGACTCACCTATGACCCGGCCTCGCTTGCCGAAGCCTCGGCGCTGATCGCCGACTGGACGGTGAGCGAACGCCGGCACTTGCGCGACCAGGTTCCTCGCCTTGGGCTCAAGACGCCGTTTCGCGGTCGCCACGCTCTCGATGTCGCGCGCGAGGCCGTCGCCATCGCCGAGAGGGGGCTAAAGCGCCGCGCCATCGTCGACAGCGCCGGCGATGACGAGCGCAAGCATCTTGTGGCATTGACCGAGACTGCGGCCGAAGGACGTTCGCCTGCCGATCGGCTGCTCGCCGAATATGCCGGCGATTGGCATGGCGATATCGATCGCCTGTTCGACGCGCAAGCTTTCTGATGACACCAATGGCTGAGCCCGCTCCCACCGTTTCGCGCGTCCGATCTTTTTCGGCACGAGATGCGTTGACGGCGGCTTGCCTTTTTGCCGGCCTCGCCGCGCTCTTCGCCTTCACGCGCTCGCATTGGCTCGACGATTGGGACTCGGTGAACTTCGCCTTCGGCCTCGACGACTTCGACGTCACCAAACATTGGCCGCATCCGCCCGGCTATCCCGTCTATATCGCTGCGGGTAAGCTCGTTTATCGCGTCATTGCCGATCACGCGGGCGCCCTTACGCTTCTTTCGGCCCTGTCCGGCGCCGCCGTCGCCTCGATGTTCTATCTCGTTGGAACGGCGGAACTCCGATTGGCCGGTCGCCTTGTGCGCCACGCTGATCATGGCGCTCTCGCCGCTCTTCTGGCTGCAGTCGGGGCTCGCGCTCACCGACATGTTCGGCATGGTGTTCGTGGTCGCCTTCCTGCTCGTCGAGGGAATAACCACGACCACGCCCCGCGGCGCTCTCTTGAAGCGCATCGCTTGCGGCCTCATCGCCGGATTGTCGGTCGGCGCACGTCCGCATATGACCCTCCTGATCGTCCTTTATTGGTGCTTCCGCGCGACGCAGCGCCCGTTCGCGGAAAGCCACGTCTTGACCGCCGTGCTTGCCTTTGCCGTTGGCATCGCGGTTTGGCTGATACCGGCATGCATTGCCACCGGCGGCCCGCAAATCTATTGGACCGCGACGGTCGGCCAATTCGAATGGAGGATCGGCCGGCCCGGCGTGTCGGTGATCGGCACTGAGATCACCGGCCAATATCTGTTCGCGCGGGTCCTCGCGCTGATCGGCTCGATCGGGCAGGACTTTGCGCCGATGCATCTCACCGATGAGCATATCGCGCGGCGGGGCGCGCTCGGGCTCCTCGTAATCGCGCCCTATGTCTTCTTTGCCTGGCGCGGTGCCTCCAAGAAGGTGGCGCGGCCCTACCTCATCGCTTCCGCGGTTTACCTGCTGATGCTGTTCATTTTGCTGCCGGTGCGGCACTTGCGCTATTTCTTGCCGCTCAGCCTCGTCGTCGGCTGGTCGGTGTCCGGCTATCTGGCGCTGTTCCGAAGGCCAGCGGTCCGCGCGCTTGCGCTCGTGGCGCTCGCTGCGTTCGTCGTGTTGCCTTCGTTCTTCCTGATCGGAGGTCTCAGTAAAGTTCCGCCGCCCGTCGCCGGTCTCGACTGGGTCAAGGCCAACCGTCCGAACGCGATCCTCTATTCGGGGTCGCTGCGTCGGCACGGGGACTTCTACTGGCCGGAGGGCGAGACGGTCTCCGAGCCAAAGACCGAGGCCGAGTGCGACCAGTTCCGCAAGGCCCTCGAACTCAGGCCGCCCGGTGCTGTCGACCAATTCCCAGCTTTGCGGTATCGACGGCACGAAGCTCGTCGAGTTCAAGCGCGACGCGCGCATTCACGACAAGCACCACATCATCCCCATCTTCGCCTATGGCAAAAGCGCGGGTGCCCCGGGTTGAAACCCAATCGCTGAATGACTAGGTCTTGGCCTAGTCGCCGTCTCGTCCGCACAACCCTGCACGGGCGAGGCGCGAGTCCGTCCCCCGACGGATGCTTGGTCGACGGTACATCCTACCGTCGACCCTTTTTTTGCCTATTTCAAATTTGCGAGCGCGTCGCCGAAGCCTTGCAGGCTGACCGGGATGCCGATGCCTGCCTCAGGCGTGTCGAAGATGATGAACATGGCGGTCCCTCCGCCCATCATCTTTTTGATCACCTCGTCTTGCAGCACCACCTCGGCGATGCAGCCCTTCTTGCTGCATTTGAGGAAGGGCGCATTGCCGATGTCCTGGTTGTCGATCTTGAGCCCGAGCCCGGTGGGGAGCAGCACGCCGAGCGGCACCACGACGCGCAAAAGCTTCTTGTCCTCGCCGATGGCTTTGTAGAACACCACGGTTAGCCCGACATTCGGCCGGTCCTCGGCGGTCACGCTCTGCACCAGCGCGCATTTCTCCTCCTTGGCGCCCGGCGGCGTGCGGCAGCTCACCTGCCACGCGCCGTAGGTTTGCTTGACCACGCTGCCGGCGCCGGTCGCCTGCGTGTCTGCGTCTTGCGCACGCGCAGGCGGTGCTCCGATAAGCGCAGAGACAAGCGCTACGGCAAGCGCCGCGGAGGATAGGCGGCTTGGGTCTGACAAGGAGGCTTCAGTTGGTTGCGGCATAGGGGCAGCGCGCGCTTGCACGGGTGCTCCCTCGATTGATGACAAAGCGTGCTTTCCCGGTGCCGTCCATGGCGACCTTATGCGGAATGCCGTCTCAACCGGTCAAGCCGGAACTATGCACGCCTTCGCCGAGCATTGGGGCCAATTTTCGGCGCTTCTTGCGGCGGGCGCGTTCTTCTTGTCAAAAACTGGTATCGAGCGTGCATATGCCGCAATCGCCCCAAATCTTGAGTGTTGCCAAGCAATAGTCTTTATGATTTGAAAACGGGAACAAAGCTCTAAGGGGCCCGCGTCCTCGCGGGGCCTTTCCGGGGCGACAACAAAGCTGGGGGCGACGCCGTTCACCGCGAACATTTCTCCGCGCCGCCCTGCCTATCGCCAACTGGCGTGGGGTTGCGAATGCCGTCCACGTCGTTGACACTCCGGTCGCTGTCAGCCCTTGAGAGGCCGGCGGGCGCGGACGTATACAGGTTTGGGCTCTGGGAGTGACGGAATGGCGATTCTCAATCGAAAGCTGATGTTTGTGAGCGGCGCCGCGATCCTCGTGGGCGCAGGTCCGGCTTTTGCAGGCGAAGGTCAGCCGTCGCCTTGGCAGATGACCTTCCAGAACGCCGCTACGCCGATCATGGAACAGATCACCTCGTTCCACACCTTCGTGACCATCATCATTACGCTCATCGCGCTCTTTGTCATGGGCCTGTTGATCTATGTCATGGCCCGCTTCAACGAGAAGCGCCATCCTCAGTCCTCGCGCACCACGCACAACACCGCGCTCGAGATCGCTTGGACGGTGATTCCGGTTTTGATTTTGGTCGCGATCGCCATTCCCTCGTTCCGGCTGCTTTTTGCTCAATACGATTTCCCCAAGGCCGATCTCACGGTAACCGCCACCGCCAGCCAGTGGTATTGGACTTACGAATATCCGGATCAGGGCATCACCTTCGCCTCGATCATCGTGCCCGATGCCGATTTGAAGCCCGGCCAGCCGCGGCTCCTCACCGTGGACCACGAGCTGGTGGTGCCGGTGAACAAGAACGTCATCGTGCAGGTGAAGGCTAACGATGTGATCCACGATTTTGCCGTGCCGTCCTTCGGCATCAAGCTCGACGCGGTGCCCGGCAGATTGCAGCGGACCTGGTTCAGGGCCGAGCGCACCGGCATGTTCTACGGCCAGTGCTCGGAGCTGTGCGGCCGCAATCATGCCTTCATGCCGATCGCGGTCCATGTGGTCACCGAGGAGGAATTCGCCGATTGGCTCGCCAAGCAGAAGTCGAGCGCCTCGCGCGACGAGGCAGGCGAGGTGGCTACGGCCGAGAAATAGAGGAGCCGCTCTTTGGAGAGAGCGGCGGGGAACGGTCGGCAACGACCAAACGCATAACGGACAAGAACAAGGAAGACAGAGATGGCAGCACAAAGCGTTCACGCTGAAGCCGCAGCCCATGACGAACATCCCACCGGATGGCGGCGCTGGGTGTTCTCGACCAATCACAAAGACATCGGCACGATGTATCTCATCTTCGCCATGGTCGGCGGCGTGGTAGGCGGCGTGCTCTCCATGGGCATGCGCGCCGAGTTGATGGAACCCGGCATGCAGGTGTTCGGCAACCCGGAAGTCTTCAACGTGTTCGTCACCGCGCACGGCCTGATCATGGTGTTCTTCATGGTCATGCCCTCGACCATGGGCGGTTTCGGCAACTGGATGGTGCCGCTGATGATCGGCGCGCCGGACATGGCCTTCCCGCGCATGAACAATATTTCCTTCTGGCTGCTCCCGGCCTCCTTCTCGCTGCTCATCATTTCCTTATTCACGCCCGGGCCTCCCGGCTCGTATGGCGTCGGCGGCGGCTGGACCATCTATGCCCCGCTCTCGACCAGCGGCACGCCTGGCCCGGCCATGGACTTCGCCATCCTGGCACTGCATCTCGCCGGCGCCTCCTCGATCCTCGGCGCCATCAACTTCATCACCACCATCTTCAACATGCGCGCGCCCGGCATGACGCTGCACAAGATGCCGCTGTTCGTCTGGTCGGTGCTGGTGACGGGCTTCCTGCTTCTGTTGTCGCTGCCGGTGCTTGCCGGCGCCATCACCATGCTGCTGACCGATCGCAATTTCGGCACGGCGTTCTTCGATAGCGCGCATGGCGGCGACCCGCTGCTCTGGCAGCATCTGTTCTGGTTCTTCGGTCACCCCGAGGTCTATATCCTGATCCTGCCCGGCTTCGGCATCGTCAGCCAGATCGTCTCGACCTTCTCCAAGAAGCCCATCTTCGGCTATCTCGGCATGGCCTATGCCATGGTCGCCATCGGCGTGATCGGCTTCGTGGTGTGGGCGCATCACATGTATGCCGCCGGCATCAGCGTGAACACGCAGGCCTATTTCGTGTTCGCCACAATGGTGATCGCGGTGCCGACCGGCATCAAGATCTTCTCCTGGATCGCCACCATGTGGGGCGGCTCGCTCTCCTTCCGCGCCCCCATGCTGTGGGCGCTCGGCTTCATCTTCCTGTTCACCATCGGCGGCGTGACCGGCGTGGTGCTGGCCAATGCCGGCGTCGACCGCTCCTTCCACGACACCTATTACGTCGTCGCCCACTTCCACTACGTGCTGTCGCTCGGCGCCGTGTTCTCGATCTTCGGCGCCTGGTACTACTGGTTCCCGAAGATGTACGGCTACATGTACAGCGAGGCGACCGCCAAGCTGCATTTCTGGCTGATGTTCGTCGGCGCCAACCTGACCTTCTTCCCGCAGCACTTCCTCGGCCTTGCCGGCATGCCGCGCCGCTATGCCGACTATCCCGATGCCTTTGCCGGTTGGAACATGGTCTCCTCGCTAGGCTCCTACATGGCCTTTGCCGGCTTCCTGGTGTTCCTGTTCGGCATCGCTCAGGCCTTCGCCCGCAAAGTGCGCGCCCCCGCCAATCCGTGGGGCGTCGGCGCCACCACGCTGGAGTGGACGCTGCCGTCGCCGCCGAACTTCCACAGCTATGAGACGTTGCCGCGTATCAAATGATGAAGGCGGGGAACCGCATCGATATTGGCGCGGTCGCGAGCACCAAGACGGGCTCGCGACCTTCGCCGTTCTTGAGTGACTAGAGCATGGCCGAAGCAGGTTTGAACACGAGCGCCGAAGTCCTCAGCCCAGCAGCGGGCGGCGACGTCGCCGAATATTTCGCGCTGATGAAGCCGCGGGTGATGTTCCTCGTGGTGTTCACCGCTTTGGTCGGGCTCGTGGCTGCGCCTGGCCACATGCACCCGGTGTTGGCGGTCGCAGCACTTCTCTGCATCGCCGTCGGCGCCGGTGCCGCCGGCGCTCTGAACATGTGGTACGACGCCGATATCGACGCGCGCATGGCGCGGACCTCGGCGCGGCCGATTCCCAAAGGCAGGATCAGCCCCGACGAGGCCCGCGCCTTCGGCACCGTGCTTGCCATCGGCTCGGTGATTTGCCTCGGCCTGATGCTGAACTGGGTAGCTGCTGCGTTGCTCGCGCTCACCATCGCCTTCTACGTCTTCGTCTACACCATGTGGCTCAAGCGCTGGACGCCGCAGAACATCGTGATCGGCGGTGCCGCGGGCGCCGTGCCGCCGATGATCGGCTGGGCCGCGGCCACCGGCACGGTGAGCCTCGAAAGCTTCGTGCTGTTCCTCATCATCTTCATGTGGACGCCGCCGCATTTCTGGGCGCTGGCGCTCTTGCGCGTGCGCGACTACGAGCGCGCCGGCGTGCCCATGCTGCCGGTGGTGAAAGGCGAGGACGAGACGCGGAGGCAGATCCTCATCTACAGCTTGATCCTCGCGCCGCTCGGCTGCGTGCCGGCCATCGTCGGTCTCGGCGGAGGGCTCTATACCGTGGCTGCGGGGTTCCTCGGCGCCTTCTTCGTGATGTTCGCCTATGCCTGCTATAGCGAGCGGGTTGGACCTGAGGCCGAGCGCGCGGCCAAGAACCTGTTCGCCTATTCCGTCTTGTACCTGTTCCTGTTGTTCGCGGTGCTTCTGGTGGAGCAAGGCTTCGGCTTGGGCCGGAGCTCTATTCCGCTGCTCTGGACCTCGTGATGGCCGATGAAGAAAACGAGCGCCAACGTCGCCAACGCATGCGGTCCCTCGCCATCGCTTGGGCGCTCGCGGCGCTCGCCATCCTGTTCTTCGTGGTCACCATGGTCAGGCTTGGTGCCAACGTCGCCCATCCTCTCGTCAAGTGAACCGGCATGAGCAACGACACCGATCCTAAGCGCCGGCACTCCATCTTGGCGCTCTCGCTTGCCGGCCTCGTCGCCGGCATGGTCGGGCTGTCCTTTGCGGCCGTGCCGCTTTATCGGCTGTTTTGCCAAGCGACCGCCTATGACGGCACGCCGCGGCGCGCCGAGAAGGCTCCCGACGAGGTGCTCGATCGCACCGTGACCATCCGCTTCGACGGCAACGTGGATCATTCGCTGCCCTGGACCTTTGCTCCGGATCAGCAAACCCTGGACGTGAAGATCGGCGAGACCGCGCTTGCCTTCTTCAAGGCCACCAACAACAGCACGGTTCCGGTGAGCGGCAGGGCGATCTTCAACGTGTCGCCGGAACTCGCCGGCCGCTATTTCACGAAGATCGAATGCTTCTGCTTTAAGCAGCAGACCCTTGCCGCAGGGCAGACGGTCGAGATGCCGGTGACCTTTTTCGTCGATCCCAAATTCGTCGATGACGAGGATACCAAGGACATTTCCGAGATCACGCTGTCCTACACCTTTTATCGCAGCGGCGAGCCCAATGCCCCGGCCGCGGTAGCGCCTGAGGGCGATGGGTCGAAATCGTAATTAGAGGAACGGTAAGGCGCTTGGCGCCTTAAGCGAAGGGAAACGAACGGGAGAAACTGATGGCCGAAGCGCACGCCAAGCAACACGACTACCATCTCGTCGATCCGAGCCCGTGGCCCATCGTCGGCGCCGTCGGCGCCTTCACGCTCGCGATCGGCGCCATCATGTTCTTCATCTCCAAGAAGGCCGGCACGCCCCATGTCTGGTACGTGTTCCCGGGCTTGCTGATCGTCATCTTCACCATGTTCGGCTGGTGGCGCGACGTCATCAAGGAAGCGCGACAAGGCCATGAGACGCCGGTGGTGCAGATCTCCTTGCGCTACGGCATGATCCTGTTCATCGCCTCCGAGGTGATGTTCTTCGTCGCCTGGTTCTGGGCCTATTTCGACGCAGCGCTTTATCCCGACGACGCCATCACCTATGCGCGGACTGCGGTGCTTGGCGGGCAATGGCCGCCGGTGCCGAGCGCCGACACCGACGTGGCGGGGCTTGGATGGTTCGCTCACACCTTCAATCCCTGGGGTCTGCCTTTCGTCAACACCCTGATCCTGCTTACCTCCGGCACCACGGTGACTTGGGCGCATCACTCGCTTCTGGAGAACGACCGTCGCGGCCTCGTGCTCGGGCTCCTTTGCACCGTGATCCTCGGCATCCTGTTCACCGTCTGCCAGGCCTACGAGTACATGCATGCGGGCTTTAGCTTCGCCAACCACATCTATGGCTCGACCTTCTTCATGGCGACCGGCTTCCATGGGTTCCACGTCATCGTCGGCACCATCTTCCTGACGGTATGCCTGGTCAGGGCCATGCGCGGCGCGTTCACGCCGAAGCTGCATTTCGGCTTCGAGGCCGCGGCCTGGTACTGGCACTTCGTCGACGTGGTGTGGCTGTTCCTGTTCACCTGCATCTATGTGTGGGGCTCTGGAGCCGATTATCCTGCCCACTGACGCGGGGCCCGCTATCGTTACCGGGGGGCGGCGAGCGGCCGCCCCCTTTTCGTTTGGAGTTCTGGAGCAAGAGGCGAAATTGCAGGCCATGACCACCCACGACGCGCCATCGCTCGCCTCGACCATCATTGCCGGGCTCCTCGGCCGCTGCCCTGCCTGCGGACGCGGCAAGATGTTTTCCGGCTATCTCACGCTCGCCCCTCGCTGCAATGCCTGCGGCCTCGACTACAGCTTCGCCGATTCCGGCGACGGCCCAGCCGTGTTCGTCATTCTGGTGACCGGGTTTATCGTCGTGGGCGCTGCCCTCTATGTGGAGATGGTCTACGCGCCGCCTTATTGGCTGCACGCGGCTCTGTGGGGGCCTCTTGCCATCCTGCTGCCCTTGCTGCTGTTGCGATCGTTCAAGGGCGTACTCATCGCGCTGCAGTACAAGCACAAGGCGCAAGAAGGCCGGCTCGCCTCCGAGTGAGCAAATCGATGCCGGCGCGCGGTCTCATCCTGCTTACAGTGCTCTCGACCGCGGCGCTCGCCGTGTTGATCGGGCTTGGAGTGTGGCAGCTGCAGCGGCTGCAGTGGAAAGAGGGGCTGATCGCGCAGATCGAGGCGCGCGTGAAGGCCGAGCCCGTGTCGCTGAAAGAGGCCGTGGCACGCGCACTCGGGGGCGAAGATGTCAGTTATCTGCGCGTCCGCGTGGAAGGCAAGTTCGACAACGCCAAGGAGCGCCACCTCTTTGCCGTGTCGGACGGAACGCCTGGTTGGCACGTCATTGCGCCGCTTGAGACGCCTGACGGCGAAGCGGTGCTGGTCGACCGCGGCTTCGTGCCAGACGCGCTAAAGGATCCTGCGGCAAGGCGGCAAGGCGAGATCGGCGATGCCGTGACGGTGACCGCCTTGGCGCGGCCTCCCGAAGCTCAAGGACTGTTCGTGCCCGACAACGAAATCGAGCAGAACCGCTGGTTCTGGCGCGATCACAACGCCATGACCAAGTCCATGTTTGGAGATGAAGCCAAAGAGGTTGCGCCCTTCTTCCTCGAGGCCGAGAAGAGCGACGTCCCGGGAGGTTGGCCGCGCGGCGGGGAGACCAGGCTCGACCTCCCCAACAACCATCTGCAATACGCGATAACCTGGTTTCTCCTCGCCCTTTGCCTTGTGGTCATCTATGTCATTTATGTGCGTGGCAGGCTCAAGGCGGCGTGATCCGTCCCTTCGGCCAAGCGCTTGAAATCCTTTAGAGGTCAGTTTTGCGGTATGTGAGCACCAGGGGCAAAGCGGAGGCCCTTCCCTTCGAAGGCGCACTGCTTGCGGGTCTAGCCCGCGACGGCGGGCTCTATATGCCGGAAGCGTGGCCGCGGCTTTCGCCTGCCGAGATCGGAGCGCTCGCCGGGCTCGATTATGAGCAAGCCGCCTACCGCATCATGCGCCCTTATCTCGAGGGCGATCCAAGCCTCGATGACCTCGAAGCCGTGCTCGACGAAGCCTATGGCGGCTTCCATCACCCGGCCATCGCGCCGCTTCGCCAGATCGGACCTGCGATGTGGCTGCTCGAGCTGTTTCACGGACCGACGCTTGCCTTCAAGGACCTCGCCATGCAGGTGGTGGCGCGGCTGATGAACCGCGCGCTCTTGCGGCGCGGCGCCCGCGCCACGATCGTCGGCGCCACCTCGGGCGACACTGGTGCCGCGGCGATCGAAGCCTTTCGCGGCCTCGACATGATCGACATTTTCATCCTGCATCCGAAAGGGCGGGTGACCGAGGTGCAGCGCCGGCAGATGACGAGCGCGCACGAGCCGAACGTGCACAATATCGCGGTCGAAGGCACCTTCGACGATTGCCAGGGACTGGTGAAGGCGCTGTTCAACGACGCGAGCATGCGCGATGCGCTTTCGCTCACCGGCGTGAACTCGATCAACTTCGCCCGCATCCTTGCCCAGATCGTCTACTACTTCACTTCTGCGGTGGCGCTCGGCAGCCCCCACCGCGCCGTCTCCTTCGCCGTGCCTACCGGAAATTTCGGTGATATTTTCGCGGGTTACGCGGCGAGGAAAATGGGCCTGCCGGTCAAGCGCCTCGTTATTGCCACGAACCTCAACGACAGTCTCGCCCGCGCTCTACAGACGGGGATTTACGAGCCAAGGGGCGTGATCGCCACCTCCAGCCCGAGCATGGACATTCAGCTTGCGAGCAATTTCGAGCGGCTTCTGTTCGAGCTCGTGGGCCGTGACGGTGGCCGCGTCAGGGCGCGCATGGACGAGCTTCGCGTGAACGGCGCCTTCCATCTGGAGGAGGGGGAGCTTGCCGAGATGCGCGCACTCTTCGCCGCGCATTCGATCGGCGAGCACGAGACCGAGATGACCATTCGTGGCCTCTTCGCCGAAACCGGCGCGATGATCGATCCGCATACCGCCGTTGGGCTTGCCGCGGCGCGGGCGGAGCGCGTCGACACGCCGATGATCGTGTTGTCGACGGCGCACGCCGCGAAATTCCCGCAAGCGATCGAGCGGGCTCTCGGCCGTCTGCCGGAACAGCCCGAACGGCTCAAGGCAAAGCTCGGCCACGAGGAGCGCCTGACCGTGCTTGCCAACGACTATGCCTCCGTCGCCCAATTCATCGCGAGCCATGCGCGCGCCAAGACTGACGGTGTCAAGGCCGCGAGCAAGGCTCGAACCGGGGTCGGCGCGTGAGTGTCGTCGTGTCCAGACTGAGGAATGGCCTCACTGTGGTGAGCCATGCGCGGTCCGATGTTGAGACCGTATCGCTTGGGCTCTGGGTCGGCGCAGGCAGCCGCAGCGAGAACCTGCCGGAGCACGGCGTCGCGCATTTTCTCGAGCATATGGCTTTCAAAGGCACCGACCGCCGCAGCGCGCAAGCCATCGCCGAGGAGATCGAGGCGGTCGGCGGCGAGCTTAACGCCGCGACCGGCGTCGACTCGACCGCCTATTACGCGCGGGTGCTGCGCCAGGATTTCGGTCTTGCACTCGATATCCTGAGCGACATCATTCTTGCCCCGCGCTTCGATCGCACCGAGCTGTCCCGCGAGCGCGACGTGATCCTCCAGGAGATCGCCTCCTCGCAGGATTCGCCTGAGGACATGGTGTTCGACCTCGTGCAGACCACGGCCTTTCCCGATCAGCCTGCTGGGCGGCCGATCCTCGGCACCGCGGAGAGCGTCAAGGGATTCAAGTCCACCCACCTCAAGAGCTATCTCTCCACCCATTATCAGGCTCCGAACATGGTGCTCGCTGCCGCAGGCGCCGTCGATCACGAGAGGCTGCTCGCCGAGGCCGAGCGCCTGCTGGGCTCGCTCAATTCAGGCACGGCGCCTCTGCCCGCGCCTGCGCTTTACCGCGGCGGCGTCGCACGCAACGAGAAGACTTTCGAGCAGACCCATCTGGTGCTTGCCTTCGAGGCGCCTCCCTACCGCCACGCCGATTATTTCGCCGCGCAAGTCTGTGCCGGCGCGCTCGGCGGCGGCATGTCCTCGCGCCTGTTCCAGGAGGTGCGCGAGCGGCGCGGGCTCTGTTATGCGATCAACGCTTTCGCCTCCGGCCTTTCCGATACCGGCATGTTCGCAATCTATGCGGCTTGCGGGCCTGAGCGCGCCGCCGAGCTTCTCGCCGTGGTGCGCGACGAACTCCGCCGCGCCGCCGAGACAGGCTTCAGCGAGGAAGAGGTCGGCCGCGTCAAGGCCCAGCTCAAGATGGGGCTTCTTGCCGGGCTCGAAAGCAGCGGCGCGCGCGCCGAGCAGCTTGCCCGCCAGATTCTCATTCACGGGCGGCCGCTTACCACCCAGTGAGCTGATCGACAAGGTCGAGGCCGTGACCGAAGCCGATGTGCAAAGGATGGCAGGAAACCTGCTTGCCTCAGCCGTGAGCCTCGCCACCGTCGGGCCCATTCTTCATGTTGCAAGATTTCGATAGCCTCGCGGCAAAATTCATCCATGTCTCGAGCGAAGCTGCCTGAGGAGCATTGAGACCATGGCGCTGCTGCGTACCGCCACCTCTAGCGATCTGGGGCCGGTGATCCAATCGGATCGCGTGCTCCTGCGCACGCCGCAAATGTCGGACTACCCCGACTGGGCCGAGCTTCGCGCCGCGAGCCGCGATTTCCTGACGCCCTGGGAGCCGCTCTGGGCGGCAGACGAGCTCACCCGCTCCTCCTACCGCCGCCGCGTCCGCCATTATCTGCGCGATCTTCGCGAGGACATGGGCTATGCGCTGTTCATCTTCTCCGCCGCGAGCGGCGCGCTGGTCGGCGGGCTCACCCTCTGCAACGTGCGCCGTGGGGTCACCCAGGCCTGCACCCTCGGCTACTGGATCGGCGCCCAGCATGCCCAAAAGGGTTATATGACCGCCGCCGTCCGCGCTGTTATCCCTTTCGTGTTCGATTCGCTCGAGCTGCACCGGCTCGAAGCGGCCTGCCTGCCCGCCAATGTCGCCTCCATCAAGCTTCTGGAGAGGACCGGCTTCACGCGCGAGGGGATGGCGCGCCGCTATCTGAAGATCAACGGCGTGTGGCAAGACCATCTGCTGTACGCGCTGCTTGAAAGCGACAGACGCCGTTAGGAGCCGATCGGGGGCGCCATTGACAGACGGCAAGGTGACTTGTGTGGGCCATGGGGTAAAGAGAGGAGGAGGCTTGCGCGGCCGCCTGGCGTGTCTCGCCGTGCTCCTGCTCGCTCTGGCCTTGAGCCTCGTGCCCTTGCCGCACGGGGCGGCTTTCGCCGTCGAGCCGATCGTGGTCAAGCCGGAGCAGGAGAAGCTCGACGTCACGTCGCTCGGCGAGCTCTATGAAGGCCGCGGCGACAAGCTGCAAATCGAGACCGCACCTGGTCAGGACGGCTATATCGGCCGCATGGCGGTGCAGGCCACCACCGCCGGCACCAATCCGGGCTGGCTCGTCTTCGCCCTGACCAACCCCACCACCGAGCGCATCACGCGCTGGCTTGCCGCGCCGCGCTACACGCTTGCCAATTCGCGCGTGCTCTCGCCCGAGCTCGACGCCGGCCGCATCGCCGCCATCACGCCGTCGCTCGGCTTCAGGCCCGAGCGCATGAAGAGCGACCACGCCGACATGTTCCGCTTGAGCCTCGAGCCTGGGCAGACCATCACCTTTGCCGCTGAGTTGAGCTCGCGCCAGGTGCCGCGGCTGATGCTGTGGGACCCTGAGGTCTACCAGGCGAAGCTGCAGGACCGCATGCTGTTCAACGGCGTGCTGCTCGGCATCACCGGACTGCTCGCCATCTTTCTGACGGCGATCTTCGCCGCCAATCACCGCGCCATCTTCCCGGCGACCGCGCTCGTGGCCTGGGCGGTGCTCGCTTATTTCTGCGTGGATTTCGGCTTTTGGAGCAAGCTGTTCCCCGTCAACGCGGATCATATGGCGGTCTATCGCGCCGCAGCCGAGGCAGCTGTCGCGGCGAGCCTCGTGCTCTTCCTCTACGCCTTCTTGCGTATCGGCATGTGGCACGGCTGGATCAAGACCCTGTTCTGGTGCTGGATCGCAGCCCAGTTCGCCCTTGTCCTCTTTGCCGTGGTCGATCCGCGGCTCGCCTCTGGCCTTGCTCGCAGCTCGCTTCTCGGCATCGCCGCCATCGGCACCTGCCTCATCGCCTATCTTGCTCTGCGCGGCCAGGACCGCGCGCTGCTGCTCATTCCGAGCTGGATGCTGCTGCTCGTCTGGCTGTTCGGCGCCGCCATGATCGTGCTCGGCAAGCTCTCCGGCGACATCGTGGTATCGGGTCTTGCCGCCGGACTCGTGATCATCCTCGTGTTGCTCGGCTTCACCGTGACGCAATTCGCCTTCCGTTCCGCCACCGGCGGACCGCTCCAGCTCGGGCCGATCAGCCAGGTGCAGATGAAGTCGCTCGCCGTCGATGGCTCTGGCGCCGCCGTCTGGCAGTGGAACGCCGGCAAGGATCAGATCAGCGTCGCCCCGGAAGTCGAGGAAGCCCTCGGCGCGCCGCCAGGCACGCTCGATACCACCGTCGACCGCTTCCTCCAGCACATGCATGCCGCCGACCGCGAGCGCTTCCGCCTGATGCTGTGGTCGCTGCAGGAGAACCAGGGCGGCGAGCTGCAAACCGAATTCCGCTTGAAGCGGCAGGACGGCAGCTATCTGTGGTACGAGCTCCGCGCCCGGGCGGCGCCGAGCGACAATACGCGGCTGCTCCGCTGCGTCGGGCTGATGCGCGACATCACCAGCCTCAAGCGCTCGCATGAGCGGCTGATGCACGACGCCGTGCACGACAGCCTGACCAGCCTGCCCAATCGCGAGCTGTTCCTCGATCGCCTGCAAGGCGCCATCACCCGCGCCCGAGAAGGGCAGATGAACCGCCCAACGGTGATGTTCATCGACATCGACCGCTTCAAGAACGTCAACAAGAGCTTCGGCCTCGCCGTCGGCGACAGCATGCTCTTGACCCTTGGGCGCAGGCTCTCCCGTCATCTCAATCCGCAAGACACGCTCGCCCGTCTCGGCAGCGATCAGTTCGCCGTTCTCATGATCTCCGAGACCGATCCGCGCCAGGTGGCCACTCTTGCCGAACGCGTGCGCCGCGCGCTGCGCACGCCGATGAAGATCGGCGGCAAGGAGATCGTGCTCACCGCCTCGATCGGCATCGTGGTCGATGACGGGGCGCAGCCGACCGCGCAAGATCTGTTGCGCGAAGGCGAGATCGCCATGCTTAGGGCCAAGCGCGCCGGCGCCGACCGCATCGAGATCTTCACCGCTTCGATGCGCGGCGAGGACGAGAGCAGGCAGCCGCTCGAAAGCGATTTCAGAAAGGCGCTTGAGAAGCGGCAGATTGCGGTGCTCTATCAGCCGATCACGCGCCTTGCCTCGAACCAGCTCGCAGGCTTCGAGGCGCTGATCCGCTGGGATCATCCCACGCGCGGCCAGCTCAGCCCGGACGAGTTCGTGCCCATCGCCGAGGAGGCTGGGTTCATCGGCGAGCTCGGCAGCTACGTGCTCGGCCAGGCCCTGGAGGAAGCGAGAAGCTGGCACAAGGTGCTGCCGCGCGAGCGCGACCCGCTCTTCGTCAGCGTCAACGTGTCGAGCCGCCAGCTGTTCCGCCAGGACCTGGTGCAGGAGATCAGGCTGATCCTCGCCAAGGAGGCGGTGCCCAAGGGGACGCTCAAGCTCGAAATCGCCGAGTCGCTGGTCATGGAGAACCCAGAGCGCGCCGTGGAAATCCTAACCTGGCTCAAGAGCTTCGGCGCGAGCCTGGCGCTCGACGATTTCGGCACCGGCTATTGCTCGCTCTCCTATTTGCACCGCTTCCCTTGCGACACCATCAAGGTCGACCGCTCGCTCGTACGCGACTCAGGGCTCAATGGCTCGACCCCGATGATCCTGCGCTCGATCGTCGCGCTCTCCCATGAGCTCGGCAAAGAGGTGATCGCCGAGGGTGTGGAGACCGCCGAGGACGCTGCCTATCTGCGCTCAATCGGCTGCGAATTCGGCCAGGGCTTCTATTACGGAGAGCCGATGACGCCGAAGGAGGTGGCCGACCTGTTGTCGGCGCTCGCGAGCCACCGCAAGCGGCAGCAGCGCGAGAGGTCGAAGGCGGCAGCGAGAGGCCATGTCGTCCCGGCGCCGGTGGCGCGACCGGTGGCGCAAGCAGCACCGCCGCGGCCTAAGCCAGCAGCCTCAGGCGTGTCCTGAATCGTTGACCAGGCGCCAGGGATCGACGCCGATCTTGCCGAGCGCGCGATGGTATTTGCGGTCGACCTCCGGATCGAAGATGAGCTCCGGGTCTGCCGTGCAATGCAGCCAGCCATTGGCCTGGATCTCGCTCTCGAGCTGCCCAGGCGCCCACCCGGCATAGCCGAGCGCGAGCAGCGCCTTGTCGGGGCCGGTGCCTTTGGCGATGTCGCGCAAGATGTCGATGGTGGCGGTGAGGCACACGCTTTCGTCGATGGGCAGCGTGCTCTCGGCCTTGAAATAGTCGGCGCTGTGCAGGACGAAGCCGCGGCCTGTTTCCACCGGGCCACCGAGATGCACCGCCATGGCGCCGAGTCCCATGGGCAGCCTGATGCGCTCTTTCGGCGGCACGATGTTGAGCTGCTCGAGGAGCTCGGTGAAGCTGATATTGGGCGCGCGGTGATTGATGATGATGCCCATGGCGCCGTCGGCGGAGTGGGCGCACATATAGATCACGGCGCGGGCAAAACGCGGATCGCCCATCGCCGGCATAGCGACGAGCAAGCTGCCGTCGAGGTAGCCGTCGCGCTGACGCTTCTGTGGTGTTGAACGCGGCATCCGACCAGAGTACAGGCGAGGTCCGCCCGTTGTGAAGGAAAATTGGTGGATTAACGCGCGCGACACCACTTTGGTCGCAAGGGTCACGAAAGAGTGACGCCTTAGTGTTCAGCCATGCGTCGCGCGCCACAATTGTTGCCGCTAGAGTTGCGGCCGAATTTCGAAACCAATGGTCATGATGATCGAATTGCCAATGAAGCCAGTTCGCTTGCTCGCGAGCAGTCTCACCTTGACTGTGTCCCTTGCGCTTGCGGCCACGTGCCTTGCCGCCTCTCCCGGTGAGTCGCCCTGGGTCAAGGAAACCTATTCGAAGGTGCGGCTGGTGAGCGGCAGCGTTACCGGCATGAGCGGCGACCACATGATCGCCGGCGTGCAGATTCGCCTCGAGCCGGGCTGGAAGACATATTGGCGCATGCCTGGCGACTCTGGCGTGCCTCCGAGCTTCGACTGGTCCGGATCGAAAAACCTGAAAAGCGCCGAGGTGCTCTATCCGGCGCCGCATCGCTTTACCGACGCGAGCGGAACGGCAATCGGCTATGAGGACGAGGTCGTATTCCCGGTGATGGTCACGCCGGAGCGAGCCGGCGAGCCGGTCGAGCTCAAGCTCAATGTCGACTACGGTCTGTGCAAGACGCTGTGCATCCCGAACCAGGCAAGTCTCAGCATCGAGCTTCCAGCGCACGGGGTTGAGAAGGGGGATGATCCCTTGCTCAGCCGCTTCGTCGACCTCGTGCCGAAACCTGCCGAGACCGGCAAGCTGCCGGCCCTTGGCGGCATCGAAGCAAAACTCGATAGCACCAAGCCTGAGCTCTTCATCGACGCGAATTTCGCCGACGGAGCCACCGGCACCGACCTCTTCGTCGAGGCGCCAGGCGGCGCGTTCGTCCCGGTGCCGAAGCCTCTCGGCCCGGTGCAAAATGGCAAGCAGCGCTTCGTGGTCAGCTTCGCTTCGCCCGCAGAGGCTGCGGCCATCAAGGGCAAGCCCCTGACGCTGACCTTCGTGTCCGACGAAGGTTCCCGCGAAGCGGGTGTCACGGTCGAGTAGTACGCTTCAAACCGAAACAAGCTGCCTTGGCCCTTGCCGCTTAAGCCGGTATGGTCCTCGCGAATTCCCGCAAAAGCCTCCCGGAGGTAACCATGAGTATCGGTATAGGAGACCGCTCTGCCCGAAGCCACTTTCCGCGTGCTCGGGTCCGAAGGCATCGAGAAATTGAGCACGGCCGACGTGTTTGCCGGCAAGAAGGTGGTGCTGTTTGCGGTCCCAGGCGCCTTCACGCCGACCTGCCATCTGAAGCACCTCCCGGGCTTTCTCGAAAATGCCGACGCCTTCAAGAAGAAGGGCGTGCACACCGTTGCTTGCGTCGCGGTCAACGATCCCTTCGTCATGGATGCCTGGTCGAAGGCAGCCGGTGGCAAGGGCAAGGTGCTGTTTCTCTCCGACGGCAACGGCGAGTTCACCAAGACCATCGGCTTCGATTTCGACGGCAGCGGCATCGGGCTTGGCACCCGCTCTATGCGCTACGCCATGCTGGTCGACGACGGCGTGGTGACCGTGCTCAACGTGGAGGACTCGCCGGGCGTCGCCGATGTGAGCACTGCCGAGAAGCTGCTCGCCAAGGTTTAGTCGCTGGACGCGCTTTGGATTCTTTATCCCTCCCCTTTAGGGGAGGGTGGCGAGACGCGCAAAGCGCGACGAGCCGGGTGGGGTGAGATCAATCCAGACTCACACATCCCACCGACCGCCTTCGGCGGTCTCCCTCCCCTGAAGGGGAGGGATGCAACTAAAATCCACGTCATGCGTGACAGCATTGCCGTTGCCCACCCTACGTGCCACGGCGCGCATTCCGTTGTATAGTTGAGCCAAGGGACGGGGGACCTCGCTGCATTCGAGTGCAGGCAACCAACAACGGAGGCTCCGCCATGAAAGTCAAAGAAGTGATGCACAAGGGCGTCGATTGGGTCGGCCCTGAGACGCCCATCACCGAAATTGCCAAGCTGATGCGCCAGCACGACGTCGGCTCCATTCCGATTGGAGAGGACGACAAGCTGATCGGCATGGTGACCGACCGCGACATTGTGTGCAAAGGGTTGGCGCAGAACGGCTTCGATGCTCGCCGCACGACGGCGCGCGATGTCATGAGCGAAGGCATTCATTGCTGCCGCGAGGACGATGACCTTGCCAAGGCGGTAAAGCACATGGAGACGCTGAAGATCCGCAGGTTGCCGGTGATCAACAAGAGCAAGCGGATGGTCGGCATTCTCAGCCTTGGCGATCTCAGCACTTCGGCATCGACCGAGCTCTTGTCGGAATGGGCCAAGAGCGTTTCGGCGCATCACCACTGAGAACGCATATCTCACTCGCGCCGCGGAGCCTTAGGCTCCGCGAGCGCGGGCAATTCAATCCTCCTCCGGCTTGCGCTTGCGGTGCGCGAGGAACGGCGCCATGCCTTCGCGGGCGAGCTCGTCGGCACGCTCGTTCTCGTCATGGCCGTGATGGCCCTTGACCCAATGCCAGCGTATGTGATGGCGCTCCGCAGCTTGCTCGAGCCGCTGCCATAGCTCGATATTGCGTACCGACTTTTTGTCGGCGGTGCGCCAGCCGTTCCGCTTCCAGCCCTTGATCCAGCTGGTGATGCCGCCGCGCAGATAATTCGAGTCGGTGTAGAGATCGACGTCTGAGGGAGCCTTCAGCGCCTCGAGCGCGGAGATCGCAGCCATCAGCTCCATGCGGTTGTTGGTGGTGTGCTGCTCGCCGCCCTTAAGCTCCTTGCGGTGCTGGCCTGACTGCAAGATCACCCCCCAGCCGCCTGGACCCGGGTTGCCCGAGCAGGCTCCGTCGGTATGGATCACCACCTTCGTCTTTTCGCTCAAATCCTCAGTGCTCCCCGAGCCCATAGTCGCGGTACGACTTCACCTTCCGGTGGAATCGCAGCTTGCGCAAATATTCGTTCGGGTCCTTGCGCTTGACCAGGGCCTCGCCGTCGGTGTTGAGCCAGTCATAGCTGCGGGTGAGCAGGAAGCGGAGCGCAGCACCTCGCGCAAGCGTCGGCAGCGCGGCAAGCTCGGCGGCAGTCAGCGGCCGCACGCCCTCATAGGCCTGAAGGAAGGCACGCGCCTTGGTGATGTTGAAGCTCGCGTCGGACTCAAAGCACCAGGCGTTGAGGCAGATGGCGATATCGTAAGCGAGCATGTCGTTGCAGGCGAAGTAGAAGTCGATCAGGCCCGACACCTCTTGCCCGAGAAAGAATACGTTGTCGGGAAAGAGGTCGGCATGGATCACGCCTTGCGGCAAGTCGCGCGGCCAGGCCTTGCCGAGATAGGCGAGCTCCTTGCCGATCTCGCCCGCAAGGCCGCGAATGATGGTGTCGGCGCGCTCGCCGATGGCTTCGGCGAGCGGCCCCCAGTCCGACAGCGTCAGGCTGTTGGCGCGGGTGCGCTGAAAGCTTTCGCCGGCCACGTGCAAGCGCCCAAGCGCGTTGCCGAGGCTCGCGCATTGCTCGATCGAGGCGCGGCGCACCGAGACGCCGTCGAGAAAGGTAATGAGCGCGGCAGGCCTGCCGGCGAGCTTGCGCAAATTCCGTCCCTCCCGGTCGTGAACCGGGAGCGGGCAGCGTATGCCGCGCGCGGCAAGGTGCTCCATCAGCGCGAGGAAATAGGGGAGGTCCTTCGGCGCCACGCGCTTCTCATAGAGCGTCAGGATGTAGCGCCCGGCTTCCGTCTGCACGAGATAGTTCGAATTCTCGACGCCCTCGGCGATCCCCTTGCAAGAGGTGAGCGCGCCGATGTCGTAGCTTTTGATGAAGGCATCAAGCTCTTCGTCTGCGACCTCGGTATAGACTGCCATGCTAGAACGAAGGCCCGTCGCGAAGCTGACGCGGCAGCTTGAAGGCGATGTCCTCTTCCGCGGTGACCACGTTTTCCACCTTGGCGGCGAAGCGCGCCTTGAAGGCGTCGATGATCCCCTCGACCAGCACCTCCGGCGCCGAGGCGCCGGCGGTGACGCCGAGGCTGCCGATGCCGGCGAACTCGTCCCAATCGATCTCGGCCGCGCTCTGCACCAGCATGGCGCGGGGGCAGCCTGCGCGCTCGGCCACTTCCACGAGGCGGAGCGAGTTCGAGCTGTTGGGCGAGCCGACCACGATCAGGCGGTCGCAAAGCGGCGCGATCCGCTTCACCGCCTCCTGGCGGTTGGTCGTGGCATAGCAAATGTCGTCCTTGCGCGGGCCGACCATGCGCGGGAACCGCTTTTTCAATACCTCGGCGATGGCGCGGGTGTCGTCGACGGAAAGAGTGGTCTGGGTGGTGTAGGCGAGCGCCTCAGGGTCCTTCGGGGTGAAGGCTAGGGCGTCGGCGATGGTCTCGATGAGATGCACCGAGCCTTCCGGCAACTGGCCCATGGTGCCGAGCACCTCGGGGTGGCCGGCATGGCCGATCAGGAGCACCTCGCGGCCTGCGTCATGGTGGCGCTCTGCCTCGATATGCACCTTTGAGACGAGCGGGCAGGTGGCGTCGAGATAGAAGAGATTGCGCCTTTGCGCCGCCTCGGGCACCGATTTCGGCACGCCGTGGGCCGAAAAAATGACCGGTGCGCCAGTGTCCGGGATTTCGTCCAATTCCTCGACGAAGATGGCGCCCTTGGCCTTCAGCGTTTCAACCACGTGGCGGTTGTGGACGATCTCATGGCGCACATAGACGGGAGCGCCGTATTTGGCGAGCGCAAGCTCGACGATCTGGATGGCGCGGTCGACGCCGGCACAGAAGCCGCGCGGCGCCGCGACATAGATGGTCAGCGGAAGGAGGCCTGCTTGCGGCCTGATCTCTTCGCACATGCCAGTCATCTTCGTCCCGGGAACGCTGCTAAAGGGCTGAAAAGGCGCCCAAGTCGGGCCTTGTCGGGCCGGAGCACTGGGGATAGTTTGGCAGCCAATTTCGGGGAAACCGGCTGCCAAGACCTCATTCAAGCCTTCGCGGGTCTTGCCCCGCGGCATATCAGGCGGGGAGGCCCGGCGTGTCAAGCTGAGGACGGGGACAGAGTGAGGCGTTCTTGCGCTCTTTGGCTGCTGCCGATTTGCCGGGCGGGGAGTCTGCTCTCGGCCGCGCTGCTGCTTTCGGCTTGCGCCGTCTCCAGCCTCTCCAATCCCTTCAAGTCGGGCGACCAGCCGCTGCCGCCAAGCCAGGACGGGATGCTCGCCCAGGCCAAGGCCGACGCCCCGCAAATGGCGCAGCTCACCGAAACCGGCGACAGCCTGCATTGTCCGCAAGTCGTGGCGTGGCCGCACGACCGGCTGCTGACGATCTACGCCGACGGCCGGGTCGGCGATGCGCAGGCGATCATGCATCGCGGCGAGATCACGAGGCTTTCGCGTCAGTGCCAGATCTTTGGCAACCAGGTTGTGGTGAAATACGGCTTTGCCGGGCGCGTGCTGCTTGGACCAAAGGGCGCGCCTGGGCAGGTGACGTTGCCGGTAAGCGTCAAGGTCGCAGACGCCGACCGCAAAGTGCTGGCCAAAGACAAGGCGAGCGTCACGACCGTTGTGCCCGCGGAAAATCCGGTCGGCTATTTCTCCATGGTCAAGGAGATCAGCTTCTCCGTCACCATGGGCACGCGGCCTGAGGACTATAAGGTGTTCGTCGCATTCGAGCGCACCCAGGCCGGGGCCGGGTAATTGGTGATCCACAGCTGACACCCACGCCTCAGTTGGCGCGATTTACCGGCACTTTCAGATGCACCGCGGGGAAGTACTGTCCCAGCAATTGCCGGTTCCACCATTGGCCGGCTGCCTTCTGCTCGGCGGTGGCGAAGGTGTAGTCATAAAACTGCGCGCGCACATAGGTCGGCGGCTTATCGGCAAAAGGATTCTTCTCGAGCAGCGCCGTCACGGTCGGCTCGTTCTCCAGCAGCCGTTCGAGGAAACGCCAAAACCATCTGAGGCGCTGCGGATTGTCGAGGGATGCGAACCACATCTGCCAGTCGAGGCGCGGCTGATGCGGGATGTTCCACGGCGGGGCGCGCGCAAGATCGCCGGGCTTGTAGCGGAACTCGTATTCGTGCCATTCGACGCCGTCATACGAGCCTTCGATCACGATCTCGCGCCGCTTGGTGGTCATGATCGAAAACAGGCCGTAGGCGCTCACCATCTGCAGCGGGCTGAACCAGCCGTCCACCGTGCGCGCAAATTCCGGCGGGCTGCCGCCGAAACGCAGGTCCATCCGCACCAGGCTGCAGAACACGAGCAGCACCGCCACGGCGCTGACCACCGCCGTCACCGCCGGCCGCGGGGCATGAGGTTTCGGCTGCAGCAGCCGGGGCAGGCTGGACGGCAAGATGCTTCGCAACGCCGCGTCATCGAATAGCGGCAGGCAGAGCAGCATGGTCTGCAGGTTGAACCAGTTGTAGTTGCCGGTGAGAAAAATAAAGAACTCGAGCAGCAGGAAGCCGAAGGCCGCGACGAACCGCAAGCGGCGCGGGGCGAAGATCAGGAACGGCAGAACGAGCTCGATGACGAACATGACGCCGGTGGCGAATTTCAAAAAGCCCAGCGGCAGCTGCGCGGCGTGCCACGCGATCGTCGTGGGCAGAGGCTGTGAGAAAAAGTGATAGGAGAGCGCCGAGAGGTCCCACCAGCTCGGATCAAGGCTGAGCAGCTTGACCACGCCCGACATGAACATGAAGCGGAACAAGAGCCAGCGTAGCAGCCAGATGCCTGGCGTCGTGGCGAAGCTCATCAGCAGTGCGGCAAACCCGGTTTCCAGCAGGAACGCTTCCCACTGGTAGTTCATGAAGACCTGCCCGGCATAGGTCAGCGACAAATAAAGCGCGAACAGCAGAAACAGACAGAGCCGCGGCAGAATATTCAGGACAAGCAGCAGCGACAGAACGGCACCAGCCCAGCACACGGCCTGAATGGCCGTGTCGCTGTCGTTCAGCCAGAACACCATCGGCACGAGATAGAAGCGCTCAGGCCCGAAGCGTGCGGCGACGTTGTTGACGAATTCGGCGAGCGGCAGGATGCCGTGGCTGCCGATCAGCCCTTGCGCCTGCACGGCGAAGGAGACGAAGGCTGCGAGATAGATCAGGCCGAACAGCCGCAGGAACAGAAACGAGACGAGGTCGTAACGCGGCGGCTCATGGTTCCTGCCCCACAGGAGCAGGCTGATGCGGAAGAATTCCGGACGGTGCGCGGCGGTGAACGAATAAGCCCATTCCGAGACGGGCGCGAACGCCGGCACATGTCTGTAGAGCCAGAGCCAGAACCCCTTTGAAGGCGCGTGGCTCAAAGTGAGGAAGCTCGCCTCTGCGGCGCTGGCGCGCCGTCCGTCAGGCGCGATGTATTGCACTGCGCACTGAAACTCGGCCTGCGGGATCTCGGGATGTTGCGCCGCGACGTCTTGGTACGGGCGGTATTCGACGCTGTCGCCAGTGAGCTTCTGCCAGTAGCGCGCCCAATAGACGCAGAACCCGCAATCGCCGTCATAGATCAGAAGCGGCCGCTGACCGGCTGGCGGCTGATGAGCGGCAGAGGCGGACTGATCTCGGGATGTTTCTTGCACGTGTACCGACAGCAACCGGCGGCCAAGTCACTCTTCCACGAATGATCCTGGGCCAGTTTGCCGGCCCTGGCAACGCGGGGGATCGAGCCGTGACCTGGCCCGGCGATGACGCAGAAACGGTTGAGAGTGTAAGCTAGTTCAGCTTCGACTTCAGCGTGTCGATGCTCTCGGAGACGAGCTTCTCCGCACGGTCAGGCGTGAGCTTCTCGGAGATCAGGGTTCGCGCCGCGGCGACCGCGGCATCCACCGCGACGCTTCTCACCTCGCGTATCGCGTCGACCTCGGCTCTCGCGATCTTCTCCTCGGCAAGCTTCATGCGCCGGTCGAAATGCTCCTTCACCGATTTCCGCGTCTCTTCGGCGAAGATTTCCGCCTCCTTGGCGGCAAGGGCGATGATGCTCTCGGCTTCGTTTGCAGCCTCGCCCTCCTTGCGGCGATAATCGGCGAGCACCTTCGCGGCCTCGTCGCGCAAGCGGCGTGCTTCTTCCAACTCCTTGCTGATCAGCGCTGCGCGGGCATCGAGCGCGGTCGCGATCTTCTTGTGCACGCCGAAATAGAGCACCACGCCGACAAAGATGAAGAACGATACGGCGACCCAGAATTCCGGTTCGAGGATGAACTCCATGGTCACTCCTTGCGCGCGGCTGCGACCGCCGCGCTGACCTCAGGCTTGGCCGGAGCAATGCCGATCAGCCGTTGCACGATCTCGGCCGCGGTCTCTGACGCCACTTCATTGACGTCCTTGAGCGCCGAATTCTTGGCCGCGAGGATGCGCGCTTCGGCCTCAGCCGATTTGGCGGCAACGTCCCGTTCAAGCTCGGCGCGCTCGGCTGCGACCTCATCTTTCAGCCTGTTGCGGGCTTCTTGTGCGATGCCATGTGCCCGCGCCTTGGCTTCGGCGAGCGCCTGCTCGTAGGCGGCGATGGCTTCCTGCGTCTCGCGCCTGAGCTTGTCTGCGGCTTCGAGATCGCCGGCAATGCGCCCCTGCCGCATCTCGATCACGCTGCCGATCTTTGGCAACGCCACCCGCTTCATCAGCAGATAGAGGACGCCGAAGGTGATGACCAGCCAGATGAGCTGCGGCGCCCAGTCGAGTGGGTTGAGCTGCGGCATGGGTCTGTTCCTATCGGTTACCCGAGGGTAACGCTAGAACACGAACAGGATGATCAGCGCCACCACGAGGCCGAACAGGCCGGTGGCTTCCGCCAAGGCAAAGCCGAGCAGAAGATTGGCGAACTGCCCGGGCGCCGCCGAAGGATTGCGCAGCGCGCCTTGCAGATAGTTGCCGAAGATCGTGCCGATGCCGATGCCAGCGCCGACCAGCGCGATCGACGCAAGGCCTGCGCCGATCAGTTTCGCTGCGGAAGGATCCATTTCGTATCTCCCTTAAATGACTGAAGTTAAAGGTGAATTCACGGCCTCAATGATGCATGTGCAACGCATCGTTGAGGTAGATGCAAGTGAGGATGGCGAACACATAGGCCTGGAGGAACGCGACCAGGACCTCAAGCCCGGTGAAGGCCACCATGAAGCCGAGCGCCGCCCAGCCGCCGAGAAAACCGAGCGCCACCACGAAGGCGCCGAACACTTTCAGCATGGTGTGGCCTGCCATCATGTTGGCGAACAACCGCACCGACAGGCTGAGCGGCCTGGTGAGATAGGAGATGACCTCGATGACCACAAGCAGCGGCAGCATGACGAAGGGCACGCCGTCGGGCACGAAGAATTTCAGGAACTTCACGCCGTGCTTCCAGAAGCCGATCAGCGTGACGCCGATGAAGATGAAGGCGGCAAGCGCGAAGGTGACGATGATGTGGCTGGTTACGGTGAAGGAATAGGGCACCATGCCGAGCATGTTCAGGGTCAGCACGAACATGAACAGCGTGAACACGAAGGGAAAATATTTCATGCCGTCGGTGCCGACATTGTCGCGCACCATGCTGGCGACGAACTCGTAGGACATCTCGGCCACCGACTGCAGCCGCGACGGAACGAGCGCGCGTGAACGCATGGCGTAGAGGGTGAAGAGCGTGATCAGGCCCGCGGCGATCACCATGAACAGGGCTGAGTTGGTGAAGGAGGCGTCGAAGCCGAACAGCTTGAGCGGGATGATGCGCTCGATCTCGAATTGGTGCATGGGGTTGGGCAGCCCGCCGCCAGCCTTCGCCGTGTGCTCCACATGCTCTAGTCCTGGCGGCTCAGCAGCCAATGTCTCATCGCTCCTAATCGTCTTCGTCGTCCGCGGGTAGATCGTTGCCTGGCAGGGGTCCCGCTTGAGCCTGCCGCCGTTGCGCGCTTCGTATCACGTTCAGGATCCCGGCGGCGGCTCCGAGGATGAGGAATACCACCATCAGGATCGGGGCAGTCCCGAACAAGCGATCCAATGCCCAGCCGATGAAGCCCCCGACGGCGACGCCGGCAATCATCTCGGTCGAAAGCTTGAGCGCCTGCCCCACGGCCGAGCCCCGATCTTGGCTTGCGGAAGATGCGGGTTCATGACGCGAACGGGCGTCGCGAACCTTGCCTTCCAGATCGTGCAAGCGCCGCTTAATGGCCTCAGTTTCGCGGTCGCTGCGGCCGCGTCCGGGCTTCTCAACGGCTCCCGCCATATCGCTGCTCGATCTTTGGGGAACGGCTTAAAGGGCCGGCTGGCCCAAGCTTCGGCGGCACCTTAAAGTTTGGCCTTCGGCGCTGTCAAGGACGGGAAAACGGGCGTGTAAGTGGCCGGAAAACGGCTGGATTGCCCGGTCAAGCCGGGCAACGACAGTCGGTGGCTAGCCCGCGTCGCGCAGGCGCTCGGCGGTTTCGAGATCGACCGAGACGAGCTGGCTCACGCCCCTCTCTGCCATGGTCACGCCGAACAGCCTGCTCATGCGCGACATGGTGAGCGGGTGGTGGGTGATGATGAGGAAGCGCGTGTCGGTCTCCTTGGCCATCTCCTCCATGAGCAGGCAGAACCGCTCGACATTGGCGTCGTCGAGCGGCGCGTCCACCTCGTCGAGCACGCAGATCGGCGAGGGGTTGGTGAGGAACACCGCGAAGATGAGCGCAAGCGCGGTGAGCGCCTTCTCGCCGCCAGACAGCAGCGTCAGCACTTGCGGGCGCTTGCCCGGCGGGCAGGCGAGGATCTCAAGCCCCGACTCCAAGGGATCGTCTGAATCGACGAGCTGCAGCTCGGCGGTGCCGCCGCCGAACAAGGTCTGAAACAGGCGCTGGAAGTGCGCGTTCACGCTGTCGAAGGCTTCGAGCAGCCTTTTGCGGCCCTCGCGGTTCAGATTGGAGATGCCCTGGCGGAGCCTCGCGATCGCCTGCTCGACGTCGGCCTTCTCGCGCTCCATCTCCTCGAGCCGGGTGGAAATTTCGGTCTCTTCCTCCTCGGCGCGGAGATTGACGCCGCCGAGCCGCTCGCGATCGCCTCTGAGCTTCAAGAGCCGCCCCTCGACCTCAGCGAGCGAGGGGAGGGGAGCGCCTTGCTTCATGCCGGCGAGGGCAAGACAGGCTTCCGGCGCACAATCGAGCTGCTCGCGGATGGCATGGGCCGTCTCGCTCCGGCGCTCGCGCGCCGATTTAAGCAGAGCCTGGCTGCGTGCCCGCGCCTCGCGCGCGCCGGCAAGCTTCTCCTGCACCTCGCGCAAGGCCTTCTCCCGGCGCTTGAGCTCGGTCTCGGCGATCGCCAAATCGTCGGCGGCCTTGCCACGCTCGCGCTCGGCCGCGGTTATGGCATCGAGAAGGCGCCCGCGCCGCTGCTCGATCTCTGACGGAAGATTGGCGAGCGCGGTAAGGTCGACCCGCGTCTCCGCCTCGCGCGCACGCAAGGTCTCGATCTGCTCGCGCGCCTTGGCGATGCGGTTCTGCCACAGCTCCTGCTCGGCTGAGATCGCCTCGAGCCGTTCTTGCCTGAGGCGGACCTCCCGTTCAAAGCCTTGCACCGCGGCTTCGGCCCGGGCATCGGCCGAACGCTTTTCGGCAGCGTCAGCGTGGGCACGCTCAAGCACGGCCTCGAGCAGTTCGAGTGCCGCAAGCTCATCGCGAGCCGACACCGTCCGCGCCAAGGCCCTGCGCGCCTCATCGAGCCCGACCAGGGTCCGGCTCTTGGCCTCGGCAAGGGCGCCGAGCTGCTTGCTGTTTGCGAGGCTCTCATGCTCGGCGGAAGCGATGGCGTCGCGGGTGCGGCCAAGCTCGTCGCGAGCCTCACGCACTTTGAGGCGCAAAGCCTTGGTCGCCTCGATGGCGGCATGGGCGTTCTTTTCGAGCGTTGCGGCTGAAGCCTCTGCGTCTTGCAGTCTCGCCTCAGCGCCTTGCGCCTCTTCCTTCAAGGCTTCGAGCCTGCTTCGCTCGACGAGGCGAGCTCCTGCCGCCGAAGCCGTGCCGGCGGCGACGGTGTAGCCGTCCCAGCGCCAGAGATCGCCGTGCCTGGAGACGAGCCTCTGCCCCGGCTTGAGCCTTGCCTGCAAAGCCTTGCCGCTCGCCCGCTCAACCACGCCGATCTGGGCGAGCCTGCGCTTGAGCGAAGGCGGGCCAGAGACGAATTGGCTCAAAGCCATGGCGCCTTCGGGCAGCTCAGGATCGCCTTCGCTTGGCACGAGCCGCCAATGCGAGGGGGCGGCCTCGTCGCCAGCGGCATCGAGATCGTCGCCGAGGCCCGCGCCAAGCGCCTGCTCGTAGCCCGAAGCGATACGGACGTCATCGACGATCGGGGTCCAGGCGCCAGTCTCATTGGGCTTGAGCAGCTTCAACAGCGTGGCAAGCTCGGTGTGAAGCTCCTGGACGTGAAGTTTGGCGCTTGCAGCAGCCGCGCGCGACTCTGCCTCGCGTGCCTCCGCCGCTTCCTCGCTGGCCTCGGCGGCGGCATGCTCGGTCTCCAGCGTCTCGACTAGCCTCGAGAGCCTGGCAAGGTCGGCGTTGAGCGCCACAAGATTGGTTTCGCCGCCGCTCGAAGTTTCGAGCTTGGCGAGCTCGCCGGCGATGTCGCCTGATTGGCGCTCGAGAAGCGCGATGCGCTTTTCAAATTCGCTTTGCTCGACATCGATGCGGCGGCGCTCGGCCCGCGCCCTTGCCAGATCCTCGGTCGCGGCGCTGAAGGCGCTTTCCGCAGCGGAGAGTGCGCTCGCCGCGATCGCCGCCGCCTCCCGCAGCTGCGGCTCCTCATGGTCGCGTGAGCCTGCTTCGGTTAGACGCCGCGTCTCATGCTCGATGCGGCGAAGCTGACCTTCGGCTTCCGCGATATGCTCTTCCTCGCGGGCAAGGTCGCGCGAGGCCTGCGCCAGCCGCGTCTCAAGCTCGGCCTGGCGTGCCTTGGCGCGGGCCTCCTCGCGTTCCAGCGCATCGCGCTCGACGCTCAGGCGGTGCAGCACCGCGGCGCGCGCCGCCTCCTCGTCGCGCAAAGGTTGGAGCTTCTCTGCGGCTTCCGCCTGCTGACGCAGCGACTCGCCTTCGGCCTTGGTCTCTGTCGCGACCATGCCGAGTGCTGCCTGAAACGCGGCCTCCTCCTGCTCGACATGGGCGCAGGTCGAGACCCAATGCAGATGGTGCTGCAGGGCCTCGGTCTCGCGGATCTTTCCCGAAATCTCGCGGTAGCGCTGCGCCTGCCGGGCTTGGCGCTTCAGCGCCTGCAATTGCGTGGTGAGCTCGCCGATCAAATCGCCGAGGCGCTCGAGATTGGTTTCGGTGGCCTTGAGGCGAAGCTCTGCCTCGTGGCGCCGGCTGTGCAAGCCGGCAATACCTGCGGCATCTTCCAGCACGCGGCGGCGCTCCTGCGGAGCGGAATTGACGATCTCACCGATCCGCCCCTGGCGTACCAGCGCCGGAGAGCGCGCGCCGGTCGCTGCGTCCTCGAACAGGAGGCGAATGTCTCGGGCGCGTGCGTCCTTGCCGTTGACCCGGTAGGCCGAGCCGATCTCCCGCTCGATGCGCCGCGTGACCTCGAGGTCGTCGGCATCGTTGAACTCGGCAGGCGCCGTGCGCGCGCTATTGTCGATGAACAGCGTCACCTCGGCGCTGTTGCGGGCAGGCCGGTACTGCGCTCCGGCGAAAATAACGTCCTCCATGGCCGAGCCGCGCATGCTCTTATACGAGGTCTCGCCCATCGCCCAGCGCAGAGCCTCGAGCAGATTCGACTTGCCGCAGCCGTTCGGCCCGACCACGCCGGTGAGCCCCGGCTCGATCAGGATCTCGGTCGGCTCGACGAAGGATTTGAAGCCGAGAAGGCGAAGGCGGGTGATCTTCAATTGCGTATTGCCTTAGGACCTGGAAGAAGCGACGCGCGATTCAATGGGTCTGCGGCGCCGCAAGTTCAAGTCGACGATTGCGGGCCGAGCAGAGCCTTGAACTCTTCGAAGGTGATGGTGCCTTGCGCCTTGCGGCCGTTGGCAAAAAAGGTCGGCGTGCCGACCACGCCAAATTTCCGCCCCCGCTGCTTCACCTCCGTGAGCCCGTCGATAATGGTTTGATTCGTGAGGCATTTGTCAAACGTCTCGCGCGACATGCCGCTCGATTTGGCCACCGAATAAATGGCGTCGGGGCGCACTTCCTGGCTCACCCATTCGGGCTGGCGGAGCAGGAAGGCGTTGAACAGGGAGAAATATTTATCCTCAGGCGCGCAGCGGTTGATGATAGCCGCGGCCCCTGAGGTATGACCGATGGGGAACTCGCGCACGATGAAGCGGATCTTGCCGGTATCGATCAGCTCCTTTTTCACCCTGGGAAACACCTCCTTCTGGAAATGGGCGCAATGGGGGCAGGTGAGCGAGGCGTACTCGATGACCGTGATCGGCGCGTTGGGACTGCCGAGCACGCGCTCGCCGAGTGGACCGTCGGCCATCAGCTCGGCGACGGGCGGCACGTTGAGTGCCTTGTCGGCGGCGGCATCGGCGGTGGGCCCAACACCCCCGCACCCTGCCAAGCGCGATCCCGACGGCAAGGAAGTAGCAGGAGCGTTGGCCGTCTCATCGCGTCGCCTGTTCCCGGATGGTTATTGGCCTGACGGAGGCGGAGTCGACCCTTCGGTCTTGCCCTTGTCCGCCTCGGCAGGAGCGGGAGCTTCGCCAAGCGCAACGTCGAAATCCTTGAGCTGGTGGTCGCCCTTCAGCCGCTTGCCGTTGACGAAGAAGGTCGGCGTCGAGTTCGACCTGAAACTTGTCATTGGCGATCTCGCGGGTCTTCAGGATCTTGCCGAATAGCTCCTTATTGGCGAGGCATTGGTCGAACTGTTCCTTGGAGATGCCGGCCTGCTTGGCGATCTGCAGGAGCTTCTCCTTGGCATCGATGCCCGGCGCCGCCCAGCTCTCTTGCGTCGAGAACATGGCGTCGACCATCGCGTAGTAGCGGTCGTCGCCCGCGCAGCGCGCCAGCATGAAAGCCGCGGCGGCGAGGTTGTCGAGCGGGAACTCGCGCAGCATGTAGCGGACCTTGCCGGTGTCGATATATTTGGTCTTGAGCTGCGGAAACACCTCGGTCTGGAACTGCGCGCAGTGCGGACAGGTCATCGAGGCGTATTCAACGATGGTGTTGGGCGCGTCTGCTGAGCCGATGACGATGTCTGGAAGCGGCCCCGGCTCCATGAGCACCGCCACGTCGGGGTCGACCTTGTCCTTGTCAGCGACCCTGGCGCCGCTCTGGTCGAAGCCTCCCCGCCAGTAATAGACGCCCGCGGCCACGGCCACCGCCAGCACGAGGCCGAGCACGATATAGAGGGTCCTGTTGGGGGCAGCTTTTTCGGTCGTCTCGGTCACTGGACTATCTCCGCTCGCTTGCTTTCCGGTGGTTTCCCGTTCTCAGGCCAGTTCTTTATGGCAGAAGCGAGAAAAGCGAAAGCGCGTCTCAAGGTCCCGGGGTCTTGCCGCGGATACCTGCTCCAAGCCGTCCAAGGGCCTTGGCAAGCCCGCTATCGGCAACACCGGCGGCAGGCGAGGGCTCCTCGGCGCTTGCGGGGGCGGGTGCCGGGGCCTCGCCCTTTGCCTTGGGCAGGGGCGCCTGGAGGAAGCGCAACTGGGCGATGGCCCGGTAGCCGAAATAGATGTTCACCCGCTCCAAGATCTGCTCGGTGCGGTGCTGCACCTCGATGGCGCGCGGGCCGTCGACCTTGAGCACGAGGATGGCGCCGTCGGTCCGCCAGGCGCTTTGCGGGGAGGCAGTCTCACCGTCCTCGCTCCGCCGCGGCCACACCACTCTGTCAGGCGCCGTGAAGCGGGCAAGCTCCTCGCCGACGATCACCGGCCATTCGCTCAACAGCGACGTCATGGCGAAGCCGCGCGCCCTGGCGATAGGATCGAGCATGTTCGCCACATAGGCGCCGATGGCGCGCGCCCCGCCGACGCCCTTGGCCCATGTTTTCCGCTCGTTGTCAGGCATCGGTTTCCCGCTTAGCGGTGGATGGGCGGAAGCGCTTCCTTGCTTTCGCCTCGCCCGATCCTACACCATGGCGCCCATGGAGGCATGCAGCCGGAGCGCCTGATTTGCACAGCGAAGACTACGCAAACGCGCTTCTCGCCTGGTACGGCCGGAACCGGCGGATACTGCCCTGGCGCGCCGAGCCGGGGATGGCGCAAGACCCTTATCTTGTGTGGCTCAGCGAGATCATGCTGCAGCAGACCACGGTCAAGGCGGTGCTGCCGCGCTACGCCCAATTCCTGCGCCGCTGGCCCGACGTGCGGGCGCTGGCGGCAGCTGAGCTTGGCGAGGTGCTCGCGGCCTGGGCCGGGCTTGGCTACTACGCCAGGGCGCGGAACCTGCATGCCTGCGCCCGGGAGGTGGTGATGCGTTTCGGCGGCAGCTTCCCCGAGACCGAGAGAGAGCTCCGCAGCCTTCCAGGCATCGGCGACTATACCGCAGCGGCCATAGCGGCCATCGCCTTCGGCGCGCGGGCGACGCCTGTCGACGGCAATATCGAGCGCGTCGTTGCGCGGCTCTTCGCCGTCACCACGAAGCTGCCTGCGGCCAAGGCTGAGATCAGGGCGCTGGCCTTAGGCCTGACGCCGGAGGAGCGGGCAGGGGACTTTGCACAAGGCTTGATGGATCTCGGCGCGATGCTGTGCAGCCCAAAGCACCCTGCCTGTGGCCTCTGCCCGCTCGTGTCAGGCTGCGCCGGCCATGCGCAAGGCTTGGCCGAGGTTCTGCCCTATCGCGAGGAGAAGCCTGAGCGGCCGACGCGGCGCGGCCACGCTTTCGTGGCGCTGCGGGCGGACGGAGCGGTGCTGCTGCGGGAACGGCCTCTAAGGGCCTGCTCGGCGGCATGCTGGAGACGCCGTCCTCGCCCTGGACCGAGGGCTCCTGGCAGGAGCTTGAGCGCGATCATGCGCCGCTTAGAGCGCAATGGCGCGAGGTGCCGGGTCTCGTCGAGCACACCTTCACCCATTTTCATCTGGAGCTTGCCGTCCATCTGGCAGGGGTCGCGTCGGACGCAAAGATCACCGAGGCCGCTCAGCCCGAGCGCTGCCGTTGGGTGCCGCGTCCGCGATCTCCATGGCGCGGCGCTGCCGAGCGTGATGCGGAAAGTTCTCGCCCACGCGCTTGGAGGCTAAGCCTCCGGCTCGAGCTGCCGCCGCGCCACCTCGCGCAAGGCGTCGATCGGCTTGAGCGCGCCGTCAGCCTCATAGTGCCAGAAGGTCCAGCCGTTGCAGGCTGAGGCGCCTTGCACATGCGCGCCGATCTTGTGGATCGAGCCTTGCGCGCCTGCCGCGGCGATGCTGCCGTCGGCCCGCACCTCGGCCTCGTGGCGGGCGCGTGCGTCATAGAGCACGGTGCCCGGCGAGATCAGCCCGATCTCGACCAGCGCGCCGAAGGGAATGCGCGCCTCGGCTCGCTTGCCGCGGACGGTCTCGACTGAGGCGGCTTTGAGCGGCGTCACGACCTCGAGCCGCGCCCGCGCAGCTTCCGCGTAAGTCTCCTCGCGCTCGATGCCGATAAACTTACGGCCAAGGCGCTTGGCAACTGCCGCCGTGGTGCCCGAGCCGAGGAAAGGATCGAGGATGACATCGCCCTTGTTGCTCGAAGCGAGAATGATGCGGTGGAGCAGGGCTTCCGGCTTTTGCGTGGGGTGCATCTTGCGGCCGCCGTCTTGCTTCAGGCGCTCTGGGCCTGAGCAGATCGGGAACAGCCAGTCCGAGCGCATCTGCAGCTCGTCGTTCAGCGCCTTCATGGCTTCGTAGTTGAAGGTGTAGCGCGCCTTCGGGCCCATCGACACCCAGACCAGCGTCTCGTGCGCGTTGGTGAAGCGGCGGCCTCTGAAATTCGGCATGGGGTTGGTCTTGCGCCACACCACGTCGTTCAGCACCCAGAAGCCGAGATCTTGCAGGATGGTGCCGACGCGGAAGATGTTGTGATAGGAGCCGATCACCCAGAGCGAGCCTTCCGGCTTCAGCACTCGGCGGCAGGCCCTGAGCCAGGCAGCGGTGAAGTCGTCATAGGCCGCGAAGCTGCCGAACTTGTCCCAATCGTCGTCGACGCCGTCGACGCGTGTGTTGTTCGGCCTGAGCAGCTCGTTGTTGATCTGAAGATTGTAAGGCGGGTCGGCAAAGACGAGATCGACGCACTGCTCAGGGAGTTTCGCCAGCTCCTCGATGCAGTCGCCGACAATGACCTCGTCGAGCGGGAGCCTTCGCCCCCGCGTCCCACCCACACCCATGGCACCACTCGGTTACGCAAAACCAGGAAACTGACTGCCTTTGCCGGACAGGCGAGGGCAGGGCCATGCTGAGGGCTTAAGGGTAAAGGGGGATTTAACCGAGGTCCATCACCAAGAAGGCCGGTCACACATGCTGGCCGCCGTCGACGGAAAGCTCGGCGCCGTTGATGTAGCTCGATTGCTCGGTGCACAGGAAATAGATGGCCTTGGCCACCTCCTCAGGCTGCCCGAGCCGCCGCATCGGGATATCGGCGATCAGCGTCTCGGTGCCTGGCGACAGGATCGGCGTGTCGATCTCGCCTGGCGAGATGGCGTTGACCCTGATGCCAAGCGGCGCGAAGTCTGCCGCCATCTCGCGGGTGAGCGCGGCAAGCGCAGCCTTCGAGGTGGCGTAAGCCGAGCCCGCGAAGGGATGCACGCGGGCGCCGGCAATCGAGCTGACATTGACCACGGCGCCTGATCCAGCCTGAAGCTCCTCGATCAGCCCGCGCGCGAGCATGATCGGCGCGAAGAAGTTCACCTGGAACACCGTCATCCAGTCGCGATGATCGGTCTCGATGCTGCCGAGCCTGGCGCCTCCCTCGCCCTTCGGCGAGATCGCCGCGTTGTTGACCAGCGCGTTCAGCCTGCCGCCTTGCGCCTTCAGCCGCTCCTTCATCACGGCGATGGCTTGCATCGTGTTGTCCGGATCGGCGAGATCGACCTGGATGTGGTCCTCCGGCCCCGCCTCCCAAGGGCAATCCTCGGGAAAGCCGTGGCGCGAGCAGGTAATCACCCTCCAGCCGGCCGAGGAGAAGCGCTTTACCGTGGCATGCCCGATGCCCCTGGAAGCGCCGGTCAGGATCAGAGTCTTGCGCTCTTCATTTGGGATCTGCGCCATTCACCGGCAAAATAGGCCCTGGCGCCGATTACGGATAGAGCCGCGTCTTGACCCATGGCGCATCGGGGGAAGCGCGCCGGAACACGATGCGGTCATGCAGCCGGTGCGGCCGGTGGTGCCAAAATTCGATTTCGGCCGGGATCACCCGGTAGCCATGCCAATGAGGGGGGCGGGGGACGTCCTTGCCCTCAAACTCGGCAGTCCGCTTTGCCACAGCTTCATCGAGCGCCCTGCGGCTTTCGAGCGGGCGGGATTGCTGCGATCCCCAGGCGCCGATCCGGCTTTCCCTTGAGCGGCTGGCAAAATAGGCGTCGGCCTCTTTATCGCTTACCGGCTCGATCGGCCCGCGCACGCGAATTTGCCGGTGCAGGCTCTTCCAATAGAAGAGAAGCGCCGCCTTTGGCGCCGCCGCAAGCTCAAGCCCCTTGGCGCTTTGGCAGTTTGTGTAGAAGACGAAGCCGCGCTCGTCCGAGCCTTTGAGCAGGATCATGCGCACATTGGGCTGGCCTTGCCCGTCCACGGTGGCGAGCGCCATGGCGTTCGGGTCTTCGGGTTCGGCCCTTTCCGCCTCCGCCATCCAGGAGGCGAACAGCGCGAAGGGATCGGTGGCTCCCGTGAAGTCGGTGACCTAGTCGCGGAACTCGGTCATAGCTCTCTCTCAGCCGTTCGCTTCTTGTCGCCGCCATCCCGCGGCGAAACGGACGTTTACGATTTCCTCACTCTGATACCGCACCCTCATCTCCGTTGATAGTTGGTGCCGAGGCACCAGTTTGGGGGACGATTGGTTATGCGTACGGTCCATCGCAACGCTCCTATCATCATTGGGGCGGGGGCACTCGCACTTCTGCTTGTCGCCTCCGCCTCTCTTTCTCTCTTCGCCGAGGAACCTGCCTATACCGGCTCGGTGGTCATCGACACCGAAAGCGCCGAGGGCGCCAGGCAGCCTGCCGCCTTCGCCGAGCTCCGCGCCAGGCTCGACGGCACCGACCGGGCCGTTGCGCTGAACGCTCTGCAGGTGGCGCTGACCGAGCTTGGCGACGGCGCCACGCTCATTTGGAAGAGACCGTCACGCGAGCTGACCGGCGTGATCAAGCCGGTCTCGGCATTCCGCGACGGCGAGGGCAGGGTGTGCCGCCACCTCACCTATTCGCTGTCGCTCGGCACCTTTGTGCGCGAGGTTGCCGGCATTGCCTGCCGCGAGCCCAGCGGCTCCTGGTCCCTTGCGGGTTAACCCGCCATCGCCTCGTTCCCTGAGCGGCAATCACAAGCTCCTTACCTCCCCCTTGCGGGGAGGTCGGCGGCGCCATAGCGCGCCGGGGTGGGGTACCGGTTATCCTCGTGCCAGTCACCCCACCCGGCCGCCAGCAAGCTGTCGGCCACCCTCCCCTAAAGGGGAGGGATGATCCTCAGCAGCCGCCACAGACGCCCTCCCTCCCCGCGAGGGGAGGGTACCGCCGTTAGGCGGCGGGTGGGGCGAGCCGAGGCGGAAAAGCCTTCCGGCCCAGGGGCCTCTCGCATATAAAGCGCCGTCATTTTCCAAGCCGGAGGGTCAATGGCCGAAGCTGCCAAATTGATGGCGGGCAAGCGCGGCGTCGTTTTCGGCGTCGCCAACAACCGCTCGATCGCCTGGGGCATCACCAAGGCCTGCCGCGACCATGGCGCTGAGATCGCGCTCACCTACCAGGGCGACGCCATCAAGAAACGAGTCGAGCCGCTCGCAGCAGAGATCGGCTCGAAGCTCGTGCTCCCTTGCGATGTGACCGACGAGGCAAGCGTCGAGGCGGTGTTCAAGGCGCTCAGCGACGCTTGGGGCAGCATCGATTTTCTCGTCCATGCCGTCGCCTTCTCCGACAAGGAAGAGCTCGATGGCCGCTACGTCGACACGAGCAAGGACAATTTCACCCAGACGCTGCTCGTCTCCTGCTACTCCTTCACCGCGCTCGCCAAGCAGGCCGAGAAGCTCATGCCGAATGGCGGCTCGCTGCTCACGCTCACTTACTACGGCGCCGAGAAGGTGATGCCGCATTACAACGTGATGGGCGTGGCCAAGGCTGCGCTCGAGGCGAGCGTGCGCTATCTCGCCGCCGATCTCGGCAAGGAGAACATCCGCGTCAACGCCATCTCCGCCGGGCCGATCAAGACGCTTGCGGCAAGCGGCATCGCCGACTTCCGCTATATCCTCAAATGGAACGAGTACAACTCGCCGCTCAGGCGCACCGTGTCGATCGAAGACGTCGGCGGCGGCGCGCTCTATCTGCTTTCCGATCTTGGCCGCGGCGTCACCGGCGAGATCCTGCATATCGACGCCGGTTACCACGTGGTCGGCATGAAGAACGAGGACGCCCCCGACATCTCCGTGGCGAAGGAGTAGAGGTGCGCCCTTCCGGGGTCTAATGCAGATAGGGCGAGTTGGTTGGACCGCCGTTGAGCGACTCCGGCGGATAATCGAAATGCGGGCCGAAATCATGGGGCGCTGGCGGCATTCCTGCCGGCCCGTACAAAATTTCGTTTAGCGTCATCTTGCCATGATAGCCGCCACGGCGTGCCGCGTAGCGGCGGCCGTGGCGATGGCTGCGGGCGTAATGCTGGGCATGGGCCCGAGCGTGGGCCGCGTGATGACGCCTTGAGGCGGCATCAGCGCCACTGGCCGAGTCGAAGAAGACAGCAAGCACCATGCCAAGGCTGGAGATCAGCACGAACAATTTCATCGAATCCTCCATCGGGCCGTTACTCTAACCGATCTGTGCCGGCGCAGTTCCTGCGCAGATCAACGCAGTCGCAGTTGCGTCACCCCGGCGAAAGCCGGGGTCCAGCGGCGCCAAAGGCGCCCATCAAAAGTTCGCGGGGCACCGCAGCCGGCTTTTTCGCCGCGTGCTGCCGCACGCGAACTGGAGACCGGCTTTCGCCGGTGTGACGCAGTCGAAATCTTATCCCCGGAAGAGGAGGTGGCTCTATGCTGGCGTCACCTCGTCCACCTGGGGCGTCATCGCGAGGCGTTCGTTGTGGCGGGACGAAGTGCGGCGCCTGCGGGCCTTGTCGCAACAAGGCACTCGGGCGGCGGCGGGGCTCCCTCCGGGACCACTAAGAGTCCCTGCCAGGAGCTGGCTGACGACCTGAGGTCCATCGGCCTCTAACCGGAAAGCAGGACCCGGCGCCGAACGAACGTCGCGATTGGCGCGCCGAGAGGCGCCTGCGCGCTCCCTAAAAAGAGCGCGAACGATACGGATTGCGCTTTTCGGCGCGCCATCCCCCCTCATCCTGAGGAGGGCCGCATGCCCGTCTCGAAGGATGCAGGAAAAGGACATCAACCGGACGCCGACGCGTCGCGGCAAGGAGACCGCATGCTTGCTGTACCCCCCCCGCCACACACCCCCGCTCTCCCCTTGTGGGAGAGCACGCGCGCGCATTTTCAATGCGCTAACGCTTCTCTACTTGAGCGCCATGCGCGCGCGGTGAGGGGTAAGCGGCGAACACGCGAGCGTGGAAGCCGCGTCGAAAGAGAATCCCCCTCAACCTTCCCCGCCATTCGACTTGCGAGCTTCGCCGCAAGATCAGGGCGGAAAAGCCCTCTTCCATAAGGGGAGAAGGGCTAGTCCCGCCGGTAATGACAAAGTAGGAACCTGGGCGCATAAGAAATCCATGTCGCACAACAGCTTCGGCCATCTCTTCCGCATCACCACCTGGGGCGAAAGCCACGGGCCGGCGATCGGCTGCGTGGTCGATGGCTGCCCGCCCGGCATCCAGCTCGACGTCGCCGACATCCAGACCTATCTCGACAAGCGGAGCCCCGGCCAGTCGCGCTACACCACGCAGCGTCAGGAGCCCGACCAGGTGCGAATCCTCTCAGGCGTGTTCACCGACGAGGCGAGCGGAGAGCAGGTGACCACCGGCACGCCGATCGCGCTCGAGATCGAGAATATGGATGCGCGCTCGAAGGACTACAGCGAGATCAAGGACAAGTTCCGTCCCGGCCACGCCGACTACACCTATCTCATGAAATACGGCGTGCGCGATTGGCGGGGCTCAGGCCGGGCGAGCGCGCGCGAGACGGCGAGCCGCGTGGCGGCAGGCGCCATCGCCCGCAAAGTCGTGCCTGGCATGCGCGTGCGCGGCGCGCTGGTGCAGGTGGGGCCGCATGCCATCGACCGACGCACCTGGGATTGGTCAGAGGTCGAGCGCAACCCGTTCTTCTCTCCCGACGCCAAGGCGGTAAAGAAGTGGGGGGACTTCCTCGACAAGGTGCGGAAAGAGGGCTCGTCCTGCGGCGCCATCATCGAGATCGTTGCCGAAGGCGTGCCTGCCGGGCTCGGCGCGCCGGTCTACGGCAAGCTCGACCAAGACATCGCGAGCGGGCTGATGAGCATCAACGCGGTGAAGGGCGTCGAGATCGGCGCCGGCTTTGCCGCAGCCGCGTCTCTCCGGCGAGGAGAACGCCGACGAGATGCGCATCGGCCGCGACGGCGCGCCCGAGTTCCTCACCAACAATGCCGGAGGGATTCTTGGCGGCATCTCGACGGGCCAACCCATCGTCGCGCGCTTTGCGGTGAAGCCGACCTCGTCGATCCTCGCGCCCCGCCGCACCATCGACGCCGCAGGCAACGAGACCGAAATCTCGACCAAAGGCCGTCACGATCCTTGCGTCGGCATCCGCGCCGTGCCGATCGGCGAGGCGATGATGGCGATCGTGCTCGCCGATCATTACCTCCGCCACCGCGGCCAGACCGGCAAGGGCTGACTGGCAAGGGCTGACCGGCGTCATTCCGGCGCAAGCCGGAATCAAGCGCGCGCAGCGCCATTTAAAAAACTGGACCCCGGCTTTCGCCGGGGTGACGGCGAGCTGTGAGGCAGAACTGAGTGGCCAAATACCGCAACATCGTCGTCCTGACCGGCGCGGGGCTATCGGCCGAAAGCGGGCTCGGAACCTTCCGCGGGCCGGGCGGGCTCTGGGAAAATTTCAGGATCGAGGACGTGGCGACGCCTGAAGGCTTCGCCCGCGATCCGGTCCGCGTGCATGAGTTCTACAATCCCCGCCGCTCCTGGCATAAAAAGGCGCGGCCCAACGCAGCCCATCTCGCTCTTGCCAGGCTCGAGCGCGAGCACGGCAACGTGCTCACCGTCACCCAGAACATTGACGCGCTGCACGAGGCTGCAGGCATGAAGGCCCTCATTCACATGCATGGCGAGCTTGAGCGCGCGCTGTGCGCCGCCTGCGGGATAAGCGCGCCGTGGACGGGGGACCTCACCATCGAGACCCTCTGCCAAGCTTGCGGCGCCGCCGCCATGCGGCCGGACGTGGTGTGGTTCGGCGAGATGCCGAGGCAGATGGAGCGCATCTACGAGGCGCTCGGCGCTTGCGATTTGTTCATCTCCATCGGCACGAGCGGCACTGTCTATCCCGCGGCGGGTTTCGTGATGGAGGCCCGCGCTTCAGGCGCCCATGCGGTTGAGCTCAATCTCGAGCCGTCAGACGGCGCCGATCTGTTCCTCGAGCGGATCGAAGGGCCAGCAACGCAGATCGTGCCTGCCTATGTGGACAAGTTGCTCTCGATCTAACCGGCCATGACGAATGATTTCAGCCGCTCACCTTTCCAGCACCGCCACCAGCTCGATATGCGGCGAGAACAGGAACTGGTCGATGGGAACCACGCGAATGATGCGGTAGCCGCCGTCGACGAGGATGCGCAGGTCGCGCGCGCAGGTGCCTGGATTGCACGAGACCATGACGATTTCCGACCTTCGAAGCGGCCATCGTCTCGGCCTGCGCCTTGGCCCCGGCACGCGGCGGATCGAGGACAACGGCGTCGTAGCGGGCAAGCTCGACTTTGGAGAGAGGGCCGCGGAAGAGGTCCCTGGCAAAGGTCCGCACCGGCTTCAGCTTCGGCGTGGCCCGCGCAGCCTGGCCAAGCGCGGCGATGGCCGCCTCCTCTCGCTCGAAGGCATCGATTTCTGCGCTTGCTGCGAGCGCGAAGGTGAAGGTGCCGATGCCGGCGAATAAATCTGCGACGCGCTTGGAGCGCCCCACGCCTTGCCTCACCAGCCCGACCAGAGCGGCCTCAGCCTCGCGCGAAGCCTGGAGGAAGGCTCCCGGCGGCAGCCTCACCTCGGCGCCCGAAAGCGTCACGGTTGGCTCGCCGGCGAGAGTGACGCTCTCGCCACCGACCGTGATGCGGGCAGCCCCAATTCTCGCGCCCGCAGCGGCGAGCTTGGCGAATAGCGAAGGCGAGGGGCGTATGCCCTCGACCACGAGATCGAGGCCCTGACCGGTCTCCGTCACAATGATCCGCGCCTCGCGCTTGCCGCCAAGCAGCGGCGCAAGCACAGATTTGAGCTCAGGCAGCCGCCCGGCGATGGCAGGGCTGAGTACCGGGCAGGCGGCGATGTCGATGAGTTCGTGCGAGCGCGCCCCGCGGTAACCGAAGGCAACGCCGCAAGCCGTGCGGCCAAGAGTGAACGCCGCGCGCCGCCTGCTCGCGAGCGGGACTGGCCGCATCTTCTCGACCGGCACTTCGAGCCCGCGCGAGGCGAGCGCCGCGATCACCTGCTGGCGCTTCCAGGCGAGGTAGCTTCCCGCATCCATGTGCTGGAGGGCGCAGCCGCCGCAGGTGCCGAAATATTGGCAGACCGGGAGAACGCGCTCGGGGCTCGGCTCGATGATGGCAAGCGGTTCGGCGCGGGGCTCTCCCGGTTCGGCCTCCACCTTCACCAGCTCGCCTGGAAGCGTGAAGGGCACGAAGAGCGGTCCGTCTGGGCCTTGCGCCACGCCGTCGCCCTGAGCGCCGAGGCGCTCGATCCTGACCTTAAGCTCCATGCCTGGCGCCGATCAGCACTTCCTCGTTGCCGCTTCCGCCTGGAATAGGGGAGGGCATCTCGGCAAACACCTTCCAGCCTGGCGTGGCGTCGATGAACGCCCGCACTTCAGCCACGGCTCTAGCCCTCGCTTGCGCATCGCGGACGATGCCGCCTTTGCCTACGGCCTCGCGGCCTGCCTCGAATTGCGGCTTCACCAAGGCGACGAGCCAGGCGCCGGGCGCGGCGAGCTTGAGGGCCGCAGGCAAGGCCTTGGTCAGGCTGATGAAACTCACATCGGCGACGATGACGCCGACAGGGCCGTCGATCGACCCCTGATCCAGGCGCCGCGAATCCAGCCCCTCGAGGACCACGACACGCTGATCGTCGCGCAGCTTGGCATGCAGCTGGTCGCCGCCCGACATCGACGGCGTAGACGACGCTCGCCCCGCGCGCCAAAAGCACCTCGGTGAAGCCCCCGGTCGAGGCGCCGATATCGAGCGCAATGCGGCCCTTAGGGTCTAGGCGGAAGGCATCGAGCGCAGCGGCGAGCTTGAGGCCCCCGCGCGAGACGAAGGGAGAGGCGTGCTGGTCGACCATGAGGCGCGCGCCGGGCTCGATCAGCGCCCCAGGCTTCAGCGCCGGCCGGCCCTCCACGCTCACCGCGCCGAGGCGGATCAGGTCGGCGGCGCGCGACCGGGTGACGGCCAAACCCCTTTCCACCAAAATTCGGTCGAGCCGCATTTTTTTGTAGATGCTCATAATCGCTTCTCATATGCTTCCGCTCGCGTTGGGGATTCCTTGCGTGCGGATGACGAACCGGGAGCGGACGGCACCGCCAACTATATACTGCGAATGCGCACCGCTCGGCGCGCCCTCGCGGAGGTCTCGTGAGCCAAAGTACGACGGCTTACCTCACCGAAAAGTGCGAAGTCCGAAATCGTGACGTGGCCGGTGGCAAGGCCGTATTCGCTCGGGAGCTGATCGAGCCCGGCGAGGTCATTGCTGTGTGGAGTGGACGCCTGGTCTCCGCCGAGGAGCTCGACGACCTTCCCGAAGATATTCGCCGCCACACCGCTCAGGTCGAGGAGGGATTTTATCTCGCCTCGCTCAACCCCGACGAAGCACCTGACTACATCAACCACTCTTGCGAGCCCAATGCAGGTCTCGACGGACAGATCACCATCGTCGCCATGCACACGATCAGGCCTGGCGACGAGGTCACCATCGACTATGCCATGTGCGACGGCTCGCCATACGACGAGTTCGACTGCGCTTGCGGCTCGTCGCATTGCCGCGGCCGCGTGACCGGCAACGATTGGCGCGATCCCTCATTGTGGAAGCGCTATGCCGGCCATTTTTCGCCCTATCTGCAGCGCCGCATCGCCGCCTTGCAAGCCGAGCAAGGCCCACGCCGGCGGATGCGCAAGCGGTCCGCTCTCGCCATCGTGCATGGCGCGAACGGCAATCTTGCATGAGCCCATATCGAACCTCTGACCATCAACCCAAATGAGAGCAAAGCGGAGAGAACGGACATGATGCTCGTCCGTAGTTATATCGCGCCTAGTGAAATCCAGGGTCTCGGCATCTTTGCCGGCGAATTCGTCCCGAGTGGCAGCCACATCTGGGTGCTGAACCCGAAACTCGACATCTTCCTCCATCGGGAGGAGATCGCCATGTTGCCCGCGCACATGCAGGACTATGTCGCGCGCTACAGCTACCCGCATCTGGAGATCGACGGGGTGCGGATTGTCGACTGCGATGACGGCAAGTTCATGAATCATAACGTGCGGCCGAACACCGATTTCCGAGTGTTCGACAAAGGCTACGCCATCGTCGACATCGCCGCCGGCGAGGAGATCACCTGCAATTATTTCGAGTTCGACCCTGAGTTCAGGGGCTTCGGCGAGAAGGCGATCGACCTGGCGATCTCCGCGATGCAGGCTGGTCACTTCCGCCCGGGAGCGGTCACCCAGCCCTAGAGCGCCCCGGAAACCGGACATATTTGCCAAGGACTGCAGCATCGACTAGCAAGGCGCGGTCGAGGGCCGTTGTTTTGCCGCTCGCATCCGCTTTGCTCAGGTGACTGCAAGCCAATGCCCAAGCATTTTGTGTCGATGGCGCGCTTAGGCCTGCCGATCGCCGCCACTCTCGCGATCTTGCCGCTCGCAAGCTCCGGCAGGTCCGAGCAGGCCTCGATGTGGACGGAGAACAATGACGGCGGGTTGACCACGCTTGCCTATGGTCCGCTCGATCCGGCGCAGAATCCTCTCTTCGTGCTCTCCTGCTTCAGCGGCATGAATATCGTCGTGCTCGACGTGCACAAGGAGATTCCCGGCGCGAAGCCCGGCGACCCCCTCACCATCGAGCTGTCCTCAGCCAAGGCTCAATCGCCGGTCAAGGGCGAGGTTGGGCAAAACGAGACGACCGGCAAGACCTTCGGCGAAGCGAGCGACATCAACGTCAAGCCTGTGCTGGAAGTGCTGCGCGATTCAGGCCCGCTGACCGTCAAGATGGGCGAAGCGAGCGCCACCATGTCGGAGCAGGGCAGGGCTGAGTTGGTCAGCAAATTCGTCGAGAACTGCAAGCTCGAATAGCTCTTAAGCGAGCCGTGCCGCCTCTGCCGCGCCGAGATCCTTGCCGAGCGCCGCGAACACCGCGGCGACGATGCCTGAAGCGTTGAGGCCGGCTCTCTCATACATGGCTTGCGGCTTGTCGTGCTCGATGAAGCTGTCGGGGAGCGTAAGCGTCCGCACCTTGAGGCCCTGATCGAGCAGGCCCTCGCGCGCAAGACAATGCAGCACCTGCGAGCCGAAACCGCCGGTCGCACCCTCCTCGACGGTGATGAGCACCTCGTGGTGCCGCGCGAGCTGCCGTACCAGGTCCACATCGAGTGGCTTGGCAAAGCGCGCATCGGCGACGGTGGTCGAGAGGCCGAAGGAGGCGAGCTGGTCGGCGGCTTTGAGCGCCTCGCCGAGTCGCGCCCCGAAGGAGAGGATGGCGACGGCAGAGCCCTCGCGGAGGATTCGCCCCTTGCCGAGGGGGAGGACCTCGCCTCGCTTGGGCAACGCCACGCCGGTGCCTTCGCCGCGCGGATAGCGAAAGGCGGAGGGCCCGTCGCCGATGGCGGCGGCGGTCGCCACCATATGCATGAGCTCGGCCTCGTCGCTCGCCGCCATCACCACAAATCCGGGCAGGCAGGAGAGATAGGTGACGTCGAAGGCGCCGGCATGGGTCGGGCCGTCGGCGCCGACGAACCCTGCCCGGTCAAGAGCGAAGCGCACGGGCAAGCTCTGGATGGCGACATCGTGCACCACCTGGTCGTAGGCGCGCTGCAGGAAGGTCGAATAGATGGCGGCGAAGGGCTTGTAGCCCTCAACCGCGAGCCCCGCGGCAAACGTCACCGCGTGCTGCTCGGCGATGCCCACGTCGAAACAACGGTCGGGGAAGGCTTCGGCGAAGCGGTCAAGCCCGGTGCCCGACGGCATCGCCGCGGTGATGGCGACGATCTTCTCGTCGGCCTTGGCCTCTTCGATCAGCGCATTGGCGAACACGCGTGTGTAGCTTGGCGCCCCGCCGCTTGCCGCTTCCTGCGCTCCGGTGATGATGTTGAAGCGGTTGACCCCGTGGAACTTGTCGGCGGAAATCTCCGCAGGCTCGTAGCCCTTGCCCTTCTGCGTGACGACATGAATCAGGATCGGCCCGTTCTGCGTGTCGCGCACGTTGCGCAACACCGGGAGCAGGTGATCGAAATTATGTCCGTCGATGGGGCCGACATAGTAGAAGCCCATCTCCTCGAACAGCGTGCCGCCGGTCCAGAAGCCACGCGTGTATTCCTCGGCGCGCGCCGCCCGGCGCTCCCAGGCCTTGGGCAGGATCTTGGCGAGCTGCTTCGCCCAATTGCGCAATTGCCGGTAGGTCTCCCCTGAGATGAGGCGCGCGAGGTAAGCGCTCATGGCGCCCACGGGAGGGGCGATCGACATGTCGTTGTCGTTGAGGACCACGATCAGCCGCGAATCCATGGCGCCGGCGTTGTTCATCGCCTCATAGGCCATGCCCGCGCTCATCGCGCCGTCGCCGATGACGCACACCACGTTCTGCTTCCTGCCGCTGAGATCGCGCGCCACCGCCATGCCGAGGCCCGCCGAGATCGAGGTCGAGGAGTGGCCTGCGCCGAACGTGTCGTATTCGCTCTCCTCGCGCTTGCAGAAGCCCGAAAGGCCTCCGCCCTGGCGCAAGGAGCGGATGCGGTCGCGCCGTCCCGTCAAGATTTTGTGAGGATAGGTCTGGTGGCCGACGTCCCAGATCAGCTTGTCGTTCGGCGTGTCGAACACTTTATGCAGAGCGATGGTGAGCTCGATCACGCCGAGGCCGGCGCCGAGATGGCCTCCGGTCACCGAGACGGCGTCGATGGTCTCCTGGCGAAGCTCGGCTGCAAGCTGCGGCAAGTCCTGGTCGTCCAAGGCGCGCAAATCTTCTGGGGTGCGCACCCGGTCAAGCATCGGCGTTGGATGTTCGGCGCTCATCAGATCCCCGGAAAACAAGGAAAAGGCTTCGAAATCTCTTTTTTGTGACAGGACCTTTATCGACCCAGCCCTTGCGTTTCAACTAGCCTAACAGCTGGCTCGAATTGTGTCATGGAACCATGGCGTTAGATGCGACCATAGTCGAAGTGCCGAAGCCGCCTGCCGGGCGGCTGCCTTTCCTCCTGCTGCTTGCGCGCGTGGTCTCCAATCCGGTAGCGAGCTGGGGCCGCGATTTCTACCAGGAGCCGATCGTCGTCTATGACGAGTTCGGCCTGCAGACCGTGTTCGTCATGGATCCGGAATTGATCCAGGCCGTGCTGCTCGATGACATCGACAGCTTCAGCAAGAGTCCGATCTACAAGCATGTGCTGGGCGAGGGCGGCGGCGAGGGGGTGCTGATCGCCGAAGGCGAGCGCTGGCGATGGCAAAGGCGCCTGCTCGCGCCGCTGTTCCGCGCCGAGGAGGTCACGGCCTACGTCCCGGCTTTCGTTTCGGCGTGCGCCCCTCCGCTTGCAACGTTGGGCAAGCTCGGCTCTGGGCTCGCTTCAGCCGATCCATACCGATGTCGCCGCTGCCACTCTGCAGGTTCTCGAGGACACGGTGCTCGGCGCCGATCTCCCGGCGGAGGATCACCGGCGCGTCGCTGCGGCGGGAACGGCCTTTCTGCAGCCGACCGTGTGGAGGGTGGCTTACGCCTCGCTGAGATTGCCAGGCTGGACGCCGCATCCCGGCCGTTCGCGCATGGCGAAAGCGAGCCGCGACTTGCGCGAGGTCGCCGGCCGCGCGCTCGCCGGACGAAGGGGCAAGGACGGCGGAGGCAACGACTTGGTAAGTCGGCTGGTGGCGGCGCGGGATCCGGCCACCGGCGAAGCGATGCCGGACAGCCTGATCATCGATAATCTGGTGACGTTCCTGCTCGCGGGTCACGAAACGACTGCGCAGGCTCTCACCTGGACGCTCTACCTGCTCGCCCTGTTCCCTGAGTGGCAGGACAAGGCGCGCCGAAGAGATCGGGCGCGTCGCCGGCGGCCGGCCGATCGACCGCGATGTGCTGAAAGAGCTTTCCCTCATCGAGGCGATCTTCCAGGAGGCGATGCGTCTCTATCCTCCGGCCCCGAGCCTGATGCGGCGGGTGGCCCGCCGCACCGAGCTCGGCGGCCATGACATCAAGCAGGGCGCGACCGTTATCATTCCCGTCTATGTGGTTCATCGCCACCAGCTTCTCTGGCACGACCCGCTCAAATTCGATCCTGCGCGGTTTTCACCCGAGGCCCGCGCCGGTCGCCACCGCTGCGCCTATCTGCCCTTCAGCACCGGCCCAAGGAGCTGTATCGGCGGAGCTTTCTCCATGCTCGAGGCCAAGGCCATGCTCGCGACCTTGCTCGCCGAGGCCCGATTTGAGCTTCCCGAAGGCGAGGTTCCGGTGCCGCTCGCCCGCATCACGCTCAGGCCCAAACAGGGGCTAAAGCTCAAGGTGACGATGCTGCGTTAGCTCTTTGGCAAGAAATCGCTTCGCCTCGTCCGGCATTTTCCCTTAACCTGCCTTTGGTCTGGGGAGACGCGCATGACAGACGCCGTTCTGTCGGGGGCGATTGAAGCCGTAGACTTCGATGCCGCCAAGGCGGAATTGCGCCGCGCGGTGGAAGATTTCCTCGCAGAACTTTTTGCCAAGGCTCCAGACACCGACGTCGCCCGCGCCGCTGGCTATGCAGTGCTCGGCGGCGGACATCGCTGGCGCGCTCTTGTCGCTGTCGCCTCCGGGAAGATCTTTCGCGACGATGCCTTGACGCTGGTCTTGCCCGCGGCCTGCGGCGTCGAGCTTGCGCATGCCGCCTCTCTTGTCCTCGACGATCTGCCGAGCATGGACGACGCTGCGATCAGGCGCGGGAAACCTTGCACGCATCGCGTCTTTCCCGCCTGGGCAGCCGACATGGCGCCGGTGTTCCTGGTGACGCTCGCCTACCGGACCAGCCTCGACATCCCTTCTGTGCCTGCGCCCGCGCGCATCAAGGCTGCGCTCGAGTTGAGCGACGCAGGGCTGATGATGATCGAAGGGCAGGTCCATGACATGCGTCAGGACCTTGATGCCGGTGCTAGCGAAGAAACGCGACTGCTCACCTGTTACCGCCTGAAGAGCGCTGCGCTTTATGGAGCCGCCGCCAAGATGGGCGGCATCCTGACCGGCGCCGACGATGAAGATGCCGCGAGCCTGCAAGCTGCCGGGATCGATCTCGGCTATGCCTACCAGTTCCTCGACGATGTCGCCGATGTCGTCGCCGGCGCGGCTGAAGTCGGCAAGGAGCGCGGCAAGGACGCCGGCAAATGCACCGCCATCGACCTCTTCGGTGTGGAAGGGGCGAGGCGGAAGGCCTCGGAGTTTCAGTCAAGAAGCCTGTCGCATCTTGAGGGCTTCGGAGACTGAAGCCGATTGGCTTCGCCGCTTGTCACCGAGGCGAGCTGGAAAGCGAGCTAATCCTCGACGTCGAGTGGCTCGGTGCCGGTCGGCTGGTTGTTCGCATTGAGCGAGATCTTCTCGACCTTGGCTTCCGCCTTGCGCAGCAGCGCGTCGCAATGGGATTTCAGCGCCTCGCCCCGCTCATAGATCAGGATCGAGGCCTCAAGCTCCACGTCGCCCTTCTCCAGGCGGTCGACGATGGCTTCGAGCTCCTTCAGCGCCTGCTCGAAGCTCATGTCCTTGATGTCGGTGTGTTCTGAGGTATCAGACATGCTGAGCCTTTAGCCCCTCGGGGCGGCAAGGTTCAAGAGGTAGGCGCCACCTTTTCCCCCGGTGTGCCAATTCCCACAGCGTCCGAGACGCGATGAGCATAGGGTCGAACTGCCTCGGTCCAGCGCTTCTTGAGACCAGGCAACCTTGAAAGGAGACCTCTCATGAAGAGATTGATCCTTGGCCTTGCGCTCGTCCTCACTGCTGCGTCGGGCGCCATCGTCGCATCTGATCCGGTGGAAGCCCAAACCTCCTACACGTATCGTCCTGTTCCGAGCTATCAGCCGTGGCGCGGCTCACCTTACAGCGGAACGTATATCGGGCAGTACTACCCCCGCCTCTATTATCAAAACGTGTGCAACCGTTATCGCTGTTGGACACAGTACTTCTGGCGCTAATCGCGATAGATCAGCAGGCTTGAAGGCGATTGGCAACGGCCCGTCATGCGCGCCGAAGCCTCCCTGAGCGCAAGCTAAATCCAACCTGCGATAAGGTCCGCGAGCACAAGAGCTGCAACGGCCAAACAAATGCCCGCGTAGAGCATGGGTACGAACCACCAGGGCTCATGGTTGTGTGCGTCGGGAGGGGACATCGCAGCCTAAACGGAGGAGCCGACGGCTGCGTTCCTACTATCGCGGCTTGCTGGGGTGCGGCATAATACCAGCGATGGAGAGATGGCGCAGAAGCGATGTAGTCGTGGGCGCGGGCATTGCGTTGATCTTCGCGCTGGCAATGATTATCGGAGATTTCTTTGGTGGTCTCTTAGGGATGTTCGCTTGTGCGCTGCTCGCCGGAGTGGCATGCGGGGCGCTTGTCGCCAATGACGAAAGCAAGACCTGACAGTCGTCGCGGGCCAGCAGCGGAATCGTCCTCGCCTGCGGGATAAATCAGGAAGCCTGCATCAGCACTTGGACATGGGCGGCGGTTGAGCGCGCCAGCGCCTGAAGATTGTAGCCGCCCTCGAGCGTGGAGACGACCCGGCCCCCGGCATGTTTCTCGGCCATCTCCATGAGCTTCTCGGTCGCCCAGGCGAAATCCTCCTCGGTGAGCTCGATCTGGGCAAGCGGGTCGTCGCGATGGGCGTCGAACCCGGCCGAGATCAGCAGCACGTCAGGAGCGAAATTGTGCAGCGCCGGCAGAATGCGGCTCTGAAACGCCTCGCGGAAGCGGGCGCTGCCGTCGAGCGGATCGAGCGGGGCATTGAAGATATTGCCGGCGCCGGTCTCGCTCAACGCTCCGGTGCCGGGGAAGAGTGGCATCTGGTGGGTTGAACCGTAGAACAGATCCTTGTCGGACCAGAACGCATCCTGCGTGCCGTTGCCGTGATGCACGTCGAAATCGACCACCGCCACGCGCTCTGCGCCATGGGCTGCGCGGGCATGCAGCGCGGCGACGGCCACGTTGTTGAATAGGCAGAAGCCCATGGGGCGCGACGGCTCGGCGTGATGTCCAGGCGGCCGCACGGCGCAGAAGGCATTCTTGGCGGCGCCGGTCATCACCTGGTCCATGGCGTAGATCGTGGCGCCGGTGGCCCTAAGCGCCGCGTCGAAGCTCTTCGGGCACATGGCGGTGTCGGGATCGAGCCAGATGAGGCCTTGCTTTGGCGTTGCGGCGCGGATCGCCTCGACATAACGCGGCGGATGCAAGCGCTCGATCGCGGCAAGATCGGCAAGCGGTGCCTGCTCGCGCTTCAGCCCGGCGAAGGCTGGTGCTGAGAGAGCCATGTCGACGGCGCGCAGGCGGTCGGGCCGCTCGGGGTGGCCTTCTCCCATGTCGTGCAGCAGGCAGTCTGGATGGGTGAGGAGGAGGGTGGGCATTAAGCAGGAGCACTCAAACAGGCGGGCAGGCCGCTTGACCCGACAATGCTAACACGCGAAATGGAATAAATAAGCAAATTGAACAAGACCTTGGTCGCCCACCATGCCGATCGTCGCCGCCACGAAAGAGTCCATCGACCGCGCCGCCAGGGCGCTGGCGAAGGGTGAGATCGTCGCCTTTCCAACCGAGACGGTATACGGGCTCGGCGCCAATGCGCTCGACGCCTCAGCTATTGCCAAGGTGTTTGCCGCCAAGGACCGCCCGCGCTTCAATCCTCTGATCGTGCATGTGCTCGGGCTGGCGGAGGCCGAGAGCTACGCCTCCGTCAACGACACTGCGCGGAAACTGATGCGCGCCTTCTGGCCTGGACCTCTGTCGTTGGTGCTGCCGCGCAAGAAGGGCTGCGCCATTGCCGATCTCGTCAGCGCCGGTCTCGACACCATCGCGCTCCGGGCGCCAAACCATCCGGTCGCCCGTGCGCTGCTCGAAGCGGCCAAGCTGCCGATCGCCGCGCCGAGCGCCAACCGCTCGGGTCGGGTGAGCCCGACTACCGCCGCCCATGTCGAGGCGGAGCTTGGGTCTCTGCCCGCCGTGATCCTCGACGGGGGCCAATGCACGCTTGGGCTTGAGTCCACGGTGCTCGGCATTGAGGGGGACGAAGTCACCTTGCTTCGCCTGGGCGCGCTTCCGCGCGAGGAGATCGAGAGGGCGCTTGGGCGCAAGCTTGCCAGGCACAAGCCCAATAGCCACGTGACGTCGCCGGGTCAACTCGCCACCCACTATGCGCCGACAACTCCGCTTCGCCTCGATGCAAGCAAGCCGCGCCAAGGAGAAGCGTTTCTCGCCTTCGGCCCGGACGCGCCGGGCTTCGCCGGGCCAACGATCAATCTCAGCCGGCGCGGTGATCTGGCCGAGGCCGCGGCGAATTTCTTCGCCGCGCTCCGGACGCTCGATAAAGCTGGCGTAGAGACGATCGCGGTCATGCCGATCCCCGATCATGGGCTTGGCGAAGCCATCAACGACCGGCTCAAGCGTGCGCGCATCCCTGCGACCTTGACCGCCAGCGCCGATCTCTCATGACGCGCGACCAAGAGCCCTGCAAGCGGCCGAGCGATGAGACGCTCGACGCGCTCGTCCGCATCGTCGGCGAGGACCACGCGGTCCGCGACCCTGAGGCCATGACGCCTTATCTCGTTGAATGGCGCGACCGCTATTTCGGCAAGGCTGCGCTGGTGCTCAAGCCAGGCTCGACCGCCGAGGTTGCGGCGATCCTGAAGCGCGCCAACGAGACGCGCACGGCAATCGTGCCGCAAGGCGGCAATACCGGGCTCGTCGGCGGCCAGATCCCGTTCGAAAGCGGTCATGAGGTGGTGGTTAGCTTGAGCCGCATGACCCATGTCCGCGACATCGACCTCGACGGCAACACCATGACGGTGGAAGCAGGCCTCGTGCTCGCCAACGCGCAAGCCGTGGCGGCGAGCGCCGGGCGGCTGTTTCCCTTGAGCCTTGCCTCGGAAGGAAGCTGCCAAATCGGCGGGGTGCTCGCCACCAATGCCGGCGGCATGGCGGTGCTCTCCTATGGCAGCGCGCGCGATCTCACCCTCGGGCTCGAAGTCGTGCTCGCCGACGGCAGCGTGTGGAACGGGCTGAAGCGCTTGCGCAAGGATAATAGCGGCTACGACCTCAAGGATTTGTTCATCGGCTCCGAGGGCACGCTCGGCGTCATCACCGCCGCGGTGCTGCGCCTCTACCCCAGGCCAGCCGAGACGGTGACGGCGCTCGCCGGGCTGTCCCATCTTGAGTCGGCGACAGACTTCTTCTCCCGCGCCTATGCCTTGGCAGGACCTGCGCTCACCGCCTTCGAGCTGATGCCGCGGCTCGGCCTCGACTTCGTGCTGAAGCACGTGAGCGACGCCCGCGATCCGCTTCGCATCCCGCACGCTTGGTATGTGCTGCTGCAGCTGTCGAGCCCGCGGGAAGGCGACGACGTCGCCCGCATCGCCGAGATGCTGCTCGGCGAAGGCGTCGAGGCAGGGAGATCGAAGACGCCGTCATCGCGTCTTCGCTTGCGCAAGAGCGCGAGCTTTGGCGCCTGCGCGAGCTGATGAGCGAAGTGCAACGCCAAGAGGGCGGGTCCATCAAGCACGATGTCGCGGTGCCGGTCGCCCGCGTGCCGGAGTTCGTCGCCCGCGCCAATCAGCTTGTCGAGCTGATGATCCCAGGGGCCCGGCCAGTGCCGTTCGGACATTTCGGCGACGGCAATATCCACTACAATGTGAGCCAGCCGCCGTCGATGGATCGCGCCGTGTTCCTCGCCAATTGGGAGGCGCTCAACGCCGCGGTGCATGAGATCGTGCTCGACCTCGGCGGGTCGATCAGCGCCGAGCACGGCATCGGGCGGATGAAGCGCGATCTATTGTGTCACGCCAAGGCGCCGCTCGAACTTGAGATGATGCGCAAGATCAAGCAGGCGCTCGATCCGAACGGGATTCTCAACCCTGGCAAGCTCCTCTGAATACGTCATTGCCGGGCTTGACCCGGCAATCCAGGGCCGCTCGCTCCGAGCCAGTTGCTCTGGATTGCCCGGCTCAAGGCCGGGCACGACGATGCGAGGGAAGCTACTCACAACAGCAGCTGCGTCTGCAGCGGCTGCTGGATGCCGGGCTCGTCGCGGCGCGAATTGTTGATCTGCGGATGCATCTCGATCGCCTCGAAGAGATCGTCGGGCGCGGGCTTGAGCATCTCTTGTGCGGCCTTGAGCTCCGTCGTCTTGCAGTCGAGCCATTCCGCGAAATGCTCCGGCCCCAGCACCACCGGCATGCGGTCATGCAGCGGCGCAACGGTAGCGTTGGCGTCGCAGGTGATGACGGCGACCGAGTTGATCGCCCCGCCCGCTCGATCGAGCCAGCGCTCCCATATGGCGGCAAACGCGATCAGCCCCCCTTTGCGCGGGCGTAGAAGGAAGGGGCGCCGCGCGCCCTTCGGCCCGGTCCATTCGTAGAAACCGTCGGCAGGCACGAGGCAGCGCCGCTCGGCGAAGGCGCGGCGAAAAGCCGATTTGGTCGCGATGCCCTCGGCCCGGGCATTGATCATGGGCGGACCGGCTTTCGGATCCCTGACGAAGGACGGCAGCAGGCCCCAGCGCATCATGCGGAAACGCCGCTGACCGTTCTCGTCGAGGCACACCACGCCGATGTCTTGCGTCGGCGCGATATTGTAGCGGACCGGAAAATTCGGCGTGTCGCGATAGGCGAAGGTGGCGCGCACGGCTTCCGGCGGCGAGGTGAGGCTATAGCGGGAGCACATCAGCCGATAAATGGGGCTCTTGGGAAAGCCGAGCAAGCCGCTTATCGCCTTGCGGAGGGCCGAATCTGGGGTCGCCCTGCGCCTAGCTTTCGCCGCCAAAGCGCGTTACTCAGATTGCATGAAACGAAGGGCGCTTGCGCTTGGATTCGGGGTCTCTCTGCTCGCTGTCGCGATGCTCGGCTGGGCGCCCGTGGCCGAGGCTCAATTCTTCTGGTCGCCATTCTTCCAACAAGGAGAGCAGCCGAAACGCCAGAAGGTCCGCCCAGCCAAGCCGAAGGCGCCGGCAGACGATTTGCCGCCGATCATCCCGCGGGAAAGCTCGGCGCCACCACCGCCTGACGACCGGCCTTATGACGCGAAGCTCTTGCGCCTCGCCGAGATCCTCGGTGCCGTCCATTATCTGCGCGAGCTGTGCGGGGCACAGGAAGGCCAGCTCTGGCGCGATCAGATGAAGGAGATCATCAGGAACGAGGGCTCAACGGCGGTGCGCCGCGCCAAGCTCGTGAATAGCTTCAATGACGGCTACCGGGGCTATCGCCGCACCTATCGCACCTGCACCTCCTCTGCCACGCTCGCCGTCACCCGCTTCTCGGTCGAAGGCGCGCAGATCGCCGCGGCCCTCGCCAAGCCGTCTCACTATGCAAGCAGAGGTTCGAACGAAGCGACCTCGGGGTCGGCAACGACCGCCACTGACGCAGCGCCTGCGCCCGCCGCCGGAAACGCGCCTGCAGCGACGGACGGCTCCACGCCGACCCCGGAGACAAAACCTGCTGACGCCACCAAGCCCGCGGCCAATCAAACCGAGGCGACGCCCCAGACCCAAGCGAGTCAAGGCCAGGCGGCTGCTCCAGAGGCCGGTCAGGTCGACGGCGCGGAGAAGCCAAAGCGGAAAAAGCGCAAGGCCGCCAAGGCGAAGCCCGAGGAAACCGAGCAAGGCATTCCGTTCTTCGGCAGGGCCAGGTAGCCGCCTCGGCGACGTCCCCGCGAAGCGCCTCGAATCCCCCCTGATTAACCGTTAGTTCGCCTTTTTCCCCCGTTTGCCACGCGTCCGTGCCAGTTTTTGGCCTAGAACCAAGGGATCGCGAAGAACAGGGGATACCCCGTTGCAGCCGGCAGAGCGTGCAGGAGAGACCGCTGAGGACAGGGCTCGGAGCCAAGAAGCTCTCCGATACATCCTCGATGCCTGGGAAGAGGCGCTACATGACGGCATCGAGCCTGAGATGCTCGCCAACGCCGCGCTGTTCGCGGCACTCGCCGATCTCGTCGCGGCTTACGGCGAGGACGCGGTGGCAAAGATGACGGGCGGACTGTCGCGCCGCATCCAGCATGGCGAGTTCACGCTGAAGCGGAACCCGCAATAGGCGCTCAGCCCCAGCCGAGCACGAGCTCGTTGAACAGCAGAACTACGCCAAAGATGATCAACAGCGTTCCGGCGATGCGGTTGATTAGCTTGAGCCTGCTCTCGGTCAGCCGGTGCCTGATGGTGGCGATCAGCTCTGACAGCCCGAGCCACCACAACAGGCTTCCCCCCATGACGGAGGCCACGAGCAACAGCGCCTCGAGATAGGTGTCGAGACCGCCGATCAGCGAGCCGAGACCGCCGATCAGCGCCAGCATGCCGAGAATGGCGCCTGGATTGGAGATGGTGAGAAAGAAGGTTTGGGGAATGATGCCCCAATGATCCCAAAGGTGGGATTTTTGCCCCGGCGCGATCAGCAGCATGGGAGGGGCGAACAGCAAGCCTACGCCGAAGACGATCAGCAGCACGCCGCCAAAGAGCTGGATCGGCCCTGAATAGGCGATCATCACGTCTGAGATCGCCGTCACGCTGAAGGCGGCGATGGCCGCGAGCAGCCCGTCGCCGAGCATGGCGCCGATACCTGCGGCGAGGCCGCCCCAGAATCCGTTGGTTACGGCCCGCTGGATGCAAAGGACATTGACCGGTCCGATGGGCGCCGCTACCAGCAGCCCGACGCCTATTCCGGCGATCACCAGTTGGATGCCGGACAGGACGATATGCGCGCCGGGCGGCAAGTGCCTATCGCTGCCGGTCGATGGGGAAGGGTTGGCGCGAGAGCTTGGCGCCCTGCGCGTAGGATAGACGCCCGCCACCGTGCGAAAGTGGCGAAGCACCTGAGGGAGGTGGGATGAGTCGCACAAAGATCGTCATGGCGGCCTTCGCAGCATTGGTAGCTGGCACGCTTCTCATTGTCTATGCCCAGCGGGGGGAAGACGCCTCTCGCGCCGCCACCCAAAACGGCCAGGAAGTCTCGCCGGCCGCCGAGGCGGATAGACCGCAGGCGGTGGCTGCGAGCGAGGCTGCGAAGCCTGAAGCCGCACCGACGCCAAAGTCGGAAAGCGATGCGCCGAAATCCGAAGGCGAGAGCGCAACGCCGGAGACGCCGCCTGGTGCCGAGGCGACGCCGCCAGGAACTCCGGAAGTGATCTACGACTTCAACCGGCTGCCTGACGAGATCAGGGACACGCTGCAGAGCATCGTAGTTGCGGCGCAGAGCGGCAATATCGACGAGATGCTGCCGGTGCTCGAGGAGAACGAGCTGCCGCCGATGCTGAGCGCGACCGCGGTGAGCGACCCGATCGCCTTCTGGAAGAAGCAATCGGCCGATGGCCAAGGCCGCGACATTCTCGCCGCCATGATGAACGTGTTCAGCTCAGGCTTCATGCGCAAAGGCGAGGGCAAGGACGTGATGTATATCTGGCCCTATTTCGCCGAGATGGACCTGACCAAGCTTACGCCCGCGCAAGAGGTCGACTTCTACCGCGTGGTGCCGCCGCCGCTCGGCGTCGAGATGAAGAAGAGCGGCAAATACGCCTATTACCGCGCGGGCATCGGCGCCGACGGCGTCTGGCACTATTTCCTGAAATAGCCTTTAGGCGAGCGGATCGCGCGGCAACGCCTCACCGAAGCGGACGGGCTCGCCGGAAGCCTCCCCAAGCTCGCCTTCCCACATGGCGAGGGTCCCGCGCACGACGGTGCCGACCGGCCACCCCTTCACCTTTTCACCTGCGAAGGGAGTCCAGCCGCATTTGCTGCCGATCCAGTCTTCTTCGATCACGCGCTCGGATTTGAGATCGACGATGGTGAGGTCAGCGTCGTAGCCGACGGCAATGCGGCCCTTGCCGGCAATGCCGAATAGGCGCTGCGGCCCTGCGCTGGTCAGATCAACGAAGCGCGCGAGGCTGAGCCTTCCCTTGTTGACGTGGTCGAGCATGACCGGCACGAGCGTCTGCACGCCCGGCATGCCTGAGGGCGAGAGCGGATAGCTCTGCGCCTTCTCTTCAAGCGTATGCGGCGCGTGATCCGAGCCGAGCACGTCGACCACGCCCTGGGTTAGCCCCCACCACAGGACATTCTGATGCGCGGCATCGCGGAGTGGCGGGTTCATTTGCGCTTTGGTGCCGAGCTTCCGGTAGATGTCCGGCGCGGCAAGTGTCAAATGCTGCGGCGTCACCTCGACGCTTGCCACCTCCTTGTGCAGCGCGAGCAGCTGCATCTCTGCCGCCGTCGACACATGCAGCACGTGCACGCGCTTGCCTGCCGCCGTGGCGAGCCGCAACAGCTTGGAGGTTGCAGCAAGCGCGGCCTCGGGGTCGCGCCACTCGCTGTGACTAGCCGGGTCGCCGTCGCGCCGCAGCGGTCCCCGCTCGCGCAACCGCGCTTCGTCCTCGGCGTGAAAGGCAGCCCGCCGCTCGATGAGAGCGAGGATGCGGGCAAGAGTCTCCTCGTCGTCGACCAGGAGGTCTCCGGTGGAGGAGCCCATGAACACCTTGATGCCTGCGGCGCCCGGAAGCTTTTCCAGGCGTGGAAGCTCCTCGACATTCTCTCGCGTCGCGCCGACGAAGAAGGCGAAGTCGCAATACATGCGGCCGCGCCCGCGCGCCACCTTGTCGGCGAGCGCCGCGGCGGTCACCGTCATGCCGGCTTGGTGTTCGGCATCTCGAACACGGCGGTGACGCCGCCAAGCACCGCCGAGCGGCTGCCCGTTTGGAGATCTTCCTTGTGCTCGAGCCCAGGCTCGCGGAAATGCACCTGGGTGTCGATCACGCCTGGCAGAATATGCAAGCCGCCGGCGTCGATGGTTCTCCCGGCGCGGTGACCGGTGAAGGCGCCGATCGCCACGATACGGCCGTCCTTCACGCCGATATCGGCAAGGCCTTCGCCGGCATGATTGACCAGGGTCGCGCCCTTGATGAGGAGATCGAAGGTTTCGGGCAAGATGAGGCTTTCGCTGGAGCTTGCGGGCTTACGTCCGTCTGAATAAGTCTCTAGAGCATGACCATGAGCCAATGCAACGCGGCGCTGCTTTCCGACCGGGCGGTCGTGCGGGTCACAGGGCCCGCCGCCCGCACCTTTTTGCAGGGGCTGATCACCAACGATATCGACAAGGCGAAGCCGGGCGGCGCCATACATGCCGGCCTGCTCACGCCGCAGGGGAAAATCCTGTTCGATTTTTTTGTGGTGCCGGCGCCGGACGGCTTTCTGCTCGAAATAGCCAAGGCCAAGGCCGGCGAGCTCGCGCAGCGGCTCGGCTTCTACAAGCTCCGCGCCCAAGTCGAGATCGCCGAGGATCCGTCCTTCGCCGTAGCTGCGGCCTGGGGCGCGCCGCCAAAGCTTCCCGACGGCGCCATCGCCTATGCCGATCCGCGCCTACCGGGGCTTGGGCAGCGCATCCTGCTTCCCGCCGATGCGGATGTGCGCAATCTCGGCTGCGCGCTCGCCGGCGAGGATGAGTATCACGCGCACCGCATCGCCCTTGGCGTGCCCGAGGGCGGGCGCGACTACGCTTTTGGCGACGCCTTTCCTCATGAGGCGATGTTCGATCAGCTCGCAGGCGTCGATTTCAACAAAGGCTGCTTCGTCGGTCAGGAAGTGGTGTCGCGCATGGAGCATCGCGGCACGGCGCGGAAACGCATCGTCGGCGTGGAAGGCGAGGGGCCCTTGCCGAGCTCAGGCACCGAGATCACCGCGGGTGGCAGCCCGATCGGGACGCTCGGCTCGGTCAGCGGAAGCTCCGGCCTTGCGCTTCTCCGGCTTGACCGCGCCGAGGAGGCTAAGGCCGCCGGTCAGCCTTTGCGGGCAGGCGAGGTGACCGTGGCTTTGCGCATTCCTGCCTGGGCGCGCCTCAAGACGCCGGCACCGGCGGCCGCCACATGAGCAAGGCTGAGGCGAAGCGCTGCCCATGGTCGGGATCGGACCCGCTCTATATCGCCTATCACGACCAGGAATGGGGCGTGCCGAAGTCTGACGCCCGCGCTCTGTTCGAGAAGCTCGTGCTGGAAGGATTCCAGGCCGGACTTTCCTGGATCACCATCTTGCGCAAGCGCGAAGCCTTCCGAGCCGCCTTCGACAATTTCGATGCGGAGAAGATGGCGCGCTACGGACAGAAGAAGATCGCGAGCCTGCTCAAGGATGAGGGCATCGTTCGACATCGCGGCAAGATCGAAGCCGCCATCTCAAATGCCAAGGCGTTTCTGGAACTGGAATCTGGGCCGGGCTTCAGCCAGTTCCTGTGGAGCTTCGTCGACGGCACGCCGAAGCAGAACGCCTACAAGAAAATGGCAGACCTTCCGGCCGAGAACTCCTGAGAGCAAGGCCCTTGCCAAAGCTCTAAAGAGCCACGGCTTTCGCTTCACCGGACCGACGACGCTGCACGCCTTCATGCAGAGCGTCGGCATGGTCAACGACCATCTGACCGGCTGCTTCCGCCATGAAGAATGCGCCAAGCTTGGGGCGCGGTTCAGCCTTTAGAGCCGCGCGGATCGGCGCTGCGTGGATAAGTGCGCTCTTCCTGGATTTTGCCGTCCCGCTTGCGGATCCTCACCGAGCCCCTGCCGCCGACGGCTTTCTCCAGGACCCCGCCCTTGAGCGCCGCGGCCTTGGTCGCGAACCTTTTCACGACCTCACTGGAACCTTCCGTCTTGAGTTCCCACTTCTTGGTCTTCTCATTGTGCGCAAGCGAGAATCTGGGCAGCTTTGCCATGCCGGTCTCCTAAATGGGAATGCTGATTGGTCCTTACGCGGGAAAAAGCGGCTAATGAATGCCACTACACATCGGTTTCGTCTATGTTTTCCTCGGTCGGCCGCAGAGTTATTCATGAGGGCATGAAGAGCCTTCTCCCGGAAACTGGGGCGCGCGCCTGGCAGCGCATGCTGAGTGGGCGCCGGCTCGATCTCCTGAACCCCTCGCCACTCGATATCGAGATCGAGGACATCGCTCATGGGCTCGCCAGGGTCGCCCGCTGGAACGGCCAGACCGTCGGCGACCATGCCTTCTCCGTGGCCGAGCACTGCCTTCTCGTCGAGACCATTGCCGGCGCCTTGTCCACTGGCCTCAACCGCCGCTACCGGCTCGCAGCCTTGATCCACGATGGGCCGGAATACGTCATCGGCGACTTGATCAGCCCGTTCAAGGCGGCGCTGTCTCTCGACTACAAATCCTTCGAGGCAAGGCTGCTCGCAGCCATCCATATTCGCTTCGGGCTTCCGGCCGAGCTTCCTGCCGAAATCGCCAAGCTCATTAAACGAGCTGACAAAATCGCGGCGTATTATGAGGCGACCGCACTTGCCGGATTTTCGGTCGAGGAGGGGCGGCGCTATTTCGGTCAGCCGCGCGGGCTGAAACCTCAACTGGTGGCCAAGCTGACACGGTTAACGCCGCTGCCTGCGGCCGACAGCGAAGCGAAATTTATCAAGCGTTTCAATGAGCTTGCTCAATGAAAATGATGCAAAGCGGCCCTAACGAGGATGGTCAAACATCCACCCTGATTTCGCCAAGAGACACGCCTAGCGTGCCGCGAATCATGTCGCCCGACACCATCTATGTTTCGCCCTTGAGTCAGGTCGGGACCACGATCGAAGACGTCCAGGTGAGTCATCTTGTCACGCTGATCAACGGCGAGACCATGGTGCCGACCCCGCCTTCGATCACGCCAGACCGGCATCTCAGGCTCGACATGAACGACATCTGCGAGCCGATCACCGGCCTCGTGCTGCCTTGCGAAGGGCATGTCGCCGATCTCGTCCAGTTCGCGCTCGATTGGGACCGCAGGGCGCCGCTCCTCATCCATTGCTGGGCCGGCATCAGCCGCTCCACCGCGGCGGCCTTCATCTCGCTCTGCGCGCTCAATCCGGAAGCCGATGAGCTCGGCCTGGCGAGGGCGTTGCGCGAGGCCTCTCCCACCGCCTATCCCAACCGCAGGCTGGTGGCGCTCGGCGATGAGGTGCTTTCGCGGCAGGGGACGCATGATCGCCGCGGTTGAGAAGATCGGCCGCGGCGCCATTGCCGAGGAAGGGCAGGTGTTCGGACTCTCTGCCCGGAACGCGGCCTGAGCCATGGCTCAGGCCCTTCGCGCCGTCGAGACAGTCGGCGGCACCCAGATCGAGCTTGGGCTCAATGCCGCGATCGTCAGCGTGCGCGAGCAGCAGCCGCAAATCCTCGTGGTGCGCCCCGGCGAAATCGCGGCGGGCGAATGGGACGCGCTTCCGTTCGGCCCGTTCGCTCCGCGCGCCCACCGCACCCTCGAGATCGGCTTGCGCGCCTGGGTGAAGCAGCAGACGGGCCTCGATCTCGGCTATGTCGAGCAGCTTTACACCTTTGGCGATCGCGGCCGCCACGCCGAGCCTGGCGACACCGCATCGCACATCCTCTCGGTCGGCTACCTCGCACTCACCCGCGGCGCCGGCGAAGAGCTGCAAGGCTCGCATTGGTCGCCCTGGTACGCCTATTTCCCCTGGGAGGACTGGCGCAAAGGCAAGCCAGAGATCTTCACCCGCGAGATCGAGCCTCGGTTGAAAGAATGGGCCGAGCGGACGCCATCGCCTGATGAGCCGGCAAGACCGCTACGCCGTTCCGAACGGCTGAAAGTTGGCTTCGGCATCGGCGGCGGCTTCGACGAGGAGAAGGTGCTCGAGCGCTACGAGTTGCTCTATGAGGCAGGCCTCGTCACCGAGGCCGCGCGCGACGGCCGCATCGCCGCGCGTCAATGGGACGATCTTCCCGAGCTTGGCCGGCCGATGGCCTTCGACCATCGCCGCATTCTCGCCACCGCCATGGGGCGCCTGCGCGGCAAGCTCAAATACCGGCCGGTGGTGTTCGAGCTGTTGCCGCCTGAATTCACCCTGCTCGAGCTGCAAAAGACGGTGGAGGCAATCTCCGGCACGCTGCTGCACAAGCAGAACTTCCGCCGCCTGGTCGAGCAGGGCGGGCTGGTGGAGGTGACCGGCAACGTCTCGACCGAGACCGGAGGACGCCCGGCGAAGCTCTATCGCTTCCGCCGCGAGGTGGTGCTGGAGCGGCCGGCGCCCGGTTTGCGCGTCAAGGCCGGGCGCGCGTAAGTCTCGAAGCTGGCCGAAGAACTCAAAAACCTGAAGCGAAGCAATTCACGGCGAAAATTGGCCGCACCTGTTATTTTTTGGCCAAATCCCTTGTATTTTCGCCAATTCCGAACCACATTTGGTGTATAGTTTGGACCAAGAACATTCAGATGATATTGCCCTTTAGTTTGGGGCATTGGATGTAGCTTCCCCCGACGTTTTGCCGTCATCGCAATTCGGCGAACCAGCGTTCGTAAGGTTTCCCATCATGAGCAATTTTGACTACACCGCAGAGGCTGAGCTGTTCCCCGCGAGAAACTGGCGAGCCAAGTCCCGCGGCGTCGGCTATAAGCGCTTCACCCGCGCCTCAGAAGCCATTCGCTTCGCCATCGAAGAACTCCCTCCTGAGTCCCTTCTTGGCGCCTATCTCGAGGTGGAGGAGGAGAGGTTCGATGGGAGCGGGATTCGCCGCCTGTATGAGAGCCGCGACTATCCCCTGCCGCGCCGCGTTGCGTCATCGAGCGCCAAGCCGCCGAGGGCCAAGCCGGCGAGCGCCAAACGGAAAATCGGGTAACCCGGCAAATTTGAGGGAGACCTCTCGAAACCCGTCTTAGCGTTGATTTGCGCGAGCAAGACCGATCGAGGCCTCCGCCTGTCGGCGTGAGGTGGGGGCCCGGTAACCATTGCCGCGTGTTCGTGTGGTGTTCCTGGCTCGTGGCTCCTACACGCGGGCGGGAAGGGTCGCCGATGGAGTCCACTACTCTCCAGCAAGATCCAGTGACGCCGCCCCATCCAAGAGTGCTTGGCTGGGTCGGCACTGCCGCGCTCGCCATGGGCGGCAGCAATCAGATGATCTTCCTGATCACGGCGCTGTTCGTCGGTCAGGGCGTCATCCTCGGGCAAGGCAGCGCCGCCGTTCCGTTGCTCATTACCGGGGTTCTGCTCGGTTGGGCCGCGGCACCTGCCTGGACCGAGCTCGTCCTGATGTGGCCGAACCGCGTCGGCGGAATCTCGGCGGCTTGCGCCGAAGCCTTCAGGCCTTACAACCCGGTGCTCTCGGCGCTGACCGGCACCTGCTACTGGTGGGGCTGGGTGCCGACCTGCGGCTTGACCGCTCTGCTCTCGGCCTCGGCCTTCCAGCAATGGTACTTCCCCTGGCTCCCGGTTGAAGCCGTCGCCATCATCATCGTCTGCTTTTTCAGCTTCGTGAATCTGTGCGGTATCAAATGGGTCGCTCGCCTCGCCATCCCCATAGCCACCGCCTCGGCCTCGCTCGCTTTCGTTTCGGCGCTGACACCGATGCTGGCCGGCGACGTGAATTGGACGCAAGCCTTCGACTATCATCTGACCACGCCGTTCGAAGGCTGGTTCGGCGAACTCACCTCGATCATGGCCGGTCTCTACCTGATCGGATTTGCTGCACCGGCCTTCGAGGCAGCCGCCTGCCATGTCGGCGAGACCGTCGATCCGAACCGCAACGTGCCTCGCGCCATGCTCGCCGCAGCCGCCATGGCCGGGGTGTATTTCATCGTCCTCCCCGTGGTCTGGCTCGGCGTGCTTGGTCCTGAGCCGCTTGGACACGACCTCGCTATGGTGCTCGGCCCCACGTTCGCGCCGCTGTTCGGCAGTTTCGGCAAGGCCGCAGCAATCTGGTTCGTCATGTTCAACATGTTCCATGGCACGCTGCAGCCTCTTGCCGGCGCTGCCCGCACGCTTTCGCAACTCAGCGACGACGGGCTCCTTCCCCGTTTCCTGTCGTGGCGCATCGCGGCGACGGACTGCCCGTGGACGGCGACGTCGCTGACCGCAGGCTCGGCCATCATCTTCCTGTTGGCTGGCGATCCGGTATGGATGATCGCCGCCGCCAACTTCACCTACCTCATCGGCATTTGCATGCCGAACATCGCGGCATGGCTGCTCCGCCGCGACCTGCCCGACGCCGAGCGTCCCTATCGCGCGCCGCGCGGCACCATCATGCTCGGCGTGGTCGCCGCCTGCATCTGGCTGCTCGCCGCAGTTCTCGGCTTTCAGCAATTCGGCCTGCCGACGGTCGTGTTCGGCCTCGCTCTCGCTTATTCGGGGGCGGCTCTCTACGCCTGGCGCGTCATGGAGGATCGGCTAAGCGCCGGCCTTCCCGCCGTGGCACAGACGCTCCACGTCAAGCTCACCGGAGCCATGGTGGCCGTGCTCGTGCTCGACGGCGTCGCCTATCTGCTCGCGGTCAACACCGTTGCCGACGGGCACCACGAACTCGTGTCGGTGCTCGCCGATATTTTCGTGGTCGTGGCCTTGCTGACCATCAGCGTCGGCCTCATCTTGCCCGGCATGATCACCTATTCGGCGACCGAGGTCAGCAAGGCCGCCAAGCGCCTGACCTCGGGAACCTTGCGGCAGTTTTCGCAAGCCATGGGAGCCTTGGGCCGCGGCGACCTCGAGGCGGCCCACGCATCGGTCAACATCGTGCCGGTGAGGCCGAACTCCCGCGACGAGCTCGGCGAGATGGCCGAAAGCTTCAACGTCCTGCAGGCAGAAGTGCGGGAGGCGGCGCTCGGCCTCGGCGAAGCCCGCGAAAAGTTGCGGGCCGCCCGCGCCGAGCTTCTCGCCAGGCACCGCTACATCGCCCATCTCGCCCATCACGACGCGCTCACCAATCTGCCGAACCGCACCGCCCTTGCCGAGCAGTTCGCCCAGACCTTCGCGGGCGCCAGAGAGAACGATACGAGCTTCGCCGTGTTGACCGTCGACCTCGATCATTTCAAGGAGGCCAACGACCTGTTCGGCCATGTCATCGGCGACGAGCTGCTCTGCGCCATTTCGCGGCGCCTGCAGCATGCCGCCGACGACGCCTTCATCGCCCGCGTCGGGGGCGATGAATTCACCCTCATCTTGGCCACCGGTGAACAGCCAAAGGCCGCCCAGGCTTTGGCCAAGCGCCTGCTCGATGCCGTGGCAAAGCCGTTCGAGGTGCGCGGCCAGCGGATCCCCGTCGGGCTCAGCGTCGGCGGCACGATCTATCCGGAAGACGCGACCGACATCAATGCGCTGATAGCCAATGCCGACGCCGCGCTGGCCCGCGCCAAGGCTGATGGCAGGTACATGGTGCGGTTCTTCGAGCCGGAGATGGACAGGCGCCTGCGGGAACGCTACGAGCTGCAACGCGACATGCGCTCGGCGATCGCGCACGGCGAATTTGCGCTGCACTATCAGCCGCAAGCAAAGATTGACGGTGAGGTGTTCGGCTTCGAAGCCTTGCTGCGTTGGTTTCATCCGACGCGCGGCCTGGTGCCGCCGAGCATTTTCATCCCGCTCGCCGAACAGAGCGGCATGATCGCCGAAATCGGCGGATGGACGCTGCGCCAGGCTTGCGCCGAAGCCGCCTCGTGGCCGAGGCCGTTGCAAGTCGGCGTCAATCTGTCCCCCGTCCAGTTCCGTAACGTGGATTTGGCCGACCTCGTGCAATCGGTGCTCGCCGACACTGGCTTGGCGCCCGGCCGCCTCGAACTTGAGATCACCGAGGGCGTGCTGATCAGCGATCAGGCTCGCGCGCTTGCCACGCTCCGCAGGCTGAAGCTGCTCGGCGTGAAGATCGCCATGGACGATTTCGGCACCGGCTACGCCTCGTTGTCCGGCTTGCAGTCCTTTCCCTTCGACAAGCTCAAGATCGATAAGACTTTCGTTTCCGGCGTTGAATCAAATGCCAAGTCGGCTGAAATCGTGCGCGCCGTGATCAGCCTTGGCCGGGCGTTGAAGATCCCGGTGATCGCCGAAGGCGTGGAGAACGAGGGCGTACGCACATTCCTGATGCTCGAAGGATGCGAGGAGTTGCAAGGCTATCTGATCGGCCGCCCGGCTCCGGTTGCGGCCTACGCCGACCTGATCAATGGCGACCACGCCAACGCGCTGATGGCGGGGTAAGGCGTGCGGGGGCCGAGCACGCTTCGAGCCGATGCGTCGCGTGGGCCTCTGAACCAATTGGCGCTAGACTGCGTTCCAATCCGGATCGGGACCCAAAGGCGAATAATGCCCTTCAGGGATTTTGTACGACGTTTCAGCGGCAAATGGCTGCTCTTGGTTTTGGTGGGGGTCGCGGCGGCGACACTTGTCTCCCGCTACGGCCTGAGCGTGGACGGACCGCGCAACACCAAGGCCGGGACGATCAAGGTCGAGACCGTCGCCACGGGACTTTCCCATCCTTGGGGTTTGGCCTTCCTCCCCGACGGGCGGATGCTGGTGACCGAGCGCACAGGGACCCTCCGCCTCGTATCGAAGGACGGCAAGCTCTCCGCGCCGCTTTCAGGCGTGCCCGAAGTCGTTGTCCGGGGGCAGGGGGGATTGCTCGACGTTGCCATCGACCCCGACTTCAAGTCGAACGACCTCGTTTATCTCTCCTATTCCGAGCCAGGAGAGGGCGGCGCCTCCACCGCGGTGGCGCGCGGAAAGCTCGGCGACAGCGGCCTCGAAAATGTCGAGGTGATCTTCAGGCAAGTGCCAAAGGTGGAGGGGGGCAACCATTTCGGCTCACGTCTCGTCTTTGCCCCTGACGGCAAGCTGTTCGTCACCCTCGGTGAGCGGTTCACGTTCGCCCCTGCCCAGGATCTTACCAATGACCTCGGCAAGATCGTGCGCATCAACCCAGACGGCTCGGTGCCCAAAGACAATCCTTTCGTCGGCCGCCAGGACGCGCGTCCGGAGATCTGGTCCTACGGTCATCGCAACCCGCAAGGCGCCGCGATTCACCCTGAGACCGGAAAGCTGTGGGAGATCGAATTCGGTCCGCGGGGCGGCGACGAGCTCAACGTTCCGCAACCGGGTGCAAATTACGGCTGGCCGGTGGTGAGCTGGGGGAACCACTATACTGGCGAGGATATTCCCGATCCGCCAACCCACCCTGAATTCGCTGACGCCATCTATCATTGGAACCCGGTGATCTCGCCGTCGGGCATAACCTTCTACACCGGCGACGCCATTCCGGCCTGGAAGGGCAACCTGCTCATCGCCGGGCTGTCTTCACAGGCCATCGTGCGCCTCACCCTCGACGGCGAGAAGGTTGTGGAGGAGGAGCGGATTCCCATGGGCGCCCGCATCCGCGACGTGGTGCAAGGTCCCGATGGCGCGGTCTACGCCTTGACCGACGAGGGTAACGGCGAAATCCTACGGCTTACGCTCGAAAATTCGCCCAAATGACGCGCCAGTCGTAAGATTGGCCTCCGCGGACCCTTGCGGCTCCGCCGGTCTCAAACGCCATGCCTGAAGTGGAAGAAGGAACGGCGTCCACGAGTTCGAGCTCCGTCACATAAGCCCCTGATTGCGCTGACCGGCGCCACCGGCTTTATCGGCCAGCATCTGTTGCGCGAGCTGCCGAAGCGGGGCTATCGGCTCCGCGTGCTGCTGCGCCGGCCGAGTGCTGCCCCGATCGAATGCGCCAGCGCGCTGATCGGCGATCTCCTCCGCCCGCACAATATGTCTGAGGCGCTCGCCGAGGTCGACGCCGTGATCCACACCGCGGGCGTCGCGCAAACCATGTCCGGCGTTCCGGAGGACGACTATCGCCTGCTCAATACCGAGGCCACGATGAAGCTTGCCCGCGCTGCGGAGCGGGTTGGGGTGCGGCGCTTCGTGTTCCTGTCCTCGATCCGCGCCCAATCGGGATCGACGGCGGACGACGTTCTGACTGAGACATTGGAAGCGCGGCCGACCGACGCCTATGGAAGGTCCAAGCTCGCCGCCGAGCAAGGGTTGGCCGAGACCAATCTCGACTGGGTGGCGCTGAAACTCGTGCTCGTCTATGGCCCCGGCGTGCAGGGCAATATGGCGCGCCTTGCCGAGCTTGCCCGCTCCCCCTATCCGCTGCCGCTTGCGAGCCTCAAGGCCAAACGTTCGCTGCTCGCTCTCGACAATCTCGTGGAAGCCGTGGGCAAAGTGCTTGATGCGCCGAATGAGCTGAAGCGCCCGTTCATCGTGGCCGATCCGGAAGCCCTGACCGTTGGCGAGATGATCATGGCCATGCGCCACGGTCTTGGCAGGCGCGGAGGCTTGTTCCCAGTGCCGAGCCCGGTGCTGAAGGCGGCACTGCAAGCCCTTGGTCATGCCGAGACCTACCGGCTGTTTGCTGGCTCGCTCGTCGCCGATAGCTCAGCACTTGCCGAGGTCGATTGGACCCCGAGCACGAGCACGCGGGCAGGGCTCGCTGCGTTGATGCAAGCGAGCAAAGAGCGGAACGTCGCATGATCCGCCGCCGCGCGTTTCTGCAAGGAGCCGCGGCCCTTGCCGTGCTATCGAGTGTCGCCGGAGCTTCGCGGGCCGGCGATGCGACCAAAGCGCAACCTCGGGATGGGCAGGAGGGAATGGCTAAGGACATCGTGATGCTGCATGGGGCGTCGGCAGGCGGCTGGTGCTTCGACAATTTCCGGGGAGTGTTCGAGGGCAACGGCTGGACGGTCCACACGCCCGATCTGGTCGGGCATGGGAGAGACAAAGACGGCGCCGACCGGAAGCTCGTCGGCGTCGGTCTCGCCGAGTATCGCGCCGATTTCGCCGCGGTCTTGAAAACGCTTCCCCCACAGCCGGTTGTGCTCGGTCACTCCATGGGTGCGCTGCTCGCCCAGCAGCTTGCCGCCTCTGGGCTCGCCCGCGCGCTCATTCTGGTGAGCCCGGCGCCGCACGCAGGCATCCTGCCGTCGAGTGACAGCGAGAAGAACCTCTCGCAAAGCCTGATGGGCATCCCCTCGTTCTGGAAGACGGTGATCGACCCCGATTTCGACCTCGCCTGTTTTTATTCGCTGAATCGCGTGCCGAAGGATCGGCAGCGCGCGGTGTTCGACAAATTCGGGCCTGAATTGGGGCTTGCTTATTTCGAGATGTTCTTCTGGATGCTCGACGAAAGGCGTGCCGCCGCAGTCGATACCGGTGCTGTGCGCTGCCCGGTGCTTTGCCTTTCCGGCACCGATGACAATCTTGTGTCGCTGGCCACCGCGCGCGCCACAGCCTTGCCATATCGCGATGCGCAATTCTGGGAGGAGGCCGGACACGGGCACATGCTACCCGTGGAGCCCGGCGCCGACGAGATCGCGCGACGCATCGCCGCGTGGATTCCAGTGTAGCCCTTACGATTTTGCCGAGTGTCGTCTTGCAACAGCGTCATTACATGCAGCCGATCATCTCCGTCGAGAACCTGTCCAAGACCTATGCCTCCGGCTACGAGGCGCTGAAAAGCGTTAAACTGGAGATCAGGAAGGGAGAGATCTTCGCCCTGCTCGGCCCGAACGGCGCCGGCAAGACGACGCTGATCAACATCATCTGCGGCATCGTCACGCCGTCCTCCGGCAAGGTCCTGGTCGGCGGTCACGACATTCTCAGCGACTACCGCGCCACGAGGTCGATGATCGGGCTCGTGCCTCAGGAGCTGACCACCGACGCCTTCGAAACGGTGTGGGCCACCGTCTCCTTCAGCCGCGGCCTGTTCGGCAAGCGCGACGACCCAGCCCACATAGAGAAGATTCTGAAGCAATTGTCGCTATGGGACCGGCGCGACAGCAAGATCATGACTCTGTCAGGCGGCATGAAGCGCCGCGTGCTGATCGCCAAGGCGCTGTCGCATGAGCCGCAAGTTCTGTTCCTCGATGAGCCGACCGCAGGGGTCGACGTCGAGCTTCGTCAGGACATGTGGCAGGTGGTGCGCGATTTGCGCGCCTCGGGCGTCACCATCATCCTCACCACCCATTACATCGAGGAGGCCGAGGACATGGCCGACCGCATCGGGGTGATCTCCAAGGGCGAGATCATCCTGATCGAGAACAAGGCCGAGCTGATGCACAAGCTCGGCAAGAAGCAATTGACCTTGCAGCTGCATCAGCAGCTCGATGCACTTCCTCCCGAGCTCGCCCGTCATAATTTGGCGCTCGTGTCTGACGGTCACGAGATTGTCTACACCTACGATAGCCAAGGCGAGCGCACGGGCATCACCGGACTGCTGCAGGACCTGACCCACGCCGGCGTCAGGTTCAAGGACCTGCAAACCACGCAAAGCTCGCTCGAGGACATCTTCGTCGATCTGGTGAGGCAGCAAAAATGAACCTTCCGGCCATCCGCGCGATTTACAAGTTCGAGATGGCGCGCTGGCGGCGCACGCTGTGGCAGAGCGTGGTCTCGCCGGTGGTCTCCACCTCGCTCTATTTCGTGGTGTTCGGCGCGGCGATAGGCGCCCGCATCGCCCATATCGAAGGCGTGAGCTACGGCGCCTTCATCGTGCCCGGGCTGATCATGCTGATGCTGCTCACCCAAAGCGTGATGAACGCATCCTTCGGCATCTATTTTCCGCGCTTTGCCGGGACCATCTACGAGATCCTGTCGGCGCCGATCTCGTATCTGGAAATCGTCATCGGCTATGTCGGCGCCGCCGCGACCAAGTCGATCATCATCGGCCTGATCATCCTCGCCACCGCCTTCTTCTTCGTGCCGATCCGCATCGAGCATCCGCTGTTCATGCTGCTGTTTCTGGTGCTCACCGCCGTGACCTTCAGCCTGTTCGGCTTCGTGCTCGGCATCTGGGCCGACGGCTTCGAGCGCTTACAGATCGTGCCGCTCCTCATCATCACGCCGCTCACCTTTCTCGGCGGCACCTTCTATTCGATCAGCGTGCTCCCGCCGTTCTGGCAGAAGGTGACGTTGTTCAATCCAGTGGTCTATCTCGTGAGCGGCTTCCGCTGGAGCTTCTTCGGCATGGCCGATGTGAGCGTAGGGGTGAGCCTCGCCATGACCATCCTGTTCCTCCTGATCTGCCTCGCCGTGGTGTGGTGGATCTTCAAGACCGGCTACCGGCTGAAGAGCTAGGCAAAACACAAAAACCTGTCATGGCCGGGCTCGTCCCGGCCATCCACGTCTCGCTTTGTTTTTTGAAAATCGTGGATGCCCGGATCAAGTCCGGGCATGACGAGAAAGGAGGGTAAGCTGAGCCATCCACCCACAGAGCGGAAGCGGCCTGAGCTGCACCGCTCCATCGGCCCGGTCCAGCTCGCCCTTTACGGGCTCGGCAGCATGCTCGGCGCCGGCATCTATGGGCTGATCGGCAAGGCCGCCGGCCAGGTTGGCAACGCCGTGTGGCTCGCTTTCGTGGTGGCGCTGATCGCGGCGCTGCTCACCGCGCTCTCTTATGCCTCGCTCGGCTCGCGCTATCCGCGGGCGGCCGGTGCAGCCTATGTGACCGAACGCGCCTTCGGCCTGCCGCTCTTGAGCTTCGTGGTCGGGCTTGCGCTGGTTTGCTCTGGGCTGACCTCGGTTGCCACGCAGTCGCGCGTGTTCGCCGTCAACCTCGCGACGCTGTTCCATCTCGACAGCATCCCACTCTGGTGGCTCGCGCTCGGCTTCCTGCTCGTGCTCGCAGGCATCGCGTTTCGCGGCATACGCGAATCGATGTGGGTGAACGTGCTTTGCACCCTGGTCGAGGCGTCGGGGCTCATTCTCGTTGTCGCGGTCGGCCTCTCTTATTGGGGTAGCGTCGACTATCTGGAGATGCCTCCTGCCGCCGCCGACCAGGGCGAAGGACTGGTCCTGGTGCAGGGCGCCGTACTCACCTTCTTTGCCTTCATCGGCTTTGAGGACACGTTCAATGTCGCCGAGGAGTGCCGCGATCCCAAGCGAACCATTCCGCTTGGGTTGATCCTCGCCATGAGCATGGCAGCGGTCCTTTACATCGCAGTCGCAGTCACCGCCGTCTCCGTCGTGCCCTGGCCTGAGCTTGCCGAGGCGCCTGGGCCGATCACCGAGGTTGTTCGCCGGGCGGCGCCGCTCATTCCGCCCGTCGTGTTCACCGGGATCACGCTATTCGCCGTCGCCAACACTGCCCTTGTCAATTATGTCACGGCCTCCCGCCTGATCTACGGCATGGCGCATCAGGGTTTACTGCCGCTCCGTCTCGGCGACGTTCACGCCGATCGGCGCACGCCCCATATCGCTATCGCCGCGCTGTTCCTGGTGGCGGCGCCGCTTGCTTTGTTCGGCACCATCGCCGAGCTTGCCGCGGCGACCGTTCTCCTGCTTCTGCTGGTCTTTACCGTGGTGAATGGCGCGCTGTTCGTCCTCAAGCGGCGGAAGGGCGAGCAGGCAGGCTATTTCGAGATCCCGCGCATCATCCCGGCGCTTGGCGCTCTCGTCTGCATGGCCCTGGTCGTGGTGCGGGTCGGAAGCGGAGACTGGCAGGCGCCAGCCATCGCCGGGGTGCTGCTGGCAGGCGCGGTCGCTACTTACCTCCTGCTGCGGCCGAAGACGCAAGCCGCCGCCCGCGCGCCATGATAGTCTGCGGACAAGTCCAGCCTTGGGGCCATCTCGAATGGATGAAGGCACGATCGACCGCGAAGCCATGGGCCGCTTGGCGAAGGCGCTCGTCTTCATCTGCGGCGCCGACCACCCGACCACCGTGGCGTTGAAGGCAGCAGCCGAGAGCGGCTCGGCCCGCGACATCAAAGCCGCACGCGCGGCGTTCCTGAAATTGAAGTCAGGAGAGCGCAAGGCAGCCTTGGCCATGCTCGGGTAGTGATCGGCAGCGCCAAAATGGCCACATCCCGGAGGCAATTTGGCGCGCGTCACAGACTTCACGATTGCGCCACGCCCCCTTTGAAGCCTAACCTCCATCCCCTATACTCTAAGTGAGAATAGGGGGCCGGCCTTGCGCCGGATGTTTTAACGACCCATATATACTCAGTATGAGCATATATGGCGGAATTGACGGGAGTAGGGGCTATGACGACGCAGATTTCGACCGTAGCGAGCGGCAAAAAGGCGTTTAAGCCGGCGCGGGAATTGATCCCGGCGACGCTGCCCGATCTTGCCTACACGCCTGAGGTGGCGCGCGAGACCGCTCATCTCTACGAGAAGGTGTCCCGCGTGATCCCGCCCATCGAGTGGCCTGGCTTCGCGCCTTACATCAAGGCCATCAACGAGCTGAAGCGGTCGCGCAACGCCGTGGTGCTCGCCCACAACTACATGACGCCTGAGATCTTCCACTGCGTCGCCGATGTCGTTGGCGACTCGCTCCAGCTCGCCCGCGAGGCTGCCAAGAGCGATGCCGACATCATCGTGCAGGGCGGCGTGCATTTCATGGCCGAGACCTCGAAGCTGCTCAATCCGGACAAGATGGTGCTGATCCCCGACAGCCGCGCCGGCTGCTCGCTCGCTGCTTCGATCACCGGCGCCGACGTGCGCGCGCTGCGCGAGGCCTATCCCGGCGTGCCGGTGGTGACCTACGTCAACACCTCGGCCGAGGTGAAGGCCGAGTCCGACATTTGCTGCACCTCGTCGAACGCCGTGCGCGTGGTCGAGTCGCTTGGCGTGCCGCGCGTCATCATGATCCCCGACGAGTATCTGGCGAAGTGGGTCGCCACCCAGACCTCCGTCGACATCATCACCTGGAAGGGCCATTGCGAGGTGCATGAGCGCTTCACCGGCGAGGAGCTTCGCGCCTATCGCGAGGCAGATCCCGGCGTGAAGATCATTGCTCACCCCGAATGCGCCCCCGACGTGCTCGCCGAGGCCGATTTCACCGGCTCGACCAGCGGCATGATCAAATGGGTGCACGACCATCAGCCGTCGAAGGTGCTGCTCGTGACCGAATGCTCGATGAGCGACAACGTCGCCGTCGAGGCGCCGAACGTCAACTTCGTGCGGCCGTGCAACCTTTGCCCGCATATGAAGCGCATCACCCTGCCGAAGATCCTTGAGTCCCTCGTCATGCTGAAAGAGGAGGTGACCATCCCGAAGGAGATCGCTGCGCGGGCGCGGCTGCCGATCGAGCGCATGATCAATCTCAGCCACTGAAGTCTATGGCGAGGGTACGCGTGCCATGACCACGAAAGACAAGCCCGCCTCGAACAGAGTTATGCGTGGAGCGCAAGGCGGCGGTGTGGTCATCGTCGGCGCGGGGCTCGCCGGCCTGTTCACCGCGCTCAAGCTTGCTCCATTACCTGTGACGGTGGTCTCGGTCACGCCCTTCGGCCAAGGCGGCTCGAGCGTGTGGGCACAAGCAGGCATTGCCGCGGCCCTCTCCGAAGGCGACAGCCCAGAGGCCCACGCCGCCGATACCATCCGCGCCGGCGCCGGCATCGTCGATGAGAACATCGCCTTGCTGCTTGCGCGCGAGGCGCGGGGCCGCATCGAGGACCTGCTGCGCTACGGCGTGCCCTTCGACAAGGATCTCGAAGGCCGTCTCGATTTCGCCCGCGAGGCAGCCCACGGCGCCCGCCGCATTCTCCACGTCAAAGGCGATACCGCGGGCCGCGCCATCATGGCGGCGCTGACTGAAGCCGCGCGCGCTACCCCGTCGATCCAGGTCCTCGAGGGCTGGGGCGCGCGGGATCTCGTCATTCGCGACGGGCAGGTTGCCGGCATCGAGCTCGCCAGCGTCGATGCCAAGCCCTTTGCCCCAAGCCTGGTGCTCGATGCCGCTGCCGTGGTGCTCGCCACCGGCGGCTCGGGCCAGCTCTATGCCATCACCACCAATCCACGCGAATCTCGCGGCGAAGGCATTGCCATCGCTGCCCGCGCCGGCGCCACCATCGCCGATGCAGAGTTCGTGCAGTTCCATCCGACCGCGATCAATGTCGGCCGCGATCCTGCGCCGCTCGCCACCGAGTCCCTGCGCGGCGAAGGCGCGGCTCTGATCAACGGCCGCGGCGAGCGCTTCATGCGCGCGCTCCATCCCGACGCCGAGCTTGGGCCGCGCGACATTGTCGCCCGCGGCGTCTACCGCGAGGTGATGAGCGGACGCGGCGCCTTTCTCGATTGCCGCAAGATCGGCGCAGAGTTCCCGGTGCGCTTTCCGACGGTGTTCGCCGCTTGCGAGGCTGCCGGGCTCGATCCGCGGCGCGAGCCGATCCCCATTGCGCCGGCCGCCCACTATCACATGGGCGGCGTCTATACCGACGCGAACGGCCGCACCACGATTGAAGGACTGTGGGCCTGCGGCGAGGTTGCTTCTACCGGGGCGCACGGCGCCAACCGGCTGGCGTCGAATTCGCTACTCGAGGCCGTGGTGTTCGGCGCGCGCGTGGCAGGCGATATCGCCGAGCGGCTGCCGTCGACCGAAGCTGTTGCCCTCGACATCTCCGCCGCGCCAAGTGCCACGCCGTCTGCGGAGCCCGATTCGACGGCGGTGCAGACGCTGCGCCGTACCATGACCGGTAAGGTCGGCGTTATTCGCGACGACGCATCCCTGGTATCGGCGCTTCGCACCATCGCCGGCCTCGAGCGAAGCGGAGCCTCGGACCCGCGCCTCGACAACATGCTGACCACGGCCAAGCTGATCGCCACCGCCGCGCTGATGCGCAAAGAGAGCCGCGGGGCTCATTTCCGCAGTGATTACCCTGAGGCAGACCCGAAGCTTGCCCATCGCAGCCTATTGACGCTTGCCGAAGCAGAGCTTGTCGCCGCCGACGCTGTGAGCGACCGCGAGCGGGCCCCGCGATGGGCCGCCAGTCTCAGTGCATGACGGCTGAAGCGGCCAAGCTCGAATTGCCGCCCTTTCTCGTCGAGCGCGCGGTGGCCGCGGCGCTCGAAGAGGATCTCGGGCAAGCCGGCGACATCACCACCGATCCCATCATTCCGGCGCACGCCACTGCCGAGGCCGAGATCGTCGCGCGAAAAGCGGGTGTGATCGCCGGGCTCGATCTTGCCGCGGCAAGCTTCAAGACGCTCGATGCCGACGCCCAGTTTGTCGCCGACGTCGCCGACGGGGCTCACGTCGCCGCCGGAACGCGGATCGCGCGGGTCCAGGGAAAGGCGAGGGCGCTGCTCACGGCAGAGCGCACCGCGCTCAATTTTCTTGGGCATTTGAGCGGGATCGCCACGCTCAGCGCAGCCTATGTCGCCGCTGTCGAAGGCACCAAGGCGCGGATCGCCTGCACGCGCAAGACGACGCCGGGCTTACGCGCCTTCGAGAAATATGCGGTGCGCGCCGGAGGCGGCGTCAACCACCGCTTCGGCCTCTATGACGCCGTGCTGGTGAAGGACAACCACATCGCCGCAGCCGGGAGTCTTACGCAAGCGCTCGCCAAGCTCCGCGCGCGCACCGGTCATCTGGTGAAGGTCGAGGTCGAAGTCGACACGCTCGATCAGCTCGACGAGGCGCTGCACTTCCCCATCGATGCGGTGCTGCTCGACAACATGGATGTCGCCACGCTGAAAAAGGCCGTGGCTCTGGTCGACGGGCGCGTGCTGACGGAAGCGTCAGGCGGCGTGAATTTGGAGACGGTTCGGAAGATTGCCGAGACCGGCGTCGACCTGATCTCGGTGGGAGCCCTTACTCACTCGGCGCCGCGCCTAGACTTAGCGCTGGAGTGGCGCTGATCGGTGTCACGGCGGGGTTGGTGGAGGCCAGCGAGAAGGCTCCGGCGGTTACCTTGGTGGTGTCAGGCGTCGGCGCGGCCGAGGCTTCCTCCACGATGTAAGGCTTCTCGTTGCGCTTCTTGTAGAAGATGTGGCGCCCGATCGAGTCGATCTTGTTCATGGCGCTCTTCCATTGCGGGCTCACGTAATCCGCATGGTAGAAGGTCGAATAGCCGATCTCGGAAAGCCAGACCTGGCCTGAGGTGATCTGCCTGGCAAGCTTTTGCGCGAGGGCCCAGTGGGAGTCGTTCTTCGGCGTGTCGGTCTTTCCGTCGCAGGCGAAGGAGAACTGGCAGCCCGGCGCCATCTGGCCCTGATACACGACGCCGCAGATCGTCTCTGGGAATTGCGGACTGCGGACCCGGTTGAGGATCACCTGGCCTACTGCGATCTGACCCTGGAGGGGCTCGCCGCGGGCCTCGAAATAGATCGCGGTGGAGAGGCAGCGCCGCTCGCGCTCCTCGAACTCGGCCTGGCTCTCGCCTTTATATTTGAAGCCTAGCCCGGCTTCCGAAGGGTGGTAGGCAACGGTCTGCGGCGTAGGCGCGCCAGCGAGAGCCGGCGCGAGCTGCAGATGGCCGGAAGCGAATTCGGTGAACATCGAGACGCCGCGGTCTGAACTGCCGCCGCTCCTGAGCGCAACTTCGGTGACCGGCGGGTTGAGGCGGTCGGACTTGCGGCCGCGAATCAGCTCATCGCGCCCATCGCCGCTGTTGTTACCAGCGTCGGTGCCCGACACGCTTGCCGTGATGAATTGCTTGTCTGCGTAGGTGGTGGTCTTGACCGCGAGATATTGGTCGGCGCGCGGCCCTTTTTCCGAGGTCCGGAACAGAGCTGCAGCGGCTCTCGGCAACGGCACGTGTTCGGAGGCGTCGGCGTCGCGCGTGAGCGCGTGGCTGGAACCATTGCCGGAAAGCATCAGCTCCATCCGGAAAGCAAGCTTGTTGCCCGGAATCGAAGCATAGCCCAAGGCGATAAGCGGGAGTGGCGCGAGCGCAGCTGCTACGTGCCACATCCGACGAGGTGAGCGCCGGCCCAATGGTCCCTCCCGGGGGGTCTCCCCGTTACGTCCGCTCAAAGCCGCTCTATGCCCGTAAGCGACTTTTTGCGTACCCCGGCGGCGCCACTTATTGGGCGCACGCAAAGGTTAGTCCCCAAATGTGAAACCAGTCAAAAAGGTGGGAAAATCAGTGACTTAAGTCTTATTATCCCCCACCGGTTTGCCCGGAGTCCCGTCTACTTCACAGTTATGCTGCTCTATCATTTAGGACAAATTATGGTGAATGGGAAGGGCTAACGGCTTTTGGCAACATGGTTAACGGGGCTTTACCATGAGGCTCAAGGCAGCCTGTGCGGCAGCAAGCCGCGCCACCGGCACCCGGTAGGGCGAGCAGGAGACGTAGTCGAGGCGGATGTCCTCGCAGAACCTGATGGTCTCAGGATCCCCGCCATGCTCGCCGCAGATGCCGATCTTGAGGTCGGGGTGCGACCTGCGCCCGCGCTCCACGGCAATCCACATGAGCTCGCCCACGGCCGGATCGAGCGTGACGAAGGGGTCGTGCTGGATGATCCCCTTCTCGGTGTATTCGCCGAGAAAGCGTCCGGCGTCGTCGCGGGAGAGCCCGAACGTGGTCTGGGTCAGGTCGTTGGTGCCGAAGGAGAAGAAATCGGCGCTCTTGCCGATCTCGCCGGCATTGATGCAGGCGCGGGGGAGCTCGACCATGGTGCCGACCGAATAGGAGAGCTTGACCCCTTGCTCCTTTTCCACCGCCCGCGCCACGCCGGCAATGCGCTCCTTGACGAGGTCGAGCTCTGCCTTGGCGGTGACCAGGGGCACCATGATCTCCGGCACGACGCTCGTCTTGAGCTTGCGGCCGGCTTCGATGGTCGCCTCGAAGATGGCTCGTGCCTGCATCTCGGCGATCTCGGGGAAGCTAACCAGGAGGCGCGAGCCGCGATGGCCGAGCATAGGGTTGAATTCGGTCAAGCCTGCGACAGTTCGCTTCAGCCGCGCTGCGCTGACACCCATGGCCGCGGCCACCTCGCCGATGGCAGCCTCGCCATGGGGCAGAAATTCGTGCAAGGGCGGATCGAGCAGGCGGATGGTCACCGGCGCGCCTGCCATGATCTCGAACAGCTCGACGAAGTCCTTGCGCTGCATGGGCAAGAGCTTGGCAAGCGCGGCGCGCCTGCCCTCGGTGTCGTCGGCGAGGATCATCTCGCGCATGGGCACGATGCGGCCCTCCTCGAAAAACATATGCTCGGTGCGGCAAAGCCCGATGCCGTCGGCGCCGAAGATGAGCGACTGGCGGGCATCGGCCGGGGTGTCGGCGTTGGCGCGCACATTCATGCGGCGGAACTGATCGGCCCAGCCCATCAGCGTGATGAAATCCGAGGAAAGCGTCGGCTCGCGCGTCGGCACTGCGGCCCTTGATTATCTGGCCGGTCGAGCCGTCGATGGTCACGATTTCGCCCTTGGCCAAGGTCTCGTTGCCCGAGCTCAGCGTCTCGCGCTCAAGATCGATCTGCACCGACGCGGCGCCGACGACGCATGGCCGTCCCATGCCGCGCGCCACCACCGCAGCGTGGCTCGTCATGCCGCCGCGCGTGGTGATGATGCCGGCAGCTGCGTGCATGCCCTGCACGTCCTCCGGCGAGGTCTCGACCCTGGCGAGGATGAGGGTGTGGCCTTGCGCCTTGAGATGCACCGCTTCGTCGGCATCGAACACGAGCTTGCCTGAGGCGGCGCCGGGGGAGGCTGGGAGGCCCTTGCCGATGACGAGTTTCGGCGTATCGGGGTCGAGCGTCGGGTGCAGGAGCTGGTCGAGCTGGGCGGCATCGATCCCGAGCACGGCCTCCTTCTCGGTGATCAGCCCTTCGCCTACCATGTCGACCGCGATCTTCAAGGCTGCCTGCATGCTGCGCTTACCCGAGCGGCTTTGCAGCATCCAAAGCCTGCCTTCCTCCACCGTGAACTCGATGTCCTGGATGTCGCGGAAATGCGCTTCGAGCTTGGCGCAAGCCGCCTTCAGATCGGCGAAGGCTTCCGGCATCAGCGCCTCGAGCGACGGGTGGCGGTCGCCGGCCGCTTTACGCGCCGCCTCGGTCAAGGGTTGCGGCGTGCGCAAGCCTGCGACCACGTCCTCGCCCTGGGCATTGACCAGGAACTCGCCGTAAAGCGCATTCTCTCCGGTGGAAGGATTGCGGGTGAACACGACGCCGGTCGCGCTCCGCTCTCCCATATTGCCGAACACCATGGCCTGCACGGTGACCGCCGTGCCCCAATCGTCGGGGATGTCGTGCAGCCTCCGGTAGGCGATGGCTCGAGCGTTGTGCCAAGAGCCGAACACCGCGGCGATCGCGCCCCACAGCTGAACGTGCAGATCCTGCGGAAAGGGCTGGCCGAGCTCCTGCTCGACGATTGCCTTGAAGCGGGCCACGAGCTCCGTCCAATGCTCCGGACCAAGCTCCGAGTCGAGCTCGAAGCCTTTGAGACTTTTGTAGTTCTCGAGCGCCTCCTCGAACAGATAGTGATCGATGCCGAGCACCACGTCGCCATACATCTGGATGAAGCGGCGATAGGTGTCGTAGGCGAATCTGCGGTCTGAGGAGCGCCGTGCGAGCCCTTCGACGGTCTCGTCGTTGAGGCCGAGATTGAGCACCGTGTCCATCATGCCGGGCATCGAGGCGCGCGAGCCTGAGCGCACCGACACGAGCAGAGGATTGTCGACGTCGCCGAACCTCGCGCCGGCGACCTTGCCCACCACGTCGAGCGCCGTGCTCACCATCGGGAACAAAGTCTCCGGCAGCTTCTTGCCTGCCCGGTAATAGGCGGTGCAGACCTCCGCCGAGATGGTGAGCCCTGGCGGCACCGGGAGACCGAGCCGCGACATCTCGGCAAGATAGGCGCCCTTGCCGCCCAGCAGATCGCGCTGCGCGGCATCGCCCTCGGCGCGGCCGGCGCCGAAGGTGAACACCCAATGGGGCGAGGGGTCCTTGGTCTTTCCGGCCTGTTTCACGACGCGTTCCATGTCTGCCTTTTAGCGGCCCGCTCCGCCCGACACAAATGGAGGGGAGGTGAGACTTAATCCCGCACCGGCCGCTGGTCCTTGAGCCGGCGATGATGAATGAAATCGCCGCTCTCGATCGGCCGCCGCCGCGCGTTAGAGTCTCCCATCTCATAGGACCAGGCATCGACCGTGCCGCCGCGATCCAGCCGCACTTTGACCGGCACGCGGCGGAAGGCGTTGCCTGGCTCTGCCGTGCCTTCATAGTGATCGAGCTCGGCAAGCAGCCGCTGGGCGTTCTTGACCGAGAACACCTCGCCGATGACGTGCGTCCTTGCATGACGATCGAACTTGGCACCCGGATACCAGCCGAAGTCGTAGAGTATACCGGGCGTCGACCCTTTGCCGATGAATTTGGCCTGAGCCTGAAGCCTTCTCGCCAGGGGATGAGGAAATTCGGTTCGCAAGGTCCCGTAGACAAACAGGTATTCGGTCATCGCGTTATTCCGGCAGCCTAACCCGGCCGTCCTCATCGAGTTCCCAGAAGGGATTGAAGGCGACCTCCCAAACATGACCGTCAGGGTCGCCGAAATAGCCGTCATAGCCGCCCCAAAAGGTTTTGGCTGCGGGCTTCAAGATGCGTGCGCCGGCAGCTTCCGCCCGCGCCATCATGACATCGACCGCATCTTCGCTCGCCAGGTTCTGTGCGACGACGATGCCGCCATTGCCGGTCCAAAGCTCGGCGGCGTCCGCGTCGTCCCTTTGCGCATCGCGCCCCCATATCGCAAGCACCACCGGTCCTGCCTGGAAGAAGCTCACGCTGTCCTGGCTTGCTTTCTTCGATTTGACGAAGCCGAGCCTCTCGTAGAAGGACGTGGCCTTGGCGACATCGGCGACGCCGAGGGTGATCAGGCTGATGTGAGCTGACATTGCTGCCTTTCTTTGTCATGCCTTGCGAGGGCCGGCACCGTGCCATCTGGAGCGACGCTTACCGGATTTTCCCTTGTACTGGAATGGCTGACGCCAAGAGGGACGCTCATGACCATTGAACTCACCATGCTCGCGCTTTCCATTTTGCTCGGGCTCGTGCAGATCGTGCTAGCCGCTCAGGCCAAGAACCGCCAGCGTGGGTTCCGCTGGGCCGCTGGACCGCGCGACGACCCGACGCCGCCCTTGACCGGCGTTGGCGGCAGACTGGACCGGGCGCTTGCGAATTTCCTGGAGACCTTTCCGCTCTTTGCCGCCGCCGTGCTGATCGCGCAGGTTGCGGGCAAGCACGACTGGATGACGGTGTGGGGCGCACAGCTCTACTTCTGGGCGCGCGTCATGTATGTGCCGCTCTACGCCATCGGAGTGCCCCTGGTCCGCTCGCTCGTGTGGAACGTGGCGACCCTCGGGATCGTTCTCATCCTGCTGTCGCTGGTGTTGTGAGCCTCACCCTTCGATCTTGGAGAAATCGGCGACGGTGAGCGTCGTTGAGCGGATGCGGTTGAGCAGGCGCAAGCGGTTCTCGCGGAGAGCCGGATCATCGGTGTTGACGGTGACGTGGTCGAAGAAGGCGTCGACCGGAGCGCGGAGCTTCGCCATCGCCGCCATGGCCGCCTCGAAATCCTCTTTTGCCACTGCGGAGGCTGCTGTGCGCTCGACTTCATCCACGGCCTCAGCGAGTGCGATTTCCTCGCTTTGTTTCAATAGGCTTGGATCGGGCGGCTGATCGTAGCTGCAAGCATCTTTCTTCTCCTCGATGCGCAGAATGTTGATGGCGCGCTTGGTGCCGGTGAGGAGATGCTCTCCGTCCTCGGTGTCGAGGAAGAGCCCAAGCGCCTCCACCCGGCGCACGATCGTGAGCAGATCGTCGCCGCCAAGCGCGAATACTGCATCGACGAGGTCGTGTCGCGCACCCTGGTCGCGCAAATGTACCTTGAGCCGATCGGCGAAGAAGGCGAGCAGGCCCGCTTGCACGTCGGCGCTGCCATGCGTCGTCAGTTGCCGCCACTTCTGCAAGGCGGCGCGGGTCACTTCGTTCAGCGGCAAGCGCAGGTCGTTCTCCAGCACGATGCGGATGACACCGAGCGCGGCGCGGCGAAGCGCGTAAGGGTCCTTCGACCCGGTCGGCTTCTCGTCGATGGCCCAGAAGCCCGTGAGCATGTCGAGCTTGTCGGCGAGCGCCACGGAAATGGCGACGGGGTCGCGCGGCACGTCATCTGACGGCCCCACGGGCTTGTAATGAGTGCCGATGGCGTCGGCGACGGCTGGGTCTTCCTCCTGGTCGAGCGCGTAATATCGGCCCATCACCCCTTGCAGCTCGGGGAACTCTCCCACCATGTCGCTGATGAGATCGGCCTTGGCGAGGATCGCCGCGCGTTCGGCGAGGTCGGGATCGGTGCGGACGAGCTTGGCGATTTCCCGGGCAAGCACGCGCACCCGCTGCACCCGATCATATTGCGTGCCAAGCTTCTCATGAAAGACGATTTCCTGGAGCTTTGGCACGCGCTCTTCGAGCAGCACCTTGCGGTCGTGGTCGAAGAAGAATTTGGCGTCGGCGAGCCTCGCTGCGATCACCCGCTCATTGCCGGCAACGATGGCACGTCCGCGGTCCTTGGCCTGAAGATTGGCGACCAGGATGAAGCGGTTGGCGAGATGCACTCCGCGGCGAAGCGAGAAGCATTTCTGATGTGCCTTCATCGAGGTGGCGAGCACTTCACTTGGCACCTCGAGGAAGCTGTCATCGAAGCTGCCCATCAGCACCACCGGCCATTCGGTGAGCCCGGCATTCTCGGCGAGCAGCGCCATATCCTCGATCAGCGTAAGCTCTTGCTTGGCGGCGAGCTTCTGCGCGCCCTTGAGAATAATCGCCTCGCGCTCGCGCGGATCGAGGATGACGAAAGCCTTGCGCAGCTTCTGCACGTAGTCCTCGAAGCTCCTCACACCGAACGGCTTCGGCGCCATGAAGCGATGGCCGCGCGTTTCCTTGCCGCTTTTGATGCCGTCGATCTCGAACGGCACGACGCTTGCCGCCGAAGAGGCACAGGATCGAATGCAGCGGCCGTACCCAGCGAAGGCGTCCGCCTCCCCAGCGCATCGATTTCGGCCAAGGGAAGTTGCGCACGATCTCGGGCACGATCTCGGCCACGACCTGCGGCGTCGCTCGCCCGGATCGCTTGATCGTCGCCACGTAGAAATCGCCCTTCTTGTCGGCGCGGATCTCGGCTTGATCGAGCGACTTGAGCCCGGCAGATTTGAGAAAGCCTTGCATCGGCAGCCTCTGGCGCGCCGACGCGCGGGCCCTTCTTCTCCTCGCTCACATCGGGAGACCGCGCGGGCAGGCCATCGACCACGGCAGTCAGACGCCGCGGCGTGGCGAAGCTCTGCACCGTGTCAAACTTGAGGCCGGCATCTTTCAGCTTGTCGCCAAGCAGCCGCGCCAAGTCCTCGGCGGCGCGCGTCTGCATGCGCGCCGGAATCTCCTCGGAGAACAGCTCAAGCAGAAGCTCAGCCATGATCGGCGCCCCGCGTCTCAGGCATGGGCGCCGCCAGCTTTGGTCTTGAGCCATGCAGCGCAGCAGGCGCGAGCGAGCTCGCGCACGCGCAGGATGAAGGCTTGCCGCTCGGTCACCGAGATCACACCGCGGGCGTCGAGCAGATTGAAGATATGCGAGGCCTTGATCGCCTGGTCGTAGGCCGGCAGCACCATCAGATGGCGCTTGCCGTCGTCGCCCTTGGCGAGCAGCGCCTTGCACTCTGCCTCTGCGTCGCGGAAATGATCGAGCAGCTTCTTGGTGTCGGCCTGCTCGAAATTGTAGCGGGAATATTCCTGCTCTGCCTGCAGGAACACGTCGCCATAGGTGACCTTGTCCTTGCCTTTGCCGCCATTGAAGTTGAGATCGAAGACGCGGTCGACGCCCTGCACATACATGGCGAGGCGCTCAAGACCGTAGGTCAGCTCGCCGGACACGGGATCGCAGTCGAAGCCGCCAACCTGCTGGAAGTAAGTGAATTGCGACACCTCCATGCCGTCGCACCACACCTCCCAGCCGAGCCCCCAGGCGCCGAGCGTCGGGCTCTCCCAATCGTCCTCGACGAAGCGGATGTCGTGATTGGCGACGTCGACGCCGATGGCGCGGAGCGAGTCGAGGTAGAGGTCCTGGATGTCTGGCGGCGACGGCTTCAGGATCACCTGGAACTGGTAATAATGCTGCAGCCGGTTCGGGTTCTCGCCATAGCGGCCGTCCTTCGGCCGGCGCGAGGGCTGCACGTAAGCGGCGCGCCAGGGCTTCGGCCCAAGCGCGCGCAAGGTGGTGGCGGGATGAAAGGTCGCGGCCCCCATCTCCATGTCGTAGGGCTGCAAAATGACGCAAGCCTGGTCGGCCCAATAGCGCTCGAGCTTCAGGATCAAGTCCTGGAACGAGGGGGCGGCGTGAGGCCGGTCCGCTTTGGTGAGCTTGCCCATGGTCGCTTTCCAGGCGGGGAGAGGGGACGTCGACGAGGCGACAGACGCTATGCGCGGGCGCGGGGGTGGGTCAAGGGAGGCACGTCTTGATCAGGCGGCTGATCAGTGGGGCTTGGGGCTATAGACGCCGGTCGCGGGATCGCGCTCGAGGCGAACGACGTTCTCCGCCTCGCGCTGATCCATGGCCTTGCGCGCCCTGGCAAGCTCGGCGGCGATGCGGCGCTGCTCGTCGCGATACCAGCGTCTGGCGAGGAAAATGCCGGCGCCTGCGGCCAGCAGAATGAGAAGTTGCGGCATGTCTAGAACCCAAAGCGCGACCAGAGCGCTCTCGCTTCGATAGCAGAAATGAGGTCGGCTGCAAGTCCGCCGGGGGAGAAGCCGAATTCGGAACTACTCTCTCCCATGGCGACGCTCCGCCTGCGGCGGAACCAGCTCGTCGACGGCGTGACCAGGCTGAAGCGGACTTCGTCGCCGTAGAGCTCGCGCATCTTGCTGCGGAGGTCGGTCAAGCCGTCGATCAGTCCGAGCTCGAGCGCTTTCCTGCCCGACCAGAACTCGCCGGTGAAGAGATCCTCTCCGGCCTTCTCGATGCGCACGCCGCGCCTTGCCTTGACGAGATCGATGAACTCGGCATGCACGTCGCGCTGGATGGCCTTGACACGTTCCACGTCCTCCTCCTTCACCGGCAGGAAGGGGTCGAGCGTGGTCTTGTTGCGGCCTGCGGTATAGACGCGCCGCTCGACGCCGATCTTGCTGATCAGCTCGTTCAGACCGAACGTGGCGGTGACGACGCCGATCGATCCGACGATCGAACTTGGGTCGGCGTAGATCTCGTCGCCCGCGATTGCGAGCAGGTAGCCTCCCGAGGCGGCGACGTCCTCGGCGAACACATAGACCTTCAGACCCTTCTCCTCGGCGAGCGCTCTGATGCGCTTGTAGATCAGCACCGACTGCACTGCCGAGCCGCCGGGAGAGTTGATCTGGATGGCGACAGCCTTCGCCCCGCGCATGGAGAAGGCTTTCTCGATGGCGGCGGCGCTGGTGGAAAGCGTGAGGCCCGGGCGGAGCGGGGTCGACAAGCCGATTGCGCCGCTGAATCTGAGCACCGGGATCAGCGCACCGCGCCCGGTCCAAGCCGGCGGCAGGAGACGTCCCACCCGGTCCAACAGCGAAGGGCGAAGCTCGTCCGAAAGATTGTCCATGCAACCCAAGGTACAGACACGCAAGGTCAAATCAAGGCGAGAAACGAAGGTCTAAGAGGCTGGCCAAGTCCGCCTCTAAGCTTTGCTTAACGCAAGTCTTGCTCTCGTCACCAAGCTTAAGGCCTTGTCTGGTAGAGTGGAGACTGAGGGGAACGGTTATCCTGGCGCTTGCGTTTTTCTGCCAACGCCGATGCGGCGCCCCTCAGGAGGACTTCACATGAAGAGGTTAGCAACGTTGTTGGTTGCGGCGTTTGCGTTTCTGCTGACGCTCGCAGCAATCGCCCCGGACGAGGCGTCCGCCGGTTGGCGGCGCGGCTGGGGCGGATACTACGGCCCCGGTGTCGGGGTCTATGTCGGACCCGGCTACGGCTATTACGGCGGCTACGGCTATCGCCCCTATTACGGTGGCGGCTATTACCCTTATGCCTATTACCCCTATTGGCGCGGACGCTATTATCGCCGCGGCTGGGGCTATTAGTCGAATCGGCCTTTAGCAGGGCTATTTCATAGCAAGCTATTTCCAAGGGCCATTCCCGGCGGCGGGGATGGCCCTTTGGCTTTCCCGCGCTCAAGCAGCGGAGCGGTAGCGCATCAAGAAAGCGCTCAAGCAGGGAAGCGGCAGCGCATCGATATTGCGCGGTGAACGCCATGTGAATGGCGTCCTCAGATTGGGTTCAGGCCGCTCCAGCTAGAACAACACCATGAGCGAGGGATGGTCCTCCGCTCAACCCAATCAGACGCTGTGGAAGCGTCACCAGCTGGAGATTACCCCGATGTTCAAGAAGATCCTTCTTTCCGCCGCCGCCCTGACCGCTCTCGTTCTCGGCGCTTCATCGGCTGAAGCCGGCTACGGCTACGGTGGCTATGGCTACAACCACTACCGGCCGCATTACAGCTACAGCTACTCGTACTGCCACTATGTGAGCCGCCCCGTCACCATCCGCGTGTGGGACGACTATTCCTACTCGTACATCTACAAGACGATCTATCGCAGCTACAGGGTCTGCTAGTAGCGGATCTTGCCAGCCCAAGTCGCCTCACGCTTGGGCCAGTTGAGGGCTGCCGTCTCTTCCCCCCAAGGCGGCAGCCCTTTTTTCACTCTCCAAGCTCAAGCGCCGCGCCCTCGCGCAACACCGCCTCGGCCTTGTCCGTGTAGCGGCCATCCGCCTCGTGCAGCACAAGGCCGGGGAGGAGGCGGAGGCCGGCGCGGCTTGCCTTTCTCGCCTGCACGATGACGCGCAGCGCCGGCTCGCCCTCTTTCGGGAAGAACGGAAACAGGGTCACGGCGCCGAAACGCCGGTCGAGCAGCGGCAACAGCTCCGGCAGAGCCTGCGGCATATGGATCAAGGTGATCCTCCCCTTCGGCGCAGTGAAGGTGGCGAGGAAGCGGACCCAGGCCTCAAGCGCCCCCTCTTGCATGATGTGCGCCGCCGCGCGGGCCTTATCTGGGGCCGGCCGCACCGTGCCTTCGGCATGGAAGGGCGGATTGGCCATCACCTGGTCGTAGCCCTCGCGGACGAGGCCGTGTGCAATGAGCGTTTCTGCCGACGCGGTCAAATCGGCGGTAATTGCGCCGAAATGTCCGGCAAAGCCATTCCGCGCGGCATTGGCCTCTGCCAGCGCGCAAAGCCCCTGATCGATGTCGACCGCGGTCACGTTAATTTGAGGGACGCGGGCAAGCAGGCAAAGCCCAGCCACCCCGACGCCTGAGCCGGCATCGAGCACCCGGTCTCCGGGTTGTGCGGAAACCGCCGCCTGCAACCAGACAGCATCGCTTCCGGCGCGGTGCCCGGCCTTGGGTTGGGCCACGGCGATGCGGCCGCCGAGGAAGTCGTCGAGCGTCGTTCCCGGCGGCAATCCGGCCGGCGGCGGCTTTTCAGTCTTTGCCTTCATCGACAATGACATGGCCGATTCCTGCCCCGGTCAGCACGGCCCTGGCCCTGGCGAAGCCGTCGCTCGCCACGAGCACGCGTCGCGGCAGCGCCCCAATCGAGCCTTCGAGGACGCTCATATTGGTGTCGGCCACCATGAAGCCGATGCCCTCCTCTTCGAGGAGGGCGCTGACATAGGAGATCAGCACCGCGTCATTCGACCGCAACAGTTCCTTCATGGCGAGGACGTCCTTGAGGCCGCAGCGCCTTGACCTTGAAGCTGGAGCACCGACACTATTCTCTGTTAAGTCCCGACACTATTCTCTGTTAAGTCAATGGCATCTTAAACGGCGTTGAGGAGCAGTCTCTTGGGAGTTGTCGTCCAGCTTTCCGGTGCGCGTGATCCACGGGCAAGCCTTGCGCCTCTGCTCGCGCTTGTCGAGGAGGATATGGGTCATGTCAACCGCATCATCCTCGACCGTGCCCGTTCCAATGTCGAGCTGATCCCAGATCTCGCCCGCCATCTGATCGATTCCGGCGGCAAACGTTTGCGGCCGATGCTCACCGTCGCCGCGGCGAAGCTTTGCGGCTACCGGGGCGACGGTCATGTGCGGCTCGCTGCGAGCGTCGAGTTCATGCATACCGCGACGCTTCTGCATGACGATGTCGTGGATGAAAGCGACTTGCGGCGAGGGCGAACCGCTGCCCGTTTGCTCTGGGGCAACGAGGCGAGCGTGCTCGTCGGGGACTTTCTACTTGGCCAGGCCTTCAAGATGATGGTCGATGTCGGGTCGCTCGGGGCTTTGCGCATTCTCTCCGACGCGGCAGCGGTGATCGCCGAAGGGGAGGTGATGCAGCTGATCACCGCCAAGAACACCGAGACCACCGAGGACGATTATCTCGCGGTGATCGACGCCAAGACCGCGGCGTTGTTCGCCGCTGCTGCCGAGGTCGGCGCCGTCATCGCCAACCGGCCGAAATCGGAAGCGGCGGGCTTGCGATCCTACGGCCGCAATCTCGGCCTCGCCTTTCAGCTCGTGGATGATGCGCTCGATTATTCCGGTGAGCCGTCGATGCTCGGCAAGAGCGTCGGCGACGATTTCCGCGAGGGCAAGATCACGCTTCCCGTGGTGCTGTGCTATCGCCGCGGCAACGCGATAGAGCGCGCCTTCTGGCAGCGCACGCTGCAGGACGGCGAGATCGGCGAGGATGATCTGCACGAGGCCATGGGCCTGATGCAGAAGCACAACGCCTTGAACGACACCATGGAGCGGGCCCGCCATTACGGCGCCATCGCCCGCGATGCGCTCGCCATCTTCCCCGACTGCGATCCCAAAGCTGCGCTGCTCGATGCTGTCGCCTTCTGCGTCGACCGCCCGTTCTAGTCCGAACACTCAGCCAAATCGTCGAGACTGGAATAAGCAATATTCCAAGCGCTCCTCCTCTCCCCTGTGGGGAGAGGTGTCGCCCCCTACTGAGACTGGCTAACTCGATTGCAGCGTGGTCGATGCGACCCACCAGCTTGGGTGCTTCGCTTTGATCTCAGCAGCGGCGCGCTTTGCCTCACCCTCGGTGGCGAACAGCGCAAAACAGGTCGGACCGCTTCCCGAGAAGTCTTGCGAGATGCGCGCCATGGCACCGCCGGAGCGCAGCAAGGACCTCGCCGATGACCGGAGCGAGACTCAGCGCGGCGGGCTCGAGATCGTTGCCGCGCGGGGCGGCATGGTCGAGAAGCCGCTCGAAGCTCCCGCGGAAGTCCAAGCTCTCCGCCGGTTGCTCGGGAGGGGCGAGCAAGTCTGACGACGTGAGCACGCCGTAGACATCGGCCGCTGCGAGCTGGAGACCTGGATTGGCAAGCACCACCGGGCAAGGCGGAAAACCTCGCACCGGAGTGACAATTTCGCCGCGCCCGGTGATGAGCGCAGGCCGGCTCTTAAGGCAGGCCGGAACGTCTGAGCCAAGTCCCTCGGCGATCTCCCGCCAACTCTCTTCATCGAGCGCCCCAGGATTGGCTTTGGCGAGCAGCCGCAAGGCGCAAGCGGCGTCGGCCGAGCCGCCCCCGAGGCCGGCAGCGACCGCCAGTGTCTTGGTGAGATGGAACCTGCCGAGCTTGAGCGCGGGGTAGGCACGTTTGGCGGCTTCGGCCGCCGTCTGGATCAGATTGTCGCCAGAAAGCGCGCCTGCGAACGGCCCCTCGACCAGGAGATCGAGATCATGCGGCAGCTCAAGCTCGACGGCATCCCCGAGCTCGGCAAAGGCAACGAGGCTCTTTAGCTCGTGGTAGAAATCGGGGCGGCGCCCAAGCACCTCGAGCGTGAGGTTGATCTTGGCCTTTGCCGTGTCGCGGAGCGCCGTCATCGCCAGGACTCCGCGATCCCCGAAAAGCGAGAGACTATTCGGCGATCTTTTGCACCGTCGAATTCGCAGCCTTGGTCGCCGGAGCGTCGACGAGGCCGTCCTTCAGCTTCTTGTCGATGGTGGCGATGAGATCCTTGTCAGGCTTGAGCGTGAGGCTCTGCTGCCACTGGTATTTCGCCTCGAGCTTCCGCCCGATGCGCCAATAGGCGTCGCCGAGATGATCGTTGATCACCGGATCGTCGGGCTTGAGCTCGACGGCGCGCTCGAGATACTCGACGGCAGATTGGATATTGCCGAGGCGGTAATAGGCCCAGCCGAGGCTGTCGATGTAATAGCCGTCGTCGGGCTTCAGCTTCACCGCCTTGCGAATGTAGTCCATCGCCGTCTTGAGATTTTGGCTCTGGTCGACCCAGGTGTAGCCGAGATAATTGAGCACCGGCGACTCGTCCGGCGAAAGCTCGAGCGCCTTCTTCAGGTCAGCCTCCGCCTGAGGCCAATCCTTCAGCCGCTCGTTGCACACGCCGCGCGCATAGTAGAGCGTCCAATTGTCCTTGGTCGGCTTGCCGACCAGCTCGATGGCGCGGCTGTAGTAATCGCGAGCCTCGGCGTAGCGCTCATGCGAGCGGAGGATATTGCCGAGGGCGTCGAGGGGGCGAATGTCCTTCGGGCTCTTGGCGATGATTTTTTCGAGCAGCGCCTTGGCGTCGTCAACCCGCTCGAGCGAATTAAGCGCCAGAGCCTTCTGGATCTGCACGTTCAGCCAGAGCGGCGAATCCTCATTGATGTTGTCGAAGGCCGCGAGCTCGAGGTCGTAACGCTTAGCGCTGTCATAGGCCTCGGCAAGCGCCACCTGGGCGAGCGGGAAGTCCGGCTCGAGGTAGAGCGCGAACTGCAGGAAGATGATGCCCATGTCGAGGCCGCCTTCACCGGCGAGAGCGTCGCCGATCCCGTAGAACACTTCTGCCAGTCCGTCGGTTGGATTGGTGACCAGCAAAGGCGGAGTCTTGCCAGCCTCGATGTCGTTGAGCAGCGCCGTCGATAGGGGATGTTGTGCCGACTTGGCGATATGGGTCTTGAGCGTCTGCTTGGCGAGCTTGCGGTTGTTGCTGTTCACCGCATGTCTGGCATAGGCATCGGCAACTCTGAGCGTCGCCGGGTTCTTCTTGAAGGCCTGGGCGAAGGCGACCCGCGCCACTTCACGCTTCCCAGCCACATCGGCGATCAGGGCGCGGTGGTAGCGCTGATAGAACTGCGCCCAGTCCGCGTCGCTCAACGTATCGAGCGTGGCGAAAGCCTGGTCGGTCTTGCCGTTCGCCTGCTGTACCCAGGCTCGCGCCAGGATCGACGTCAGATCGGCGATCGGCCCCTGACGAGCCGCGGCGAAATGCTCGTCGGCCTCCTTGTAGTCGCCGCGCTTGAACGCCTCGCACCCGAGCAGGAACTGGGCGATGCGGTGTGACGGCTCGACCTTGACCAGCTCGCGCGCGAGCTCGACGGCGCGAGTCCAATCGGCAGCCGCGGTCTCAAGCAGGAAGGCCTGCTCGAGGATCAGCTCATTGCTCGGGTCCTCGGCAAGCGCACGGGAATAGAAGTCGGCTGCGGCCGCGGTATCGTGGTCGCCGCGGGCGATGCGGCCGGCGAGATAGTTGCCGAGCAGCGTGCCGGGCTCCGTTTGGTCCGTCACCGTGGCGGCCACCTCCGAATAGGCTGCCGGAGCAGCAAGGATGGCCAAGACAAAGAGAGACCTCCGCGCCCATTTGCGGAAGACAGAATTTTCGGCAGTTGGCATGTGCGTTCGGCTTGGCGCCGCCCCAAACAGTGCGGTTCAAAGGCCCCACAGTGCGGTCTTAAGAGCCCTCACAGTGCGGTTCCAAAAAGCCCCCAAAGGGAGAGGATTATGCGTTTTCGCGTTGTCCGCAACTCAAAAGCTTGCTTGCCCCTGAAAGGCGGCGCGTTTGTGGCCGCATCCCGCGACAAGCTTACACGGAAGCCGAAACCGGCTGGGTTACATATTTTACATGTTGACGTAATTCGGGCCGTCCCCGCCCTCGGGCGGCACCCAAGTAATGTTCTGGGCAGGGTCCTTCACGTCACAGGTTTTGCAGTGGACGCAATTCTGCGCGTTGATCTGGAACCTCAGCCTGTCTCCTTCCTCTACCACCTCATAGACCTGCGCCGGGCAGTAGCGTTGCGCCGGCTCGGCATATTCGGGAAGATTCTCGGCGATCGGAATGCTCGGGTCGGTGAGTCTCAGATGCACCGGCTGGTTCTCGGCGTGGTTGGTACCCGACAGGAACACCGAGGAGAGAATATCGAAGGTGAGCACGCCATCCGGCTTCGGGTATTCGATCCGCTTCGCCTTCGCTGCCTTGTCGAGGCTCGCATAGTCAGGCTTTGCGTGTTTGAGCGTGTGGGTGAGAAACGGGAAGATCGTGTTCAGCCACATGTCGATGCCGCCAAGCATCACGCCGAGCCGCGTGCCGAGCCTCGACCACAGCGGCTTCACATTGCGCACCTTCTTCAGCTCGGTGGCCATGGAGCTTTGCTTGACGCTTTGCTCGTAAGCATCGAGCACGTCGCGCGACCGTCCTGCGCCGATGGCGGCAGAAGGCCGCTTCCGCCGCCATCATGCCGGAGAGCATGGCGTTGTGGCTGCCCTTGATGCGCGGCACGTTCATGAAGCCCGCGGCGCAGCCGATCAACGCCCCACCTGGAAAGGCAAGGCGAGGGATCGCCTGCCAGCCGCCTTCGGTCAGCGCGCGGGCGCCATAGGAGATGCGCCTGCCGCCTTGCAGATGCTCGGCGATGCGCGGGTGGAGCTTCGCGCGCTGAAACTCCTTGAACGGGTTGAGGTAGGGATTGGCATAGTCGAGATGCACGACGAAGCCGACCGACACCAGGTTCTCGCCGAAATGATAGAGGAACGAGCCGCCGCCGGTTGAGTCCTCGAGAGGCCAGCCCATGGTGTGCTGCACGAGCCCGGGCTTGTGCTTCTCCTTCGGCACCTCCCACAGCTCTTTCAGCCCGATGCCGTATTTCTGCGGGCCGCTCTCGGCATCGAGGCTGAAGCGGCGGATCAGCTGCTTGGTGAGCGAGCCCCGCGCGCCTTCGGCGAGCAGCGTGTACTTGCCGGTAAGCGCGATCCCCGGCGTGTAGCTGTCCTTGTGCGAGCCGTCGCGCGCGACACCCATGTCGCCGGTGATCACGCCCTCGACCTCACCGTTCGGCCCGAACATCGCATCGGTGACGGATATGCCTGGATAGATCTCGACGCCGAGGGCCTCGGCCTGCTCGCCGAGCCAGCGGCACAAACTGCCGAGGCTGCCGATATAGCAGCCGTGATTGCTCATCAGTGGCGGCATCAAAAAGGAGGGGAAGCCGATGCCGCCCGTTCTCGGTCAGATAATAGAAGCGGTCCTCGCTCACTGGCGTTTGCAGCGGCGAGTCCTGCTCGCGCCATTGCGGCAAGAGGCGGTCTAGCGCCACCGGGTCGATCACCGCGCCCGACAAGATATGGGCTCCGACCTGGCTAGCCCTTCTCCAGCACTACCACCGAGACGTCCTTGCCGGTCTCGGCCGCGAGCTGCTTGAGCCTGATCGCCGCGGCAAGCCCTGCGGGCCCGGCGCCGACGATCACCACGTCGAACTCCATGGTCTCGCGTTCAGTCACGTCGTCCAAAGGGCTTGCTCCACTCGCCTCGGTCAGTCTGGTTGAGCGCCGGTCGTATGGGTTTACGTATGTCGGCGTCATTCCCGCGCAAGCGGGAATCCAGTATGCAAGCGGCAATGACTTACGACCTGGATACCGGCTTTCGCCGGTATGACGGTAAGAGAGGCTGATAGGACCTTGATGGCTGACCGAGCAAGAGAAAGCGGCGCTGGCACTGCTCGACTGGTATCGGGCCATGGGCGTCGATGAGGCGGTCGGCGAGGTGCCCTTCGACAGCTTTGCCACCCCACAGGCAAAACCGGCTCCGCGCCGGGCGCCTGAAGTGAAAATGGCAGCCAGTCCGCCGCGCGCAGCGCCAAGAGCTGCAAGGGCAATTTCGACGCGTGGCATTGGCGCCGAAATCTCCACGCTCATGGAGCTCGAGGCTCTGGTCGCGAGCTTCGAGGGCTGCTCCTTGCGGCGGACTGCGAAAAACCTGTGCTTCGCCAGAGGTAGCGCTACCGCCGGGGTGATGTTGATTGGCGAGGCGCCTGGCCGCGACGAGGACCTGCAGGGCAAGCCCTTCGTCGGCCGCGCCGGGCAGCTGCTCGACCGCATGCTGGCGGCGATTGGGCTTTCCGAGGACCATGTCTACATCACCAACACGGTCTATTGGCGCCCGCCTGGCAACCGCACGCCGACGCCAGAGGAGATCGAAGCCTGCGCCCCGTTCCTCGCCCGCCAGATCGAGCTGTTGTCGCCGAGGGTTCTGGTGCTGCTCGGCGGCGCCGCGGCAAAGACGATCCTCGGTGTGAGCGAGGGCATCATGCGGCTCAGGGGCAAATGGCTGACTTATCCGAGCGCTGGCCGCGATCTGCCGGCGCTCGCCACGCTGCATCCAGCCTATCTCCTGCGCAACCCCGCCGCCAAGCGCTACGCCTGGCGCGATCTCCTGTTGCTGCAAGCTGCGCTTTCAGCAGAAATCAGAAGTCAGTAATCAGAAATCAGAATATGCTGACTTCCGACCTCTGACTTCTGACTTCTGACCCCTGCCACCATGACCCGCATCGACGAAAGCGTCCCATTCATTCCTTTGCACATCGCCGTGCTCACCATCTCCGACACGCGCGATGAGACGTCCGACACGTCTGGCGCACTGCTCGCCTCGATGATCGAGCAGGCCGGGCATCAGCTCGCGGCGAAGGCGATCGTGCTGGATGACGAGAAAGAAATCCGCAAGCAGGTCAAGAAATGGATCAAGGATCCTGAGATCGATGTGGTTATCACCACCGGCGGTACCGGCTTTGCCAAGCGCGACGTGACGCCCGAGGCGGTCAAGCCGCTGTTCGAGAAGGACATCGACGGCTTCGCGACGGTGTTCCATATGGTGAGCTTCGCCACCATCGGCACCTCGACGGTGCAGTCGCGGGCGTGCGGCGGCATGGCCAACGGCACCTTCATCTTCTGCCTGCCGGGGTCGCCAGGCGCCTGCAAGGACGGGTGGAACGGCATCCTCAAATTGCAGCTCGATAACCGCCACCGCCCTTGCAGCTTCATCGAGGTGATGCCGCGCCTCAAGGGGATGCCGGGGACGAAATCCAAGCCCTGAGCTTTGCTCACTGTGATGGCCGGATGAGCCGCTCCCAATTTCGACGAAGCCGCCGGTAGTCCTCTTCCGTATCGACGTCACTGAGCGTTGTCGCGAAGGCGATGCGTTGTCCCTCAAGGTTGCCGAGCGTGTCGGCAAGGGCGTGCGGACCAGACCAGCGCACGCCGGCGAAGGGCGCGAGCAGGCGCGGCGCACGGCGCAAGCCGACGAGCCAATAGCCGCCGTCAGGCGCACGCCCGAACACCGCGTCGGCATCGCCGAGCAGGCGAAAGGCGCGTGCGATGTCGCTTGCCCTGACGGCCGGGATGTCGCTGCCGACGACGATCACGGGCCCCGGCGGCAGGCTCCGGAACAGACGCTGCATCCTCGCCCCGAGATCGCCATGGCCCTGCGACAGCCTTTTCACCGCACGAGGCCAGAACGCAGCGGCGATATCCCTGTCGGGTGACACTGCCAGCAGCGTTCGCCAGCGCCGGTCGGTCGAAAGCCGCATCAGCGTGTGCGCGAGGCAGGCCCGATAGAATCGCGTCGCTTGGATCGCGCCGACGCTTGCCGCGAGCCGGCGCTTGCTGCGTCCGGCGCCAGGACTCTTCGCCATGATGACGAGGTGTGGGGCGTATGCAGCGCGGGCAGGGCTGCGCGCTTTTCTCTTACCCATAAAGCCGCGCGAGCACGCGCGTCGGCACGCGGAGGAAATAGAGCAGCATGCAGCAGAGATTGCGCAAAGATCGGGCGACATAGCCTTCGTTGCGATAGCGGATGCCGCTCGTCACCGCGCGCGATTGCAGCATCACGAGCTGGCGCCGCTTGAGCCGCCGCACGAGATCGACATCCTCCATGAGCGGGATCGGCCGGAAGCCGCCAAGCTCGCTGTAAAGCCTGCGCGAGATGAGCAAGCCCTGATCGCCGTAAGGCAGGGCGAACAGAAAGCAGCGGAGCGCCACGAGCGATTCCAGGAGGCGCGGCATCATCCCGTCATCGTCGAGCGCAAAGCGGAAGGCTGCCGCGGCCGGCGCCCGCCGCCCCTTGGCCACGCGCTCCATGAAGGCTTCTGCCTCCTCAGCCCAGCCAGGCTCGAGAACCGTGTCGGCGTGAAGAAAGAGGAGCCAATCTCCGCGTGCTGCCGCGGCACCGGCGCGAAGCTGCGCGCCGCGGCCGAGCTTGGTCCTGAGCAGCCTGGTTCCGGCCGCGTCGGCGATGGCGCAAGTCTCGTCGGTCGACCCGCCATCGACCAGGATGGCCTCCTGCACGATGCCGTCGACCACCGCCGGCACCAGCGCCGTAAGCGTGTGCCCGAGCGTCGCCTCGGCGTTGTAGGTGGGAATAACCACGGAAATCATGGAGGCGGACTATAGCGTTTGGCGGAATTCCGGCAATTCCCGCGTTCCAAATCCTTAACGATGTTCTTGATTTGTTCTAATTCGGTCTTTATATCCTTGGCCATGTCGATCGCACTGAGAAAGCCTGGAGAGTCTGAGAGCTTCCCGCTTGAGATCGGCGGCGTGGCGAGCGACCGCCGCAACGGAAGAGGGGCCGCGACCAACCGGTCTGGCCGCTACGAGCCGATCGCCTACGAGCCGGTCGACGACGGCTGGGACTCGCTCGGCGAGCTCGAAGCTTTGACCACCGAAGTGCAGGAAGTCCCGGCCCGGCGCATCATCACCCGCAATTCCTCTCCCGATATCGGCTTCGACCGCTCGATCAATCCCTATCGAGGCTGCGAGCATGGCTGCATCTATTGCTTCGCGCGGCCCACCCACGCTTTTCTCGGCCTCTCGCCTGGCCTCGATTTCGAGACCAAGCTGTTCGCCAAGACCAATGCCGGTGCAGCACTCGAGCGCGAGCTTGCCGACCCCTCCTATCGGCCGCGCACCATCGCCATAGGCACCAACACCGATCCCTACCAGCCGATCGAGCGGCGCTACCGCATCATGCGCCGCATCCTGGAAGTTCTGTCGGCAGCGAACCATCCCGTCGGCGTCGTCACTAAATCGGCGCTGGTGCTGCGCGATCTGGACCTGCTTCGCTCGATGGCCGAGCGAGGTCTGGTCAAGGTCGCGTTGTCGGTCACCACGCTCGACCGCAAACTCGCCCGCGCCATGGAGCCGCGCGCGAGCACGCCCGACAAGCGGCTTGAGACGGTGGCCAAGCTGGTCGAGGCAGGCGTGCCGACCTCGGTGATGGTGGCGCCGGTCATTCCAGGCCTCACCGACATGGAGATGGAACGGATCCTCGAGCGCTCGGCAGCCGCAGGCGTGAGGAGTGCAGGCTATGTGCTGCTCAGGCTTCCGCTCGAGATCGGCGATCTGTTCACCGAATGGCTGAAGGCGAACTGCCCTGACCGCGCCAACCGCGTGCTGTCGCTGATGCGGTCCTCCTGTGGCGGCAAGCTCTACGACGCGAAATGGGGTGAGCGGATGGTGGGCGAGGGGCCCTATGCCTGGATGATCGGGCGGAGATTTGAGATTGCCGCCGAGCGCCTCGGCTTCAATAAGGAGTCGGTCGAGCTTCGCACCGACCTGTTCACCCCGCCCGTCCTTCCCGGCCAGCAGCTCCGCTTGCTTTAGGCGCGCGCCGGCTCACGGCGGACGGGCCCAAACTGGCCGCGGCAGAATAGCGCGATTGCAAAATGGCCACCGGGAGGTCCCAGTTCTCCCCGAACGATGCTCGACCAACGATGCCCTGCTGAGGAGCTATGGCACGCGATTCCGAGGCCCAGGAAACCAAGGTGCCGGAAGTCACACTCGGCTTCTGGATCATAAAGATTTTCGCCACGACACTTGGAGAGACGGGCGGCGATACCGTAACGATGACGCTCGACTGGGGTTATCTCGCCGGCACGGCCATCTTCCTTGCGCTGCTGATCGGGCTAGTGATCGTACAGATCGCAGCTCGCAAGTTTCACCCATTTCTTTATTGGGCCACCATCATTGCCTCCACCACCTTCGGCACGACGATGGCCGACTTCGCCACACGCTCGCTCGGCATCGGCTATACCGGCGGCTCGCTGCTCCTGTTGACGTGCCTCGGGATCGTGCTGGCGCTTTGGTACTGGTCGGAAGGCACAATCTCGGTGAACACGGTGAGTACCCCATGGGTCGAAGCCTTTTACTGGGCTGCCATCACCTTTTCGCAGACTCTGGGCACCGCACTCGGCGACTGGATCGCCGACACCGGCCTCGGCTACGAAGGTGGAGCACTGGTGTTCGCCGCTGGATTGGCCGTTACCGCCGCGCTTTATTTTTGGACGGACGTGTCTCGCGTGGGATTGTTCTGGGGCGCTTTCATTCTAACGCGGCCACTGGGCGCTACTTTGGGTGACTTCCTCGACAAGCCGTTAGACCACGGGGGGCTCGCCTTGAGCCGGCCGATCGCTTCCTTGGTCATCGCGGCAATCGTGATCGCGTTTATACTCCTGGTTCCACAGAGGCCAGGCGTTCACCCGAAAGCAGTTGCCGATCGGGCGTAGATGAAGCAGCAGCTTCGCTTGCTCTAGGCGCCCGTCCAGTACTACAACCCCTCCCACCACGTCATGGCCGGGCTTGTCCCTGCCATCCACGTCTGACTCACACAAAGAAATTCGTGGATGCCCGGCAAGTTGGGCTTGTGCTCGGGCCGGTGAAACCGGATCCGAGTGCCGGGCATGACGAAGTTGGTGGTTGGTGATGACGCAAACCAAGGTTTTCCACAGCGGCGACGTCGCTAGTTGCCAAAGCGAGCCCTCTTGGCGAGACTTCGTCTCCATGGGAGTCGCGCGGGGGAACGCAAGCGTTCGCACGGTTCCGACCTTCGACCTCGAAGCGGAGCTGATGGACGCATTGCACGGGCCGATCGTCGGTATTGACGAGGCCGGGCGCGGGCCGTGGGCCGGACCGGTGGTGGTCGCAGCCGTGATCCTCAATCCTGACCGCATCCCCGAAGGGCTCAACGATTCGAAGGTGCTCACTGCGGAAGCCCGCGAGGATCGCTACGCCGAGATCATGGCCACGGCCTGCGTGTCCGTCGTCATTGGCCAGGTGCGCCGCATCGATCGCGACAATATATTGCAGGCGACCTTGTGGGGCATGCGCGCTGCCCATCGCGGGCTGCAGACGCCGGCGGCGACGGCGCTGATCGACGGCAACATCGTGCCGAAGCGGTTCCCCTGCAAGGCGCGCGCTCTAGTCGGCGGCGACGGCCGCTCGGTCTCCATCGCCGCAGCCTCGATCGTGGCCAAGGTCACCCGCGACCGCCTGATGGTGAAGCTCGCGCGCCGCTACCGCCGCTACGGCTGGGAGTCGAACAAGGGCTACGGTACGCCGGAGCATGCGCAAGCCATCAAGAAGCACGGTGTGTGTACCCATCACCGCCGCTCGTTCAGCCCGATCGAGCTTGCGCTTCAGCTCCTCAACAACGAGCCTGCCGAAATTAGCGTGACGAGCCCGTAGGCTCGTCCGCGTAGCCGAGCGCTTGCATGCGCTCAAGCAAGCCTGAGAGACCATCGCCGCCTCGCCGCGGCGCTTGTGCATCGGCGGTGGCGAGCCCGGTTTCCGGCGGCGTGCGGTCCGCGTAAGTATCAGGCACGTAGAAGCTTGCCGCGGCCTGCACCGTCGGGTTTTCGCCGTTGGCGCCCGCCGAGGAATCGATGGCGAAGCGTTCGCCATTGTCGGTCTCTCTGATCACCGCAGCCCAATGCGTCCACTTTGTCAGGCTGTCCTTGGCGAAGGGCCTCTCCACCGTGTGATGCTTGATGAGCCCGTGCCGCTCGAGCACGAGCAGATAGCTCGTGGTGTTGGTGGCTTCGTCGACGCAATCCTGCTGGGTGGAATCGCCTGAGCCGCCAAAGTCCATGCTCGGACGGTCGTTCGCCGTGCCCACGCTCGGGGCCACGCGCCGCTCCATCCAGGCAATGGCGTAGGCGATGGCTCTGCGCTCTTCTGCGGGGCTGTCGTTGCGCGGCACGCGAGCCATCAAGGCGGAGATCTCGGCGATGTCGGATTGTGTGAAGGTGAAGGGCGTCTGCTCCTTGCAGCCATAGGCATGGCAGACCGTCACCTTGTCGAGCTTCGGAGGCTTGGCGTCGAATTTCTCGAAATGGAGGTCTGGCGGCCCTTCCTGCTCATAGGTGCAGCCGCCAAGCGGGGTGAGCGCAAGGCTCACGAGCAGCATTGTGGGCGCAGAAAACGCGCGCCGACGAGACGGCATTGTACGCTTGCCCAATCCTGTTTTACGCAGGCCTCTTCGCCAAGGGGCGAGGGGCCTCCGGCCGCAGGATCACAGGCAGAAGTTTAGGATTCGTTAGGCCTGTCCCGCTCAACGGGGAGGGAGGTCACCACAAACGCGCCATGCCGGCGATTTAGCTTCGGCCTTCAATGTCGCCGGGGAAGGGGTTGACACCGGGGCACGGTGAAGCATGGTGCCAGTGCGCAACGGCTTGCGAGGGCTTTAAGCGTGGTTGCGATCTATCTGCAGAAGACGCTGCATGAGGGGCTGTGGGCGCGCCGCATGGCGCTGTTCTTCGTGCAGCTCCTCATCCTCACGGTCCTCTTGCATCGCTTCGGCACGCTCGCTACGCCTGCGGCGATCAACCTGATGGCGGTGTCCATCGGCGGCCTGTTCCTGGCCATCGTCGTCGCCGTCCTCGGCCTCGTCCGCATCTGGTTCGGCGGTCAGATCGGCGCGGCGCAAGCCTTTACCGGCATCGCTATCGCGCTCGTCGGGCTCGCGGTGCCGCTCTGGTATCTCTCGCACTATTTCATGCTGCCGGAGCTCAACGACATTCAGACGACGCGGCAGCCGATGGAGTTCAAGCAGCTTGCCGCCATGCGGCCTGCCGACGCCAATCGCATCGTCGAGCCCGATCTCGCCGCTGCCGAAGCGCGGGAGAAGGCCTATCCAGACCTTCGCGCCATGGAGCTCGAGCGCTCGGTGACCGAGACCTTCGACATCGTGCACGAGGCGGTGAAGCGGCTTGGTTGGACCATCGTGTTGAGCGAGCCTCCCTCCGAAGAGCCAGGCCGCATCGAGGCCACCGACCGCACGCTGATCATGGGCTATACCGACGATGCGCTAATCCGCGTCTCCGGCGACGATGCCCATGCCTTCATCGACGTTCGCTCGGTGTCGCGCTACGGCAGGCACGATCTTGGCGCTAATGCCGAGCATATCCGCGAGCTGTTTGGGGAAGTGAAGGCCGCGTTGGAGAAGGGCGAGAAGACCGGGCTGGAGCAGGCTGAGCCGGCGCCAAAAGCTACGGCGCCGGTGCTCAAGAAGCCGGTGAAGAAGCGCCGGGCGAAACGGAGTAGACGCTCGACAAGCCAGCCTCAGTCCCAGCCTCCGGCTCGAGCGCCGTGGCCCCTTTGGCCGGTTTCCGTTACTAAGCCCCGACTGATCATGTGTTCGAGATGGGCGAGCACTGACAGTGCCGCGGCCGCCTTAAGATCGGCGTCGAGATCGCCATAGATCTTGGCGACGATGCGCGGGATGGTCGAGACGCCGTCCTCGAGGCAGGTGAGGATGGTCTGCTCGCGCCACTGCCGATGCATGATGTAGGCCTTGACCACGCGCTGCGGCGTCTGCACCCGGCCGCCATGGGCTGGCAGGAACACCTTGTCGTGCCGCGCCAAGAGTTTCTCCAGCGAGGCGAGAAACTTCGCCATGCTGCCCTCAGGCGGGGCGATGACGGTGGTGTTCCAGCCCATCACGTGGTCGCCGGTGAACACGGTGCGCTGGCCGACAAGCGCAAAGCAGAGATGGTCCGGTGCGTGGCCTGGCGTGTGCAAGACATCGAGGGCGACGCCCCCGGCTTTCACCACGTCGCCGTCCTGGAGCGTGCGGTCCGGCCGGAAGGCTGGATCGACGAAGGCCTCGCCGAGGCCTGGGGCTCCTGCGCCGCGCTCGGTACCGGTCGGACCGAAGCTCAGAATTTCGCCGCCGGTGACCGCCTGCAAGTCCCGCGCTCCGTCGCAATGATCGCGGTGGCTATGGGTGATCAGGATATGGGTGACGCGCTCGCCACGGGTCGCCTCGACGATGGCGGCGAGATGCTGCTCGCTGGCCGGCCCAGGGTCGATCACCGCCACGCGGCCGCGCCCCACGAGGTAGGTGTTGGTGCCGAGGAAGGTATACGGCGACGGATTGTTGGCGACGATGCGCCGCACCTGCGGGGCGACCTCTTCGGCCACGCCGTAGTCGACATCAACGCTTCGATTGAAGGCAAGCTCTGCCGACATGGTCTCGATTTAGGCTTCTGGCCAGTTCGCGCGATCCTAGCGGAGCGCGATAGTGACGGCAGCGCCGCCAGCAACTCAACCTTAATCTGCAAGGCCAATGAGCGCAAAATGTGGCCTTTGCAAGCAAAGACTTAAGCCTACTCGCGGGGCTTGGAAAGCTTTGCTCAGAGATTGGCTCGCTGCAGAACCCGGCAGGCCCGCCGGTGGCCGCGGCCGACCCTCCTGCACTACCGAAACCGGCTATAGTCAAAACCGCAATCGCGCACCGTTCCGAGGGCTTGTCCCATGTCCGTCAAGCACCCCATCATCGTCATCACCGGCTCTTCCGGCGCGGGGACTAGCACCGTGCGGACGACCTTCGAGGAGATCTTCCGGCGCGAAGGCGTGACCCCGGCGATCGTGGAGGGCGACGCCTTCCACCGTTACGACCGGGAGAAGATGCAGGAAAAGATGAGCGAGATGCAGCGTCAGGGCTATGCCAATTTCAGTCATTTCGGTCCTGAAGCCAATCTCTTCGAAGAATTGGAGGCGCTTTTTCGGCAGTACGGCGAGCGCGGTACGGGCAGGGTGCGCCGCTATCTGCACAACGAGGAGGACGCTCGGCCCCATGGACTGAAGGCCGGCATGTTCACGCCGTGGGAGGACCTTCCCTCAGGCAGCGACGTCCTGTTTTACGAAGGCCTGCATGGTGCGGTGAAGACCGAGAAAGTGAATGTCGCCCGCCACGCCGACCTGCTCATCGGCATCGTCCCCTCGATCAATCTCGAATGGGTCCAGAAAATGCATCGCGACAAGAGTGCGCGCGGTCAAACCCAGGAAGCGATTGTCGAGACCATTCTGCGCCGCATGCCCGACTACATAAATTACATCTGCCCGCAGTTCTCCGAGACGCAGGTCAATTTCCAGCGCGTGCCGATCGTCGATACTTCGAACCCGTTCACCGCGCGCCATATCCCGAGCCAGGATGAGAGCATGCTGGTGATCCGCTTCCGCGATCCGCGAGGCGTCGACTTTCCCTATCTGCTGTCGATGCTGAAAGAGAGTTTCATGTCGCGGGCCAACACCATCGTCTGCCCTGGGGGCAAGATGCCTCTCGCCATGCAGCTGATCTTTACCCCGATCATCTGGCGATTGATGGACCGCCGGCGAAAGGGGTGAACGGACGGGCGCCGCGGGTCAGTCATATGGGGGCGGGAAGGCTGGTCGGAGTGGGGAGATTCGAACTCCCGACCCCCTGCTCCCGAAGCAGGTGCGCTACCAGGCTGCGCTACACTCCGTCTCAAATGATTTAGGTGACGTATATAGACAAGCGCCTCCCGCCCCGCAACCAAGGGCTGGCTGAGCGCGAATGCATGGGCGGCCTGGAAATCGACTCAGGCGCGGGCGATATCATGGGCCGCGGCTCCGACATTGCGGCCAAGGTGGCGAGCGGCTATGGTCCGCGGCGCTTTGGCGTGAGGAGCGAGCTCGCTGAGATCCGGCTCCTGCGCCCGAGCCTATCAGCGAAGACGGCTTTGGATTGGGGCGTGGCCAAGCGGTAAGGCAACGGGTTTTGGTCCCGTGATCCTAGGTTCGAATCCTAGCGCCCCAGCCACCTAGTCGCGTTTTCCGGCTCTCTCCCGGTCTTCGCCAAACAGTCCTGAAGAAGTGCGGAAATGCGCCACCCATGGCTTTGATTCTGCGCAAGGAGAGTCGAAAGACGGGGTCTTAGTGCGACAGCGTGCGGTTTATCGCCCTTTATCTCTCGAGGCCGGTTTTGGGGGTCACACTAGCCGATTTGCAGATGGCACGATCCAACCACTATGGCTTAGCATGTCCGTTCTTCTGCACTTAGCGGACGCATCGCCGCTCTGATGTCCGCTCATGACGCATAGCGGACATTTGTCCTCCGCCTCCCCAATCGTCAGGACGCTAGTGGATCGTCGCCCTGTAAGGTTGGCGTAAGATACGTCACGATCTCTCTTAAGACCAACCCAGAGTTCGACTTATCTCGCCGTTAATTGGCCTTCATTTTCGACTATCGCTTTAAGCACTTGAGCTGGGGACCAGAGCGAGGGGCTCTTTCATACCTTGAAGACCAATGACAATGCGCCCATCATCCTCTCGGTGGCGGCAGAAGAAGCGCCTTGGTGCCTTTAGTCGCTGGCAGTTGGCCTCCTTCATGAGCTGAGATAGGGAGCGATAAATGCGCCTCTTGCTCATCGAGGATAATCTGCGGCTTGCCGACTATCTCTCTACCGCATTGCGGAATGGTGGTTTCGCCGTTGACCATGTGAGCACGACCGCAGATGCGGAAGGAGTACTCGCAACGACGCGCTACGATACGCTGCTGTTGGATCTGGGTCTCCCCGACAAGGATGGGCTCATCTGGCTTGGCGATCAACGCCGGTCCCAAATGACGCGGCCTGTGCTCGTGCTTACGGCGCGAGACAGCGTCGAAGACCTGGTGGCAGGGCTCAATCAGGGCGCCGATGACTACCTGCGCAAGCCTTTCGACCTTGATGAGCTCATTGCCCGCGTGCGCGCTCTGTTGCGTCGGCCCGGGGAAGCGCTCGGCGTCAATCTGATCGCAGGCAACGTGACACTCGATACCAGCGCCCGCGAAGTCATCATTGACGGAGTTCCGGTCGAGTTCGGCCGCCGTGAGATTGACGGGTTGGAGATTTTGATGCGGCGCGCCGGCCGCGTCGTACCCAAATCGGCAATTGAAGAGGCAATCTACTCGTTTGGGGAGGACCTTTCCTCCAATGCCATCGAAGTCCTGGTCCATCAGATTCGCCGACGCATGCAGGAGGCGGGAGCAGATATGTACATTCACACACTGCGTGGCGTGGGATATGTGCTCTCAGACAAAGCAGCAGGTGAGTGACGCGCAGCGGTACCAGTGCGTCACTTTGGATAAGGTTGATTGTCGGTCTGGTGGCCGTCAGCCTGCTCGCCGTTGCTGCCGCAAGCGGCGCCCTTTATTTCAGGTTCAAGGCCAAGAACACCGAATTCCGTGAACAAACGCTGCATAATCAGGCGGCGCTGATCACCGACTATTTGAAGAATGCACCACAGGGCACTCTCGAGCTGCCGCAAGATGTGACAGACCGGTTCAAGGCAAATAACGGCCGGTACGCCATTGTGGACCGCAAGGGCGTTCTGCTCGCTGCATCACCCGGAGTCACTGAAGCGCTCATTGCTACCAATGCGTCGGCAACTCGCAATTTCTTCGTTCTCCAACCGAACGAGGACGAGACGCCCTATTACGGGCTGTCGGTGAGAACAAGCTTCGAGGGACGCTCCGTGTGGGTCCAGGTGGCCTTTCACGCAGGAGAGATCGTCTTCGATAGCGTCCTGGAGGAGTTTATCCAGGATATCGCTTGGATCTGGATACCCTTCGTCGTCGTCCTTCTGCTCGTCAATCTGCTCGTCGCGCGCATCGGTCTAACTCCGTTGCGCGCGGCCGCAAGCCAAGCTGCCGCAATTGGACCAGGCTCGGTATCCTTGCGCCTGACCGAGGAAGGGCTTCCGCGAGATGTCCATGCCCTGGTGAGCGCCGTCAATCGCGGCTTGGACCGACTGGAGACCGCCTTCGACGCGCAGCGGCGCTTCATCGCCGACGCCGCGCATGAACTCCGCACCCCAGTCGCCGTGCTCAAGGCGCATGTGGCCATCCTCTCCAAATTCGAGGGCCATGCCGAGCTCGCAGACGAGATCAGCAGCCTTGAACGGCTCGTCAATCAACTGCTCGACGTGGCTCGCCTCGATGTCTTGCAGCTTGGCGCCGACAATGTCGCCGATCTGACCAGTGTCGCCACCGAGGTTGCCTCCCATCTCGGGCCTGCGGCCATTGACCACGGTCGGTCGATCGAGGTAGTCGCGCCCGAAGAACCGGTTCGCATTCGGGGTGCCAGCGACTACCTGTTCCGGGCGCTGCGCAACATCGTGGAGAATGCGCTACGCTATACTCCCGAGGGTACCACCGTCTCCATCGTGGTCGCCAATCCCCCGGCGATCAGCGTCATCGATCAAGGCCCCGGTGTGCCGCCTGACCAAAGGCATGCCATCTTTCGGCGCTTCTGGCAGGGCGACCGTGGCACGACCCAGGGGGGCGCAGGCCTTGGGATGGACATTGCCGCCCGCACCGTCGTGGCCCACGGGGGAAGCATGTCTGTGGAAGATGCACCCAGTGGCGGTGCCATTTTCACCATGCGCTTCGAGCAGCTATCCCCGTCCGAGGCTCGTCTGCCGGCACGAGCGCCGACGCTTTAACCGATCCTTCAGGATTGTGATTTTTTGGCGGCGGTAAGCGCTCTGTAAGCGGCTGCGCCGACCGTCTTCCCTTCGCGTGGCCATCGGCACGAAGGGGGAAAGTCGTGATGCGGGCGGCGATTATTTCATCTAATCACGACTTGCGGCCGGCAGCGGAACAACTGATTGCCGAGGTCTATGCGCTCCATTACGCGGCGCGCATCACGAGTTTTCCCGCGACGCTCGTCGCCATGATAAGCGACCGCGACGTCCTTCTTTGTGCCGCCGGCTTGCGCTTCGCCGCCGATGGGTTTTTCTCCGAATGTTATCTCGATGCGCCGGTCGATGCCGCGCTTACCGGTTTGCAGTGTTCTCCGGTGCGCCGCGAATTGGTGTTCGAGGTAACCTCGCTCGCCAGCCGCGCGCCGCATACGGTGGGCTCCTTCCTGCGCAAAATTATCGCCTGTGGCGAAGCGGCAGGCTTCGAATGGGCCTTCTTCACCGCCACCGCTCCGCTCAAGGCACTGCTCGAGCGCATCGGCCTGCCGCTCATGCCGCTCGCGACCGCAGACCGCGCGCGCGTCGCCAATCCCGAGAACTGGGGAACCTACTACCAGCTTTCGCCAAGCGTATACGCCGTCCACCGCGACGCCGCCGGCGCTTGCATGGGCAGAGATTGGAGGGCCGCGGCCAATGGTTGAGCTCCTGCATGTGTTGCATGGCTGGGGCGCATCTTACGACGAACGCGCCGCGATGTCGGACGACGAAACCGCACTTGTTCGAGGAGAGCTCGGAGCCAAAGTCGCGGGCATGGCGGATGAACTCCGCGACCTGCCTCAGGTCATTGGTCTTCTTGGCGCCAACGGGACAAATTGGGCAGTGGCCCAGCTCGCCGCCTGGACCGCAGGTAAGACAGTCGTCCCTTTGCCAACTTTCTTCAGCCGCCTCCAACTCGCATATGTCCTCCGCGATGCGGGGATTACGCATGTCATTGCGACCCGAGATGCATGCGGCCTCGCCGCTGCGCTTGGAGTCTGCACGACAGAAGTCTCCGAGCGGCGCGGCGAAACCTTTCCCGCGCCCGCACCTGGCGGAGGAGTCATTGTTTACACGTCCGGCAGCACGGGGCAGCCCAAGGGCGTTCGCCTCAGCCTTGAGCAGATCGACTTGCAGGCGCGCGCTCTCGCTATGGCGATTAAGGCGAGCGAATGCGACCTTCATCTGTCGGTCTTGCCACTCTCTTTGCTGCTCGAGACCATCGCAGCTATTTGCGTGCCGGTCCTGGTTGGCGCGCGCACGCATTTCGCCTCCGCTATCGCGGATAATCTCGCCACGGGGCGCCCCGCCGACATTTGTGCTGCGTTCGAACGCCGGCAACCGACGACGACAGTGTTGGTGCCTCAGCTCCTCGCGGGCTGGATTGCCCAGCTTGAAGCCCAGGGCATGCTTCCCCCGAAAGCTTGCGCTTTGTCGCGGTCGGCGGCGCACCGGTTTCGGAGATGCTTTCCGCCCGGGCCTGGGAGCTCGGCATCCCCGTGCATGAAGGCTACGGCCTGACCGAATGCTGCTCGGTGGTGGCCGTCAACAGGCCGGGGCGCCGCAAGGCGGGAACGGTCGGCCAGCCGCTGCCCGGCCTCGATGTGCGGATCGACGAAGGCGAGGTGGTGATAAACGGACAAACCGTCATGGCGGGGTACCTGCATGCGGAGCGCGTCGCCGAGCAGCCGTGGCGGACCGGGGATATCGGCAGCGTCGATCGCGACGGCTATCTCTGCGTGGTCGGAAGGAAGGACAACCTCATAATCACCTCGTCCGGCCGCAACATTTCTCCAGAATGGATTGAAGCTCTCATCGCGGCCGATGCGCGTATCGGTGCGTGCGCGGTGCTCGGTCATGGCGAGAGTCATTTGAGCGTGCTGCTCATTCCCTCGCCATGGGGTGAGCGGTGGCTGATGGAAGCGCCTCGCGCTCACATTCTCTTGTGGCTCGAGCGTCTCTGCATCGCCGCCCCGTCCTACGCCGTCCCCAAGGACTTCGTGGTCTCTCCGGCGCTCGAGGCCAAACGGATCGGCCTTCTGACTGCCAATGGACGCATCCAGCGCGAGGCTGCCAAGAAGGCCTTCCCGACCCTCAAGCTCGCGCAGGGGCAGATAGCGGCCTGAAACGGCTTCAACCCGCCAACAAGCAACGGAGGGATCATTGTTGTTCTACGATGGGCTGATTACAGCGACAGAGCGGGAGCGGAACGGCTTCATCTCAATCCCGCTCATCAGCGAGGCCCTGCGAACCGGCGCCTCGCGCGACCTCTATCTCGATTTTCTAACTCAAGCCTATCATCACGTGAAGCATACCTTTCCGCTGCTCGCTTTCGCCGCTGCGCGTACCACCGACGATGTCTATCAGGACGCGCTCGTCGAATACATGGACGAGGAGCGCGGACACGAGAAATGGATCCTCAACGATATCGAGGCCATGGGAGGCGATGCGGACGCGGTCCGTGACGGCAAGCCGGGCATCGCCTGCCAGGTGATGGTCGGCTACAGCTACTACGCAATCGAATGGGTGAGCCCCTATGCCATGCTCGGCAGCGTGCATGTGCTCGAGGGCATGTCGACCCTGCTTGCCGACAAAGCTGCCGAGGCGATCCAGCGCTCGCTAGCCCATCGCGGCAAAGACGGCTTCTCTTATCTTCGCTCGCACGGTGCGCTCGACGTCGAGCACGTGGCCCTCTTCGGGAAACTCGTGAATGAAATCGAGGATGTTAAAACGCAGCAGATCGTGATCGACGCATCGAAGGTCTTCTACAGGCTTTACGGCGACATCTATCACGAGCTCGCGACGCGCCATCCGCTCAAAAGCCATGCAGCTTGAGGGCAAGCACGCACTGATTACCGGTGCCGGCTCGGGCATCGGACGCGCGCTCGCCATCGAGGCGGCGCGACGCGGCATGACGGTCGCGCTTTGCGGCCGTCGTGGCGAAGCTCTCAACGCGACCCTAACTCAGATGGAGTCGAGCAAGGGCCATCTCCGTTTGCGCGGCGACATCACCGATCCCGCGGTCCGGCGCGGGTTGCGCGACTATCTGTGGCGGCATTGGGGACGCCTCGACGTGCTCGTCAACAACGCCGGCATTGTTGCCGCGGGCCCGCTCGCTCATACCACGGATGCGGGCCTTGAGCGCATGATGATGACCAATGTGGTCGCCCCGATCGCCCTGGCGCGCGAGATGATGCCCTTGCTGCGCTTCGCCGCGCCGTCGCGCATCGTCAATCTCGGATCGATATTCGGTGACATCGCCTATCCGCTGTTCGCGCCCTATTCAGCGTCTAAATTTGCGTTGCGCGGCGTTTCAATGGCGATGCGGCGTGAGCTCAAGCCTTACGGCATCGGCATGACTTACGCCGCGCCGAGAGCAACAAAGACCGATCCGACCAAGGCCTTCGAGGATCTGGTCAAGCCCCTGAACATGCACATGGATGATCCTGCCGTCGTCGCCGCGCATATCTGGCGGGCGGTTTCCAAGGATCTGGACACCGCCTATGCCAAGGGCGCAGAGCGGCTCTTTCTGCTCATCCAGAAATTCGCACCGAGATTGGTGGATCGTGCGATTGCAGCGCAAATGGCCGACCCGCGGATTCGGGACTATCTCGGCAAACATCACTTAGCGGCGAGGCAGGAGGCCGGCGATCAGCAGGCTGACGAGCAGGCGGCGTGCACGAACCGCTTCATCAGTGCTACGCGGAGGCCGACGGCAGCGCCGGCCTCAGTTGCCGATAGACCGGAGGCAAGGACGCGCGGCTCGGTTCTCGGTCTTCGAACTCTGGCGTTGAAGCCGAAGGTGAACGGGTCTGGACAGCCGCCGAGGTCGGATCGTCCGGTCCGCAAAACGGAGGTCAAAGCGTGAGATACGTGACACTGCTCGCGCTAATATTGTTGCTTGGCTGCGCACAGCGGCACGATATGCCGTCAACGCCGATCTCATCGCCTACGGCGGGGAGCCAGTAGCATCGTCCTTGTGAGCTAAGGCCACGAGGCCATTGACGCCATAACCAGCGTTGACGACATCGATGCTGATGCGATCTCTTGCGAAGCCGGCGTCGATGAGCAGCGCGACAAGCTGATCATGATCGAACAGCCGATGCGTATCAGCCCCGGCAAAAGGCCAACGACGCATAGCTCGCTCATCGGTAGCATAGAGAACGATGCGGCCGCCTTTGCGCAGCACGCGATACGCTTCACGCCACTCGGCAGAGCTTTGCATGAAGTAGGCCACATTCACCGCCAAGACAGCGTCGGCGATGTCGTCGGTAAAGGGCAGCTTGGCAAAGTCGCCCCGGATCAGCACAAGTCGTCCGGCCTCAAGCGCCCGCCGATTGCGATGAGCAGCCTGCGCGAGCATGACTTCGGACCAATCGAGCCCGATTGCCCGTTCAAGCCGCGGCAAGCGAAGCAGCTCCTGCAAAGCATAACCCGGACCGCAGCCCAATTCGAGCAAGCTCTTCGCCTTCTTTCATGCCGAGGGCGGCTACGGCCAGCGCGTTCGGCCTGGCATTGGCGACGGCCATCGCGTTCCCCGCCAGTTGGCCCCAGAGCCCCGACGGATTGCGCAATTGCGCACCAATGCCGTGCCAAACCGCGTCGAACGATGGTCCCGGCCGTTGCACTAGTTGCTGGCTTGCGTCTTGGCCATAAGCTCGCGGATCACGGCGCGCCAGATTCTTGTCCCACAGCGGCCGATTTTGCTGCGGCGGCAGCGACAAAGCGTGCCTCAGAACCTTGTAGGCGGCTGCGTATTCGCGCTCCGAAATCAGGAAATCAGCATAAAAATAGTTGGCGTCCATCCCGTTCGGCGCAAGCGATACGGCCTGCGTGAGCAACTCACGAGCCTTGTCGTTGTCGCCGAATACAAGAGGCCATCTGGGCACGCGGTAATAGAGCACGCCGAGGCTCGTCGGCGCTCCAGCATCGAGTGCGGTAGCAGTCCTTCGCGTAGGCCTGCTCGAGAATGGCCTTTGCGGTCTTGGCGTACCCCATCGCGCTTAAGGAACCGGCCATGCCGGCCTCTTCGCTGGTCACGATGCCTTCCCAGATCAGCGGCTCAACCCGGTTGGGATATTTCTCGACGAGACCGGCGGTGGTTTTGGCGAGCGCGTCGATGTCATCGAACTGGTCGGCGCCCCCGTCCTCATCGAACTTGATGTGCTCC
>CAVUFL010000010.1:0-154279 GCA_963740805.1 uncultured Alphaproteobacteria bacterium | reverse complement strand
TCACTGGTTCGATCCCAGTCGCGCCCACCATATTATAGCGGCCTTGTGACGCCGGCCCAGCCAACCACGGTCTCTTCAGGGCGACGCGAAGACGTGGCATAAAGACGGGGGGATATTCGGTCAGCTTTCGTCATGCCGCACGCCACGAAAATGCTGTTGATGCTCGCCTGCGCAGCAGGTGGCGCAGGCTTGCTTGGGGGATGCGCCAAGGCGACGATCGGGCAGGTTCAGGAGGTCGAGACAGGGACCTACAGCATCGGTGTCAGCAAAGCCGCCGGTATCGCGACCGACTCGAACAAGGCGCTTAGCGCCGCCGTCGACAAAGCCGGCGAGTTCTGCCACGCCAAGGGGCAGAAATTCTTGCTCAAGTCAGCGGTGGGGAGCACCGTCGTTTTCCGCTGCGTGTCGACGGCGCCGAGCCCTGAATGACGGCTTCAAACTGGACAATGCTGCGCACATGGCTGGGCTGGTAGTAAGCTATCGGCTCGCGCCTCCAGCATGAGGACAGGAGATGCACTCATCCTCTCTCGACCCTTGGAGCCATGAGCACGTCTTTCTAGGCGTCGGTCACGCCCGCAACGAACGGCGCACCTGGCTCGTCGTAGGGCTGACCGCAACCATGATGGTCGCCGAGATCGTCGGCGGCATCGTGTTCGGCTCGATGGCGCTCCTCGCCGACGGCTGGCACATGTCGACGCACGCGGCCGCGCTCGCAATTGCCGGCCTCGCCTATCAATATGCGCGGCATCACAGACACGATCGGCGCTTTGCCTTCGGCACGGGGAAGCTCGGCGACCTTGCCGCCTTCGCGAGCGCCATCGCGCTCGGCATGATCGCGCTGCTGATTGCCTATGAGAGCCTGATCAGATTGGCGCGGCCGGTGCCTATCGCCTACACCCAGGCGATCTCCATCGCGGTGGTCGGGCTTGCGGTCAATCTCATTTGCGCCTGGCTGCTCCGCGAGGAGTATCCGCACCATCACGATCATGGTGAGGGCCACGCGCACGACCACCGTCACCACCGGGACCACAATCTCCGGGCAGCCTATCTGCACGTCCTTGCCGATGCGCTCACCTCGGTCATGGCCATCGGCGGGCTGGTGCTCGCGCTTTGGTTCGGATGGCCATGGATCGATGCCGTCGTGGGCCTCGTCGGCGCCTGCGTGATCGCGAGCTGGTCCTATGGACTGATCCGCGATGCCGGCCGGGTGCTGCTCGACGTGGTTCCCGATAGACGCACGCAAGGCTTCATTCGCGGGCGCCTGGAGGTCGACGGGGACCGCGTTTCCGACCTGCATTTTTGGCAGATCGGCCCCGGGCACCGCGCCGCCATCGTCACCATCGTCTCCGATCGGCCGCAGGCGCCGGCTGTCTACAAGGAGCGGCTCCACGGGATCGCAGGCCTCAGCCACGTCACCATCGAGGTCGAGCCTTGCAAGTCCGAAGGCCGACACAAGGCGGCGTGATCGGCCGGCCATCTCCATGGGAACCCTGATCGACGCGCAACGCTGGCTCTATCAGGGCATTGCCAGCGGGCTTGGAGATTTTGCCGCAGGCGACCCGCGAGCGATCTTCACTGCGCTTGCGGCGGCGGTATTTTTCGGCGCCGTTCACGCCCTGATGCCGGGACACGGCAAGACGGTGCTTGTCTCCTATCACCTCGGTCAGCCGGGAAAGCTCAGTGACGGAATTGCCAATGGTTCGATCCTGGCAGTCACTCATGTCGGGCTTGCCGTGGTGCTGGTGCTCGCCGGTTTCGCCGTCATCAGCAAGCTGTTTGCGGTCGGCGGCCGCACGCCTCAGTTCGAGCTGGCGAGCGGCGTACTGATCATGGCGATCGGCGGATTTCTTCTGTGGCGCTCGCTGAGGAACGACCACCACCATAAGGATGGCCACGGCGGCCGCAATGGGAGAACCCTCGCCTTTGTCACGGGCTTTATTCCGTGCCCGCTCACCACGTTCATCATGAGCTACGCGCTCGCGCGCGGCATGCTCGTTACCGGCCTCACCGTCACCGCGGCGATGACCGTTGGCATGATCCTAACCATCGGTGGTGTTGCGCTTGCTGCGGCGTTCGCACGAGATCGCTTCATGCAGCTTCTCGCCAGCACCGAAGCTTGGAGGCACCGCGCCGGGTTTGCTCTCGAGGTGGGCAGCGCGGCGGCGGTATTTGGCTTCGGCGCTTGGACGGCGGTGCGCAGCCTATAGTTTCCGTACGCTTCTGAAGCGTTGACAGGGCGTGGGCCCCTTGACTATGGTCCGCCCGGCTCGATCAGGGCTTCGCCTTCTCGCGGCCAATCTCCTTCACCGTGGCTTCAGGTGCTTCGCATGAAGATCAAGAATTCGCTCAGGGCCTTGCGCAAGCGCCATCGCAACAACCGCGTGGTGCGCCGGCGCGGACGGCTTTACGTCATCAATAAGACCAACCGCCGATACAAGGCGCGGCAGGGCTAGGGCTTCGCGCCAGCGAACGATCCTATTCTTTGACGGCGCTTCCCCGCTGTCCTAGCTTCTTGGCCATGATCGACCGACCCTACCGGATAGCTTCTCTCTCGAAGCTGCTCCTGTTCTGCTGCCTGGCCATGTCTGCCGTGCTCGCTCTGCCGGCGCTAGCGGCTGACGAAGAGCTCGAGCCGGGCATTGGCGACGTGCCGCCAGCCGATATGCTCCCCGACGGCGCTGGCCGGGAAGAGGGAGGTGAGACGTCAAGCGGCAAGGACTTGAGCGGGCCTCCGCCCTCCTCGACGCCCAACAAGCAGGACAGGTCGGATATTCTCGGCAACGTGCCGCTCGGCGACCCCGCACTGCGCGCCGAGATCCTGAAGGAGCTCTACACGCAATTGAGCGGCGCCCACAGCGCCAAGGATGCCGAGCCGATCGCCGAGGCGATCGAGGAGACGTGGCGCCACTCCGGCAGCGACACCGTCGACCTGCTCATGACCCGCGTCGATAGTTTCGTGCTCGCCGCCGATCTCGACCTTGCCATGCAGGTGCTCGACGCCGTGACCGAGCTCGACCCGGAAAACGCCGAGGCCTGGCATCAGCGCGGCATCGTGCATCTGATGCAGAACAATACCGGGCAGGCGCTTGCCGACCTCAAGCGCGCAACCGAGATCGATCCACGGCACTATAAGGCGTGGCGCGATCTCGGCGCGCTCCTGCAGCAGACCGGCGACCAGCGCGGAGCGCTCGACGCCTATCGCAAGGCGCTCGCGGTCAATCCGTTTCTCGAGCAGGCGAAGAGGGCGGAGGAGCAACTCTCCCACGACGTCGAAGGCCGGGATATCTAGGCCTGCCCCGTAGAGCTTCGGCGCTACGGCGCTTCCGGACTTTCCTCGCCGACAAAGGCAATGCGCAGCATGTTGGTGGCGCCGGGGGTGCCGAGCGGCACGCCGGCGGAGATGATGACCCGCTGTCCGGGCAGTGCGAAGCCCTCCTGATAGGCAATGCGGCAGGCCTTCGCCACCATGTCGTCCAAGTCCTTGGGATCGCCGGTCAGCACGCAATGCAGGCCCCATACGATGGCGAGCTTGCGGCCGGTGGCGGGAATCGGGGTCAGCGCAATGATCGGCTGCGGCGGCCGCTCGCGGGCGGCGCGGATGCTCGTGGCACCCGAGGCCGTGTAGCAGATGATCGCCGCGAGATTGAGCGTCTCGGTGACGGTGCGCGCGGCGGCGGAAATGGCGTCGGCGCCGGTCGCCTCCGGATCGATGCGCTGGGCGTGAATGATCCGCTCGTAGAGGGGATCGCGCTCAACTTCGATGGCGACCCGGTCCATGGTGGCCACGGCCTCCACCGGGTATTTGCCGATCGCCGATTCAGCCGAGAGCATCACCGCGTCGGCCCCGTCGAACACCGCGGTGGCGACGTCGGAAACTTCGGCGCGGGTGGGCGCAGGCGCTTGGATCATCGATTCCAGCATTTGCGTGGCGACGACCACCGGCTTGCCGGCGTTGCGCGCGGCGCGGGTGATCTGCTTCTGCAAGCCTGGGACTTTTTCCACCGGCATCTCGACGCCGAGATCGCCGCGCGCCACCATGATGCCGTCGGCGATCTCGATGATCTCCTGGAGCTCGGCAAGCGCCGACGGCTTCTCGATCTTGGCCATGATTGCGGCGCGGCCGCGGACCAGCTTGCGCGCTTCGGCGATGTCCTTGGCGCGCTGCACGAAGGACAATGCGACCCAGTCGACCCCGACATTGAGCGCATCTTCGAGGTCGGCGCGATCCTTGTCGGTCATAGCCGCGAGCGGAATGACGGTGTCGGGGAGGCTGATGCCCTTGCGGCTGCCAAGCGATCCGCTGGTCAGCACCTCGGCATCGATGCGCACGTCGCTCGCCTCGACCACCCGCATGCGCAACTTGCCGTCATCGAGCAGAAGAGCATGTCCGGGCTGCACCGCCTGGAAGATTTCCGGATGCGGCAGGTGCACGCGTCCCAGCCCGCCAACGGACTCGCGGCGGACGAAGCTGACAATGTCGCCCTCGGTGAGGCGGATGGCGCCGGATTCGAACTTGCCGATGCGCAGCTTGGGACCCTGCAGGTCGATGAGGATGCCGATCGGCCGGGAGAATTCCGCTTCGATCTTGCGGATGATGGCGTGCGACTGCCGCAAAGCATCGGGGGTCGCATGGCTCATATTGATGCGGAAAACATCGGCGCCCGCCTCGAACAGCGCCCGGATCATTTTTTCGTTGTTGGAGACAGGACCGAGGGTGGCGACGATCTTGACTCGGCGATTACGCCTCATTGACTCTTCGCTTCGCCTTCAGGATCGGTGAGGCGAACGGTCCAGTCACGCTCCTCGCCGGTGTCGACTTCAAAAAACCCAGTCTTCTTGTAACCGCGCTTCACGCATTCCTTCACGTCGCGGATGGTGAACGCCTTGTCGTCAGTGCACATGTACAGAGTACCGCCCCATTCCCCGCCGCGATCATAGTCGATGGCGTGGATGTAATAGAACCGGGCAATAAGTACACCCTTGAGCAGGGTCTCGCAGGTGTGCGAGGCAACGTTCCACCATCCTTCCGTGGCCCAACCCTCGACATCGCGATAGCCGATGGCGACGCCGACCCGGCTCGAGGTGGTGTTGCACAATTTGAGATCGGCGTGGGCAGGCGAAGGCGCGAGGCCGATAGAAGCGGCAGCGGCGAGCAGATAAAGAGCGCGCCGCGCCCAAGGAAGCGGCGCGGCGGCGGAAACCCCCGTGCGAATTGAGCGGGCGAGCGTCACTGTCTCAGGGCCATCAACCACGGTTGAGATCGCCGAAAGGTAGCATCGAATTGGTTGCGTTTGTCTGACTAGAGCAATCAATTATAAGGTCATTTTGCTGACGCGAAAGCCAGCGCCGACAATCCTGGGTAATTGCGTCACAACCTTGACCTAGGCAAGCGCCTTTCCGCTTGGAAGAGCGAGTGAAGCCGAGATAAGAGCCAGGATTCATGTCAAGCACAAGAAGAGGATGAAGGTGGAGCAGCGGCTTACTCGGCTGCGGCAGGAGCAAGGGGACGCATCGCCTTTTCGCCGCATCGAGGGGGAATGGAAAAGCGGCGTGCTCATTCTCTGCGACCACGCCGCTAGTCTGATTCCTTCCGACTATGGCACCCTCGGCCTAACCCCGGAAGATCTCGCGCGCCATATCGCCTACGACATCGGCGCCGCCCCGGTGGCGGAGCACCTGGCGCGGGCGCTTCGGGCGCCGGCGCTCTTCACGCGCTACTCACGGTTGCTGATCGATCCCAATCGCGGGCGCGACGACCCGACACTGGTGATGCAGATCTCGGACGGGCGGATCGTGCCAGGCAACGCCGCTATGGACGAAGCCGAGATCGACGCGCGCATCGCCCGCTTCTACGCGCCCTATCACCTTGCCATCGAGGCCGCCATCGACGCGGGCGTGGCCGCAGGGATGCCGCCGGTGCTGCTCGCCATCCACAGCTTCACCCGGGCCTGGAAGAGCGTGCCGCGGCCCTGGCACGTGGCCGTGCTGTGGGACAAGGACCCGAGGCTCGCTTCAGCGCTGCTGCGCGAGCTCGAGGCGATCCCAGGCATCATTGTCGGCGACAACGTGCCGTATAGCGGCCAGCTCAAGGGCGACACGCTCTACCAGCACGGCACGCTGCGCGGGCTCGCGCACGCGCTGATCGAGGTGAGGCAAGATCTGATCCTCGGCCCCGAGGGGCAGGCAGAGTGGGGGGAACTTTTGGCCGGTGTTGTACGCAAGGTGCTCGAAAGCGCCGAGCTTGCGCCAAGGCTGCACGCCATTGAGCGCTACGGCTCGCATACCGACGGCGAGTGCCAAGGCTCTGGATAAGCTGGATAAGATTGAACCCTGCGTTGCCCTGTAACAGGGGTGCCGCCTAAGCTCCGCGGCAGATCAATCGTCAAACGAATCAGAGGTCGCCCGTGCAGCTCCAGAACTCAACCAAAGACCAGCTTCGTGCCATTGTCGCTCGCATCGAGCGGCTCGAGGAGGAGAAGGCGGCGCTCGCCGCGGACCTCCGCGAGGTCTATGCCGAGGCCAAGGGCAACGGCTTCGACGTGAAGGCGCTCCGCGCCGTGGTTCGTATCCGCAAGCAGGATGAGAACAAGCGGAAAGAGGAGGAGGCGGTGCTCGTCACCTACCTCCACGCGCTCGGCATGGCCGAGGCGGAGGCCGCATGACCTATTTCGTCATCCGCGCCGCTTCGTCATTCCGGCGAAAGCCGGAGATCCAGTAGGCGCGGAACGCGCCAAGAAAAACTGGCTCCGGCTTCGCCGGGGTGACGTGGATGCGCGGTACTTAGCCTGGCTCGGGCCGGCGGAGCCGGACCCGAGTGCCGGGCATGACAAACGATTTGGATTATTGCGAAGTGGCTAGCGATCGACCTGCGCCATGCGGGTCGGAGCCGGAGGCGCGAGCTCGGCATAGACGCTGCGCACCGCGCGCCCGCTAAAGGTCTGCGCCGCGGCGAGCCCCTGATAGCCGGAGCTCTTGCGGAAGGTGGCGGCGAGCGGCCGGTCCATGTTCTCGAACAGATAGGAGAGGTCCTTCTGCTCGGGATGGGTGAGGTGAGCGACGAGGTGATTATAGGTGATCGAAATGTTGCTCATCAGGCCGGCGATCTCGAAGGGGACGTAGCTCTCCTCTTCAGGATGATCCTCGTCGACCTCAGGGGCGCTCACCACCTCGGCGCTCTGATAGAGCGGGAAGCTGTGATGCTCGCCGAGAACCGGCTTCGACTGCGGCAGCTCGCCGCCGGCATTGGCATAGACGAAGTGCTTGTGCTCGGGCAGCGGCGCGGCCTGCTCAGGCAATGGGCTCGTGACCGCGGGAGCCGCAGCCGGAGCATCAGGCACATAAGAGGCGAAGATTGCCGTCGGCGGTTCGGGCTCGGCGCGCAACGCAGACTCAGGACGGAACGCTGCCTCAGGATGGAACGCCGCCTGGACAACGGGCTGGACGGTGGGCTGGGCGGCAGGTGCGGGTTCGGGCTTCGGCGCCGGAGTCGCTGAGGCGAGCAGCGTGTTGCGGCCAGGCAGGCCCTTGGCCATGGCGAGCTTGTAATCGGCAGGGGTGATCGGCTTGCCGTCGAGCGGCAGGTATCCGGTACGGCCGTTCGGGAACAGCGCAGCGAGCTCGAGCCGCGCAATGCGAGGCCACATGCGCACGCGCCCCGTATCGACATGTACGAAGGGAACGCCAGAGGTCGGGTAATAGCCGACGCCGCCCCATTCCTGCACCAGCGCCGAATTGCGCAGCGTCTTCACCGGAACGTCGGGGAACACGATATCGGCAGCCTTGCCGAGGATGTGCTGACTGGCCTTGGCCTGGCCGCCGCCTCTACGCCGCAATCGCTCGTTGGTGGAGGCGGTGCGGTATCCGCAGATGAGCTTGACCGGCTCGTTGGACCCAAGCTCCCTGTGCAAGGTCCAGATCAGATCGATCAGCTCGGGATCCATGTCGCGAGACTGATCCTTGCGCCAGTCGCGCATGAAGTGGTTGAGCTGCTTGAGTGCGTCGGGATCGTACCGGCCGTCCTTCTTGAAGGTGACGGTGATCGCTTCCTTGGTGTGGATGTTGAACATCGAAAGCGTGCGCGTCTCGCCGGACGCGCTCGCATGCTGGACGGCGGCCGGCCAAAACAAAGTCCCGGCGAGCGTCACAGCTAGCCCCGCGCCAAACATGGCGCGACGTGCAAGGGTCCCCCGGACTGACATCCCCGCGCTTTGCAGCCTTTCCCTCTAACCGGCCTTGAGCGGCCAGCTTTTGACTCGAACCCCCGTCAGGTTCGAGCCCCCGTAGCAGCCATGCCTTCAGGCACAATCTGCTAACCAACAGTATTCGCTTAAATGGGGGAAAAAAAAGGCAAAAACACCCTCGCTACCCGAAATCAACAGGCAGCGTTAACGTTACCTTACTAGCAAATTTGGCGGATTCTAAAGCCTGAGCGCCGCTGCCATGCGGGCGTCGTGCCCGTAGATGTCGCTAAAGGTCGAGATCGAGCCGTCCTCATTCACCCGAAGGGTGAAATAGGTGATGTAGACCGGGATCTTCTCCCTTAGCGCAATATGCTGGTCTGGACCCCCCTGGATGGCAGACGCGACCCGCCCGTAGCTCCAGCCCTGGTCTTCCTTGAGCAGCGTCGCCGCAAGCTGATCGGGGTTCTGCACCCGCATGCAGCCATGGCTCTCGGCGCGCACCGTCTTGGCGAACAGGGTCTTCTGCGTCGTGTCGTGCATGTACACGTCGTGCTTGTTGGGAAACACGAATTTGACGTTGCCGAGCACGTTGTCGGGGCCAGGCGGCTGATAGATGTTGAGGCTGCGAATATCGATGCGGTTCCAGTCGATCCTCGAGGGATCGACCTCCCGGCCGCCGATATTGATGCGCAGATTGTGCCGCTCGAGCACGGCGGTGTTCCAGCCGCCGCCGCCGAACCATCCGCCTTCCTCGACGAGGAATGGCCTGATCTCCTCGGTCTTGATCGAGTTCGGCACGTTCCAATAGGGATTGAAAACGATCTCCTGCATCTCCTTGGAGATGATCGGCGTCTGCTTGTCGGGCTTGCCCACCACCACTCTTGCGCTGTGCACGAGCTTGCCGTCACCCATCACGCGCACCACGAACTCGGGGATATTGACGTTCACGTAGAACGAGCCGAGGTCGTGAGGCAGCCACCGCCAGCGCTCCATGTTGAGCAGGATGAGCCTCACTTTTCCGGGGCTCGCGGCTGCATGATGCTGCTGGTTCAGGAGCCGCCGTGTGCCGGGGCCCACCACGCCGTCCGGAAGCACGCCGTGATCTTCCTGGAAGCGCTGCACGGCGGCGTGCACCGAGGCGTCGAACACGGTCTCCTTGCCGCCGTCCTCGACCGGAATGTTGAGACGCTTCCGTAAGAGCGCCACCTGCTCGTGATCGATGCCGAGTTCAAGCGTCGGCCCGTCGGAGATGCGCACGATGTCCTTGTCGGGATTTCCGCCGCGGGCTTCGATCAAGGCTTGGCGCAGGGCCTCGAACTGCGGCTGATCCGGCTGGAAGCTCCGCAGGTAGGAAGCGGGGTCTGAGCGGAAAGCGATCGATTCGATCACCTCCATGGGGTCTGGCAGGATGAGATCCGGATCGAGATTGGGGCTGATCCGCTGCGGATCGATGCGGCCGCCGCGCGCGTCGCGGGCGTAACCGAGCACGGCGAAGCTGATCTTGATCTCGGCATCGGCGAGCCATTTGGCGTCGGGGACCTGCCTCATCGCTCGACCTTCGGCAGAGGATAGTCGGCGGGGCGGAGACCATATTCGTCGGCTTTGCCGATCTCCTCCATCACCGCCTTGGCCCGGTCGTTGAGGCCATGATCGTCGACCCAGAGGAGCTTGTTTTCCGGCACGGAATAATATTCGACCAGCGCCCCTTGCTCGCTCTTCCTTGCTTCGCTCGCATTGGTGAATTTGGCGGAGAGCCGCTCTTGGATCGCGACGCGGACGGCGTCGGTCTGACCGATCAAGGCATCAGGCGATTCCGGCTCGGCGGCATAGGCCGTGAGCGCCAACGGCGCGGCCAAAAACAAGGCTAACGCGATACAGGAAAATGGCCTCATCAATGCTCCCTCCAGCCGATCGTGCCCGCGATTCGGCAGAAATCCGAACCTAACGTGGGGACCCCGTTCTTGGCCACACCGCGCTGCAATATAAGCCGGCGCAAGCGCCGCTTTTTTTGTGAGTGTGGCTTTCCTGCCAAGTCATGCTGTCGCTTTTCAGCTAATGCGCTCTCGCCTCCAGCCCAATCTCGCGCAGCTTCCGGTAGAGCGTGGAGCGGCCGATGCCGAGCCTCTTGGCAATTTCCGTCATGCGCCCGCGGTAACGGCCAAAGGCAAGCCTGATCATGTCAGCCTCGACCGCTTCGAGCGAGCGGATGTCGCCTTCCTCGCTCAAGGCGGGAATGCCCACGGCATCGCGGCCGCTCGCCGAGGGGAGGTGGATCGTGGCCGGCGCCATGGAAGACTGGCCGAGCATCACAGGTCCCTCGATGCGTGGCGCAGGCGCCCTCGGCGCCGGAGCCGGCGGCACGGTCACGCGATAGCCTTGCACATGGGCTGCGATCTGCGGGAACTCGCTCACGCCGAGCAAAGGCTGGTCGGCAAGAACCACCGCGCGGAACACAGCGTTCTCGAGCTGGCGGATATTGCCAGGCCAGCTGTAGCGCTTGAGCATGGCGAGAGCCTCAGGCTCGATGCCGTCGACGCGCTTTCCCTGCTCTGCCGCGAAGCGGGCGACGAAGTGGCGGACGAGCTCAGGCACGTCATCGAGCCGATCGCGCAACGGGGGCACCCAGATGGGGAAGATGTTGAGGCGGTAATAGAGATCCTCGCGGAAGCGCCCCTCCTGCACGAGCGTGATCAGATTGCGGTTGGTCGAGGCGATGACGCGCACATCGACCTTGACCGGATATTTGACGCCGATGGCGCCGTCTTGCAGCGCGCGCATGAGCTTGATCTGCGCTTCGGACGAAAGCTCGCCGATCTCGTCGAGAAACAGGGTGCCTTGATCGGCCTCGAAAAATTTTCCCGTTTGCCGCTGCGCATCGCTCGCGAAAGAGCCGAACAGGACGGTCTCCACCAGATGTTCGGGAATGGTGCGGCAATTAACGGCGACGAACGGCTTTCCGGCGCGGCTGCTCTCGCCGTGGATGGCGCGGGCCACGAGCTCCTTGCCGACACCGCTTTCGCCTTCGATCAGCACCGGAATTGACGATCTCGTCGCCCGCCGACCGAGGTCGACGACCCTCGCCATCATTTCGCTGCCGGCGACCAGATCGGCAAAGCCAAGCTCGCCGCGGGCTGCGGCCTTCATTCTGCCGATCTCGCCCTCAAGCGCATCGATCTTGAGCGCGTTCTTGATGGACACTTCGAGCCGCTCTGGGCTCACCGGCTTGACCACGAAGTCGACGGCGCCGGCCCGCATGGCGGCGATGGCCGCATCGATGCTGCCGCTCGCCGTCTGCACGATGGTCGGATATTTGCGCGGCAAGGACCGCATGGCCGAAAGCACCGCCATGCCGTCGGTTCCCCGCATCACGAGATCGAGCAGGATGAGGGAGATATCGCCCGAGACATCGGCTTTCAGAGCGGCAAGCGCCTTGTCGCCGCTTTCGGCGACGGCAACGGCATAGCCGACGCGCTTGACGGTCTCTTCGAGAATACGGCGCTGAATAGGGTCGTCGTCGACGACCAGGACACGTTTCGGCATGACGCGACACTCGCTACGGTACGCTGGAACCCCTCGGAGCTGAACCGCTCGCTCGCGCCTTTACCCCCGCGCTTTTGCGATGCGCCCCCGTGGCAAAATTGTGCGGCGAAACGGTAAACAACCGCTTTATGGCAGTTCGATTTTGGTGAGGCTCGCTCTTGGCCGTCTCGCAAAATCGCCGTAAGAGCACGTTAGGTCAGAGGCGCGGGCACTTCGGAAGGACGGGACGAAACACCAATGCAGCGTAAATCCCTTGAATGGCTCGCGGTTCACGCAACTGCTGCGTCGGCTCGCGGCAAGGCAAAGCCCGCAAATCGGCAGGGGCGGCTCAAGCCGAAGCTAGGGGTCCTGCCGGAGTGGAACCTCAAGGATCTGTACAGCGCCCCTGACGCGCCGGCGCTCAAGGCCGATCTTGCAGCCTCCGAACGCGCCGCAGAGGCGATGCAGGCAAACTATGCCGGCAAGCTCGCCGCGCTCGCCGATGGAGGGAAGGGTGGAAGAGCGCTCGCGAAGGCGGTGCGCGAGTACGAGGCGCTCGGCGACCTCATGGGCCGCATCGGCTCCTATGCGAGCTTGCGTTACGCCGCCGACACCTCTGATCCGGCGCGGCAGAAATTCTTCGGCGACATCCAGGAGAAGATGACGGCGATCTATTCGAAGCTCGTGTTCTTCGAGCTCGAATTGAACCGGCTCGACGACAAGGTGCTGGAAGCGGCGATGTCCGATCCTGAGCTTGGGCACTACCGGCCTTGGCTCGAGGACCTGCGCAAGGAGAAGCCCTATCAACTCGAGGACAGGCTCGAGCAGCTGTTCCATGAAAAGGCGGTGACCGGGCGCGGCGCCTGGAACAGGCTGTTCAGCGAGACCATGACCGCGCTCCGCTTCGACGTGGACGGCGAGAAGCTCAGTATCGAGCCAACCCTTAATCGCCTGCTCGACCAGGACGAGACCAAGCGCAAGCAGGCCGCAGAGGCCTTGGCGCGCGCCTTCAAGGACAATGTGCGGCTGTTCACGCTGATCACCAACACGCTCGCCAAGGACAAGGAGATCTCGGACCGCTGGCGCGGTTTCGCCGATGTCGCCGATAGCCGCCACCTCGCCAACCGGGTGGAGAAGGAGGTGGTCGATGCGCTGGTGGCAGCAGTGCGCGAAGCCTACCCGCGCCTCTCGCACCGCTACTACGCGCTGAAAGCGAAGTGGCTCGGCAAGAAGCGTCTCGCTTATTGGGACCGCAACGCGCCGTTGCCGGAGGAGCCGACGCAGAGCATCGGCTGGGACGACGCGCAAAAGACCGTGCTCAAGGCCTATGGCGATTTCTCGCCGCGCATGGCTGCGGTGGCTGGCGAGTTCTTCGCCAAGAGCTGGATCGATGCACCGGTGCGCGAGGGCAAGTCTCCCGGCGCTTTCTCGCATCCCACGGTACCGAGCGCGCACCCCTATATCCTGCTCAATTATCAGGGCAAGCCGCGCGACGTGATGACGCTGGCGCACGAGCTTGGGCACGGCGTGCATCAGGTGCTCGCCAACGCGCAAGGCCCGCTCATGGCGCCGACGCCCTTGACGCTTGCCGAGACGGCGAGCGTGTTCGGCGAGATGCTGACCTTCCGCGCACTGCTCCAGCGCGCGCCGAGCAAGCGCGAGAGGAAGGCGCTGCTCGCCTCGAAGGTCGAGGACATGATCAACACGGTGGTGCGCCAGATCGCGTTCTACAGTTTCGAGCGCAAGGTGCACACCGAACGGCGCGAGGGCGAGCTCACGGCGGAGCGCCTAGGCGAGATTTGGCTCGCGGTGCAGAGCGAGAGCCTCGGGCCGGCCATCGACCTCAAGACCGGATACGAGAATTTCTGGGTCTACATCCCGCACTTCATCCATTCGCCGTTCTACGTCTATGCCTATGCCTTCGGCGATTGTCTGGTGAACTCGCTCTATGCGGTCTACGAGAAGGCCGACAAGGGCTTCGCCGACCGCTATCTCGACATGCTCGCGGCAGGCGGCACCAAGCACCACAAGGAGCTGCTCGCGCCCTTCGGCCTCGACGCCACCGACCCCAAGTTCTGGTCCATGGGGCTCAAGGTCGTCGAAGGCTTGATCGACGAGCTCGAGGCGATGGATACAAGGTGTCTAGTCGCCGGCACCGAACTTTGCCGCACAAACGGCGAACGGTGTTATACATCTTGTATAACAAGGAGGTGCGAGCATGAAGATCGAAGATCAAGAAGATCGGAAATTCGACGGGCGTCATTCTGCCGAGGGAGCTGATGCGCCGGCTTCGACCTCAAGCACGGCCAGCAATTGCATATCACCGAATTGCCCGGCGGCGGGTTCCAGGCACTCGCTCCGCACGATCCCGACTTCGAGAAGGACGATGGATATCGTCGACGAGATCATCGACAAGTATCGGACATGCCCTTCGCGCGCTCGCGAAGTGACCGAGCCGGTGTGGCTCACTTACGAACTCGTCATTGCTATCGCATAGCCTGACAGCTTCGCGGGTTTGGCGGCGCGCCATGGCTTGCGTGATGCAGGCTGGTTGCGCTCTGCGCTTGCCGCGGCCGCTAACAATCGCTACCATTAAGGTGCCACAGAGCTGCCTCGCTCGCCGCCGCCTACGGCTTCGGTCTCTCACGTAACCACGCGTTTGTCGACGGCAACAAGCGCATGCGCTCCATCGCCATGGTCGCGTTTCTTGGCAGGAACGGCGATTGACTTCGATGTACCGGAACAGGCTAGTCCGCTGGTATCATTCTCGCGCTTGCGGCAGGCGAAGTCGAGAAGAAAGTCTTGCGCTCGTGGATTCGCGACAACTGGCCGGTCTGAACTCGACAACGCTCAGTGGCTGGCGAAGACTTCGGTGGTGCCGTTCTTCTTGATCAGCAGGACGTCGTAGGGCTCAAAGTCCATGCCTTGCTCCATGCCGGGTGAGCCGGCAGGCATGCCAGGAACGGTAAGGCCGATGGCGTCAGGGTGCTCGGCAACGAGGCGCTTGATGTCGGTGCCAGGCACATGGCCCTCGATGACATAGCCGTCGATCTTGGCGGTGTGGCAGGAGGCGAGCTTGTCGCCGATGCCGGCTTGACGCTTGAGCGAAGCGAGCGCGCTCGGATCCGCCGGGTTCACCTTCACGGTAAAGCCGTTGGCCTCGAGATGCTTGACCCACGCGCCGCAGCATTCGCAGGTCGCCGATTTCCAAACCTCGATCGAGGGGGCGGCGGTATCGGCGGCGCTTGCAGGCGCCACGCCGAACGTCGTGAGAACAAGCAGGAGCAGGATGCGCTTCGTCATGGCTCAGTCCTCCTGCCGCCAGCATGGGCGTCCTAAGCCGCGCCGGCAATTGACAATTTCGTTAATGGCGGCTGACAAGCCGCACTGGCAATTTCCTCATCCCACCTTACCTTTGGTGCCAATGACATCAGACAAGGAACGCAATCGCCTCACCGCACGTGTGCAGCGCTATGGACGCGTTGGCGCCAATGTCGGAGGCGTGGCTGCCCGCATCGCAGGCTCGCGGTTGCTTGGGTTCGATCCGGACCGCGACCGGGAGGCCTCGGCCCTTGCCGCGGCGCTTGGCGGCCTCAAAGGGCCGATCATGAAGGTGGCGCAACTGCTCGCCACCATCCCCGAGGCGCTCCCTGCCGAATACGCTGCCGAGCTCGGTCAGCTGCAGAGCCAGGCGCCGCCCATGGGCTGGCCTTTCGTGCGCCGGCGCATGGCGGCTGAGCTCGGGCCCGATTGGGAAAGCCGCTTTGCGAGCTTCGAGCGTGAAGCTGCGGCCTCGGCCTCGCTCGGGCAGGTGCACCGCGCGCGCGCCCACGACGGGCGGTCCTTGGCGGCGAAGCTGCAATACCCCGACATGCAGTCGGCGGTGGAGGCCGATCTCAAGCAGCTCGCTTTGTTGTTCACCATCCATCGGCAGCTCAGGCCAGCGATCGAAACCTCCGAGATGAAGGAGGAGATCGCGGCGCGCTTGCGCGAAGAGCTCGACTACGATCTCGAAGCGAGCCACATGCGTTTGTACAGACTGATCTTCGCAGGCGACCCTCTCATCCGCGTGCCTGAGGTCCTGCCCGAGCTTTCCACGCGAAGGCTGCTCACCATGACCTGGCTCGAGGGGCGCCGCCTCCTCGACTACACCGACAGGCCGCTGGAAGAGCGCAACCAGATCGCGCGAGCCATGTTCCGCGCCTGGTGGTACCCGTTCAGCCATTACGGCGTGATCCACGGCGACCCGCATCTCGGCAATTACACGGTGTTCGAGGACGAGGCGGGGAGGGCGGCAGGCATCAACCTGCTTGACTATGGCTGCATGCGCACCTTCGCGCCGAAATTCATTCAAGGGGTGATCGATCTTTACCAAGGGCTTTTGACCGGTGACCGCTCGCTGGTGGTGCATGCCTATGAGACCTGGGGCTTCGCCGGGCTCTCCAACGAGCTGATCGACATCCTCAACATCTGGGCGAATTTCATCTACGGGCCGATGCTCGAGGATCGCGTGCGCACCATCGCCGAGGACAGGAACATCGGCATGTATGGGCGGCGCGAGGCCTTCAAGGTGCATCAAGGCTTGCGCGACAAGGGGCCGGTCAAGGTGCCGCGCGAGTTCGTGTTCATGGACCGCGCGGCAATCGGGCTCGGCGGGGTGTTCCTGCACCTCAATGCCGAGTTGAACTTCCATCGCCTGTTCGACGACACCATCGCTGGCGTCGATCTCGGCGACGTCGCGCGCCAGCAGAAGGCAAGCCTTCGTAGCGGCCGGCGTGCCGCTGCCGGAGGGGACAGAGATCGCTAGCTGACGCCCCGGATTGCCCGGGCCACTGCCTTTATGGTATCGGCAAGCGGAATAAGGCCTGAAAAGCATTAAGGGGAGTGGGAATGCATATCGATCCAGCCGAATGCCATCCGGCGATGGACTACGCCGAGCATCAGAAGACCTACAAACTGTTCCTCAAGCTGGCGCTTTGCACCATCGTCGGCGTCGTCGTCCTCATGGCGCTGATGGCCGTGTTCGTGGTCTGACCGGGTTCAGACCTCCCCCAAAAGGCGGCACGATCCGCCGCCGGCCATTTGACACGGCTAGTCCGCTGACGGAGCCAAGATGATCACCATTGGCGTGCCCGCCGAAGGCCTCGATGAGCCGCGCATCGGGTTGAGCGCCGAGACCGCGAAGAAGCTCGTCAAGCTTGGGGCAAAGGTGAGGGTGCGCTCCGGCGCCGGGCTCCGCTCGCATTTCTCCGACCAAGAGTACAAAGACGCCGGCGCCGAGATCGCTGCGACCGACGCCGACGCGGTGAAGGACGCCGATATCGTGCTCACCGTGCGCCGGCCGCCGCTCGATCTCGCCAAGTCGATGAAGCAGGGCGCCATGCTGATCGCCATGCTCGATCCCTATTCCGATGCCGACGGGCTTGCAGGCGCTGGCCAAGACCGGCGCCTCGATGTTCGCCATGGAGCTGATGCCGCGCATCAGCCGGGCGCAGAGCATGGACGTGCTGTCGAGCCAGGCTAATCTTGCCGGCTACAAGGCGGTGGTCGATGCCGCGGCCCTGTTCGAGCGGGCGCTGCCGATGATGATGACCGCGGCCGGCACCGTGCCTGCGGCGCGCGTCTTCGTCATGGGCGTCGGCGTCGCCGGTCTGCAAGCTATCGCCACGGCGCGGAGGCTCGGTGCCATCGTCACCGCCACCGACGTGCGGCCCGCGGTCAAGGAGCAGGTGGCCTCGCTCGGCGCCAAGTTCATCGCGGTCGAGGACGAGGAGTTCAAGCAGGCCGAGACCGCAGCGGGCTACGCCAAGGAAATGTCCGACGAGTACAAGAAGAAGCAGGCAGCGCTCGTGGCCGAGCACGTCAAGACGCAAGACATCGTCATCACCACGGCGCTGATCCCCGGGCGCCCGGCGCCAAAGCTCCTCTCCAAGGCCATGATCGAGAGCATGCGTCCAGGCTCCATCATCGTCGATCTCGCTGTTGAGCGCGGCGGCAACGCCGAGCTTGCCAAGGCTGGAGAGGTGGTGGAGCACAACGGCGTGCGCATCATGGGCAAGCTCAATCTTCCGGGCGCTGTGCCGGTCAACGCGTCGAGCCTGTATGCCCGCAACCTGGTCGCCTTCGTCGAGCCGATGATCGACAAGAAGACGGGCGCGCTCGCCGTCAATTGGGACGACGAGCTGATCAAGGGCACGCTGATCGCCAAGGACGGCGCCATCGTCAACGCCATGATTGCCGAGCGCGCCGCTGCACCCGCACCAGCGGCGAAGCGCGCGGCGCCGAAGGGAGGCGCGACATGAGACGAGGATCTGCACGGCTCGCTTTTGCCGTCTTCGTTAGTGCGCTGCTCGCGGAATGCCTGGTCGGCGGCAGCGCTTACGCGCAAGCGGCGCCCGGCGCAGAGAGCCATGACTTCGTGTTCCGCTTCTCAATCTTCGTGCTCGCCATCTTCGTCGGCTATTACGTGGTGTGGAGCGTGACGCCGGCCCTGCACACCCCGCTGATGTCGGTGACCAACGCCATCTCCTCGGTGATCGTGGTCGGCGCGCTGCTCGCAGTTGCGGTCGAGGCGGCTGAGGCAGCGGCGTCAGGCGGCTGGACGGCGAAGCTGCTCGGTTTCGCCGCGCTCATCATGGCGAGCGTCAACATCTTCGGCGGCTTCCTCGTCACCCAGCGCATGCTCGCCATGTATCAGAAGAAAAAGAAATGAGCCCCGAACTCGTCGCGCTGCTCTATCTCGTCGCCGGCGTCCTGTTCATCCTGGCGCTGCGCGGGCTGTCGTCGCCCGAGACCTCGCGCCGCGGCAATTATCTCGGCATGATCGGCATGGCGATTGCCGTGCTCACGACCCTTGCCGTGGCGCGGCCGGAAACGCCGCTCACCTGGGCGATGATCATCGCCGGCATTGCTATCGGCGGCAGCGTCGGCGCGGTGGTGGCCCGCCGCATTTCGATGACGGCGATGCCTGAGCTGGTCGCAGCCTTCCATTCGCTGGTCGGCATGGCGGCGGTGCTGGTTGCCGCCGCCGCCTTCTACGCGCCCGAGGCCTTCGGCATCGGTACGCCAGGCGAAATCCACAAGGCAAGCCTGATAGAGATGTCGTTGGGAGCTGCTATCGGCGCCATCACCTTTTCAGGGTCGGTGATCGCCTTCCTCAAGCTTTCCGGGCGCATGTCGGGCAAGCCGATCCTGCTGCCGGCGCGCCATGCCATCAACATCGCGCTCGCACTCCTGCTCGTGTTCTGCATCGTGATGTTCTACCGCGAGCAGACGGCCTTCTATTTCTGGGCGATCGCGCTTTTGTCCTACCTGCTCGGCGTGCTGATCATCGTTCCGATCGGCGGCGCCGACATGCCCGTCGTCATCTCCATGCTCAACTCCTATTCGGGGTGGGCTGCGGCCGGCATCGGCTTCACCCTCGGCAACACGGCGCTGATCGTCACCGGCGCGCTGGTTGGGTCCTCGGGCGCGATTCTCTCCTACATCATGTGCAAGGGGATGAACCGCTCCTTCCTCAATGTCATCCTTGGGCGGCTTCGGCGGGGAAGTGGCGGGGCCTGCGGCCGGCGCCGAGCAGAGGCCGGTGAAGCTCGGCTCGGCCGAGGATGCCGCCTATCTCATGAAGAATGCGAGCAAGGTGATCATCGTGCCGGGCTACGGCATGGCGGTGGCGCAAGCCCAGCATGCCTTGCGCGAGATGGCCGACAAGCTGAAGGCTGCAGGCGTCGAGGTCAAATATGCCATCCATCCGGTGGCGGGCCGCATGCCGGGACATATGAACGTGCTGCTCGCCGAAGCCAACGTGCCTTACGACGAGGTGTTCGAGCTCGAGGACATCAACAGCGAATTTGCCCAAACCGACGTGGCTTACGTGATCGGCGCCAATGACGTGACCAACCCGGCGGCAGAGGACGATCCTTCATCGCCGATTTACGGCATGCCGGTCCTGCAGGTGTGGAAGGCAGGGACCGTCATCTTCAACAAGCGGTCGCTGGCGAGCGGCTACGCCGGCATCGACAACCCGCTGTTCTACCGCGACAACACCATGATGGCGCTCGGCGACGCGAAAAAGATGACCGAGGAGATCGCCAAGGCGCTTTAAGGCCTCTCAGGGCCCTCCAGCAAAAACGGCGGAACTCCTTAACCTCTTTGATTTATTCCCTTTTTTGCCGGATTGAGGTCACGCCATGGCCGTATTGACCGTGTGTTTGACCCCCGTCACGGGCGACCCCCGGCATTTGCAGCACAAAGCTTCGATAGGAGCGAAACTCTATCGTGCGTAGCCTGAAGGAAGTGACGCTTGTCTCGCCAAGCCTGGCCGGCGCGCGGAAAAAACAGCGCAGCGGGCAAGACTTAGCCGGTCTTGCGCATCGGCCCGGCGGCTTGGCGTTCTGAGCTCCAGCGAAAATTGGGGATGACGCGGCTCACTGTCGTGAGTGTTAAGCCGTTGTCATCTTATTGCTGAACGCCATGTTCAAGTTGGGTTCAGGGAGGAAACCATAAAAAGAACACGTCTCTTGCAGGAATTGATAGAAAGGCTTTGATCGCGTCATGCTCAATCTCTTCCTCTCACTTCTCGGTACCTACGCCCTGATCTGTTTCGGCGCCTGGGTGCTTCATCGCTACTTCTTGTACATGCCGGACAAGAAGCGCTACGCGCCCAAGGATGTCGGCCTCGCCGAGGTGGAAGAGATCACCTTCGAGGGCAGAGGCGGCGTCAAGCTGATCGCCTGGTATTTGCCGGCCCGGCGCGGCAAGCCCACGCTCCTCTATTTCACCGGCCAAAGCGGTTCGGTTGCCAATCGCGCGCGCAAGATCGAGGCGATCGCTGCGAGCGGCTATGGCGTGTTCATAGTCAATTACCGCCGCTTCGGTGGCTCAGGCGGCTGGCCGACCGAGCGCAACAACATCGCCGACGCCGTCGCCGCCCACGCTTATCTGGAGGAGGAGCTTGGCGTCTCACCGCGCAATATCGTGGCGTATGGTGAATCGCTCGGCACCGGCGTCGCCACCCGGCTTGCCCTGCTGCGCCCGGTGAAGGCCTTGGTGCTGGAAGCGCCCTTTACCTCGGTGGTCGATGTCGGCCGCCAGGTCTGGTGGTTCCTGCCGCTCCGCCTGGTCATGACCGATCAATACCGCACCATCGACCGCATCGGCTCGGTCAAGGTGCCGCTGCTCATCGTGCATGGCGCGCGGGACTGCATGATCCCGGTGACGCAGGCCCGCCAGGTCTATGCCGCTGCCAACGAGCCAAAGACCCTCGCCATCCTCCGTCGCGGCGATCACAACGATCTGTTCGATCACGGCGCTTGGGGCAAGGTCACGGCGTTTCTCGACACCCGCGAGCCTGTGCTGCGGCCCGCAGTCGTCCGCCCGGTCTATGTCGAGCCGGTGGCGCTAGCGTCTTAAGACAGAAATCCGATCAAAGCAGTTCGTCATGCCCGGCCCTTTTGCCGGGCATGATTTTTCAGGCGCAAGCCAGAAATGCGGATGGCCGGGGAAGCCCGGCCATGACAGTCGTTGGAGGTTTGGAAAGCCCCTAGCGCGGAGCGCGGGTGGGCGTGCGCGGCCTGGCCGAAACGAGGCCTTCGCGCTGAGCCTTCTTGCGGGCGAGCTTGCGGGCCCGGCGAATGGCCTCGGCCTTCTCGCGAGCGCGCTTCTCGGACGGCTTCTCGTAGTAATTGCGGAGCTTCATCTCGCGGAAGATGCCTTCGCGCTGCATCTTTTTCTTCAGCGCCCTGAGGGCCTGATCCACATTGTTATCGCGAACGACGACTTGCACGCGCGTCACTCTCCGTTTCAGAGGGTTGAGGAAATTTGGGACTGGCCAAAGCCAACCCTGACCGGAACCAAAGGTTCCGAATCCACGTCTGCTCTAACAAAAGAGCCGCCGATTGTCCAGCGATGCCGTGTCATGAACTCTTGGGCAAGAGCCTGGTGGTGTGGCCCATTTTGCGGCCCGGCCGGGCCTCCGCCTTGCCGTAGAGATGCACCGAGACGCCCTCTTCACCCGCCAACTCGCGCCAGCGTTCCACATCGGCGCCGATCAGATTGGTCATCACAGCGTCGCTGTGGCGTTCAGTGCCGCCGAGCGGCCAGCCTGCTATCGCCCTGATGTGGTTCTCGAATTGGCTGACGAGGCAGGCGTCGATGGTCCAATGACCTGAATTGTGCACCCGTGGCGCGATCTCGTTGACGAGAAGGCGCGGGGCCTCCTCGCGCTGGAACATCTCCACGCACAAGACGCCGACATGGCCGAGCGCTTCGGCGATGGTTCCGGCGATGCGCCGCGCCTCGAGAACGCAATCGGCGGTGATGCGGGCCGGAGCGCGGCTCACGGCGAGGATGCCGTTCTGGTGCACGTTCTCGACCGGATCGTAGAATTTGAGCGCGCCGTCCTGGCCGCGCACGACGAGGATGGAGATCTCGCGCTCGAAGGCGACCAGGCGCTCGATGAGGGCTGACTGGACGCCAAGCTCATGCAGCGCCGCCAAGGCTTCCGCCTCGTTGCGGACCAGCGCCTGTCCCTTGCCGTCATAGCCGAAGCGCCGCGTCTTCAGGATGGCCGGCAGTTGCACGCGCGCTAGCGCATCGCGCAGGCTCTGCTTCGTCATGCACGTCGGCGTAGTCGGCAACTTGAATGCCGAGCCCGCGCATGAAGTCCTTCTCCACGAGACGGTCTTGCGCGACGGCGAACGCTTTCGCGGGGGGATAGACGGGCGCTTTCTTCCCCGCGATCTCGAGCGCGCGGGCCGGCACGTTCTCGAACTCGCAGGTGACCACGTCGACTTTGGCGGCAAAGTCGCCGAGCGCCGTCTCGTCCTCGAAAGACCCGACCGTCGAGAACGCCGAAACGTCGAAGGCCGGCGCGTCCGCTTCATCGGAATAGATATGCGTCTTGAGCCCGAGCCGCGCCGCGGCGAGCGCCAGCATGCGGCCGAGCTGGCCGCCGCCCAGGATGCCGATGATGCTTCCCGGAGAGAGGGCTTCAGGCATTATCCTCAGGGGCCTCGGCTACGCCGTCGGTTTGTGCCGCGCGCCAGGCTAAGACACGGGCGGCGAGCGCATGATCGGAGAGGGCGAGAATCTGCGCCGCGAGCAGGCCGGCGTTGGCGGCGCCTGCCGCGCCGATGGCAAGCGTCCCCACCGGAACGCCGGCAGGCATCTGGGCGATGGAGAGCAGGCTGTCGAGGCCTTTGAGCGATCGGCTCTCGATCGGCACGCCAAGCACCGGCAGCTCGGTCATGGAGGCGGTCATGCCTGGCAGGTGGGCAGCGCCTCCGGCGCCGGCGATGATCACCTTCAACCCCCGCTCACGCGCGCTCGTGGCGTAATCGTAAAGCCGCTTGGGGGTGCGGTGGGCCGAGACGATGCGGGTTTCGTAGGGCACGCGCAGCGCATCGAGCACGTCGGCCGCAGCCTTGAGCGTGGGCCAGTCCGAGCGGCTGCCCATGATGATGCCGACGCCGGGCTTCTCATCGCTCATCTCAAGCTCATTTCTCGGAAGGCGCTCATTTCTCGCAAGACAACTGGGCTTCGCGAAAAGCGGGGGATTTATAGGGTTGCGCGAGGGTTGGCAAGGAGATTGGGGCTTTAGCGGCAACGGCCGTTAGCTCACAATGACCGATGGCAAGTCCGCATGAGTCGGCTTCCCGGGGGGGAACACGGCATGATGAAGCTCTTTCTCTTGTTTGTGGCGGCGATCCTCGTGCCGCCGGCGCTCAGCTACGGCATCGATCCTGCCGCCGTCCTCCCCAAGTCCATGCATATCGTGGTCGAGGGCACCGACCAGACGGAGATGCTCCGGGCGGTCATGGGCCTCTATCTCGGCATGACCATTTTCTGCGTCATCGCCGCCTTCACCCCGGCCTGGCGGCATGTGGCAGCGATCTGGGCGGTGTTCTTCCTCTACTCGATCGCCGCCGGCCGCATCCTCAGCTTGATCGTTGACGGCATGCCGAGCCCCATCCTGCTTTTCTACATGGCGGTCGAGCTGATCGGCGGCACGCTCGGGCTTCTCGTGCTCTTCCGTGAAAGGCAAAAGCTCGAAGCTAGAGCTGCGCTCTAGCTTTTCGTCTCTGACGCATGATCTTTCCCGAAAAGTCTGCAACTTTTCGGGATCATGCTTTTTTGTCTCTGACGCATGATCTTTCCCGAAAAGTCTGCAACTTTTCGGGATCATGCTCTAGGCAATGATGTCGGGCAGGAGCTGATCCTCGATGCGGGCGATCTCGTCTTTGAGGAACAGCTTCTTCTTTTTCAGCCGCTTGAGCTGAAGCTGGTCGGCACGGCCCGATTCCTCCAACGCGTTGATAGCGCTGTCGAGATCGCGGTGCTCTTGCTTGAGCTTGAGCAACGTCGCCCGGAGCTCGCGAATCTCCTCGCTCTCCATGGACGCCCCAGCTCCTTGTTGTGCCTTGAGGGGACAAGCAAAGTATCACGGCGAATCTCAGGCCGCGCAAGGCTTCTAGCATGGCGTTGCACGGCCTGCGCATAGGCCCGAAGTGGGCCAGGGCGACGCCCTGACACGGGTGTGGACATTAGACAAAACGTCTCCGATTTGTCACAATAACCAGCCCTGGACCAACTGAGTCGGAGGTCTGAACATGGCGCTTGACGCACATCTTGTGGAGTTGTCTGAAAAGCATCGTCAACTGGATCGGAAAATCGAGGAAGAGATGAGCCGGCCGACGGCCGACGATCTCAAGATCACGGAGCTGAAACGTCAAAAGCTGCGTCTCAAGGACGAAATCGAGCGGCTCAAGCATCAGATGAGCCACTAGCGGCGGAAACAAGCTCCGCTTAACGAGGGACCCGAAGTAGCAAAGCAATGAGCGTTGCGATCTCCCGCAGGCGCCTGCGCGGAGAGCACGCTTTTTCGCCGCATCGCGAGCGCAGACTTGACCAGAGGTCAATGAGGCCTCCGCGAGAGCGGGCTAGTCGTTTAAACTCACCTGAGAGGAGAGGCGCGCGTGCCGTCACGGTATTTCGGGAAGGCAGGCTTCAGCGCGGTCAGGGCAGCGCTCGCGGGAGCCACGGCTCTTCTCATTGCGGGCGCCACTCCGGCCTACGCCGCCGAGAAGGGCCTCGCGGACAAGGGCGAGGTGCTGGTCAAGGAGAACTGCTCGCGCTGCCACGCGATCGGCAAGGAGGGCGACAGCCCGCATAAGGAAGCGCCGCCCTTCCGCACGCTGTCCAAGAACTATCCGATCGAGGACCTCTCCGAATCGCTTGCCGAAGGAATCGTCTCCGGCCATCCCGACATGCCGATCTTCGTGTTCAGCCCGCACGACGTCGAAGCGATCATCGAATATCTGCAGAGCATCCAGGCGCAATAGCTTCAGCGCGCCTTGTCGGCCTTGGCGGCAAGCGCGACCGCGTGCGCCCGTCTCGCCCAAGTGACAAGCTCCTCAGGGTTGTCGAGCAGCCGTTCCGGAACCTCCCAATAGGACAGCGCCACCTCGCCACGGCCTTTCGGACGATAGGTGAAAGGACCTTTCCCCTCGGCGGCGAAGGCACGCGCCGAAGCCTCATCGGCTTTGAGATAGAGCGTGTCCTCTGCGAGGATCGCGAACATTACTCCGTCGGCGTAGATGCCGGCGCCGCTGAACATGTGGCGAATGCTGACCGGCCCGAACTCCGCAAGCAGATCTTGAATGAAGCACTTATAGGCGGCGCTGACCGGCATCGCTCAAAGCTTCCGACCCAAAGTTTTCGAGGCGTATCGCCGCCTCTTTGTTGGGCATTTCGTCCCCACGGTGTTGCCATTTTGGCATGTCAATTAACGTCTACTTCGGGCATTCCTGCTTAACTGGAGCGACCGAATCAAGGCCGGCCGGAGAGGCCGGCGCGGAGGTCTCGGCATGCAGAATAGGCTGATCTTGACGCTGTGGCTGGTGGGTGCCGTGCTCTATGCCGGCAGCACTGCATTTCTTGCCCACGCCGTGCTCGGCGGCGGCTCGAGCGCTCCCGACAAGGCCAAGACCGCCGCCGTCGCCGCGGCGAGCGATGCAAAGTGCCAAAAGGACAGCGTTACGTCAGCCGACGCCAAGGCGACCAAGCCCTCGGCTGACACGCAGAAGACCGCCGCCACGGAGCCGAAGAAGCCTGCGGCTCCGCAGAGTGCGGCGAAGCCTGCTCCGGAGACCGCTACCCACGATTCTGCCGCGCTCAATCCTGCGCCGAATTCCGAGCAGCGGTCGGCCGAAACCGATCCGCCGTCCGACGAGCAGCTAGAGCCCGATACGTCCTCGCCAGACGCCACGCCGACGCCTGAGGGCGCGGACCAGCAGGACGCTCTCGGTCCTAACGGAGGCGAAGGACAGGACGAGCAGGAGGAATGGGCCCATGTGATCGCCGGCACCGCCGACATGCGGTCGGAGCCCTCGATGCAGGCGCCGCTGATCTATGCGCTTCCCTCGGGCTGGCAGGTGCGGGTGATCTCGCGCCAGCCTGGCTGGGTGCAGGTGCAGGATGCCAATAGCGGCGCTGCGGGTTGGGTCGAATCCTCGGCCATCGCCGAGGGGCCTGGCTCGAACGGACCTGCGGCGCCTGGGGTGCCTGGAGCGCGCCCGGGATATGGCGGCTATCAGGGTCCCTACGACCCGCGGTACGCCGAGGAGGGCTACCCATACGGCCAGCCGCCACCGCCATGGCGCAGGCCGGGCGGCGAATTCGGCAATTTCCTCCGCCGCGCGCTTGGCGGCTGGTAATCGCTGCGGCCTTGCAGGATTTTGTCATCGCCCAGCTCGACCGGGCGATCCAGTAACCACCACCTTCGATAGCACTGCGAGACCGGCGAATACTGGATGCCCGCCTTCGCGAGCATGACGAAGTGCAGCTCAAGCCGCGGGTGGAATGATGCCTGGCCGCGGCTCGTGGGCCTGATCGTGGTGGTCGTGATCGTGATGGCCGGCATCGTGGCTGGCACCGCTGCCATCGCCTTCAGCCCGTTGCCGTTCTGGCCATTCGCGGCATGGCCATTGCCGGCATGACCGTTCGTGTGGTGATGCCCGGCAACGCGGCGCTCGTGCTGCACGGCGGCGCGCACCGTCTCGCTCTGGGTGTAGAGCTCCATATGCTCGGCGTCTTCCTCGGTGACGGGAATGAGAGCCTCGTCCTGATAGAGCTTGGCGTTGGGGTCTGCCTCGATCTTGGCGACGATGCTCTTCAGATGCATCCAGCGCCGCGCGAGCTTCGTGGCCTTCCTCGCGGTCTCGGCGGCGTAGCCCGCGTAGAACGACAGCGGCGACTGAACTGGGAAGCCCGGGCGCCGGTCTTTGCGGTATTTGACGCGGAAGATGCCCCATTGCAGCGGGTGCAGCTCTTCGATCTTCACCGCGCTCGAGAACCACATCAGCACCGGCATGAGCGAGCGGATATTGATGCCGGTGGCGTGCGCGCGCCGCATGATCGTCTCGAGATGCTCGTCGGTATAGAAGATGTCCCAGGCCGAGCGGTAAGCCGACCTGCCACTCTTCGCGTGCTCATCTTGGCGTGGCCGGTGACCACGTGCTCGAGCTCGTATTTGTTCATGTCCGGGTCCATCCAGACATTCTTCTCGTACAGGATCTTGTGATCCTCGGAGCCCGGCAGCGGCGTCAGCACGAAGAACTCGAGCGCGTCGAGCGGCAGCTCCTTCTTGATGATCTCGAGGTCGTGGCGGATCGACTCAGGGGTATCGTTGGGGAAGCCGAGGATGTAGCCGGCGAAGGTCATGATGCCGACCCGTTTCCATTCGAGCAGCATCTTGCGGTACTCGGTGATCTTGTTCTGCCGCTTCTTGGCGGCGATCAGATTGGCCGGATTGATGTTCTCTAAGCCGATGAACACGCGGGTGACGCCGGCGCGGCGCGATTTCTCGATGAAGTTCGGGATGCGGTGGCACAGCGTATCGACCTGGATCATGAAGCGGACGTCCATGCCGTCCTCTTCGCGCAATTTGATGATGCGGTCGTAGATCGCTTCCCAGTCCTTGTTGCGGGCGAAATTGTCGTCGGTGATGAAGAAGCGCTTCACGCCTTGCGCCCAGTTCATGCGCAGGATCTGCTCGATCGAATCGGGCGAGCGGTAGCGCGACTTGCGCCCCTGCACGTTGATGATGGTGCAGAACGAGCATTGGAAGGGACAGCCGCGTCCGGCGTCGAAGCTCGTCACGTTGCCGACCGTGCGATTGACGAAATCGACGGGCAGGAAAGGCGGCGAGGGAATGTCGCCGATGCCCGGCAGCTCCTTCTTCATATGGTTATAGAGCGGCTTAAGCTCGCCCTTGGCCGCGTCCAGGAACACCTCGTCGAGGCCTTCCTCGGCCTCGCCGGCGAAGATGGAGACGCCAAGCTCCTGGGCGGCCTTGATGTCTACTTGCATCTCTTTCAGCATGGCGAGGCAGCCCGAGACGTGGAAGCCGCCGATCATCACCTGGACGCCCGCCGCGCGGAAGCTGCGCGCGAGGTCGAGGGTGCGGGGAAACTCGTTCGACTGCACGCCGACGAAGCCGACCAGGCCAAGGCCGCCGTTGCGGGCGATGCGTTTGGCGAGGTCGCCCGGCCGCACGCGCGTGTTGGTCTCGTCCATGGCAAGGACGTCGATCGGCAGGTCAGGCCCGAGGATTTCGCGGTCGGCGGCGCCGCAAGCAAGGGCGTAGACGGCGGCGAGCGAGTTCGACGGCATGGTCGAGCGGAGCCATTGCACGACGTAGCCGTCCGCGTCGTAATGCGACGGCTTGATGAGGATCAGCTGAAACCGCTTGCCCCGAGCTTTCTTCAGCATTCATCGGCCCCAATTTGAGGGCGCCCAAATTTCGGGGTGGAAGGGGCGAGCCCGCGATCCAGCCGGCCATTACGGCAGAGAAAACTCCGCCAGCCTTACCTTTGGAACCCCCGAAACCCGCGCAACCTGACGCAATTCCAGCGTCTTCGGTCCTTGCGCCCGCACGTCACGTCAAGGAACTGAACCACATATTCGCCTAAGCGTCCAATTGATTAACAACGGCTTAATTCAGGATTCGGGCCGTTTTTTGCCTAGGCCGCGCCCCCTTCGACGCCAGGTTCCTGGCTCTTGTCGAAGGCCATGATGTCCTTGGCCAGAAAATAGTTGAGCATGGTGCGGATGGTGGCGATGACGGCGAGCTTTGAGATGTCGTCCCAGGTCGGCGCCACCGCCGTGCGCAAGATGTCGGCGGCGAGCGCAAATTCGAGCCCGAGCAGGATCCAGGTGGCGAATCGGAGCCAGATTTGCCGTCCTTCGCTCCCCGTCGCCTGGCCATTGGCGATCGCCCTGAGCAAGGCAGAGATTGCCTGCAACGCGCCGAAGGCGACGACGAACACCGCGCCGCACTCGATAGCGAGAGCGACGTAGCTTGCGATCAGATTGAATTGCTGCTCGAGCGCCGTGTCCAAGTCCCCCCGCCCCCGACTCCAATATGGCGTCGACCGCGCCGCCACATTGTGAAACGCGCGTGCATGGGCCGCAAGGGAGAGAGGCTGATTGACCACAAGCAAAGCGCGGCAGCGATCAACAGGGGGCGGCCGGCTCGCGCTCAGCGATCCATGTCGACGTAATCCTCGAAGAACCGCGTTTCCGAATATTTCTCCGACGCGTAGGTGACGAGGATCGTCCCAGGCTCGAACTCGCTCAGCATCAGCCAAGTGCCTGGTCCGAGATGCGCGGCGCCGGTCTCCGGTGTAAGGCGGTGCTCCTCAAGACCGGCTCCGGTGCGCGCGGTGATCAGGCAGGAGCCTTGCGCCACGATGATCAGCTCGTCGCAGGACACGGCATGACCGGCCCGCGTCTTGCCGGTCGGCACATCTGAGATGATGAAGCTCCGCACCGGCACAAAGGGCAAGCCTCCACCATCGACCTCGACGATGCGCATCCTCCCGCGCGCGTCGGAATGCTCGTTGATGTTGACGAATTTCAGGCCCCGGGGTGCCATGTCTGGCTAATGCTCCTTGCTAACTCGTTCGGCATTCTGCCACCGGCGCAAGCGAGAGTCTCTCACGCGGTCTTCGCCATATCGCGCAGCTTGAACTTCTGGATCTTGCCCGTCGAGGTTTTAGGCAGCTCGGTGAACACCACCCGGCTCGGGCATTTGAAGCGCGCGAGCTTCTTCTTGCAGTAATCGATGATCTCGGCCTCGGTCACCTCGGCGCCGGGGCGCTTCTCGATGAAGGCGCAAGGCGTCTCGCCCCATTTGGCGTCGGGCTTCGCCACCACGGCTGCGGCGGCGACGGCGGGGTGCTTGTAGAGCACGTCCTCGACCTCGATGGAGGAGATGTTCTCGCCGCCGGAGATGATGATGTCCTTGGAGCGGTCCTTCAGCTGGATATAGCCGTCGGGGTGGAGCACGCCGAGATCGCCGGAATGGAACCAGCCTCCGGCGAAGGCCTCCTTGGTCGCCTTCTTGTTCTTGAGGTAGCCCTTCATCACGATGTTGCCGCGGAACATGACCTCGCCGAGCGTCTCTCCGTCGGGGGTGACCTGCTGCATGGTTTCGGGGTCCATCACGTCGAGACCTTCCAGCGCCACATAGCGCACGCCCTGTCGGGCGCGCTTCGACAGGCGCTCTTCCGGCGGCAGCGTGTCCCATTCCTCGTGCCACTCATTGATGGTTGCAGGCCCATAGGTCTCGGTGAGCCCGTAAAGATGCGTGAGCTCGAAGCCTGCTTCGGCCATGGCGCCGAGCACGGCCTCTGGGGGCGGGGCAGCGGCATGGTTGAAGGCCACCCGATGGTTGAAATTCCGCCTCTCCTCCTCGGTGGCGTTGAGCAGGGCTGACATGACGAACGGTGCGCCGGAGAGATGCGTCACCTTGTGATCGGCGATCGCGTCATACATCGGCTTCGCCCGCACCGAGCGGAGGCAGACGTGGGTGCCGGCGACCACCGACAGCGACCAGGGGAAGCACCAGCCGTTGCAGTGGAACATCGGCAGCGTCCACAGATAAACGGGGTGGGCGCCCATGCCGGTGGCGATGGTGTTGGCGTAGCACATCAGTGCCGCGCCGCGATGGTGGTAGACGACGCCCTTGGGATTGCCGGTGGTGCCGCTCGTATAGTTGAGCGAGATGGCGTTCCATTCGTTGCTCGGCATGTCCCATTCATAGTCCGGGTCGCCGCCTGCGATGAACTCCTCGTAGTCGACATCGCCGACGCGCTCACCTTCGACCCCGCATTCGAGGTCGCGGTAGTTGACGACGAGCGGCTGCACGCTCGTCTGCGCCAGCGCCTCCTTGATCGCCGGTGCGAACTCGGTGTCGATAATGAGGAGCTTGGCGTCGGCGTGGTCGAGCATGAAGGCGATGATCGGGGGGTCGAGCCGCGTGTTGATGGAGTGCAGCACCGCGCCGGTCATGGGCACGCCGTAATGGGCCTCGAGCATGGCTGGCGTATTGGCGAGCATCACCGACACGGTGTCGTTCTTGCCGATGCCGCTTGCGGCAAGGGCAGAGGCAAGCTTCCGCGAGCGGGCATAGAACTCGGCATAGGAATAGCGCCGCTTGCCGTGGATGATGGCCGGATGATCGGGAAACGTGCTCGCGGCCCGCTCGAGGAAGACAAGAGGGGTCAGCGGCTGATAATTCGCGGCATTCTTGCCGAGATCGGTGTCGTAGGGGCTCGTCATGGCCCGCCTTCGGTGCGTTTCCTCGTTGCACCCTAGCGAAGCTCAAGCCCTCCGATCAATTCCCCTCGTGGAGGAGGGGATAAGATTTCAGCCCCTCGAATAATAGGCGAGCGTTATGGCGAAGGCCGCCCCAGCGAACACGACCAAGGCCAGATAGAGAATTTCCCCAGTGCTCATGGTGCACCTCGTCATTGCATCGGAGGCGCAAAATTCGGGGATGCGGGGCGTTGGGGCCTTGATCCTGATCAAAGCCCCGAAGCTCGCGAGACGACGGGCCGGCGATTAGTCCTGCGGGCCGCGCTTGAGATCCTTGAGCTTGGCAAACACCGAATTGACGTCGGGAACGTCTTCTTCCTCTTCCGGTGCGGCCATGGCCTCGCGGGCCTCCTGCGCTAGAGCAGTCGCCATTGACCGCTCCGGCTCGGGAGCAGGTGCCACGGCAATGGTCTCCTCGGCAGGGATCAGAGTTCCTGCCCTGGGAGGCTCGGTGGCCTCGACTTCGTGCCGCTCGCGGGCGAGCCTCGACGCCGCCTTCTTGACCTCGGCATCGAGATCGATCTGCGAGCAGAGGCTGAGTGCCACCGGGTCCTGGGCCACGAGACTGCCGGAGTTCCAATGCGACCGCTCGCGGATGGCGATGATCGTCGGCTTGGTGGTGCCGACGAGGCGCATGATCTGGGAGTCCTTGAGCTCGGGGTGATTTTTCAGAAGCCAGAGAATGGCGTTCGGCCGATCCTGACGGCGGGACACCGGCGTATAGCGGGGTCCGCGCTTGGTCTTGACCTCGGGCACCTCGACCTTGGGCTCGGCAAGCTTCAGCCGGTAGGAGCTGTCCTTCTCCGCCTTGGCGATCTCGTCGCGGGTCAACTGACCGGAGGAGATGGGGTCCATGCCCTTGATGCCGTGGGCTACGTCACCATCGGCGATGCCCTTCACTTCGAGCACATGCAGGCCGCAGAACTCGGCGATCTGCTCGAAGGTGAGCGAGGTGTTGTCGACCAGCCAGACGGCGGTCGCCTTGGGCATGAGCGGGGTACGGTCCATAGGTCTTGCGATACCTGTAAGAAAAAGGGCGGTCTCTCGACCCCTAAAGGCCACGAGAGCGAGCCAGATTCACATGAAGGGGAATGACCTCTATATAGGGGCTGCCGCTTCTCTAGGCAAATGCTTCCAAGCCCGGGGGTCAGTTTTTCTTCGCGCTTCGTGATGCTCGATTCCGGCCTTCGCCGGATTGACGCCGTGTCGGAATCCTCAGCCTTCCACCACCAGCACGATCTTGCCGATGTGATCGGGATCGTCGATGCGGGCGTGCGCCGCCGCTGCGTCGGTGAGCTTGAACGTCGAGTTCGATCACCGGCTTGAACTTGCTCATCGCGATCAGCGGCCAGACCTTCTCCTCGATGGCGCGGGCCATGCGGGCTTTGGACTCGGCACTCTGGGCGCGCAAGGTCGAGCCGGTCAGCGTCAGGCGCCGCATCATCAGGCGCATCAAATCGATCTCGACCTTGGAGCCCTTGAGGAAGGCGATCTGCACGATGCGCCCGTCAAGCGCCGCAGCGCGCAGGTCCCGCTCGATATAGTCGCCGCCGACCATGTCGAGGATCACGTCGGCGCCGTGGCCTTGGGTCGCCTCCTTCACCGCCTCGACGAAATCCTCGCTGCGATAATTGATGGCGCGGGCGGCACCCAACTCCTCGCAGGCCCGCACCTTCTCGGCGCTGCCGGCGGTCACCATCACGTGAGCGCCGAACAGCTTGCCCAACTGGATGGCGGTGGTGCCGATGCCGCTTGCGCCGCCATGCACGAGCAGCCATTCGCCGGGCCGCAATCCGCCGCGCTCGAACACATTGTGCCACACGGTGAACACGGTCTCAGGCAGCGCCGCCGCCTCGACCAGGCTCAGGCCTTCCGGCACCGGCAATGTCGCGCTTTCGGGTGCAACGCAGAACTCGGCATAGCCGCCGCCATTGGTCAGCGCGCAAACCGCGTCACCTTCTCTGTATCGCGTCGCGCCGGGCCCGCGGGCAACCACGTGCCCAGCGACTTCCAGCCCGAGAAGATCGGAGGCGCCTTTCGGCGGAGGATAGACGCCGAGACGCTGAAGCACGTCAGGGCGATTGACGCCAGCAGCCTTGACCGCGATCAGCACCTCTCCGGGACCCGGGACCGGCACGGGGCGTGTCGCCGGCACGAGCACCTCCGGGCCGCCCTGGCCCTTCGCTTCGATGACGGTCATGGTCTCAGGCAGCATCGATGTACCCCTCTTCTCGTCGCAGCAGTGGTGCTAGGATGCTTCGGCGCCAAAGGAAAGAGTTGTGGATCTCGACGATCTCGAACCGAAGAAAAAGAAGGCCTACGAGCTTGGCCAGGATCTGAGCAAGCTCTCGGTCGGCGAGCTCACGGAGCTCGTCGAGACGCTGAAGGCGGAGATTGCCAGGGTGGAAGCGGCGCGCGCGGCCAAGCAGGCTTCGCTGAGTGCCGCGGACGCCGCCTTCAAGCGTTAACCATTGTTGCTAACTCCCTTTCTTTAGGTAAATCGGACCTTAGCGTTAACTCGTTATTAGGAGCTTTGCGCTAGGTTTTCAGCCATCCAGTCCTCTGGATTTGAGTGGCCTGTCCACTCTGTTTGACGCCTCCCTGTTAACTTCCTGAGCCGCCGCATGGCGGCTCTTTTTTTGCCCCAATCGCTGGTCTAACGTGTTTCCGCCAGCGGGCGAGTTTGCCGCGTGGGCAGCATAGCCGTGGGCACGGGCGTAGAGGGAGTAGCCGATGGCGGGGAAGTCTAGGCGCGGTGGCGGCGTCACCGTATCGTTCGGCGCGAAATTTGCGCAATCAGACCAATTCAGAACCGTCTTTCGCGAGGGCATGGCGCTCGTCGAGGCGGCAGCCACCTATCTCGACGGCGACGGGCGAAAGGAGGCGCGCAAGCTGCAGCCGCCGCATTCGCTCGCCTATGCTACCGAGAGCATGCGGCTGACCACGCGGCTGATGCAGCTCGCGTCCTGGCTTCTGATCAGGCGCGCGGTGAGCGAGGGCGAGCTGACGCTCGAGCAGGCGCTCGAGGAGCAGCGCAAGATCAAGCTCCCGGGCAAAGGAAGCGATCAGCCGGCCAGGGATTTCAGCGCCCTTCCACCTCGGCTGAAGGAGCTGATCACGGAAAGCGTCAAGCTGCAGGAACGCATCGTGCGGCTCGACCAGATGCTTGGGCTCGAGCACGCGCCTACCGAGGACGCCGACAACCCCTTGAGCACGCAGCTGTCGCGCCTGCGTGCGGCCTTCGGCCCCGACGGCGATTAACAGCCTATTTGAGGAAGCCTTCGTATTTCCGCTTGAAGCGGGTGAGCCGCCCGCCGCGGTCGATGAGGTGCTGGCCGCCGCCGGTCCAGGCAGGGTGCGTCTTTGAATTGATGTCGAGCTTCAGCGTCTCGCCTTCCGCCCCGTAGGTCGAATAGGTGACGAACTCGGTGCCGTCGGTCATCACCACCTTGATGCGGTGATAGCCGGGGTGGATGTCCTTTTTCATGGCGCTTTGCCTTGGAAATCGTGCGGTTTGCGTTGGGGACGAGCCTATAACGGAAGTTCGCCACGGGCACAAGGCTGCGCCGGAAGGGCGCGAGCCTTTGATCTTTCGCTCCCCGCCCTCCTTCCGTACATTCCTTCCCGAGAGTGAGGATACCCCCGCCCGTGACCGCAAAGCCAGACGGCCAGGACCCGCATCCCTTGCCTGCGCCAGAAGCGGCGGGCGAGGTCAAGGAGAGCCGCGCGTCGCTCCGTCCGCTGCTTGCCCTCAAACCCTACGTCTTGCGCTACCGGAGCATGATCGCTGCGGCGCTCGCGGCCCTCATCGTCTCGGCTGCGGCGACGCTTGCCGTGCCGCTCGCCGTGCGGCGCATGATCGATGTCGGCTTCAGTGGGGTTGAGCCTGGCCTGGTCGACAAATATTTCGCGACGCTGCTCGGCGTCGGCCTCATCCTCGCTTTGGCAAGCGCCGCCCGCTTCTATGCCGTGAATTGGCTCGGCGAGCGCGTCGTCGCCGATATCCGCGCCGACATCTTCAAACATCTCACCGGCTTGAGCCCAGCCTTCTACGAGACGGCGCATTCGGGCGAGGTGATGTCGCGGCTCACCGCCGACACCACGCAAATCAAGGCTGCGGCAAGCACGACGATCAGCCAAGCCTTGCGCAACCTCGTGATCCTGGTTGGCGCCGTGGCCATGATGATCGTGACCAGCCCGAAACTGTCATTGCTCGTGCTGATCGCCATTCCGATCATTGTGCTGCCGCTCGTCGCCTATGGCCGGGCGGTCCGCTCCCTCTCGCGCGAGGCGCAAGACAGTTTGGCGCACGCTTCGGCCTATGCGAGCGAGAGCTTGAGCCAGGTGAGGGTGCTGCAAGCCTTCACCCATGAGCGGGCAGCGAGCGCAAGATTTGCCGGCGCCGTCGAACGCGCCTTCGCGGCCGCAAGAGCGCGCACCAAAGCGCGCGCCGGGCTCACCGCGCTTGCCATCTTTCTCGTGTTCGCATCCGTCGTTGGCATTCTGTGGTACGGCGCCCAGGACGTGCTCGCCGGCACCATGACCGGCGGCAGGCTCGGGCAGTTCGTGCTCTATGCCGTGTTTGCCGCAGCCTCGACCGGCGAGCTCAGCGAAGTCTGGGGCGAGATCAATCAGGCGGCAGGCGCTGCGGAGCGGCTCGGCGAGCTGCTCGCGGCGCAGTCGCAGATCAAATCGCCGCCGCGGCCGGTTCCGCTGCCAGAGCCGCCGCGCGGCGAAATTGCCTTCCGCGACGTCACGTTCCATTACCCATCGCGCCCGGCGATCAGTGCGCTGAACGGCGTGTCGTTGCGGGCGAAGTCAGGCGAGCGCGTGGCCATCGTCGGCCCCTCCGGCGCCGGCAAGACCACGATCTTCGCGCTTCTGCTCCGCTTCTACGATCCGCAAAAGGGAACGGTGAGCGTCGACGGCGTGCCGGTCAACCAGGCCGATCTTCACGAGCTCCGCTCGCGCTTCGCCATCGTGCCGCAGGAGCCTGCGCTGTTTGCCGACACGGTCGCCGCCAATATCGGCTATGGCGTCGGCGAAGCGAGCCGGGCCGAGATCGAGAAGGCGGCGCGCGCGGCCTTCGCCCATGACTTCATCGCGGCCCTGCCGCAAGGCTACGACACCATGCTGGGGGAGGGGGGGTCACGCTTTCCGCCGGACAGCGCCAGCGCATCGCCATCGCGCGCGCCGTGTTGCGCGACGCGCCGATCCTGCTGCTCGACGAGGCGACGAGCGCGCTCGACTCGGAGAGCGAGACGCTGGTGCAGCGGGCGCTCGATGCGATCATGCAGGGGCGCACCACGCTGGTCATCGCCCATCGTCTCGCCACGGTGACGCGCGCCGACCGCATCCTCGTGCTCGATCAGGGGCGGTTGGTGGAAGAGGGCACGCATCAGAGCCTGCTCGGCAATGGCGGCATCTATGCCCGCCTCGCCGAGCTGCAATTCGCCACCGACGCGGCCTGATCCAACGGCCTCGTCACGTCCGGACTTGATCCGGGCATCCATTCCATAGCTCGCCGCACGCCGAACCGCCAATGGAATGGATTGCCGGGTCAAGCCCGGCAATGACGGTCGGATTAATTTGCCTACATGTCTGGTTCGACGAGGTGCGCAGCGATGCTCGCGAGCAGTGGATCGTGCACGCCGGCTTCCTCGAGATGCTTAAGCGTCTTCATCACATATTCGACATTGCCGCCGGCCTGCCCCTTGCCGCCCTTGACGATGCGGACCTGCGCCTCGAGCGGAAGGTCGCCGGCATATTGGGAATGGCTGCGGTCGACGAGATAGGTCAGCGCCTTGAGCACGCGGCCTGAGCCGTCGAGCAGGCGTACCGGCCGCACCGCTTCGAAATAGACGTCGGTGACCTGCTCGCGCTCGCGCAAATAAGCGAGCGTCTCGTCTTCCGCGCCTTCCGTCACGCGGAAGGCCACGCCCTTGCAGGCGCCCCCCCGATCGAGGCCGAGCACCAGCCCTGGCTCGGCATGGGTGCCGCGATGCACGATGGAATAGACGCAGAGCGCGCGATGCGCGCCTTTGAGCAGCGCAGGGGCGGATTCGGCGAACGGAAAGCCAGGCCGCCACATCAGCGAGCCGTAGCCGAACACCCAAAGCTCAGCCATGCTGTGACCCGAACCCGTCTGACGTTCTCAAAGGCATTCTATCGGTCGCCCCACCCGGCTCGCCCGACAAGTGCGGGCTAGCCACCCTCCCCGTCAAGGGGAGGGATGGAGCCCGCGTCGCGTCTCAGCAGTCTTCCATACCTCCCCCTTGTGGGGAGGTCGGCGCGCGCCTGCGCGCCGGGTGGGGGCCACCTGAGCCAAGCGCCCCTCAACTTCTGCAATTTGTCCTAATCCTCATGCCCGTGCGGGCGGCCGAAATCGGCCTCCTGCGTGTCCTGGCCTGCCTCGATGATGCCGCGGCGGATGGCGCGGGTGCGGGTGAACAGCTCGAGCAGCGCCGTGCCGTCATCCCAGCGGATCATGCGCTGGAGCGCCGCCAGGTCCTCGGAGAAGCGGCCGAGCATCTCGAGCACAGCCTCCTTGTTGTTGAGGAACACGTCGCGCCACATCACGGGATCGGAGGCGGCGATGCGGGTGAAGTCGCGGAAGCCGCCGGCCGAGAACTTGATCACCTCCGATTGGGTGACCTCTTCGACGTCGGCTGCGGTGCCGACGATGTTGAAGGCGATCAGATGCGGGATGTGGCTGGTGATGGCGAGCACGATGTCGTGGTGCTCAGGCGTCATGGTCTCGACCGCAGAGCCTAGCCCGCGCCACAGCTTCGCGACCTTCTCCACCGCTTCCTCGTTGCTCCGCTCGCACGGGGTGAGGATGGCCCAGCGGCCGTCGAACAATTCGGCGAAGCCTGCGTCGGGACCCGAATGCTCGGTGCCGGCGATCGGGTGGCCGGGAACGAAGACGGCTTGCGGCGGGAGCACGGCGAGAACCTGGCGGATCACCGCGGCCTTGACCGAGCCGACCTCGGTGAGAATGGCGCCTTGGCGGAGATGCGGCGCAACGGACTTCACCGCATCGGCGGTGGCGCCGACCGGCACGGCGATGAGCACGAGCTCGGCGTCCTTCACCGCCTCGGCAGGGGTGTTGGCAACGGAGTCGCAGAAGCCGAGCTCCTTGGCGCGGTTATGCACTTGCGTGGAGGAATCGTAGCCGACGACGCGCCGGGCGAGCCCGCGCGCCTTGACGCCGCGGGCGACCGAGGAGCCGATCAGCCCAAGGCCGACAACGGCGATGGTATCGAACAGAGGCTCGGTCATTGGCGCTTTGCGCCTGAAGCGCCCATGAAGGCTTTGAGTGCATCGAGCACGGCGAGATTTTCATCCTCGGTGCCGATGGTCATGCGCAACGCATCGGGAAAGCCGTATTCCTCGACGCGGCGCAAGATGATCCGGCGCGACTGGAGGAATGTGTCGGCCTCCACCGCCGAGTGTCCGTTGGCGCGCGGGAAGTGAACGAGGAGAAAATTCGCGGCGCTTGGCGTGACGGCGAGGCCGAGTGCCGAAAGGTCCTCGGTCATGCGGCCGCGCCAGACCTCGTTGTGGTCGGCCGCGCGCTGCATGTGCGCCCGGTCTTCGAGCGAGGCGACGCCGGCGGCGATGGCCGGGCCCGACACGTTGAACGGGCCCCTGATGCGGTTCAGCGCGTCGGCCACGGCGTCGGGGCAGTAGGCCCAGCCGATGCGGAGCGAGGCGAGCCCATAGATCTTGGAGAAGGTGCGGGTCATCACCGTGTTGTGGGTGGTGGCGACTAGCTCGATCCCGGCCTCGTAGTCGTTCTTGCGCACATATTCGGCGTAGGCCGCGTCGAGCACGAGCAGCACGTCGTCGGGAAGGCCGGCGCGCAGGCGCTTGACCTCGTCGAAGGTGAGATAGGTGCCGGTCGGATTGTTGGGGTTGGCGAGATAGACCATGCGCGTGGCAGGGGTCACGCGGGCGAGCATCTCATCGACATCGGCGGTGAGGTTCTTTTCCGGCGCGACCACTGGCGTGGCGCCCCTCGCCAGAATGACGATACGGTAGACGAGAAAGCCGTGGCGCGAGTAGATCGCCTCGTCGCCTGGGCCGAGATAGGCCGTGGCGAGCAGGCCGAGCAGCTCGTCGGAGCCTGCGCCGCAGACGATGCGGGCAGGGTCGAGCCCGTAGAGCTTGGCGATGGCCTCGCGCAAGGGCCGGGCAGAGCCGTCGGGGTAGCGCGACAGGGCCTTGGCCGCGGCAAGGTAGGCCTCGACGGCGCGCGGCGAAGGGCCGAACGGCGTCTCGTTGGAGGAGAGCTTGATCGCCGCACCGCCGCCTGCAAGCGCGCTCTTCCCCGGCACATAGGTCGCAATGTCGAGAATGCCTTGCCGGGGGCGCAAGGCCCGCTTCGCCGTCATTTCGGTCTCCTGGCGCGATCAGCCGTCGCCTTAACTTCCGCTGGCGCGGGGCCTTTGGCTTCAGCCCGAGCAGCGGGGCCTCTCATAGGACCTTTCCTTTGCGGAAGGCAAAGAAAAGATTGACTTTCGGCCTTAAGCTCCTAGCTAACGCCGAATTGTCAAATTCGCAGGCATAATGTCCGCCAGACGGAATGGAGCCCTGGATTTTGAGTGATGAGTGAAGCGCCGGTATCGCAAGCGTTTCTGGACCATTCCGTTCGGCTTGCGCAGGTCACAAATCCCGAGAGCCAGATCGTCCATTTTGACGATCCGCTTCCGCTCGACTGCGGCGAGACGCTCGCGCCTTTTTCCATCGCCTACCAGACCTACGGCACGCTGAACGCCGACAAGTCGAACCTCGTGCTCGTCTGTCACGCGCTCACCGGCGACCAGCATGTGGCCAACATCCATCCCGTCACCGGCAAGCTTGGCTGGTGGGAGACCATGGTCGGCCCCGGCAAGCCCATCGATACCAACCGCTATTTCGTGCTCTGCCCCAACGTGATCGGCGGCTGCATGGGCTCGACCGGGCCGAGCTCGATCAATCCCCGCACCGGCCATCCCTACGGGCTCGACTTTCCCGTCATCACCGTCGCCGACATGGTGCGGGCGCAGGCGCGGCTGCTCGACCACCTCGGCATTCCCGTGGTGCTCTGCGTGCTCGGCGGCTCGATGGGCGGCATGCAGGTGCTCGAATGGGCCGCAACCTATAAAGACCGGGTCTTCTCGGCGGTGCCGATCGCTTGCGCGGCGCGCCACTCCTCGCAGAACATCGCCTTCCACGAGGTCGGGCGCCAAGCTGTCATGGCCGATCCTGACTGGTGTCAGGGGCGCTATCTCGACGAGGGCAAGAGCCCGCGCAAAGGTCTCGCCGTTGCCCGCATGGCGGCGCATATCACCTATCTGTCTGACGATGCGCTGCACACCAAGTTCGGCCGGAACTTGCAGGACCGCGACAAGATCACCTTCGGCTTCGACGCCGACTTCCAGGTGGAGAGCTATCTTCGCTATCAGGGCTTGAGCTTCGTCGACCGGTTCGACGCCAACTCCTATCTCTACATCACCCGCGCCATGGATTATTTCGATCTTGCCGCGGATCATGGCGGCGTGCTCGCCAACGCCTTCCGGGGCACGCGCACGCGCTTCTGCCTCGTCTCCTTCACCAGCGACTGGCTGTTTCCCACCGAGGAAAGCCGCGAGATCGTGCATGCGCTGAACGCGGTCGCCGCCAATGTCAGCTTCGTCGAGCTGAAGACGAAAGGCGGCCACGATTCCTTCCTGCTGCACGAGCCTGAGCTGTTCGACACCATAAGCGGGTTCCTGAACGCCGCGGCCCGCCAGCGCGGCATCACCGAGCCTGAGGGCTGGCGCCCGTGAACCTCAACGTCCCGCCACAAGGGTTGCGCACGGCGAACGAGACGCCGCGCGTCGATCTCGTCCTCATCGCCGAGATGGTGACGCCCGGCGCGCGCGTGCTCGATATCGGCTGCGGCGACGGGACTCTGATGCGCCTGCTCGCGGCGAAACGAGGCGCCGATGCGCGCGGCATCGAGCTCAGCCAAGCCGGAGTGAATTCCTGCGTGGCGCAAGGGCTTGCTGTGATCCAGGGCGACGCCGACACCGACCTCGTCCACTATCCGGACCTCGCCTTCGACTACGCGATCCTGAGCCAGACCATCCAGGCGACGTACAGCCCGCGGCATGTGCTCGAGCAGTTGTTGCGCATTGGACACCGGGCGATCGTATCCTTCCCCAATTTCGGGCATTGGAGCGTGCGCACGCAGCTCCTGTTCCGCGGCAAGATGCCGACGACCGACAACCTGCCGGACCGCTGGTACGACACGCCGAACATTCATCTCTGCACCATCAAAGACTTTTTGGATTTGTGCCGGGATGCCGGGGCCAAGGTCGAGCGGGTGGTCGCGCTCAACGCCTATGGCACCAAGCTCGGCGTCTCCATGCCGCTGTTCATGCAGAACCTGTTCGGCGAGCAGGCGGTGTTCCTCCTGTCGCGATAGATGGCGTGACGCCAGCAGGCACGGGCACGATGCGCCGGCGCTTGCTGCGCACCTCGTTCACCGGCACCGCGGCGTAGATCTGCTTGGTCGCCTCGACCATGATCACGCCGGAGAAGGCCGGCCACAGCACGAGCCCGAGCCGCTCCCAGAACACCGGCCATTTGAGCAGGACGCGCCAAGAGAAGGGCGGCATGTGAGGTCGGCGTTGTCGATGAAGGCTTCAGCCTCCGCGTCGCTTGTCAATTTGGGAAGCTTCTTTTTCATAGTAGTCGATCTCTTTCTTGTGCATGTAGCGGGCGCTGATCGGACGAATCAGGACGGCCTCGCCTCTTGTTCTCAAGGTGAAGACGATAAGAACGCCACGGTCCTCGTCAGTTCTGCCAATGCCGATAAAGCGCTCCTCTTCGGTGGAATGGTCAGGATCCGGGTAGACCGCCAGTTGCCCTTGGAAGAGACTTTCGATGTCGCGAACGGAAAGGCCATGTTTCTGGCACTTCTCGCGATTGCCCTCGTCCCAATCAAATTCGAGCCGCCAACTCCCTGGCCCTAAACATCACAATTGTACTACATTTGTCAATCCCGCGGACGGCGTCACCCCCGCAGGACGGGCACCACGCGGCGGCTCTTGCTGCGCACCTCCTCGACCGGCAGCGCGGCGTAGATCTGCTTGGTCGCCTCGACCATGATCACGCCGGAGAAGGCCGGCCACAGCACGAGCCCGAGCCGCTCCCAGAACACCGGCCATTTGAGCAGGACGCGCCAAGAGAAGGGCGGCATGTAGAGCGCGTACTGCCACTCCTCGGGTGAGAACATGGCGTCCTTGAGGAGCTTGCCGATTTGCGAGCGGCTGAAGGGGCGGCCATGGCCGAAGGGGGTGGTGTCGACCCGCGCCCACAGGCCGCGCCGGTTCGGCACGATGATGAGCAGCCGCCCGTTCGGCGCCATTACCCTCCATAGCTCGCGAAGGAGCGCGCGCGTGCGTTCGCTCCATTCGAGCATGTGTACGAGGAGAAGCCGGTCTGCGCATTCATCGGGAAGCGGCAGATCGGTCTCGTCGACGAGCACGCTCAAGCCTTTGCCCTGGTCGGGCCAGGAGATGACGCCAAGCTCGGCAGGCATGAGCGCGCCCAAGGGGCAGGCGTCGGCGCGGAAGGCGCCAAGGTAGGGCGTGGTGAAGCCGAGGCCGAACAGGCTCATGCCCTGCAAATTGCTCCAGCGCGCCCTGAGCCTTGCCCCGAGCAGGCGGCGCACCACGCCGCCGAGGGGTGAGGCATAGAAGTCCTTCAGATCGATGGCATCGAGATGCATGGCCATCATTATAGCGTGTGAAGGTTTAAGCGCCGCAGCAGACTCCATACCTCCCCCTTGCGGGGAGGTCCGACGAGCGCGGCGTCGGGGTGGGGCTTCGCCCTCAAGTAGCGAGGCGGTAGCGCGCACCAAAGCGCATCACCCCACCCGGCTCGCTGCGCAAGCCGACGTCTCACCCACCACGGGGAGGTATGAAAAGGCGCGACAAGCGGCGATTAAGAGGCCGGTGCGGATGCTAGGGTGAGCCGAGAAATGACGGAAAGCGGCGGTGCGTAAATGGCAAAGCTTGAAGTTCACCAATTTCCGGCGCGCAGCGACAATTACGGCGTGCTGATTCACGACCCCGAAACCGGGGCTACGGCCTCGATCGACGCTCCAGACGCCGATGCGGTCATCGAGGCCCTCTATCAGAAAGGCTGGACGCTCACCCATATCCTCATCACCCATCATCATGGCGACCACACCGCCGGAAACAAGCGGCTGAAGGCATTGACCGGCTGCATCATCGTCGGCCCGAAAGTGGAAGCGCGCAGCATTCCCGCCATCGACGTCGAGGTGAGCGAAGGCGACAGCGTCGCGATGGGCAATTGCAACGCGCTCGTCATCGAAACGCCGGGCCACACGCGCGGGCATATCAGCTACCTGTTCCCCGAGGACGGGCTCGTGTTTGTCGGCGACACGCTGTTCTCGGTCGGCTGCGGCAAGCTGCTCGAAGGCGACGCCAAGATGATGTGGCACTCGCTGCAGAAGCTGATGGCCCTGCCGCCGGAGACGCAGCTCTATTGCGGGCACGAATATACCCGCGCCAACACCAAGTTCGCGCTGACCGTCGAGCCCGGCAATGCCGCGCTGCAAGCGCGTGCGGTGGAGGCCGAGGAGCTCGCCAAGAAGAGGCATCCGGCGCTGCCGACCACCATCGCTCAGGAGCTTGCCACCAACCCATTTCTGCGCCCGTCGAGCCCTGAGATCCAGAAGCGGCTCGGCATGGAGGGACGCGAGCTGTGGGAGATTTTCGGCGAGACGCGGCGGCGCAAGGATAGGTTCTGAGACAATCAATCCTTGTCATTGCCCGGCTTGACCGGGCAATCCAGTAAACGCCGCGGCGCGAAATTAGCGATGGCATTGGTTACTGGATGCCCGCCTTCGCGGGCATGACCTCCAAATTGTGGAGCACCGGGATGAGCCTGGTCATGGGACATGGCAACTGAACCGCTGACAGCAGACGAAATCATCGCGCACCTGAAGCTCGTGCCCCACCCGGAAGGCGGCTATTTCCGCGAGACCTTCCGCGACGAGCCGGGCCATAAGGGCCGCGCGCACTCGACCGCAATCCTCTATCTGCTCAGGGCAGGGGAGGTGTCGCGCTGGCATCGCGTCGACGCCGCCGAGATGTGGCACTGGTATGGGGGCGCGCCGCTGCTCCTCGAAGTGAAGCACGGCGAGACGCGGCACGAATATCGGCTAGGCCCTGATTGGCTCAAGGGCGAGCACCCTCATGTGCTGGTGCCTGCCGGCGATTGGCAAAGCGCCCGCAGCCTCGGGGCGTGGACGCTCTCAGGCTGCACCGTGGCGCCGGGCTTCGACTTTGAGGGTTTCGAGCTCGCGCCTGAGGATTGGCAGCCCTGAGGGCATTTCAGGGATTAGGTCGAGCGTTGCTCCAAGCTCCCAGACCTCCCCTTGACGGGGAGGTCGGCGCGCAACTGAATTTGCGCTACCGCTTCGCCGCTTGAGCGCCGTATGGGGTGAAGACTCCCTGAGACAAGCGCCCCCCACCCCGACGGGCGCTTTGCGCGCCGTCGGACCTCCCCGCAAGGGGAAGGTATGGAGTTTGCTGCGAGTGCTCAGGCCAAGCGGATACGCGGGCTTACCAGCCCTAATCCATGAACTGGCCGCCGTTGATGGTGAGCGTCGAGCCGGTGATCCAGCCTGCCTCGTCGGCGGCAAGGAAGGTCACGCAGCGGGCGACCTCGTCGGCCTCGCCCAAACGCCCGACCGGGATCTGGCCGACGATCGACTTCATCACCTCGTCGGACACGCCGGTCAGCAGCTCGGTCGCCACATAGCCTGGAGCGATGGCATTCACGGTGATGCCCTTCCGCGCGCTTTCGAGCGCAAGGGCCCTGGTGAAGCCGATCACGCCTGCCTTGGCCGAGCAATAATTGGTCAGGCCGAGCTGTCCCTTCTGCCCGTTGATCGAGGCGATGTTGACGATCCGGCCGAAGTTCCGCTCGCGCATGCCGTTGATCAGTGGGCGCGTCATGTTGAACAGCGAGTCGAGATTGGTGCGGATCACTTGGCTCCACTGCTCGTGGCTCATCTTCTGCAACATGGCGTCGCGCGAGATGCCGGCATTGTTGACCAGCACCTCGACCGGCCCGACCTCGTTCTCGACGCTGACGATGCCCTGCTCGCAGGCGACGTAGTCGCCGACGTCCCACTTGAACACCGGGATCTTGGTGTCCTTCTTGAAGGCTTGAGCGGCCTCGTCATTGCCGCCGTAATTGGCGGCGACGTTGTAGCCAGCCTTCTTCAGGGCCCTGCTGATGGCAGCGCCGATACCGCGCGTTCCTCCAGTGACGAGAGCTACTCTCCCCATGTCGCGTTCCTCCCATGTAGGCGCTCTTTACGGGCGCTTCGCGTTTGCAAGTCGAATTGGCCCCGCGACGGACGAGCCGGCGCGAGGCCTCCAAACTAACCACTAACGCGTTCTAATCACGCTCGACGCACATGGCGATGCCCATGCCGCCACCGATGCACAGCGTGGCGAGACCTTTCTTGGCATCGCGCTTCTGCATCTCATGCAACAGCGTGACGAGGATGCGCGCGCCGGAGGCTCCGATCGGATGACCGATGGCGATGGCGCCGCCATTGACGTTGACCTTGCCGGCATCGACGGCGAGATCCTTGTTCACGGCGAGGGCCTGCGCGGCGAAGGCTTCGTTGGCCTCGATCAGGTCGAGGTCGGACACCTTCCAGCCCGCCTTCTCCAGCGCCTTGCGCGAAGCGGGGATCGGACCTGAGCCCATGACCTTGGGATCGACGCCGGCCGTCGCCCACGACGCGATGCGGGCGAGCGGCTTGAGCTTGCGCTTCTTCGCTTCGGCCGCGCTCATCAGCACTACGGCAGCGGCGCCGTCATTGATGCCCGAGGCGTTAGCCGCGGTGACCGTGCCCTCCTTGTCGAAGGCGGGGCGCAGCTTCGCCGCGTCCTCGAGCTTGGCGCCCTCGCGGATGTATTCGTCCTCGCTCACGATCGTCTCGCCCTTGCGGGTCTTGATGGTGACGGGAGCGATCTCGTCCTTGAACTTGCCGGCCTTCCTCGCCGCCTCGGCCTTGTTCTGGGAGTGGGTGGCGAACTTATCCTGCTCCTCGCGGGTGATCTGCCATTGGCGGGCGACGTTCTCGGCGGTGGTGCCCATGTGATAGCCGTTGAAGGCGTCCCACAGCCCGTCCTTGATCATGCTGTCGACGAACTCGAGGTTGCCCATCTTCTGGCCGTTGCGCAAATGCGCGACATGCGGTGAAAGGCTCATGCTCTCCTGGCCGCCGGCGACGATGATGTCGGCGTCGCCGGTCTTGATCTGCTGAGCGCCAACCGCGACCGCGCGCAGGCCGGAGCCGCACACCTGGTTCAGGCCCCAGGCGGTGGCCTCGATGGGAATGCCGGCGGCAATCGCTGCCTGGCGCGCAGGGTTCTGCCCTTCGCCAGCGGTCAGGATCTGACCCATGATCACTTCGTCGACGTCGGCAGGCGGGACGTGCGCCCGGTCGAGCGCGGCGCGAATGGCGACCTCTCCAAGCGTATGCGCCGGCACACTCGACAGCGTGCCGTTGAACGAGCCAACCGGCGTCCGCGCCGCGCTGACGATGACCACATCTTCGTCTTTCATTACTGGCCTCCACTACCCCAACATATCCAAGGTCATACCCTAGCGATTCACGCTATGGAAGCCTAACGCCTTGACCTAGCTCAAGGGGTGCGGCAAAGCCTCTGGTGCTCCGCACAAAGAACGTGGTAGTGATTTCGCAGTTGCGGCATGGTTTTTGCCTCGGCGCTGGGCCGAGGGCCAGGGAGTCTAGAGACACGTGGCAAGGGATACCGACCAGGAGAACCGCCCGGTCATCATCAAGAAATACGCTAACCGCCGGCTCTACAACACCGATACGAGCACCTATGTGACGCTGGAGGACCTCGCCGAAATGGTGAGGTCTGAAAGAGACTTCGTCGTCTACGACGCGAAGACTGGGGAAGATCTCACCCATTCCGTGCTCACCCAGATCATTGTCGAGCAGGAGAGCAGAGGCACGAACCTGCTTCCCATCGGCTTCCTGCGCCAGCTGATCCGCTTCTATGGCGACAGCATGCAGCGGCTGGTGCCGAGCTATCTCGAATTCAGCCTCGATTCGCTCACCCGCCAGCAGGAGCAATACCGCCGGAGATTCGCCCACACCTTCGGCACGGCGGCCTTCGAGGCCATGCAGGAGCAGGTGCGCAAGAACTTTGCAACCTTCGAGCGCGCGCTTGGCCTGTTCAGCCCGTTCACCGGACCATCCGGCGAGAGCAAGAACGACCACGCTGCGGCGGCAACTCCTTCTAAAGAGTCCGCTGCCGAGACCCCGCGCAGCGACGACGAGATCGCCAATTTGAAGGCCGAGCTCACCGCCATGAAAGAGCGGCTCGACGAGATCTCGCGGCGGTAGCCAGCCTCAAACCGTCATATGCCAGGGCGCAGACCCGGCATCCGCGCCGTTACCCCCCTTCCGCGAGTGGAATGGATTGCCGGGTCAAGCCCGGCAATGACGAGGGTTTTGCCTGAACGGAAGATGAATGGGCGGCTCAGGCAGGGTTCAGCCCACGCCCTCTAAGTTCCTCCTCAATGAGCTCCTCGATGCGGGGAGCGGGACCAAAGAGGAGGTTCTCAAATGACCAGCCGTCGCCTTCGCAATTCGCTCACCGCCGTTCTCGCCTTTAGCGTCGCTGCCACATTGATCGCCGGCTCGGCCTTCGCCGCCGACGGCGAAAGGGGCAAATTCAAGCGCCGCGGCAATAGTGGCAAGTTCAACAGCGGCACGTTCCAGATCGTGGTTCCCAAGGCCGATCGCGTTGGGTCCAGCGGCAACGTCGCCAAGTTCGTGGCGCCAAAGGCCGACCGCGGCGGCAGGCAGGTCGCCAAATTCGTGGCGCCCAAGGCTGACCGCGGCAACTCATCCGGCCCCAAAACGCTCTTTTCGCTGCCGCCGAAGGCCCCGCGCGCCGGCTCGACCACCGCTCAGATCGTGGCGCCGAAGGCTCCGCGTGGCGGCGATGGTCCGACCGTGGTGAAGTTCGTGGCGCCGAAGGCTCCGCGCGGCGGTGATGGTCCGACCGCGGTGAAATTCGTTGCGCCGAAGGCCCCGCGTGGCGATGGACCTGTCGTTGCCGCGGCCGAGCAGCCGAAGCTTGCCGCGCCGCAACTGCTCGCGCCCCCGTCCGCCCCGACGCCCGTCAAGGTCGAGCAGGCCGTTTCTGCTCCGGCTCCCGTTGAAGCCAAGTCCGCGCCTGTGGCGCTCCGGCTGCGATCGAGGCAAGCGACCGCGAGGTCGAGCTTGCCTATACCCGCGCCGCCCAGCGCTACGGCTACGGCGACTATGAAGGCGGCTATGAGACTTACGATCGAGGCTACGACGACGCCTATACCGGCGGCTCTTACGGAGACGACGGCTGCTACTGACGTCAGCTCCCTCTCCTGACGCAGACTGCCCCGGGGCGCTGTCCCCGGGGCTTTTTTTTGAACCGGAGCAGGGCTGCTTTGGCAGCTCCACGCGATCCCTCCCCTTGATGGGGAGGGTGGCGAGCACGGCTTCAGCCGAGGTCGCCGGGTGGGGTGATGCGCCTTCAGATGCGCTAACGCTTCGCCACTTGAGCGCAAGCCCCCACCCGGCGCGCGATCCGCGCGCCGACCTCCCCGCGAGAGGGAGGTATGAAAAACAAAGAGACTCACTCTTCAAGTCTAGCTGTCGCTGCCCACGGAGTAGTCGCGGCGGGCAGACCTGATGGTGACCGAGAAGCCGGCGATGACGTCGACCAGGCACGTGAGCATGATCAAGAAGAACAGCGAGGTTCCGGCAGGCGGCCACACCAGGAACAGGATCAGGCAGACCACGAACACGATCATCGACAGCGCGTGATCGACGACCGAGTTGCCTCCGGTCCGCGTCGATTTGAGAACTTCGAAGAACAGCACGAACAGGGAGAAGGCGAGCATCATGTCGCCGAGCGATATTTGCCACACCCCGCCCGACGGCATGGAGACGGAGAAGCGCGTGAGCGCGAAGTCGGCGCCGCCGGCGGCAAAGGCCACGTAGGCGATGACCACGAAGGCAAGCAGCGGAACCGACGAAAGCCAGTTCGTCCGCCGGTAGTGGCGAACGACCCTTTCCTCCGGCTCCACGATCACCATGGGGTCTTTACCCTCGAACCAAGCGAGAAGTTCCCCGGCCGCAGCGCGTCTTAAGCCTCTTCCTTGACGGCGAGCACCTGCCGGCCACGATATTTGCCGGACTTCAGATCGATGTGATGCGGGCGGCGAAGCTCGCCTGAGTCCTTGTCCTCGACATAGGCCGGCGCGGTGAGCGCGTCGTGGGAGCGGCGGTTGCCCCGCTTCATGCGGGAGGTTTTTCTCTTGGGTACAGCCATAATCCAACCTTTGAAATTGCCCGCGGGCGCCCCCGCGGGGTTTTTGAGTGAGCGCCGTTATAGTGGCTAACCCCCGCGCTGGCCAGAGGCCGATTGGCGGTTGATTTGCCGGACGGCGCAGGATGAGCGCGCGGCGAGAATCGGCATTCGCCGCTCCACCGACTTGGCGATCCTGAGCATTCTGGGGCTCGGCTTCCCCGGATTGCGCAGAAGCGGGTTCGGCAGCGCTGAGGCGAGCAGCAACGCCTCCCGCCGCGTGAGCTCAGACGCGCTCTTGTGGAAATATTGCTGGCTCGCCGCCTCGGCGCCGAAGATGCCTGGGCCCCATTGCGCGATGTTGAGATAGACCTCGATGACGCGCTCCTTCGGCCAGAACAGGGTGAGCAGATAAGCGAGCGGCACCTCCAGCACCTTCCGCACATAGCTCCGGTCGGTGAAGAGATAGAGGTTCTTCGCCGTCTGCATGGTGATGGTGCTCGCCCCACGGAAGCTGCGGTGCCTGCGCTTCGCTTCCTCGACCGCATCCTTCACCGCTCCCCAGTCCACGCCCCAATGGAGGCAGAAGCGGCCGTCCTCGCTCGCGATCACGGCAAGGGGCAAGTCGCGCGCCATGGCGTTGAGCGGCACCCAGCGATGCTTGAGCGTGGCACCTTTGAGCTTTTCCGCGATCATCACCGAGGTGATTGGCGGGTTGATGAAGCGGAAGGCGATGATCGACAGGAGGAGGCCTGCCATGATGAGCAGGACCACGAGGCCTATGCGCTTAAGCCAGGGATGTCGATTTTTTGCCGGTTTCTTAGCGCCCATCGCTGCCTGAATCGCCGTGGCCCGAGGCCTTGTACCCTCCGGTTGCCGTGAGGAGCAACGTGGTATTAGGGTCCGCGCCACAACCCTTAAGCCGCCGTTCCCATTCCTGAAGCAATGGACCTGACCGAAAAGCTCGAACGCATCGCGAGCCTCATCAAGGGGCGCCTCGACGCGCTGCTTGCGCCTGAGCCGTCAACTTCAGGCCAGGCGCGGTTGATCGAGGCCATGCGCTATGCGGCGCTCGGCGGCGGCAAGCGCTTGCGGCCGTTCCTGCTGATCGAATCTGCAGGCCTGTTCGGCGTGACGGAGGAGCAGGCGCTCGACGCAGCCGCGGCGCTTGAATGCGTGCATTGCTATTCGCTGGTGCATGACGATCTGCCGTGCATGGACGACGACAAGATCAGGCGAGGCCGGCCCACGGCGCATATCGCCTTCGGCGAGGCGACCGCGATCCTTGCCGGCGACGCGCTGCTGACCCTTGCCTTCGACATTTTGAGCGAGCCCCGCACGCACCCTGAGCCGAGCGTGCGCGTGGCCCTCATCGGGCTGCTGGCCAAGGCTGCAGGTGTCGGCGGCATGGCAGGCGGTCAGGCGCTCGACCTCGCCGCCGAAGGGCAGAGCCTCGGTCCGATGGAGGTGGCAAGGATGCAGGCCATGAAGACCGGGGCGCTGTTCGATTTTGCTTGCGACGCCGGCGCCGTGCTCGGCCGCGCCGACGCGAGAGCGCGGGAGGCGCTTGCCGCCTACGCTTCAGCCCTCGGCCAAGCCTTTCAACTTGCCGACGATCTTCTCGACGCAGAGGGCGATGCTGCGGCAATGGGCAAGGCCGTGGCCAAGGACGCCGGCCGCGGCAAGGCGACGCTCGTCGCGCTGCTCGGGGTGGACGCCGCGCGCACCCGCCTCGAGGCGCTGGTGGAGGATGCCGAGGCGGCCCTTGCGCCGTTCGGGGCGAGGGCGGTAACGCTGAAGCAAGCCGCGCACTTCATCGCCTCGCGCCGGGCTTGAGCGGGCAAACGACTCAGGCTCCAATCACCCCATGGCCCCACCGCATAGACCTTCACTACGCAGTCGCTGGCCGAGGCCCGTTCGAATCGTCCTCGCGCGGCCTAGACTCTTTGTTTCGATCCTCGTCGGGATAGGCGTCGGCATCCTGTTGCCGCTGCTCACCAGCGAGGTGCGCGGGGTCACGCGCTTCCTCGTTGCTTGGGACGTCGGCGTCGGCCTTTATCTCATCCTCGCTTATTGGATGATCGCCCATAGCGGCGTCAGTGAAATTCACCGGCAATATCTGCTCCAGGACGAAGGCGGGTTCGCCATCCTCTTGCTCACCATCGTCAGCGCTTGCGCGAGCGTCGGCGCCGTATTCGGCTGGCTCGAAATCTCAACGAGAGCCGAGACGTTCGCGCCGCAGAGCGTCGGGTTTCTGCTGCTCACGATCATGCTGTCGTGGGGGTTCATCCACACCATGTTCGCGCTGCATTACGCGCACGAATTTTATGCCGAGCATCATAAGACCGGCGCCGGATTGATCTTCCCCGGCGATCCCGAGCCGACCTATTGGGATTTTGTCTATTTCGCCTTCGGTATCGGCACGGCCACGCAAGTTTCCGATGTGGAGATCACCTCAAAGCGGATTTGCCGGACCGTGACGGTGCACGGCATCGTTGCGTTCTTCTTCAACGTCACCGTGATCGCCCTGACCGTGGGCCTTGTCGGCGACGCGGTTCAGAATTGATAGCGCTTGATTAAGCAGTCCTCCCTCCCCCTGGAAGGGGGAGGGCCGGGGTGGGGGTTGGACCCCCTCCCGGCTCGCCAACGGCGAGCCGACCTCCCCCTTGCAGGGCAAGGGATTCTACCTACTCCGCCGCGGTGCGGTTGCGGCCGACCTGGCCGAAGCGCCGCTCGATATAGTCGAGCACCATCTGCTTGAACTCGGCGGCGGCGCCGGGCCCGCGCAAGGTCGCAGCCTTCTTGCCGTCGATGAACACGGGCGCCGCCGGCGCCTCGCCGGTGCCTGGAAGCGAGATGCCGATATCGGCGTGCTTCGATTCGCCCGGACCGTTCACGATGCAGCCCATCACCGCGACGGTCATGGTCTCCACGCCCGGATAGCGGCGCTTCCACTCCGGCATCTCGTCGCGGATGAAGTCCTGGATGTCGCGGGCAAGCTCCTGGAAGGTGGTCGAGGTGGTGCGCCCGCAGCCCGGGCAGGCGGCGACCAGCGGCACGAAGCTGCGGAACCCCATGCTCTGCAAGAGCTCCTGCGCCACCTTTACTTCCAGCGTGCGGTTGCCGTTCGGCTCTGGCGTGAGCGAGATGCGGATGGTGTCGCCGATGCCCTGCTGCAGCAGCACGGCGAGCGCGGCAGACGAGGCGACGATGCCCTTCGAGCCCATGCCGGCCTCGGTCAGCCCGAGATGCAGAGCAAGGTCGGAGCGCGCAGCGAGCATGGCATAGACCTGGATCAGATCCTGCACGGCGCTGACCTTGGCGGAGAGCACGATCTTGTCGGGGCCGAGCCCGAGCTCGACCGCGCGCTCGGCGCTGAGCAGGGCCGATTGCGCGATCGCCTCGTGCATCACCGCGCGGGCGTCCTTGGGCTCCGGCAGTCTCGCATTCTCGTCCATGAGGCGGGTGAGGAGATCCTGGTCGAGGCTTCCCCAATTCACCCCGATGCGCACCGGCTTGTCGTTGCGGATGGCGATATTGACGATGGCCGAGAATTGCCGGTCGCGCTTGTCCTTGAAGCCGACATTGCCGGGATTGATGCGGTATTTGGCGAGGGCTTCGGCGCAAGCCGGATACTCGGCGAGGAGCGTATGGCCGTTATAGTGGAAGTCGCCGATCAGAGGCACGTCGACCCCGCGCGCATTGAGCCTGCTCGCGGATATGCGGCACGGCGGCGGCGGCCTCCGCCCGGTCCACGGTGATGCGCACGAGCTCCGAGCCGGCGCGGGCAAGGGCTGCGACTTGCGCCACGGTGGCATCGATGTCCGCGGTGTCGGTGTTGGTCATCGACTGCACCACGATGGGCGCAGGTCCGCCGACAATGACGCCGCCAATATTGACCGGAACTGAACGCCTTCGCGCTGAACTCTCCATGGGCTCAAGGATACATCAGATTTCTTGCCGCCGCGCCAGGGCAGGCTTCCGCGGCTTCATGACAACCTCGGCAGAAAGCGCCGCAGCGCAGGGAAGTGGGTTAGAATGGGCCATGGACTTGGGGGATGAGGAGCTTTTGCGCATCGGCCCTGTGGGCCCAAGCGAACCGCAAGGCCGCGAGAGCGCAGCCGGCTTTGCGCTTTCCGTGCTCCTGCATGGGCTCGCTTTGTGCCTCCTCCTCGTCGTGGGCGTATTCGGCACAAGGGGATCGCAGGGTGGGCTGGAGATCGTGCCGGTCGAGGTCGAGATCGCGCCCCGGAGCACATCAGCCCAGGCCGAGCCGCCGACGGCAGCGTTGCCCCGACCAGACGCTGCCCGCCCCTCGGATGCTGCGACGGATGTGGTGGCGCGCTTGAGCGAACCGGACACCGACGCGCTGAAGGCCAAGCTCGAGGCTCTGGCGAAGCTGCGTCAGCCGGAAGCGGTGACGCCGAGCGAGGAGAATGGCGCGGCGAGACCTGACAGGGTGACAAAGAACGACGACATCACATCGGGGCTCGAGGGTCCGTTCAGCGTGAAGGACTACATCCGCGCCCAGGTCGAGCGCCGTTGGAATCCGAATCTCGCCGCCTTGCGCAACCACGAAGTCTCGGTGCCGATCCATGTCGAGATCACGAGCGCAGGTGTGGTGCTCAAGGCCGAGATCGTCGACACCGCCCGCGCGGCAGATCCCGACTATCGCGAGATCGCGGTCAGTGCCCGCAACGCGGTGCTGCTATCGTCGCCGATTGCGCTGCCTGCAGGCCATTACCAGGAGGTGATGGACATGGTCCTCTATCTCAATCCGAAAGACGCACTGCGATAGTCACGGCAGGTCGCGCGCGACGCGGAAGCCGGTGAGGCTCGAATAGTCGTACTCGCCGCTGTTGCGGCCGCTGCCGCTGCGCGCAGCCGAACGCACGAAATTCGGAAGATTGCTCCACGAACCGCCGCGAATGACGTGCTTGTCGCAATCCTCCTCCATCCAGGCGCTGCCGTCGCGCGGCGCGCCCACATAATTTGGGTGCCAGCAATCGGCGGTCCATTGCCAGGCGTTGCCGAGCATGCCGTAAAGGCCGAAAGCGTTGGGGGCGAAGCTGTCGACGTCGGCGAACAGCCGATTGTCCCACTTGCTGCCGCAACCGTTGCAATTGGCTTTGCCAGCGCCGATGTCGTTGCCCCACCAGCGCGCCGTGGTCGTGCCGGCGCGCGCGGCATACTCCCACTCGGCTTCAGTCGGCAGCCGATAGGCGCCCTTGGCATGATCGAGAGCCGGGTGGGCGATGCGCACCTTGTCGTTCAGCCAGGCGATATATTTCTCAGCGTCGTGCCAATCCAGGCACACCGCAGGCCAACGCAGCGGCTCGCCATTAAGCGGCGAATAGGCCACGCCATGCCCCGGAGACTTCCACTTCATGTCGAGGATGGTGCTGCAGGCGCGAGGCTGGTAGCCGGTCTCCTTCAGGAAGGTGAGAAATTGCTCGCTGGTGACGTCGTATTTGCCGAGGGCAAAGGCCTTGATCGCGACCTCGTGCTGCGGTCCCTCGGAGTCAAAACGTCCGCTCTCGTTTGCAGGACTTCCCATGACGAAGGTACCTGCCGGGATGCCGACCATCACCGGGCATTCAGGGCATTCCTGAAATTCCCGCTCCTTTCGATCTTGGGCGAGGCTTAAGGCTGACCAGCTAAGCGCAAGAAGGCTGATCGCTAACGCTAGAAGGACGCTTCGTCGCATTTGGCTGAGCGGCAGAGGCCGGAAGCCACACCCTTCGGCTTCCGGCTTTGATTTCTGATTTCTGACGTCTGACTCCTGACTAAGACGACAGCGCCTCCGACATGGTCTCGATATTGTTGCGGAACATGTCGAGATAGGTGCCGGCCGGGCCGTCGGGAGGCGACAGGGCGTCGGAAAAGAGCGTGCCGCCGATCTTGGCGCCGGTCTCCTTGGCGATCTGGTCGAGCAGCCTGGAGTTGGTCACGTTCTCCAGGAACACCGCAGGGACCTTCTCGGCCTTGATCTGGCGGATGATCTTAGCCACGTCCTTGGCCGAGGCCTCGCTTTCGGTGCTGACGCCCTCAGGCGCGATGAACTCCATGCCGTAGGCGGCGCCGAAATAGCCGAAGGCATCATGCGTGGTGATGATCTTGCGCCGCTCCGGCGGAAGCTTGGCGATCGCCGCTTTCACCGTCGTCTCCATGGCGGCAATTCGCTCGAGGAATTCTTTCGCATTGGCCTCATAGGTGGCCTTTCCTTCAGGATCGGCGGCGATCAAGCGCGTTGCGGATATTGGTGACATAGATCTTGCCGTTGGCGAGGCTCTGCCAGGCGTGCGGATCGGTGACGGTCTTCTCGTCCTCGACCATCTCGCGAGGGCTCACGCCCTTGCTCGCGGTCACCACGGTTCCTTTGAAGCCAGACGACTTCTCGAGCCGCGTCATCCAGCCCTCGAGGCCGAGGCCGTTGATGAACAGGATCTTCGATTCGGACAGCTCCTTGGCATCGGCTGGCGTCGGCTCATAGACGTGGGCGTCGCCGTTAGGTCCGACGAAGGTGAAGACTTGGACGCGGTCGCCGCCGACTTGGCGGACCATGTCGCCGAGGATGCTGAACGAGGCCGAGACCTTCATCGGCTCGGCGGCTTGCGCTCCGGCCGAGGCGCCGAGGATCGCGGCAAGGGCCGCCGCGGCAGCAATGAGAAACGAGCGTCTATGCATGACGACGAACTCCTTGCTTTGGTTCAAGCTTCCAGATGTTTGCGCGGCATGAGCTGCCACAGAAGGCCGCCCTGCGTGCCGATGAGCATGGAGATGAGATAGCCGGCGCCGCTGGTGAGGATGATCGCGGGGCCGGTGGGCAGGTTGGCGTAATAGGAAAGCAGCAGCCCGACGAAACTCGCCGCAAAGGCCGCGCCAACCGCGACGATGATCATGTTCGAGATGTCTTGTGCCCAGAAGCGCGCGGTGATCGCGGGCAGACAGCATGATGCCGACCACCATCAGCGTGCCGAGCGCCTGGAAGCCGCCGACCAGGTTCAGCACCACGAGCACGAGGAAGAGGAAGTGAGTGGGAGAGCTCAAGGGGCTGACTGAGGCGAGGAAGCCTGGATCGAAGCATTCGAGCACGAGCGGCCGGTAGATGATGGCGAGCGTCGCCATGGTGATGGTGGCGATCGCCGCGATCAGGATCAGCGCGGTATCGTCGAGCGCGAGCACCGTGCCGAACAGCACGTGCAACAGGTCGATGCTGCTGCCCTTCACCGAGACGATCAGCACGCCGAGCGCGAGCGAGACGAGATAAAAGGCGGCGAGGCTCGCATCTTCGCGCAGGATGGTGGAGCGGGTGACGAGACCTGCGAGCAGAACCACGGCGATGCCTGCGATAAAGCCGCCAAGGCTCATGGCCGGCACCGAGAGGCCGGCAACGAGGAAGCCGATGGCCGCGCCGGGCAGAATGGCGTGGCTCATGGCGTCGCCCATCAGGCTCAAGCGCCGGAGCACGAGGAAGACGCCGACCGGAGGCGCGCCGAGCGAGAGCGCGAAGCAGCCGACCAGCGCCCGGCGCATGAAGGCGAATTCGACGAAGGGATCGATGAGGGCATGTATCATGATCATGCCGAGATTCGCTCAGCCCCTGCCTCGCCGCGCTCGCACACGTCCGCATGCTCGTCCCATGCCTCGGTGAGCTGGCGAGATTTGGCGAGGTTCTTCGCGGTCAGCACCTGCTTGGTCGGCCCCCAGGCCACGACCTCGCGGGCGAGCAGCAGCGTTTTCGGAAAGTGCTCGCGCACCTGATCGAGATCGTGGAGCGCGGCAATCACCGTGCGCCCTTCGCCATGCCAGCGGCGGATGAGGCGCAAGAGATCGTCGACCGTCTTGGTGTCGACGGCGCGGAACGGCTCGTCGAGCAGGATAATGACAGCGTCTTGCAACAGCAGGCGGGCGAACAGCACGCGTTGGAACTGTCCACCGGAGAGAGCGCCAACGCTGCGGTTGCTCAGGTCTTGCAAGCCGAGCGTGGCGAGTGCTTCAAGGACCGCGAGGTTGAGCCCGCGGTCCAGCCCGCGCCAGGTCCCGATCTGCCGCCAAAGACCCATGGCGACGGCGTCGAACACCGTGATGGGGAAGCTGCGGTCGATGTCGATCTGTTGCGGCAGGTAGGCGATGTCGTTGCGTTTCAGCCCATCGAGGCTGAGGGTGCCGGAGAGGGGCTTGAGCTGCCCGACAATGCCCTTGAGCAAGGTCGATTTGCCGGCGCCGTTCGGCCCCACCAGCGCGAGCAGGTCGCCGCGGTCGACCTCGCCGGTGATGTGGTGCACGGCGGGGTGCCGGTCGTAGCCGAGCGTCAAATTGTGGAAGCTGATGGCCGGCGGCTTTTCTTGGGTCATCGGAGCGCCCACAGCCAAACGAAGGCCCAGAGCAGGGCGGAGAGGGCGCCGACGATGGCAAGACGCGCCGGCACCGAAAGACGCAGGAGCGAGAAGCCTTGCCGCGGAGGCACGAGCGCGAGCCGGCCTGCGTGCTCATGGCCGATGCTGCTTCTCTGATCCATGAACGCGCATCCCTCCCAATGACGTTGCAGAGTTGGCGGCGGGCTTACGTCGCCTTGGCCGGGCGGCAGGCTTCGCAGAGCCCGGCGATTTCGAGCGTGATCTGCTCAGCAGCGATGTCTTTCGGCGACAGCGCGAGCAGCACACGCTCGTCTTTGTCGCTCAGCGAAATCTCGACGACCTTCTCGCATTGGCGGCAAATGGCGAAGGCGGCCTTGCCGTTGCAGGCGCCGTGATCGCAGGCGACGAAGGCCGAGCGGGATTGCAGCCGATGCACCATGCCGAGCTGGATCAGCTCGTTGAGGGCTCGATAGACCGTGGGCGGATGGGAGATGCCGGCGGTCCTCACCCGGTCGAGGATGGCGTAGGCGCTCAGCGGCTCCTTGGCCTTGCGCAGGGCAGAGAGCACTTGCCCCTGATTGCGCGAAAGCTTGGCGTGATGGTGATGGGCGGCGTTCATTGCGATGATATAACATAACATCGGTGCTGCCGCGTCAAGTTGCGGTGGAGAGGCCAAAAGACGCAGGGAAGCTACCAGGATTATTGCTCCCGCCTCGTGAGGGGGAGCAACGCTCGCGCTCCAGCGCGAGCGGAGCGGGGTCAGCAGCAAGTCCTTTGTTTAACCCCCCTCCGCCAACCCGCCCCTTCAAGGGGGGAGGGGGGTTCTCATTACCGCTCGGTGAGTTTCAGCTCGATGCGGCGGTTCTTGGCCAAGGCCTCGTCGGAGTCGCCGGGGTCGAGCGGCTGGAATTCGCCGAAGCCGGCGGCGACCAGCCGGTTCGCCGGAATGCCGTGGTCGATCAGATAACGCACCACGGAGATGGCGCGCGCCGAGGACAGCTCCCAGTTCGACGGGAAGTTCACGTTGGTGATCGGCTTGATGTCGGTGTGGCCGTCGATCCTCAGCACCCAGGCGATATCGGGCGGGATCTGGGTCTCTAGCTCTTTCAGCGCGTCGACGAGCTTGTCGATCTGCGGCGTGGCCTCCGGCTTCAGATCGGCGGAGCCCGAGTCGAACAGCACGTCGGAAGGGAACACGAAGCGGTCGCCGACCACCTGGAAATCGGCACGAGACCCTAGAACCTCGCGCAGCTTGCCGAAGAAGTCAGAGCGGTAGCGGGCGAGCTCCTGCACCTTCTTGGCGAGCGCCACGTTCAGCCGCTGCCCGAGATCGGCGATCTTGACCTGGCTCTCGCGGTCCTTGGCTTCGGAGGCGTCGAGCGCTTCCTGCAAGGCGGCGAGCTGAAGCCTGAGGGCCGCAAGCTGCTGATTGAGGATCTCGACCTTGGCCAGAGCCTCGTTGGTGATCTGCTTCTGCTGGTCGAGCTGGCCGGAGAGTTGGCCGGACTTGGCCTCGGCGCCCTCGGTCTTGCCGCTCTGATCGCCGAGCAGGCCGGTGAGGCGCGCATTCTCCTTGTCCTTGTCGATCAGCGTCGCCTGAAGCGCTGAGAGGCTGTCCTCGATCGACTCCTTCTTGGAGCGCTCGAGCGCGAGAAGCTCGGTGAGCTGCGACAGCTGGCGGTTCAGCCGCGACAGCATGGTGTCCTTGCCGCTCGTCTGCGTGGTGATGAAATAGCTCGAGAGCATGAACAGCGACATGAGGAAGGTCACCACCAGGAGCAGGGTGGAGAGCATGTCGACATAGCCAGGCCAATAATTGACGGCGGGGCCGCGGCGGGATTTCGCCAGCGCCATGGCTAGCTCCGCTCTTCCTCATGCACCGGCAGCTTCACCTTGCCGGTGATCTGCTTCAGCGCCACCGCGAGCTCATGCTGCTGCTGGGCCTGCTCGTCGGCCCATTCGCGCACCACCTTCTGCTCGGCACGCATCTGCCTGATCAGCTTCTCCACGCCCTGGGCGAGGTCCTTCACCGCGTCACCCGTGTTGTCGCCGAGCACGCGGAGCTCGATCTTCTCGCTCAAGTCGGACAGCGAGCGTTGCATGTCGAGGAGGGCGAAGCGGAGCTGCGGCGGCACGCCGGTGACGGTCGTGCCTTCCGCCGATTGCAGCTCGGTGATGCCTGAGAGCCAGTCTTCAAGCTCGTTGTAGAAGCGGCTCTGGGCGTGGCCTGCCTGGAGATCGAGAAAGCCCAAGATCAGCGAGCCGCCAAGGCCGAACATCGAGCAGGAGAAGGCGGTGCCCATGCCTTTGAGCGGCGCGGCGAGGCCCTCTTTCAGCTGATCGAACAGCATGGTGCTTTCGCTGCCATTGGTGTCGAGCGCGTTGATGGTGGAGCCGACCGAGGTCACGGTCTGCAGCAATCCCCAGAAGGTGCCGAGCAGGCCGAGAAACACCAGCAGTCCGACGAGGTAGCGCGTGGTCTCGCGCTGCTCGTCGAGGCGGGAGGCCACGGAGTCGAGCAGCGAGCGCATGGCGCCGGTGGCCAAGGACAGATGGCCGGTGCGGTCGCGGAGCATGGTGGCCATGGGCGCGAGCAGCACCGGTGTCGTATCGACGGCGAGACCGGGATCGGAGATGCGGAAAGAGTTGACCCAGCGGATTTCCGGATAAAGGCGCAGCACCTGGCGGAAGGCATAGACGATACCGACGAACAACACGCCGAGAATGAGGCTGTTCAGGCCTGGATTGGCCATGAAGCTCGTGCGCAGCTGCTGCGTCTGCCCGTCGAGGATGACGGCGAGCAGGATCGCCAGGATGAGAAACAGGCTCATCCGCCAGAGGAAGATTTGCGGGTAGGTGAGCTTGGCCTTGTAGGTCGTCGTCGCTGCCATGGTACCGTTCAGGGAATCGGGGGGCGGTTGCGGGCAGAGATTAACTGAATACTAAGAATGGCAAAACGGCAACCTCAGGGCGCGACGATTTCAATCTCGCCGCTCTCCGTGTCGCTAGCCTGACGGATCGGCTGCGGGCACTGCGTCGCACGGGACTGCCGCGGCCTTGATCTGCTTCAGCAGCTTGCGCTGGATGGTTTCGTTGCCGGCGACAATGCTTCCGGTCTCCAGCATCTTGTCCTTGCCGTCGGCGTCGCTGACAAAACCGCCGGCCTCGCGCAGGATGACGATGCCGGCAGCGAGGTCCCAGGCGCGCAAGTTCCGCTCCCAGAAGCCGTCGAAGCGGCCGGCGGCGACCCAGGCGAGATCGAGCGCCGCGGCGCCGGTGCGCCTGACGCCGGCGGTGGTCGACATGACGGCTCCCATCTCGCGCAGGAAAAGGTCCTGGCCAGGTTTGCCACGATGCGGAATGCCGGTGACGATGACGCAGTCGGCAAGCTCGGTCCTCGCCGCGACGCGGAGGCGCCGGTCGTTGAGGAAGGCGCCCTTGCCGCGCTCGGCGGTGAACATCTCGTTGCTGGCAGGATTGTAGATGAGGCCGGCCACCAGCTCGCCGTCGCGTTCGAGCCCGATGGAGATAGCGAAGAGCGGGATGCCGTGCAGGAAGTTGGTGGTGCCGTCGAGGGGATCGACGATGAAGCGGTGGGTGCGGTCGGCACCTTCCACCTCGCCATGCTCCTCGAGCAGAAGCCCGTAGCCGGGACGGGCGCGCAACAGCTCCTTGTGCAGGATCTCCTCGGCGCGGGTATCGGCGGCGGAGACGAAGTTGGCCGGGCCTTTGAGCGAGACCTGAAGCTGCTCCACCTCGCCGAAGTCGCGCGCCAGGCTGCGGCCGGCTTTGCGCGCGGCGCCGACCATCACATTCATCAAGGCAGACGCAGGCATTACGATGCTCTCGGTGATTGTCATTGCCCGGCTTGACCGGGCAATCCAGTACTCCCTGTGCACAAGAATAATCTGCGGGCGGTGGTTACTGGATGCCCGCCTTCGCGGGCATGACAAGTGAAACGTGGATGGCCGGGAGATGCCCGGCCATGACGAACCTCTGTAGCTCAGAACATCCTATTCGGCGCGGCGGACGTAGGTGAGCTCGTTGGTGTCGACCACCACGCGCTCGCCGGCGACGACGAAGGGCGGCACCAGAATGCGCACGCCGTTTTCGAGCTTCGCCGGCTTATAGGACGAGGCGGCGGTCTGGCCCTTCACCACGGGATCGGCCTCGACCACTTCGAGCGTCACCTGCTCGGGGATGGCGACGCCGATCGGCTTGCCCTCGTGGCTCTCCACCGTCACCTTCATGCCCTCTTGCAGGAACGCCGCACGCTCCTCCAGGAACTCCTTGGGAAGCTCGATCTGGTCGTATGTGTCCATGTCCATGAACACGAGCATGTCGCCCTGTTCGTAGAGGAACTGATAGTCGTTCTGCTCGAGCCGCACGCGCTCGACCGTCTCTGAGGAGCGGAAGCGCTCGTTGAGCTTGGTGCCGTCGATGACGTTCTTCAGCTCGACTTGGGCGTAGGCCGGACCCTTGCCCGGCTTCACGGCTTGCGTCTTGACCGCGACCCACAGCGCGCCTTTGTGCTGAATCACGTTGCCGGGGCGAATCTCGTTGCCGTTGATTTTCATGAAGGCTCGCGAAGTGGAATGATGTGGAGTGGCCCGCCTTTAAGGACTTAAGGCCCCGCCGCTGTCAAGGGCGCGCAGTCATTCGGTGAGATGTCCCTCTTGCCAGTCCCTTGCAGCCTTGTCGGCAGCCGCGCGTTGCTCGGGCGTGAGCTTGGCGAGCAGGATGTCGAGGGAGAAATCGGCGACGCCGGCCTCTCTGGCGAGAAGATGCCATTTGGCGGCTTGAACCGGATCGGCGGGACCCACCGCAACGCCGTTGGCATAGAGGCGGGCAAGCCGGTTCTGGGCCACGGGATTGCCTTGTTCGGCGGACATGCGGAACATCTTCGCCGCGCGCTGCTCGTCGACGGCGACGCCCTCGCCCTTGAACAGGATCACGCCAAATTCGACCTGGGCTTCGGGAATTCCGGCCTCTGCGGCCTTACCGGTCCATTCCGCGGCTTTCACCCGATCCTTGGTCACGCCGCGCCCGAATTGATAAAGGCCGCCAAGATCGTACTCCGCCTGAGGCAAGTCTTGCTTGGCGGCCTTCTCCATCCATTCGAACGCCTTGGTCTCGTCCGTGGGGCGTCCCCTGCCGTCGAGATAGATGAGGGCGAGGTTGTATTGGGCCATGGCATGGCCGCTTTTGGCTGCCTTCTCAAAGAGGTTGGCGGCGACGCCGGGATCTTTTCTCACGCCCTGGCCGGCGAGAGAGAGGGTGCCGAGAGAGAACTGGGCATTGGCGTCGCCGAGCTCGGCGGCTTTGCGGTAGGCGTCGGCAGCCTTCTTGTAGTCCTGCGCGACGCCGAGCCCTTCTTCATAGATTTCGCCAAGAAGAGTGTAGGCCTCCTTCGAGCCCTGCGCGGCTTCGTGCTCGGCAAGCTTTCGCGCCGTCATGTATTGTCCTTGCGAATAGGCGGTGAACGAGGGACTTTCAGCGGCGCGCACCAAGGCTGTGCTGCACCCAAATATGCAGGCGAAAAAGAAAAAGCACCGGAAGGCGGCCGATCCCTTCACGCGGCACTCCTTGCTTCTCGCAAGCCCGCGCCAATCTTGGCAATCCGCGCGGAGGCGTCGTCGGCCTGCCAGATAGACGGGGCGAGAGCCACGAAATCTGCTCCGAGGCGGGCAAGATTTACTGCCTCTTCCGGCGTTTCAACATTCCAGGCGACGCAAGGCACGACAAAAATCTCCGACCACCAGGCAATCAGTTCTGCACGATCCTCCCGCTCACGGCCGGAAGCCGCTGCCGCCGGAACGAATGCAACATAATCCGCACCAAGCTCGGCCAACAGCATGGCGTCATGGCGACTTTCATTGCAACCAACGCCAATGATCGCGCGTTGACCTAGGTGCTCTCGCGCCTGTCCGTACAGTGCTGCGTCCGCGGGGAGATGGACGCCATCAGCGCCGATGCGCCGAGCGCGCGCAGCGTCGTTCTCGACCAGGAAGGCTACATCGCGGGCGAGCGTCAGCTCACGCAGCCTGAGGTCCAAAGCGGGGTCGGCCTCGGTACCATCCTGGCAGAGCAAGAGGCAGGCCACATCGGCAAGCTCGATGACTTCGGCCAAAGATCGTTCGACCGCGGGCGAAGCGTTGGCCGGAAGCGTGAGGTAGAGCCGACAGGCAGGCGCTGCTTCAGCCATTTTGCAGCCTCCGCTTGCCTTTCTCTGCGCAATGGTGCGGTATTGTCAGTGTCCGTCTCAAATCACGCTGGCCGCGGCGCTGTCAATATCCGCGCCGGTGACCACCCGCCGGTCAACGGCGAGGTAAGAAAAGTAGGGAGCAACTGCTTGTTGACCATTGGCGCGACCTTCACCACATTGTCACATGGTCGCCCAGTCGAGGGAGCGAAGCCAGCCACGCCGCCCTGGACGGCGAGGCCGCTGCGGTGAGGGGACATAGCTCGTGATGGCCCAAGCTGACGCTCTGCAACAGGCTTTGGCGCGGTTCGGCGCTTCGCTCGACACCCTTGAGCGTTTTCTCAGTCAGCTTTTCGAAGATCGTGATTCAACCGCTAAGCTCAAGGAGCAGGTCCGCTCTTTGACCGATGAGCGTAACCGGCTCGCGTCTGAGCGCGACAGGCTTGCCGCCGAGCTTGACAATGAGCGCAGCCGTGCACGGCGGCTCGAGGACGCAAACAGCGAAGTGTCGGGCAGGCTGGAAGGGGTGATGGGGACCTTGCGGGACATGGTGCCTGCCAAGGGGGCCGGATATTAGGGGTCGCACATGGGACAGGTCAGCGTCACGCTCAATGGCCGCACCTATCGCCTCGAATGCGGGGAGGGCGAGGAGGCGCATCTGATCGCGCTTTCCGAATATCTCGGCTCCCACGTGGAGACGATGAAGCACAAATTCGGCCAGGTCGGCGACGATCGCCTGATCCTGATGGCATCCTTGATGGTGACCGACGAGCTGTGGGAGGCAAGGCGCCAGCTTCAGGAGTTGAAGGGTGCCATGGCCGAGCTCCGCCGCGACCGGTCGTCGGCCGATGAGTTGTCGAAATTGCTGCGCGCCGATCTTGCCGACACGATCAGCGCCGCGGCCGATCGTCTCGAATTGCTGAGCCAGAGATTTGCCGGCCAGGCTACGACACGGCGATAGTTTCTCGACCCGTCTCGCACTATATTGTTCGATGGCGGGCTGCGAGGCGCGTTAGGGGCACTATCCCCGGGCCCTATAAGATCCTATGGGAGCTGACCCCGTCGGGGACCGTGGTCTCCGACATTCGGCGCCCACCTACATTAGTAGGGACACCAGGGATCTACGCCCCGACGGCCATCGCGGCCTCGCTACCTTTGCGGGGCGACCCGCCACTTCCCAACTGAACCCGCGAGAGACTTGGGCAAAGGCTTAAGGAGCCCGGCCGGCAATGCTGGCGGGATAGTGCCGGTTTGGGCTATTCACCTTTGATGGGGGCGCTTACAGGCCCCCTTCGGTTCCATCGGATCGGCGGCAACGATGCGGATTCTCTTTCTCGGTGACGTGGTCGGGCGATCTGGCCGGACAGCGGTCATCGAGGCGCTGCCACGTTTGCGCGAACGCTACGGCGCGCATTTCGTGGTGGTCAATGGCGAGAACGCCGCCGGCGGGTTCGGTATTACCGAGCAGATTCTGACCGAGCTCCTCGATGCAGGCGCCGACGTGGTGACCACCGGCAATCATGTCTGGGATCAGCGCGAGGCGCTGATCTTCATCGAGCGGCACGATCGCCTGCTGCGGCCGATCAATTTTCCGAAAGGCGCGCCAGGACGCGGCGCCGGACTGTTCAAGGCGGCGAACGGAGCCGACGTGCTTGTCATCAACGCCATGGGCCGCGTGTTCATGGGCGATCTCGATGACCCCTTCCGCGCCGTCGATGCGGAGATCGAGGCTTGCGGGCTGAAGCGCGGCGCCGACGCGAGCCTCATCGACTTCCATGCCGAGGCTACCTCGGAGAAGGAAGCGATGGGCTTTTTCGTCGACGGGCGGGCGAGTGCGGTCATCGGCACGCACACGCACGTGCCGACGGCGGACGAGCGCATCCTCAACCAGGGCACAGCCTATATCAGCGATGTCGGCATGTGCGGCGACTACGACTCGGTGCTCGGCATGAACAAGGAGGAGCCTCTGTCGCGCTTCCTCACCAAGATTGCGAACGGGCGGTTTCAGCCGGCGCTTGGCGAAGCCACCATCTCTGGCGTCGGCATCGAGATCGACGACGCCACAGGCCTCGCCAGCGCGATCGGGCCGATCAGGCTTGGCGGCAGGCTGAGCCAAGCCGAGCCCAATTTTTGGGTGCGGGCCGCTTCGCCTGTGTGATCGCGAAAAGGATCGGCGCTTAAGCCGAACGTAGCTTGTGAGAGCCGGTCAAGCCCATCGCCCGCCCATGGGCCGACAGGCGCTGGAGGAGGAAGATCGCCTGGTCGAGATGGGCAAGCGCGCCATCGGCGTCGACCTCTTCGCTGAACAGTGCGATGCGGGCTTGCGCCACGTGCTTTGCGGCATCGCCGCAAAGCTCCGAAAGCTTCGGCGTGTGCTCCGCGCCCCCGACCGTCGGCGTGGTGGACGCTTCCGTGATGCTCGACATCCTTGCCCCCCTGAGAGTGAACAGCCCAAACATCTCTTGTCGGGCCAACAGGGTTAAGGCTTTGCTAAGGCTGGTCCTTGGGGTAGGCCGACGCTGGCGGCTCTGGATTTTGCGCTTCCGCGCCCGTATAAGCGGCACCGTCATGCTTAAGGCCGGTAATCAATAGGGCTTTCAATGGCTGGCCATTCGAAATTCAAGAACATCCAGTTCCGCAAGGGCGCCCAGGACAAGAAGCGCTCGAAGCTCTTTTCCAAGCTCGGCCGTGAGATCACCGCGGCGGCCAGGATGGGCCTGCCGGATCCCGCCATGAACCCGCGGCTCAGGACCGCGGTCGTGGCCGCTCGCGCCCAGAACATGCCGAAGGACAATATCGAGCGCGCCATCAAGAAGAGCCAGGAGGCAGGCGGCGCCAATTACGAGGAGGTGCGCTACGAGGGCTTCGGCGCCGGCGGTGTCGGCGTGATCGTCGAGGCGCTCACCGACAATCGCAACCGCACGGCAAGCGAAGTGCGCTCGATCTTCACCAAGTTCGGCGGCAATCTCGGCGAGACCGGCGCCGTGTCCTTCAATTTCGACAGGCTCGGCGCCATCGAATTCGATGCCGCCAAGGCCACGGCGGATCAGATGCTGGAGGCCGCGATCGACGCAGGCGCCGACGACTGCGAATCGAGCGCCGACGGCCACGTCGTCTACTGCAATCCGGATCAGCTGCATCAAGTGGCCAAGGCGCTCGAGGCACGCTTCGGTGAGCCGCGCAGCGTGCAGATCATGTGGCGCCCGAAGTCGGAGGTGCCGATCGACGAGGAGACCGGACAGAAGTTGTTGCGCATGATCGACGCGCTGGAAGAGTTGGACGACGTGCAGCAGGTCTACGCCAATTTCGATGTGGCGGAGGACGTGCTGCGGCGGCTGACGGCCGCTTGAGCGCGAGCGTCAACATGAAACCGCAGCACCCTTCGAAGAGGGCCGAGTACAAGCACCTCCGCGAGCAGGCGGCTCTGCCGGGTCGCGGCGGCATCGCCCGCATCTGGGCGGCGTTGTGGAACACGGTCGGGGGCTTGCGCGAAGGCCTCGGCACCGAAGCCGCGATCAAGCAGGAAGTCGCGATCGCCTTGATCGCCGTTCCGCTGTCCTTTCTCATCGCCACCAATCTGTGGATTTGGGTGGCGCTGATCGGGAGCCTCTTGTTTCTGCTCGCGGTCGAGTTTCTCAACACCGCCATCGAGCGGCTGTGCAATCACGTGCAGCCCGAATTGCACGCAGCGATCCGCGTGACCAAGGATCTCGGCTCTGCGGCGGTGTTCTTCGCCATTGCGCTTGCGGCGCTGATCTGGATCGCGGCGCTCTTCGCCCGCTTTGGGTTCTGACCTCGGGCTCGCGCGACATGGCGGCGCCCGCGTCCAACTGGCAGCTCCGCGAACTCCGAGCAGGTCATCAAGGGCAATGAAGCGCTGCTTGGGAAGAAGCACCTCATCGTCGGCATGACGCGCATGCGCAACGAGGCGCTGCTCCTGACCGACACGCTCGACTATCTCGCCGACCAGGTTGACGCCATCGTCGCCTATGACGATGCGAGCAACGACGACACCGTCGATATCCTGCGCAAGCATCCGAAGGTCGCGCTGATCGTCGCCAATCGGTCGTGGGAGGCAGACGTCGAGGCGCGCAAGCGCGCCGAAGGGAGACATCGCGGTCTCCTGCTCGACATGGCGCGGGCAGAGCTTCCGCATGATTGGATGTTCTGTTTCGACCCGGACGAGCGCGTGACTGGAAACTTGCGGAGCTTCGTTGCACGGCTCGAGGCGGACGCCTCCGACGCAGTGCGGGTGAAATTGTTCGACGCCTATATGACGCCTGAGGATTACGCGCCTTACCGGCCAGAGCTTCCGCTGCTCCACTTCCGCCGCTTCTATGGACCCGAGCAGCGGGACATCCTGATGCTGTGGCGGAACCGCCCGGATATTCATTTCGCTGAAGGCCACGGCCGGACGCCAGGCGGCATGAGCAACGTCAAGATCGAGCTCCATTGCCAGCACTACGGCAAGTCGCTCTCGGTCGATCACTGGGAGGAGACTTGCGACTACTACATCCGCCACTTCCCGTTCGAGACCTACGGGAAGAAATGGACCGAGCGCAAAGGCCAGGCGATCCACACCGAATTGGACTTCAAGCGGCCGCTCTATCAGTGGGGCGATGAGCTGTTCGCCAACGCCGTCCGGATTTAAGAGATCCCTGATCTATTCGTCAGTCGGTCAGAAGCGGACGCCGACTCCCGCCGTCCAGCGGTTCTCGTCTTGCAAAGTGTTCTCGTCACGGCCATCGACATATTCGAGATCGAGAGTGACGTTGGTCAGACCCGCCGGCGAAAACGAAAGCCCTGCCTCAAACCTCGGTATGTCCACGACGCCATTGGTGTTGGCGAGATAGAGGTAGCGCAATCTCGCTTCCAATGCCGCTAGGTATCTGAGCTTGGTGATCAGAAAAAACTTGAGTTGCATGTCAGCGCCGTAGCTCAGGAACGAGGTCTTGTCCTGGAATTGCGGGCTGATGCCGGCGTCCTCGATATAAAAGTCGCGCAGGATGAATCCGAGATTCGGACGCATGCCGATAGGGCCGAAGAACAGCGGGCGCATTGAACAGAATCGTGTTTCCGATCTGGATACTCGGCGAAAACGTCAAAGCCGCGTTGTAGATCGAGGCGTCCTGAGCGATGTCGTTGGTGTGGCTCGCATCGCCAAGGAGGTCGAACGCAAACCCGCCGCTAGCGCTGACCCAGGTCAAACTGCCCACGATGCCCGGCTGGACGAGATCGATATCCTTGTTTGACGGAGAGTCAGGCGTCCGGTTGTAGCGTTTGCCGTAGACGTAAGGTGTAAGCTTCGCCCAATAATAGGGTTGTAGCGTTCCGTACTTCCTGGCCGCAGCCGCCCTCTCCGCTGAATTGGCCCCGGTCCCAGCGATGGTGACGCCGATCAGCCCATCGATCGTGTAGGACCTGCTGTCGTCCTCGTTGTTCTGCGTGTACGAAAAGATTGCCGCGTTGGCCTTCTCGATCTTATCCGCCGGGATTGGAATATCCTTCACCGCTTTGCGAACGATGATATTGGCGCCCCAGTTTTTCGGCGCTGGAGCTTGCGCGATCTGCGGTGGCTCGCCCGGCTTCTTCTTCTTTTCGACGCAGACGATCTGGATCGGACTATTCTCAATAAAAAATTCATTGAAATACACTGGGCCTGGGCGGCTCGATTGAATTCGATAGTTTTCGCTTCCGCCGGCTTGCGACCAGGTTTGCAGCACCCCGCGCATCGTATCGATTTTCTTGGCGGCGAGTTTTCTTTTGGCTTGCTCTTGCATGTCCGCAGGCGGCGGCGAATTTTCGCCGAACGGCGTGGTGCTGGTCAGAACGTAGATGTAATTTGACGGCGGGACCGGCGTATCGGCCGAGCCACCGCCCGGCTTTCCGTTGGGATTTGCTGCTTTCAGCAGGTCGAGCGGAATGCTCAGTTCGTGAACCACCAACTCTGCTAAGGCATAGCGGCTGACTATGCGCGGCGTAGTGTTGAGGCAGAGCGACTCGAAATTCTCCTTCGAGAAGATGGTGTAAGGGCTAGGCACGGGCACTGCCTGGGCGACAGCCTGGCGCGATGGCAAGAACGCCACCATTGAAACCAGTCCAGCCAGTGCAATCCGAGCCGTCAGGCGGCTCACCTTTGGGTCCAAAGCCATGAGTGCCCCCCGAACTTTCAGCGCCCTTTGCGCGAGGCGCTAGACCACGCCTGTCCCAGGGCCGGGTGGTTCCAAGGCTTCCCTTACGTTTGCTGCCCATCGGCCTGGAGTTATCACCAGTTGAGCCTGCAACGATTTATCGATGAAGGGCTCATCTATTTGATATTTCTTATAAAAACGACCGAAGTGGAGGTCTTCGTAGATCGCACTCTGAGTGGTTGCGAGAATTTGTCCCCACTCCCGATGCGATAAGAAACCTATCTCTGTAGGTTTTTTCTGCATTAATTCGGAATCTCTAAGGTTTATCCGCCCTTGTCTCCGTATTGACGCAATGAGTTGAGCAGATATGGGACTTGTAAGTTCTTCAACGCTTGGTATAGACACGAAAGTGCTCCTCGTTCGCGAAGGCTTCATAGCCCGGCGCGAAGTTAAAACTCATGAATTCAATCCTTTCACTTAACTAATACGGAAATATTGCCTTGTCACGCCTTTTGCGTGTGGTAAATCCAGATATATAACTTGAAGTTGCGTTACGGCAACAGGGTTGCAGTAGCTTGGCACTTCCCGCGGGCTGGACGTTTTGGCAGGAGCGCTGGCGTCTACGAGAGTAAGCGTCCGTTTCAGGCTACGGCTGGAGCAAACCGCGCCTCGAGACCTACGGGAAGAAATGGACCGAGCGCAAAGGCCAGGCCATCCATACCGAATCAGACTTCAAGCGGCCGCTCTATCAGTGGGGCGATGAGCTGTTCGCCAACGCCGTCCGGATTTAACCGATCTCGCAGCGGCTTGACGGGAGTGCCAGGCTCGTCGGAGAGCTATCGAACCTGCCGGGGCACTGAGGATCGGCGCGGGCGATGATTGGGACGATTTACGTGCTCGGGCTTGCCGCCGCCATCCTCGTCAACATCGCGGCGTTGACGCTGCTCGTTGTTCGCTACATTCCATTTCCGGCGATCGCGCGCGCGACAGGTATCCTCGGCGTTTGCCTCGCCCTTTTCTCGCTCGAGCATTTCGTCGGGCTCGGCCCTCTCTACCCTCTCTTCTTGCCGCTGACGGCGCTGTCTCTGTCCGTGATCTGGTGCGAGCGGGCGTGGTTCTCCGACGAGACATTCAGGACGAGCGAGATCGTCTTTCTCTGTGCGCTGCTCTATGGCGCCCTATGGCGATTGTCGTTTCCCGAGATCGTCGAGGACAACGACCGCCTCACCGATTTTCATTTCGTCGCGAACTATCTCGCCGGAACGAAACTGCCGCCGGTCGATTATTGGCTGCCTTACCAGCGGCTCGACTACTACTACACGTTCCAGCATTACTGCGCGGCACTGCTCGGCCGCATCTTCGGCCTAGGCCCCGGTGCGAGCTTCACTTTGGCGTCGATCATCCTTCCGGCTCTGGTTCTTGGCCTCGCTTGGGAGTTCCTCACGCTTCTCCGCGTGCGGCTTGGAGGCAAGCTCCTCTCGATGGTGGCGCTCGCCGTCGGCGGAACAGGACTCTCGCCGCTGCTGCACGTGATCAAGTCTGCGCCTTCAGCCGACTTTCTCAGCTACACCTCGGCCGTCGACGCGCTGATCTTCAATTCGCGTTTCCTCGGCTATTTCGACACCTCGCTCGCGTCGCCGACCTGGCAATCTGCTTTCGGCGAAGTGCCGCATTCGGTGCGGCTGCCGATCGAGACCTTCGGCTATCAATATGCGATCGGCGGCTACCACGCGGTGCTGTCGGGCTTTCTGCTGCAGTTCCTGGCGCTCAGCATCATGGCGGCTATCCCGCGCTCGTCGCAGGCCGTCCGGACGCGGCTCGATTTCGTCCTCGGTCTCACGGTGCCGCTCGCGCTCTCTTGCCACGCCTGGGTGTTTCCACTCCAGGCGGCGCTGGTCGGTGCCTGGACGCTGTGGGACCGGCGCAACTCTGGCGAATGGCATCTGCTCTCGATCGGCGCCGGTGCTGCGGCCGGCGTGTTTCTGCTTCTGCCCTTTCTCGCAGGCCTCGGCGCGGCAAGCGGGCACATGCAGATGGACCTCGTCACCGCCGAGACGCACGCGCCAATCGTGCAGTTCCTGATGGTGTGGTGGCCGTTGCTGGTCCTCGCGCTTGCCGTGGCGCTTGCCGGCCTCACGCGATCCTTCGCAGGGTTCCTGGCAGTGCTGTTTCTCGCGCTTCTCCTCTTCGCCGAATTTTTCAATGCGCCTGACGGCACCTACCGCGACGATTTTCTCAGGTTCAATCCGGCGCTGAAGTGGTGGGGCTGGATCTTCACCGGCGGCGTCTTTTCGCTCTCTGCCGCGCTGCTTGCGGGGACGAACCGGGTGGGCCGCATCGTGGCCGCTTCCGTGCTCGTGCTTATCTCGGTCTTTGCGGTCGACGCAGGCCGCTATCTCGTGTTTCGCTCGCACGCCTTCGCCGGCAACATCGACGGCACGGGCTTCTACGCGCAAGATCGCGGAAACGGCCGGATGCTGCGCACCCTCACCGACGCTCCGCCGGGGATCGTGCTGGAAAAGATCTACGACGCGTTTCCGCGCGACACCGGCATCTATGGCAGCTTCGCGCAGAAACCTAACCTCGTCGGGCTCCCCTACGTCCTCGAAGTGTGGAAGAAGGATCTACCGGAGCTACCTCCGCTCGTCGCCAAGATCGAGAGCTTCTATGCCGGTACGCTTCTCGACGCGGCGCGCTTTCTGACCGATCACGATGTCCGCTACGTCGTCTGGTCCGTCCGCGAAAGCAAGAACGTCGAGGCCTGGCAGGCGATCATGCAGGTGATCGACGCCGATTACCGCTGGATGGAGTTCTCCACCGTGCCGGAGGATCATATCGGCCTCTGGATCCGCCGCTGACGGCCGCGAGGCGTCGTCGCTGAGCCCAGGTCGTGATATCACGTGAGCATGGTTGGCGAAGCGATTCGCATCATCGGCATCGACCCGGGGCTGCGCCGGACGGGGTGGGGAATCATTGATTCCGACGGGGTCAGGCTGGCTTACGTCGCCTGCGGCTCGGTCTGCTCGGACGATGGGGCAGCGCTCGGGGTCAGGCTCCGCCAGTTGTTCGACGGGCTCCAGGAGGTGCTCGCGCGCCTCTCGCCGGTGGAAGCCGCCATCGAGCAAACCTTCGTCAACCGCGATGCCTCAGCCACGCTGAAGCTCGGCCAGGCGAGGGGCATCGCCATGCTGGTGCCGGCGCTTTCCGGCGTCTCCATCGCCGAATATGCGCCGAACGCCGTCAAGAAGACCGTGGTCGGGGCGGGCCATGGCGACAAGGTTCAGATCAGGGCCATGGTGGCGCGGCTTCTGCCGCGCGCAGCGCCAGACAGCGCCGATGCCGCCGACGCCCTCGCCATCGCCATCACCCACGCCCATTGCCGGACCTGGCGACGGCTTGAGGCGGCGATTGCGCTCGCGGCGAGGGGCGCGCCATGATCGGCAAGCTCACCGGGCGCCTCGACGAGGTCGGGCCTTCCACCCTCATCGTCGATGTGAACGGCGTCGGCTATGAGGTGACCTGCGCCGCGCGGACGCTCGCGTCGCTTCCTGCCGTCGGCGAGACCGTGACGCTCGCCATCGACACGCATATGCGCGAGGACTCGATCAGATTGTACGGCTTCGCCACCGAGCATGAGCGCGCGTGGTTCAGGGCGCTGCAGACGGTGCAGGGGGTCGGCGCCAAGGTGGCGCTCGCCGTGCTCGGCACGCTCGACGCCGCGGACCTCGCCAATGCCGTGGCGCTGCAGGACAAGAACATGGTGGCACGCGCGCCGGGCGTGGGGCCGAAGGTCGCCGCCCGCATCGTGGCTGAGCTGAAAGACAAGATGCCGTCGCTGGCGCCGGCGATCAGCCCGGGCGGCGGCGTGACACCCATTGCGATCATTCCTGAAGGTGCGTCGGCGCGCGACGCAGTGTCGGCGCTGACCAATCTCGGCTATGGCCATGCTCAGGCCGCCGCGGCCGTATCGCTCGCCGTCGGCAAGGCAGGGCGCGAGGCGCGCACCGAGGAGCTGATCCGCCTCGGACTTAGGGAGCTTGCGCAATGATTGTCGAGTTCAGCCTGAGCGCTGCGGCTTACTCTCATACCTCCCCCTTGTGGGGAGGTCGGCGCGCTGGAAGCGCGCCGGGTGGGGGGAAGTCCTTCGATCTCAGGGGCACTCACCCCACCCGGCCGGCAGCAAGCTGCCGGCCACCCTCCCCATCAAGGGGAGGGATGGGGCCTGTTGCGCGTCTCTGCAATTTGACCGGAGCGCGTTGAAATGGCTGAGCGGATGCTGGCAGCGGCGCGGCGCGACGAGGACCATGGGGAGACATCGCTCCGCCCGCAGACCTTGAGCGAGTTCATCGGCCAGCAAAAAGTCTGTTCCAATCTCAAGGTGTTCATCGAGGCGGCGCGCGGCCGGCGTGAGGCGCTCGACCATGTGCTGTTCGCAGGCCCCCCAGGCCTCGGCAAGACCACGCTCGCCCAGATCGTAGCGCGGGAGCTCGGGGTGAATTTCCGCGCGACGTCTGGTCCGGTGATCGCCAAGGCGGGCGACCTCGCGGCCCTGCTCACCAATCTCGAAGACCGCGACGTGTTGTTCATCGACGAGATCCATCGGCTCGCCCCTGCGGTCGAGGAAATCCTTTATCCGGCCATGGAGGACTTCCAGCTCGATCTCATCATCGGCGAGGGACCTGCGGCACGCTCGGTGCGCATCGACCTTGCCCGCTTCACGCTTGTAGGCGCCACCACGCGCACCGGCCTCCTGACCACGCCGCTCAGGGAGCGCTTCGGCATTCCGATCAGGCTCGATTTCTACGGCGTGCCCGAGCTCGAGGAGATCGTGCGGCGCGGGGCGCGACTGCTCGCTCTGCCGCTGACACCAGAGGGCGCACACGAGATCGCGCGGCGCGCGCGCGGCACGCCGCGGGTCGCGGGGCGCCTGCTTCGCCGCGTGCGCGATTTCGCGTCGGTCGACGGTGCGGTGTCGGTGGACGCGAAGATCGCCGACCGCGCGCTCGCTCAGCTCGAAGTGGACAATTGCGGATTGGATGCGCTCGATCATCGCTATTTGCGCTGCATCGCCGTCAATTACGGAGGCGGTCCGGTCGGCATCGAGACACTTGCCGCGGCGCTGTCGGAGCCGCGCGATGCCATCGAGGAGATCATCGAGCCTTATCTGCTGCAGCAGGGCTTCATCGCGCGCACCCCGCGCGGCCGCGTGCTCACGCAGAGCGCCTTCGCCCATCTTGGGCTGCCAGCGCCAAGCCCGTCGAGCAACGGTCAGTATGCGATGTTTGGTCAGGACCCCAAGGAGTAATGGCGTCCGATCTGCTGGAGCGAATGCGCCGGAACCCGGCGGCCGATTGGCGCATCGAGGACGTGGAAAGGGTGTGCCGCGAACATGGCTTGCTGTTTCGCGCGGGCAAAGGAACATCCCATTGTCATGCCAAACACCCTGACGCTCGCGAAATACTGACCATCCCAGCCCGAAGGCCGATCAAGCCCGTCTACATCCGTAAGCTCGTGCGCTATATAGACGCCTATGGAGATGGCTCATGAAACTCGAATACTCCGTTAGGATCGAACGGCTGGCGGAAAGCGACGGAGGCGGCTATCTCGCCATCGTCCCCGACCTTCCCGGTTGCATGTCGGATGGTGAGACGCCCGAGGAGGCGCTGAGAAACGTTCAGGAGGCAATCGAATCTTGGATTGAAGCCGCCAAGGCGTGGCGGCAGGAGGTTCCGAAACCTTCGCCACCCTTGGCGCGTACCGGCTGAGTCAGCGACACCAGATGAACCTTGCCGCAGCATTCTCCCCTGCCCTGCAAAGGGGGAGGGGACTATGAGCAAGTGGCCTGATCTTGCCGGGCGGATCGAAGGCGAGACCCACATCTTGCCGATCCGCGTCTATTACGAGGACACTGACTTCGCCGGCCACGTCTATCACGCCAATTACCTGAAATTCTGCGAGCGCGGCCGCTCCGACTTCATCAGGCTGCTCGGCATCGACCATCAGAGCCTCGCCGCCGCCAAAATGGGCGAGCCCGGCGTGTTCGTCGTGCGTCATATCGAGATCGATTATCTGAAGCCGGCGCAGGTCGATGAGGTGCTCGAAGTGGTGACGCGCTGCGCGCATATCGGCGGCGCGTCGCTGGTCCTCGCCCAAGAGGTTCGGCGCGGAGAGACCGTGGTCGCCCGCGCGCGCGTTACCGTCGTGCTCGTCTCCTCCTCGGGCAAGCCGCAGCGAATTGGCGCGCTTATTCGCAGCGCGCTTGAACGGTTCGTTAACCAGCGCGCGTAAGGGTATCTCTGTACAGCCGGATTTGCCGGGCCTCGGGCGGGGGGCAGGCGCGGGCCGCTAACGGTTAATAGGTCCAAGTTTAGTCACATTCGCTCGGGTAAGGTCCCGCCCCTAGCAAGAGGCGGCGCTCTCTCCGGCGATGTTCGTCTTTAGCCCGAGGGCCATTGTGGCCCGGCGGGCAGCTGCCGTTTCGACCAGGCGATAAGCCCGAGAGAGACGCTTTGGAGCTCGCGCCACGAGGCCGTCATGACCCCGCCGGACATTGCCGTCGATCTCTCGATCTGGGAGCTGTTCCGCAACGCTCACATCGTCGTCAAGATCGTGATGATCGGCCTCCTTGCCGCGTCGGTGTGGAGCTGGGCGATCATCCTCGAGAAATTTTTCCTGTTCGCCAAGACGCGAAAAGAAACCGACAAGTTCGAGCAGGTGTTCTGGTCGGGGCAGTCGCTGGTCGAGCTCTATCAAGCCCTCAGTCAGCGGCGGAACACCGGCATGGCCGCGCTGTTCGTCGCCGGCATGCGCGAATGGACGCGGAGCAGCGAGCTCAAGCTGTCGCCGGGCACGCAGCTTCGGGTGCAGAAGGTGATGGACGTCACCATCAGCCGCGAGGTCGAGCGTCTCGAACGCCGGCTCACGTTCCTTGCCACCGTCGGATCGACCGCGCCATTTGTCGGACTGTTCGGCACGGTGTGGGGAATCATGACGAGCTTTCAGGCCATCGCCGTGAGCAAGAACACCAATCTCGCGGTGGTGGCGCCAGGCATCGCCGAGGCTTTGTTCGCCACCGCGCTTGGCCTGCTAGCCGCTATCCCAGCGGTCATTTTCTATAACAAATTCAATAGCGAAGTGGCCCGGCACGCGGCCCGCCTGGAAGGTTTTGCCGACGAGTTCGCGGCCATCCTGTCGCGCCAGATCGACAAGACCACGGTCTAGAGGAGCGGGCACGATGGGCGGCGGACTTCAACCGGGCGGAGCGCTGAGCAGCAGGCGCGCAAGGCGTCGCTCGGCGCGGCCGATGAGCGAGATCAACGTGACGCCGATGGTCGACGTCATGCTCGTGCTTCTGATCATCTTCATGGTGACGGCGCCGCTGCTCACGGTCGGCGTGCCGATCGAGTTGCCGAAGTCGGAGGCGAAGCAGCTCGAAGGCGACAAGGAACCGCTCACCATCTCCGTCGATCCGGAAGGGAAGATTTTCCTGCAAGAAACTGAACTTCAAATCGACGAAATTGTGCCCAAACTCACTGCTATCGCCAAGAACGGGTACGACGAGCGCATTTTCGTGCGCGGCGACCGCCGGGTGAATTACGGCGTCGTCATGAGGGTGATGGGGACAATCAGCGCTGCCGGCTTTCGCCGCATCGCGCTCATCTCCGATCTCGAAGAGAAGCCGCAATAAGGAGCCAATGGTGCGCAAGAGCGCCTTCATCTCCATCGCGCTGCATCTCGCGATTCTGCTGTGGGTCTTGGTGGTGTTCCCCGCAGGGCGCGCGCTCGACGCGCCGAAGATCGAGGACGTGCCCATCGACATCGTCACGCCGTCGGAGTTCACCAAGATCAAGGCAGGCATGGTGGACGAGAAGGACGAGGCGCCGCTCGCGCCTAAGCCGGAAGAGCCGAAGCCGAAGGCGGTGACCGAGAAGGAGCCGCCCAAGCCGCCGAAGGCCGAAGCCGTGCCTCCTCCTCCGCCTGCTCCGCAGGAGAAGGCGGAAGAGAAGCCTGAGCCAAAGCCCGAGAAGGTGGAAAAGCCGAAGGAAGCGGAGGCGAAGAAGGAGCCTCTGCCCAAGAAGGCTGAAGCCAAGCCCGAGAAGCCCAAGGCCAAGCCGAAGCCGAAGCCCGCGCCGCAGGCCGAGAAGAAGCGCGACGTCAACGTCGATCGCATGGCGGCGCTGCTCAACAAGGTTCCAGATGCGGCGAGAGAAGCGAGAACCGAGAATGCTCCTCCTGACACGCCGCGGAAAAAAGTGAAGGGGCAGTCGAGCGGCACGCAAATGACCATGGCGGTCAACGAGATCGACGCGCTCAGGGCCAAGATCGCGCAATGCTGGAACCCGCCGCCCGGCGGTCTCGGCGCCGACGCCATCATCGTCAAGCTCAGGCTGCAGCTGAACGAAGACGGCAGCCTGATCGGCTATCCGACTGTCGCCAATAGCGGCTTCTCGCCCTTCTTCCAGGCTGCCGCCGACAGTGCCGTGCGCGCGGTGTACCAGTGCCAGCCATACGAGCTGCCGCCCGAGAAGTACGCCGTGTGGCGCGACATGATCCTCAATTTCGACCCAAGACAGATGTATGGGAGCGGTTAGCTGCCACATCGCATGAGCGATTCGATAGCCATGAACGACCTCAAATTTCCATCGACATCCCGACGTGCCTGCCGATTTGTTTTTGTGCTTCTCAGCGCGCTCGCGGGCATGAGCGCCGGCTTGACGCCGGCACACGCGGTGGTTGAGCTCAATATCACGCAAGGCAACATCCAGCCGATGCCGATCGCCATTCCAGATTTCGCGGGCGACGGCTCGATCGATGCCAAGGCAGCGCGCGAGATTTCCGACGTGGTGTCTAACGATCTCAAATCTTCGGGTCTGTTCCTGCCGATCGATCCGGCAGCGTTCATCGAGAAGGGACTCGATGTCGCGCGCGCGCCGCGCTTCGAGGACTGGCGGCCGATCAACGCGCAGGCGCTGGTCGTTGGCAGAATAGGCAATAGTGACGGCAAGTTACGGGCTGAGTTTCGCCTCTGGGACGTGCTTTCCGGCAAGCAGCTCGCCGGCGAGCAGTTCTTCACGCGGGCGAGGGACGCGCGCCGTGTCGGTCACATCATCGCCGACGTGATCTATGAGCGGATCACCGGAGAGAAGGGATACTTCGACACGCGCGTCGTGTTCGTCGATGAGTCGGGACCCAAGAACAAGCGCGTCAAACGCCTCGCCATCATGGATCAGGACGGCTACAACGTGCGGTTGCTGACCACCGGAAAGGACCTGGTGCTCACGCCGCGGTTCAGTCCGTCGACGCAAGAGATCACCTACATGTCTTTCGCCGGCGACGACCCCAAGGTCTATCTGCTCAACATCGAGACGGGGCAGAAGGAGATCGTCGGAACCTTTCCCGGCATGACCTTCGCGCCGCGCTTCTCGCCGGACGGACAGCGAATCGTCATGAGCCTCGAGCAGGGCGGTGCCGCGAACATCTACGCCATGGACCTGCGCAGCCGGCGCACCACGCAGCTCACCAACAGCCAGGCGATCAACACCTCGCCCTGCTATTCGCCGGACGGCCGCCAGGTCGTGTTCCAAAGCGACCGCGACGGGTCGCAGCAGATCTACGTGATGAACGCCAATGGCTCCAATCAGCACCGCATCAGCTCCGGCAGCGGCAGCTATTCGACGCCGGTATGGTCGCCCCGTGGCGATCTCATCGCCTTCACCAAGCAGGCGGGCGGACAATTCCTCATCGGCGTGATGAAGCCAGACGGCTCCGGCGAGCGAGTCCTGACCGAGGGATTCCACAACGAGGGACCTACTTGGGCGCCGAATGGCAGAGTACTGATGTTCTTCAGAGAGTCGCCCGGCGCAGCAGGCGGTCCGAGGCTCTTTTCCATCGACCTCACGGGCTATAACGAGCGCCTCGTCGCCACCCCGTCCTTCGGCTCCGATCCGGCCTGGTCGCCGCTGATCAACTAGCCGAAAATCATCTCAGAATCGGCCTCAAAAACGGCTCTCGTCGTGGCCTCAGTCCCAGGGCGAAACGCCTGTTATTCTTATGTTAACTATACTTGATCAGGCTCTTTTCGCCTTGTAGCTTGACTGGGCATCGGGGTTCGGATTCGGCGTGGCATTTTGGCATCAATGACCGACAAAACGGTCGCTGGACAGCAGTCCGATCTTGATCTGAAAGCGCCGCACCGGTACATGCAAAAACGGCACTTGCCGTTTAACCAAAGGAGAGAAGACCATGCAGGGTTTAAAGGGCGTTATCGTCGTCGCCACGATCGTGGCTGCCGCCGTTGCGCTGGGCGGCTGTTTCCATCATGAGAAGGCTGTAACGCAAGAGCCCCTGAAGCTCGGTTCAGCCGACGTCGTGGTCGAGCAGGTCGTTCGCGTCTAACGCGCACGAAACACAAGATTTGGGGCGGAGGGGGGATCATCTTCCGCAATTATGGATCTGGATGCCGGGACGTCGAAGCATAGCTGCGGCGCCCCAGGCATCCCTTCCATTTTCTAGGCTACCCTGTTCGACAGGGCGTGTTGCTCGCGCTAGCCAAGCTCCTGACAATTTCGGGGCATAGGGGTTCGTTAAGGGTTTGCACCTAACGATTCCTAAAAAGCGGCTAGCGGGAGTAACCAAATTATGCGGTTGAATGGTGGGGTTAACCGCGCCTGCAAGATTGCGGGCGTTCTCGCTGTTGCCATTGTCCTTGCGGCGTGTTCGCGAAATCAGTTGCCGCCAAAGGAATATGGCGTCGGTTCCGTCGGTAGCGCGGCGCCGGGAACAGCTCAGGATTTCACATCAAATGTCGGCGACGTCGTCCGTTTCGAGGTCGACAGCTCGTCTCTGACCGGAGAGGCGCAAGGCATCCTGCAGAAGCAGGCGGTCTGGCTTAACCAATATCCGCAATACACGGTCACCATCGAAGGCCACGCGGATGAGCGCGGCACGCGCGAATACAACATCGCGCTGGGTGCCCGACGGGCGACCGCGGTGAGGGGATATCTTGCCCAGCAGGGGGTGAGCGCAAGCCGCATCCGCACCATCTCCTACGGCAAGGAGCGGCCGATCGCGGTGTGTGACGACATCTCGTGCTGGTCGCAGAATCGCCGGGCCCAGACGGTGCTCAACAACGGGGCGATGGCGAGCTACTAGCCTTTGGCCAATCACAGTTTGGCCCTAAAAGCGGAAGCAAATGAACCGTGTTGCGGGCGGCCGTTGGCCGCTATAGTGCGCGCGACCCGAGCGAAGCTTCTGACAAGGCTGAACCCCGTGACCTTTTCGACTTCGATTGAGCGCAAGCGACCGCGCTTGGCGACACTATTGGCGGAAGGGACGCTTCTGCTTCTGCTTGGCGCTGGCCCGGCTCTCGCCCAACAGGACGTGCCGCAGGCCGAGCCGCAGCAGGCGCCGCCGGCTCAGGCCTCAGCGCCCGCAGCGCCGCCGGACCGAATCGGGCGGCTGGAGCAGCAGATCGCCGATCTCCAAGCCATGGTGGCCGCGCTCGAATCGCTGGTGAAGGCAAAGCCGGATGTGACGCTACCGCAGGAAAGTGCGGGCGGCGGTGCAGGCCAGAGTGTCGGCAATGCCGCAGGTCTCACCGCCAGGGTCGATTCGCTCGAGACGCAGATCGGCGCGCTGACGAGCCAGATCGAGCTGATGACGCAGCAGCTCGGCGCGCTCGAGGCCAAGCTTGGTGGGGCAGGTGCGCCGCAGCCGCTCGCGCCGCCGCAAGGCGATGAGGCGCTGCCGCCGCCGCCTCAGGGCGACGATCCGCTGCCGGAGCTCCCCGGGCGTCAGGGCAGCGCTCCGGCTGAGCCTTCCGCCGTGCAGGATCGAGGCGCGTAAAGCAGGTTGCCTATGGCGACGCCAATTTCATGGGGCGAGGCACGTGTCGCCTTCGCCTCCCTCATCCGCTTCCCCAGGCTCGCGCTTGCGGTGTCTGGTGGTGCGGACAGCATGGCGCTCACCCACCTCATCGCGCGCTGGCGCACCGAACGCGAGCCGAAACCTCAGCTAACGATTCTCACCGTCGATCATGGGCTCCGTGCCGGCACGCGCGAGGAAGCCGCGATGGTCGCGGCGAGTGCCGCAAGCCTCGGCTTGCCTCATGCTCTCCTCACCTGGAGGCGCGACGGACGGCAAAGCGGAGGTTTGCAAGAGCGCGCGCGGGCTGCGCGCTACGACCTCATGGCAGCCTATTGCCAGGCTCATGACATCCCGGCGCTGGTCACCGCGCATCATCTCGACGATCAGGCCGAGACGTTTCTCATGCGCTTAAAGCGCGGCAGCGGGCTCGACGGGCTTGCGGCCATCCCTGAGGAAAGCGCGTGGTCCGGCGTCGCCGTGCTTCGTCCGCTGCTCGACATTCCCAAAGCGCGGCTTGCCGCCACGCTGACCGAGGCCGGCATCGCTTGGGTGGAGGATCCGAGCAACCGCGATCAGCGATTCGAGCGCGCGAGGATGCGCGCTTGCAGCGATGCGCTGGAAAAACTCGGATTGACGCCTGAGGCGCTCGCGCGCTCGGCGCAGCGGCTGAGGCGGGCGCGGGCGGCACTCGACCACGCCGCGGACGCGTTCCTCGCCGAGCATGGCGCCATGAGCGAAGCGGGCTACTGCCTGATCGCCCGCGACGCGCTTGTCGCTCTCCCTGCGGAAATCGCGCTCCGCGTGCTTGCGCGTGCGGTGAATGCCGTCGGCGGCCGCGAGACGCCGCTCAGGCTTGCCAAGCTCGAGGCGCTGCTTGCAAGCCTCGTCGAGTGCCCGAAGGCCGCGCACACCCTCGGCGGCTGCCGTCTGCAGCCCGTTAGTGAACGTCTCGGCGTCTTCCGTGAGACGAGGGGGACTGGGCTTCCCACGCTGCAGCTTGCTCCAGGGGAACGCGCTTTGTGGGACAACCGATTCAGGGTCGAGCTTGAGGCAAGCGCGAGGGCGCCGGTCACCGTCGGCGCGCTCGGCGAAGCGCGCTGGCGCGACCTTCGTGCCTCGTCCCCTTGGCTTGCGGGGCTGCCACGCTTCGCAGGCGCCACGCTTCCGGCGTGCCTTGAACGGGGAACCATCGTGCTGCCTCGCCTGGGGTCTGGCTCCGATGGCGACGGCGAGGCAGCTGTTGGTTTCAGGGCGCGTTTCGTCAATGCGCCCTCAACGCGCCGCATTTGAGGAATGGCGTTGAGGAAGCGTGTACTTCTTTAGGCTAGCTTTACTTGGAAATGGGTTCGTTCCCACCTATGTTAAGAAATCCTATAGGTTAGTGAGGGTCCGCCAGCGAGGGCCAAGTGCCGGCGATACCGGTGCCGGGGTCTTAATCGCTGCGGTTCAACCAGGGTCGTCATGAATTCGAATTTTCGCAACTTCGCCATCTGGGTTTTCATCGGCCTCTTGCTGGTGGCTCTGTTCAATCTGTTCCAGAGCCCGGGCGTCCATGTCCGCGGCAATGAGATCAGCTTCTCGCAGCTGCTCGCCGACGTCGACGGCGGCAGCGTGCAGGACGTGACCATCGCGGGCAATCAGATCACCGGCCACTATTCCGACGGCCGCAATTTCCAGACCTATGCGCCGAACGATCCCGGTCTCGTCGACAGGCTGAACAAGAAGGGCGTGAAGATCACCGCCAAGCCGTCAGAGGACGACGTGCCGTCGCTGCTCGGCGTGCTCGTGTCGTGGTTCCCCATGCTGCTGCTCATCGCCGTGTGGATCTTCTTCATGCGCCAGATGCAGTCCGGCGGCGGCAGGGCCATGGGCTTCGGCAAGTCCAAGGCGAAGCTGCTCACCGAGCGCCATGGCCGCGTCACCTTCGATGACGTCGCCGGCGTCGATGAGGCGAAGGAAGACCTGCAGGAGATCGTCGAGTTCCTGCGCGATCCGCAGAAGTTTCAAAAGCTCGGCGGGCGCATCCCGCGCGGCGCTCTGCTTGTCGGTCCTCCCGGCACCGGCAAGACGCTGCTCGCCCGTGCCATTGCCGGCGAGGCCAATGTGCCGTTCTTCACCATCTCCGGCTCCGACTTCGTCGAGATGTTCGTGGGCGTCGGCGCCTCACGCGTGCGCGACATGTTCGATCAGGCCAAGAAGAACGCGCCTTGCATCATCTTCATCGACGAGATCGACGCCGTCGGCCGTCATCGTGGCGCAGGCCTCGGCGGCGGCAACGACGAGCGCGAGCAGACGCTCAATCAGCTGTTGGTCGAGATGGACGGCTTCGAGGCCAATGAAGGCATCATCCTGATTGCCGCGACCAACCGTCCCGACGTGCTCGATCCTGCCCTGCTGCGCCCAGGTCGGTTCGACCGCCAGGTGGTGGTGCCGCGTCCAGACATCATCGGGCGCGAGAAGATCCTGAAGGTACATGTGCGCAAGGTGCCGCTCGCTCCCGATGTGGATCTGCGCGTCATCTCCCGCGGCACGCCGGGCTTCTCCGGCGCCGATCTCGCCAATCTCGTGAACGAGGCGGCGTTGCTTGCCGCGCGACGGTCGAAGCGGCTCGTCACCCAGCTTGAGTTCGAGGACGCCAAGGACAAGGTCATGATGGGCGCCGAGCGCCGCTCCATGGTCATGACCGAGGAGGAGAAGACGCTGACCGCCTATCACGAGGGCGGCCACGCTCTCGTGGCCCTGAATCAGGAGGCGTCAGATCCGGTGCATAAGGCAACCATCATTCCGCGCGGGCGCGCGCTCGGCATGGTTATGCGCCTGCCCGAGCGCGACATGCTGTCCTACACGCGCGCCAAGCTCAAGGCCGACATCACTGTCGCCATGGGCGGACGCGTGGCAGAGGAACTGGTGTTCGGCTACGAGAAGGTCACCTCCGGTGCCTCCTCGGACATCAAGATGGCGACGCTGCTGGCGCGCGCCATGGTCACCCAATACGGCATGTCGGACAAGCTCGGGCCGCTCGCCTATGGCGACAACGAGGAGGAGGTTTTCCTCGGCCACTCCATCGCGCGGACCCAGAACATGTCCGACGAGACTCAGACCATCGTCGATGAGGAAATCCACCGCCTGGTCGATGAGGGTTACGAGCAGGCGCGCAAAATCATCGATGAGCATATCGACGATCTGCACCTGATCGCGCGCGGGCTGCTCGAATACGAGACGCTGTCAGGCGACGAGATCAAGGACTTGCTCAAGGGCAAGCCGCCGGTGCGCGAATTCGCAGCCGATATCTCGCCGCGTCCGACGCCTGCCTCGGCCGTTCCTACCGCAGGCCGCGGCAAGAAGGCGCCGCCCGAGCCCGACACTGGCGGCATGGCGCCCCAGCCCACGAGCTGAGGTCCGAGGATTGGTATGTGGTGAATGGCCGGGCTTGTCCCGGCCATTTCTCTGTTGACTTCGCTCTGGTCAGAAGGCTTTCGGCAGGCCAGCCTGCTTGAGCGTGTAGTTTGCCCAATGCCGCGATTTGATATGGCTGTCGACCATGAATCGGCGACCACTAATAGGGCTGTGCCAAATTTCGTGGTCGCCTTTGCCGTGCCGAACGAAGGTGCAACCCGCTTCTCTCAGGAGAGATTTTACCCGTGGCGTGTAATTGTCCGCCATCAGGCGACGCGTTTGGCGTGCTCGGTGCGCTCGGCAGTAATCGCGAAGGGAACGTCACCGGCGCCGGTCGGCAACAGGCCGTTCTCTTCAAGGAGCTCTGGGATCACAACCTTCAGCTTCTCGACCAGAAGCTCAAAGGTGTCGGCGCCCGTGGCAAGTCCGGGCACGTCGTCGCTATAAGCAACCCACACCTCTGCCTCGGCGTCCCACTCGGCCTTCACATGGTAGGGTGACATGGTGTCTCCAGGCTCGCTGCTGCGCGAATATAGGCCGCTTCCGCTTTCCAATCGAGACCCGGCGCTGCCATAACCGGCTCGACGTGCTAAGGCAGGCGGCATGGCGGATGCGAAGCTCTACCTCAGGCCGATCGGGTTCCTCTACGGCGACACGGCGACCGAGGCCGTGGCGGAGGGCATGGCCCTTCCTTTGGCCGGAGGCCCTATCTCCTTCACCGCGGCAGAGCTGATCGAGGGCGTGCCCGCTAGCACCGAGCGGCGCCTTCTCACCGCCAAGGACCTTCATGCCTCGCACGACGCTGAGCTTGCGTCTCTGCTCGAGCGCGTGGCCGCACCGCGCCCCCCCTTCGCGGGGCTCGCCTGCACGCGCCCCCTGATCATGGGCATCGTCAATGTCACGCCAGACTCATTTTCGGACGGTGGCCTCTACGACAAGACGGAAGGTGCCATTGTCCGTGCCGCCGAGTTGGCTTCCGCCGGCGCAGACATCGTCGATGTCGGGGGCGAGTTGACCCGCCCTGGCTCCGACCCGGTGGAGGAGGGCGACGAGCTCGGCCGCGTGGTGCCCGTGCTCGAAGGGCTTGCCGGGCTCAACGCCGCAATCTCCATCGATACGCGAAAGGCATGCGTGGCTCGGGCTGCGGCAAGGGCCGGCGCCAAGATCTTCAACGACGTCTCGGCACTGACCTACGACCCGGACAGCCTAGCCGCGGCGGCCGACACCGGGCTTTCCGTCATCCTCATGCATGCCAAGGGCGAGCCCAAGACCATGCACCTCGATCCCCGCTACGACGACGTGGTGCTCGAGGTCTACGAATATCTTCAGCGCCGCATCGTTGCGGCGGAAGCTGCCGGCATCCCTCGCGCCAGCATCGCTGCAGACCCCGGAATCGGCTTCGGCAAGACCATGGACCATACTCTTGCGCTCCTCGCCAATCTCAGCCTGCTTCATGGGCTCGGCGTGCCTATCCTCGTCGGCGCCTCACGCAAGCGCTTCATCGGAGGGCTGGCAGGCGGCGAAACACCGCAGTCGCGGGAGCCAGGTTCCCTAGCTGTCGCCCTTGTGGCCGCGGCGCAAGGTGCCCAGATTTTGCGCGTTCATGACGTGCCAGGGACGCGCCAGGCGCTCTCCGTGTGGCGGGCGAGCGTCGCCGGGACAGGCGCCTAATCCGCTTGCGTCGTGGAAAAAAGGGGTTAAACCCCTGATTCACCAAGCGGAATGGGTGTAATTTTTGCTTACACTTTGTGAACGGCTCTGGAATAGAGCAGGAGCATAATTCCATGACACGCCGACCTGATCGCAAAAGGCGGGCGGCGCCTTTGGGGGACTAGGGGGACATCGGCCCATGGCTCGCAGATTCTTTGGCACGGATGGAATCCGTGGCAGCGCCAATTCCACACCCATGACGTCCGAGGTGGCCCTGCGTGTAGGCATGGCCGCAGGCAAGCTTTTCACCAACGGCTCCTATCGTCATCGCGTGGTGATCGGCAAGGACACCAGGCTCTCGGGCTACATGATCGAATCGGCGCTGGTGTCGGGCTTTACCGCCGTGGGCATGGACGTCTTCCTGCTCGGGCCGATGCCCACTCCTGCCGTCGCCATGCTGACACGCTCGCTCCGCGCCGATCTCGGCGTGATGATCTCGGCCTCGCACAATCCGTTTGCCGATAACGGCATCAAGCTGTTCGGCCCCGACGGCTACAAGCTTTCCGACGACACCGAGCTGCAGGTCGAGGAGCTGATGCTCGGCGACATGACCGACCTGCTGGCGGCGCCTGAGAAGATCGGCAGGGCGACCCGCATCGACAGCGCGCGTGAGCGCTATATCGAATTCGCCAAGCGCACGCTGCCCAAGAACCTCCGCTTCGACGGCATCAGGGCGGTGATCGATTGCGCCAATGGGGCGGCCTACAAGGTGGCGCCTGAGGCTTTGTGGGAGCTTGGTGCCGAGGTGGTGAAGCTCGGGGTCGATCCAGACGGCTTCAACATCAACAAGGACTGCGGCTCGACCGCGCCTGGCGATCTCATCCGCAAGGTCAACGAGGTGCGCGCCGATATCGGCATCGCGCTCGACGGCGACGCCGACCGCGTGGTCATCGTCGACGAGAAGGGTCAGATGATCGACGGCGATCAGCTCATGGCGGTCATCGCCGAGTCCTGGCTCCGGCGCGGACGGCTCGCCGGCGGCGGCATCGTCGCCACGGTGATGTCCAATCTAGGGCTTGAGCGCTATCTCCAGGACCTCGGCCTCGGTCTGCAGCGCACGCCGGTTGGCGACCGTTACGTGGTCGAGCACATGCGCCAGCACGGCTACAATGTCGGCGGCGAGCAGTCAGGCCATATCGTGCTGTCCGATTATTCGACCACCGGCGACGGCCTGGTCACCGCACTTCAGATCCTCGCGGTGGTGGCGCAGAGCGGCAAGCCGGTGAGCGAGATCTGCAACCGCTTCGAGCCGCTGCCGCAAGTGTTGAAGAACGTCCGCTACAAAAATGGCCATCAGCCGTTGGACAATATTGCCGTGCGCAAGGCGATCGACAGCGGCAAGTCGCGGCTCGGCAAGACCGGCCGTCTCGTCATCAGGCCATCCGGCACGGAGCCCGTGATCCGCGTGATGGCTGAGGGCGACGACGTGAAGCTCGTCGATACGGTGGTCTCCGACATCGTGCACGCGCTCACCGACGCAGCGGCGTAACGGATCCCGCCGCCTCTTGGCGGCGGGAGGTTGAGCGCTTCAGATTACTCCGGCCAGACATAGCCGACGACGCGCCCGCGCGCATATTTGCCGACGCCGACCTTGCGGGCGCCGGAGCGTCCGGAGTGGTTCCCGGAGACGAGCGTGACCTGGCTCCCGTGCACCTCGGTCACGATGCCGACGTGATGCTTCATCACCGCTAGCGCGCCGATCGTCGGCTCGGCCAATTTGCGCCCTGCGCTGAGGCAGGAGATGGCGGTGTTGCCGGCGCAGCCCTTCTTGCCGCTACGTTGCAGCCAGAGGTTCACCGACTTCGCGCACCATTGCCGCTTCCAACCGGTCGGGTTGGTGCCGACGTCATTCATGGCATGATCGAGCCAGGGCGATCCCACATCGCGCATGGCTCCGGCCAGGCCCTCGACGCCCGTGGCGTCTGGGCTCTGATTTCATCTTCGACGGCTGAGCCGATGCCTCCGTCTGTCCCTCAACGCCGGTCGCGTCGGGGCTCTGATTCATCTTCGACGGCTGAGGGGACGCCTGCGTCAGTCGCTCCACGCCGGTCGCGTCGGGGTGAGGATTCATCTTCGACGGCTGAGCCGATGCGGCCATTCCCATGAGACACAACAGGGTCGCGGCGAGAAAGATTACTCGCATGCATTTGCTCCTAGAATTTGGGGGAGTGCCGTTTTGCGTGGGGCAAGAGGTGCCCGGTCAATCCGGCACGAGTGAGATGAAACCCGGCAACAATTGGATCAATCGTGGCACGACTCGCCTCAAGCTCGAGGCTGTGCTTGGGAAGACTCCTTCATCCCTCCCCGTGAGGGGAGGGTGTCAGCCCGCGCCAGCGGGATGACGGGTGGGGCGAACACCAAAACCCGCAGCAAAACCCCACCCGGCTCGGATTTCGCTTCGCTCATCCGCGCCACCATCCCCTGGAGGGGAGGGATGAGTCCGCTCTCGCCTCAAGCGATGAAAACCGCTGCAGAAGATGCTAAGAGAGTGGCCATGAGGACGGTGTCACCGCTGACGGTCGCTATGCTGCTTGGCTTCGGCTCCACGGCACTTGTCGCGGCGGAGAAACCGACGACAGGCCCAAGCGGCTTTTCGGCTGCGACCGAGAGCGCCAACAGTGCGGGCAAGACCGGGGAGAGCGCCGAGTGCCCGATCAAGAAGACGGTCGGCGGCAAGACTTTCTGCTTCCAGAACGATCCGGCGCTGGCCAACCCCCAGGGCGGCCAATAACTGTCCGGCAGAGAGCCCTCGCATCGGCCTTAGCGTCGCGCTATAAAGGCCCACGGCCCTGCCTTCAGCGGGGCCGTTCGTGCGACTCGATCCAGGATTTCAGAGGACGTAACCAGTGGCCAATGTCGTGGTCGTCGGCTCCCAATGGGGCGACGAAGGCAAGGGCAAGATCGTCGATTGGCTGTCGGAGCGCGCCGATATCGTGGTGCGCTTTCAGGGCGGCCACAATGCCGGCCATACGCTCGTGGTCGACGGCACCACCTACAAATTGTCGCTGCTTCCCTCCGGTGTGGTGCGCAAGGGCAAGCTCTCGGTGATCGGCAACGGCGTGGTCGTCGATCCCTGGGCGCTCGCCGAGGAGATCGCCAAGATCGAGAAGCTCGGCATCGAGATCAGCCGCGATAATCTCCGTATTGCCGAGAACGCGACGCTGATCCTGCCGCTCCACCGCGAGCTCGACTCGCTGCGTGAGGCGCAAGCCGGCGACGGCAAGATCGGCACGACCAAGCGCGGCATCGGCCCTGCCTATGAGGATAAGGTCGGGAGGCGTGCCGTCCGCGTCATGGATCTGCAGGACCTGCCGAGCCTCAAGCCGAAGATCGAGCGCATCCTCGCCCACCACAATCCGCTTCGCCGCGGGCTCGGCCAGCCCGAGATCAGCGCCGATGCTCTCTGCTGCAGAGCTGACGGCGATTGCGCCGAAGGTGTTGCCTTACGTGGATACGGTGTGGGCGCTGCTCGACCGCGAGCGGCGGGCAGGCAAGCGCATCCTATTCGAAGGCGCGCAAGGCGCGCTGCTCGACATCGACCACGGCACCTATCCCTTCGTCACCTCGTCAAACACCGTGGCGGCGCAAGCTGCGACCGGCTCCGGCCTCGGGCCGGGCGCGATCAATTACGTGCTCGGCATCACCAAGGCCTACACCACGCGGGTGGGCGAGGGGCCTTTCCCCACCGAGCTCAAGGACGAGACCGGCAGGCTCATCGGCGAGCGCGGCCAAGAGTTCGGCACGGTCACGGGGCGCCCGCGGCGCTGCGGCTGGTTCGACGCATGCCTCGTGCGCCAGACGCGCAAGGTCGGCGGCATCAACGGCATCGCGCTCACCAAGCTCGACGTGCTCGACCAGCTTCCCGAGCTCAAGATTTGCGTCGGCTATAGGCTCGACGGCCGGGAGATCGACTATTTGCCGGCGGCACAAGCGGCGCAGGCGCGTGTCGAGCCGATTTACGAGACCATGGAGGGCTGGGCGCAATCGACCCGCGGCGCAAGATCCTGGGCCGAGCTTCCGGCCCAATGCGTCAAATATGTGCGCAGGCTCGAGGAGCTGATCGAGGCTCCGGTGGCGCTCCTCTCCACCAGCCCGAAGCGCGAGGACACCATCCTGGTGCACGATCCCTTCGTGGATTGAGCCCCGGCGCCTCGCGTCCCTCAACGTTTTGAATCTATTCAAGAAGCCGTTGCGTGATGTAGGCTTGCCCGCATGAGTTGTGGGGAGGTCCAGCCATGACCGAGAAACTTGAATGCGATCTCGTGATGCGCGGCGGCATCACCAGCGGCATCGTCTATCCACGCGCCATCGCTAAGCTCGCCGAGAGCTACAATTTCCGCTCCATCGGCGGCACTTCGGCGGGGGCCATTGCCGCGACCGCCACGGCGGCTGCGGCCTACGCAGCGAGAAACGGCCAGGACTTTTTTCAGACGCGCATCAAGAACCTTCCCGAACAGCTTGCCACTGACAAGGGCGGCAAGACCGTGTTGGAGCGGCTGTTCCAACCGGCCCCCGGGCTCGAACCGCTGTTCGGAGTCCTGATGGCAAGCCTGCAGCGTGGAGGGCCGGGTCGGGGGCTCGTTTCAATCGTGTGGGCGCTTTACCGTCACTATTGGAGGTGGGCCGTCGCAGGGATCGTCCTTGCGTCAATACCCTTCGCACTGTCTCTGTGGCTGATCTGGCCTATTCTGATGACCGCCACTGGGCTCGAGTGGGTGGGCCTTGGGGCGATCTTCCTTTCGGCTCTGATATTCATTCTTACGTTCGGTCTTCTCGGAACGGTGGTTGGTGCCGGCGTCGACGTCGTCAAGCGTCTACCGAACAACGGTTACGGCCTGTGCACGGGTAGCGGACGCCCCGATCGCCCCAACCCCAATGAACCGCCGAAGGATTCTGAGGGCATACCGCCATTGACGGATTTCCTCCACGAACTCTTTCAGAGCGTGGCGGGGAAGACGATCGAGGACGATCCGGTGACCTTCGGCGACCTGTGGCGAAACGGCCGGGACGAATGCGCTGAACGGGACGTCGATCTCGTGCTGATGACGACAAACGCGACACGCGGCGTGTCCCATCGTTTCCCGTTTCTCGAAGGCCAATGGGGCCCTCTTTATGTGAACGAAGACGAGTTTTCTCGGCTGTTCCCGCCCAAAGTCGTGGAGTGGATGAAAAGTCATAGGGGCTCCAAAACCGGTGGTGTCGTTGCCGGGCCTGGGTTCTTCCGGTTGCCTCGTGCAGCAGACATTCCCATTCTGCTCGGGGCGCGCATGAGCCTCAGCTTTCCCTTCCTGCTGAGCGCGGTGCCGCTTCACGCGCCGACCTACGAAAGTGGCCAGAAACCCAAGCTGCGCAGGTGCTGGTTCTCCGACGGCGGCCTCACCAGCAACTTCCCGATCCATTTCTTCGACGGACCTCTACCGTCCCGGCCCACCTTCGGCATCAATCTCGTGCCAGCCAGTGTGGACGTCATGGAAAAGGCCGCTCCCGCCGGCGGTCTGGAAGCCGGGCGAAGCCAGGCCTCGGCGCAAAGCAATCCTTGGCAGAACGTCTGGATGCCGACGACCAACAGCAGCGGCGTTCAGGATGTGGCGCGCTTCAATGACATCAAGGACGGCAGCGTGATCGACTTTTTCATGATGCTGTTCGACACCGCCCGCAATTGGGGCGATACGGAATTGATGGCCATGCCCGGCTACCGTGATCGTATCGTCCATGTGTCCCTTGCGGAGAACGAGGGTGGGCTCAACCTCAACATGCCCGCCGATATCATCGCGGCCTTAGGCGATCGCGGGGAGCGCGCCGGCATGATGCTAGCCGCCCGGTTTGCGCCGCATCCCGGCAAAGATCCGAAAACGAATAAATACATCCGGCTCAACTGGGACAATCACCGGTGGGTAAGATACCGCTCCATGATGGCGGCGATCGAGGATCTCGCCCGGCGTTTCCAAAGCAGATGGGGCGGCTCCACGAAAAAGGGCCAGCCTCGAACTTACGCGCAACTCTTGGTGCGCGGCCCCAGCGCAAGGCCGCAGAGCTACCCCTTCGGCGATAAGGACCAGCGGGAGTTCGCCGCCAAGGTGACCAACGACTTTCTCAATTTCGTTGCGGGCTCCTTCGGCAAGGATCGAAGCTTCGACCGCGGCGAGAGCAGCAAGCAAGGGCGCTCGCCGCGGCCGAAGCCGAGGTTGCGCGTGATGCCGCCGGGGAGCAATGACCCGCGCGAAGAACGCTTCTTCTGAAACCCTGCCCGGCGCCCCGGTAGTGTTGCAGGGGAACGGCTGGCATAGTAGCGATGCGCGGGACGGTGCCGGCGCGAGACGCGCGCCGCGACGATGATCAATCGGAAACGTGCATGGCGGACAAATTTCCCTGGAAGGTGGCGTGGATCACCGGCGCCTCTGGCGCGATCTGCGGCGAGATTGCGAAGACGGCTCGCCGCCGCCGGCGTCAGCGTCGCGGCAACGGCCCGGCCGAGCGAGAGGCTCGATGCGCTTGCCGCTTCGAGCGGCAACATCAAGGCGTTCCCTGCCGACGTGCTGCAGCCTTATGCCTTGAAGGTGTGCGCCAGGAACGTCGAGAGCGAGCTTGGCCCTATCGACCTCGCGCTGCTCGGCGCCGGCATGTATGTGCCCTTCGACGTCCGCAACATCGATCTCGACGGCTTCCACAAGACCATGGCGCTCAACGTCGACGGCGTGATCAATGCCGCGGCAGCGGTTCTGCCTTCGATGCTTCAGCGGAAAGCGGGGCACATCGCCATCATGGGCTCGCTGTTCGGCTACACAGGCTGGCCGGAGAACGGCAGTTACGGCGCGAGCAAGGCCGCGGTGATCAATCTCGCCGAGAGCCTCAAGCTCGAATTGGAGGGCGAGGGAATCGCGGTCACCCTCATCAATCCAGGCTTCGTCGATACGCCGCTGAACGCGTCCTACGACCCCAAGAAGAAGCTCTATGTGATGAGCAAGGAGCGCTGCGCGCGGAAGATCCTCGAGAAGCTCGGCAACAAGCCATACGAGATCGCCTTCCCGCCTCAGGTGGCAGGGTTCCTCAAATCGGTGCGCTCGATGCCGCGGGCGCTCTCCTTCCCGCTGATCCGCTGGTTCACCTCGCGCGGAGAACGGGACTAGCTCGCCCGCTTCTCCATGCTAGCCGCCGGCCGCGACGGCTGCGGCGCCATGAACTCAGGACCGACGTCGTCCTTGATGGTTTCGGCAAGGATGCGGTCGATCTCCTGCATGGCGGCGGCGTCGAGCGTCCAGCCCATCACGTCCTCGACCGGGGCGAGCTGATCGGGGCGCCGCGCGCCCCAAAGTGCCACGATCTTGCCGCGGTCGAGCAGCCAGCGGACGGCAAGCGCAAGCACCGTCTTGCCATAGCGCTCATGCGCGAAGCGGTCGAGCCGCTCTACCGCCGCAAGATACTGGCCGAGCCGCGGTTGGCGGAATTTGGGATCGGTCTTGCGCAAGTCGTCGCCCTTGAACTCTGTCTCGGCGGTGATCTTTCCGGTGAGCAGCCCGCGGCAGAGCGCGCCATAGGCGAGCACCACTAGGCCGTTCTTCTCGGCGTAAGGAAGCACGTCCTTTTCGATCTCGCGCTCGAACAGATTGTAGGGCGGCTGGATGGTGGCGAGCGGCGCGTCCTTCCTGAAGCGATCCATCTGCTCCGGCGAGAAATTGCTGACGCCGATCGCGCGGATCTTTCCTTCGCGGCGAAAAGCCTCGAGCGTTCTTGCCGTCTCCTCGTAGGGGACCGACGCGTCAGGCCAATGCACCTGATAGATGTCGATGACATCGGTCTTGAGGCGGCGAAGCGAATCCTCAAGCTCGGTCCGCAGCCGCGCTGGCGTCGAGTTGCGCAAGATCTTGCCGCTTGACCAGTCGAGCCCGACCTTGGTGGCGATAATGGCACCTGCTCTCCGTCCACCTTGAAGCGCCTTGCCGACCAGTTCCTCGGAGCGGCCGAAGCCATAGACCGGCGCGGTGTCGATCAGATTGATGCCGTGATCGAGCGCGGCGTGAATGGTGCTGATCGCGTCACCTTCCTCGGTGCCGCCCCACAACCATCCGCCGATGGCCCAGGTGCCGAGCCCGATGCGCGAGGCATCGAAGGGCAACCCGGCTATTCTGATATGTTCCATGTCCATTCCTCTCAGATTTCAGCCCCGGCGGCGTCCTTGCGGGCCCCGCGCAGGCTTCAAATGGATTGAACGCACCAAGAGGCGTTAGAGATCGGTGTCCTTACTGTCGCAGGGTGCTTTCGTCCGTAGCGTGGGCAAAGCGAAGCGTGCCCACCGCCATCGTGGGCAACGGCAACGCGTTGCCCACCCTACGAAAGAAGGTCGCGGAAATAGGAATCGAGCAGGCGGTTCTCGGGGTCTGCCTGGCGCCGGTAGTCGGCGAACAGCTTGAGCCGCTCGGCGAAGGCTTTCTGCGCCTGCTCGCGGGTCAGGAACGGCGTCTGGTTGAACAGCGGCTCACCGCCCCTCGTGCTGCAGAACTCGTTATAGGCGACGAGAAATTCCTCCCATTCCTTGCCGCCGGTGGAGGCGGGGTCGATGGACAGAGTCGCGCCGTCCCAGGAATATGAGAGCAGAGCCTCGCGGTCCTGCACGATGGAATAGCCGACGCAAGGCAGATCGCAGCGGTAGCCGGTCCGCTTGTCATAGGCGTCGACGAAGTCGCAATACTCATCGAGAATCTTGAAGAAATTCCGCTCCGGAAAGGCCCACATGCTGAACAGATATTTGAATGGCCCCGGATCGCGCGGGTAGTTGATGATCTGGGCGTGCGGCCAGGTGGCGTCGCTGCGCACGACGCGGACGAGCCCCTGGCGCAGGATGAAGAAATGAAGCTTGTCGGCTGCCTCGCGCAATCTTCGGTTGGTCGTGCGCGCCTTGATCCATAGCGTGATGGCCGGCCCGTATTTGCGCCAGAAGCGGTTGCGGTAGGTCCACCGCCGGCGCGACACGGGCTGAACGCCGGGATTGTCCTTGCGCAGCTCGACCAGCACGCGGCGCACATAGGGGAAGATGTAGTACATCACCGCGAAGCCTTGCGCCTTGTACACCGGGAAGCGCTTGCGGAAGTCGGCAACCGCCATGGAGTGGTGGCGTACGCTGAGCGCGGTGGTGGGGCGCACCTTGATGGTGACCTCATAGACGATGCCGAGCAGCCCGTAGCTCGAGCGCATCACCTGCATCTCTTCAGGGTGGTCGCGCTCGTTGATGGCGCGAATGTCGCCGCCCGGCGTGACGAAACGGATGTCGCTCACATAGGAGCTGATCTGCCCGTAGCCGCCGGGGAAAGAGGAGTCCTTGGTGGCGGCGGTGGCCATGGCGCCGAGAGTGACGTTGCCGATCTCGGTGGTGACGTGAAATTGCAGCCCGCGCTCCTTCAGCGCGTTGGACACCACGATATAGGTGGCGCCTGCCTCCACCGTCACGCTGTCCTCGCCGAATTTGAGGATGCGGTTCATGGCCTTCATGTCGACCATGGTGCCGCCGTCGTCGCCGTTCATGCGGGCGGTGGAATGCATGGACCCGGCGGGGCGCACGGGCGAGGGGAAGCGCACCACGCTCTTCACGATCTCGACGATGTCTTCCGGCGTTTCCGGCGTGACCAGCACTTTGGGCCGGTAGGTCCAGGTGCCGTCCCAGCTCCGGATCGTCACGTCGTCCTTGATGTCCATTCGGTCTCCCCGCGTGGCGCGGACGCGCCAGACCATAGTGCAAAGCGCCGCCAAGTTGCAGTGGGCGAGAATGTGGTTAAGGGCGCCCCCAGGCCTGTATACAACAGCAGCCCAAGCTTCCGAGAGAGCCGATGTGACATTGCGAAGATTTGACCCAGATCAAGGACCAGGCGGCCTACGCTCTCGATTTCAAGAGTTCGCCCCGCTTCCGGCTTCTGTGCTATCCACGGCGGCTAAGGGGCGACAAGTGCAGCAAATGGTGGGGGAGTGGTGAAACGATATTGCATCATTGGCGCCGGCGCCTGCGGATTAGCGGTGGCCAAGACCTTTGCCGAGCGCGGCATCCCGTTCGATTGCTTCGAGGCGCTCGCCGATGTCGGCGGCATCTGGAACCCGAAGGGCCCACATGCGGTCTATGGCTCGACCTACCTCAACTCCTCGAAGAAATTGTCGAAGTACCCGGATTTCGACTTCCCCGAGGAGTGGCCGCATTACGTAAGCTGCGCGCAGGCGGAAGAGTATCTCCGCAGTTATGCCCGCGCGTTCGGGCTCTACGACCGCATCACCTTCAACGCGCGCGTGGCCTCGGCCGAGCGGATCGACGGGCGCTGGCGCATTGAGATCGAAGGCGAGGCGAAACCGCGCTTCTATGACGGCCTCATCGTCGCCAACGGCCATCATTGGGAGCCGAACTGGCCGAGCTATCCCGGAACCTTCACCGGCGAGATCCTGCATTCGCACGACGTGAAGTCGAAGAGAGCAGCTCAAGGGCAAGCGCGTGCTGGTGGTCGGCGCCGGAAACTCCGCGGTCGACATTCTCGATGACGTCGCCCATGACGGCGTCCGCGCGGTGCATTCCATGCGGCGGAGCTACTACTTCTTCCCCAAGCTCGTGCTGGGCAAGCCGACCGACGCCTTCATCGACAAGACGAGCCGCTGGCCTCTGCCGCGCTCGGTGATGCGCTATCTCTATTGGTGGGGCTTGCGCATCACCGTCGGATCGCATTGGAAGTACAATCTGCCGGCTCCGGACCACAAGCTGTTCGAAGCCCATCCCACCGCCTGCACCCTCTATCTCGATCACATCGCGCATGGCCGCATCGTCACCAAGCCGGACATCGAGACCATGAGAGGCAACACCGTGCGCTTCGTCGACGGGACCGAAGAGGAGATCGACCTCGTCGTCTATGCCACGGGGTTCAGGCCGAGCTTCCCGTTCATGGATCAGAGTTACATTCTCGACGAGAAGGGCCGCTCCAAGCTGTTCATCCACGCCTTCCATCGCGAGCTCGACGATTTCTTCGTGGTCGGCCTGTTCGAGCCGGCGGAAGGCGGCGTTTGGATGATCGCCGATTTCCAGGCGAAGCTGATCGCAAGCTTCATCGTGGCAATGGCCTCGGATCCGGCCCGCGCCGACTGGTTCCGCAAGCTGAAGGCGACGGCTCACCCCGATATCGGCCACGGCATTGCCTGGAAGGACGACGCCTGGCACAGATTCGAGATCCAGCACTACCGCTTCCGCAAATACATGGCCCGGCTGCTGAAGAAATTCGGCGCGAGCGCAACGGCGCCTCTGGCCGAAGCTGCGTCAACGGCAAGCGCCGAGCGCACCGCCGCCAAAGCGCCGCTCAAGCTCGCCTCCTGACTGAAGGGCCTTGGGAACGAGGCTTCCAACCTCGCTCAACGGCTCCCCTGCGCCTGCGGGATCGAGGCCATTTCCTTCCAGAACCGCCTGAAATCGTGCGGCATTTCGCCTTGGCCACAGCCTGGAGCGGGCCTGCCTTGCTCTTGCCTCGGTATCAGCGCAAACTTTAACGGCTGACGCGGCTGAGATTCAGAGGGAGTCGCGGGAGCGCCTCGCGGGTTTGCGAGGAATGACGCGCCGCAATAATTTCGCATTCGGGACGCGGCGCGGTCGAAAACTGTAGGGGGTTCATAAGCATCAGGAGCGAGTTGTGAGGCTGTCCTCTCGCGCGACGCTTGGCCTGTTCTCGGCCGCTTCCATGGTTTGCATGGTTGCGATCGTGCCGTCCCGCGCGGCTGAGCCAGACGGGCCTGCGGCGCTGATCGGTCCGGCGGAGGCCTTGCGCATCGCCATCGTCACCCGCGTCGCCGACAAGGGCGCCAAGGGGGCCGGCGAGTACAAGGCGCTTGCCGACTATTATTCGGCTCCCGACGCACATGTGCTTTGGGTCGACGAAAACGGGCTCAACCTCCGCGCCAAATCGGTGATGGAGGAAATCGGCAAGGCCGACGATTACGGCCTGCGCGCCTCCGACTATGCGCTCCCCAGGATCGAAGGCTTCAATGCGAAATCGCCCAACGCTACAGGCGCGCTCGCCGACGCCGAGGTTAAACTCGACCTTGCCGTGCTGCGCTATGCCCGCGACGCCCGCGGCGGCCGTTTCGATTGGTCGAAAATCGATCCCGATCTCGATCCCACGCTTGCGCTGCCCGATCCGCTGCAGGTGATGGAATCCATGGCCATCCGCGCCGAGCCCGCCGCCTATCTGCGGAGCTTCCAGCCGGACCAGCCGCAGTTCGAGGCTTTGCGCAAGGCGCTGATCGCGGCGCGCGGCGGCCATGTCGAGGACGGCGTCGTCAGGATCCCGGATGGGCCGGTGCTCAAGCTCGGCATCGAGCATGAGCAAGTGGCGCTGCTCAGGAAGCGGCTCGAGGTGCCGGCGGCCGACGGAGCCAAGGAAACGGTATTCGACGCCGAGGTGGAACAGGCCGTGAGGCGCTTCCAGGAAGAGCGCGGCTATCGGCCGGACGGCCTGGTCGGACCAGGCACGCGGCGCGTGCTCAATGGCGAGCAGCAGCGGTCTTCGAGCTCGTCAAGAACGAGGCTCATCCTGCTCAACATGGAGCGCTGGCGCTGGCTGCCCAACGACCTCGGGCCGTTCTATGTCACCGTCAACATCCCGGAATTCACGCTCAGGGTGATGGAGCAGGGCAAGCCTGCCTTCACCACGCGGGTGGTGGTGGGCAAGCCCGACAAGCAGACCCCCGTGTTCTCCAACGAGATGCAGGAGGTCGTGTTCAATCCTTATTGGAACGTGCCGAACTCGATCAAGATGGAGGAACTGCTGCCCTCGATCAGGGGAGGCGGCGATTGGTTCTTCGGCGGCGGAGGCGGCGGCTGGGATACTTCGGTGTTCGCGCGCAACGGCCTGCGCGTCGCCATCGGCACCAAGGAAGTCGATCCGTCCATGCTCGACTGGAACCGCATCGATATCCGCAGCCTCAACGTCTATCAGCCGCCTGGACCAGACAACGTGCTCGGCACCATCAAATTCCTGTTCCCCAACAAGCACGACGTCTACATGCACGACACGACGCAGAAAAACCTGTTCGCCAAGACCGTGCGTGCGGAGAGCCATGGCTGCATGCGGGTGCAGAACCCCGATCAGCTTGCCACGACATTGCTCAGCAAAGACCAGGGCTGGACGGCGCAAAGGGTCGCATCGACGATCCAAAGCGGCGTCGAAGACCAGCATATCGGGCTCAAGCAGAAGATCCCGGTCTACATCACCTATTTCACGCTGAAGGTGAACGACGACGGTTCGTTCGCGACCTATAACGACCTATACGGTCATGACGCGCGCATGGCGTCGGCAATGCTCGGCGAGCCGATGCCGATGGGTTACGATCCCTTCCCGCCGATGGTCGAAGAGGTCGCGGCTCCGGTCGATCGCGTGCAGCAGCGAACGGTCCGTCAGCAGCGGCGCGGGCGACCCCCGAACAGCATCGCCGACGCCATCTCGGGCTTCCTCAACAACTGACTGCCGCGCCTAGGCCGCAGCGAGAATTTCGGACTCGAGATCGAACGGGGACGGAAAGCGACGCAGTGACGAGGCAGGCCGTCTTGCCCTTCTCCAGCACCCGATGGGCGCGCTCAGGGTCAGCCCCCTTCGGCAAAGTGAGCCGCGGCTTGAGAACGATCTCGGTGAAGCGGGTCGCTCCATCCTTGCGGTCGACGGTTCCATGGGCCGACAGATCGAGCGCGAGAAACTCGAAATTGGAGCCTCGCGCCACGGCTCGGAAAGTGAACATGAAGCAGGCCTCCACGGAGGCGAGCAGGAGATGCTCTGGGCTCCAGGCATCGCCTGGGCCGTCGAAATCCTTCGGCGGCGCCGAGCTAAGCGGCGGAACTCCATCGGTTGAGATCGTGGCGTAACCGGTGGGACCGCCGGTCAGCGCAACCTCGTAACTATGCGGCAATGGCTTCATGACGACCTGCTCTGAAATTTCGAGTGACGAGATAACGACAATGGCCGCCGGCTTGTTCAGAGTCTTGACGCCGATCAAAAACGGTAGCGTCTGAAAACCGGCTCTTCCCGCCCGCCAGCATCTGTCACACAACTGTAACATTCCGGCTCTCAGCTGGCCGGGGAGCCAACGGAGATGTCAGCCATCGCGATCACCTCTCCCGGCGATACCGGCGAAGCGCAGGCGAAGCCCTTGGCAGGTTTGGTTTTTGCCTATCGCTTCCGCCAGGACGGATCGTCGGAGCAGCTCAATGTGGATGAGCCGCCCGCGCCGGATGGCGGCTGGCTCTGGCTGCATTTCAACCTCGCCGATATGCGTGCCTGCCAATACTTGGCCACCACACCAGAGCTTCCCCAGCCGGCGCGGGCGCTTCTCGTCGCTGCCGATGAGCATCAGCAGCTGCAAGGGGGCGACGCCTGCCTTTACGGCGTCCTCGCCGATCTTGTCTGCGGCTTAAGCGGCGCCACCGAGGAAATCGGCTTTCTGCATTTTGCCCTGACCGAGAAGGTGTTCATCTCAAGCCGCAGGCATCAGCTGAACGCCATCGAAGCGACCCGCAAGGCGCTGCGTCTCGGCGCCAAGGTTCAAACGCCGGCAGCGCTGCTCGAATTGATTGCCGGGCAGATGATCGAGTCGCTCGACCATTTTGCCGATGGTCTTGCCGATCAGCTCGACCATGCCGAAGAAAGGATCCTGGCCGATGAGCTGAATGTCGACCGCAAGGTGGTCGGCAGCGTGCGGCGCACGACCGTACGCGTGCATCGGCAACTGGTCACGCTTCGCGCGCTCATCCAGCGTTTCGAGCACGAAATCGAGGAGTCGGAGAATCCGGCCCTCAATCTGCGGACGAAGAAACTCCTTCAGCGGCTCGATTGGGTCGATACCGAGATCGTCGAACTGCGCGACCGTTCGCGGCTGCTGCAGGAGGAGATCATGCTCAAAAGCAGCGAGCAGACCAATCGCAGCCTGCACGTGCTCGCCATCGTGACCACGGTCTTCCTGCCTGCGAGCCTGGTCGCCGGCATCTTCGGCATGAATGTCGGCGGCGTGCCGCTCGTCAACGATCATTCCGGATTCGTGTGGTCGATGGTGCTCATCATCGCCGCCTCACTCGTGGTCTATTGGCTGTTGAAGCGCTCAGGAACGGTTGGGCGATGAGTTACGCGCGGCGCGCCGCAGTTGCCGCGCGACGAGGCGCGGGGAAGAGTGCGTTGAGCAGAAACAGCGCGCGAAAGATCGCGGGCTTCACCACGGTGCGTTTGCGCCTTTCCACACCGGCAAAGATCGCCTCCGCCGCCTCATCCGCCGAGAGCGTCGGCGCAAGCCGGGGATTCGTCTTGGGCAGATTCTGCCGGCTCCCAGGATTATGCTCCCAATAAGGCTGTTTCGACCGTGCCGAGCACGACCAGGGTCACGCTCACGCCCTTGCCTTTCACCTCGCTGCGCAGCGCCTCGGTGAAGCCGGCAAGCGCCCGGCGCGCGGCGATATAGGCCGCGGCGTTGGGCCAGGCGAGGTAGGACGCCGGCGAGGTCACGCAGGCGATGGCGCCGCTTTGCCGGGTGAGCATGTAGGGCAAAAAGGCGCGGGTGAGGTTGAAGGCGGCAAGATACGGCACTGCGATCATGGCAGCTGCTTCCTCAGCCGTGGTCTTGGTGAACGGCAGCCAACGTCCGGCGCCGGCATTGTTGATGAGGACATCTGGCGTGCCAACTTCGCGCGCGATCCTGGCGCTCGTCTCCTCGATGGCTTTCGCGTCGGCAAGATCGATGACGTAAGTGGTGGCGCTTCCGCCGCCTTGCCTGACGGCTTCGGCCACAGCAGCGAGACGCCCGGCATTGCGGGCAAGCAGCAGCACGTGGGCGCCGGCGCGGCCATAGAGCTTGGCGAGTGCCGCGCCAATGCCGCTTGAGGCTCCGGTGATGAGGACGAGCTTCGATGCCATGGACGGCCTGTCCCACACTTGCGAGCCCAATATAACTGACTGAGCTTTTGCCCTGACATCATTGCCAGAGTTTGGTGTTCGAAAGGCGTGTGCCGGACTGTGGCACAAACGCTACAGGCCAGTGCGAACCGATAGGGTGCGTCGGCAAGGTGCTGGCAACGGTCCACCGCCGCTATATCTTATCGGCTCTCATTCTGGTGCGAAGGGGGTCCTTATGAGGTCGTTCTTGTGCGTCTCTACCTACGCCTTGGTCGTGGCTGGGCTTTGCGTGGCTGCGGCGCCGGCGCATGCTGGCGGTTGCAGCAAATTGGTTGGCACCGCGGACGGTTGGGACAAGGCTGATGCGCTGAGCGGCGCGCAGGCGGCGCTCGCGGGGGCAGTCGCCGACTTCAGGAAGAGCAAGGGCGCGGTCACCGTGAGCGCCATGCGGGCCAAGCCACAACCCTATTGGCGAGAGTCGGTTTCGGCCGAACTTTATGTCAAGCCTGATGTGGTGACGCCCAAGTCCTACACCGTGTGCTGGCACGGCGTCGTGTCGCCGGTGGTGTGCACTTCGGGCGCCAAGGTCTGCTGGTAGGCCAGCTCGAATCTTCGGCAGGAACTCAGCGCACGCAGACTTAAGCGTGCGCCGGGATGATCACGCCCGCCGTCTTCGGCCGCTTCATGAGGAACACGAGCGGCAGGATGGCGAAGGTCACGAGGCCGATGAACCAGAACAAGTCGATGAAGGCGAGCATCTGCGCCTGACGCCCGATCTCGAGCGCGACCGCGGATATCGAGCTCGGCGATTGCGGGTTGAGACCAAGGGAATTGAGATAGGGCGGCACCGCGGGGTTGTACGGATTGATGTGGGTGACCAGGTCGCCCCAATGTACCTGCGTCTGCCGGACGAACAGCCAGCTCACCACGGCGATGCCGATCGAGGAGCCGATACCGCGCATCAAGGCGTAGAGGCCTGCCGCCTCGTCAAGCTTCTCGTGCTCCATACTGCCGAAAGCGACCGCGGTGAGCGGCACGAAGAACAGTCCCATGCCGATGCCGGCGATGATGCCGGGCGCGGCGATGGCCCAGCCGTCGGCTTGCAGCGACAGCCCGGCCATCATCATGGTGCCGACGGCTGACAGCACGATGCCGGCAGCGACCAGGACGCGCGCATCGATCCACAGCATGAGGTAGTTGCCGGTGATGGACAGCGCGATGGCGCTCGCCACCGCGCGCGGAATGAACAGCATGCCGGCGCTCATGGCCGGATAGCCCATCAGGCGCTGGGTGAGCAGCGGCAAGAGCGCGATGGTGCCGAACAAGGTGACGCCATAGGCGGTGATGGCGAGCAGCCCGGCGAGGAAGTTGCGATCCTTGAGCAGCGACAGATCGACGATGTTCTTCGGGTTGTTCCAGCCGCGCATGAAGAAGGCGAGGGTGGCAAAGAGGGTGATGGCGGTGAAGAACTGGATGAAGCGCGAGTTGAACCAATCGCGCGTCTGACCCTGGTCGAGCACCATTTGCAGGGAACCAACCGCAAGCACGAGAAGAACGAGCCCCGTCCAATCGGTCTTGAGGTAGCGGATGGCGCTCTTCGGCAGGTTGCCCATGGCGAGCAGCAGCGCGAACAGGCCGATCGGCACATTGATATAGAACACCGCGCGCCAGACGAAAGTGTCGGTGAGCCAGCCGCCGAAGGTCGGGCCGAGGACGGGCGCCACCATGATGCCGAGACCGAAGATGGCAAGCGCCTGGCCGTGCTTCTCTTTGGGGAAGGCGTCGAGCAGGATGGCTTGACTCAAGGGCACGAGGGGCGCTCCGCAAATGCCCTGCGCCAGCCGGAAGATCACCATGCTTTCGAGGTTCCACGAAACTCCGCACAGCGCCGAGGAGATCACGAAGCCGACGATGGAGAAGATCAACAGGCGGCGCCGTCCGAGGCGCGCGGAGAGATAGCCGGTGAGCGGCATCACCACGGCGGCGGAGACGAGGTAGGAGGTGAGCACCCAGGTGATCTGATCCGAGGTGGCGCCGAAGGTGCCGAGCATATGCGGGATCGCCACGCTCACGATGGTGATGTCGAGCACTTCCAGGACCGCGGTCAGCACGACGGCGACGACCAGCGCCGCCGACGGCTTGTACTCACTATGCGGCGGCTCGGGAGGGCGCGGCAGTTTCGGCTTGATGATCGGCGGCTCCGGCGGCGGAGCCGAAGCTTCCGCTCGCTGCGGCGGTTCTGGGGGCGTTGCTTCTTTTGGCCGCTTCTGCCGCGGCTTCTTGGCGGCGGGTTTACGCCGGGTCATTTGTTGTCCTGAGTGGTGTCGATCGTGACCCAGGCGCTGGCGCCGACGCGAAGCGGCTTGTCGGCCGGCGGGTTGGTGAGGGCGATGCGCACTGGAAAGCGCTGAGTCACCTTCACCCAATTCCCGCTCGCGTTCTCCGGCGGCAGTACCGAGAAGCTGGCCCCCGAGCCGGCGCTGATGCTCTCCACCGTCCCTTTGAAGGTCGTGTCGGGATACATATCGAGGCGCACCTCGGCGGGCTGGCCGACCTTGACGCGGGCGAGGTCGGTCTCCTTGAAGTTCGCGTCAACCCACCAGCGATTGGCCTCGATGATGGCGAATAGCGGCTGGCCCGCCTGGACCGTGGCGCCGGGCCGCAACGTCACATTCGAGACGATGCCGTCGGAGGGGGAGGTGGCGTGGGTCTCGACCCGGTCATGGGTCGCTTTGGAGAGCTGAGCTGAGGCTGCTCTGAGCTGCACGGTCGGCGTGGTCACCGTCAGCTTCTTGTCCTGCTCCTGGTTGAAGGCGTCCTCGGCCTCTCTATAGGCCTTGAGCGCATCCTGCCAGGCGCTCTCGGCGGCCTTGAACTGGTCAGAAGGCGGCGCCTCCGCCGCTTGCGCGTCCTTGGCGTCGCGATAGGTCTTGAGCGCATCTTCGAGCGCGGCGCGCTTCTCCTCAAGCGTGTCAGCCGCCTTCTTCAGGCTTTCGCCGGCGGTCCCGGCGGCGTCGGCGGCGGCATCGAATTGGGCGCGCGCATTGCGCAGCGCCGCGTCATAGAGAATGGGGTCGATGTCGAACAGCGGATCGCCGGCGTTCACACGCTCATCGGTGCGGACATAGACATGGATCACCGGGCCGCTCACTTCCGAGGCCACGCGGACGATGTTCGATCCGGTATAGGCGTTCTCGGTGCTCGGGTAGAGCACGGCATGGCGCCAATAAAGGAAGGCGCCGCCTACGGTGGCGACGACGACGGCGGCAAGCGCTACCCAGCGCCAGATGGCAAAGGCGCTCGTCGCGGCGCGGACCTCGGTCGAAGTGTCTTGATTCACCTTGTTCTACCTCGGTTCCGGCGGGCGGTGGATCGGCCAGGGCTGGCCGCCAGGGCCGCACTCAACGGTGAAGAGCGGCAGAATAATGGCGGAGGCTTAGACTGGTTAGAAGCCGCTCGCAAGTTCCCGTTGCACCACAAGGGCCCGCCGACTGGCCATGGCTGCGGCAGCTTGCCATGGCCCGGGTTCGGCTTCACATTGGCTGGCGCTCCCTAGGCGCCTGGATTTGCTAGGGAGGAGGGGACGCATGACGCCTTCGATCTTCATCGCGCGCATCCTGGGTCCGGTGCTGCTGATCATCGGCATTGGGCTCCTGCTGGAGGGCGATACGTTTCGCGCCATGGCCGGCGAATTTGTGCGCGATCAGGGGCTCATCTACCTCACCGGCCTCCTCACGCTCGCAGCAGGTCTCGCCATCCTCAATGTGCATCATGTGTGGACCCGCGACTGGCGCGTGCTTATCACCATCTTCGGCTGGCTGTTTCTGATCGGCGGCATCATGCGCATCCTGGCGATGTCCATGGCGCAACGGGTCGGAGAGCAGGTCATCGCCCATCAGCGCTGGCCGCTTGCAGGCGCCATCGTCACGCTCGCGCTCGGCGCCTTCCTCACGGTCATGGGCTATCAGGACGTCTGGGATGGCGGCAGGCGGCGTCCGTCCCATCGCGTGAGTGCGGCAAAAAGCTCCGGGCACGCGTCGCGCAGCGCCAAACGCCCGCGGCGCAAGCCCGGCGAAACGCGCACGCCGCATTGATCGCTTGCGCCTGCGCTCAAGTAGCGCGAAGCGCGGTAGCGCAAACCAAAAACTACGCCTAGAGTGATACCAGTCCGAGGGGAGCCCCAGGGAAGGGGCTGAGAGTTCGCCTGCCTTTAGACCCAAGGCCCTGGCGGAGACCCTTTGAACCTGATCCGGGTCATGCCGGCGAAGGGACAGGGAAGGCGTACTGCCCCGACGCCAGCGCCCCCGAAACACGGGAGCCTGACGATGAACAAGCCGATCTCAGCCAAAGACGTTGCCCCGCCGAAGGTCACGACGGGACCGCTCGCGGGAAGCCGCAAGGTTTATTCCTCGCCGCAAGGCCATGACGATGTGCGGGTGCCGCTCCGCGAGATCGGCTTGAGCGACGGCACCTCTTTCCAGGTCTACGATACGTCGGGCCCCTACACCGACGCTGACGCCTCAATCGATGTGCGGCGGGGATTGCCGCCTCTGCGCGCCGAATGGATCGAAGCGGGTGGCGAAGGTCTGGTCACCCAGCTCGAATTTGCGCGGGCCGGCATCGTCACCAAGGAGATGATCTATATCGCGCACCGCGAGACTATCGGGCGTGCCCGCGCGGCGGAGGAGGCGGAAGCGCGCCTCGCCGATGGGGAGAGCTTCGGCGCATCGTCCCGCCTTTCGTCACGCCGGAGTTCGTGCGCAGCGAAGTGGCGCGCGGCCGCGCCATCATTCCCGCCAACGTCAATCACCCGGAATCTGAGCCGATGATCATCGGCCGCAACTTCGCGACCAAGATCAACGCCAATATTGGCAACTCAGCCGTCACCTCGAGCGTCGAGGAGGAGGTGGAGAAGATGGTGTGGGCGATCCGCTGGGGCGCCGACACCGTCATGGACCTCTCCACCGGGCGCAACATCCACGAGACGCGCGAATGGATCGTCCGCAATGCGCCGGTGCCGATCGGCACGGTGCCGATCTATCAGGCGCTGGAGAAGGTGCACGGCGATCCGGTCAAGCTCGACTGGGAGGTCTATCGCGACACGCTTGAACGAGCAGGCCGAGCAGGGCGTCGACTATTTCACCATCCATGCCGGCGTGCGCCTCGGCTACATCCATCTCACCGCCCCGCGCGTCACCGGCATCGTCTCGCGCGGCGGCTCGATCATGGCCAAATGGTGCCTGGCGCATCACCGCGAGAGCTTCCTCTATGAGCGCTTCGATGAGATCTGCGACATCATGCGGAAATACGACGTGTCGTTCTCGCTCGGCGATGGACTTCGTCCGGGATCGATCGCCGACGCCAACGACCGCGCCCAATTCGCCGAGCTCGAGACGCTTGGCGAGCTGACGCGCATCGCTTGGGACAAAGGCTGCCAGGTGATGATCGAGGGCCCCGGCCATATCCCCATGCACAAGATCAAGGTGAATGTGGAGAAGCAGCTCGCGCTGTGCGGCGAGGCGCCGTTCTATACGCTAGGTCCGCTCGTCACCGACATCGCGCCCGCCTACGACCACATCACGAGCGCCATCGGCGCCGCCATGATCGGCTGGTTCGGCACCGCCATGCTTTGCTACGTGACGCCGAAGGAGCATCTCGGGCTCCCCAACCGCGACGACGTGAAGGCCGGCGTGATCGCCTACAAGATCGCCGCGCACGCCGCAGACCTCGCCAAGGGTCACCCGGCGGCGCAGGCGCGCGACGACGCGCTATCCAAGGCGCGCTTCGAGTTTCGCTGGCAGGATCAGTTCAACCTGTCGCTCGACCCCGACACCGCGCGCAGCTACCACGACGAGACGCTGCCCAAGGAGGCGCACAAGCTCGCGCATTTCTGCTCGATGTGCGGCCCGAAATTCTGCTCGATGGAGATCACCCAGCAGGTGCGCGACTACGCCGCCAAGCTCGCCGAGAAGGAGGCGCTCTCAAGCAGCGAAGCGGTAGAGCAGGCAAGGAAACAGGGCATGGCCGAGATGAGCGAGAAGTTCCGCGAGATGGGCAGCGAGGTTTATGTCGAGGAAGAGTAAGTTGGCCTGCTTTTGACCGTGTTCGTGTGGCTCCAATGCCGGCTTGGCTTCCAGAGAGGATTTGAGCGCTCGAAATTGCTCGTCGTTGCGGCGCTCGGCATCGCAAAGGATCCCACCGCCATGAAGGATAAAGCCACGGGCAGCCTTGATCGCCGTGATTTCGTGATCGCATCCCTTGCCACGGTTGGCGCCTCGGCGGCCTTCGCGGCAACCGCAGGGGCTGCCGACGCGCAGGACAAAACAGCTTCGCCACAGCCAACGGGAACGGCTTACACGGGGGACCTGATCGGCGGCAAAAAGGTCATCAGCTCACTCGACGTCAGGGACCTAGACCCCGGCAAGAAACACGCCTTCTATTTTCAGGGCGTGCAGATGCCTACGGGGCAGCACTGGTATGTATCCGTGATGGTCGCCAAGGGGGCGAAGCCGGGCAAGCGCATCGCCCTCGTGAGCGGTGTGCATGGCGATGAAATCAGCCCGGTGCATACGATACAGACCGTCATGGACCAGCTCGACCCGGCGGAGATGTCAGGCGTCGTATTGGCGGTCCTCGACGTATCCCGCCCGGCCATCGAAGGCATGTCGCGCCGCTGGCCCAATTCAGGGAGAGGTATCGACCTCATCGACATCAATCGCGAGTGGCCCGGCAATGAGAACGGCGCCAGTGCGCCCTCTCGACACGCCGGGCTTCTGTTCAACCGGCTCCTCAAATCAAACGCCGATTATGCGATCGATTTCCATACTTCGGCCACCGGCATGGATATGGCTGCGTTCCATCTCGCCCGAATGGACCTGCCGGAGGTCCGAGAGATGGCCGAGTTATTTCCCATCGATCAAATCTTCGACAACCCTGGCTACCCCGGTCTGTTGGCGAACGCGTTCATTGATGCCGGCATCCCGGCGTTCACGCCCGAGATCGGCGCGCCGCGTATTCTGGATCTCGGCATGATCCCATTGTTCGTGGAAGGCACCATGAACGTGCTCAAGCATCACGGGATCATTACCGGCCCAATGGGTCGCACAGGCCGCGACACGGACATTTTCGTCGCGAACAGCGGGCACATTGTTCTTGCGACCCAGGGCGGGTTCGTCGAGCTTCTCGTCGAGCTGAACGACAAGGTCGAGACCGGGCAGAAGGTCGCGATCCAGCGGAATACATTCGGTGAGGTCGTCGCGGAATACACAAGCGAAGTGACCGGCGAGATCGCGGTTCGCCGCACCGACGCAACAGCCGAGCCTGGCACGCTGTTGTTGGCAATCCTGTATAATCGCGCTCCGCCGGAAAGCGTTTCTTACTCAGAGTAAGCGCCTTCTGGCTGGCTTCGGCACTGGCGGCGACGTGCGGCGTAATCGCAAGCGGGCCGGCCAAGGAGGGATCATGGACGACCAAACCAGAGAAAAATATCTGAAGATGGCGCTCGTCGTTTTCGGAATTGTCTTTTTGCTGGTCTATCCGCTTGGGCTGATCTGGCCTTCGGGCTGGATCTGGCACGGCGGGCAGGGCAGTTACTATTTCCAGATGATCTGCGGCATCTATGCGGTGCTGGGCATCTTCCTGATCGCCGCAGCGAGGAACCCGGCTGCCAATCGCAGCCTGATCGCTTTCACCATCTGGTCGAGCGTCGTGCATGCGCTGATCATGGCGGCGCAGGGCTTTTCCGACACTCAGGAACACGGTCACCTCGTTGGCGATGTTCCGGCCCTGCTGGTGGCGGCGGCCATTCTTTGGTTTCTCTCGCCGAAAGGGGAACGGTTCGTCGACGCCACGGGCTAGCTCGGAGGACCGGTGACACTCCGGAAAGCGCTTGTCCATGAATGTTAGAGCCGATTACGCTGAGCGTCCCCGCGAAAACCAAGCATGAATGGAGCCGGCATGACCAAGAAATACACAGGCCGGTGCGCCTGCGGCGCGGTGAAATTCGAGTTCGATACCGCCCCGCACTTTATCGCCATCTGCCATTGCCTCGACTGCAAGAGAGCGTCCGGCGGGGAGACGGCCACGTTCTTCGGCGTGCCCGAGGACGATTTCTCTTTGCTCAGCGGTACGCCGAAGGCGTTTCACTACATCGCCGACTCCGGCAAAGGGCTCGACCGCAACTTTTGCCCGGAGTGCGGCTCGAGAGTATTCACCAGCCATCTGGAGAGCTTCCCCGGCGCGGTCTTCGTGCAGCTCGGAAGCCTCGACCGGCCCGAACTGATCGCGCCAAGGCTCGAAATGTTCACCAAGCGCCGCCTGAGCTGGGCAAAGCCGCTCGACCTCCCGCAATTCGACGCCATGCCCCGTTGATGCGGCGCGCGCCTTTGCAGCTAAAACTCACGAGGTAAGCGCCATGAAATCTGAACGCGACGGCATCGATCCCGAGGCCCCGCCGAGCGGCACCGGCTGCATGGAATGCCTGGCTACGGGCAGTTGGTGGTTTCATCTGCGCCGATGCACCGCATGCGGCCATATCGGCTGCTGCGACTCTTCGCCGAACCAGCACGCGACCAAGCATCATCACGCGACCGGCCATCCTGTGATTGCGAGTTTCGAGCCCGGCGAGCGCTGGTTCTACGACTATCGCTCGAGCGACTTCTTCAACGGTCCGAGCCTCGCCTCTCCGCGCTGGCATCCGGAGGATCAGCCGGTGCCGGGCCCCGCCGGACGTGTCCCTGCAAACTGGGAAGAGCTGCTTCATGAGTAGGAGGTGCGATGTCGCTGAGGCGAGTGCGCAAGCCCGCCCCGTTCTGCTCGATGGAGATCGCGAGAGCGGTGCGCGCTTACGCGGCGGCCTTGGCGGAGAAGGAGCGCGGCATGCCGGAGATGAGCGAGAAGCTCATTGCTGGTGAGGAGGTATGTGTTGCACCGTTAAGTATCGATAGCGACGGCTAACAGCCTTGATTTTCAATTCAAGTTTTGATTGAGTGAAGTCGCAAGTACACGTAGTGCGTTTGACTACGTGATTCGCCCGGGGGAGACGAACTCGATGTTGAAAAGGCAATTCAGGGCGATCCTGTGCTTCGCCCTTCTCGCCATGGCGACGCCAAGCCTCGGGCAAGATCAGATATTCACCTCCGTCACTGAGTTTCAACAAACTACTCTTGGCGCGCAGACCTACACCACCGCAGATAGCGCCATGAAGGCGGCAAGTCTGCAGATCACGGTAATTGGTGCGGATGACCTCGAAGTCGTTGGCACGGTGCTGGGGATAGCTAGTAGCCTAAAGTCACTGTTCGACGCGGATCACAGCGGAGAGATACTGAAAAAGCTGAACGATCTTCGCGAGCAAAACGCGAAAATCATCGACTTGCTCAGCAAGGTCATTTCCGTCCTTGAAAACATGGACGTAGTGCTGAAAGGCGTCACGCGCGACGCCTTCGTTTTCGATTTGCGGGCGGAGATATCCTCCGCAATGGTTCAGTACTATGAGACCCGGTCGGGCTTGATTTCGGACCCTACTTACAAACAGCGAGCAATGGAACAATTCAAAACTCAATACGAAACGCTCTCCCGCTTAAGTCGGAAAATGATGCAATACGGATTTGGCGGTTACAACACGGTCGGGACCACGATGTTTTTCGAGATTGATCTTGCCCACCGATTGCAGCCACGAACCGAACAGCTCAACGCACTGTATACGTATCGCGACTATTTTAGGAACGCGAGAGATCCAGCCATCGAGAATTCTGTGGGGGCGACGGCAAAATATCTGGCCGATGTGGTGGCCGCAGCGGATGGGATTCTTGCAGCTGCCGACAAGTCGCTCGCGGCGCAAAGAAGGTTCCCGCGAGGGGAGTATTGTGGGCAGAATGAATGTGAATGCGGATTTAGACGAACTTGTTATCAGACATATACGATCATCAACGGTGATCGTAACTCCGGATATTCGACGTCACCTTATCGCGACTCGTACCGCACAGAGGGAAGATGCACGCGATGCCCGATTGATCGGGGGCCCGCGGTTACAGTGGGAGAGAAACTGTCGCTAGTACTCCCTCAAACGGCACGGGATCTGCCGCCCTCCCCAGTCCTCCCTCCAGCGATGCGACACCGGAGTCTCGATCCGATTCGTGGAACAACGCGCGGGCGGTTCTCGCGGAGGCTAGGCCGCAACTTGATGCGGCTCAGAAGGCGCTCGACACTGTAACGCTATACTTAGAAGAGGTAGATCGCCGCATCAAAGAATTGGGCGGGTGAGGGAAGGACGTTGGCGATTGATGTCTGCCTCAGATTTCGTCATTTGTATAAATGCTCCAATACCGCGGAGCTTCGCGTGATGGGCGGCGAGCCATAGTTTGCGGGGAGCAAGCTAAAGGAACAATGTGGAGAATGTTCTTTCGCTCGCTGAGCTGTATTAAAATCGGCTACCAGGGTGAATTACTGATTGTCGCGCCTCACTTTGGCAATCGTATCCACGAATGGTTTATGGGTGGCCGATGTACCGCATCGATGAGCCCTTAGAGACGAGTGTAAGTTGGGGCGATCTGCTGAAATTTGTCGACGAACACTTTGTCGAGTTTCGTCACAAGCTAGGATTTCGCGGACAACGATGTGCGTCTTGGCGTCTGGCGCCCACCCTGACGCGGTACATGAATAAATTGAAGGAGAATCAGCGACTTCCTTCAGCCGTCTCCTACAAAGCCGTGCAACGCGAACTTTATGACCACTTCCGCAACAGCGTCCTCATTAACGGCGACGTAGATCCTGCGGAAATCGATAAGATAGATCTCTGGCAACTTGGACAGCATCATGGGTTGCCAACTCCCCTGTTAGATTGGACTTACTCGCCCTACGTGGGGTTGTTTTTCGCGCTCATCGATGAGGACGTGAACAGCCCCTCCAGCGAAGTCGAGAAGCGATGTCTCTGGGTACTCGATATTGACCTCCTGCGGATGATTAATCATGCGATTGGAAACGAGATACGCCCTCGCTTCGCAGGCACAATTCAATCTCAAGCATTACTGGACGAGCAATTTCCTGAATTGGAAGTGGTTGGTCACATCGACGGCTACAACAAAAGAATGGCGTACCAACAGAGCTTTTTTACCAAGCACATTTTTTTTAAATCTCTTGAGGTTTGGGCTAAGCGAATCGCGGAGGTTATCTCACACGAGATGTGGGACGCTCCTCTTATGAGGCGGGTGGTATTTAATGTTTCCAATGACCAGCGGGCGCGACTACTGAAGGCGCTTGATAAAATGAACATCAACAGCCGAAGCCTCTTTCCAGATATCAAGGGATCCGTGGATTACGCGCGCTTCTTGGCTGAGCACAGCCATCGATGGCACCCACAATCATTTGGTGGCACTCGAGGCCCGGACCGGAAATAGCGGCCGTAAGTTCATGAAGACGGTGGCGAGGTGTATGTGGCTGAGTGAGCCTAGCTCCCCCCTCCCAACGCGCTGCTTCTTGGACCATCGGCCCGCCCGGCACCGCCGCTAAAAGCCCCAACTCGATGGCCTCGAGCAGCTCGAAGCGCAACGCGCCATCGTTGCTCTTGAGCGAGATCCCTAGACACCGCCCGTGGCTTGAGGTATCGGCACAGCCCGCGATGCGCCTGCACCGTTTATCCCCGCCTCTCAAACCTCCTGTATCATCGCATCACCTCGTCCTTTGAGGGGCGCGCTCTAGAGGCGTCTTGATCGCGGGACGGGGCGCGGCGCCTGCGGGTTTCGTTCGCAACGAAGCACTCGGGCGGCGCCGGGGCTCCGCCCGGGTCCACTAAGAGGCCCCGCCAGGAGCTGGCTGACTTTTGGTGTTGCGCTACCGGCCTCCGGCCTACTTGAGCGCATTAACCTTTGCGCTATCGGCCTTCGGCCTACTTGAGCGCGATGGTTTCTCGCTCCTGGCCTTTGGCTCCACGCGCAGGACCAAATGCGAAAGCGCGGCCCGGCGTGTGGCGCAAAAATCGCCGCGAAATAGCATGCGCTCAAATTGCGCGACGCGAGATGCGCTCTATTCTTTTGATGCGCGGTATCGCAAAGATAATTAAGCGCGTGTGGCGCGCCGCGAGGCGCCCGCGCGGTCCCAAAAGGATCGCGAGCTATGAGACTTGCGCTTTTCGGCGCGCCACCCCCCTCTCTTTGGGGGTTTGCTCTTTGACATGCCCTCGCGCGACTTCGCGGCGAGGCGATGCAGCTCGACCGGCTATCGCCGATACACGACACGCGCCACGAGCGGCGAGGCAAGAACGAGCAGATAGAGCAGCATGGCGTAATCGGGCGAGTACAGGCTCGCGATCATGGAAAGCAGGGCAGCCGCAATCAGGACGCCGAGCTTGATACGTCCGTCCGGTGCGCTCTCGCGGCCGCTATCGCGTGCGGCGGCGCGCGAGATGGCAATCGCCGTCACGGCCAACAGAATCATATTGGCTCCGTAGATCCACACCGCGCCGGCGACGTCGTAACGGCTGACCGCGAGCATCGAGAACGGCAGGAAAGTCACCGCCAGGAGATGCCACAGCGTCGCCCGTGCATAGGCTGGGCTCGCCCTTTCGGGTTCTCCGGTCTCCTCTGCGCGTCCGGACCAGAAGCCGACAAGGACGAAAAAGGTGATGAGATAGGCAGTGAACGTGTCGGAAAGGTCCGCGAGCTTCGCGAAAAACTCCTGATTGGTCTTCGGGTCGAAGCCTTGCGGCAGCTCGATGTTGATGACCAGCAACGTCATCGCGAAGGCGAAAACGCCATCCGTCAATGCCTCAAGCCGGCTCCTCGGCATGAAACCGGCCGCTTCCTCTTTCGCGTCTGACAAGCCTCCCCCCGCTCGGCTGCCGCGATTCGCGCAAGCCTTGGTCATCCTCGGTCCGAATTCCCTTTCTGGTCAACTCCTTCTGGTTATCCCCGGCCTGCGGGGTTTCTAAAGCCCAGCCTCGATGGCGTGGAGCAGCTCGAAGCGCAGCGGGCCGTTGGTCTTGAGCGCGATCACGAAGCGCACGCGGCCGTGGCTTGAGTGTCGGCGTAGCCAGCGAGCGTGCTGATGCCGGACATCGTGCCGGTCTTGTTCAAACCGCCGTCATGGCCGTGCAGCAACTCGGCGTGGGGCGCGAACAGGGCGAGCACATGCGCAAGACCGCGCGCGGTGAAGCGGTTGTCGCGGCTGATGCCGGAACCTTCCTCCATGTGGATGTCCTTATCGAGGCCGTTCGCGGCGAGCATCGCGTTCGCCACCTTCAGCGACTTCTCGAGGCTGACGGAGCCGCCCAGCGTGCCGCCGATCTCGAGGAACACCTGGTTGGCGATATAGTTGTTTGAGGCGATGAGCAGCCCGACGAGGATTTTCGACAGGGGCCGCGATTTGTGCACATAGACCGGCTTGAGATCCTTCGGCACCAATCCGGTGGTGATCTTGCCCTTCACGCTGCCGCCAGCCTTCTCGATGAAGGCGGCGATCAGCTCGCCGGCATATTTCAAGCTGAGCGCTGGGTCCTGTGCCAGGCTGATGCGCCCTCTGCCGTTTGGGCCGCGGGCCTTGAACTGGCTGATGGCGAGCGGGGTGATCGGGGTTTGCTGTTCGGCGGAGGCGACCTTATTGCCCTTGCGCACCGCGGCGATGGTGTTGAAGTTCACCGCGAGCGCGGAGTTCAGGGCGTCATAGGCCTCTTGGCTCGCCTCGATGCCTGGAACGCGGATGTCGGGCGGGTAGTAGCTCGCGTCGAGCACGATGCCGGTGATGGGCTCCTTGCCGATCGCCGCGACGAGCTCTTTGCCGAGCTCCGCCAGCTCCTCGGAGATCAGGAAGGGGTCGCCGCCGCCGCGCACATACAGCACGCGGTTCTTGTCGAGGTAGAACTTGGTCTCGAAGCGGTAGTCGCCGCCCAGAACCTGCATCGCCAGCCACGCCGTCACGAGCTTGGTGACGGACGCAGGCGCGAAGGGCTTGTCGGCGTTCTGGGCGATCAGCTCGTTGCCCTTGTCGTCCACCACGAGGACGATGCCCGATGGCGCAAGCGCCGCGATCTTCTCCTTGATGCCGGCGAGCGCGGGGGCGGGCAGCAGAAGCAGAGCGAGTGCGAGGGCTGGCAGGCGGGACCACATGGCGACTCCAGGCGATCTTACTTACAGGCTCAGTGCCGAAACCGGCAAACTGCCTTCATCTTATTTGTGGGGAGAGGTCGGGCTCCGAAACGTACCCTACGTCCCTAACCTGCCGTCTCATCCCAGCATCCTGTCCGTTTGAGGGCGTGCAATTTGCGGTTTTTACGGCCCCAATTTCGGAGTATTTTTCAACTCCAAGGGGAATCGGACGGGGGTTCGATTGTCGCCTTTACGCCAGTTTGCTGCTGCCGCGGTCGCAATAGCGCTGATCGCCGGGGGGTGTTTTGGTGTCCCCTCTACAGCTTTGGCGGCAAAACACCAGGCCAAAGCCCACACCAAAGCTAAGCCCAAAGTCGAGGTCCGCGCGCCAGCCGCCACTTGCCGAGACGAGGCCGGGCTTGCCGTTCTCTCATCGCCGATGGCGCCGTGGAAAGGTGCGCCCTTGCGCGTGATCTTCACCGCGGAGAAGCCGCTCGATGGCGAGCTGTCGCTGATCGCGCCGAACGGAAATATCGCTGCCGCATCCGGCGACCGGCATGGCGGGCCGCCTTATTTCTGGTTCGCCGAGGTCGCTTCCCCTGCCGCCGGCACCTGGCAGGCGATGCTCGTGCGCAATGACGCCTCTGCCGACTGCAAGACGGTCACGCGCGAGATCGTGGTGCAGCGCAAGCCGTCTGCGGGTCCCGCGCGCTGGCAAAGGCGTCTGGCCCTTGCGCGAGGCCTGGGACCGCGACAGCGAAAATTTGTACTCGGCGTGGATCGAGAAGCTGTTCGAAGCGCCCCTCGACGATCAGCCGTCGTGGAAGGCGCTGCATGAGGTGCTGCGCGACCGCACGCGCAACGTTCTCTACAATCATCTGGGTCTGCGCGAGGACGAGAAGGGCCAGATCATTCAGCCGGACTGCGCCGACGTGCCTTATTTCCTGCGCGCCTATTTCGCCTTCAAGATGGGGCTGCCGTTCGGCTATTCGAAATGCACGCGCGGCGACGGAGGCCAGCCGCCGAAATGTCCGCAATGGTGGAACATCGTGAACGAGGAGCCTGCGCCGGCGCCTGCTCCCGACGGTCTAGCCCCTCCGGGCCAGCAGGTCGGCTTCTTCGGCGTGTTCGCCGCGCCCTGTCCCGGTGCCCATGCTCAGGCTTCCGCCTAGGCCGCAAGGCCTCGTGCCAGGCTTCGGATATTATTTGCGGACCACAATCGCCAACGCCGTGCACTCGGGCAACGGGCGAACGGCGGCTGACGACGACGATTCGGATTACTACCCGGTGCCGCTCAGCGAGGACACGCTGCGTCCAGGCACCATCTACGCCGACCCTTACGGGCACGTTCTCGTCCTCGTCAAGCGCGTGCCGCAGGAGGGCGACGGAGCCGGCGTGTTCCTCGCCGTCGACGGGCAGCCCGACGGCACGGTGGCGCGCAAGCGCTTCTGGCGCGGCAACTTCCTGTTTCGCGCAGGATCCCGCGCTCGGCGGTCCGGGGTTCAAGCGCTTCCGCCCGATCGTGCGCGGGAGCGGCGGCACGTTGCGGCGCTTGACCAACGCCGAGATCGCCAAGAGTCCCGACTACGGCGATTATTCGCTCGATCAGTCGAAGCTCTCGGTCGAGGACTTCTACGACCGCATGGATGACGTGATGTCGCCTGCGCCGCTCGATCCGATGCGCGCGCTGAAGGAGACGATCACCTCGCTCGAGGAGCAGGTGAACACCCGCGTGGCGTCGGTCGAGAACGGGCGCAAGTACCAGGTCGGAGGGGGAGGGGAGGTGGCCATGCCCGACGGCGCCTCGATCTTCGAGACCACAGGCGCATGGGAAGACTTCGCCACGCCGTCACGCGATTTGCGGTTGCTGATCGCCATCGACGTGGTGCGCGCCTTCCCCGATCGCGTGGCGCGGCGGCCTGAGCGCTACGCCATGCCAAAGGACAAGAGCGTGGACGACGTCAAGGCTGAACTGGAGACCACGCTCGCGTCGGAGCTTGCGGCGCGGAAGTTTTCCTATACGCGCACCGACGGCTCGCAATGGACGCTGGCGCTGAAGGACGTGCTCGACCGCATGGCGGCGCTGGAGATGGCGTATAACCTCAACGACTGCGTCGAGCTCAGATGGGGCGCGGCCGAGGAGCAGCGAGGAGGCCTCGACCTGCAAGCGGCATGCGCCTGCCGGCACAGCGGCCAGAAGATGATGAGCGAATACCGCGCCTGGTTCAGCGAGCGCCGCCGCCCGCCGCGAGGTTAGCAGGTCGCGCTCGACTTGCTCTCAGCCAACTGCGGGTCCAACACCAAGAAAAAGTGACATTCGAACTCTTTCCTGCCATCAAGCTGCCTTGGCAAGATGCGCAATTGGCGTGTTGAAAAGCAGGCATGGCAGCACGCATCGCTTTTGCCGGCGCGCTCGTGGCGAGCCTTTGCCTGCTTCAGGCTTGCGCCAATCCCGAGAGCCGGCAGGCAGCCGTGCAGGCGGCGCAAGCTGATTCAGAGAAAAAGGACGATGCGACGTGCCGCGAGAAAGGTCTCACCCCCGGCACGGAGACCTATGACGCTTGCCGCAACACGCTGGTGCAGGCCAGGGCCGATGAAGCCGCGGCTCAGGAGCGGCGGCGGATCGAATTTCAGAGGACGATCGGTGCAGGCACCTCGGATTACACCGGTCACTAGCTGACGCTGCATTCACCGCTTGCCACCCGGAAAGCGCGAGACGAAGTCATCAGTGCTGTTGACCTTGGGGTAGGGCGTCGCGGGAATGGGGACGTCGAGAAAGGCGCAGAGCGGGTCCCAACCTTCGCCAGACTCGTAGACGAGAAGCCGCGCGGGAGGCACGAGGCGGCGCACCTCCTCGTTATGCGCGTTGAACACGGCAATGGCGTGCTCCATGGCGAGCGAGCCGCCGAAGGTGTTCTCCACGATCAACGTGTTGATCATTTCCATGTGGCGGCGGCGCGCAGGATCGACCGCGTCGGGGTCAGAGCGAAGCGCCTCGAATTCCAGCATGCGCGCGAAGATCGTTGCGGCGGCGCTTTCGTACCAGGCTTCAGGATCGCGCACGGTGAGAACGATCTTGGCGTGCGGGTTCGCCGCAGCGAGCTCCTTCCAGATATAGGTGGTCGGCCAGTCGACGGTCGAGGCGTAGCCTTGCAGCATCGGCCGCCAGTCGGTGGTTTCGCCGCGTGCGAGCGCCAGCCACATCGCGTCATGCTCGGGATGGGCGTTGACCTCGATCATGTGGTAGCAGGGGCCGAACCCGAGCTCTTCGAGCGCGAGCTTGAGCGACAGCGTCCCGGTGCGCCCGAAGCCTGCGCCGATCACTTTGAAGGTCATTCCGAGGCCTTCGAGGCTGGAACGCGGCAGTGGCCGCGTCGGTTATGCGCTATAATCCCCACACATCCGAAGGGCGGTGAACTCCAATGGCCAAAATTGTCTATCAGATCGTGGAGCATGACGGCGGCTGGGCCTACAAGTCTGGCGGTGTCTTCTCCGAAGCCTTTCCCAGCCACGAGGCCGCGGTCGCCGCGGCGAAGCGGGCCGCTACTGAGCAGGAGCTGCCCGGCGCAACCGAAACCATCGAGTATGAGGACGACAAGGGCATCTGGCATGTCGAGGTCGATCCCGGCGATGACCGGCCCGACACTGAGGTCGTGGACGAAGAGGAATAGCCAGGACCGCGCGCTCAAGTCACCGGCCAGCGCTGGCGCTACCGGCGGTCGGTGGCGCTTTTTTGAGCGTCTTGCTATGTTTTTAATTAATGTCTACGCGAACCGTTATAGTCTTGATAAGAAAGGCGCTTCGGCCCTCGCTCGGCCGAGTGCAGCGGCTCGGATTTTTGTCCCTGGTCATGGTGTGGCTCGCTCTTCTGCGGGCGCTGCCCCAGGATTTCCCCAAAAACTTCCCGTAACAGGCCTTGCGCTTTTTCGCCGCACGGCTTCGCTCGCTACGGCGACGCTTGCTCTTGCGCTACTCGCCTCACCCCTTCCGGCGCGCGGTGACGACGTGGAGAAGGGCATCGAAGCTGCGGCCCAAGTCGCCGCAGGGCCGAAGCCCTTCGTCGATACGGTGTGCCCGCTGATGCGGGAGGAGGCTGACGCGAAGGGGCTGCCGGCGATGTTCTTCGTGCGGCTGATCTGGAAGGAGAGCCGCTTCAATCCGAGCGCGGTGAGCCCCAAGGGCGCGCAAGGCATCGCCCAGTTCATGCCTGGCACCGCGGCGGACCGGGGGCTCGACGATCCCTTCGAGCCGAAGCAGGCAATCGTGCATTCGGCGAGCCTGCTCGCCGATCTCAAAGGCGAGTTCGGCAATGTCGGCCTGGCGGCGGCAGCCTATAACGCTGGCGCCGAGCGGGTGCATGCCTGGCTCGACGGCCGCTCGAAGCCTGCCGGTGGAGACTATCGGCTATGTGTATTTACGTCACCGGCCGCGATGCCGAGGAGTGGAAGCTGCCTGAGACGCAGCTCCCTGATGCGATCAAGGCGCCGACCGAGGACGTGGTGGAGTCGTGCCGCAAGCTCGCGCCTCTCGTGGTTCGCGCGGTGTACGAGACTGAGCCTCTGACCGCGAGCGGCGCGTGGCGGCCTTGGGGCATTCAGGTGTCGACGTCGTTCTCCAAGGCGCGGGCGCTGTCGACATTCGCGCGGCTGAAGCAACGTTATGCCTCGGTGCTGTCGGATAGCGAGCCGTTCGTGTTGCCGGAGCGCAATCTGAGCCGCGGGCGCCGCTACCTCTATATGGTGCAGATCGGCGCCGATGCCCGCGACGACGCGGTCAAGCTTTGCACCGCGCTCCGCTCACGCGGCGGCGCCTGCATCGTGCAAAAGAACTGAGGGCGCCTGCTGCCAATATCTCTACCTATGGTTGTAAGCTAGGACGGGATTTGGGCCGGAATGTCGCAAGTGGCAATGGCCTTGCGCTCCACTATGGTGTTGCGCCAAACCGATAGGGGAACGCTTGCTAGGGCCTCTCACGCTCGGGCCGCAGGAGACCGGTCATGCTCACCATCTACGAGGCCCGGTTGGGTGCGCTCGAGCCGCATAAGAATCCACGGCGGATCACCGAGCAGACGATCTGGATCGATCTCCTCAATCCCAAGCGGGAGGAGGAGGCGAAGGTGGAACGGGCGCTCAAGTTGGAGGTGCCGACCCGCGAAGAGCAGCGCGAGATCGAGGCCTCGAGCCGCCTCTATCAGGAGAACGGCGCGCACTTCATGACGGCCACGGTGCTGTATCAGACCGAGACGGCCGAGCCTGCGACCACCCCGATCACCTTCATCCTCGCCGGCAACAGGCTCATCACGCTCCGCTACGCCGAGCCGCACGCCTTCTCGATCTTCGCTGCACGCTGCCGCAAGCCGGATCCGAGCCTCACCAGCGGCACGGCGGTGCTGATCGGGCTGATCGAGACCATCGTCGATCGCATGGCGGACTTCATCGAGCGCATCCAGGGAGAGGTCGACGCGCTGTCGCATTCCATCTTCGAGATGAAGGGAGGCACGGCCACGCGGCAGCGACGCTTCGACGTGGTGCTGAAGTCGATCGGGCGCGAAGGCGAGCTCACCTCGCGGGCAAGAGAGAGCAGCCATTCGCTCGGGCGTCTGCTGACCTTCCTCACCCAGGCTGCGAACGAGCGCAAAGAGGATAAGCTGTTGAAGGCGCGCATCCGCACCGCGGCTCGTGACGTCGTGTCGCTCGCCGATCATGTGAACTACCTCTCGAACAAGATCGTGTTCCTGCTCGACGCGACGCTCGGCATGATCAATATCGAGCAGAACAACATCATCAAGATTTTCTCCATCGCCGCGGTGGTGTTTCTGCCGCCGACGCTGGTGGCTTCGGCCTATGGCATGAATTTCGAGTTCATGCCCGAGCTCAAATGGGCGTTCGGCTATCCCCTTGCGATTTTGCTCATGGTGGTCTCTGCCGTGGTGCCCTATCTGTTTTTCAAGTGGAAGGGCTGGCTGTAGTTAATGCGCGTGCCGATCGAACTGTCTCGCCTCCGCCACGTTGGTGTTGTAGGAAAATGGCAAGACGGGTGGGGCCGAACGAATGCGTAGGAGAAAAGGTGCATGACCACTCGATCCTTGAGTATCGCCGCGGGCGCTGGCCTGCTCGTTACTGCCGCGATGTTGCCACAGCAGGCAGCGGCACTGCCTGGTGCGGCCGAGACGCAAGCCCGGCCAGGTCTCGTTCAGCAGGTCGGGAGCAAATACAATCGCCGTTACTATCGCGACGACGGCAGCTATGTGCGGGCGCCGTTCACCGAGGTTGACACGCGCCGCGGCACTTGGGTCGCAGCGCCCTTCGCCCGGGTCTACTCGGGGCGGCGCGGCACTTGGGTGCGGGCGCCCTTCGTTGATCTCTGGGTTCCGCGCTAGCAGCCATCGCTGATATTTCCATCGTCATGGCCGGGCTTGCCTGCCTTCGCCGAAGCGAAGCTCGGCTTCGTGCAGGCAGGCCCCGGCCATTCACGTCTTGATGCTGAAGAGCTGTTCGCCCGCAACGTAAAGGCGCTCAAGCTTCCGGAAGAGGAACCGGCTCTTGTTGGTGCTGAGCGGCGAGATGGCCGGCGATCAGCCGGTTCACTTCGGAAGGATGGGTGAATGGGCTCATATGGCCGGCGCCTTTGAGCACCGTCATGGTGGCATTGGGAAGTGCCGAGCTCAGCATGTCGACTACGGCGCGGGCGGGAGCGCGGGTCTTGCCGCCGACGACCAGCAAGGTCGGAGCCGTGACGCTCGCATAGTCGCTCAAGCGCGCGCCTGTCTCGATCAGGATCATGAATTCGAGCGCCACTTTGCGGATGGTGGCGGTGATCGCAGCCTTGAACTTCTCCGGCGACAGCCACCAGCGCAAGCGGCCGAGCCAATAGCGCATGAAGGAAGCTGCGGCATCGCGATCGTTGCCGTTCGAGACGGCAGTCAGCACCGCGACGCCGAGCTGTTCGATCTCGGCCCATTCAGGGCGGTGCTCCACGCGGAGCAGATTGAAGGCGACCGGTTCGACCAGGGTGAGGCTCTGCACCTTGGACCCGAGCCCGCGTGCGGCCTCAAGCGCCAGAGCCGCGCCATAGGAATGGCCGACCAAGTGGATCGGCTCCTCGGTCTCCTTGGCGAGCTCGAGCAGCACGGCGAGATCGGCCTGACCGGTGAACACCTTGCCTTCAGGCCAAGCGCCCGATTGCCCATAGCCGATAAAATCGGGCGCGAGCACGCGCCAATCGGGCTCCAGCGCCTCGATCAGAGGCAGCCACTCTCTGTGCGAGGCAGAGCTGCAATGGGCGATGATGACGAGAGGCCCTTTGCCCCGGTCGAGATAGGCGATCTCTACGCCGTTTACCGTCATCTGCTTCAAGGGCATCGGGCCTTACCGCCATTCCTCGCTGTCATTGCCCGGCACTCGGGTCTGGCATCGCCAGCCCGAGCACAAGCTTGATGATCCGAGCAATCCAGTAACCCCTGCATTCATTGATCGCTGAGATCAGTGATTACTGGATTCCCGCATTCGCGGGAATGACACGGAGAACTTGATAGGTAGGTAGGAAAGGAGCTGGATTGGCGTCAGCTTGCGGCTGCGGCTTCCGGAGTTTCGGCGGCAGGCAGCCTCCTTCTGCACCGCCTTCTGCACCTTCTCGAAGGCACGCACCTCGATCTGGCGGATGCGCTCGCGGGAGACGCCGAACTCGGTCGACAGCTCCTCGAGCGTCAGGGGGTCCTCGGCAAGCCGCCGCGCTTCGAACACTCGGCGCTCGCGCTCGTTCAGGCCCTTCAGCGCGTTGTTGAGCATGCCGCGCCGTCGCTGAGCCTCTTCCAACTCGGCGAGCGCCGTCTCCTGGTCCATGGTGTCGTCGACCAGCCAATCCATCCACTCGCCGCTTTCGGAATCGTTGCGCACCGGAGCGTTCAGCGACGAGTCACCGGCGAGCCTCCGGTTCATGGAGACCACGTCCTCCTCGGTCACACCGAGCTGGGTGGCGATGCGCTTCACCTGATCGGGGCGCAAATCGCCTTCGTCGAGAGCCTTGAGCTGCCCCTTGATCTTGCGCAGATTGAAGAAGAGCTTCTTCTGCGCCGCGGTGGTGCCCATCTTCACGAGGCTCCACGAACGCAAAATGTATTCCTGGATCGCGGCCCTGATCCACCACATGGCGTAGGTGGCAAGGCGGAAGCCCTTGTCGGGATCGAAGCGCTTCACCGCCTGCATCAGCCCGACATTGCCCTCCGAGACGACCTCGCCGATGGGCAGCCCATAGCCGCGATAGCCCATGGCGATGCGAGCAACGAGTCTCAGGTGAGAGGTGACCAGCTTGTGGGCGGCGTCGCGGTCGCCATGCTCGCGCCAGCTCTTGGCGAGCATGAACTCCTGTTGAGGCTCCAGCATGGGAAATTGCCGGATCTCTTCAAGGTAGCGCGTCAGGCCGCCATGCGCGCCGACACTCGGTAAACTCTGCGAGGCCATGAGAGCAAATCTCCCGCGGCCTGATGCCGGCCGCATCTTTTCATCTTAATGCCCCCCGGCGCCCCTCTATAGAACGTTTGCCTCAAGGATTAAAGACCGGGAAAGCTTCACAGTTCCTTGAGGGCGTCGACCATCATGGCAAAATCGTCGGGCAGGGGACTATTAAATTCCAGTAAGGTCCCGGTCAGCGGATGCACGAAACTTAGTGCTGCAGCGTGCAGCGCCTGGCGCTTGAAACTTGCAATTTTATCTTGTTGGGCTTGCGGAAGCTTGCGGAGCTTGGATTTGAAGCCGGTTCCATAGACCGGATCTCCGATCAAGGGCGTGCCGATCGAGGCGAGATGCACCCGCACCTGATGGGTGCGCCCGGTCTCGAGGCGGCACTCGAGCAGCGAGGCGATGGGCTCACCCCCGCGTCCGAACGTCGCGAGCACCCGATAGTGGGTCACCGCTTCCCGCCCGCCTTTGGTCACGGGCACGACCGCCATCTTGGTGCGGCTCGTCTTGTGCCGGCCGATCGGCGCCTTGATGGTGCCATGGGGACGCGGCGGCGCGCCCCAGACCAGGGCGAGATAGCCGCGCTCGAGCGGCCCCTTACGGCCATGATCGGCGAATTGCTCGGAGAGGGCGCGATGGGCCTGGTCGGTCTTAGCGACGACGAGAAGGCCGCTCGTGTCCTTGTCGAGGCGATGCACGATGCCTGGCCGCGCCACGCCGCCGATGCCCGAGAGGCTCGCCCCGCAATGGGCGATGAGCGCGTTGACGAGCGTGCGGTCGATATTGCCGGCGCCGGGATGGACGACGAGGCCGGCAGGCTTGTCGATGACGATGATGGCATCGTCCTCGTAGACCACATTCAGCGGAATTTCTTGGGCTTGCGGTTTCGCGCTCACCGCCGGCGGCACACTGATCTTGAAGCGGTCCCCCGGTTTGACCGGGTATTTCACGTCCTCTATGGTCTTGGCCCCGAGCGCCACGTGACCTTGCCTGATCAAAGCCTGGAGGCGGGTGCGGCTAAGCTCCGGGAAACGGCCGCTCAGGAAGCGGTCGAGCCTAAGCCCGGCATGGCTCTCATCGGCTTCCGCCGTCAGGCGCTCGGTCGAAACAGGCATGAGGCTCAACAATGTCAGTAGCCAGCGAGCCCGAGACGAGCACCCTGCCGGGCACGGTGTTCAGCCCACGTCAGGTGCGCATCCTCAAGATCGCGGTCATCGTGATGGGGGTGTTGCTCGTCGGTGGCTTCGCCTTCGTGCTCGCCGCCATTGTCTATCAGGCCTCGCATCCGGCACAAGATGCCACGCTGACCGGGGCGCAAGCCGTGCCGGGCGAGGGGGCTTTGAGCATCGATCTGCCGGTGCCGGCAGGCGCTGGGGTTACCGCGATGTCGCTCGATGGCAATCGGCTTGCCGTGCATGTCGATGGACCTGCCGGGCCGGAGATCACCGTGATCGATCTTGCAAGCGGCAAGGTCGTCGCCCATGTCAGGCTCAAGCCGCAATAGCGCTCAGGTGGCGAACACACGCGTTTGGGAGCGGTAGCGCATCAATAAGCCTTGATCCATTTCATCTGCCCAAGCTATAGCTTCTCGCTCGCTTGGCCGGAACGGAACGCCCCGTTCGTCTAGTGGCCCAGGACGCTGGCCTCTCACGCCGGAAACAGGGGTTCGAAACCCCTACGGGGCGCCAACCTTCTTCGACCGAAGCCGCTTCGGAGACTGCTGGGAGTCCTCCTATGCCGGCTAGCCCCGCGTCGAACTTTTCGTTTCGCACGGCCTTACGCCTGGCTATTAGCGGCGGTCGTCGTCGCCGGTGTCGCGGTCGGCGTCGCCGGGTCTTGCTTTACCATCGCCAACAAGAAATATCGGGTGGCGCAACTTGGCTCCGCGATTTTGGCGAAGACCGTTTGCTCCGGTGTGTTCGTCTCGCATCGCGCGCCCGAGGAGGTGAGGGAGGAGGATCTGACCGGTCCGCCTATGAGCCTCTGGAGCTTTTCCCCAACCGAACGGTCCAGCAGGACGGCAAACGCGTCACGGCCTCTTATTTTCTTGGCATCGGAAAGCAGACGGCAATTTTCCGCGAGGGTCTTGGCTGCACGCTTGTTGACGGCAAGACAGAAGACGAGCTGCGTGCGCAGTCAGCCCGGTTTGCTCTCGCCCGCGCCCGCATCCAATCCGGAGCACTTTGGCCCGAGGGCGAACGCGTCGACCTCGAAGCGATCCCTCCAAGCGTCGACCGCGCCGCACTTGACAGCGGCCGTCGAGGCCGCCTTCGCCGAGCCTGATGAAAAGCATCCGCGTCGCACGCGTGCTTTGGTCGTCGTGTATGACGGGCGCATCGTCGCCGAAAAGCTATGCGGTCCGGCTTCGACGCCAAGATGCCGCTTCTAGGCTGGTCCATGGCCAAGACGGCGACCAACACGCTGGTGGGATTACGGGTGCAGGACGGTAAGCTTGCGATCACCAACCGGGCGCTGCTGCCGGAGTGGAGCGGCGAAGGCGATGAGCGCCGCGAAATCACGCTCGACGAGCTTCTGCACATGACAAGCGGGCTCGACTTCAAGGAGGACTATGACGGCGACGACGGCGACGTGCGGGCCAGATGTCTATTCTTCGAGGGCGACAAGTCGGGGTTCGCCGCGGCAGAAAAGCCCTCGCGCACGCTCCGGGCACGTACTGGGACTATTCAAGCGGCACCACCAACATCATCGCCCGCGTTCTGCATCGACACTTTTGCCGAGATGAGGCAGGACTATTTGCGATACCCGCGCGAACGGTTGTTCGAGCCGCTCGGCATGCATAGCGCGGTCTTTCGAGCCCGATGCCGCCGGCATCTTCGTCGGCTCATCCTACCTCTACGCCACGGCGCGCGATTGGGCGCGGCTCGGCCTTTTGTATTTGCGCGACGGCGTATGGCAGGGCCGGCGTTTGCTTCCCGAAGGTTGGGTTGCCTACAGCGTGACGCCGGTGCCTGCACGCGCCTGACGGGCGCTATGGTGCGCAGATATGGCTGAAGCTCGACCAGGGATCGGCCAGCAAGTCGCCAGAGATCGGGGGAACCGCCACTTCCCGAAGACGCCTATTACATGCTGGGTCACGACGGCCAGACCGTCGCCATGGTGCCGTCGCGCGATCTCGTGATCGTGCGGCTTGGGCTCACGCGACATGACAGACGTGTGGGACCCGGCCCCGCGTTCTCGCGCCCATCGTGAAGCGCCTTTCCGCCGCACTCGTGAGGTGCCGCGCGCGGCATTACTGACAGCGTCGAAAGCAATTGCCTCGCTTCCGTCAAATGCGGGGTGTCGAGGCCTTCGGTGAACTTGCCAAGAACCGAGGCGAGCAGCGTGCGCGCTTCATCGGTGCGCTTCATATCGCGCCATAATTTCGCGAGAGACACCGCCGCGCGCAGCTCCCACAACACGGCGCCTTGAGCTTGCGCAACCGACATTGCTTGTCGGAACAGCTCTTCGGCTTTCGCCGCTGCCGGCTCGCCTCCTGCGAGTAAAGTCAGCTCGCCCAGCTGGCGGATCAGCTCGGCCTTGCTCCATTGCTCGCCAGACTTGTCGGCCATGGCGATTGCCTGGGTGATGGTTCCGATCGCGGCATCGACCATGCCGGCCTTGCCGAGCGCAGTCGCCAGTGAGCCTAGCCCATAGGGGACATAGGTCGAGATGCCGAGGGACACATACTCGGCGGTGCCGTTCTGGAGGATGTTGAGGCCCTCGACGACCTCGCCGTCGTCGACCATGGCCGTGCCCTGCAGGTGGCGGGCGCTCGCGAGGAACAGCGGATAGCCCTGCTCGCGCGACACCTCGACCAATTCCACCGTCAGTTTGCGCACGGCTGCCGACTCCCCGCGCAGCTGATGCATGAACTGGCAAAACGAAAGGGCGTAGGCGGAACTGTAGAGGTGCCCGAGCTGCCTCGCATGGGTGAGCGACTTGTTGCTGGCTTCAAGGGCCTGGTCCAAATCGCCGAGCAAGGTGTCGACCATGGAGAGGTAGGCTAGGCCGGTGGTGAGATAGTCCTCGGAATTGAGCGGAATCATCAAGGGATGCGTTTTGGGGTCGTACAGCGCAAGCACTTGCTGCAGATAGTCGCGGGCTTGCAGCAGATCGCCCCGCAGGAACGACGTGGCGCCGAGCAGCCTGAGGCCGAGCAGCTTGGCGGTGGCATCGCCATAGGTCTTGGCGTGGTCGAGAATTTCCTCGCCAATTTGCTTGGTCTTGTCGAGCTCGGTGCGCATCAAGTGGAAGCCGCCGACGCCGTAAAGGGTGGCAAAGAGTTTCTGCGGCCGATCGAGCTTGCGGCAAAGCTGCAGTGCCCGGTCGAAGGCTTGACCCGCCTCGGGCGCGGCATAGCCGGACGTGGCGGTGATGGCGCTGCCGATCGCCACCTGCACGTCAAGCTCCTGCTCGTCACGCTCCGCGGAGCTTGGCAGCCCGGCCAACAGACCGAGCGCCTTGCGAAGTTGAGAGGTCGCCTCGACGAAGGCACAGGTTTCGATCGAGTGCCGCCCGGCCTTCATCCAAAAGAGAATCGCGTTCGGAACATCGCCGGCCTGCGCATAATGATGCGCGAGCAGTTCCGGCTGGGTTTCCGGCAACTGGGGGAAGTGAACCTGCAGCGCTTTCGCCGTTCGCGCGTGCAGATCGCGCCGCTGCTTGAGAAGGAGGCTGTCATGCGCCGCCTCCTGCACCAAGGCGTGCTTGAAGACATAGGTGGGGTCCGACATCGAGCCGTATTGAAAGATCAGCTCTGACCGAACCAATCTCTCCAGTCCGGTTCTGAGCTCCTGCGGGGTCAAACCGGAAACCTCGGCGAGCAGTCGAAGCGAGAACTCCCGGCCGATGACGGCGCCGTACTGAGCGAAGCGCTTTGCCGGGCCGAGCTGATCGAGTCTCGCCATCAACGAGCCTCGCAGCGAGACCGGCAGGTCGAGCATGACGTCTCGCGCGGTCCGGCTTGGGCGGTCTTGCTTTTGGTCCAAGGCGCCAGAGCCGAGGACCGACTTGGTCAGCTCCTCGACATGCAGCGGCACGCCATCGGTCCTTTGCACGATCTCTTCCAGCATGATTGGCGGAAGCGTGATGCCTCTCGCCATGTGCTTGACCATCGCCACGCTGTAGTCGCGGTCCAGCCGATCAAGGGCGATCGCCGAGGCATGCGCGGCTTTCGACCAAGCGAGCGAGATATGCTGGTCCCGCGTGGTCACCAGCAACAGGATGCGGGCGGTGCCGATGCGGTCCCAGATCAGATCGAACAGCTCGCGAGAGCTCGGATCCATCCAGTGCATGTCTTCGACCAGGGCAAACACCGGCCGGCGACGGGAAAGGCCGACGAAGTGGTCGGCCAAGGCGGCGAGAGTTCGCTCCTTTTGCTGCCTCGGGCTGATATGCAGGGAAGAATATTGGCCGTTCACCGGTATCGAGAGGAGGGAGGCAAAAAGCGCAAGAGCCTCGTGCGCCTCGCCGTTAGAGCTTGCCAATAGCTGCTGCAGCTTCTCCAGCTTTTGTTCGGCTGTGTCCTCGCGCCGATGCCGGGCGGCGCGTTCGAGCTCATTGATGATCGGGTGGAAGGCGCTGCTCTGGCAGAAAGAGTGGCACTGGTAGCGCAATTGAATGTGCGGCTCGCTGGTCAAGCGCTCGCTGAACAACTCGGCAAGGCGCGACTTGCCGATGCCGGCTTCGCCGGCGAGGAGGACCGATTGTCCTTTGCCCTCCTTCGCGCTGCCCCAGCATTCCAGGAGACGCTTGGTCTCTTGTTCCCGATCGACAAGAGGAATGGATCCCCGGCGGTGTGTCGCCTCGAAGCGCGTCAGCCCCTCCAAGGGTTGGATGACGCGCCAGGCGATGGTGGGCTCGGAAAATCCCTTGAATTGATGCGGGCCGAGATTCTCGCACTCGAATCGCTCGCCCAATAGCTGTCGCGTCTGCGAGGTGATCAAAACCGAATTGGGCTCAGCCAGGCTTTGCAGCCGCGCCGCAAGATTGGGGGTTTGACCGACGACAGCGTGTTGCTCGGTGGCGCCGGCTCCGGCGATATCTCCGGCAACGACGAGGCCGCTTGCCACACCGATCCGCACCGCCAAGTTTATGCTTCGGTCGTGGCTCAGCGACTCGTTGATCTCGGGCAGCGCTTCGATGATGCCAAAGGCAGCGCGGATGGCTCGCTCGGCGTCATCCTCGTGCGACTCAGGGTAGCCGAAATAGACGAGAACGCCGTCACCCACATACCGGGCGAGATACCCGCCAAAACGGTCGACCACCGCCGCGCAGGTCTTCTGATAGGCGCCGATAATCTCGCGGAAATCTTCGGGATCAAGCTGGACTGAAAGCGCAGACGACCCCACCAAGTCGCAGAACATCACGGTGAGGTGGCGACGCTCTGCTCCGAACGAGGGATCTTTCAATTCTGGTCCCATCACGCCACGCCTCCCGCCTTATGACGCGCGGGGTTGCACGTATCACCCTCGCTCCTTAAGGCAGACGCGTTGCAATTTAATCACGAAATCAATCTCAAATGCATCATTTGTGTTGCCCTGAACCGGGCCTAAAGGTTAGCGCCAATAGCTGAAGAAGCGTTGAGGCTCGTCTGGCCGATGCGCGGGAGGCGACGCCATCGGCGACACCTAGTGGCTCCTCCTAAGCCGTGGCTGTCGTGCCGCACGTGGAAGTGGTATGTTGAGCTCTTCCTGGGGTCGCGATGTCGGGCGGCCTGCGGCCAGGGATTTCTCCTATCTGTTGCCCGCCGGGTGAGCTTAGCGAGGCTCTCAATGACGATGCGGTGCATCCAGCAACTTTCGCGTGTGTGGGCGTAGCCGGGGGCATCGGGCGATGACCGAACCTGTCGTAAACGAATGGCGGAACATCAGCTTCACGCCGGCGCGGGTCGAGAAGCCGGAAAGCGTCGAAGCCATAAAGGACATCGTGAACAAGGCGCGCGATGCCGGCCAGAAGATCAAAGTGATCGGCGGCCGCCACTCGATGAACAACATCTTCAAGACCGACGGTATCGTCGTCGATCTCTGCAACTTGAATCGAGTTCCTGTCGATCGATCCGCAAAGCCACGTCGTGGAAGTCGAGGCGGGACTGACGCTTGGCGAGGCGATCGTCGCTTGCGCCAACAAGGGGCTGCACTTTCCCTCGCTCGGGTCGTGGTACAGCCAATCGATCGCCGGCGCGATCGCAACGTCGACCCATGGCAGCAGCCTAAGCCATGGCTCGCTTTCCGACATGGTTCTCGAAGTCGAGGCCGTCCTCGCCGACGGCAGCGTGCAAAGATTTTCGGGCGACAGCAACGAAATGAAAGCGATGCGCTGTCATCTCGGCAGGCTCGGCATCCTGACCAAGGTCAAGCTGCAGCTTGGCCCGGCATTCTCGCTCAATTGCGCGATCACGCGGCTTCCCTGCGACATGGCCTTTCGCAACGTAGTGGAGACCGCTAGGTCCCGCGAGTACTTCAACATGCTGTGGATCCCCGATTTCGACATGGCGGATCTCCGCGTGTTGACCCGCTTGCCGCTACGCCCACGCAATCAGGCGGCGCTCGATCTCGAACACTCCTACATGAAGAAGAGCATGCTTAGCCTTCGGCTCGAAGACGTCGGGTCCTTCTTCGCAAGCCACCTCTACCAGTTGCTGCCCAAATGGTACGGAATGCGCTATTGCCGAAAGGTCCAGGAGTCATTCTTCGAAGACCAGGGGGTGATCGACAACTCCTACCGGGTCTTTCTCTACGACCTGTATCGCGAGCCGACCGAGAACCACCGGCTGCGCATGATTTTGAATGTGGAATACGCTTTCGACTTGGACAGTCTTTCCAAGCTGCTCGCAAAAATGCGGACCAAGCTTGCCGAGTTTCGCGCCAAGGGCAGCTACCTCAGTTATCCGCGCATCAATATCCGCTTTGCACCAAAGAGCGATGCCACGCTAATCGGCATGAACGCCGATCGCGATACGGCCTATGTGGGACTGTATGTGCTTGGGTCGGTGCAGCACCGCCGGCAGATTCCCATCGCCGAAGCGATTGAGAACATCTTCATTGAGCATGGCGGCCGTCCCCATTGGGGCAAGTATCGCTACCTCACATCGAAGGAGTACGAAAAGACTTACAGCGGACTTGCGGCGTTCGAAGCGGTGCGCAGCAAGCTCGACCCGAACGGCATGTTCTCGGCTAACAGAGATATGTTTGACGACCTCGACCGGTTTGAACAGCCCCCGATCGGCGCGATGATCCGCTCCGTTTTTTCGTCCGAAGACTATTGGCAGATACGTCTGCTGTAAGGGCGGCGCGCCCGTCCAGAGACAATCCTATTTCAGCGGCTGAGGCGCGGGCGGAGCCCCGCCAAAGCGCCATCTCCAGCCGACAGAAACGATGTCGGCGCTGACATTCGCCTCGCCAATCAAGGGCGGAACGTTTTGCAGCTGGACCGCAGCCGGGAGGCGTTCGAAGGGCGCATCGTCTTCGAAGAAGCCGTGGCTGTAGGCAAAGTCGATGGAGCTGTTCTCGCCCAGTCGGTAGGTGAGCCCCGGCGCTCACCCAGGTGTGGTCACTGTCGGGAACCTGAACCAGCCGGGTCGTTGCGCCATCCACCGGCGATATCTCGTAGGAGACGCCGGTCCGCAGGGTGAGGCGGGGCGACCAGTCAAATTCGCCGCCGAGCGCAAACATCCAACCGTCTTGCCAGTTGAACACGATATTGGCTACTGCGTCGCCCGCCTCTAGCGGCGGAAAAGGCCCGCCCAAGCGAATGGGAACGGTGCCAAGCCTGCTCCAGTTGGCCCAATCGACGGTGCCAAGCAGACGCGCTCTCGACGACACGGCCTGGCGGAAGCTGAAAGTGAGCTTGTCAGGCAGATCGATTTCGGCCTCGGCCGGCGTCTCGAACACATGCAGTCCGACGAGCTTTGCCGTGTCGGGATTGAAGCGAAGCCTGAAATCACCCCTCAGCGTTGTGATCGATCGACGACCGGAAGCCAAGCCCGATGGACGTTCCGGGATTGGGGCTGAAGTTGACGCCCGCCATTACCCCGGTACCGATGTTGTCGCCGTCAATGTTCGATCCGCCAGCAGGCGTCGCGGCGCGCAACTCGATCAGATCGAAATACTGAAACTGCACGCCGATCCCAAGCGATAGTCCCGGAACGACCTCGTAGGAGATAGAGGGCGTGGCGTTGATGGTGAAGATCTTGCTGGTGACGGCTTCGTACTTGCCCGCCCAGTTCACATCGTCGGGTTTGGTCACGAGCCCGAAGGGCGCCGTGATGCTGAGAGCAAGCACCGTCCGGTCGCTCACCCGCAAAGCATTGAAGCTCGCGCCGACGAGAGAATTTCTGCCGACATCGACTTTGTCGGTCCCTGGCGGCGGAAGTTGAACGTCGGGATTGAGCGCGGTGAGGTTCGCTTCGGGAAACACCCCGGCATAACTCAACTCGGTCGACAAGCCCCAGGCGGCAAAGGAAGAGGCAGCCGGATTCCAGGAGATCGAAGCGAGGCTTGGACCGCCGGCCGCGGCGCCGGCAAACGACATGCCTTGGAAGTAGGCCGACTGTTGAACCTCAAAACCGCCGGCGAGCGCGGGAGACGAGGGAAGAGCGCAGAGAGCCACGAGGGTCGGCCAGAGCCAAACCTGCGAGGTGTGAGTCGAATGCCGCATACGCTGTCCCCCGATGCGCGGCGCACGACGAGCCAGTTCCCTCATCGAAACCAAAAGTTTAGTAGTACGGTTCCCCTCCCACAATCAAAGAGCGACCCGATTTCCTCCGCGAGCGGAGAATCTGAGCGCGCTGTGCCCCAGTTGTCACAGGATGCTCAATCGCTGCTGGTTTGTGGCGTGCGGTATTTCTGGTCGATCCATTCGCCGCACCATGCTGCGCTCAGCGTGAGCGGCCATTCGGAACTCGCGGTATTCTGCCCGTCGTCGCCGTCGCGGACCATGACCACCTGCGGAGGGTAGCGTCTGCATTCTCCCATGGTGGCCACGTTCTCGTTCTGCTCCCAGTACAGGCATTTTCCGCATTGAGCGTTAAGCGGTCCGGCTATGAGGGGTTCCATCGCGAGTTTCTCCCTTGGCTCAGGGGCAAAGAGTGGGGCGATCAAGCCTGCTCAGTCAGGCCTCGACGTCAAGTAGAGACGCGTCTCGCCCCGTTTTATCGCGTGAAGCGCCCGTAGAGCAGTGCAAGCAGCACGAAAAAGACAGTGTGGGCGAAGGCGAAATAGATCATGCCGGCCGCGCTCAAATCCCGGCTCCCGGCGAGCCCCTCGCCGATCCAGGGAAGCACGATCAAGGCATTGGCGAGCCAGACGAGGAGCGCGAAGACGAGACCCTTGACGAGCGCCGACCCCGGGAGAACGGGCTCGAGCAGGAAAGCGTAGAGCACCGCCATGAGCAGCCCGACGACGATGTGAAACCCTGTCTTGAACGCGTGGGTGTCGGCTGCGGGAAGGTGCAAAGCCGCCCAAAGGTCGGCGACGCCGAGGCTCGCGAGAGGCGAAGCGAAGTACATCTTCAAGAGCTTCAAGAGGCCCCCACGGGCGGTAACGAGCGGGATCCAATCCGCCGCCTCGAGTAACAAGGTGTTAACGACGATGGCGATGAGGCCGGCGATGAGAGCCGCGCCGAGCTTGCGAGAGCCGTGGATATCACCCTGCATCGCCGGAAATTCCCCCGAAAAATCTTGCCGCCTCTTGCTCTCGATTTGGGCAATTCCGGCGAAAATTGCCGCTCGCGGTGCCAAATATCTGGTTTCTGTTGCCGCGCAGCTTCATCCCCCGGGCTTCGCAAGGCCTGCGGCCAAATAGCCCTTGCACGCTACTATTTTGCAGTGCAGCATTGCAATTGCGAGAGGCTGATTCAGCGGAATCGGTCATGAGAGTACCAGAAGAGCAGGCCTGGAATGGCGCAAAAAGCACAATGTTTTAAGTCTTTGGCCGTTTGGATGACGGTCGCCAGGCAGCTCGCAGGGCCCCAGCAAGGACCTGCAACCAAATCGCTTGTATTGCGTTGCAACATAACGAGCGGCGGCAAGGAGAAATAACCAAATGCCGTGGCAAGGGAGTTACGCCTTTCGGGAGGAGGTGCTGACCAGGCGACTCTATTAGAGGACACGACAATGCCGACTAAGCTCACCCTAGCTGTGATGGCGGGCTTACTCCTTCCCCTCCAGGCTGCGGCGCAATCTCCGATACCCCCCCACATGGTGCCGATGCCGGCGGCAATCGTCCTGATCGTCTGCAAGACCGTCGTCGCCGGACCTCCGGACCAGAACGCAGGATACACCAAGGCTGAAAATCGTGAGTGGGCGACCGAGCACGCCATGATGGTCTGCCGCCGCGAAGAGGTGCAGATGTACGATCGCGCCGTGGACGGCGGGGCCGACGCTCAGCCCTTCAACGAGCAACGCTGCCAGCGCTCAGCCATGATGCTCGGCCCGCAATGGGACGCATCGCACCAGTCATCGTCCTACCGCTTCTGGCGGGTGGCGTGCCCGGTTCCCATCGTGCGCAAGAACGACGACGGGAGCGAAGACATCATCGCCTGGAAGCTCCCCGATTGCGGCCACCGCGATACGGTCGTGTGCGAAGTCGACACCGCGATCTAGCAAGTTCGAGGCTCGGAGAGGGCGCCACCGCGCAACCTGTGAAGTTGCTTGGGCTTGGCGCCCTCGGCTCATTTGGAAGACTATCAGCACAGCTTCTGCCAGAAGTCTGATTGATGTTGCCAGGGGCCCCGGCGGGGGCGCAATATTTGGCTCCGAGGGTGAGTCCGAGCCATGGCGTCTCGGCAAGGGCGCCGCTTCGGTTATCGCAGCGTGAATGAGGCGGCTCCTGGTCTAGGCTCCCTCGGCGGGAGGACGTCCAATGCCCGTCTGGCTCAAGATCGCAGCCGGCGCCTTGCTTGGCGCCTCGCTGATCGGGCTCGCCGGATTGCAGGGCGCTTCGAAGAAGCTCGGTCCGCTCGTTCAGGAACACGGCACGACCTATTACAGCAATGATGGGCCGGTATCGCCGCCGGTCATTTGCAAGCCGCTCAGCACGATCCTTGCCGCGATCAAGCAGGTCCACGCCAAATACGATTATCTCGCCGGCGACGATCTCAAGACCTTCCAAGACCGCGCGCGCGACCTCAAGGGTCTGCCGCCGCTCAATGCCGATGAGCTTTACGTCATCACCGAGGACGACCAGTTGCGCGACGGCGAGATGGTGCTGTTCATCGGGCTCAAGGCGAAATGCGTGAGCACGGTCTTCGGATTCCCTGCCAAGCTCTATCATGAGATCCTGAGCGCGACCCGGAACGCGTAAGGATTGAGCGCGCTTTGCACCAGCGGCCTAGGATAGGATGGCCGGTGGACCACGCCCGCTCGATCGGTTTACCCGCCTTGGACCAACCATCCCTGCCGCAAGGCCAGCTCGTTTATGCCGTCGGCGACATCCACGGCAGGGCGGACCTGCTCGCGTCGCTGCTGGCAAAGATCGCCTCGGACGTGGCGAGAAGGGAGGGGGCAGAGCGGCGGACGCTCGTCTTTCTCGGCGACTATATCGACCGGGGGCCGGACAGCAGACAAGTGGTCGATCTCTTGCTCACCGGGCTGCCGCAAGGATTCGATGCGCATTTCCTCAAGGGCAATCACGAGGCGATCATGCTCGATTTCCTCGAAGACCCGTCTTATCTCGCGCAGTGGCTCGCCAACGGCGCCGACGCCACCTTCCACTCCTATGGCGTGGATGTGGCGGAGCTGATCCGCAAAGGTGCCACGCCCGAGGCTTGGCGCCGCGCGTTCCTCGCCTCTCTCCCCGACGCGCATCGCCAATTCTTCGATACGCTCGAGCTTGCCGTGTCGTTCGGCGACTATCTATTCGTCCATGCCGGGGTGAGACCGGGCGTGCCGCTCGAGGCGCAGGACCCGATGGATCTCGTGTGGATCCGCGGTCCGTTCCTCAAGTCTGACGAGGACTTCGGCAAGATCGTGGTGCATGGCCACACCCCGACCGTGGCACCTGAGATCCGAGCCAACCGGATCGGCATCGATACCGGCGCGGTCTTCACCGACCGGCTGACGGCGCTGCGGCTCGAAAACGGCTCAAAGGAGTTGTTGCAAGTGGAAGCTTGAGACGGCCCGTTCAGCTGTCTGGCGACTCGGCCGACAGGTTTTTCAAGCGCTCGCTCAAGCTTCCGGTCCGGCGCCCTCTCGCGCCGCGGCGCCGCGCTTTGCGGGCGGACAGAAGCTTGGCGAGCGATCCTGTCGCCTCAGGCTCGGCTTCGGCCTCGTCGCGCGCCGCATCCTCCGCCGAAAGTGCGACCAAGGGCTCGCGCGGCCGCCCGGCAAGCTGATCGGGAGCTGGAGCCTCTTCGCGGGCGTCGCCACCGTTCCTGCCGAGGAAGGCCGGCTCGGGCCCGAAGTGAGGCTCGCGCGCGCCGTGCTCAAGGGCAGGGGGCGGGGCCAAGGGCGGTGCGAAGTCAGGCAGCCTCGTGCCTTGCGCCTTGGCCACGGCGAGGACCTGGCTCGCGAGCTTGCCGAGCTCATCGCGCAGGAGACCGTTCTCGTTGCCGCCGATTCGTCCGTCGGCGAGCTCCTGCTTGAGCTTGGACAGCTCGGCGCTCAGCCGGCGATTTTCCCTGGCGAGTGTCGCATCAGACTTGGCCGACCGGCGGGACGAGACTGCCTCTCCTTCCAACGCTCCGCGCAACTGGTCGATGTCGCCGCGCTGTGAGCTGAGCGTCGAGCGCGCAAGCTTCAGAGCCTCAGCCTGGGCGGCAGCGGTGTTGCGAAGCTCGGCGTTGGCGGCCTCAAGCTCAGCCATCGCTTCCTTCGCGGCTTTGAGCCGGCCTTCGAGCTCAGGCAACCGGCGCCGGATGGTCTGCTCGAGCACCCGGTTCGCGTTCTCCTTCTCGTTCAGGCGCCCTTTGATGCCCTCGAGCTCGATGTTGATCTCCGAAATCTCGACCCGGCGCTTATTGGCTTCGACCAGTTCGCGCGCCGCCTTGTCCTTCGCCTTTTCCAGCGCCACCTCGACCCGGCGAAGCTCGATGGCAAACTCGGCGCGCAACTGGTCCTTGTCGGCCTGGATATCGGCGGCCGACATGGGCATGGTCATTTCGACCCGCCGCCTGGTGAGACGCACGGCGCGCTTCCAGAAGGCAGGGGCGACCATCAGCGCAAGCAGGCTCGCAAGCAGAAATCCGAGCGCCACATACATGCCAATGTCGATCATCGGAACCTGCGCTCCCAAGGGTCGCGCCAAAAGGCGCGGGAAGTAGCGAGGGCCAGAGGCCGGCGCTCAAAAGGGGGCACTCAGGTCGCGCGGGGCCCCCAGGTTAAGACTTCCTTAGCGCCAATCTAGAACGGATTCCAGGTCGGCTCGCGGGTATATTTCAGGTACCCGATATTGGCGCCAAGCCTCAATCCGAGCCCAGACCGGATTGGGGCAAGAATAACGTGGCTATCGGCCAGGAATGTGACCCCGACGCCGCCGACGAGATAGGCCGATCCGTCAACCCCTGCAAAAGCGCTGTAAATCTCACCTGGGGCGCGGAGATTATAGACGAGGACCATGGTCTTGGAGCCCTCGGCGCCAAGGTCGTAGCCGACCGAAGGGCCCTGCCAATAAAGGGGGTAGTCGCCGGCGTCCTTGGTGTAGAGCCGCCCTTCGCCGTAGCGAACCCCGGCAATAATGGCGCCGCCGGCTTCCTCGCCGAGAATATAGCCGTTAGGCCTGCCGGCACGCTGGAAGGTGTATTCGATGGCCCTGGCAAGCCCCATCGACACCGAGCCGAAAAAGCGGTGGCCGGCGTCCTTGATTTCCTCGGCGGAGAAGGTGCCACGGCTGTTGGTCGGCGGAGGTGGAAGAGTGGCTTGATCGCCCGGCGGCGGAGCTGACGCGCCTGGCGCCGGCTCATAGGGCACGCCGGGACCGCCCGGATCCGAAGCTGGCGGCGGCAATTGCTCCCCGCGCGGCTGCGGTGTGATCACCATCGGTGCGTCATCGGCCTGGGCAAGCTTGATCGCGCCTTGGGCCGCGGCTTCCCCGGCCCAGGCCGAGGCGAAAAGGAGCAGAATCGCGGCGAGCGCGACGGAGGGCGTCGTGAGCTGCATGGCAAATCCCCGTTGGCTTTTGAAGCCAGGCTAGGACCCGAACGCGCGAGCCCCAGCTCTCGTTCGCTATGATTTGCCTAAACTGTTACTAAACAGTGGCTGGCCGGATCTCAGGATGCTGCGACTTGTTGACCCCAGGCGATGAAGCTTGGGTTGAGAAGCCCGCTCTCCGTCTTGCCGTAGCGGAGCGGATTTCCTTCGGCATCAACCACGGTGCCGCCGGCGGCGACCAAAACCGCGTGGCCTGCCGCAGTATCCCACTCCATGGTCGGCCCGAAGCGGGGGTAGACGTCTGCCTTGCCCTGAGCGACCTCAAGAAATTTGAGCGCAGACCCTGCGTCGGACCTGCTCGCGATCTTGAGCTTGGCGAGGAATGCTTCGGTCGCGGGATCGAGGTGCGAGCGGCTCACCACCGCGACAAGTCCATCGGCTGAGGGGACGCGCACGTGCAGAGGCCGGCAATCGAGCTTGGCGAGGTCGGCGCCGCTCGCGTTCGGCTCGAGTTCCGCCGCGACGGCCTTCCCGGCTTCGGGAGTCAGGGCAAGAAGCGAGCGCGCCGGAGCGTAGACCAGGCCGAAGCGAGGACTGCCGTCCTCGACCAGGGCGACGTTGATGGTGAAGTCCGATCGCTTCTTGATGAACTCCTTGGTGCCGTCGAGCGGATCGACCAGGAAGAAGCGGCGCCCGAGCGGCGCCGTGCGATCGGTGGCAATTTCCTCCGATATCACCGGAACGTCGGGGGCGAGCCGGTGCAAAGCTTCAATGACGATCGCCTCTGACGCTTTGTCGGCTTGAGTGACGGGGCTTTGGTCGGCCTTGATCTCGACCTTGGTGCCCTCATGGTAGTGCCGCATGATGGCGGCGCCGGCCCTGGCAGCGGCGTCGGTCAGGATGGTTGCCGCCAGGGCCACGTCGAAATCGGCGGTCCGTCGTTCTTGAGTCGTGTGTCGTTCTGGAGTTGTGTGTCTTGGGGCTGACAAGGCAAGATGCTTTCTTGATGCATTGATTCGTTTCGTTGCGCGCATCGATGCGGAACCAGCAGCGGACCGCGCCGCCTCGATCTAGCAGATTTTGGGATAAGGACCCCGCGTCATTTTTCGGCGAGGGGCCGATATTGTTTCGGGGGACGACGATGAGCGAAGAGGCCATGATCGGGGATCTTGAGCTTGCGGCGCTGATCTCAAGCCGCATCTGCCACGATGTGATCAGTCCGGTTGGCGCCATCGCCAACGGCCTCGAAATGCTGGACGAGGAGCAGGACGAGGGAATGCGCGAGCAGACCATGGACCTGATCCGCAAGAGCGCGCGCCAGGCTTCTGCCAAGCTCCAATTCGCCAGGCTCGCCTTCGGGGCCGCGGGATCGGCCGGTGCCGAGATCGATTTGCGCGACGCGGAGCGGGTCGCGAGAGACTTCGTGCAAGGGGGCAAGCACACTCTCTCCTGGCAAGGACCGCCCGTGACGCTGCCCAAGAACAAGGTCAAGCTGTTGCTGAACCTCTTGGCGCTCGGCGTCGTGGCGCTGCCCAGAGGCGGTACGGTCAATGTCGAGATCAAGGGGGAGGGGCCTGAAGTGGCCTTCACGGTGCTCGCGCAAGGGGAGCCCGCGCGCCTGTCGGAGCAGGTAACCGGCCTGCTTGCCGGCGGGAACGGCATGGTGCTCGATGCCCATTCGATCCAACCCTATTACGCAGGCCGCGTCGCAGCGGCAGCCGGCATGACGGTGACGGTCGAGGCCCGCGACAAGGAAGTCGAGCTGAAAGCGGCTTGACGCCGCCGCGTCGCAATGCCTGTTCGCTGAGGTCTTGGCGTCAGCCTATCGTTCGCGAGCGGCGATGTGGTATCGTGCCGCCATGAACAAGAAACAGATCGACGCCGTGCTGGAGAGCGTGCGCGCTTGGCCGGAGCAGGATCAGGAGGAACTGATCGATCTTGCGCGGGAAATTGAGGCACGGCGCACCGGCATCTATGCCCTAACGGACGATGAGCGCCGCGCGCTGGAGACGGCCCGCCGCAGCCCAATTGTCGATGACGATGAAGTCGCCGTTTTCTGGAAGCAGCGCGGCATTGCATGAGACTTCGCTATCGGGCGCAAGCGCTTGGCGATATCGAAGAGATTTACCGATACTTAGAACAGCGCAATCCAAGCGGCGCTCGGAATGTCCTGCGTGCCATCTACGCCGGAATCCACATCCTAGCCGACCGACCCTACGCCTCGCTGCGCACGGACGACCCCGAGGTGCACGTAAAGGTGGTGCGGCGGTATCGCTACAAGATCTTCTACCGCATCGTTGAGGACGACAAGTTGAGATCATGCATGTTCGCCACACCTCGCGCCGGCCATGGTCGGAAGAGGCGGGATTGCGAGGCGGCGAGACCTTAAGCCGCCTCTGACTCGTCTTCAGGGTTGCGCAGTACGTAGCCGCGGCCCCACACCGTCTCGATATAGTGCTTGCCGCCGGTGGCCGCCGCGAGCTTCTTGCGCAGCTTGCAGATAAAGACGTCGATGATCTTGAGCTCAGGCTCGTCCATGCCGCCATAGAGATGGTTCAGGAACATCTCCTTGGTCAGCGTGGTGCCTTTGCGCAGAGAGAGCAGCTCCAGCATCTGGTATTCCTTGCCGGTCAGATGCACGCGCTGGCCGTTCACGTCCACGGTCTTGGTGTCGAGATTGACCTTCAGCCCCCCGGTCTGGATCACCGACTGGGCGTGACCCTTCGAGCGGCGGACGATGGCATGGATGCGGGCGACCAGCTCATCCTTATGGAAGGGCTTGGTCATATAATCGTCGGCGCCGAAGCCTAGGCCTCTCACCTTGTCCTCGATGCCGGCGAGGCCTGACAGTATCAGGATCGGGGTCTGCACCTTGCTCACCCGCAAGGTCTTCAGCACCTCGTAGCCGCTCATATCGGGCAAGTTCAGATCGAGCAGGATAATGTCGTAGTCGTAAAGCTTACCGAGGTCGACGCCCTCTTCGCCAAGGTCGGTCGTGTAGACGTTGAAGCCTTCGGACTGAAGCATCAGCTCGATGCTTTGTGCCGTAGCGCTGTCGTCCTCGATGAGTAGCACCCGCATCTTATTCCCCCGTCTTCCAGGCCGTTCCTAGTCGGTCCCCCAATGGCACACGCGCACGATCACTCGACGCAAAAACGGATGGTTAATTCGAATCAACAAATTAGTGGCCAATAGTTAACAAAAGCTAAGCTTCTGGCGAGTGCTATTGGTGCTAGGCTTTGCTTTCGGCCTTCGGTTAAATGCCGGTCGCATGGTTTACCGCCCCTTAACGCCTCTTGGCCAAGATCGGCGTCCTTAGAGGGTGGGGGCGAGTCGCCAGAGCCAAGAGCCGCGGCAGGATCGCACGGATATTGAATTCCTCCGTCCTGGGTCCGAAAATGTCTCAAGGGTATCGAACCATGAAGTCACGGGACGCATTGAGCCGGTTGAAGCGCTTCGACGTCGAGGAGAAGCAGCGCAAGGTCGCCGAGATCGAAAGCCTGATCGGCGATTTCAATCAGATGGCGAACGATCTCGACCGGCAGATCGCCATTGAGCAGGAACGCGCCGGCGTCTCTGACACCAATCACTACGCCTACCCGACCTTCGCCAAGGCCGCGATCCAGCGGCGGGACAATCTGCTGGCCTCGGCCGCAGATCTCGAGGCGAAGCTGGCAGCCGCGCGGGACACCTTGGCCGAGGCCTTCGAGGAGCTGAAGAGGATCGAGCTCTTGGAGGAGCGCGATGCCGAGCGGATGAAGATCGAGCAGGCCCGCGCCGCCGAGCTCGGTACCGTGGCAGGCGTGCCTCACCGCGTAGCGAGCTAGAGGCCAACCGGCTCCTGACATCGCTCGAGCTGGAGGGAGGGGCCCATGCCGTCCTTCGACATTGTGTCAAAGACCGATCTTGCCGAGATCGACAACGCGCTCGCCAACATGGTTCGCGAGATGAGCCAGCGTTACGATTTCAAGGGCTCCCAATCCCGCATCGAGCGGAAGGAGGCCGAGATCACCATCAATGCCGACGACGAGCTCAAGCTCAAGCAGATGCACGAGCTGCTGCAGGGGCATCTCGCGCGGCGCAAGATCGAGCCAGGCGTGCTCGACTACAAGTCGGTGGAGAAGGCCGCAGGCCAGGCGGTGCGGCAAAAGGCGGTGATCCGCCAGGGCATCGATCGCGAGCTCGCCAAGCGGATCGTCAAAGAGATCAAGGACGGAAAATATAAAGTCCAGGTCACGGTGCAGGGAGACGAACTCAGGGTTTCAGGCAAAAAGCGGGACGATCTGCAGGCGGTGATCCAGCACGTGAAGGGGCTGTCGGTGGAGCTGCCGCTGCAATATGTGAACTTCCGCGACTAGCGCTGTGAGTGAGATGCGGGGGCGTGCCTTGTCGCCAAGCGTTCGGTTGAGCATCTGGTTGCTGTCGGTCGCGGCAATGTTGTCCGGCTGCGGGATGAGCCTCAGCAGCTACGGCATCGGTAGCGGCGGTGGAGGCACGAGCCTCGCCGAGGAGGAAGCAACCGGCAGCACGGGTGCGCCACAAGCGACGAACGTTGCCGTCACCAGGGCGAACCCAGTGGACACGTATGTCGTGATGGGGGGCCGCATCAAGCGCTGCTGGTTCAACGCCACCGATCCGCTTCTGCCGAACTATGTCTATCGCGCCGATGTCAGCCCGAGCGGGAGTTTGGTGAGGATCACCGTGCATCAACGCGCGGACCTCGGCAGGGCTGGCCTCCTCACCTACATCATCGATTTCAAGCAGGCGGGCGGCGGGACCGTGATCACCACCGAGAACCGCAAGATGCCGCCGGAGCTTGCCGCCAAGATGCAGTACGACATCAACCGCTGGCAACGCGGCCAGTCCGATTGCAGCAGGACCATGCCCGCTACGGCTTCGGCGAAGGCGGCGAAGCCACAAGCGCGAGTCCAATAGGCTGGCATCGGTCGCGCGATATTTTTAGCAGGGCACACAGTGGCATCTGCGGCGCTCCGGATTGGGCGGCAGGCCGCAAACCCAATGGTACCCCACGCGGCAATAGCGTCCAGCGAGCAGGCACCCCGTCTTTTGGATGGCGTAGCTCTTAGTCGCGGGTGGCTTCGCTAGAGGACCGGTCAGCGCCGTCGCCTCCGATTTCCACGAGACGAGACCGGCAAGGAGAATTGCGGCGATGAGGGTGAGCGTAGGCTTCGTCATATCGCCTCCTTGCTGTGTAATGCCGGCGAGCTCGCGCCGCGCAATGGGCGGCGATTGCTCGGCCGAAAACGTCTATTGCGTCACGGACGCTTATGGCCGGACGCGGAAGGCCCAGATGATCAGCGCTATCCCTTCAATGAGTAGAAGGATGCCGAAGACGAAGGGGACGGCAAGCGTTGCTGCCGCCGGCGAGCTCAACAGCAAGATGCCGATGAGCAGGTTGAGGACGCCGAAGATGAACGATCCGATGCCGCCTCCGGAGAAGCCGCCGATGATGCCGAAGATGCCCATGACGATGCCGAGCACGCCGAGATAAAGCACGAGCGTGGCCGGCAGGACGACTGCGGCGAACAGCGGATGGTTGAGCACCAGAATACCGGCGACGATGCCGAGGATGCCGATCAGCGCAGACCAGAACCACGGGACTGAGCGGTCGACGAACGCCCGCACGAGCTCGAGCACGCCGACGAAAAGCCAGTAGAAGCCGAGGAAAATGGTGATCGCCACCACAGTCGCGGCCGGATCAGTGAGCAGAAGAATGCCGATCAGGATCGCGGCGAATCCCTTCGAGCAGAAAGACCCACCAAGTGGTTGTCGGTATCGGGATGCGGTAGCCATAGCCGATCCTCCCTTTTGCCACGGTTGAAATGACCAGAGGGCGCGTGGCATGTCCCGCCGGCACCAAAGCTCGAATTAGGAGCGGAATTATACTCTCTTCCCGGATGATGCGGGCGTGTTTGCACTTTTTTGTGCAGCGGCAGTGCCGCATTTGGCTGGGGTGCGGCGTTGCCTCGCCAGGATCGTCAGCACGCTCACCCCGTACCGTGATCCGGTCCGGCGCGAGCAGTCTGAGGCGCCCGTCGGACCCGATTGCGAGCGTGTGAATATAGAAGCCGGTGTCCTTGTCGTTGGTCACCTCCATCACCGGCGAGGGCGCCGAGACGATCACCAGGCCCGCGCAGTGGCCGATCCAATCGATATGGCGGTGGCCGTGCATCAGAACAGCGCGGCCGGCCAGGCGCTGCATTTGACGCACGAACCAGTTGCCGTTGATCAGCGCCGTGCCGATGCGCTCCGACAGCGCCTTTGCCGGACGCGGATATTCGACGACGTGGTGATGGAGCGCGATGATCCAGCAGGCGCGCGGGTACTGCTTGGCCGCGATCTCGAGACCTTTGACCTGTTCGGCGGAGACCATGCCGAGCGCATTGGTGAAGGAGAAATGCGTGTCGGCATTCGAGTTCAAGAGGATGACCCCAAGGCCGTCTTCCCGATCAGGCGGAAGCACCATGGGAAAGGCTTTGGCCCAGATCTCCGGTATGGCGTAGGAGAGGAGCGGCTTCGCCACATCGGCAAAGCGCGCCATTTTCTTGAGATGCGGCTCCAGGAATTCCGTAAGGGTCTTGCCCAGGCGGTGGTGGCCGAAATCCACCACGCGCACGCGGTCTCCCTGCAGCTCGAACATGGCGGAGAGAGTGCGGAGCTGACGCAAGCGCCGGTTCGGGCTCGTCGGCAGATCCATGCGCGCAGGGTTGGCGCGATCAACGATATTGAGATCGTGATTGCCAGGCAGGATCAGCACGTGCTCGGCGAGCTTGGGATGGGGCGCAAGTGCGTCGAGGAACTCGGCCCACTCAGGCGAGGTGCCGGCGTCGGTCATATCGCCGGTGATCAGGACGAGATCGAGCGGGGCCTCGGCGTGGATCGCTTCCAGTTGGTTCAGCACCCGCTTCAGCCGTTCATTGCCGCGCGGGCCAGACCGTCCGCTCTCGATGCGAAAGCCGTAGCGCTCGCCGACGACGTGGACGTCAGACAAATGCACGACCCGCCACAGCCGGCCATTGTCCGGCCTCCGGTCGAAGGCGGCGAGATCGCGGGGCTGGGCCATGGTGGCGTCGGCCACGCCCCAAATGAGGGCGGCGACGGCGAGATAGCCGGTGATCAGCACCACGCTGTTGGCGAGCGCGACGCCGATGAGGCCGCGCCAGCCTCCGATTTCGGCGAAGCTGCCGAAGAGTTCCGCGCTCGGCCAGACGAGATAGAGCACGAGCAGGGAAACGCCGCAGATCAGGAGCCCGGCGGCAAAAGCAGAGGCGGCGCGCAGTTTCGCGTACTGGTCCTTGCTCGCCAAGTTGACGAATAAGCGTTCGGCGATCTGGCGCAGCATTTCGCGCACCGTGGCGTAGCCAGGCTGCACCACGACGGAATTCAAAGCCCAGAAGCTGCCCTCGACCAGGCGGAACAGCGCGCGCCAGCCGAAATAGCCGATGGCGAGGACTGCGGCGAGGAAGAGCACGGACCAAAGCCCGATTGTGGGTGACGCGACCGTGCCTGACAGGGCGCGAACCCACTCCGAGGCGACGATCGGGCCAAGACCGAGCAGAAGACCCGGGACGAGAAGCAGAAGCGTCCAGGCCATGACGAGCTTGGGCAGGCTGATCTCGACGAGCAGGCCGCCGGCAAGCGAGAGCATGGAGTGCTGCTTGGTGCTCGACACGTCGGTTTCGACGTCGCCGTGGCGAGGATCGATGACCGGTTTCTCCAGGTCTCCTCGACTGGGTGCGCGCGTCATTTTGAGTCGCGAGGTTGCGGCGCGCCCGATAGAAGTGTCGCGATCCAGCGCGTGGAAGGATAATGCGCGCAAAGCGCGACGACGGCGATCAGGATCGGAACGCCGAGAAAGGCGCCGGGCATTCCCCAAAGAAAGCCGAAGAAGAATACGGCGAAGACGACGGCGAGCGGCGAGATGGAAAGGGCCGCGCCAGCGACCAGGGGCTCGAGATAGTTGCCGATGGCGAATTGGATGGCGAACATGCCGAGAAGGACGAAGAGGCTGTCCTGCAAGGTCCCAAATTGTGCCACGGCGAAGAGGCTCGGCAGCAGTGTCGCGATGAAGGAACCGATGAAGGGGATATAGTTCACTACGAAGGCGATGATGCCCCAGGCCGGAGCCAATTCCAGGCCTGAGAAGAGCGCCCAGCCCCAGACTGCAAATCCGGTGAGTGCGCTCATCTGGGTGCGCACGATCATGTATTTGCGGATCTTCGCCGCGATCTCCTCGCCGACTTCGACGAAATCTGGCCCCTTTGCCTGTTTGCTGGCGAGCGCAAGCCGCTCGCGGAAATCGCCAGTCTCCATCAGGGCCAACATCAAGAAGACGAAGACGAGGACGGCGAAGCCGAGGAGGGTATTGATGTGCCCGACGAGGGTTTGAAAGAGGCGCACGAGCCACATCACGTCGAACCGTTCGGACAAGGGTCCCACGACGAAGATCTCATGCTCCTCAAGCCAGCGCGTCCACTCGACATAGATGGTTTGGAAGCGCGCGGCATGACCGATCAGCCATTGGCGCTCGACGCTGAGGGCCCAGGTGACCATGGAGCTGACGGCGACGACCGCGGCCAGCGTCAAGGCCAGGGTCAGCAACAAGGCGACGACCTGCGGAAGCTTTTTCTCCAGCGCCCGCTGCAAGGGCCAGACGATGGCGACGATGAAGATGGCGAAGGCGAAAGGCGCCATGATGGAGCGCGTGAGGTAGAGCGCCGCCGCGACGAGAATCGTTGTGCAGATGGCGAGCATGGCGCGGCTTTGGCGATCGGTGGCCATGGGTCAGATGTGGTCGAGCAGGCCGTCGAGGTCGAGCGTCGAGCGTTCGCCGAGATCCCCCCCGTGAGCCGCGAGGAAGGCCTCCGCCGAGCGGCGGCCTTCGTTGCGCAACATGACGAAGAAATCCCACTCGGCATTGAGCTTGGAGGAATAGCCGAGCTCGGTCATGGTGGCGCTCGAGATGCGATGGATGCGCATCTTCGCCCAGCGCGCGCCCTCGCTGTCGCCGGGGTCGGAGACCTGGCGCAGCACCGCCATCATGCGCAGCTCCTTGAGCAAGGTGGCGTTGAAGGACACCTCGTTGACCCGGTTGATGATGTCGCGGGCTGAGCGCGGCGTGCCTGGCCGCTCGACCGGATTGACCTGAACCAGGATCGTGTCGCTCGAGGAGCATTCGCGGACGAGCGGCGTGATGGTCGGATTGCCGGCATAGCCGCCGTCCCAGTAGGCCTCGCCGTCGATCTCGATGGCCTGGAACAGCGTCGGCAGGCAGGCTGAGGCGAGCAGCACCTCAGGCGTCAATTCGGCGTTGCGGAAAATGTGCCCGCGCCCGGTATGCACATTGGTGGCGGTGACGAACAACTTCACCTGTGCCTTGGCGACGCGATAGAAGTCGATGCAGTCGGCGAGGATGTCGCGCAACGGGTTGGCGCCATGCGGATTGAGGTCGTAGGGCGAGAAGATGCGCGCCATCAGATCGAGGGTGACGAACATCGGCGAAGTGTCGAGCGTCCAGCGGCCGAGCATGACGTCGAGCGGCGTGCGGCGGAACGGGCTCAACACTGCCGCGTCGGAAACGCGCCGCCAGAACTGCTCGAGCGCGGCCTTGGCGCCGTCTACACCGTTTTGTGCGAGGCCGCTGACCAGGACCGCGGCGTTCATGGCGCCGGCCGAGGTGCCGGAGATGCCCTCGATCTCGAGCCCCGGCTCCTCAAGCAGGCGATCGACGACCCCCCAGGTGAAGGCGCCGTGCGCGCCACCGCCCTGGAGCGCGAGGTCCACGAGCAGGGGCTTGCTGTCGCGTTTCGCCTTGGTGCTCATTTGCGGACGCCTTAACCTTTCGCCCTGACTGGAACGCGGCAGGACCGGGAGGTTACGGCGATCCTGGCTCGATTGTCACCCTTTTGAAAAGGCCCGCCAAATCAGTCGGGGGGTGCGGCGGAAGCTTCCACGAACAGGTGGCGAAGCTCCTGTCCGGTTTCTCTCACCATGCGGTTGCCCACGATCAAGCGGTGGCAGTGCTCGGGGTCGCGCTCAAGACAGAGCAGGCAGACCGGCTGAGCTTGCGCAAGCGCGATCGCCTCGCCGAGATCGAGGAGAGCTTCCGGCTCGTCCATATGAGCGAGGAAGATGCGCTCAAAGCCTTCGAGGTCACCGGCGCGAGCCGCCTCGCGGCCGCGCTTAGGCGTGCCGAGCCCACGCAAATGGCGATAGCCGATCCCGGCCTCGGAAAGATGGGCGGCGAGCTGGTTCTTGGAGAAACCCTTCTTGCGCGAGACCGGTGCTGCGCGAATGTCGAGGACAAGCTCGATACGAGCCTGTTTGAGCGCGCGGATGAAAGCGTCGACCGTTCCGCCCTCATAGCCGATGGTGCAGATCGCTTCTGGCCGCACGTGGACGCGTCCTCCCATCACCGTGATGGACGGGTGCCAGTAAACCACAAACGGGGCGTGGCTGCCGGGCGCAGTGCCCGGCAGGCTAGGAGGGAGAGTCAGGCGTCAGCGGAAGCGACGGGACTAGCCGCGATATTCCTGGATGCGGGTGGCACGCAAGCCGGGCAGGCCGTGCTTGTCGATGGACCGCTGCCAGCTCAGGAACTCGTCGACCGTGAGGGTGTAGCGCTCGCAGGCTTCCTCGAGGCTGATCAGGCCGCCGCGAACCGCGGCGACGACCTCGGCCTTGCGGCGAATAACCCACCGTTTGGTATCCCTGGGCGGCAGATCGGCGACGGTAAGCGGACTGCCGTCGGGGCCGATCACATATCTGACGCGGGGCCTAAAATGATCAGTCATGGACTCATAACACCACAGGCTCTAAGCGAGCCGAGAACGCACTCTTCGGCGGAACCAGGGGCCAACACTAATCCGCCGCATTTAAGATTTGCCTAAGCCCTGAGGTAAAAGAAGCCCCAGGAAAGCCCTTAAAAATAATCGATTTTGCCATCTAACCGGTAGGCCAGAATGAGCTTCTCGGCAGACGCTGTTTGGCTTGCATGGGGCAGGGGCGCCCCCTATCTTCTGCCTAGAACTACGCCATTTCTCGAGCCACGGCTGGGCGGGGACCCTTGCGAGCGCCGTGGCCTATTGGAACTCCGAGCCTGCGACCCGTGACGTCATCAAAGCCCGAGGGGCTCAACAGTCTTTATCTGCTGGGGCGCCCCGCCGACACGAGGGTGGTGGTCGCCATGTCAGGAGGGGTCGATTCCTCCGTGGTCGCGGCCCTGCTCAAGAGCCAGGGCTACGACGTGGTCGGCATCACGCTTCAGCTCTACGATCATGGCGAAGCGGTCGGCCGCAAGGGAGCCTGCTGCGCCGGCCAGGACATTCAGGACGCCCGCCGCGTGGCGGAAGCGCTCGGCATTCCCCACTACGTGCTCGACTATGAGGAGAGGTTCGCCGAGGCCGTGATGGGCGAGTTCGCCGATAGCTATCTCGCCGGCGAGACGCCGGTGCCGTGCGTCGCCTGCAATCAGAAGATCAAGTTCCGCGATTTGTTGCGGACCGCAGAGGAGCTCGGCGCTTCGGCGCTTGCCACCGGCCATTATGTCAGGAGCAGACCTGGCCCAGGTGGCTTCGAGCTCTACCGGGCGCATGATGCCGAGCGCGACCAGAGCTATTTCCTGTTCGCCACCACCCGCGAGCAGCTCAACTTCCTGCGCTTCCCGCTCGGCGATCTCGACAAGGAGACCACGCGCAAGCTCGCCCGCGAGTTCGGGCTTCCGACCGCGGCGAAGTCGGACAGCCAGGACATCTGCTTCGTGCCGACCGGTCGCTATACGCAAATCATCGAGCGTTTGCGCCCTGGCGCGGCGGAGCCTGGCGACATCGTCCATGTGGACGGGCACGTGCTCGGCAGGCATGGCGGCATCATCAACTACACGATCGGCCAGAGGCGTGGAATCGGCGTGGCGGCGGCTGAGCCGCTCTATGTGGTCAAGCTCGATGCCAAGCGGCGCGAAGTGGTGGTCGGCCCGCGGGAGTGGTTGCGCACGCGCCATATCAGCTTGCGCGACGTGAACTGGCTCGGCGATGAGCCCTTGGAGGACTTGGCCGGGCACGGTAAGGAAGTCTTGGCGAGGATCCGGTCGAGCGGCGCTTTGCAGCAAGCGACGCTGCGGGTGGATGCGTCCGGGATCGAGGTCGAGCTCGCCGCGGGCGAAGACGGCGTGTCGCCAGGACAGGCTTGCGTGTTCTATGCGGCAGACGAGAGCGGGGAGCGGCTTCTTGGCGGCGGATGGATCAAGTCAGCCACTGGAGCCGAGATCGTCCGGGACCGTCCGCGCGTGAAACAGTCGGTAGTGGACCTTCAGCCTTTGGCGGCCGGTCCGCGTTGAGTTGCCGGGGTCGAAAGACCTTGCGCAAGTGATCAATAGGTCGCCCGAGCGGGCGTGAAAGTAGCGAGGGTAGGTTGGGTTCTAGAGCGGATCTGTTGGACTTGGCTTCGGTGCGTCATGCTTATCGGCGTTGGGCGCCCGTCTACGACTTCACCTTCGGCACGGTCGCCGAGTTGGGCCGTAAGAATGCGGTGAAGATCATCAACCGGCGGCGAGGCCGCGTGCTCGAAGTTGGCGTCGGCACCGGGCTGTCGCTGCCTTGCTACGACAGACATCTCAGCATCACCGGCATCGATCTCTCGCCGGAGATGCTGGACAAGGCGAGGGCGCGGGTGCGCCGGCAAGGGCTCGACAATGTCGATGGCCTTCACGAGATGGACGCGGGCGCGCTCGCTTTTCCCGACGAGAGTTTCGACACCGTGGTCGCCATGTATGTGATGACCGTGGTGCCTGACGCCGAGAAGGTGATGCGCGAGCTCGAGCGGGTGTGCGCCACAGGCGGCGAGGTGATCCTGGTCAACCATTTCAGCCAGGAGGACGGCATCCGAGGCTTCGTCGAGCGGAGGCTCGCGCCACTCGCGACCTCGACTCGGCTGGCACGCCGTGTTCGCCCTCGACCGGGTCTTGGTCTGCGAGGATCTGCGGCTTGCCGAGCGGCGGATGCTGTGGCCCTTCGGGCTGTTCACCATGCTCCGCTTCGTCAAGGAGCCGGGTTTCGGGCTGGTGGGAGAGCGCGCTTCCTCGCTCCGGTCGATCGCCCGGGCCAAGGCGCCGGTGAGGGCAAGACTGCCCGAGCCGGTCAGAGTGAAGATCAAATGGCAGGTCGCGCGCGCACTTGTGCTCGGCCGCCGCTTGCTTGACACCCGTTATTGGCGCTCCCTATATCGGCGACTGTCCAGCCAAATGGCGGAGTAGCTCAGCTGGTTAGAGCAGCGGAATCATAATCCGCGTGTCGGGGGTTCGAGTCCCTCCTCCGCTACCATTGTTATCAT
>CAVUFL010000009.1:0-44866 GCA_963740805.1 uncultured Alphaproteobacteria bacterium | reverse complement strand
ACTGTTTTAGCCAGCTAGTCCAAATGGTTAGCTGGCTTTTTCTTCGCGGCACCATGTTGCAAGTCACCTTCTAAAGTGCAACATAATACCAAGCATTTTCAATGGGTGACATTATATGTCGGCAGCTCCATGCAACATGAACGCGACATAAGCAGCCGTGGTCGGAGCGACCATCCCATAGCGAGCGGAAGCTCTGGATCGAGGGCATGGAACCAAAAGCATTTTCGAGAGCAAAGGATCACTTGCAGAGCGCCAGGCGTGATTTGAACGAGCTGAAAACGGCTCCCTGCATGGATGTGCTCGCCTTATCATGGTCGGCGTTTTTGACCGACGCGCAGAGAGTTTCTTTGCGATGCTGCGAAGAGCGACGAAAGCTGGGGCTTGTAAGCAGTGGTCCGACGCTCTGCAAAGAACGCGAGACCAAGATGAGTTGCTCCGGTACATCCATCAGGCTCGCCATGCCGACGAACATGGATTGGACAGGGTTATCGAAAAGCAGACTGGGGGACTTAAAATCGCTCCTGGCGACGGTCCCACTCACATCCGCACCCTGACCGCAATTCCCGGCAAGGGCATCTCGGTCGACTACAGCGGAGCACGACCTGCTTTCACCTGGCTTCCTGACATGGTGGTCTTATTGCCCGTGGAAAATCGCGGCGTGAGCTATTCGGTGCCGACCCAACATCTGGGTCAACGCTTGCCGGATGCGAAGGCCATCACCGTAGCCGAGACGGCCTACGAATATTTCGCAAACGCTATTGCGGAAGCCGAGAAAAAGTTCGGAACTAACTAGGCACTCCTCAACGGGCTCAGGCATCCAGCCGAGGATTCTTGTTGCTCGGGCAGCAAATTGGGTGACAGAAGGTAGCTCGGACACGAGCGGGGGGTTACCTGATGTTCGAACAGACCTTCAAAAACATAGATGACGTTCTTTGGAAAGAAGACGGCTGCGCCACGGAACTCGACTATGCCGAGCAAACTTCGTGGATTCTGTTCCTCAAGTACCTCGACGACCTTGAAAAGGCCAACGAGCAGAAAGCTGAGCTTGAAGGCAGGAAATACGAATACATCCTCGACAAGCCACATCGTTGGTCGGCGTGGGCCGCACCAAAAAAGCGCGATGGCTCATTCGATCACGATAAGGCACTGACCGGCGACGATCTGATAGAGTTCGTTAACCGCGACCTCTTCCCTTATTTGCAGAGGCTTCAAGACCCGTGCCGAGGGTCCTAACTCGGTCGAATACAAAATCGGCGAAATCTTCGGCGAGATCAAAAACAAGTTCCAGAGCGGCTATTCGCTGCGAGACGCGCTGGAGCTTGTCGATGCCCTCGGTTTCCGCTCGCAGGAGCAGAAGCACGAGCTATCACACCTTTACGAGGCGAAGCTCCGCAACATGGGCAATGCGGGCCGCAACGGAGGTGAATACTACACACCGCGTCCGCTCATCCGCGCCATGATCCAAGTGGTCAAGCCGAAGATCGGCGAGCGCATCTATGACGGCGCGTGCGGTTCGGCGGGTTTTCTCTGCGAAGTCCTTCGAGTATCTGACGCGAGATCGCGGCGCTCTTCGACCAAGGACATGCGAACGCTCCAAGAAAGGACCTTCTACGGCAAGGAGAAGAAGAGCCTCGCCTACATCCTTGGCATCATGAATATGATCCTGCATGGCATCGAAGCGCCGAACATCATCCACACCAACACGCTCACCGAGAACATCAGCGACATCCAGGACAAAGACCGCTTCGACATCGCGCTGGCCAATCCACCGTTCGGCGGCAAGGAGCGTCCAGAGGTTCAGCAGAATTTCCCGATCAAGACAGGCGAGACCGCTTTTCTTTTCCTCCAGCATTTCATCAAGTCACTTAAGGCTGGCGGTCGCGCCGGTATCGTTATCAAAAACACCTTCTTGTCGAACACCGACAACGCCGCAATGTCGCTGCGCAAGGAGCTTTTGGAGAACTGCAACCTGCATACAGTGCTGGACATGCCGCAAGGCACGTTCCAGGGGGCTGGCGTCAAGACCGTGGTGCTGTTCTTCGAGAAGGGCGCACCTACGCGGACGATCTGGTTCTACAAGCTCGATCCTGGTCGCAGTCTCGGCAAAACCAATCCGCTCGACGACAACGACCTGAAGGACTTCGTCTCGTTGCAGGCGAATTTCAAGGAGAGCGAGAATTCGTGGACGGTCGATATCAAGAGCGTCGACAAGACGACCTTTGATCTGTCGCCGAAGAACCCGAACAAGACCGACGAGACCGAACTGCGGGATCCGAAGGAGATCATCGCCGAGATCGCGGCGTTGGATGCGGAGAGCGCGCAAATTCTTGCGGGTATTGGGAGGATGCTGTGAAGGAGGGGTGGACTAACGCAACGCTAAACGATGTTTGCCGAAAAATTCAAGATGGGGCTCATCGCTCACCACAGAAGCTCTATTCCGAAGGTGGTTCAGGACGGTTTCGCTACATCACATCTAAAAATATTCGCAATGGATACATGGATTTGGACGACGTCCCATATGTCGATGCCGATTTCCATAATTCCATCTATCCGAGATGCAATCCCGAACTCGGTGACATCCTGCTTACAAAGGACGGAGCCAACACTGGTAACGTGACAGTCAACACGCTTGAGGAGCCGTTTAGCCTGTTGTCGAGCGTGTGTCTCATCAAGACTGATCCAAGGCAGCTCGTACCGAAATTTCTCGTGTATTACATTCAAAGTCGCGCAGGCTTGGAGCAAATCACGGGAAGCATGACTGGAGCAGCCATCAAGCGCATCATTTTGCAGACAATCAAAGCTTCTACGATCCCGCTTCCCCCGCTTCCAGAACAGCAACGCATCGTGGTCGTTCTTGATGAGGCCTTTGCGGGACTTGCGACCGCAAGCGCCCACGCTCAGAGAAACCTCACGAACGCCCGCGAGCTGTTCGACAGCTATCTCAATTCGGAATTCACGCAAATAGGAGAGGGATGGGTAACGAATAGGCTCGGCCAGTTTTCCGAGATCAACTATGGCTATACAAGAATCGGCATCGTACGAACAGATAGGCCCTAAATTTTTGAGGATTACGGATATTCAGAATACCAATGTGGATTGGGAAACCGTCCCTTACTGCGCAATTGACGAGGACGACCTAGCAAAATTTCGGTTGGAGAGTGGTGACATTGTTTTTGCGAGAACCGGAGCGACAACCGGCAAGAGCTACATCGTGACCAACCCACCCAAGGCGGTATTCGCCTCCTACCTGATCCGAGTACGGCCAGCCACTGAAGTACTCAGGTCTGCATTTTTGAATTTATTTTTCCAAACCCGCTTGTACTGGGATCAAATTAAGATAGGCGTGTCTGGCAGCGCACAAGGGGGGTTCAACGCGACAAAGCTAGCAAACCTCATGATCGCATTTCCCAGGTCACTCACTGATCAGGACTTAATAGTTTCAAAGCTCGATCAGCTCTCAGTGTGGACGACCGGCTTGACCGCTATCTATCAAGCCAAACTCGATAAAGTTGCCGACCTCAAGCAGTCGATCCTCAAGAAGGCATTTGCGGGAGAATTAACGGTCTTTCCCTCAAATTCCATCAAAGAGGCTGCCGAGTGAATGAGGCCGAAACCCGCGCAGAACTGATCGATCCTGTGCTGCGGGATGCGGGTTGGGGCGTCGTTGCCGATAGCCGCGTCCACCGCGAAACGATCTGCCCCGGGCGCATCGAAGGCGCGGGACGGCGCGGTAAGGCTGAGATCGCTGATTACGTCCTGACCTTCCGCAATCACAAGCTAGCTGTGATCGAGGCCAAGGCCCGCGACAAGCAAGATACCGAGGGCGTCGGGCAGGCGAAGGTCTATGCTGAAAAGCTCCAAGCGCCCTTCGCCTATTCCACCAATGGGCGGCGCATCTACCAGATGGACATGGAGACGGGCGCGGAAGGTTATGTGGAAAGCTATCCCACGCCCGAAGACCTCTGGCAGCGGGTTTTCGCCAAACCGAACGCCTGGCGCGACCGCTTCGCTGCCATTCCGTTCGAAGAGCGCGGCGGTACGTGGCAGACACGCTACTATCAACACAATGCCATCGAGAACGCGCTAGAGGCAATCGCCGCTGGCAAACAGCGCATCCTGCTGACACTCGCCACCGGCACCGGCAAGACCGCTATCGCCTTCCAGATCGCCTGGGCGCTGTTCCAAAGCCGCTGGAATCTCTCACGCGAGCCAGTACGACGGCCACGCATCCTGTTTCTCGCCGACCGCAACATCCTGGCTGATCAGGCCTACAACGCCTTCTCCGCCTTTCCCGAAGACGCGCTGGCGCGCATCAAGCCGGACGAAATCCGAAAGAAAGGCCGGGTACCGAAGAACGCCAGCATCTTCTTTACGATCTTTCAGACCTTCATGAGCGGGACCGGCGCGGGCGGCGAACCATCCCCCTATTTCGGCGACTATCCGCCAGACTTTTTCGACTTTATCGTCATTGACGAGTGCCATCGCGGCGGGGCGAACGACGAGAGCAACTGGCGCAGCATCCTGGAATATTTCTCTCCCTCCGTTCAGCTCGGCCTAACCGCGACCCCTAAGCGCCGCGACAATGTGGACACCTACGCCTATTTCGGCGAACCCGTTTACACCTATTCGCTGAAAGAGGGCATCAACGACGGCTTTCTGACACCGTTCAAAGTGAAGCAGATCGCCACCACGCTGGACGACTACGTCTATACGCCCGACGACAAGGTGGTCGAAGGAGAGGTGGAGGAAGGCAAGCGCTATCGCGAACCGCAATTCAACCGCACCATCGAGATCGAGGAGCGGGAGCGCTATCGAGTCAAGCTGTTCATGGATCAGATCGACCAACGCGAAAAGACGCTAGTGTTCTGCGCCACCCAAGGCCACGCGCTACTGGCGCGCGACCTCATCAACCAAATGAGGACAAGCGGCGATCCTAATTACTGCGTGCGGGTGACGGCCGACGACGGTGCGCTGGGCGAGCAGTGGTTGCGCACGTTTCAAGACAACGAAAAGACTATTCCGACGATCCTGACCACGTCGCAGAAGCTCTCGACCGGTGTGGATGCGCGCAACGTGCGCAACATAGTGTTGATGCGGCCAATCAACACGATGATCGAGTTCAAGCAGATCATCGGCAGGGGCACCCGGCTGTTCGACGGCAAGGATTATTTCACCATCTACGATTTCGTGAAGGCCTATGAGCATTTCAACGATCCCGAATGGGATGGTGAACCGATGGAGCCAGCAGCGGCAACGCCTCGACCGCACCGTGAAGAGAGAGGCGGGATCGAGGACGGCGGCGGCGGCGAATACGAGCCGGAAACGCCGAAAAAGATCAAAATCAGGCTCGCCGACGGGAAGGAGCGCACCATCCAGAACATGATGGCCACGAGCTACTGGAGTCCCGACGGCAAACCGATCTCTGCCAACCAGATGATCGAGAAGCTCTTTGGAGAGTTGCCGCACTTTTTCAAGGATGAAGACGAACTCCGGCGGTTATGGAGCAAGCCGGACACGCGCAAAGCCCTACTGCAAAGTTTGGCCGAAAGAGGATTTGGTCAGGAGCAACTTTCTGAAATCAGCCGGATGATCAACGCGGAGAAGAGTGACGTATTTGATGTGCTCGCTTACATCGCCTTTGCACTCGCACCCATCACACGGTCAGAGCGGGTCCAAGCGCGGAAAGGGAAAATTTTCACGCAGTATGATGGGAAGCTGCAGGCGTTTTTGGATTTTGTCCTGGCGCAATACATCAACCAGGGGGTTGCGGAGCTGGACCAGGAGAAGCTCGGGCACCTTCTTGAACTGAAATATCACACGGTCAGCGATGCAGCCGCTACGCTTGGAGGCATCCCGGTGATTCGCGACACCTTCATAGGCTTCCAGCAATATTTGTACGAGCGCCCTGGATAGCCCGCACTCGTCAATCCGCAGGGGTTTATGATTGGGCCACGGCTAGTGAAAAGGAGGAGGACTCCACCGCGTCCGGAGATTTCGCTCGCTGCAAAGATCGCCGGGAAGGTTAAAGCCTCCCCGGCTGCTTCAATTCACTTAACGCAACGGCCACCCACCGAACGCATCCCAACGGCACACCTGGCGGCATTCCGACGAGCGGAAGTACGTATGCACTGACCATTGACCATGTGCATACCCGCACCGCATGCTTCGCGGACTTGCGTGATCATGCCATCCGCCTGATGAAGTGGCGCGGGCGACATGGCCTGGGCGGAGGTTGCGACGGCCAAAGCAAAAGCAAGAGCGATGAACCTAATCATTGTTTTCTCCATGTTATCCCTTCGTGGAGAGGAGACGCCCAACCGCTACACGCGGTTGGACGCCAGAGCGCGTCAGCTTCGCGCCCGCACCGGGAGGGAAAACCGGCGCTTACAGACCACATCTTCGGCAGACGGGGGGGACTACCGATGAAAACGATGTGGGCTGTAATCAAGGAAACCTCACATCCCCCGTCCCGGCTCCTTGATCCATATCAAGTACGGGCCTCCCGGAGTTGCTGCGAAAATGCCCGATGAGAAGAGGTGCCGTGCGTGGCGCGCTCGAAACTTGGGGAGTGGCGCAGCAGGCGCTGAATGCACAAGACGCCCGCCACGCCACCCGGCCCGAGCGCCGGTGGAGCGCGGGCCTTGCGCACTCGGGTGAGGAGGCATCCCAGCGCGCTTGTGAACTCAGGGGGAAGAGCGGAGTCGTGCTCACTGCCGCTCTTCCCTTCAGTTTGAGCCTCCGGAGGGGCCGGTGGTTCCCTCCGGGAACTCGGGGGGGAAGCGAACACCGTCCGTTCCCCCGTGTTGGCAGAGCGCCCGGGGGCGCGTCACGCCATGTCGGGTTTATGCTGCACGAACTTTCACCGGCCGCAGGGCCATCTCCTCAATGAGCGTGCAAGCACGCGGCCACCCCCGTTCGGCAACCGCCATGGCGGCGGCGACGCGCTCTCGCTCCTCGAAGACCTCGGCGTCGAGCGTGCGCCGGGCAAGCTTCGAGCGGATCACGCCGATCTCGACGGGTGTGAGGCCGCTCAAGAAACTCGGCCCGGTGAGGACAGCCGAGGTCACGACAGCATCGTCATCGTCGATATGCTTATCGACGAAGGCCAAGCGAGCTTTCTCGTCCAAAGTACGAACGTAGTCCCTGACCTGCACGTAGGTGGCCGCCGTGCCGTGATCCGTTGCGGGCCTGATCGCCCCGTCGATCTTCGCGTTCCAGCGCGCCTGCAGCTGCGACACAGCGGTACGCGCGTTCTCCAGCGTAGTGCTCTTGCGGAAATCGGCGACCGCCCGTTCCGCGATGGCTGCCCGCTTCTTGGTCTTTCCTTCTGGCGTCAGATCGCGATCAGCATCGACCTCGTCGAGCAGCGTGCAGGCGCGGCTTACACGATCATGTGCTTCGTTGGCGACCTGATGCAATTTTTGCCACTGATAGTATTTCAACTCCGGCCATCTGGCCAATTCCGGCATCAGCACCGCGCGAATTTTCAGGTCGTTGTAGGCTTTATCGTCCATCACTTCACGTTCTCCTCTTGCTACAGGCTGTCGAGGACAGCATCGCTTTTAGATATTTCGACTTTGCCAGGCGGGACAGCCAACCCGTCTCCACCTCGCGTCTCGTGTCTGTGAGCCGGGACGTTGAGCACGATCCAGTCGCCAGTGTCCTGCTCGACTACGCACGTTAGGCCCTCGTGCATCATCGCTGTGCCCGGCGCAAAGGTCGGTCTCGGCACCGCCACCACCAGATCGCCCTCGCCTGCCTGGATCAGGCTGTAGCCGGAGCGGCGAGTGCGACCGACTTGGACTTGTTTGGCCGTGCACAGCCAGCGACCATAGCCGTCGCGAGCGCGCGCCACGAAGGCGACATCGCCCCCACGATAACTTACGATGTCGCCGATGTTGATCTCAGTCATGTTCCTGTCCTCCGTGGCGGGATTGGCCTGTGCCGAAGCGCGTTAGCTTCATCGCCAGTCAGCTCACGACCCTGCTCGTCGATGCGCACGAAGCGCAAACCTTCGCCGAAGTGCGATGCTGCACGGCCCCCGCGCCGTGCTTGAACCTGCTGCATGTGGCGTTCGTTCTCTTCCCAGGTGCGGCCGTTGATATAAATCTGTGCTGGCTTCACCCGCTGGCACCGGTCAATCGCCCCACAAACGGCGTTGGCGCGGTCGTCGCTGCCGTTCTTGGGATGATCGACGCTGTCCCGGCCGGTCCTGCCGACACGGCGCTCCAGCAAGCGCAGCTCGCGGATCAACTTGTTGTCGTCGGGCAGCCTGACCTTGCCGGTGGCGAAGTAGGCGACGTTCTCCAGATAGATTTCGCTCTTGGTCAAGTCCGAAACTTTGTAGCGGACACCGACCGCCTTGAAGGCTTCCTCGACCCATGCGCCGGAATATCTGTCGCCGATGATCGTGTTGCATCCATAAGACTTCGCCAGCTTGGCAAAGTCCTGAGCCACGATGGAAGGATCGTGTGGCGAAGGCACGGCGCGCAGCACATCGAGGGTGATGGTGTCGTCCTTGTCCTTATGACAAATTGCTATGGCGGCGGCGTCGTGCCTGCCGCCAGAAGGATCGGTGAAGGCAGTGTATTTGACGCCCCGCTGCGGGGGCAGCTCAAGCGGGCGGTTCACATCGACGGCGCGGTCGATCACCTCATCATCGAACAAGGCGGCAAGATCGTTGCGGAACATGCCTTCCCATTCGGCCATTGCGGCTTCAGGGTCGGCCTTGCTGTGGGCGTCGATAACCCGTGTATTCAATAGCGGATTGAACTGCAGCGAGCTGCCTTGCGTCACCAGGACCTCATCATCGTCCTGGCCGTAATAGTCTCTCCAGCGGGTATGCGGCAGCCCGGTTTTTCGGTAAGGCGTACTGATGCCAACTAGCAATCCGCTACAGCTCGCCAAGCTCGGCAAGATCGCCCTGTAGGTCTCGATGTCGGGCGATGCGGAATATTCGTCGCGCCAGAAGCTGACCTCGTCCATGATGCAGCACAGCACCGTTCTGCCTCTGATGCTGCGGAACGAACTCGGATGCACGCTGATGGCGATGTTGTTGTTGAGCCTGATCTCGTTGGCCAACATGGTGTCGACCATCTGCGACAACAGTGGCGACGCCTCGATGTAGCCCTTGATGTAGCCGAACACGACCTTGGCCTGGGCCACCGTCGAGGCCAGCACCAGGACATGACCCAGCTCGCCGCGTGACAGCTTGGCGCTATGATCGATGCAACACGCCTCGAACACGGCTAGCGCCGCCGCGATCTTCGACTTGCCACCACGTCTGCCGATCACACACCACAACTCGTCAACCCGCTTGCTCGGTGGCTTGCGATTGCCGGTGACTGATTGGAAGGTAGCCACCTCGTCGGCCGTGAGCGGTAGCCCGTAGGCACCCTTTAGGACGGTGAACCAAACGCGCCAGCTGTCGATTGTTGTGCCAAGAGCAGCGCCAAGCAGCTGTGGATCGGTCAAGGCATCGGCAATGGTGATGGTGCTCACGCTTCAGCCTCCAAGGCTTCCTCGGCGTCACGGCTGTACTTGGCTTCGAGATAGGACGCCAAGCTCTCGACCGGCTTGGGACGGCGCGCCAGGCCACCTGCCAGCGTCTCAAGACATCTGCGCAGGCAAGAGGCGATACGCTGATACGTCAGCAAGTCCGTAGCGCAGGCCTCGCCATCATTCTCGGCGAACTTGCTTTCCAGACGCTCTAACGCGACCGTCAGCGTGGCAACGCGCCGAGCTAAACTGCACTCACTCTCGGAGCAAACGCCTTGTCCACCTAGATCGCTAATGTGTGCCGCGAGAACATCGCGAAAACGCCTGCAATAGCTGCTGCGCTCGTCCACGCCGACAAACAGACTTGAGCCGTTGGTGATCGAGGAGCGAAAGGCCGCCAAAGTAGGCGTTAGCCGCTTGCGGTCCCCTGGCTTGTTTTTGCCCGCTTTCATCCCCTCTTTGCCCCTTCTGGCACCGCCGCGAATGCGACATGCACGCGACATGGCTATAAAATAGGTGCGAAATCAAGGGTTAACAAGGGGACGAACAGAGAGGTAATCCGATAGCCAAGCTGCTAGCCAGGCCGTTCTGCTCGATGCGCACCAGCTCGACTAAAATCAGCTTGGATCAGCGGTGGTTGGGGGAGCCACGAAGGGTGTCTGCAACTGCAATGCGATTTCCTCGCTTACCGACGATCATTGAGGCGCGCTTCGCGTTTGAGAAAATCTCGTGATGCTGACTTGAGACGAAGCGCTAACACTTTGGGGGTAGTGAGCCTTACGCGCGACTTCAGCGGGTGGGATCTAAGATGCCCCGTCTTGATGTGGCCGCTACCTCCCAAGCGGTTTCCGCTTTACTCTAGGCTCGTCTTCACGGGAAAGCGATTTCGTGGTTTAATGGTGGTTCGTGGTGGAGAGTTTCCTCCTCCTCCCATAACGCCCTCAATGATGGCCATCGGCAGTGGCCGTCGGGCATTGAAGGACTCCCAGTCTCTGAGCCCCGCGAGCCTATTTCTCTCGGGGGCTTCCTTTATTCGCCAGGAGGGACGGTGGGGTAAGAGATGGAAGAGGAACTCACCGCTTTGTTTCAGCAGTGGCTCACCGCGTTCGAGCAGTGGCTCACCGCGTTCGAAAAGACACAATCCACAACAGACGATGAAGAAACAGTCGCGGCGCTTGCCCTCAGTAAAATCGAGTCGCGCATCGCAGCGACACCGGCCGAAGGACTGCGTGGCCTCGTGGTGAAGCTTGGGCTGCAACGCTTCCTGAATGAACATGCAGATGGGCCAAGCGAACAAGCTGATTCCGCCTACGCTGATTTGGTACGTATGACGGGACATGACCCGGCGACTGAGATCCTCGCCAAGTTGCGGCGTTAAGCCGTCACTGGGTTTTGCGACCTTGAGTTGTCGCAGTGTTGAAGCACTCCATCATTTTTACCAAGTCTGCCAATCTCGTTGCGTGCATTTTTCGCATGGCATTCGCACGATGGACCTTCACCGTAACCTCGCTCAACCCAAGATCGGCAGCTATTTGCTTATTAAGGTCCCCCGCTGCTACTCTTACGACCACTTCTCGTTCACGGGGACTTAGCGACGCAAAGTGCTCCCGCAGAGTTGCGTGTACTTGTTGCGCTGCGCGGCGGAGCCCATCCTGTTCCAGGGCGATGAAAACCGCATCAAGTAGGTCCTGGCTACGGAAGGGCTTGATCAGAAAATCGACGGCTCCTGCTTTCATCGCGCCCACGGCCATTGGGACGTCTCCATGGCCGGTGATGAAAACAATCGGCACGTGAACGTCGGCCTCTGCCAATTCCTCTTGAACCTTGAGCCCACTCTTTGCGGGCAACCTCACATCAATCACCAAGCAGCTCGTAGCGTCTGGAATGCCATCTTCCAGGAAGGCGCTCCCCGATTCGTAGAGTTTGACTTTTAGTCCGACGGATTCGAAGAGGTCCTTTAGGCCTGACCGGCATGAGGCGTTATCGTCAATCACGACGACAACTGCCTCTTTCTTCCAAACGACAATTTCATCGCCGTCCAATTCGACGATGATGCCGTCTTCGACGCTGTTACTCATCGCGAGAACGCCCGATCGGAGAACGGGCCCCTGGCAGCTATAGGGGTTGGGGCCTCGCTCACGCTTACTGATACAGACGCGCCTACGCGAAGGAACTAGGGACGCGCACCAAACATGCTACTACGGGAGTTTCACGTGACGCAAAAAAAATGCGCCCGGCCACGGCCTTGAAAAATTGTGTTCACTAGCTTTCGCAGCCTTTCAATTGCGGGCTCACCCTGGTCAGGACGTGGTGCTGACCGGCTAGATCAGGTCCGTCCGGGGGCTTAGAGGCAAAGGGATTGCGCCCCTTTGGGTCTCTAAGGACGAAAGGGCGGAGCCTTCCTCGGATTGGAACTGGAAAAAGCCTCTCCTTTGCGTCGGTGCCTTCAAGCTGCTTCCGAGGCAAAGGTTTGCTCACCGCCGGGGCGAACGCCGCCAGAGAGGCTCCGCAAAGCCTGCTCTTTCAACGTTTCCACGTCTCGGACGCCACCTGCCGTGGCTGACACGAGGATGCGTTGCGCTAGCTTCCTCTTTACCAGGGCGACCTTGTCTTCACTGCTCAAATCGATGCCGGAGGCCCTCAACTCTTGCAATGTGGCATTGAAGGCAGCCGTTAGCGTGTCCAGTTCCTCTGGCTTAAAATAGGAGGCGTATGGTTGGAAAGGCATCGTTTTACTCTCACACGTAGGTCAGGGATCAGTCGGGACCCCGATGATGACGAGAAGTCTAGCAGTGTCTCCGGACGCCGTCTTCGAGCGGTGCAGCATGAGGGCGCGTGCGGCGCACCAATCACCGAGCTTCGCTTCCATACCCGCACCCATGCGCTAGCCCCTGCTGCCTGCCGCATCATGGAAGTGGACGAAAGCTCATGGGAGCCTCGGGGATATATGACGTTTCACACGACGTTTCGTTCTGAGTTCAGGATGCAGGGGAGCAGTTGGGCGGGCATCAGCATCAATGACTTTTGCCTGTTTCAGGAAGCGAAGGTCATCCTTGAACTTGGTCTTGAGGCAGCTAACGAAAAATCGGGTTGGTACCTCGAAACCGAGTTCTGCCAACTCAGCCATCAGATCGTCAGTTGACCAATCTGGGTGACGAAGGATCAGCATCTTGATGGCTGTCTTGGTATTCATCAGATGCTTGGTCATGGGCTCATATCATTGCTCCAGGCATACTCCGCCTTCCGCTACCCTCCCCTCCCCGTCTTGTCCTTTGGGACCCTGGACAGGGAGAGAAAGCGGTGATGAGGGACATGTCTTGCAGCACGGTATAGCGAGGCTGTCTTTTATCGGTGACCAGCCGCTCCCCTGTCAGAACCGATTATGAATCCTCGTCTGACTGAGGGGGGTTCAGTTGTCCTCGTTGTCTCTCAGCTCACATGCGAGCAGTCGAGCGGTCGGAAGTCCCTGAGCAGAGCCGGTGCCTGTTGCTTGGTGCGATGAGTGCGGTTTGCGTTTTGCGTGGCTCTGGGCAGGGCGAAGTTCCCGCCGTGCAATCTTCCGGTCTTGGTGTGCGGCACCGGATGAACCCGCTGAAGCATCAGCAAACCGCGGTAGAACCTCGGCAACGTGCGGGACACGCTTCAACAAGACCGCGCGTTTAGACGCGCACGAGGGATCGGACCGCTCAATCACCTTGCTAGGCCGTCGGCGTAGCGGTGGGCGGTGTGTCCGATCTCTTGGCGCGGAAGAAGGGAATGGAATCGTGAGCTGACGGGCGGCCCAGTGGTCGGGGACCGTCTTGCTCGACCCGTGGAATAGGGTTATACGCGTTATCGCGGCCAGCCGCATCACAATACAAACTCGATATTTCAGAGCCCGTGAACCCGGAAGTTTGCGGGCTCTGTTTATTTCTTGGTCGTCATGCTGGTGCTGCGAACTGAGTTCGCGCTCCAGGCATCACGGCTGCTTCAATCATCTCCTCACAGCGATTCTCTGAGCCGCCGCTAGGCATCGACGACGTCACTCCGCTTCGAGTGCTGAGGTCTCAGTAGCCTTCGCGGCGTCGAGCACCAGCGGTTGCCGCGCTTGTCGGCATCGAGCAGACCGTGCTCCAGCAGGTAAAAAGTTTGCCTCTCAGAGCGGTTGAGAACCTCGCCGATCTTTTCCGCGCCCCACACCGGCCGGTCTAGCACTGGATCGAAATTCTTGTTCGGCATCCCTGTCTCCATAGGTGGTGTTTCGTAGGCATTTTAAGCCCGCGCCACCCACTGTCAAGCGTTCACAATTGGACAGCCCCACCTGTACACTTTTGAACAGCCTTATTTTCCGCCATTTATACCTTGACATCTCGGTGGGGCTGCCCCACCTAGATAGTATGACTACAGAAACCGGAGAAGACCAAATGACCACGAGAAAGGATTACGACCGCATTGGCCACAGCGGCCAGCTGGCCTGGAAGCGGCTGCAGAAGGGCGGCCGCGACTGGGGCGACTGGTACATGGTTGGTGAGGCGCTGGCTGCTGGTCGGGAGCTTGCCATGCGCGGCGCTGAGACCAATCGGCCGGAGGGCAGTGCCTACAATCAGCTGTTCGGCGAGTGGCTGGTCCGGTACGGCCTGCAGAACATCGACAAGAGCGACCGGGCCAAGCTGCTCAAGATTGTGGAGCAGCCCGAGATTCTGGAGTGGCGGCAGTCGCTGCCCCAGAACGAACGGATGAAGCTCAATCACCCTTCGAGCGTGTGGCGGCACTGGCAGAAGGCGACGCAGGTCACGAAGCCGAAGTCGATCAAGAAGCCGAAGGCTGCCGACCTCAATGACGAGATCGCGCAGCTGCGGGCTGAGAACGAGGAGCTGATCGCTGCTCGGGAGACGCCCAAGCCGCTGACCATCGAGCACGCGCGGAAGCTCTACGCTGCCTTCCTCACCGATCTGACCTTCGACGAGTACGAGGCTGAGATGGACATGCTGCGCGTCGAATCCGGCAACGAGCCGAAGGCGAGGGAGTCATGACCAACAAGAAGAAGATCAAGACCATACACGACCGCACTGAGGAGTTGATGGCCGCGTACGGTGTCCGGCGCAAGGGCAAGAAGCCGAGCGAGCGTATCGCCGCCAATTTTCAAAAAAGCTCAGCGGGCGCTCAGAATTTGAAATTTCAAAATTCGAACGCCGTTTCAGCAAAAGCTCAGCGGGCGCTCAGAATTTGAAATTCGAGCGTGAGGACTGGACCCTCTTCCGCACGATTGACGGGCTCACGCAGAAGGCTGGTGTGTCGCGAGGCAAGCTCACCGGCCTCGTGATGAAGGAGATCGCCGACAACGGCCTCGATGCCGGTGCCGAGGTCGAGGTGGGTCAACTGGCCAAGTGTCACTACTTCGTTGACGATGACGGTCCTGGCATCGACGGCACGCCCGAAGAGATCGCCCGGCTGTTCTCGATCCGCCGCCCGCTGGTGTCCTCCAAGCTCCTGCGCCTGCCGACCCGTGGCGCTGTAGGCAATGGCCTGCGCGTGGTTGCTGGTGCAGTCCTGGCATCCGGCGGCACCCTCACCGTCATCACCCGCAACAAGCGCATCAAGCTGCGCCCTGAGCGCGACGGCAGCACCACCGTCGTCAGCGTCAAGGCGGTCAAGCGTCCGGTCGGCACCCTCATTGAGATCAGCTTCGGCTCGGAACTGGAATGCGCCTACGACACGCTCGAATTGGCTTTTGCTGCTTCTAAGCTGGCACAGACCGGAACGAGCTACACGGGCAAGACATCGGCATGGTGGTACGACATTCCCCAGTTTCAGGAACTGCTCGACGCCAGTGGCGACCGGCCGGTGCGTGACCTGGTCTCCCAGCTCGATGGATGCAGTGGTGCCAAGGCTGGTGAGATTGTTGCCGCTGCTGGTCTCAATCGCGCGATCTGTAAGGGCATCACTCGGCCGCAGGCCGCGAAATTGCTGCTTGCCGTCCGTAACAATGCCCGCGAGGTGAACCCGAAGCGCCTTGGTGCGGTCGGTCCTAATGCTTTCGATGGCGCGTACCACTGCGAGCACGGTGTCGGCAAGAAAGCTCCTATCACCAACATCCCCTTCGTCGTCGAGGCCTGGGCCGAGGCCTTGGATGAGGACGACGACACCGAGCTGTCGGTCTACGTGAACCGCACTCCGGTGACCGGCGATATCGAGGTCGCCCGCAACAAGAAGAAAATCAACTTCTTCGGCTGCGGGCTTTCCAACACCGTCGCCGAAACGACCAAGACGGCGCAGTTCGCGATTTGCCTGAACCTCATTACTCCGTTCATGCCGATCACCAGCGACGGCAAGGCTCCAGACCTCAATCCATTTCTGCGCCAGATCACAACGGCGGTCGGCAAGGTGGTGCGCAAGGCGCACCGTCCTAACAGCCGGGGTGCGTCGCAGAAGGATGTCGTGCTCGACAACCTCGACGACGTGATCGCTGACGTTAGCGGCGATGGCGAGTACCAGTTCAACGCCAGACAGCTGTTCTACGGACTACGCCCCATCGTCATGACCGAGCTGAAAGCCGAGCTGCAAATCGGCAACTTCACCTCGATCATCACCGATTACGAAGCCGAGCACGGTCCAATCCCCGGCATGTATCGGGAGCCGAGAGGATCGATCACGCACCCGCACCGTGACGAGACGCTCACCCTCGGCGATCTGATGGTCGAGGATTATGAGCGGCCGGTCTGGACCTTCAACAAGCTCGTGTACATTGAGAAGGAGGGTGCCAACGAGGCGCTGAAAGCGGTTGGCTGGCCGGAGCGGCATGACGCTGCGGTGATGTCGTCGAAGGGCTTCTCGACGCGGGCGGCACGCGATCTGATCGACCATCTCGCCGAGCACGATGAGCCCGTGCAGGTGTTCTGCGTGCATGACGCCGATGGGTACGGGACGATGATCTACCAGACGCTGCAGGAAGCGACCAAGGCGCGCGGCGCTCGCAAGATCGAGATCATCAATCTCGGTCTGGAGCCGTGGGAGGCAATCGTTATGGGCCTTGAGATCGAGACTGTAAAAGAGGTTGATCGGCGCAAGGCGGTCGCCGACTATGTGAAGGCGGCGGATGAATCCGGCGAACACAGCACCGCTCCCGACGGCGAAAGCTGGGAAGAGTGGCTACAGACCCATCGCGTCGAACTGAACGCGATGACGACGCCGCAGTTCATTGCCTGGCTCGACCGCAAGATGGCCAAGCATGGCAACGGCAAGCTGATCCCGCCAGCGGACGTGCTCGAAGCTGAGTTGGCCAAGCGCATCGAAACAAAGGTTCGCGCTACGCTGACCGAGCGCATCCTGCGTGAGGCCAATCTCGACGGTCAGGTCAAGACCGCCATCAAGAAGATCGGAAAGCCGAGCGCCGCGACCCTGGCCAAGGGTATCCGGCAGAGCTTCCGGGAAGAGCCCAAACGCGAGTGGCGCGACCATATCGAGGCGGTAGCGAAGGCCAAGACGAAGGCGAGTTCATAGTCCCTCGGAGCCTTCGGCCCGCCACGGGGGCGCTGTGGGCGTCTGGTGGCATGTTTGACCCTGGTGGGCATGTTTGACTAACGGATTTAAGTGCAACATATTCAACATAGTGACACTGGCTACACAAAGGAGGAGTGGGTAGCATGTCTGTAAGGAAGCGAAAGTGGACGACCCGAGGCGGTGAGGACCGCGAAGCGTGGGTTGTCGATTATCAGCAAACTGGTGAGCGTCACATTGAGACCTTCGCCAAGAAGAAGGACGCCGACGCCCGACACGCCGAGGTCAAGGTCGATGTGAAGTCGGGCGTGCATGTAGCACCGAGCAAGAGCATTACCCTCAAGGAGGCTGGCGAGAACTGGATCGAAGGCCGCCGAGCACGAGCTTAGAGCGCACCACGGTTGATCAATACCGCCAGCACCTAAAGTTTCACCTGCTCCCGTTCATCGGGGCGCGGAAGCTCACCGACATCACCACGGATACCGTGCTCCGTCTGGAAGCGCGCCTCCGCAAAGAGGGGCGTTCAAAGGTCATGGTGCGCAAAGTGCTGGTCAGTCTCGGCTCGATCCTGGGCCACGCGCAAATGCGAAAACAAATGGGCCACAATGCCGTGCGTGATCTCCGGCGCCAGCGTGGTCGAAGCAAGACCAATACCGTGAAGCGGGAGAAAATGAAGCTGGAGATCGGAAAGCACATCCCCTCCCCGACTGAGGTTGCGGCCATCCTGGCACACGCTAAAGGCCATTGGAGACCATTGCTGGTGACGGCGGCCTTCACTGGCCTGCGCGCTTCCGAACTTCGTGGCCTTCGCTGGTCTGACCTAGACCTCAAGAAGCACGAACTTCACGTTCGGCAACGGGCCGATCGCTACAACGTCATCGGCTTGCCAAAGACCGAGGCGAGCAAGCGCGTGGTGCCATTCGGCAAAGTGGTCGCCAACACACTCAAGGAGTGGAAGCTAAAGTGCCCGCATGGTGAACTCGTCTTCCCCAACGGCAAGGGCAAGGTCGAGTATCACACCCACGTCGTCAATCGCGGCTTCATCCCCGCGCAGATCACTGCGGGTGTCGTCACCAAGGACCGGCAAGGCGAAATACACCGGCCTGCACGCGCTACGACATTTTTACGCGAGCTTGTGCATCAACAGCCGCGAAGACGGCGGTCTGCAGCTTCTTCCGAAGTCCGTGCAGGAGCGGCTTGGCCACTCCTCGATCACTATGACGTATGATCGCTATGGGCACCTGTTTCCGCGAGGCGACGACAGCAAGTTGCTGGACGCGGTTGAGGGCGCGTTGATTGCGACATGATGGAATGGATAATTGTTCAATAAAAACAAATGGACGCTGGGGGCGCACTCAACGCGACACAAACGCAACATGCTGGCTGATTGTTCAATAAAAACAATGGATGGTATAAGACTCTGACTCCGCCAGTCTTGGTTCGAATCCAAGTCCCCCAGCCACCGCCGATCCCAGCCTTCGTCGATCGCTGCAACTAGCTCGCATGCAAAATTGAGCGAGCGGCGCAAAATGTGGCGCGAGAGAGGCTTAGTGTCTTCGCCTCGCGTGCCGACGGCGATCACGCGTAAGAAGCGCCGAGTTCGAGGCGCTTAACCCATAGAGTTGAGAACTCGGTTTGCGAGGCGCGAAGTCTTCTTTCGCGCCGCGCTTGCAAAGTGTCTCGCCAAGGTCTTACCCTTCACAATTGGCGGTCCGGCCTTGCGCGCAGGAAGCGTGCCGGCTCGGGTCGTCCAGCCCCTGCTAACCTTCTGCGTAACCCCAAGAGGCCAGTACCATGACCGAAAGTTCAAAAGCTGCCGCTGAGAAGGCGCGCGACACGTATCGCAAGGCCGCTGCTCAATTCGAGGACATTAGCCAGCGACGCTCAAGTGCCGGAGGCAATGCGCGCTTTGGCCGAAAAGAACATCGCGCAAACGCGAGAGATCTACGAGCGCTCCAAGGACGCGCTCGACACGGTGCTCGAGAGCTGGGAGAGATCGTTCGACGCCGTCGGTCAGGGCGCCGTCGCGCTCAACCGTAAGGTCATCGACATTGCTCAGCGCAACATCAACTCCGGCTTCGACCTCGCGAAGAGATTGGCGGCGGCAAAGAACCTTGCCGAAGCCATGGAGCTGCAGGCGACCTACTGGCGCAACCAGATCAGTGCCTTGCAATCGCAAGCCGAAGAGATGCGCACGCTGTCGTCAAAGGTGACCACCGACGCGGCCGAACCGATCAAGGCACAGATGACGCGCGGCTTGGATTGAGCGACGCCGCCGGCCCGCGCGTTTGGTGTCTGTGAGGTTGCCTTAGGTGACTCCGTCTTAAGCCGCGCTCTCAGCGGAATTTGCGGCGATGATCGGTTGTGGCCGCAACTCCTAATGTTTCGAAGCCCCGGGATGCCTCTTCCCGGGGCTTCTTCTTGCCCATTGTCGCTCAACCGACGGCCGGTTTGACAAGCCGCCCTTCTCGTGAAACAGGCATTGACCGTTTTCCGCGAGGCATGCGCCTCGCCTGTCACGTCTTTCGGATCGGCACATGCTTTTGAACACGCGCCGCAGGATGCTCGGACTGCTCGCCGCCGCGATTGGCGCGCCGCGCCTCATTCAATTTACGCCGTCAGCCTTCGCGGCCGAGACCGGAGAGAAGCCGGCGTCCAAGAAGTCCGAGTGTTTCGCGCTTCAGGCCTTCGGCGACTGGAAGGGGACGGCGACCAACAAGCAAGCCGGCGCCCGCATCGGCCAGCTGACCTTTTCCAATCCCGACGCTTGCGATCTCCGCGCCGAGATTCAGGTTGCGGCGAGCTACGACGCCAAGCTCGTGGTCTTCGGCGATCCTGACGGCACACCGATCACCAAGGACTTCCTCGTCAAGCCCGACAATCGCATCATCGCCAAGAACGAGAACGGCACCACCGCCGTCGATGAGCCGCTCTGCGGGGTGTGCACCAACATCCGCGACGATAAAGTGAGCATCGTCCTGCCGCTGTCGACCGGAGCGCTGTTCCGCTCGGCCAAGTCGGTGGACTTGGCGGTGAAGCTCGGCGACGCCGAGGAGTGCAACTTCACGCTCAACTGCGAAGATTTGCGCAAGGCGCTTGACTGGGCCGTGCAACGCAAGGACGAGCTGGCGAAATCTTTCGACGAAGACAAGTGCACGCCGCCGGCCCAAGGCTGCTTCCTCACCACTGCCTGTTGCGAGGTGCTGGGCTTGAGCGACGATTGCTTCGAGCTCCGCACGCTTCGCTGCTATCGCGACCGCGTGCTCCTTGCCATGCCCGGCGGTCAGGCTGCGCTTGCCGCTTATTGTCTTGTGGCGCCGTCGATATTGGAGCGGCTTCCGCAAGAGAAGCGCGTGGCCCGGCTCTTGTCGGTCTATATGCGCTTCATCCTGCCGAGCGCGCTCGCCGCACGGCTCGGCATGAACCGCCTCGCTTATTCTCTTTATGCGCGCATGATGGATGAGCTTTCGCGCAGCGACTGAGCTTTGCCAACCGACCGATAGGCTCCCCTTACGCGTCGCGCGTCCTGTCACCTCGCCGACACATGTCAAGCACCAAGCCTCGGCTTCGCCGCAATCAGGACGAAGTGGCGCCCCAGTCGCCGGGTACGCTCATGTTTAACAAAAAGTGAACGTTTTGCCCCGAACGGGGTTGAGACACGGGAAGAATGCCGACAGGAGTTTTGGCTGCCGGCCTTCGAGATGCAGGGGGGTGTCGATTTCATGCGTTGCCCGTCCACATGCTCGACGGTTGAGGCGCCCGGCGGTCAAGCCGCTACGGTTCCTGCCGCGAAGAGGGACGGGTGTTATGGCGGCGCGCATTTTGCGTATCCGACTGGCGTTGGTGTTTGCCGCAATTATCGGCATGGTCGCCTCTGGCGACGCGACACTGGGAACCGGCAAAGACCTCGATCCCAATCCAAACGCAGACTGGCTCGGTGTGATCGCGGGCGACGAGGCCGGATCGGAAATCGAGCTTGCTGCCGAGATGGCTGAGCTCTTCGCCTCTCACGCTCCGTTCCGCCTCGTCCCGGTTGTGGGAGACGGCGGGGCGAAGAACATTTCACGGCTCTTGCATGACCCGCACATCGATGCGGGTTTTGTTTCGACCGACGTCCTCGCCGATGCGAACACGCAAAGCTCCGCTCCGAACCTCGCCGACAGCCTTCAGGTGGTGGCGCGGCTCTGCCCGCAGGAGGTGCATGTCGTCGCGCGGTCCGGCATCGACAGCCTCGCCGATCTCGCCGGCAAGAAGGTGAATCTCGGCCCCGACGGCGGAAGCTCGGCGGTCACCGCAACGATCCTGTTCCGGGCCCTGAATATCGAGGTCGAGCCGGTTGCCCTCGACGGCCGCACGGCCATCGAGCAACTGACGCAAGGCGCGATTGCCGCGAGCGTATTCGTCGGCGCCAAGCCGATGCCCCTGATCGCCGATATCCCGGCAAATCAGGGACTGCATCTTCTTCCCGTCGCCTTCGGCGCTGGCCTCGAAGCCGTCTATCTGCCGACGGGCTTCGATCATGACGACTATCCGAACCTGATCGAAATGGAGACCGAGATTCCGTCGGTCGCGACCGGCATGGTGCTGCTCGCGGCAGCGTCCAAGGACGATCCGGGCCACGCCGACCGCGTGGCGCGATTGGTCGATACGCTCTTCTCGCGCTTCGGCGAGCTCAAGAAAGACGGCCGGCATCCGAAATGGCGCGAGATCAATCTCGCCGCGAGCCTTCCGGGCTGGACGCGGAGCCCAGCGGCTGAAGCATGGTTGGCACAGCATCCGAATGACGACGCGCGAAAAGGCACACAGGCAAAGATCGAAGCTGGCGCAGCTCAGTCAAATCTGCCGGTGGGCCAAGATCAGAGGGACGTATTGTTCAAGCAGTATATCGAGTGGCAGCGCGCTAAGGGGCACTAGCGCGCTTTTTTTGTGGGAGGGGGAAGACGGGGCGCGTAACGCCGGGCGGCCAAGCCGCTCGGCGGAGTAACCATGGAGTACAAATATGACCGGTTCCGCCGCGCCCTGCAGAGCAGAGCCTGGTTTGCAACCGTTGCGTCAACCGCTCGCCCGCGACTATCTCGAGGCGGCGAGTCCCGCGGCAATTCCCGGAGTGCGCTGGGACGCAATCCACCGCAGCACCTTTCCCTATATCGAGACTCCGCAATTTACGAGGCGCCTAGCCTCCGGAATGGCGCTGCCCCGCTCACTCGCGGCGCGACTGCGGACCTTGGCGCCTGACGACGAAGAACTCGGCAACTTTCTTGAGGACCTTGCGCTCGCGGTGCGCACCGAAACCGACAGCGGCTACGATCTCAGCGATTCAGAGGCCTTTGCCGCGGGGCTGCCGCTCGAACCGAGTCCCGCTCCGCAAGCGCATATGCAGGCGCTCGTGCACGACTTCCACCGGCGGCAACGCCAGGCTAGCATGCTGGTCGCCGGATGTGTTGCCGCTTCGTTTGTGCTGACCGTGGTCGGAATTGCGGCCCTGGTAAGTTTCACCAGGCCTGCCCCTGCCGACTTAGACCCCCTGGTCAAAAAGTCGAACTCCGTGGTTTGGCACGGGTCGCAAGACGCTGCTCTGCCAAAACTCATCCTTGCTACGTCGGCACCCTTCATCGAGCCGGCGCCGGTCGAGGAAGAGGCTTCAAGTCCACCACCCGAATCGGGGACAGGCTCGTCATCCGCAGCCAATACAGCACCGCAACTGATCATGGTGCAGGCCGGCCGCACGATCGAGCTTGCTCCCCTGCTCACGCAGCGGCACGCGCGTTATATCCTCCTCCGCGGTCTCCCCAGCGAAGCCACGCTCTCCGCCGGCCAACGCAACCCGAGCGGTGCTTGGCTCGTGAAGGACAAGGACGCCGAGCGCGTGACCTTGTCGATCGGCGCCGCCGCGAGCGGCGACTATCCCGTTGAAGTTTACGCCCTTGGCGCCGCTAGCGCCCCCCAGGCCCGGCAGCGTTTAGTGTTCCGCGTCGCTGCCGGGCCTACCTTGGCGTCGGCCACCGGCGCTTCGGGGACGCTGTTCAACATGGCGCTGGGCACCGCTGCACCGGCTCAGCCGACTGAAGCGGCCGAGACCTCTCCGCTCATGGCGCGCGCCATGCGTTTGCTCGGCGAGGGCGACATCGCTGGCGCCAGGCTGCTGTTCATGCATCTGGCCGAGCAGGGCGAAAGCGAAGCGGCCTATGAGCTCGCGCGCACTTTCGATGCGGAAGTGCTGACGGAGCTCGGCGCGCGCGGCGTGGGTCCGGACCGGACGCGCGCCGTTGGTTGGTACGAATGGGCCTCGGAGACAGGCAGCGTGAAGGCCGCCGAGCGCTTGAAGATCCTCGCTAGTCTCTCGGACTAGCTTGAGGTGGGCCGCAGCCGCTAACCGAGGGACCAAATCGGGGGGATCGGCGGTTGCGGCCCAACTTTTTTAGATGACGTGGCGGCGCCTGAGCTCGGCAAGCAGCGCCTCGGCGAGCGCGTCTGCCGTCGTCTTGCTAGTGTTGAGGGTGAGCTCCGCGGCCTCTGGCACCTCGTAGTCTGAATCGATGCCGGTGAAGTGGCTGATCAGCCCTGCCCGCGCCTTGCGGTAGAGCCCCTTGGGATCGCGCGCCTCGCAGATCTCAAGCGGCGTATCGACAAAGACCTCGACGAACTCGCCCTCTTGGAACAGCTCGCGCGCCATCCGCCGCTCGGAGCGGAACGGCGAGATGAACGACACCAGGACGATCAGACCGGCCTCGACGAACAGCTTCGCCGTCTCGGCCACGCGGCGGATGTTCTCCACCCGGTCGGCATCGGTAAAGCCCAAGTCCTTGTTGAGCCCGTGGCGAATATTGTCGCCGTCGAGCACGTAAGTGTGGCGCCCGAGCGCGTGCAGCCGCTTCTCCAGCATGTTGGCGATGGTCGACTTGCCCGAGCCAGACAGCCCGGTGAACCACAGCACGCAAGGCGCCTGATCTTTCAGCCGCGACCGCGCCTCCTTGTCGATGGAGAGCGCCTGCCACTGGATGTTGGTGGCGCGCCGCAAGCCAAACTCGATCATCCCGGCGGCGACCGTGTTGTGGGTGAAGCGATCGATTAGGATGAAGCTTCCGGTCTCGGCGTTCTCCGCGTAAGGATCGAACACGAGCGCCTTGCCGGTGCTGAGATTGCAGGACCCGACCTCGTTCAGCTCGAGCGTCTTCCCCGCCACATGTTCCAGATTGTCGACATTGAGCTTGTATTTGAGGCTCGAGATGGTGGCGGTCGTGGTCTGGCTGCCGCATTTCAGCGCGTAGCTGCGACCAGGCAGCATCGGCTCATCATCGAACCAGACGATGCGCGCCGCGATCTGATCGGCGATCGCGGGAACGGCTTCCGTCCCGGAAATAACATCGCCTCGGCTGGCATCGACCTCCTCGGCAAAGGTGAGCGTGACGGCGTCGCCGCGATGCGCAACCTCGAGGTCGCCGTCGGCGGTGACGATGCGCGCGACGTGCACCCGCTTGCCGGAAGGCTGGATCACCACCTCGTCGCCGGGCTTCACCTTGCCGCTCGCTATCGTTCCGGCATATCCGCGGAAGTCGAGATGCGGCCGGTTCACCCACTGTACGGGGAAGCGGAACGGCTCCTCCTTCTCCTCGCGGGAGACATCCACCGTCTCGAGATGGCCGAGCAGCGTGGGACCGCGATACCAGTGCATATGAGGGCTGGGGACGATCACATTGTCGCCCTTGAGCGCCGACACCGGGATGCAGGTGATCGACTTCAAAGCCGAGTGGCGCAGCGAAGGTCTTGAAGTCGTCGGCAATCGCGTCGAAGCGCGCCTGGCTGAAATCGACGAGATCCATCTTGTTGACGGCGAGCGCGAGCCTGCGGATGCCGAGCAGAGAGACGATGCAGGCATGCCGCCGCGTCTGGGTGAGCATGCCGGCGCGCGCGTCGACCAGGAGCACGGCGAAGTCGCAATTCGAGGCGCCGGTCGCCATGTTGCGCGTGTACTGAACGTGCCCCGGCGTATCGGCGACGATGAACTTGCGGCGCGGGGTCGAGAAATAGCGGTAGGCCACGTCGATGGTGATCTTCTGCTCGCGTTCCGCCTGCAGCCCATCGACGAGCAGCGCGAGGTCTAGCGCACCGTTGCTGCCTGGCCGCTTGGAATCGCGCTCGGCGCTCTTCAGCTGGTCCTCGTAAATCTGCGCCGAGTTGTAAAGCAGCCGGCCGATCAGCGTGCTCTTGCCGTCATCCACGCTGCCGCAGGTGAGAAAGCGCAACAGGCCACGATTTTCTTCCGCCGCGAGGCGCTCTTTCAGCCGCTCCTCGGCTGCAGCGTCACGCGTCGTGTCGACAACACTCAACCGTGCCATCAGAAATACCCTTCCTGCTTCTTCTTCTCCATCGACCCGGTCTGATCGTGGTCGATGACGCGGCCCTGGCGCTCCGACGAGCGCGCTGCGACCAGTTCCTCGATGATCTCAGGCACGGTCGTGGCATTCGATTCGATGGCGCCCGACAGGGGATAACAGCCAAGCGTGCGGAAGCGCACGCGCCGCATTTCCGGCTTCTCGCCTTCATCCATGGGCAGACGATGGTCGTCGACCATGATCAGCATGCCGCCGCGCTCGATCACCGGGCGCTCGGCAGCCAAATAGAGCGGAACCACCGGAATATCTTCGAGATAGATGTAGGTCCACACATCGAGCTCGGTCCAGTTCGACAGCGGGAATACGCGCATGCTTTCCCCGGGCTTGATCTGGGTGTTGGCGAGGTGCCAGAGCTCGGGGCGCTGCCGCTTCGGGTCCCAATTATGGGCTGCGTTGCGGAAGGAGAACACCCGTTCCTTGGCGCGCGACTTCTCCTCGTCGCGCCGCGCCCCGCCGAACGCCGCATCGAAATGATGTTGCTCGAGCGCCTGCTTGAGGCTCTGGGTCTTCATGATGTCGGTGTAGAGCGCGCTGCCATGAGTAATGGGCGAGATGCCGTCGCGCACGCCCTGCTCATTGATATGCACCATGAGATCGACGCCGAGCCGCTTCGCCTCGCGGTCGCGGAAGGCGATCATCTCGCGGAACTTCCAGGTGGTATCGACATGCAGGAGTGGAAACGGCGGCTTTGCCGGATAGAACGCCTTCATGGCGAGATGCACCATGACCGAGGAGTCCTTGCCGATCGAATAGAGCATGACCGGGTGCTGGAATTCCGCCACCACCTCACGCATGATTTGGATGCTCTCCGCCTCGAGCTGGCGCAGATAGGTTGAAAGTCTATGCTTCATGCGCGTGCCGCCCCTGCCATTTTTTCGGCTTTGGCCTTAGCATCTTAGGGGCCAGAGGACAAATTCGGGCTGCCCCCCGCAGCCCCTCCCCGATCTTTGCGCAAACAGGCGCGAAATGCTAAGCCACGCCCCGATATCGAGGGAACGATAGAACCTGCCCATGAATGACGAAATTAAGGCGGCAACGCGTGAGAAGTCCGGGCAAGCGAGGCCGCCCGCGCTCGAGAACGTGCGGGTCGGGATCATCGGGCTCGGCTATGTGGGCCTGCCGCTCGCCGTCTATATGGCGCGGTACTTTCCGGTGGTGGGTTTCGACGTCAAGAAAGCCCGTGTCGGCGAGCTGGCCGGCGGCCTCGACCGCACCGGCGAGGTCACCGACGAGGAATTCGCCGCCGCCCGCAATATCTCCTTCACTGCCGACATCGAGGCTCTGCGCGACTGCAATTTCTTTGTCGTCACGGTGCCGACGCCCATCGATGAGGCCAAGCGCCCCGACCTCACGGCGCTGATGCGGGCAAGCGAGACGGTCGGCCGCGTGCTCTCGCCCGGCGACGTAGTGGTCTATGAATCGACGGTCTATCCTGGCGCCACCGAAGAGGTTTGCGTGCCGATCCTGGCGAAGGCGTCAGGCCTCACCTTCAACCGCGATTTCTTCGTCGGCTACTCGCCGGAGCGCATCAATCCCGGAGACCTGCAGCACCGGCTCCCCAGCATCGTCAAGGTCACCTCTGGCTCGACGCCGGAAGCCGCCGACCTCGTCGACAAGGTCTACGGCAGCGTGGTGACCGCCGGCACCCACAAAGTGAGCTCGGTCAGGGTGGCGGAAGCCGCCAAGGTCATCGAGAACATTCAGCGCGACGTGAACATCGCACTGATCAACGAGCTCGCCATGCTGTTCAAGGATCTTGGCCTCGACACCAGCGAGGTGCTTGCTGCCGCCGGCACCAAATGGAACTTCCACGCCTATCGTCCTGGCCTCGTCGGCGGCCACTGCATCGGCGTCGACCCCTATTATCTGACCCACAAGGCGCAGTCGATCGGCTTCCACCCAGAGATGATCCTGGCCGGGCGCCGCATCAATGACGGCATGGCGAGCTTCGTCGCCCGCGACATCATCAAGGCCATGCTTCACCGCAAACTGAAAATGGACGACGCCAAGGTTCTGGTCATGGGCTTCACCTTCAAGGAGAACGTGCCCGACACGCGCAACACCAAGGTCGTCGACCTCGTGCGCGAGCTCGGCAGCTTTCTCCATGTGGTGGTGTACGATCCCGTCGCCGATCGCGAGGACGCGCTGCACGAATATGGCGTCGGCATCGTCGACAAACTGCCCGACGAGCGCTTCCAGGCGGTGGTGCTCGCCGTGAAGCATCGCGAGATCGTGGGATTGGGACGCGATCGGCTAGGGGCGCTGCTCGCCCCAGGCGGGTTGATTTACGACATCACCGGCGTGCTCGCCCCTGGCGAAAGCGACGCGCGTATCTAGCGCGGGAAGGATGGCGGCTCGATCGTGGCAGGCTCCGAAGCGCCCTTGCCGTTCTGCCCCTTGGCAATCAACTCCATCTTCCTCTCAACCTGGAAATAGCGATAGGCGCTGACCGGGATGAGCGCGAGATAGATGATCGAGCCCACGGCGAGGGTCAGCGACGGATAGGTCAGGAGGCAGGCGATGAACAGCGCCACGAGCACAAACACCGGCAGCACGTGCTCGCGCGCGATCTTCTGGCCGATCAGCTTGCCCGAGAACGTCGGCACGCGGCTCACCATCAAGAGCGCGATAGCGAGCGTATAGACGAGCACGAGCGGGGTGAGGGCCGGCAAATGCAAACCGAGGTCCTGCGCGTAGATCGGCAGCAGAAGCACGATGGCGCCGGCAGGCGCCGGGACGCCGACGAAATAGCTGCTCTTCCAAGCCGGTAGGTCTGTGCGGTCGAGCGCCACATTGAAGCGCGCAAGCCTGAGCGCGGCACACACCGCATAGATCAGCACGGCGATCCACCCCATGCTCTTCAGATCGTCGAGCGCCCAGTTGAACATGATGATGGCCGGCGCCACGCCGAAATTGACGAAATCGGCAAGCGAATCGAGCTCGGCGCCGAAGCGCGACTGGGCCTTGAGCAGCCGCGCGACACGCCCATCGATGCCGTCGAGAAACGCAGCGAAGACGAGAGCGGCAACGGCCAAATCCCAGCGATGCTCGATGGCCATGCGGATCGCGGTCAAGCCGGCGCACAGCCCGAGCAAGGTGAAGATGTTGGGGATCAGCACCCGCGTCGGCACCTGGCCGCGCGAGAACACGCGCGCCCGCGGCTTGCGATCGTCTCTTTCAGGATCGAAGGGAGGAAACATGGGACGAGACCCTCTCCACCATCCTAAGGCGCGCTGCCGGCGCGGACATCGCCGCCGGAAAGCTCGGCCATGGCCGTCTCGCCGCCGATCGCCGTTTGCCCTGCCGCAACCAGGACGTCGCTGCCGGCCGGCAGATAAACATCGACCCGGCTGCCGAAGCGGATCAGGCCGATATGCTCGCCTGCCTTTACGCTAGCCCCCTCGCCCACAAAAGTCACGATCCGCCGCGCGATCAGACCTGCGATCAGCACCACGCCGATCTTCTCCCCTTGCGGCGTTTCGATGACAAGCGCGCGCCGCTCATTCTCCTCGCTCGCCTTGTCGAGCTCGGCATTCAAGAACTTCCCCGGCACGTAGGCGCTGTGCACCACGCGTCCTGCCACAGGCGCCCGCACCACATGCACGTCGAGAACCGAGAGGAATACCGAGATGCGGGTGAGCAGCGCCTCGCCGAGCGCAAGCTCCTTTGGCGGGACCACAGTGCCGATGTTGACGATCTTGCCGTCGGCGGCGCTCACCACGAGGCCTGGGCGCTGAGGCGTCACCCGTTCAGGATCGCGGAAGAAATAGGTGCAGAGCACGGTGGCAATCACGCCGAGCCAGCCGAGCGGCGGCGCGATCAGGAACAGGATCAGCGCGGCCACGGCAAAACCGGCGATGAACTTGTGGCCTTCCGGGTGTATCGGCACGAAGGCGCTGGTGATGCTGTCGAGGATGGTGTGGCGTTCGCTCATGGTCGGGTCGCAGTCCTAATTGCCGGCAAGGGCCTCGTCTTCGAGCCGCTCGGCGGCTCTCGACTCTGGTTCGGGCTCTGGTTCGTGATCGAGCACCTGCGCCAACCGTTCGCGGGCTTGATCGGCTTCGCGCTGGCGCGCCCATAGGCTGGCATAAAGGCCGCCGCGCGCGAGCAGCTCAAGATGGGTGCCCTGCTCGACGATCTCGCCATGATCGAGCACGATGATGTTGTCGGCATGGACCACGGTGGAGAGCCGGTGAGCGATGACGAGCGAGGTGCGCTCGCGCGCGACCCGCTCGAGCGCATCCTGGATCTCCTTCTCGGTGTGGCTGTCGAGCGCCGAGGTTGCCTCGTCGAGCATGAGGATCGGCGGCGATTTGAGGATGGTGCGGGCGATGGCCACGCGCTGCTTCTCGCCGCCAGAGAGCTTCAGCCCGCGCTCGCCGACCAGCGCATCGTAGCCTTGCGGCAGGGTCATGATGAAGTCGTGGATCTGAGCGAGCCGCGCCGCCTCGCGCACCTCGGCGTCGCTCGCCTCAGGACGGCCATAGCGGATGTTGTACAGGATCGTGTCGTTGAACAGCACCGTGTCCTGCGGGACCATGCCGATGGCGGCGCGCAGCGAGCTTTGCGTCACGTCGCTGATATTCTGCCCGTCGATCGAAACACGGCCGCCGCTGAGCTCATAGAAGCGGAACAGGATGCGCGAGATGGTCGATTTGCCGGCGCCTGAGGGACCGACGATGGCGACCATCTTGCCCGCCGGCACCTCGAAGCTCACATTTTTCAGGATCTGCCGCTCGGGATCGTAGGCGAAGGACACGTTCTCGACCTTGATCTCGCCCTTGGTCACGTGCAGCGTCTTGGCGCCGAGCCGATCGATAATCTCCGGAGGCTCGTGCAGCAGCGCAAACATGGTCTCGATGTCGATGAGGCCCTGTTTGATCTCGCGATACACCATGCCCATGAAATTGAGCGGCAGATAAAGCTGCATGAGGATGGCGTTGATCATCACGAACCCGCCGATGGTGAGCGTTCCTGAGGCGACGTCGCGTGCCGCGAGCAGCATGCAGATGACGGTGCCGACGGTGAAGATCACCGCCTGCCCGGTATTGAGCAAGCCGAGCGAGGTGTAAGTCTTGATTGCCGCCCTCTCATAGCGCGCCATGGAGGAATCGAAGCGGCGCGCCTCGTGATCCTCGTTGCCGAAATATTTCACCGTCTCGTAGTTGAGCAGGCTGTCCACCGCCTTGGCATGAGCCTCGGTGTCGGACTCGTTCATGTCGCGGCGGATGATGATGCGCCGCTCGCTCGCCCAAAAGGTGAAGGCGACGTAGAGACCGACCGTCGCCAGCACGACCAGCACATAAATCCAGCCGAAATAGTAGGCGACGAGCCCTGAGATCATGAGCAACTCGACCGCGGTCGGAATGGAGTTGAGCACCGCCATGCGCACGATGGTGTCGACGCCGGTCACGCCACGCTCGATGACCCGGTTCAACCCGCCGGTGCGGCGCTCCAGATGAAAGCGCAGAGACAGCTCGTGCAAATGCCTGAAGGTGCGGTTGGCAAGCTCGCGCACCGCGTGCTGGGCGACCACGGTGAACCATACATCCCGGAATTGGGCGAACAGAACCATCATCACCCGGCCGACACCGTAAGCGATAATGAGGAAGACGGGGCTCGCGGCGAGGCCGACCGCGGTGATCTCCTTGCCTGTCGCCTCCCCGGTCAGGAGATCGACCACCGCCTTGTAGGCGATGGGCACCATGAGGGTGATGGCCTTGGCGATGATCAGCGCCACAAGTGCCATGACCACGCGCCTGCGGAGATCGGGACGGCCGGCGGGCCAAATGTAGGGAGCGAGCTCGCGCAAGACCGTGAGGTGCCCGGTACGCGCTGCCATCAGCACGTCGCTCCTCGTTTGCGGCAGGTCCTGCATGGAAACTCGTTCTACCCCTTGACGTGCGCAGGCGGCAAAAAGGGGTAGCGTCGAAGCGCTACCCCCTAGCCTCTCAAGCATATAGTACCGAGGTCAGTCGGCCTCAAGCAGCCACCGCCGCGAAGGCCGGCCCCCGCGCGATCATCTGCCCGCAGGAATGTGGAATTTCTGCCTTGGGTAGATCCAATGCGGATTGCGGATCTTGCGGCGGTTGTCGCGCACGATGGCGCGATAGTGCCAGCCGCCGCCGTAATAGGCTTCGGCGATTTCCCACAGCGTGTCGCCCCGGCGGACCGTGTAGACCCGCGGACGATGCGGCTTGCCTTTCGCACGTTTCTCGGGCGTGAGCGCGGGCTTCGCCTCTTCGGTAGCGGCCACTTGCGATTCAGGCTGAGGCCCAGGCGTGGCCGCCTCGGGCGCCGGCTTCTCCGCCGGTGCTGGAGTTGGCGAGGTCGGCGCGGCAGCGACTTCCTCTTTAGGTGCGGGCTTCTCCATGCGCATGATGCCGATCGAAGCCGTGCCGACGACGATGCCGGTTCCCTCCTCGATATTGTCGGCGCGGAATTTGTGCTCTCCGCTCGCAAGTTTCCTCTCTGCCTCGAAGGTCCAGGTCCCGTCGCTTCCGACGCTCACCTCGCCGAGCGGCGTGTCATCGAAATAGAGGAAGACGCGCGCGCCGGGCTCGCCGGTGCCGGAAAGAGCGACCTTTCCTGAGTCCGTGCCGGTGTCCTGGTAGTCGACGCTCTTGAACACGACCGGCGCCTTTGGCGGTGCTGGCGGCTTCGCTTCGCTTGGCGGCGCGGCCACGACCGGAGCCGAAGGCTCAGCCGGCGCCGCCTCAGACTGAGGCGCCGCGGCCTCTTCCTCCTTCGGGTAGACAGGCTGTGGCTGCGACGACAGATCCTGGGGCTCCCCCGCTGCCACCGGAGGCGCCGGCTCCGCTTGTGGAGCCTCGGCAGCCTCTTCCGACGGATAGACCGGCTGTGGCTGCGACGAGAGATCCTGCGGCTCCGCAGCGGCAACCGGAGGCTGTGGCTCCGCCGAAGCGGCCTCCTCTGGCGGCCCATCAGGATAGACCGGCTCAGGCTCGCCTGACGGCTGCTCCGCCTGGGCGGTGGCGGGTTCGGCAGGCGCGGCTTCTGCCTCCGGTTGAGGCGGAGCTTCTTGTGCCGCGGTTTCGGCCCCTGCAGGTTTCGGCTCGCGGCCGAGACGAAGCGATGCGCGCCCCTCCACCACGCCGGTTTTCTCGTCGTAAGTGTCGGCGCGGACGGTGTGTTCGCCCTCGCCGAGCTTCTTCTCGACCTCGAACGTCCAGGTGCCGTCGCTGCCGATCACCAAGTCTCCGATCGGCTGTTGGTCATAGAAGAAGAACACATGCACATTGGGCACGCCGACGCCCGACATCGTGATCTTTCCGCTGTCCGGCGTGGTGTCCTGATAGTCGAGCTTGCTGATTTTCACGGGAGGCTTCGGCCGCTCAGGCGGCGGCGCATTCTCGTCGGGAACCACCGGCTCCGGCTGGCCTGGGACGGCTTGCGGCGCCTCGGCCTGCTGCTCGGGCGCAGGCGCCTCCGGTGCCGCGGCCTCCGCGGGCGTCTGCTCTTCAGGAGCGGCAGGAGCGGCTTCCTTGGCCGGTTCTTGCGCGGCAGGCTCCTTCTGCGCGACCTCCTCGCTTGGCTTGCCGACGGCGACCTGGACCGGCTGCTGCCCGGTCAGCGCCTGCGTCCCATCGGGTGAGGTCGCGCGCAGTGTGAGCGAATGGTCTCCCGCGGGCAAAGGCTTGTCGAGCACGACGCTCCAGGCGCCCTCCTCGTCGGCTTTGGTCTCTGCGATCTTGTCTCCGCCGCTCTCCAAGGTGACGGTCCAGCCTGGCTGGGCGCGGCCGGCGATCACGCCTTCGCCGGTCGGCTCGATGCGGACGACGTCGAAGCTCGGGACGGACGTGGGCTTTGAGAGCGCCGTCTCGGCCGGTTGCGGCTCTCCCGGCTTTGGCTGCTCGGCACCGGGCTTTTCGCCGGTCGCCACCTTGTCCTCGACGGAAGGGGCGGCACCCTGATGCCGATAGAGATAAATGCCCGCTGCAGCGAGGGCGATCACGCCGATCACTGCCACCAACAACGCTACACCCTTGCTGCCCATCTCTCGTTCGATCCTCCGGCAAACGCCCCTCATGGTGTCGTTATCCCACCGCCGGGACCGAAGGGCTCAGTCCGCCGCGCATGCTCATCGCCGCACCCTACATCTGTGGACAACCAGCTGCCAATACGAACGGTGAAGCCTTCCTTGACGTTTCAAAGAGGCCAATGGCACATGGGTTCCATGCAAAAGTCAGCTAACCTTCGGAATATCTGCGTCTATTGCGGATCAGGCCCCGGCCGGAACAAAGCCTTCGCCGAGGCCGCGCGCGATTTTGGCCGCATCCTTGCCGATGAGAACATCGGACTCGTCTATGGCGGAGGTAGCCTCGGGCTCATGGGTGAGACGGCCCGCTCGGTGATCCGCCATGGTGGCAGGGTCACGGGCATCATCCCCGCTTTCTTGAGCGCGCGCGAGCACATGCTGCTCGAAGCTCACGAATTGATTGTGGTCGACAACATGCATCAGCGGAAACACCTGATGTTCATGAAGTCCGACGCCTTCGTGGCACTGCCCGGCGGTCTCGGCACGCTGGAGGAATTCGTCGAGCAGCTCACCTGGTCGCAACTCGAGCAGCATCAGAAACCCATCGCGCTCGTCAATATCGATGGCTTCTGGGATCCGCTGCTGTCGCTGTTCGCGCGCATGGGTGAGGAAAGCTTCATCCGGCCCGGGCTCGAGCTTCACCTCGAAGTGGTCGACCGGGTTGACGCGGTCATTCCCGCCATCACCCGCGCTCTCGTTCCCCGCGACGAGGTGGCGGAGGCCGAAGCCGAAGCCAAGGTCACCGCGAAGTTCTGAGTGTCCTATTGAGGCGCGGTCGCGCCGTCGCGGATCAGCTTGTAGTTGATGGAGTCGAGCAAAGCCTCGAACGATGCATCGACGATGTTCGGTGAGACGCCGACGGTGAACCAGCGGTTCCCCTCCCCGTCCCTGCTCTCGATCAAAACCCGCGTCACGGCGTCGGTGCCGCCCGTGAGGATACGCACCTTGTAGTCGACGAGCTCGAGATCGTCGATGTAGCTTTGATAGCGGCCGAGATCCTTGCGGAGCGCCGTGTCGAGCGCGTTCACCGGGCCGTTGCCCTCGCCCACCGACAGCATGGTCTCGCCGTCGATGCGCACCTTCACCGTCGCTTCCGACACGGTGACGAGGTTGCCGACGGCGTTGTGACGGCGCTCGACCATGACCCGGAACGACTCGACGTCGAAGAATTGCGGCACATTGCCGAGCATGCGGCGAGCGAGCAGCTCGAAGGAGGCGTCGGCCGCCTCATAGGCATAGCCGTTGGCCTCGCGCTCCTTCACCTCGTCGAGCAGCCTCGGCGACGCGCGGGTCGTCCTTGGGCACGGCGATGCCGATGCGGTCGAGCTCGGCGAGGATGTTGGAGCGGCCGCCCTGGTCGGAGACGAGCAGTCTCCGCCGGTTGCCCACCGCCTCCGGCGGCACGTGCTCATAGGTGCGCGGGTCTTTCTGCACGGCCGAGACATGGATGCCGCCTTTATGGGCGAAGGCTGACTCGCCGACATAGGGCGCGCGGCGGTTCGGCGCACGATTGAGCAGCTCATCGAGAATGCGCGAGGCGTGGGTGAGCGTCTTCAGCTTCTCCGGCGTCACCCCGGTCTCGAAGCGCTCCGCATAGTCCGACTTCAGCAACAGTGTCGGGATGATCGAGGTGAGGTTGGCGTTGCCGCAGCGCTCGCCAAGCCCGTTCAGCGTGCCCTGGATCTGGCGGGCGCCGGCGCGCACTGCCGCGAGCGAATTGGCCACGCCATTGTCGGTGTCGTTATGCACATGGATGCCGACATGATCGCCTGGGATGTGCTTCACCACCTCGGCCACGATCCTCTCGATCTCCTCAGGCAACGTGCCGCCATTGGTGTCGCACAGCACCACCCAGCTTGCACCGGCGTCATAGGCAGCCTTGGCGCAGGCAACCGCGTAATCGGGGTTCGCCTTGTAGCCGTCGAAGAAATGCTCGCAGTCGAGCAGCGCCTCGCGTCCCGAGGCGACGACGGCTGCCACCGACTCTTTTATGCCTTGCAGGTTCTCCTCGAGGCTCGCGCCGAGCGCCACATCGACATGGAAGTCCCAAGTCTTGGCGACGAGGCAGATGGCCGGCGCCTTCGCGGCGAGCACCGCCTGGAAGCCTGGATCGTTGGCGAGCGAACGGCCGGGGCGCTTGGTCATGCCGAAGGCGGTGAGCTTGGCCAGGCCGAGCTTCTGCGGCGCCGCGAACAGCTTGGTGTCGGTGGGATTGGCGCCTGGGTATCCCGCCTCGATATAGTCGATGCCGAGCACGTCGAGCTGTTGGGCGATCAGTCCCTTGTCCTCGAGGGAGAAATCGACGCCCTGGGTCTGGGCGCCGTCTCGAAGCGTAGTGTCGTAGAGATAGAGGCGTTCGCGGGTCATCGGGCGACCTCCCAGGTGGTGACCAGCTCACCGGTCTTGGGGTCCTTGGCGTCCTTCAGCTCGATGCCCATGGCGGCAAGCTCGTCGCGGATGCGATCGGCCTCGGCGAAGTTCTTGGCCTTGCGCGCGGCGTGCCTCGCCTCGATGAGGCCTTCGACATTGCCGGCGTGATTCAACACTCGGGTCCTTTCTTTGTCGACCCAAGCGTGAAAATTGCGCCGGTCCACACCCAGGAAATTGAGATTCCTACCCAACTCAAGCGCCGCGTCACCGTGCCCTGCGTATGGAACACGTTGGCGGATGTTGTGAAGTTCGGCGATGGCCAAAGGAGTATTCAGGTCCTCCTGCAGAGCATCGAGGACCGGTTTCGACGGCGTCAGATCCTCCGTCTCGGCCGCGGCGACAAAGAAGTCGTCCAACACATGCCACGCCGTCTCTAGACTGCGAACAGTCCAGTCAAGAGGCTGACGGTAATGCGTCTGAAGCATCGCGAAGCGAAGCGCCGAGCCGGGCCAATCACTCCCGCCGAAGCTTGCCGTTTCCAGCAATTCATGGATGGTGACGAAATTGCCGAGGCTCTTCGCCATCTTCTCACCCTCCACCTGGAGGAAGCCGTTATGCAGCCAGTAATTGGCCATGACCGGCGTGTGGAAGGCGCAGCGCGACTGGGCGATCTCGTTCTCATGGTGCGGGAAGACGAGGTCGATGCCGCCGCCATGGATGTCGAAGGTCTTGCCGAGATGCTCCCACGACATGGCGGAGCATTCGATATGCCACCCTGGACGCCCCGGCGCCGCGATACCGGCAGGCGAGGGCCATGACGGCTCGCCTGGCTTCGACGGCTTCCACAGCACGAAGTCCATTGGGTCGCGCTTGTACGGCGCAACCTCGACGCGGGCTCCGGCGATCATCTCGTCCAGCGACCGGCCTGACAGTTTGCCGTAATCCGGCATCGCCGCGACATCGAAGAGCGCATGATCCTCTGCCACGTAGGCGCAGCCGTTGGCTACGAGATCGTCGATCATCTCTTTCATGGCGGCGATGTGTTCGGTCGCCCGCGGCTCGACCGTCGGCGGCAGGCAACCAAGGGCGGCAACGTCCGCGTGGAACTGCTTCTCGGTCTTCTCGGTGACGCGGCGGATCGCCTCGTTCAGCGGCAGCTCCGGATACTCCTCGGCCGCCCGCGCATTGATCTTGTCGTCGACGTCGGTGATGTTGCGCACATAGGTGACGTGCTCTGGGCCATAGAGGTGCCGCAACAGACGGAACAGCACATCGAACACGATGACCGGGCGCGCATTGCCGATATGGGCGAAGTCGTAGACCGTCGGCCCGCACACATACATGCGGACGTTGTCCGCATCTATGGGCTGAAACGGCTCCTTCTCGCGAGTGAGCGTGTTGTAGAGCCTGAGCGCCACCAATAGCCTCGTTGCCTTACGGCCGGCCGGCGTTCGGTTCTTTTACGGAGGTGAAAGGTAAGGGAGAACGACCCGGCCAGCTCTTTGCTAGACCGGAATAATGAAGCAGGAAATGATAACGATGCGTTCTACATGCGCCATGATGGCTCGCTTATGGCCGAAAAACCTTAACCGCGTCAAGCAGCCCAATCTTATTCATGCCGCATTGACCCCTAAGCTTGGCCGGGCATAATGCGGACGGCCTAAGGCCCGGGCCGGAACGGCCTTTCGGGGGTCGCCATCAGTCGGAAACGCCAAGAAGTGAACGCCCGTCACGAGCTTACGCCCGCTTTCGAAGCGCGCCTCGCTGCCCGTCATCGCAGTCTTGCCATTTTCGCCCTGTGCGGCGCGGCCGTCGCGTTCGTGGCAGGTGATACGCAGGCCCAGGACGCCGACCACCAGATCCGCTGCATGCAGTTGCAGCAGGAGCTCGCGAGCGCCCAAGGCGGCGGGGGCGCCTCGGAGCTGCCCGGCATCGACAAGCAAATTCAAGGCGCCACCCGCGTCTACCAGGGGACTAAGGCGGCGATGGAGGATGCCGGTTGCTTTGAGAGGGGCTTTCTCATCTTCGGACGCGGCCTCGTGCGCAGCCCCAAATGTCTCAAGATGAACGACCAGGTCGAGGACGCCAGACGCCAAGTTGAGCAGTTCCAGGCGCAACGCGACGCAATTGCCGGCGGCCGCGGCAATCGCCGCCGCCAGGCCGAGCTCATGGACGCGCTCGCCCGTAACGGGTGCACCGGCGGCAGGCCGATGCCGCAGCAAGCACGTCGCGACAGCGGCGGCGGCGGATTGTTCGGCTGGTTCGGCCGTGGCGGCGGCGACGACCAGGCGCCGGCGCAACCCGAAGGTCCGGTCTATCGCAGCATCGATCCGAACGGACGCTACCGCTCGGTCTGCGTGCGGACCTGCGATGGATTTTTCTTCCCGGTGAGCTATCAGACCTATGCCAACCGCCTGGCGCAGGACGCCACCGTCTGCCAGTCGAGCTGTGCGGCGCCTGCCGAGCTCTACGTCTATCGCAATCCCGGACAGGAGATCGATCAGGCCATCTCGCTCAATGGCACGGCCTATGCCGATCTGCCCGCCGCCTTCAAATACCGCAAGGCGTATATCAAGGGCTGCTCGTGCAAGGCGGACGAATACAATCCGACCGAGATCGAGGCGGCGAACCAGAAGGCCGAGGCCGCACCAGCGCCCGGCAAGCCCGGCAAGAAGAAGGCCGCCGCACCAGCGGCCCAGGCGGCAGCTCCGGCTCCGCCTCCGGCGCAGCTCAACCTCGACGTGACCGGCTCAACGCCGAACGCAGGCGCACCGGCACCCGAAGCCCCGGCGGCGGAAGCTGTCCCTGCCCCTGCGGCAGCCGAAGCTGCGCCGCAGCAGTCGAGCGTCGCCAAGCGCACACCAGCACCTACGCCGCAATAGCCTCAAGCGATCAGGCCGTCTTGCCTTCGAGCCGCGCCGAAGCTCGCTCCCGGCCGATCAGCGGCAAAAGCAGCTTGAGCTCAGGTCCATGCTCGCGGGCGGTGAGCGCGAGCCGCAAGGGCTGGAACAACGCCTTGCCCTTGATGCCGGTCGCCTGCTTCACGTCTGCGGCCCATCGCTCCCAGGTCGATTCGTCCCACGGCTCCGGCGGAAGCAGCGCCGCGGCCTGCTCGCACAGCGCGGCGTCGGCGATCACCGGCTGAAGCGGCCCCTTCACCACAAGCCACCAAGCGCCCGCATCGGACAGCACCGCGAGATTTGAGCGCACGGCGAGCCAAAACGCCTCGCCGTCTTTGATGCCCATATCGCGCAGCCGCTGCGCCACCGCTTCGTATGGCAGCGCGTGCAACAGCCGCGCGTTCAGCGCCCGCAACTCCGCGACGTCGAAGCGCGCCGGCGCGCGCGACATTTTCCCGAAGGCGAAATGCACCACAAGCTCATGCAGGCTCTGATGCGGGGCGATCGTATCGGAGGTGCCGATGGTGGCCGAATAGCTCGCCACGGCCAGAGGCTCCAGCCCCTCCTCGCGCATGCCCTGGATGGACAGCGCCCGCTCGCGCTTGGAGAGCGCCTGGCCCTCGGGGCCAACCAGGAGATTGTGGTGGCCGAAAGCTGGGGGCTCGGCGCCAAGCGCCTCGAACAGTTAAATCTGCGGCGCCGTATTGGCGACGTGATCCTCGCCGCGAATCACATGGGTGATGCCGAGGTCGATGTCGTCGACGACGCTCGGCAGCGTGTAGAGATAGGTGCCGTCGGCGCGGACCAGCACAGGGTCCGACAGCGAAGCGGCATCCACATGCTGCTCGCCGCGGATGAGATCGTTCCACACCACGTCGCGCGTCTCGAGCTTGAAGCGCCAATGAGGCGCTTGCCCCGCCAACTCCAATTTTTGGCGGTCGGCGTCGGTGAGCTTCAACGCCGAGCGGTCGTAGACCGGCGGACGCCCACGGGCGAGCTGGCGCTTCCGCTTCAACTCAAGCTCGTCTTGCGTCTCGTAGGCCGGATAGAGCCTGCCGCTCGCTTTCAGCTTCTCTACCGCCGTGTCGTAGATCGCAAAGCGGTCTGACTGCTTCACCTCGTGGTCCCAGCCGAGCCCGAGCCAGGTCAGGTCTTCGCGGATGCCGTCCGCGAACTCATCGGTGGAACGCTCGCGGTCGGTGTCGTCGAGACGCAGCAGCAGGCGCCCTCCCCGCTGCTGCGCGAACATCCAGTTCAGGAGCGCTGTGCGGATGTTGCCGGCGTGCAGGCGGCCGGTAGGGCTTGGCGCGAAGCGTACGGTCGTTGTCATGAGCCCTCGACAAACTTGCAGAGCGGCTCGACAAACTCCATTCCCTTGCGAGCAAGAGAGCCCCCCACTCCGACGCCGCAAGGCGGCGTCGGAGCTCCCCACGAGGGGGAGGTATGGAGCCAGCAGATGCGCTCTACCATCTAAAACTTCTCGCGGAACTTGTTGGTGATGGGATAGCGCCGGTCGCGGCCGAAATTCTTGGCGGTGATCTTCACCCCAGGCGCCGCCTGCCGCCGCTTGTACTCGGCGAGGTAGAGCATGCGCTCGACCTTCTTCACGACCTCCGGCGCATGCCCGCGCGCCACGATCTCGGCCAACGGCATTTCCAGCTCGACTAGGCAGTTGAGAATGTCGTCGAGCACGTCGTAAGGCGGCAGTGTGTCCTGGTCGCGCTGATTGTGCTTCAGCTCCGCCGTCGGCGCCTTGGTGAGGACATTCTCCGGAATGACGCGGCCGCTGGGCCCGAGGCAGGTTTTCGGCCGCTCGCGATTGCGATAGCGGGCAAGGGCATAGACTTGCGTCTTGTACAGATCCTTGATCGGATTGAACCCGCCATTCATGTCGCCATAGAGCGTGGCATAACCGACCGACACTTCCGACTTGTTGCCGGTCGTGATCACCATCTGCCCGAATTTGTTGGAGAGCCCCATCAGCAGCGTGCCGCGGGCGCGCGACTGCAGGTTCTCCTCGGCCGTGCCTGGGTCGCCGCCATCTGAGATGGCCGCAAGACTCTTGGTGAGCCCCTCCACAGCAGGAGAGATCGGCATGACGTCGTAGCGAATACCGAGCGTCTCTGCGGTCTGCGCCGCATCGTTCAGACTCTCATTGCTGGTGTAGAGATAGGGCAGCATGACGCCGTGCACACGGGCAGCGCCGAGCGCATCGCAGGCCATGGCCACGCAAAGCGCAGAGTCGATGCCGCCCGAGAGCCCAAGCACCACGCCAGGAAAGCCGTTCTTTTCCACATAGTCGCGCAACCCCGTGACGCAGGCGAGGTAGTTGGCGGCATCGCCCTGCTCGATGTCGGCGGGAGGCTGAGTTTCGCAAGCCCAGCGCTTCCCGTCCTTGCGCCATTCGGTCACGCCAAGCGCTTCTTCCCACGCCGGCATTTGCACGGCGAGGCTGCCGTCGGCGTTGAGCACGAAGGAGGCGCCGTCGAATACGAGCTCGTCCTGTCCGCCAACCTGATTGATATAAGCGAGCGGCAATCCGGTCTCGGCGATACGCGCCCGCGCGATCGAATAGCGCTGACCCTGCTTGTCCATCCAATAGGGCGACCCATTCGGCACGATAAGAAGCCCAGCGCCTGCATTGGCCAACGCCCCGCAGACCTCCTCGCTCCAGATGTCCTCACACACCGGCACGCCGAGCGAAACCCCCCTCACCTCGATCGGTTCCGGCAGTGGACCTGGGGCAAAAACCCGCTTCTCGTCGAACACCCCGTAATTGGGCAGATTGTATTTGAGCCTAACCGCCTCGATGCGGCCGTGGTCCAGATAGGCCACGGCGTTGTGCACGAACGGCCCTTCCGCCCAGAAAAGACCGACGAGCACGGCGGGGCCGCCGTCGCTCGTGTCGCGGGCGAAGTCCTCGCAGGCCTCGCGCGCCGCCCGCTGGAACGCCGGCTTCAACACCAGATCCTCGATCGGGTAGCCGGTGAGATAAAGCTCGGTGAAGGCAATGAGATCCGCGCCCTTGGCCGCAGCCTCCGCCCGCGCCGCCCGCGCCCTCTTCAGATTGCCGCCGATGTCGCCAACGACGGGGTTCAATTGCGCGAGCGCGAGCCTGAAGCTGTCTGTCTCTGGTTTACTCATTCTGCGAACTTAGCGTTTCCATCCGAATGGAAAAGACGTTCTTCCCCCCACCCGGCGCGTCCGGACAAGTCCGGAACGCGCCGACCTCCCCACGAGGGGGAGGTATGGCCGATGATCAGGGACGCGCAACACACTCCCATCCCTCCCCTTGATAGGGAGGGTGGCGATTCCGGCTTTAGCCGGGATCGCCGGGTGGGGTGACCAATGGAACTCTTGGGCAAAGGGTTCAGGCCCGCGCCCGGACTATTGCAGGTATGCGCTATTCTCCCGCCGCAATGGAAATCTCAGGCTCGGGGCGCCCCTCGCGCTCGCGCTTCAACCTCTCCGAAACGATGAAGGCGAGCTCAAGCGACTGGTCGGCATTGAGCCGCGGATCGCAATGGCTGTGGTAGCGGTCGGACAAATCCGTCTCAGTCACGGCCTTGGCGCCGCCAACGCATTCGGTGACGTCCTGTCCGGTCATCTCGACATGGATGCCGCCGGCATGGGTTCCTTCCGCGCGATGGATGTCGAAGAAGGTGGCAACCTCCGAAAGGATGAGAGTGAACGGCCGCGTCTTGTAGCCGCCCGCCGCCTTTATGGTGTTGCCGTGCATCGGGTCACAAGCCCACACCACGGTCTTGCCTTCGCGCTCCACGGCGCGGATCAGCGCCGGCAGGTGCTTGCCCACCTTGTCGGCGCCGAAGCGGCAGATCAGCGTGAGCCGCCCGGGCTCGTTCGCCGGGTTCAACGCGTCGATCAGGCGCAAGAGCTCGTCGGGCCCGCAAGCAGGCCCGATTTTCGCGCCGACCGGGTTCTTGATGCCGCGCAGGAACTCGATATGCGCCTGATCGAGATTGCGTGTGCGATCGCCGACCCAGAGGAAATGGCCCGAGGTCGCGTACCAATCTCCGGACGTCGAATCCACGCGGGTCATCGCCTGCTCGTAGCCGAGCATCAGCGCCTCATGGCTCGTGTAGACCGTCGTGGTGCGAAGCTCGGGCGTCCGCTCAGGGGTGAGCCCGCAGGCGCGCATGAAGCGCAAACTCTCGGCGATATGCTCTGCCAGTTCCTGGTAGCGATGTCCGGCAGGGCTGTCCTTGACGAAGCCGAGATTCCACCGGTGCACGTGATCGAGATTGGCGTAGCCGCCTTGCGCGAAGGCACGCAGCAGATTGAGCGTCGCCGCCGACTGCCGGTAGGCCATCAGCATCCGCTGCGGGTCTGGCGTGCGCGCTTCCTCGGTGAACTCGATGCCATTGATGATGTCGCCGCGATAGCTCGGCAGCTCCTTGCCGTTCTGCACCTCGGTCGGCGCCGAGCGCGGCTTGGCGAATTGTCCGGCGATACGGCCAAGCTTCACCACCGGCGAGCCGCCGGCATAAGTCAGCACCACGGCCATTTGCAGCAGCACCCGGAAGAAATCGCGGATGGCGTCGGCGCGATGCTCGGCGAAGCTTTCGGCGCAATCGCCGCCCTGCAGCAGGAAGGCCTCGCCGGCGGCCACGCGGGCGAGCTTGGCCTTCAGCTCGCGCGCCTCGCCGGCAAATACGAGCGGCGGAAACGTCGCGAGCTGCTGCTCGACTTCGGCGAGCTTGTCGAGGTCCGGATAGACCGGAACCTGCTCGATCGGTAAGCCGCGCCAGCTATCGGGGCTCCATCGCGGGGCCATCTGAAATCTCTCCAAAAAGGGGCTGACGCTATATAGGCGCTTCGCCCCCGCCTGGCTAGCAGACCATGGTTGCTAAAGGCTAACGCCGAATTTGGGCAACAGCCAAACCGCCAAGAGATAGAGGGCCACTGTCATTGAGAATGGCACTCGTGCCACTGCTTCGCAGTTGCGACCACGGCCATTGCTCCCCCCTCCCTCTCATGCCACATAGCCCCGAACGCAAGGAGCGGCCACGTGGACCCAAGACATCTCGAGCACGGTCATCGGCCGAGCGAAATCGCCAAGCGCCTCAAGGAAGGACCTCGCGTCAGCTATCTGCGCGACTGGGTCTATGGCGGCATCGACGGCACCGTGACCACCTTCGCCGTTGTCGCCGGCGTGGTAGGCGCCGCGCTCTCCACCAAGGCCTTGCTCATTCTCGGCGTGGCCAATCTTCTCGCTGACGGCTTCTCCATGGCCGCCGCCAATTTCTCCGGAACCAGGGCCGAGTTGGAAGAATACGAGCACGTGCGCAACATGGAGGAGCGCCACGTCGAGATTGCACCCGAAGGCGAGCGCGAGGAGATCCGTCAGATCTTTCAGGCCAAGGGCTTCGAGGGCGAGGCGCTCGATAGCGCGGTGAAGGTCATCACCCAGAAGCGCGACCGCTGGATCGAGACCATGATGACCGAGGAGCACGGTCTGCCGCCGATCAGCCGCTCCCCGGGACGGGCCGCGCTCACCACCTTCCTCGCCTTTATCGTCTGCGGCTCGATCCCGCTCGTGCCCTTCGTCCTCGGCCTTCCAGCCACCATCGAGGCCTCCACGGTGATGACCGGGCTCACCTTCTTTTCCATCGGCTCGCTGCGCAGCCGTTGGTCGCCTGCGCCATGGTGGCGAGCCGGACTTGAAACCTTCGCCATCGGCATCTCGGCAGCCATCATCGCCTATATCGTCGGCGTGCTTCTCGGCGGCATCATCCAATAGTCGCGCAATAGTCGCGAAGCGGCTACACGCTGTCATCCGATTGTGCCACATTGCGCCGCCATGGCGATCCGCGAGCCAAGCTTCACAATCGGCATCGAAGAGGAATACCTCCTCGTCGACAAGGACAGCCGCGACTTGGCGCAGGAGCCGTCCCCTGCCCTCCTCGCCAAATGCCAGGAGGCCTTGCTCGATTATGGGAGCCAGGTCAGCCCCGAGTTCCTGCGCTCGCAGATCGAGGTCGGCACCAGCGTCTGCCACACCATTGCGGAAGCACGCGAGGAGCTGATCAGGCTGCGCACCACCGTCGGCACCATCGCCGACGAGTTCGGCCTCGCCCCCATCGCGTCCTCCACCCATCCATTTGCCAGCTGGCGCGATCAGCAGCACACCGACAAGGAGCGCTACAATG